>NZ_MSXW01000036.1 GCF_001945445.1 Pseudomonas sp. PA27(2017)
CGGTGTGATTCATGACTGGGGTGAAGTCGTAACAAGGTAGCCGTAGGGGAACCTGCGGCTGGATCACCTCCTTAATCGAAGATCGCAGCTTATTCATAAGCTCCCACACGAATTGCTTGATTCATTGTAGAAGACGATGCTGTAACGCGACCCTGTTATAGGTCTGTAGCTCAGTTGGTTAGAGCGCACCCCTGATAAGGGTGAGGTCGGCAGTTCAAATCTGCCCAGACCTACCAATTCAGGTGCAGATGATATACGGGGCCATAGCTCAGCTGGGAGAGCGCCTGCCTTGCACGCAGGAGGTCAGCGGTTCGATCCCGCTTGGCTCCACCACTATCTGGTTGCAGTCGTTAATGAGTAAGAGTTCAGAAATGAGCATTCTCTGCAGAGGCAGGGTGAATGTTGATTTCTGGTCTTTGACCAGTCGAAACATCGTTCTTTAAAAATTTGGGTATGTGATAGAAGTGACTGATTGATTACTTTCACTGGTAATTAATCTGGTCAAGGTAAAATTTGCGTTGTTCTCAAGTGCAAATTTTCGGCGAATGTCGTCTTCACGTTATAGACAGTAACCAGATTGCTTGGGGTTATATGGTCAAGTGAAGAAGCGCATACGGTGGATGCCTTGGCAGTCAGAGGCGATGAAAGACGTTGTAGCCTGCGATAAGCTTTGGGGAGTCGGCAAACAGACTGTGATCCAGAGATCTCTGAATGGGGGAACCCACCTAGCATAAGCTGGGTATCATGCACTGAATACATAGGTGCATGAGGCGAACCAGGGGAACTGAAACATCTAAGTACCCTGAGGAAAAGAAATCAACCGAGATTCCCTTAGTAGTGGCGAGCGAACGGGGACTAGCCCTTAAGTTGATTTGAGATTAGTGGAAGGCTCTGGAAAGTGCCGCCGTAGTGGGTGATAGCCCCGTACACGAAAATCTCTTGTCAATGAAATCGAGTAGGACGGAGCACGAGAAACTTTGTCTGAATATGGGGGGACCATCCTCCAAGGCTAAATACTACTGACTGACCGATAGTGAACCAGTACCGTGAGGGAAAGGCGAAAAGAACCCCGGAGAGGGGAGTGAAATAG
>NZ_MSXW01000037.1 GCF_001945445.1 Pseudomonas sp. PA27(2017)
GCCACCGGAATGCCGATGAACATCAGCACGAACAGGGCGATGAACAGAAAGGCGATGGTCATCGTTTGGTCTCCGTCTCTTCGGCGAGTTTGATGGCGTCATCGAGCTCGCCATGGCCGCCGAAACCGATCTGCTTGTTCTGGATCACACGCACCAGCACCTGGGCGAAGCGCAGGAACATCAGGGTGAAGCCGATGGGCACGATCATCACGATGTGCCACTGCTGCACGCCAAAGCGGTCCAGGTCCTCGGCGCCGGTGCCGATGTTGAACAGCACCGCGACCCACTGCTCGCTGGAGTAGGCCATCAGCGCGCAATAGGCCAGGCAAATGAGCAGCGCGAGAATCGCCACGGCCTTCTGCAGGGCGGGCTTGAACAGGCGCACCAAGAGGTCGACGCCAATGTGCGCACCGATGCGCACGCCCCAGGCCAGGCCAACGAAGATCAGCCAGCCGAACATGGCCTTGGTCAGGGCCACGCTCCAGGTCATTTCCTGGGCGACGTAGAGGATGCCGTCGCCGATGGCGAACATGGCATCGCTACCGAACGGCAGCGCATCGCCCAGGGCGTAGAAAACACCGTAGAGGTTGTTGAACACCACATACGAGAAGGTGACCAGGGTCATGCCTGCAAGCAGGAACGCCACCATCATCTCTTCGGCTTTGTTCCAGACACGAGCGACAGCGTGCATGGGTTATCTCCGTGTATAAGAGCGGTCGCGAAGCGACGTAAGAGACAGCCGCACCCGGGGCTCGGCAGCGGTGCTGCAGCCTGCGGGAGCAGTGTCGGTGAAGCGGGCGGCGGCTCCGCTCAGGAGCCGTCGCCGGATGGCCGTGAGGCCAGGCGGCCTCAGTTGGCCTGGTTGGCAGCCTCGGCAGCCTTGATCAGGTCGGCACCGATTTCGCCTTCGAATTTCTTCCACACCGGGCGCATGGCTTCGCGCCACTCTTCACGCTGCTCGGGCGTCAGGATGACGATTTCGGTGGTGCCGGCATCGATGATGCGCTGCTTGTCCTTCTGGTTCAGCGCTTCGGCCTGCTTGTTCACCTCGACGGTGACTTCGGCGAGGATCGCGGTCAGCTCGCTGCGGATGTCTTCCGGCAGGCCGTCCCAGAACTTGGTGTTGGTGATCACCATGTAGTCCAGCACGCCGTGGTCGGACTCGGTGATGAACTTCTGCACTTCGTGCATCTTCTGGCTGTAGATGTTCGAGTAGGGGTTCTCGGCACCGTTGACCACGCCAGTCTGCAGGCCTTGGTAGACCTCGGCGAAACTCATCTTGCGCGGCGCGGCGCGCAGGGCCTTGAACTGCTCGTCGAGTACGGCGGAAGCCTGTACGCGGAATTTCAGGCCGCGGGCATCTTTCGGTTCGACCAGTTTCTTGTTGGCCGACAGCTGCTTCATGCCGTTGTGCCAGTAACCCAGGCCGGTGATGCCTTTGCTTTCCATGCTGGTCAGCAGGGCTTTGCCTTCCGGGCTTTGCTGGAAGCGATCAACGGCGTTGATGTCGTTGAACAGGAACGGCAGGTCGAAAATCTGGATCTGCTTGGTGTAGTGCTCGAACTTGGCCAGCGACGGCGCGATGATCTGCACGTCACCGAGCAGCAGGGCTTCCATTTCCTTGCCATCGCCGAACAGCGAGGAGTTCGGGTAGACCTGCACGGTCACCTTGCCATCCATGCGCTCGTCGACGAGCTTCTTGAACAGCAGCGCGCCTTGGCCTTTCGGGGTGTGCTCGGCAACCACGTGGGCGAATTTGATCGAAATGGGATCGGCCGCCTGGGCCATGCCGGCGATGCTCAGCGACAGGGCGCAAGCCAGTGCCTTGGCAGTGAATTTGAACATGCGATGCTTCCTCTTGTTGTTGGATATCGTGCTGAGCGCCGGGGCGCTGAAACGAGCGGACAAGAGCAAGTCGAGGATTGCCGCTTGAGCGGCAGGATCGGTTGGCAGCGATTGGGCCTGGACTTGTACTTGTTTTTCGCTGATGACCAGCAGAGCAAGCGTTGTGCCAGGCAGGATGATAATTTGGCATGGCAGCTTTGCGTCAGGCGCAAAGCCCCATGGCTTATGGCTCGGTCGATTTTCAAAATAAAACCCGCCAATCCCTGTGGATGGCGGGTTTGCGAATTCGCGATGAAAGCTGCTGATGAAGTCGGCAAGAATCCGCTTATTCACTCGATGTCGTCTGGCGAGCTTCCGCCAGCATCGGCAAAGTTCAGGCCGTGCTTGCGCAGTTTGTCGTGCAGGGTCTTGCGTGGCACGCCCAGAGCCTCGGCGAGGCTGCGCAGAGAATTGTGGTTGCGGGTCAGCTCGGCGGCGATCAGCGCACGCTCGAAGGCCTCCACCTGTTCGCTGAGGCTGCCGGATAGCGGTGCACTGTGTAGTTGGCTGTCGACGCTCAGTTCCAGGCCCAGGTCCAGCCCGAGTGCGAAGCGCTCGCCAGCGTTCTGCAATTCACGCACGTTGCCTGGCCACGGATGGCGCAGCAGCATGGCGCGCTGACCGGGTTGCAACTCTCGTTGCGGCAGGCCGTGGCGGGCGCTGGCGGTATTGGCGAAATGCTGGAACAGCACCAGGATGTCCTCGCCACGTTCGCGCAGGGGCGGGATGCGCAGCGGCGCGACGTTGAGCCGGTAATAGAGGTCGGCGCGAAAGCGCCCCTGGTCGGCGGCGGTACGCAGGTCTTCCTTGGTGGCGGCGATCACCCGGATATCCAGCGGGATCAGTTGGTTGCCACCGAGGCGTTCGACCACCCGCTCCTGCAGCAGGCGCAGCAGCTTGACCTGCACGTCCAGGGTCATGCTCTCGATTTCATCGAGGAACAGCGTGCCGCCGTTGGCGAACTCGAACTTGCCGATGCGGCGCTTCTGCGCGCCGGTGAAGGCGCCGGGTTCGTGGCCGAACAGCTCGCTTTCCACCACGGATTCGGCCAGGGCGCCGGCGTTGATCGCCACGAAGGGGCCGTCGCGGCGGCTGGACAGGTCGTGCAGGGCGCGGGCCACGACTTCCTTGCCGGCACCGGTTTCACCGAGGATCAACACATCTGTGCTGATCCCGGCCAGGGAGCCGATCTGCTCGCGCAGACGTTGAATGGCCGGTGAGTGGCCGACCAGCCGGCCTGACAGTTGCTGGCGGTCGGCCAGGGCCAGGCGCAGGCTGCGGTTGTCGAGCACCAGGCGGCGCAGGGCCAGGGCACGGCGCACGCTTTCCAGCAGGTCGTCGCTGGCGAAGGGTTTCTCCAGAAAGTCGTAGGCACCAGCGCGCATGGCTTGCACGGCCAACGGCACGTCGCCGTGGCCGGTGATCAGCAGTACCGGCAGGTCGGGGTCCTGCTCGTGCAGCTGCTTGAGCAGTTCCAGGCCGTCGACGCCGGGCATGCGGATATCGCTGACCACCACGCCGGGCCAGTCGCGTTCGATGCGCTCGGCAAGGCCCTTGGCATCGGCCAGGGTGGCGACCTTGAGGCCGGCCAGGTCCAGGGTCTGGCTGAGGGCCTGGCGCAGGTGCGGGTCGTCGTCAATCAGCAGAACCTGAGTGTTGGCGTCGATGGTGCTCATACGGTGAAGTCCTCGGGCGGCTGGATGTTCACGCCGTTGTCGGCGGTGCGCAGGCGCAGGATCAGGTGCGCGCCGCCTTTGGGATGGTTGGCGAACAGCAGTTCGCCGCCCAGGGCGCGCATCAGGGTGTCACAGATCGCCAGGCCCAGGCCGAGGCCCTGGGCGCTGGTCTTGGTGGTGAAGAACGGCTCGCGGGCGTGGGCCAGGGCGCTTTCCGAGAAGCCGGGGCCGTTGTCGCGCAGGTGCAGCTCGAGCAGATCGCCCTGCAGCTCGGTGCTGATCCAGATACGCCGCGGCTGCGGACGCTCGGCCAGGGCATCCAGGGCGTTGGCCAGCAGATTGCTGAGCACCTGGCGCAGGCGCGTTTCGCCAGCCTGCACCCACAGGGTGGCATCGGGCAGATCGCGAACCAGCTCAACGTCCATGGCGCGACGGCGCTTGGCCAGCAGCGCCAGGGCATCGTCGATGGCCGGTTGCAGGGCCACGCTTTCCGGTGCGTGGCGGTCGCGACGGGCGAAGGCGCGCAGGTGGGCGATGATCGAGGCCATGCGCTCGGTAAGCTGGCTGATCAGCTTGAGGTTGCCGCGGGCGTCCTCGGTGCGCTGGTGGTCGAGCAGCACGCCGGCGTTCTCGGCGTAGCTGCGAATGGCCGCCAGGGGCTGGTTGAGTTCGTGGCTGATGCTGGCGCTCATGGTGCCCAGGGCGGTCAGCTTGCTGGCCTGGACCAGCTCGTCCTGGGCCTGCACCAGCTCCTGCTGGGCCTGTTCGCGCTCCAGCACTTCCTGCTTGAGGCGGCTGTTGAGGCGCTCCAGATCCTGGGTACGTTCCTGTACGCGCTGCTCCAGCTCCTGGCGGGCGCGGGTGCTGAGGGCGATGCGATCCAGGTAATGACGGCGGCGCTGCATCATCAGGCCGACCAGCAGGATCAACACCAGCAGGGCGCCGCCGCCGACCGCCATTACCGTGCGCACCGAGCGGTCGAGTACCACCCGCGGGGCGAGAATGCTGACGCTCCAGCCGGTTTCATCGAGCACCCGGCTCTGCGTCAGCCAGGCGTCGGGGTCGAGCTGCAGGGGTGGCGGCGCTTGGGTCGGATAGGGTTGGATGGCGGCGATGGAGGCGCGCTCGGCCTTGTCCAGCGGGCGGCTGGCGTGAAACCGCCAGTCTGGGCGCGAAGTCAGGATCACCACGCCATTGCCGTCGGTCACCAGCAGTTGCTCCGGGGTGTTGCCCCACAGGCTTTCGGTGTGATCGAGGTCGACCTTGATCACCATCACGCCGATCTTCTGGTTGCCGTCATAGACCGCCGAGGCGAAGTAGTAGCCGCGCTTGCCGGAGGTGGTGCCGAGGCCGAAGAAGCGTCCCAGGCGCCCGGCCAGCGCCTCCTGGAAGTAGGGGCGAAAGGCGAAGTTGCCGCGCACGAAGGTGTCCTGCTGGTCCCAGTTGGAAGCAGCCAGGGTTTCGCCCTTGGGGTTCATCAGGTAGATGACGTCGGCACCAGTCTGCTGGCGCACCCGCTTGAGCAACTGGTTGGCCGCTGCCTGGGCGGCTTCGTCGCCCGGCGTCGCCAGCACGGTGCGCAGGCCCGGCAGATCGCCGAGAATCGGCGGCAGCACTTCGTAGCGACGCAGTGTGCCCAGCAGGTTGGCCACGTACAGATCGAGGGTTTGCCGGTTCTGTTCGGTCAGCTCGATGCGGTAGTAGCGCTCGGCGACGTAGTGCAGCGGCCACAGCAGCGGCGCCAGCAGCAGGGCCAGGATTGCCAGGCTGCGCCAGCGGGGGCGTTTGGGAATGGTGCTGGGGATCGTGTTCATCGAATGGGCGCCGGAAAGACCGGGGCATTATGACCGCATACGCCGGGTGCCAGGTAGCCCAGCCCGAACCTGGCGATAGAGGGTGAGCCCCGGGTATCGCTGCGCTCGACCTGGGCGACCTTTTGGAGTCAGCGTGGCGTGTTCAGGCACTCGAGCAGGCCGGCGTGCCACTCCGGCAGACGCACGCCCCAGTCGCGCTCCAGGCGGCTGCAATCCAGGCGCGAATTGAGCGGGCGCTTGGCTGGCGTTGGGTACTCGGTGGTGGCGATGGGCTTCAGTGCGGCGACCGCTCTGCCCTGTGCCAGCAATTGCGCGGCGATGGCCTCGGCGAAGCCGAACCAGGACGTTTCACCGCGCGCGCTGAAGTGATAGACGCCCCAGGCCGCAGTTTGCTGCTGTTGCCAGCGCTCGAGCAGTTGCACGGTCGCGGCGGCGATGCTGCCGGCCCAGGTCGGCGCACCGATCTGGTCGGCCACCACGCTGAGTTGTTCGCGCTCCTGCAGCAGGCGCTGCATGGTCAGCAGGAAATTGCGCCCGTGCAGGGAATACACCCAGCTGGTGCGC
>NZ_MSXW01000038.1:0-130602 GCF_001945445.1 Pseudomonas sp. PA27(2017)
CCGAAGGATTCCTTATCGGCGTTTGCGGTGAGTATGGGGTGGGGGAATTCTCCCACTGTCTGGCTTGTCGCTTGCAGAAGCCGCGCATGTCCCTCCACCCCCGACAGGTTCCTAGCCTAGAACATACAAGCCGCGACCCGCGGCGAATGGTGCTTGCGACGCCAGTTCCGCAGCGAGGCCGCAATCGCTTCGCGCCGGGTCGGCGCTCCCACGCGGACGGTGGTTTGCTCGCGATCATGGGGCGACCCGCGGCAACAGGACATGCCAGCTTATGCCAGCTCAACCCTTGCGAATCAACTGCCGCAGCATGAAACGATTGGGGTGGCAGCCTTCGGCGACGTCGATGGGTACTGGCAGCGGCTCGCCTTCCAGCCAGGCCGCAATCAGTTCGCCGGACAGCGGGGCGGTGATCAGGCCGCGGGAGCCGTGGCCGCTGTTGATGTATAGGCCTTGCTGCCACGGACAGGGGATCGGCGGCACCTGGCGGGCATCGCGGGCCAGCACGGCGTAGGCGGTGGCGAACTGCTCGGCGTCGGCCAGCGGCCCGATGATCGGCAGGTAATCCGGGCTGGTGCAGCGAAAGGCGGCGCGGCCCTGCAAGGTGGCCGGATCGAGGTTATCGGCGTCGAGGCGCTCGGCCAGGTCGCTGGAGATTTCCCGCAGCAGCCCCAGATTGCTGGCGTGCTCGGCGCTGCTTGGCGTGAGGTCGTCACTGTCGAAGTTGAAGCTGGCGCCCAGGGTGTGTTCGCCTTGGCGAACCGGCGCGACATAGCCTTCGGCGCACACCACGGTGCTCAGCCCGGAGCTGCGTGGTGACGCCGGCAACCGACTGATCTGCCCGCGGATGCGTTTGAGGGGCAAATGCGCACTTTGCTCGAAGCGCAGGGTATCCGCCGCGCTGCAGATCACCACCACTGGCGCTTCGGCCAATATCTCCCGGCCGCTCAGTGCCTGCCATTGCCCGTCGACATGCTCGAGCGCCAGGGCTTCCTGGTGGCACTGCAGGCGGATTGCGGGATGGTCGAGCAATTGCACGCAGAGCGCCGGCGGATGCACCCAGCCGGCATCGGGGTAGAACAAGCCGCCACTGGCCAGGCCGATGCCGGCCTGCAATTCGGCCTGCTGGCGGTCCAGCGAGCGCAGCAGTGTGGTCGGGAAGGCGGCGGCGAGCTTGGCCTGGCGCTGGGTTTCGCGCTCGTCGAAGGCCAGTTGCAGCACGCCGCAGTCGTCCCAATCCTGGCCTTTGTGCAGACGTTCGAGCAGCCGGCGGGTGTAGCCAAAGCCATCGACGATCAGTCGCGACAGCGCCGTGCCATGGGCGGACAGCTTGAGGTACAAGACGCCCTGGGGGTTGCCCGAGGCTTCCTGGGCCGCCGCCCCATGGCGCTCCAGCACGGTGACCTGCCAGCCGCGTGTGGCCAGGCTGGCAGCCGTGGCGCAGCCGGCCAGGCCAGCGCCTATCACCAGAGCGCGTCTTTCCTGGTGATGTTGAGTGGGACGCGCAAACCAGGGCTTGGCCTGATTGGAGGCCTGGCCGGTGAAGGCGCCGCACATCACTTCCCATTTCTTGCCGAGCCCGGGCACGCGCTTCATGGCGAAGCCCGCCGCGATCAGGCCCCGGCGCACGTAACCGGTGGCGGTGAAGGTGCCCAGGGTGGTGCCTGGCGCGCTCAATCTGGCCAGTTGCGCGAACAGCTCGGGCGTCCACATCTCGGGGTTTTTCGAGGGTGCGAAGCCGTCGAGAAACCAGGCATCGACGCGTGCATCGAGCTGCGGCAGCATGGCCAGTGCATCGCCGACAATCAGCGTCAGCACCACGCGGCCGTCATCGAACACCAGGCGCTGGAAGCCTGGGTTCAGGCAGCGATACGACTGGAGCAATTGCTGGCTGTAGCGCCTCAGGGCCGGCCATAACACCAGGGCGCGTTGCAGATCCGTCTCGCTGAGCGGGTGTTTCTCGACGCTGACGAAATGCAGGCGTGCGCCGGCGGGCGCCTGCTCATCGAACAGCTGCCAGGCGCAGAGGAAATTCATTGCGGTGCCAAAGCCCGTTTCGCCGACCACCAACTGCGCGCCCGGCTGCAGGGCGGCGAAGCGTCGCGGCAGGTCGTTGTTGTCCAGAAACACGTAGCGCGTCTCTTCCAGGCCGTTTTCCCGGGAAAAGTAGACGTCGTCGTACTGGCGCGAGGAGGGCAGGCCCTGTTCGTCCCAGTCGAGTTGTGCGTATTGGTCGGCCATGGTCGGGTGTCTGTAGCGAGCAGGGCGGCGATTCTAGCAGGGCGAGGGTGCGGTCGTGATGCTTCGGCTTGCTGCAGCGCGTCACTTGCGCTGGATGGTGATCGGCCCCTAGTCTGCATGCACCGTTCAGGAAGAGGTGCTTATGTTCGAGTCCGCCGAGATCGACCACGTCATCGACAAGGCCACGTTCGCCGCCGAAGAGCAGGTGCTGCGCGAGGCCTTGCTCGAAGTCCAGTACGCGCTGCGCGAGCAGGGCCGGCATGCGGTGATCATCCTGATCAATGGCATCGAGGGCGCGGGAAAGGGCGAGACGGTCAAGCTGCTCAACGAGTGGATGGACCCGCGCCTGATTCAGGTCAGCACCTTCGACCAACAAACCGACGAGGAGCTGGCCCGGCCGGCGGCCTGGCGCTACTGGCGACAACTGCCGCCAAAGGGGCGCATCGGCATTTTCTTCGGCAACTGGTACAGCCAGATGCTGCAGGGCCGGGTGCACGGCGACCTCAAGAAGGATCAGCTCAACGGCGCTATCGAGGGCGCGCTGGGCCTGGAGCAGATGCTCTGCAACGAAGGTACGCTGATCTTCAAGTTCTGGTTCCACCTGTCCAAGAAGCAGATGCTCAAGCGGCTCGAAACGCTGCAGGACGACCCGTTGCACAGCTGGCGCCTGAGCCCGTTGGACTGGCAGCAATCGAAGACCTATGACAAGTTCGTGCGCGCCGGCGAAGACGTGCTGCGCCGCACCAGTCGTGATTATTCGCCCTGGTACATCGTCGCCGGTGCCGATGCCAATTACCGCAGCCTGACGGTCGGGCGCATCCTGCTCGAAGGCCTGCAGGCGGCGCTGCGCGACAGCCCGGAGCGGGCACCGTTACCGCATGCCACACCGCTGATGACGCGCACCGACCAGCGCAGCCTGCTCGACAGCCTGGATATGCGCCTGAGCCTTGCCAAGGCCGACTACCGCGAACAGCTGGCGCGGGAGCAGGCGCGCCTGGCGCAGCTGATGCGCGACAAACGCATGCGCCGCCACGCGCTGGTTGCGGTGTTCGAGGGCAACGATGCGGCCGGCAAAGGCGGGGCGATTCGCCGTGTGGCGGCGGCGCTGGACCCGCGCCAGTACCGCATCGTGCCGGTCGCCGCGCCGACCGAGGAGGAGCGTGCGCAGCCCTATCTGTGGCGGTTCTGGCGGCACATTCCGGCGCGGGGCAAGTTCACGGTGTTCGATCGCTCTTGGTATGGCCGCGTGCTGGTGGAGCGGGTCGAGGGTTTCTGTGCGCCCGAGGACTGGCTACGCGCCTATGGCGAGATCAATGATTTCGAGGAGCAACTGAGCAACGCCGGCGTGGTGTTGGTGAAGTTCTGGCTGGCCATCGACGAGCAGACTCAGTTGCTGCGTTTTCGCGAGCGCGAGAACAATCCGGTCAAGCGCTTCAAGATCACCGAGGAAGATTGGCGCAACCGCGAGAAGTGGCCGCTGTACCGCGAAGCGGTTGGCGATATGGTCGACCGCACCAGTACCCGCCTGGCGCCCTGGACGCTGGTCGAGGCCAACGACAAGCAGTTCGCCCGGGTCAAGGTGCTGCGCACCATCAACGATGGGCTGGAAGCGGCGTTCGAAAAGGCCAGGCATTGATCTTTAGCGGGCGTAGGGTGGACGGATGCTTCATCCGTCCACCGCTTTATGATTGCAATGGTGGATGAAAAAGCGCCGGCTACGCGCCCCGATCTAACCTACGTCTACCATGATCGTGAGCAACCCACCGCCCGCGTAGGAGCGTCGCCCTCGGCGCGAAAAGATTGCGGCCTTGCTGCGAGATCGGCGTCGAGCACGCCATCCGCTGCGGGTCGCGGCTCCCATCACGATCGTGAGCAACCCAACGTCCGCTTAGGGACGCCGCGTCGGAGCGAACCGTTCAGCGGCGATCCGGCAGGGTCTTCTGCTTGAGGATGTACAGGCTGACCAGTACGGCACTGGTGAGCATGAACAGCCGTGCCCAGATCAGCGGCACCAGAACGCAGGAAATGCCGATGCTCAGCCACATCAGGCTGATGGCGTAGATCTTGGCCTTGCGCGGGATGCCTTCGCCGGCCAGGTAGTCGCGAATCCATGGCCCTAGCTGTGGGTGCTCGACCAGCCACAGGTAGAAGCGCTTGGAGCTGCGCATGAAGCACGCCGCAGCCAGCAGCAGGAAGGGCGTGGTGGGCAGCAGTGGCAGGAAGATACCGAGCACGCCCAGCGCCACGCTCAGCCAGCCGATGGTCAGCAGGCAGTAGCGCAGCAGTGGATTGCGGGTCTCGAAGGGTTCGCGCGCCATGACGATGGCGGCGCTGTTAGTGGTGGCGGGGCTTGAGCAGCGCCGGCTTCTCGTCGGGGGCGTTGCACAGCAGGAACAGGGCGGTCAGCAACTCGGGGATCTGATCGACCATGCTGTCGACCAGGTCGCGGTCACGGGCGATCTCGGCGAATTCCGGCTGCTCGTCGAACAGGCCCGAACCGACCATGATCGGCAGCAGCAGCTCGCTGACTTCGTCTTCGGCGTCGTCGAACCACACGCTTTCGCGCAGGAACACGCCTTCCATGAAGCCGATGCACCAGCCGCGCAGGTCGGAGTCGTCCGGCTCGTCGCCCAGGTCCAGGTCGCACGGCACTTCCGGCTCGTCGTCGCTGGCCAGCTGACGGGCGATATGGGCCTGCAGCTGGATCAGGGTGGCTTCGATTTCGTCACGCTCCTCGTCACTGCGGTAGTGCGGTGGCTCGGAGAACAGAGCATCGATCCACTCGCGCGGCTCGATCTTTTCCGGGCAGATGGACAGCGCCGTCAGGTAGCCATGGGCGGCGACATAGTCCAGAGCCTCTTCATGCAGGTCATCGGCATCGAGAAAGGCTTGCAGACGGGACAGTTGCTCGGCGAAGGACATCAGTGGCTACCTTGAGGAAGAAGTAAACGAGGCTGGATTCTAGCAGGCTGCTGAAAAACTATCTGCGTTGCCGCGCCCTAAACAGGCTGGCTTGGGTTTTTCAACGAGCTTGCAAGTGCAGACCGGCTCAAGCGGCCAGAGTTGCAGGTAAAGAAAGGCTTCAAGGACGCACCTGGCGGCACAGGTGCGTATAATGCGTCGCTTGATTCGGAGACCCTACATGCTCGAGCAGGCGCAACGCATCCTCAAAGACGTATTCGGCTATGACAGCTTCCGGGGTCGCCAGGGTGCGATCATCGAGCGCGTGGCCAGCGGCGGCGATGCGTTGGTACTGATGCCCACCGGCGGCGGCAAGTCGCTGTGTTTCCAGGTTCCGGCGCTGCTGCGTGAGGGGCTGGCGGTGGTGGTCTCGCCGCTGATCGCGTTGATGGACGATCAGGTGGCCACCCTGGAAGAGCTGGGCGTGGCGGCCGTGGCGCTGAACTCGACGCTCGAGGCCGAACAGCAGCGCGACATCGCCGCGCGCATCCGTCGCGGCGAGATCAAGATGCTCTATCTCGCACCGGAGCGCCTGGTGCAGCCGCGCATGCTGGATTTCCTGCAGCAGCTGCAGATCGCCCTGTTCGCCATCGACGAAGCCCACTGCGTGTCGCAATGGGGCCATGATTTCCGCCCCGAGTACCTGCAACTGGGTCAACTGGCCGAGCTGTTTCCCGAGGTGCCGCGCATCGCCCTGACCGCGACCGCGGACATGCGCACCCGCGAGGAAATCGTCAATCGCCTGCACCTGCAGAACGCCGAGCGCTTTCTGTCAAGCTTCGACCGCCCCAACATCTTCTACCGCATCGTGCCCAAGGAGCAGCCACGCAAGCAGTTGCTGGCGTTCCTGGCGGCACGCAAGGGCGATGCCGGCATCGTCTATTGCCTGTCACGCAAGAAGGTCGAGGAAGTGGCGAGTTTCCTGACCGAGCAGGGCTTCCCGGCGTTGCCATATCACGCCGGCCTGCCGGCCGAGTTGCGGGCCTTCAACCAGAAGCGCTTTCTCAACGAGGAAGGCCTGATCATGGTGGCGACCATCGCCTTTGGCATGGGCATCGACAAGCCCAACGTGCGCTTCGTCGCGCACCTGGATTTGCCCAAGTCCCTGGAAGCCTACTATCAGGAAACCGGTCGCGCCGGGCGCGACGGTTTGCCGGCCGATGCCTGGATGGCCTACGGCCTGCAGGACATGATCTTCCTCAAGCAGATGCTCGCCAATTCCGAAGGCGACGAGCGCCACAAACGTGTGGAGCAGCACAAACTCGACGCCATGCTGGCGCTGTGTGAAGAAACCCGCTGTCGCCGCCAGGTGCTGCTGGCCTATTTCGATGAAGAACTGCCGCAGCCTTGTGGGCACTGCGACAACTGCACCGACGGCGTACAGACCTGGGACGCCACCGAACCCGCCCGCCAGGCGCTGTCGGCGATCTATCGCAGTGGCCAGCGTTATGGCGTTGGCCATCTGGTGGACATCCTGCTGGGCCGCGACAACGAAAAGATGCGCGGCCTCGGTCATCAACACCTGTCGGTCTTCGGCGTGGGCAGCGCGCTCAGCGAAGGCGAATGGCGTTCGCTGTTCCGCCAATTGGTCGCCCGCGGCTTGGCGGATGTCGACCTCGAAGGCTTTGGCGGCTTGCGGCTTTCCGACAGCTGCCGTCCGCTGCTGCGCGGTGAAGTGACCCTGCAACTGCGTCGCGACCTCAAGCCTCAGCAGAGCGCCAAGGCATCCGGCAGCGCCGCACGGCAGCTGGTGCGTGGAGACGAGCGCGAGCAGTGGGAAGCGCTGCGTGCCCTGCGCAAGCGTTTGGCCGAAGAGCACGCAGTGCCGCCTTATGTGATCTTCCCCGATGCCACGTTGCTGGAAATGCTGCGCAGCAAGCCGACCACCATGGCCGAGATGGCCCGCGTCAGCGGTGTCGGTGCGCGCAAGCTCGAGCGTTACGGCGAGGCCTTCCTGGAAGTGCTGGCCGGCGCCGACACGCCGGCGCCGGTAGTCGACCTGCGCCATGAGCTGGTCAGCCTGGCCCGCGCCGGCATGACGCCGAGCCAGATCGCCTCCCAATTGGGCTGTAGCCCGAAAAGCGCCTACGCGATGCTCGCCGAAGCCATCGCCGCGCAGCAGATTTCCCTGCAGCAGGCCCTCGATCTGCCTGAGGAGCTGCTGGGTGAAATCCAGGATGCGTTCCTCGATGGAGAGGGCGAGTTACCGTCGGTCGCCGAGGTCAGCCCGCTTTTCGCCGGTCGCCTGGAAGAGGGCGTGCTGCACTGCGTGCGCGCCGCGCTGCAGGCCGAGTTCGAGGCCTGATCGAATAGGCGACAGGGGTGTGCCTGGTTACGACGGCAACCTTGCTCTCTGCCAAAAGCTATGGTTAGCTCGCTAATAATTAGTTTTTGATAATTCCAAGAGCGGCCTCCATGTCCCCATCCGAACCCCATCGTTTCGCCATGCAGGTGGCGCAATTGTCCCGCGCCTGGCGCGCAGAACTCGACCGTCGCCTCGCCGGGCTGGGTCTTTCCCAGGCCCGCTGGCTGGTGCTGTTGCATATTGGTCGCTTCGCCGAGCTGCCGACCCAGCGTGAACTGGCGCAGAGCGTCGGGGTGGAAGGGCCGACGCTGGCCCGGCTGCTCGACAGCCTGGAGGCCCAGGGCCTGGTGGTGCGCCATGCAGTACCGGAAGATCGCCGCGCCAAGAAAATCGCCCTGTGTCCGCCCGCCAAGCCGCTGATCGAGAAGATCGAGGCGATTTCCACGCAATTGCGCGAGGAGCTGTTCGCCGGCATCGATCAGGAAGACCTGCGCCGTTGCCAGCAGGTGCACGCACGCATTCTGGGTAACCTGGAGCGGCGTTGATGCAGGACCTGTCTCTGCTGCAGAGACGCTACGGGCCGCGCTATCCGACTTACCTGCTGATCGTGCTGATGCTCGGCAGCATGGCGATGATTCTGGCTTCGACCAGCGTCAACGTCGCGCTGCCGGCGATCATGGCCGACTTTCGCATCGGCCGCCCCGTGGCCCAGTGGCTGTCCACCGGCTTTCTCGCCTCGATGACCTCCGGGCTGCTGCTGTCAGCCTGGGCCCAGGCGCGTTTTGGCGCCAGGGCCACGGCGCAGGCCGGCCTGGCGGTATTCATCGTCACCTCACTGCTCGCCCTGGTCGCCAGCGCGGCCTGGCAATTGATCACTTTGCGCATCATCCAGGGCTTGTGCGCCGGCATCGTCCAGCCGCTGGCCATGGTACTGATCTTCAGGGTATTCGCCGGCGGCGGTCGCGGCGCTGCCCTGGGTGCCTACGGGCTGGGCGTGATGATCGCGCCCACGCTGGGGCCGACCATCGGTGGTTACCTGGTCGATATCTTCGGCTGGTACGCGGTGTTCTGGCTGCCCTTGCCGATGTGCTTCCTGGCCATGCTGGCCGGCCTGTTCCTGATGCCCAGCGAGCGCCAGCGCGACACGCCGTTTCTCGACCTGTGGGCCTTCGTGCTGCTCAATGTCGGGTTGTTCGCCACCCTCGGCGCCTTGGCCGAGGCCCAACGTTTCCCCTGGGCCGAGCCACGCGTATGGGCGCCGGGCGTGACCGGAGTGGCGGCCATCGCCGGATTTCTGTGGCGTAGCCGCTTCAGCAGCCAGCCCTTGCTGCCGCTGGCGCTGTGGCGGCACGTCGGCTTTCGCAAGGCCAGCTGGGTGGCGCTGGCACTGGGTATGGGCCTGTACGGCACCACCTACATCATTCCGCTGCACGTGCAGGCCATCGAGGGCTACAGTGCGGGCTGGGCAGGCCTGCTGCTGTTGCCGACCGGCATCGTGATGGGCATTGCCTCGTTCATGGGCGGGCGCCTGAGCGATCACCTGTCGACGGACGTGCTGCTGGTCTCGGGCCTGCTCGCGCTGGTGGTGTCGTCGATCGGTCTTGGCTGGCTGGAACCTGGGGCCTCTTTCGTCGTGCTGTGCTTCTGGGCCTGTGTCGGGCGGATCGGCCTCGGCATTCTGCTGCCGGCGCTGACCACCGGCGCCTTGGACGCGCTCGACCGTGAGCAGGTGCCCCATGGCGCAGGTGCCATCACCTTCGTGCGGCAGCTCGGCGGGGCATTCGGTGTGAATCTTCTAACGTTTTTCCTGGAGTGGCGGCATCGCCAGGAGGGCGGTGATTTCCCTGCCGAGGTGGCGGCATTCCAGCAGAGTTTCTGGCTGATGGGCGCGCTGTTCGCGTTGACGATACTCGCGGCATGGCGCCTGAGGCCGTCACAAGGTTGACGGCCATCACATAACTAGCCGTATTTCTGGCTTTTTGCGTATGATGGCCAGATGCTCGACCGATATGAGTTGAACGGGCCGAGAAACTCGCAAGTCTTTGAATTATGACCATACTCACTACTCGGTGGGACAAGGAGCGTTTGCCGAGGCAGCGCTATGCACGCCGCACCTTGCAGAATCGTCGGCCCGGTTAGAGCCGCTGCAACTGTTTTCGAGCGGAGTTATCGGGAGCTTTTATGACTCATGTTCGTCATCTGCTAATCGGCCTGGCATCGAGCTCGGCGTTCTATTCGGGGCTGGCGCCTGCGCTGGGGCTGGGTGAGATCACCCTGCATTCGGCACTCAACCAGCCACTGAACGCTGAAATCCAGTTGCTGGCGGTGGGCGACGACATGACCACCTCGGATATCAAGGTGGCGTTGGCGCCAGCCGATGCCTTCAACCGTGCCGGCGTCGACCGCGTTTATTTCCTCAACGATTTGCGTTTCAGCCCCTTGCTGCGTGGCGGTAAGAGTGTCGTGCGGGTGGTGTCCAACCAGCCGGTGCGCGAGCCCTACCTGAACTTCATCGTCGAGCTGAAGCGCCCCGGTGGGCAGTTGCTGCGCGAATACACGGTGCTGCTCGATCCGCCGTCTTCGTCCGCTTACAGCAGCCAGGCCGCGCCGGTGGGCGATCAGCAGTTCACGTCCTACGCGCCACCACGCCGCACGCCGATCGCCAGCCGCGGTGAGCGTTACCAGGTGGCTAGCGGCGAAAGCCTGTGGACCATCGCTTCCAAGCTGCGCGTCGATGGCGACAAGTCGTCGTTGCAGGACCTGATGCTCGACATCCACGCGCTCAACCCTGATGCGTTCAGCAACGGTGATATCCATCGCCTGCGCGCTGGCGCTTCACTGCTGCTGCCCGATCACGCACGCGTGGCCGAGGCCGCGCCGGCTCAGCCTGCCGACGCCGCGCCTGCGCAGCCGGCCGCACCGGCGCAGATCATCCCCGACACCGCTCCCCAGCAGCCTGCCGAACCGCAGGTCGAGGTGCTGGCGCAGATTCGTCGTGTCGAGGAGGAGGTCGCCAACCGCACCGCCGAGAACCTGCAACTGCAGCAGGATCTGTTGACCGTGCAGAACCAGTTGAAGGACATGATGACGCGCATGGACGCGCGTGATCAGCAGATCGCCCAGTTGCTCGAACAACTGGCCCAGCGCCCGGCAGCCGCGCCGGTCGCACCCGCTGAGCCAGCGCCACAAGCCGCCGCGCCAAGTGCTGCCGCGCAGCCCGCGCCGGCACCGGCCACCGCTGCAGCGCAGCCGGCTCAGACAGAGGGATTCTGGAGCCTTTGGAACATCCTGATGGCTGCCCTGTTGGGGTTGCTGGCGCTGCTGCTGGTGTTGTTCAAGCGCAAGCGCAAACCCGATCCGCAGGCCATCGCCGAGCCGGTAGTCGTCGTGCCGCCGGTGGTACAGGCATCTGTAGCCGAGCCCGTCGAGCCAGTCGTCGTACCGCGCGCCGCGGAGGTGGATGTACCGCCGCCGGTGCGAGCGCCGATCGCGCCACGCACCGACACCAGCTCCACCGATCCGCTGGACGCTGCCAATATCTACCTGGCCTACGGCCGTCTGGGCGAGGCGGTATCGGTGCTGCGTCAGGCGTCCCAGGCCAATCCGCAACGCCTGGATATCGGCTTCCGTCTGCTTGAGGTGTTGGCGCAGAAGGGCAATGTCGCCGCCTTTGCCGAAGAAGAAATGCGCTTGCGTCAGGCTGGCTTCGACGGTGCCCGTATCGATGCGCTCAAGACGGGCTACCCGGCGCTGTTCGCCCAGCCGGCCGATGAGCTTGAGCCGCTCGAGTCGCTCGGGCCGCTGGAAGATCTGACCCTGGATCTGGACGAGGTGCCCGCGCCAGCGCCCCAGCAAAAGCCCCAGGAGGACGACTTCCAGCTCAACCTCGACGACCTGTCGCTGGATGCCGACTGGGATCTGGTGAACCCCTTCGAAAACGCCTCGCGCAAGAAGCGCCCTGGTGCCGAAGCGGATACGCCGACGGTGCCCGAGGAAACGCCAGAGGATATCTTCGGCCATGACGTTCACAGCCCGTTCGCCGGCACCATGCTGGTCGAGGAGGAAGGGCCGCAGGAGCAATGGCTGGAACTGGATGAGCTGCCAGCGGAATCGTCCGAGGACGCCGAGCGCTTCGTCACCAATCACCAGAACCTCACCAAGCTCAACCTGGCGATGGCCTATATCGAACAGGATGACCTGGAAGCCGCCTGTGACATCCTCAACGAGGTGATCAACGAAGGCGACGAGGAAGAGAAGCAGGAAGCCCGCGAGTTGCTCGCGCGTATTGCGTAGAGGCGCCGATTGCAGCCTTATCGCGACTACGATGTTGCGCCCACTCTTCGCCGTGGCTCGCGGCTCCTAAGCGATCGCGTGCAACCCAACACTCACGTAGGAGCGCCGCCCCGGCGCGAAGCGATTGCAGCCTTGCCGCGAATACGGCATTGCGCTCACCATTCGCCGCGGGTCGCGGCTCCTACAGGATCGCGTGCAACCCAATACTCTGTAGGAGCGCCGCCCCGGCGCGAAGCGATTGCAGCCTTGCCGCGAATACGGCATTGCGCTCACCATTCGCCGCGGGTCGGGGCTCCTACGCGATCGCGTGCAATCCAGCACTCATGTAGGAGCGCCGACCTCGGCGCGAAGCGATTGCAGCTTTGCGGCGGTTACGGCATTGCGCCCACCATTCGCCGCGGGTCGCGGCTCCTACAGGATCGCGTGCAATCCAGCACTCATGTAGGAGCGCCGACCTCGGCGCGAAGCGATTGCGGCCTTGCCGCGAATACGGCATTGCGCTCACCATTCGCCGCGGGTCGCGGCTCCTACAGGATCGCGTGCAACCGAATACTCTGTAGGAGCGCCGCCCCGGCGCGAAGCGACTGCAGCTTTGCCGCGGTTACGGCATTGCGCCCACCATTCGCCGCGGGTCGCGGCTCCTACAGGATCGCGTGCAACCCAACACTCACGTAGGAGCGCCGCCCCGGCGTGAAGCGATTGCAGCCTTGCCGCGAATACGGCATTGCGCTCACCATTCGCCGCGGGTCGCGGCTCCTACGCGATCGCGTGCAACCCAATACTCTGTAGGAGCGCCGACCTCGGCGCGAAGCGATTGCAGCTTTGCGGCGGTTACGGCATTGCGCCCACCATTCGCCGCGGGTCGCGGCTCCTACGCGATCGCGTGCAATCCAGCACTCATGTAGGAGCGCCGACCTCGGCGCGAAGCGATTGCGGCCTCACCGCAATGACGGCATGCGCGCCGCTATCCTCCGCGCACAAGACAATGCTCTTCGGCGCTAAGATGGCCGCATTAGCTGCGGAGACGATTGATGACACCTGATAAAGCGGAAGTAACCATCACCTACTGCACCCAGTGCCAATGGCTGCTTCGCGCTGCCTGGCTGGCTCAGGAGCTGCTTTCCACTTTCGCCGATGACCTGGCCAGGGTCAGCCTGGAGCCGGCCACCGGCGGTACGTTCCGCATTCAGTGCAACGGCGTTGAGATCTGGGAGCGCAAGGCTGACGGTGGTTTCCCCGAGGCCAAGGTGCTCAAGCAGCGGGTGCGCGATCAGATCGATCCGGCCCGCGACCTGGGCCATAACGATCGCCCGGCTGGTAGCTGAAACCGACCAGCGCGTCAGGCCAGGCGTGCGCCGTTGGGCAATGGCTTGTCGAAGCTGGCCAGCACCACCTTGCCGTCGCTGTCATAAACACCCGTGACCAGTACGTCGGAACGCACTCCGGCAACACGCTTGGGTGCGAAATTGCACACGCACAGCACTTGGCGCCCCACCAGCTCGTCGGCGCGGTAATGGGCGGTCAGCTGTGCGCTGGAGGTGCGGATGCCCAATTCGCCGAGGTCGACCTGCAGCATATAGGCAGGCTTGGTTGCTTTGGCGTTGGGTGCCGCGCTGATTACGGTGCCGACGCGTAGTTCGACGCGCTCGAAGTCCTGCCACTCGATGATCTGCATGATGCGCTCCTGTTTTGATCGCACTTTAGCGTGCTGGCTCGGGAGGCGCTGTCGCGGGACTGGCGTTAATCGTCGCCAGAGTGGCGTTCACGCAGCGCCCTCGGCGTTTCACCGAATTGCCGGGAGAGGGCAGCAGTGAAAGCGCTCTGCGAGGTATAGCCGACCCGGGCGGCGATCTCGCCGACGCTCAGGCGGCTGTTGTGCAGCAGTTGGCGGCCCAGGCGCAGGCGTTTGTCACGCACGTAGGCCATGGGCGTGAGCCCGGTCTCGTCGAGAAAACGGTGGTGGAAGCGTGCTGCCGAAAGCCCGGTCAGGCCGGCCAGGTCCGCCACCTGGATGGGGTGAGCCGCGTGCCGTTCGATGTAGGCGTTCAGCGCGCTCAATGGCAGACCCGGGCTTGGGCGCAGTTGCGCCTGGGTATTGAGGCTGGCCAGCAGCAGGATGGCGCCTTGGCGAGCGATCAGCGGATCATCCACCGCGCTGGCTGCCAGCCAGTTGACCAGGCCGCTTTGCGCAGCCGAAAGCTCGACTTTTCGCGGCTTCTCCAGGAGGCGGTGGCTGGCGTCGACATGGTCACCCAGGTGCCGCTCCAGCCAGTCACCGGCTGGAACGTCGAGGACCAGGCATTCGCTGCCGTTGCGGCTTTCGCAGGCGTGGCGTGCATCAGCCGGCACCACGGCCAAGGTTTGCCGGCTGACGCGAGTGCCCATGCCCGCAACCTCGAACTGCAGGTGGCCGCTCAGGCCGAACACCAACTGGGCGTGCCCATGTTCGTGACAGAGGATGTCCTGATGGTAATGGCGAACTGACAAAAGCGCTGACATGGCGTGTTCCTCGAGCAGTGGAGCCAGTTTACGCCGTGGCTGACGCTTTGCGCGCACGGGTTAGTGGGGGAGCGGAGTACGGTCGTCATCGAATTGCCATGCTGCGTTCACAATCAGTTCACCGCGCTCGCGCAAGCTCGGCCAAAATCTGCCGGAGACCGCCCGATGAGCATCGAACCCCTGGTAAGACAGAGCCGCAAGCAACGCGTACGTACGCTGTGGATCTCCGACGTGCACCTGGGCACGCGCGACAGCCAGGCCGAACACCTGGCGGCTTTTCTCAAACGCTATCAGGCCGAGCGGATCTATCTGGTGGGCGACATCATCGATGGCTGGAAGCTGCGCGGCGGTATCTATTGGCCCCAGGCGCACACCAACGTGATTCGCCGCCTGCTGACCATGAGCAAGCGCGGCACCGAGGTCATCTATGTCACCGGCAACCACGACGAATTTCTGCGCCGTTACTCGAAGCTGCTGCTGGGCAACATCCAGCTGGTCGACGAAGCCGAGCACGTGACTGCCGATGGCCGCAAGCTGCTGGTCATTCATGGCGACCAGTTCGACGTGATTACCCGCTATCACCGCTGGCTGGCATTTCTCGGTGACTCGGCGTACACGGTGACCCTGGTGCTCAACCGCTGGCTCAACCATTGGCGGCGCCGTTACGGCTATGGCTACTGGTCACTGTCGGCTTACCTCAAGCACAAGGTGAAGACGGCGGTGAACTTCATCAGCGATTTCGAGGAGGCGATCACCCACGAGTGCGCG
The DNA here is from genome assembly GCF_001945445.1 of Pseudomonas sp. PA27(2017). Lineage (GTDB taxonomy): Bacteria > Pseudomonadota > Gammaproteobacteria > Pseudomonadales > Pseudomonadaceae > Aquipseudomonas. Next base: position 15,065 of record NZ_MSXW01000038.1, read on the forward strand.
CGGCGGGGCTTCAACGGCGTGGTATGCGGGCATATCCACCACGCCGAGATCCGCAAGCTGGGCGAGGTCGAATACCTCAATTGTGGCGACTGGGTCGAGTCCTGTACGGCGCTGATCGAGCACCCGGACGGCCGCATCGAGCTCTATCGGCTGGCCGAGGAGCAGCAGCGTCTGGCGCAGATGCAGGCCGACAAGGTGGCGGTCATCGAGCCGGCGGCATGAGGCTGCTGATCGTCAGCGACGCCTGGGCGCCCCAGGTCAATGGTGTGGTCACCAGCCTATTGGCATTGGTTGACGAGCTACGCGCCATGGGGCATCAGGTCGAGGTGCTGTCGCCGCTGACCTTTCGCTGCATACCATGCCCGAGTTATGGGGAAATCCCCCTGGCCTGGAATCTGTGGCGCGTCGGCCCGGCCATCGAGGCTTTCGCGCCGGACTGCGTGCATCTGGCGACCGAAGGCCCGTTGGGCTGGGCCGCCAGGCGTTGGTTGCTACGCCGTGGCCTGGCGTTTTCCAGCGCGGTGCACACGCGCTTTCCCGAATACCTGACGGCGCGCTGCAGCTGGATCGGGCTGGGAGTGGGCTATGCCTGTTTGCGGCTGTTCCACCGGCATAGCCAGGCGGTGCTGGTCAGTACCGAGCGCCTGCGCACCGGGTTGGCCGGGCGCGGGCTCAGGCGTCTGGTGCTGTGGCGCAAGGGCGTGGACACGCGGCGTTTCGCACCCAGACCGGGAACCGCTGCACCGGTGAGTGCGGTCTTTCTTTATGTCGGGCGTATCGCGCCGGAGAAAAACCTGCAGGCGTTTCTCGACCTGCAATTGCCAGGTGAGAAGTGGGTGGTGGGTGATGGCCCGCAACGCCCGATGCTGGAGCAGGCCTATCCGGGGGTAAAATTCTTCGGCTATCAGCATGGTGAGGCACTTGCCGATTTCTACCGGCGTGCCAGTGTGCTGGTGTTTCCGTCGCTAACCGACACCTACGGCTTGGTGATGCTCGAAGCCCAGGCCTGCGGCACGCCGGTGGCGGCCTTTGCCGTGGCCGGGCCGCTGGATGTGGTGGTGCCGGGTGTCACCGGCGTGGTTGGCGAGGATTTGCGTGATGCTTGCCTGGCGGCACTGGAGCTGGATCGCGCACGTTGCGCCGAGGAGGCGGGGCGCCAATCGTGGAGGGCTTCGGCTGTGGAGTTTCTCGCCAGCCAGCCGCTGCTCAACGGCACCCCGGCGAAACTGACGACGGTGGCGCGCAGTTGCTGAGCGCCGCTCGCGTCACATGATGATCTTGTCGCGCAGCTTCTCGGCGGCCTTTTCCAGGGCCTCGATGACCCGGTCCTTGTCGAAGTTCTGGATGCCGTTGGTATCCAGGTACATGGAGAAACCAGGCAACTCGTGCTCCATGTAGCTGGAACTGGCGCCCAGGTCACGGCGGAAGTCCACCACCTGATAGATCTGCACCGGGCGGGTGAAGCCCTTGACGTTGATCTGGCCCTTGTCGCGGCACATGATCACGTCCTTGACCAGCGAATAGGTCTCGTGGGAGATCAGGATCTCGCCGGCTTCGGCGGCGCTTTCCAGGCGGCTGGCGAGGTTCACGTCGCGGCCGATGATGGTGTAGTCCATGCGCGTATCGGCGCCGAAGTTGCCCACCGTGCAATAACCGGTGTTGAGGCCCATGCGGATCTCCAGCGGCTTGGTGATGCCCTGGGCGCGCCAGTGCTGGCGCAGCACCTTCATGTGCTTGCGCATGGCGATGGCCATGGACACCGCGGCCATGGCGTCCTTCTTGGCGCCCTGGCTGCTCGGGTCACCGAAGAACACCATCACGCTGTCGCCGATGAACTTGTCGATGGTGCCGCCGAACTTCATGCAGATCTTCGACATCTCGTTGAGATAGGTGTTGAGCAGGTCGGTGAGTGCCTCGGCTTCCAGCTCTTCGGACAGCTCGGTGAAGCCGCGAATGTCGGAGAAGAACACCGTGAGCTTCTTGCGCTGGGTTTCCAGGCGCACGTGTTTCTTGCCGCTGAAGATCGACTCCCACACCTGGGGTGACAGGTACTTGGCCAGGCTCCTGGCGAGGCGCGCGGCCTTTTCCTGCTCGCCCTTGATCTGGTTGCGCACCTGCGCGAGGCGGATGCCCTGCTGGTGCACGAAGTAGGCGGAAATGCAGATGTAGAGCGTGGTGAACGCGATGCTCACCAGTGCCACCAGCGCCGGCGTTTCCGGCGCTACGTGCAGCTCGGTGAGCGAGGCGGTGAGCAGGGTGCCGCTGAACGCGACCAGCAACGCCAGGCCCATGTCGCGCAAGCCACCGACGATCAGCGTGCTGAAGCTCAGGGTCAGCAGGAACATCAGGCTGGGCACCACGGAGAAGCCCAGCAGCGCGGCGAACGCACCGCAGTGAAGGGCGTCGACGAACAGCAGGGTCATCAGGGTGCGGTGCCGATGGTCGTCACGAAAGCGCTTGCTCAGCCAGTGCGCCAGATGGGGGTAGAGCAGGGCGTAGGGCACGATCCACAGCAGGTTGTGGCTGAATACCTGCACGTAGGTGCCGGCCGCGACGCTGGCGGCCACGGCGAGATAGGCCAGCACCCGTGAATAGTATTCGCGGGTGAGCAGCGACGGCAGGCCGTTCGGAACGACGGGAAGAGTGATATTCATGCGCTAACGGCGACCCCTGCTGAAAGTCCGACTGCATGACCGATCGCCAGGCTGCAAGCGGCGTGCGGACGGGGCCAGCGGAAAGTTGGGATCATATACGCTGCCAGGCCGGTCGGCAAAGGCGCAATGCCCTGACGCCACGAATCGCAGCGTGCAGAGATCGCGCCTGGCGGCTACTCAGAAACGAATGCGTCCGGTGAGCATGTCCTTGAGCATCACCCAGTCGCCCATCAGCGAGTACAGCGGGTACTCAAAGGTGGCGGGGCGATTGCGTTCGAAGGCGAAGTGGCCGACCCAGGCGAAACCATAGCCAATCACCGGCAGAGCCAGCAGCCACAGCCATTGCCCACTGATCAGCGCATAGCCGAGCACCACCAGCACCAGCAGGCTGCCGACATAATGCAGGCGCCGGCAGGTCGGGTGGCGGTGCTCTTCCAGGTAGTAGGGATAGAACTCGGTGAAGGAGTTGAAACGCTCACTGGGCTGGCTGCTCATGGGCGGCTTCCTGTTGTTGTTATGTCAGGAGAGTTTAGGCCGATTCCGGATCGTCTGCAGTGGCCGGGATCAGTGGCGCCAGAATGCCGGCATCAGCAGCACCAGCACGGTGAGAATTTCCAGGCGACCCATCAGCATGCCCAGGGTAAGCAGCCACTTGGCCATGTCCGGCAGGCTGGCGTAGGTGCCGGCCGGGCCGATGATCGGGCCCATGCCCGGGCCGACGCCGGCGACGGTGCTGGCGGCGCCGCTCAGGGCGGTGATCCAGTCCAGGCCGCAGAGGGTCAGGGCCAGGGCCAGCACGGCGATGATGATGGTGAAGAAGAACGAGAAGGTCAGGATCGAGCGAACGATGTCTTCGTCCAGGCGATGGCGGTTGTACTGCTGCTTGATCACTGCGCGCGGGTGCACCAGTTGCATCAGGTTGGCCTTGAGCAGGATGTAGGCGACCTGGAATCGGAAGATCTTCAGGCCGCCGGCCGTGGAGCCCGAGCAGCCGCCGATGAAGCCCAGATAGAAGAACAGCATCCCGGCGAAACCGCCCCACAGCGAGTAGTCGCCCAGGGCGAAGCCGGTGGTGGTCATCACCGAGGTGGCGTTCACGGCGACGTGGCGCAGGGCATCGAGCCAGTGCAGGTCGGTGGTGAAGTAATACCAGGTCCCCATACACAGCCAGACGCTCAGCAAGATGCCGAGAAAACCGCGCACCTGCTGGTCGCCCAGCACGGCGCCGTAGTTGCCGCGCAGGGTCGAGACGTAGAGCACGAAGGGCAGGCTGCCGAGAATCATCAGCACCACGGCGACCCAGTGCACGGCCGGCTGCGTCCATTTGGCCAGGGACAGGTCCGAGGTGGAGAAACCACCCGTGGAAATCGCCGACATGCTGTGATTGATCGCGTCGAAGAAACTCATGCCGGCCAGCCAGAAGGCCAGGCAGCCGAGCAGGCTGATGCCGAAGTAGGCTACCGCCATGTACTTGGCGACCATGTGCGAGCGCGGCATGACCTTGTCGGAGCGGTCCGAGGATTCGGTCTGGAACAGGCGCATGCCACCGATGCGCAGCATGGGCAGAATCGCCACCGCCATGGCGATGAAGCCGATGCCGCCGAGCCAGTGCAGCATCGAGCGCCAGATCAGGATGCCCGGCGACATGCTGTCCAGGCCGATCAGTACCGTGGCGCCGGTGGCGGTGATGCCCGACATGCTTTCGAAGAACGCGTCGGTGTAGCTCATGTGCTGGGTGAACATGAACGGCAGGGCGGCGAAGATGCACACCATCAGCCAGCTCGACACCGTCAGCAGGTACATGTCTCGCGGGCGCAGATGCACGTCCTGGGGCTTGCCGCGGGCGATCATGGACAGCCCGGCGATGAAGGTGACCAGGCTCGACCAGGCGAAGGGGCTCACTTCCGCGGCGCGGTCGAAGATGAACAGCGTGAACATCGGGCCGATCATGCCAATGGCCAGGGTGATCAGGAAAATGCCATTGATGAACGCGATGAGTCGTAGGGTCGGCCAGGCCATCGGTGTTATCCGCGAAAAAGTGGCGCCATTCTACCTGTGCCGGCATTGCTGTAAACCTGCCCATACGGCCCGTCTTCAGGCGCTTGCAGGCCTCTTTACAAGTGGCTTGCAGTGCATAGAATACGCCGCCAGGTGCCGGCCCTTGCCGGTTTCTGAGCCCTCTGATCATGTCCGAAACCAATCCTTGTCTAGCGTGTGGCGCCTGCTGCGCGTATTTTCGTGTGTCCTTCTTCTGGGGCGAATGCCAATCCGCCGGTGGCAGCGTGCCGGACGAGCAAGTCATCCAGATCTCACCGCACCTGGTCGCCATGCGCGGTACCGAAACCAAGCCCGCTCGCTGTAACGCGTTGCTCGGCGATGTGGGGCAGGGCACGCGCTGCACGCAGTACGCGCAGCGCTCCAGCACCTGTCGCGATTTCGAAGCTTCCTGGGTCAATGGCGAGCACAACCCGCGCTGCGACGATGCGCGCAAGGCTTATGGCCTGCCGCCACTGACGCCGCCGTTGCAGCCGGAGCTGTCGCCGGATCGGGTGGCGTAGGAACTGCTGATCGCCGTGACATGTCGCCCGGGTCGAGCGCCGCGACACCCGGGAAATTGCCCTGGGTATCGCTTCGCTCAACACCAGGCCAAGGGCGCGCTGTGGTCTGCGAAGCTCATGCTTGGCTGGTAGAATCGCGGTTCTTTTTCTCTGGAGGTGAGCCGATGGATGCCCTCGATGCGCTGATCAACCGTGTTTCCGCACCGCGCCTGACCGAACCAGCGCCGAGCGCCGAGCAGCGCGAGCGTCTGTTCAAGGCCGCGCTGCGGGCGCCGGATCATGGCCAGCTACGCCCCTGGCGATTTCTCACCGTCGAGGGCGATGCGCGCCATGCACTCGGCGAGCTGTACGCCGAGGCGATCGCCAGCAAGAATCCGCAGGCCGACGACGAGGCGCTGACCAAGGCGCGCAACATGCCGCTGCGTGCGCCGCTGATGATCGTGGTCATTGCCCGTACCCAGGAGCACCCCAAGGTGCCGGCCCAGGAGCAAGTACTGGCCGCGGGCTGCGCTGCCCACGGCATCTTGCTCGCCGCCTATGCCCAAGGCATCGGCGCGGTGTGGCGTACCGGCGAATTGTCCCACGACCCTGTGGTGGATGCCGGCCTGGGCCTGGCGGCCAACGAGCAGGTGATCGGTTACCTGTACCTTGGCACCGCGCAGCGAGAGTTGCGTGATGCTCCGGCCGTGAACATCGACGAATTCGTCAGCGGCTGGGCGGGCAAGGCCCAGGCCTAGCTGCTTTCCCGCTCGATAAGCTCGCATTGCAGAGGCGCCGGTGCGTCACTGGTGCTTTCGGTCAGGACGCCGAGTTTCTGCAGAATGCGTTGCGCCGCCACCTCGCCGATCTGCCGGGCTGGCGGCCTGATGGTCGTCAGGCTGGGCATCAGCATCGGCGCGAAGGCGTAGTCGCCGAACCCCACTACCGCGCAGTCTTCAGGAATACGCACACCGGCCCGGCGACCGGCGAGCAGCCCGCCGGCGGCCAGGTTGTCATTGGCGAAGATGATCGCATCCGGGCGTTGTGCAGCGTGCATCAGGCTCTCCATGGCCTGTTTGCCTGCCTCGAAGGGCAGCAGGTTGTCATCCGGTGCGAAAGACCACGGCTCCAGCCCTGCCGCCCGAACCGTATCGGCATAGCCATCGCGACGCTCCAGCGCACTGAAATCCCCAGGCACGCTGTTCTGCACGAAGGCGATGCGCCGATAGCCCTTGTCCAGTAGATAGCGTGCGGCGCTAACGCCCACCTGAGCGTGCAGGAAACCCACCTGCAGCGGAGCACGATCAGGCTGGTAATCCCATATTTCCACCAGCGGGATATCGGCATCGGCGAGCATTTTCTCGGTGCCAGCACTGTGGAAGTGGCTGGTGACAACCAGCGCCGCCGGTGACCAGCCCAGGAAGGCGCGCACGGCGCTCTCTTCCTGTTCCTCGCTGAAGTAGCTGGAGGCCAGCAGCAACTGATAGCCGTGGCGGGTGAGGGTGTCACTGAAGCCCTGGATGGTCTGGGCGAAGATCGGCCCCGAGATGTTCGGTATCACCATGCCAACGATGCGCCCCTTCGCCGAGGCAAGCCCGCCAGCCACCAGGTTGGGTACGTAACCCATTTCCTCGACGGCCCTACGAATGCGCTCGCGCAGCTCTTGGGACACCTGATCCGGTTGGTTGAAGTAGCGCGAGACGGTGATCGACGACACACCGATCCGCTCGGCAACGGCGCTCAGGGTAACGCGTCCTGCGCCACGTCTCTTGCGCGGCGAATCAGCGGGCGGGCGGGGCATGGGGCAAATCCTGAGGCAGATTCGGGCGGTCAAACATACTTCACCGTTAGCGCTAACAAAAGCCTCTTCGGCGCCAGTTTTAATTATATTTTTTGGAATATGAAAAGCATTTTTTAGTATTTGACGATCTTTTTGCGGCTCTCCAAACTTTGTTCTTGTTAGCGCTAACAAGCGCACTGCACCTCCGTCGCATGACTGCCACTCGCACGAGCGAGACCCGTATCCGACTGTGCTCAGTACGCTCGCTCTGGCGAGCATCAATCGGTTAATCAGGCAGTGAACATCATGCACAACGCATTATTGCCGGCCGCCCGCAGCGCGCGCCGAATCAGTGGTTCGATCTCCCTCAACCCCCTTGCCGTCGCCGTTGCGCTCGCTTGCGGGGCTGCGCCTTCGTGGGCTGCTGAGCCCTCCGAAACGGGCGCTACGGCGCTGCAGGCGGTCACCGTTACCGCAACCCGTCGCGAGCAATCGCTGCAGGATGTGCCGGTCGCCGTGTCGGTGGTCGAGGGTGAGCAGCTCGAGCGCGACAATCGCAACAACGTCTCGAGCATCGTGCAGCAGGTGCCGACCCTGAATTACCGTAGCGGTGCTTCCAACAAGGACACCTCGCTGTTCATTCGTGGCGTCGGCACCATCACTACATCACCGGGCATCGAGCCGACCGTAGCCACCGTGATCGATGGCGTGGTGCTCGGGCGCCCTGGTCAGTCGACACTCGATCTGCTGGATCTGGAGCGCATCGAAGTGCTGCGCGGCCCACAGGGTACGCTGTTCGGCAAGAATGCCTCGGCGGGTGTGTTGAACATCATTTCCAAGGACATCACCGAAGAAACCCATGGCTACGTGGATTACTCGCACTTCGGTGGTGGCAACGAGAACCGCCTGCGCTTCGGCATCGGCGGGCGCCTGACCGAGACCTTGAAAGGCTCGCTGAGCACTTTGTTGGGCCGGTACGACGGTAACGTGAAGAATGAGTTCAACGGTGACGACATCAACGGCTATGACCGCAAGGGCGCGCGGGGCAAGCTGGTGTTCGAGCCTAACGATGAACTCAAGGTGACCCTGATCGGTGACTACACTCAGGGCAAGGACAGCATCCCCAACGGCGTATTGACCAGAACCAGCGCCGCCTTTGGCGCCGCAGTGGGCAGTAGCTACACACCAAGCGATCACAACCGCAGCATCAACAGCGACATGAACACTCGCGTCGACGACCGCAATCAGGGGCTGTCCGCTCAGGCCGACTGGTCGCTCGGTGACTACACCCTGACGTCGATCACTGCCTGGCGCGGTTGGAACAATACCCAGTATCAGGACGGTGACCGCCTGGCTGGCATCTTCCCCGGGGCGCCGCGCTCGCACGACAAAGGTCAGGTGGATTACAACCAGTATTCGCAGGAAGTGCGCCTGGCATCGCCCAAGGGCGAATTCAACGAATACGTGCTCGGTGCGTTCTACATGCATGGCAAGAGCGAAGAGACCTACCAGCGTGCGGTCACTCCGGTCTCGCTGGTGACCGAGCGCGGGCGTGCCGACTACCAGGCGAGCAATGACAGCTTCGCGCTGTTCGGCGAGAACACCTTCAATTTCACCGATGATTTTCGCGGCATCCTCGGTCTGCGCTGGACCCACGACGACTTGGAGTACAAGCACCAGCGCGTGGTCACGGCCGCTGCCGCCGGCATCCAGCCTAACTACTCCAGCAAGGGGTCGGTGGACGAGGACGGCTTTACCGGCCGAGCCGGTTTTCAGTACGACATCAACGACAGCCTGACCAGCTATGTGACCTACTCGCGAGGCTACAAAGGTCCGGCCTATAACGTGTTCTTCAACATGCAGGCCCGCGACACCGATCCGTTGAAACCGGAAACGTCCAACTCCTGGGAGGCAGGCCTGAAGAGCACTGCCTTCAACAATCGCCTCACGGCCAACCTGGCGGTGTTCCACACCGAGTACGACAACTACCAGGCCAACTTCTATGACGTAGTCGCCGGCACGGTGGTGACCCGCCTGATCAATGCCGGCAGCGTGACCACTCAGGGCATGGAGCTGGACGCAGCCTTCCAGGTCACTCGCCAGTTCAAACTCTCCGGTGCGCTGGCCTACACCCGGGCGCGTATCGACGACTTCAGTTGCCCGGCAAACGCCGCAGCCAACTGCGATGTCAACGGCAAGCCGTTGCCCTTCAGCCCGGACTGGAAGACTTATGTTCGCGCCGACTACAGCATCCCGCTGGATAACGGCCTGGATATCGAATTGAGCACCGACTACGCCTGGCAGGATCAGGTGCAGTACAGCCTCGACCAGAACGAGAACACCGTGCAGGGCGCCTATGGCATCTGGAACGCCAGCATCGCCCTGGCCGACTACAGTGACGGCTGGCGCGTGGCCTTGTTGGCCAAGAACCTGACCGACAAGAGTTATTCCAACGGCTTGGCCTACAGCGGTTATCCGAATCTGAATTACGCGTCGCGCTCGGTGCCGCGTGATGACCAGCGCTACTTTGGCGTGCAGGTGCGCAAGGATTTCTGATCCACGGCAGCCGCGCTTGCCCTGCGTGCGCAATCCGCCCGAGCCGACTGAGAACGGCAGGGCGGTCATGCCTTCATCCAGGTGACTCATCATGACTCGATCCACCCGCCAGCTCAGCCTCGGCGCCTTTCTCATGGCCACCGGGCACCATATCGCCGCCTGGCGCCACCCCGATGTGCCGGCCGATCCGCTGGATTTTTCCGTATACAAACGCACCGCGCAGATCGCCGAAGCGGCCTGTTTCGACGCGCTGTTCGTGGCCGACAGTGTGGCCGCACCGACCGATGCCATCGCCAGCCGAATGCCGCGCTCGGCGCACTTCGAACCGCTGACGCTGCTTTCTGCCCTGAGCGCGGTGACCGAGCGCATCGGCCTGATCAGCACCGTGACCACCAGCTACAACGAGCCCTATCACGTGGCCCGCAAGTTCGCCTCCCTCGACCAACTCTCCGGTGGGCGTGCGGGCTGGAACCTGGTGACCTCGGACGCTGCCGCCGAGGCCTACAACTTCGGCCGTGACGCGCATATTCCCCACGCCGAGCGCTATGCCCGTGCGCGGGAGTTCCATGAGGTGGTCACCGGGCTGTGGGACAGCTGGGCGGATGACGCCTTCCTGCACGACAAGGCCAGCGGCCAGTTCTTCGATCCGGCCAAACTGCATGTGCTCGACCATCAGGGTGAGCACTTCAAGGTACGCGGGCCGCTGAACGTCGCTCGCTCGCCCCAGGGCAGGCCGGTGATCGTTCAGGCAGGCTCCTCGGAAACCGGTCGGCAGCTTGCCGCAGAGACCGCCGAGGTGGTCTTCACCGCGCAGACCTCGCTGGCCAAGGCCCAGGCGTTCTATGCCGATCTCAAGGGCCGCCTGCAGGCCTTCGGGCGAGGCGAGGATTCGCTGAAGATCATGCCCGGCGTGTTCGTGGTGGTCGGCCAGAGCGAGGGCGAGGCCCGCGAGAAATTCGAGCGTTTCCAGGAGCTGGTCGAGCCTGCGGTCGGCATCGCGCTGCTGGGGCGCATGCTGGGCAATTTCGATCTGTCCGGCTACCCGGCCGATGGTCCGCTGCCGGAGCTGCCGCTGACCGAGAATGGCCAGCAAAGTCGGCAGAAACTGCTGACCGAACTGGCAGGGGCGGAGAACCTGACCCTGGCGCAACTGGGGCGGCGTATCGCTGGCGGGCGCGGGCATTACAGCCTGATCGGCACGCCCACGCAGATCGCCGACGAAATGCAGGCCTGGTTCGAGGAGCGCGGCGCCGACGGCTTCAACGCACTGGTGCCGCATCTGCCGGGCGGCCTGGAGGATTTCGCCACGCAGGTGGTGCCCGAGTTGCAGCGCCGCGGTCTATTCCGCCGCGAGTACCAGGGCCGCACGCTGCGCGATCATCTGGGCCTCAAGGCACCACGGAATCCTTTCTTCATCCAGGAAAATCGATGAAATTCGTCCTCGCCTGTCTGTTGACCTTTGGGGTTTCCGGCAGCGCGTTCGCGCTGTATGGCGACGCCCGGCCCGACGCCCCGGAGCTTGCCGTGCGCGGCGAGCATCCTGTGGGGGTGCGTACCCTCGAGCTGGTAAACCGCGATCAACTCGACGTGCTGGCCATCGATGCCAAGAATCCAACACCGCGTTACGAGCGCAAATTGCGCCTGGAAATCTGGTACCCGGCGCTACTGCCGGCCGGGCAACAGGAGCTCACCACCTACCGCGACGTGCTGGGGGCCGGTGCCAACGACCCCAAACGCCCCAACACGCCGTTCGAGTTCCAGGGCCGTGCATTGCGTGACGCACCGGCGAGCGAGGGCCGTTATCCGTTGGTCATCGTCTCCCACGGCTACCCGGGCTCGCGCCTGCAGATGAGCTATCTGACCGAGCACCTGGCCTCCCACGGCTACGTAGTGGCGGCCATCGACCACACTGAGTCGACCCGCGCGGACAAGGCGGGGTTTGCCAGCACGCTGCTCAATCGTCCGCTGGACGATCTGTTCGTTCTCGAACAACTAAACGTCATCAGCGAGGCCGGCAGTGGCAGCTTTCTGGCCGGGCGTGTAGACGCGCAGCGCACCGCTTTGCTGGGTTACTCCATGGGTGGCTACGGCGCATTGAATGCCGCAGGCGCCGGAGTCAGCGCGGTGGCCAGCAGCCTGGTGCCAGGCAAGGCGCTCGAACAACGACGTGCCGACAACCCCGTCTACGAAAGTGGTCGAGACCCACGAATCAAGGCGTTGGTGCTGTTCGCGCCCTGGGGCGGGCGGCAGGGCATCTTCGATCAAGCCGGTCTGGCTGGCCTGCGCGTGCCGAGCCTGTTCATCGCCGGTGATCAGGATGACGTCTCCGGTTATCGCGACGGTATCAGGCGCCTGGTGGACGGCGCGGTGAATGCCGATCGTTACCTGCTGGTCTATCAGAATGCCCGCCACAACGTGGCGCCGAACCCGCCACCGCCTGCCGCCAGTAGTCATCCCGACGATTTCTCTGCCTATGCGGAGCCGGTGTGGGACAGCGCGCGGCTCAACAATATCAACCAGCATTTCGTTCTGGCGTTTCTCGACCAGCAGCTCAAGGGGCTGGATAGAAAGGCCTATCTTGATTTGACGCCGCTGGCCGTCGACGGCAAATGGTCGGTGGACGACGAGGGCCGCCAGCAGGCCGATCACAGCTACTGGCATGGCTTCAAGAATCGCAGCGCCGTGGGCCTCGAGTGGTACCGCCTGCCCGCCGCGCAACCGGCACCTATTCCCTGATGGAGAACTTCTGATGACCTACATCGCCAACCCACAGCGCTACGAGCGTGTCCCGTACCGCCGCGTCGGCCGCAGTGGCCTGGTTCTGCCGGCCCTGTCTCTGGGCCTGTGGCACAACTTCGGCGACGCCACACCAATCGACAACCAGCGTGCGCTGCTGCGCACGGCGTTCGATCTGGGGATCAATCACTTCGATCTGGCCAACAACTATGGGCCACCCTACGGCAGCGCCGAGATCAATTTCGGACGCCTGCTGCGCGAGGATTTCCGGCAGTACCGTGATGAGCTGATCATCTCCACCAAGGCCGGCTGGGACATGTGGCCCGGCCCCTACGGGCAGGGCGGCAGTTCGCGCAAGTACCTGATTTCCAGCCTCGACCAGAGCCTGCAGCGCCTTGGCGTGGACTACGTCGACATCTTCTATTCGCACCGCTTCGACCCGCACACGCCGCTGGAGGAAACCGCCGGTGCACTGGCCAGCATCGTCGAGCAGGGCAAGGCGCTGTACATCGGCATCTCCTCCTATTCGGCAGGCAAGACCCTGGAAATCGCCGCGCTTTTACGGGCGCGCAACGTGCCGCTGCTGATCCATCAGCCGGCCTACAACCTGTTCAATCGCTGGATCGAGAAGGATCTGCTGACGGCGACCGAGGAGGAGGGCGCCGGGGTAATCGTGTTTACCGCGCTGGCCCAGGGGCTGCTCAGTGACAAGTACCTCGATGGCATTCCCGCCGACGCTCGGGTCAATCGGCCGGGTGGCGCGTCACTGCGGCCCGAGCACCTGTCCGACGACAATATCGCTCGTGCCCGTGCACTCAATGAAATCGCCCAACGTCGCGGCCAGAGCCTGGCGCAGCTGGCGCTGGCCTGGACCCTGCGCGATGCGCGGGTCACCTCGGCGCTGATCGGCGCGAGCAAGCCGGAGCAGATCATCGAGAACGTCGCGGCGCTGGACAACCTGGCGTTCAGCGCCGAGGAACTGGCGGAGATCGATCGTTACGCCGTCGAGGGTGGCATCAACCTCTGGGAAAAACCGTCGACCGACTGGCAGGAGTGAGCATGAAAGGTATGAAGTTAGCGCTTGCCGCACTGGGGTTGATCGCTCTTGCGCAGGCTGTGCATGCTGACCCGCAGACCTTGCGCATCGGCTATCAGAAAGGCTCGGTCAGCCTGGTGCTGGCCAAGGAACACGGCATGCTGGAAAAGCGTTTCGCCGACACCAAGGTGCAGTGGATCGAATTCCCAGCGGGCCCGCAAATGCTCGAAGCGCTGAACATCGGCAGTCTGGACATTGGCGCCACGGGTGACATCCCGCCGATCTTCGCCCAGGCCGCAGGCGCCGATCTGTTGTACATCGCCGCCGAGCCACCGAAGCCCCAGGCCGAGGTCATCCTGGTGCCTAAAGACAGCGCCATCCAGTCGGTAAAAGAACTCAAGGGCCGCAAGGTCGCCTTGCAGAAGGGCTCTAGCGCGCACAACCTGGTGCTGCGTGCACTGCAGCGTGAAGGCCTGAGCTTTGCCGATATCCAGCCGATCTACCTGGCGCCTTCCGACGCCCGTGCCGCCTTCGAGAGCGGCAGTGTGGATGCCTGGGCGATCTGGGATCCGTTCTATTCGGCCATCGATCTGGAAGGCAAGGCGCGCCTGCTGGCCAATGGTGAAGGTCTGGGCTTTATCGGCCCGTTCTTCCTGGCTGCGCGGCCCTATGCCGAGGCCAATCCGGCGTTCATTGCGCAGTTGCTCGAAGAGCTCGGTCACGCCGAGGCACTGACCCGCGATGACAAGGCGGCGAGCATCAGCCTGCTGGCACGCTTCATGGGCTTGCCCGAAGCGGTGATCGAACGCACCTTCAGCCACCGCCCGCCATCGCCGCCTGTCCCGGTCACTGAAGAAATCGTCGCGGCCCAGCAGCGCACCGCCGACCTTTTTCTGGAAAACCGTTTGCTGCCCAAGCGGGTCGATGTGCGCAGCGCTGTCTGGAAGCCTTTATAGGCGCTTTGCTGGTGCGGTGGTAAAGGCATAAGCGGACATCGGGACGGGCAGGGATGCCCAGTCCATGCCCGTGATTTTTCGCGGGCATGGCCCGCTCCTACAGATAATTACCAGTCCATCCCACGGGAACGATCGGCCGCTCCCGCCACCAAGCAGGCGTCAAACCGCTGTCTCCAGCGGCAGGATCAGTTTGGCGCTGAAACCGCCGTCCGGGTGGTTTTCCAGTTGCAGGCGACCGCCATGACGTTCTGCGGCGCGGCGGGTGATGGCCAGGCCGAGGCCGTGGCCGGCAGCGCTCTGGCCGGGGGCGCGGAAGAACGGTTCGCCGAGTTGGAGCAGGTGCTGTTCGGCAACGCCGGGGCCGTGGTCGCGGACTTCCAGGTACACCTCATCGGTGCGACGAACGAAATTCAGCTCGATAGGCTGGCCCTCGGGGCTGAAGCGCAGGGCGTTACGCAGCAGGTTGTCCAGCGCCCGCTCGAGCATGTCTGGCCAGCCGATCAGGTGCATGCCCGGCTGCAGGCTGACATCCAGCTGCTGTTCGGGATGGCTGAGTTTGACGTCCTCGCGCAGTTTGCTGGCCAGTTGTGCCAGATCGATGCTCTGTGAAGAACCCGGCTCCGCATCGAGGCGGGCTAGGGTGAGGATTTCGCTGATCAGGTCTTCGAGGCGGTCGCACTCGCGGGTCAGCCGCGGCCAGAGTTTCTCGCGCTCGGCCGGCTCGGCGCGCTCGGCCAGGGCCAAGGCGATGCGCAGGCGGGCCAGGGGCGAGCGCAGCTCGTGGGACACGTCACGCAGCAGCTGGCGCTGGCTGCCGATCAGGTCCTGCAGGCGTGCGCCCATACGGTTGAAGTCGTTAGCCAGTACGCCCAACTCGTCACGCCGGCTGGCCAGCCGCGCCAGGCTGTTCTGCTGGTAGGCGGTTTGCCCGAGGTCATGCACCGCACCGCGCAGGCGATCCAGTGGGCGGGTGATGGACAGGGTCAGCAGCAGGCTGAACAGGGTCAATACCACCAGGGCGATGCCCAGGGCGCTGAGCGGCCACAGCAGGCTGCCGCGGTGCCAGGCGTCCAGTTCTGGGTGCGGAATGCGGTAGATGAACAGGTAGGTTTCACCGCTGACCGGGCTGGTGTAGTCGGTGGTCAGGCGCCGCCAGGGTAGGTGCTTGTCGCCCCGGTTGCGCTCTTCGAAGGCCGCCGCACGGGGCGGGAAGGTGCCGCGAACCGCTGGCTGACCCGCTTCGGTCAGCACCTGGGTATCGATGCGAAAACGCCGCTTGCGCTGCTCCAGTACGTCCTGGGCGGCGCGTGGGCCGTCTTTCTCGAAAATCCGAACCCACTCGGCTGGCAGGTCCTCCAGGCCGGGATGCTGATTGAGGATCCAGGTGTCCTGGTTCAGGGCGCGCCCGAGCAGCATGGAAAGGCCTGCGACCAGGGCGATGGCCAACCAGAAGCTGCCGAGAATCCGCCAGAACAATGAACGCACGAGAGACTCCTCAAACGACAAAAGCCTGCGCCAGGTGAATGGCGCAGGCAGTATGGGGCTGGCCGCTATCACGGCCAGCATAGGGTCCGTCACCGTTTCAACGCGGCCGTGCTTGAAACGGCAACAGATCCCAGGATCAGCCAGCTTTCTTGTGTTCGGCTTTCCAGGCTTCGAAGGCTTCGCGGTCGGCTTTGCGTTCTTTCATCTTGGCGACCTGCTCGTCGAAAGTCTTCTGCTGCTCGGGCGTCAGCACGGCGCGAATGGCGCTTTGCTGCTTGTCGCGGGACGCCTTGCGCTCGCTTTCCAGAGCCTTCTTGTCAGCCTCGGGCAGTTTGTCCAGATAGCGTTGGGTCAGTTCGCGATCGTTCTTGCGCTGTTCGCCCATCAGTTTGTGAACCTGGCGTTGCTGCTCCTTGCTCAGGTCCAACTCATGGAACATGCGGGGGCCTGGGCCCGGGCCGCCTGGGCGGTGATCGTCACCGGGGGCAGCCATGGCCAGGGTCGGCAGGGTCATGGCGAGGAGCAGGGCGGTCATGGTCTTGCGCATGGTGTATCTCCTTGTCTCGAAACCGGCCAGTTGCCGGATGTGCCCAGATTAGGGCTTTCAAGGTAAGGCGCAGTCAGCCAAGGTAAAGGCAGGGTAAAGAGCGCTGTCGCAGTGTAAAGCGGCCAGGGCATGAATCAAGGTGCGTAGTAATAGCCGCGCCCACGCAGCGCGACCACGCGCGGACGGCCATCGGAGTGCGGGCCGATCTTCTTGCGTAGGTTGCTGACGTGCATGTCCAGGCTGCGGTCGTAGAGGGTCAGCTTGCGGCCCAGGGCCAGCTGGGCGAGCGCCTGCTTGTCGACCGGCTCGCCCGGCTGCTTGAGCAGCGCCTCGAGCACCCGGCTTTCGGACAGGGTCAGGACGATTTCCTGGCCTTCGGCACCCAGCGCGGCCACGCCACGGGCCGGGCTGAAACGCAGGTCGCCCAGCTCGATCTGGCTGGAGGTGGCCAGCGGCAGGCTACGCCGGAGTACGGCACGCAGGCGGGCGGTCAGCTCGCGGGGGTCGCAGGGTTTGGCCAGGTAATCGTCGGCGCCCAGTTCCAGGCCGAGGATTCGGTCCAGGGGTTCGCCGCGGGCCGAAAGCATCAGTACCGGCAAGTCGGGGTGCTCGCCGCGCAATTGCTTGAGCAGCTCCAGGCCGCTGCCGTCGGGCAGCATCACGTCCAGCACCACGGCGTCGGGCGCGCTTTGCATCAACGCCTGGCGCGCGCCCTGGCCGTCGTGGCGGGCAGTGACCTGGAAGCCTTCCTGGGTCAGCCAACTGGCCAGCAGGTCACAGAGTTCGACGTCATCGTCGATCAGCAGCAGCTCACTCATGGCGGTGATGACGATTCCCTGTTACGGCAGTACGTGCTTGAAGGGTTTGACCACGATGCTGGCGTAGACGCCGGCGGTGCGGAACGGGTCGGCGCTGGCCCAGGTCTTGGCGGCTTCCAGCGATTCGAATTCGGCGACGATCAGGCTGCCGGTGAAGCCCGCCGGGCCTGGATCGTTGCTGTCGATGGCCGGGTTGGGGCCGGCCAGTACCAGGCGGCCTTCGTTTTTCAGCTGTTCCAGGCGGGCCAGGTGAGCGGGACGAACGGAGAGGCGAAGCTCGAGGGAGTTTTCCACGTCGGTGGCGATGATGGCGTAGAGCATGTCGATCCTTGTGGGTGAGCCGCGAGAAAAGAGGCGAGAGAACAGAGCGATAGCGGGCAAGAATCTGCCGGCCGCGGCATAATAACAAACATGATTCGTCGGGAAAGCGCCCCTTATGCAGGTTGATCTTCATTGCCACAGTACCGCTTCGGACGGCGCCCTGCCGCCTGCCGAGGTGGTCGCGCGGGCGCACGGGCGCGGCGTCACCATGCTGGCGCTGACCGACCACGACACCCTCGAAGGGCTCGATGAGGCGCGCGCCACGGCAAGCGAGCTGGGCGTGCAACTGGTCAATGGCATCGAGTTGTCCTGTACCTGGGGCGGCGCGACCATTCATGTGCTGGGCTATGCCTTCGACAGCGACGCGCCGGCCTTGCGCCAGGCCAGCGCCGACCTGCACCAGGGCCGCTGGCTGCGCGCCGAGGAGATCTCCCGGCGCCTGGCGCTCAAGGGCATGGAGGGCGCGCTGGAAGGTGCGCGGGCCATTCAGCAGGCCCAGGGCGAAAGCGGCAACGCGCCGGCGCGGCCGCATTTCGCGGAGTTTCTGGTGCGCGGTGGCTTCGTCAAGGATCGCGCCGACGCCTTTCGCAAATGGCTGGGCTCCGGCAAGCTCGGCGACGTCAAGCAGCACTGGCCAACGTTAGATGAAACGCTCGAGACACTGCGCCAGTCCAATGCGTGGATCAGCCTTGCCCACCCCTGGCAGTACGACTTCACGCGCAGCAAGCGCCGCAAACTGGTGACTGCATTCGCCGCAGCGGGCGGTCACTCGCTGGAGGTCGTCAACGGCATGCAGCCGGCCGAGCAGGTCGGTGGGCTGGCGATTCTGGCGCGTGAGTTCGGCCTGCTGGCCAGTGTCGGCAGCGATTTTCACGCTCCAGGCGATTGGTCGGAACTGGGTTTGTACCGGCCGCTGCCCGATGACCTTTCCCCGTTATGGACGCGTTTCGGCTGCGCGCCCTCGTACGAAGCCGTTTGAGAGTTGCTAGCCATGAGCCAGTTTTTTCAGATTCACCCGGAAAGTCCCCAGGCCCGTCTGATCAAGCAGGCGGTCGACATCATCCGCAACGGTGGCGTGGTGGTGTATCCCACCGACTCGTCCTACGCGGTGGGCTGCCAGATGGGCGCCAAGAACGCCATGGAGCGGATTCGGCGCCTGCGTCAGCTCGATGACAAGCACAATTTCACCCTGGTGTGCCGCGACCTGTCGCAGCTCAGCACCTTTGCCAAGGTCGACACTGCCGCCTTTCGGCTGCTGAAGAACCACACGCCGGGGCCGTATACCTTCATTCTCAACGCCACCCGCGAAGTGCCGCGCATGCTGCTGCACCCCAAGCGCCGCACCATCGGCCTGAGGGTGCCCAGCCATCCCATCGCCGCGGCGCTGCTCGAGGAACTCGGCGAGCCGATGATGAGCGTCAGCCTGATCCTGCCCGGCGAAGACCTGCCGATGAGCGATCCCTACGAGATGCGCCAGATGCTCGAACATCAGGTGGATCTGGTCATCGACGGTGGTTTCGGCGGCCTGGAAGCCTCTACGGTAATCGGTCTGGTGGACGACGAGCCCGAGGTGATCCGCGTCGGTTGCGGCGATCCATCGCCTTTCGAGTCACGCTGATTCGATGTCGTCCGTAACCGAGACCGTCGACAGTCAGGCCGGCGCCCAGCAGGAGTTGCCATTCGCCATGGTCTATGGCGAGGCGCTCACTGAGCTGCCCGTCGACCTGTACATCCCGCCGGACGCCCTGGAAGTATTCCTCGAAGCCTTCGAAGGCCCGCTGGACCTGCTGCTCTACCTGATTCGCAAGCAGAACATCGACGTGCTGGACATCCCGGTGGCGGAGATCACTCGCCAATACATGGGCTACGTCGAGCTGATGCACACCGTGCGCCTGGAGCTGGCCGCCGAGTACCTGGTGATGGCGGCCATGCTCGCCGAGATCAAGTCGCGCATGCTCTTGCCGCGCTCGGCCGAGGCCGAAGAAGAGGAAGACGACCCGCGTGCCGAGCTGATTCGCCGCCTGCTCGAATACGAACGCTTCAAGGCCGCCGCCGAGGGCATCGATGCTCTGCCGCGGGTGGGCCGCGACCTCATCGTGCCGCGCGTCGAGGCGCCGGAGGCGAGGGCGCGCAAGCTGCTGCCCACGGTGGAGCTACAGGAACTGCTGGTGTCGATGGCCGAGGTGCTGCGCCGCGCCGACATGTTCGAAAGCCACCAAGTCAGCCGCGAGGCGCTGTCCACCCGCGAGCGCATGAGCGAGGTGCTCGAACGGCTGAAGGGCGGGGTGTTCGTGCCGTTCGTCGAGCTGTTCACTGCGGAGGAAGGGCGCCTCGGCGTGGTGGTGACCTTCATGGCGATTCTCGAGCTGGTCAAGGAGTCGCTGGTCGAACTGGTGCAGAACGAGGCGTTCGCCGCCGTGCACGTGCGCCTGCGCGTGGCGGGCGTGGAGGAAGAGGGCGAGAGCGCGTTCGAATGAGCTGCTAGACTCGCCGCTTTTGCGGCTGCGCGCGGTATGTCCCGACCATGAACCTGTCCGATCCCAAGCAACTCTCTACCTTGCTCGAGGGCCTGCTGCTGGCCTCCGGCAAGCCGCTGTCGCTCGAGCGGATCATGGAATTGTTCGAGGAAGCCGAGCGCCCGGAGGCCGATGTGTTTCGCAAGGCGCTGGCGATCCTCGGTGGCAGCTGCAAGGGCCGCGCCTTCGAGCTCAAGGAGGTGGCCTCCGGCTATCGCCTGCAGGTTCGCGACAGCTTTTCCCCCTGGGTCGGCCGCCTGTGGGAAGAGCGCCCGCAGCGCTATTCTCGGGCCATGCTCGAGACCCTGGCGCTGATCGCCTACCGCCAGCCCATTACCCGCGGCGAGATCGAGGAGATCCGCGGCGTGGCGGTGAACAGCCAGATCGTCAAGACCCTGCAGGAGCGCGAGTGGATTCGCGTGGTCGGTTACCGTGACGTGCCCGGCCGGCCGGCCATGTTCGCCACCACCAAGGGCTTTCTCGACCACTTCAACCTGAAGAACCTCGACGAGCTGCCGCCTTTGGCTGCGCTGCGCGAGCTGGAGCCCGAGCCAATATTGGCTCAGGACGACGATGACCCGGCGGTGCCACAGAGCCTGCAGGCGCGCGCCGATCTGGCCCTGGCGGATGACGACGCCGAGCCCGAAACCGACGCCCAGGCCAAGGCCGAGACCAGCTTCGGCTCGCTGCTGGCCGAGCTGGATGCCATGGAGCAGGGCCTGAAAACCGACTTCGACGATCTGGCGCGCGCCGGCGATGAGTCGAACCAGGGTGAGTCGGAAACGGTCTCTAGGGTTGCGGATGACCCGTCCACCAGCGAGCGCGAAGAGACTTCATGAAAGACCCCTGCATCAGCGTCTGCAAATTCGATGACGGCATCTGCCTCGGTTGCGGGCGCAGCAAGGCGGAAATCAAGGCCTGGAAGAAACTCGACAAGGCCGAGCAGCGCCTGGTCGCCGCCGAGGCGGACATGCGCCTGCTGGCCATGGGCAGCAAGGCACGTCGCAAGCGCTAGCTGCCGACCGACGGTCATGCGCTACATCGCCCGACGGCTATGCTCTGCTGCCAGGTGCGTGCCGCGCCTGATCCGCGTATGATGCGCGCCCCTTCCTAGGGTCTGTTGTCTCGCCGCAAGGCGGCTCGCGTTGAGACGGCAACAGACCCTAATGATCGTCCCATCACCAGAAAACACCGGGAGGTGCCCAGATGAGTGAAACCGAAGAATACAGCCCCGCTGGCGAAAAACTGCAGAAGGTCCTGGCTCGCATGGGCCTGGCCTCGCGCCGCGAAATCGAATCCTGGATCACTGCCGGCCGCGTCAAGGTCAACGGCAACGACGCCAGCCTCGGCCAGCGTGTCGACCTGCATGACGCCATCTCCGTCGACGGCCGTTTGTTGCGCCGCGAAGAGGCGACGGAAACCGTGCGCCGCGTGCTGATCTACAACAAGCCCGACGGCGAGATCTGCACCCGCGACGACCCGGAAGGCCGCCCGACGGTGTTCGACCGCCTGCCGCGCCCGAAAGAGGGCCGCTGGATCAACATCGGCCGTCTGGACATCAACACCACCGGCCTGCTGATGTTCACCACGGACGGCGAGCTGGCCAACCGTCTGATGCACCCGTCCTACCAGATGGACCGTGAATACGCCGTGCGCGTACGCGGCGAGGTTGATGAGGAGATGATCGAACGCCTCAAGGCGGGCGTGATGCTCGAAGACGGCCCGGCCAAGTTCACCGACATCAAGGAAGCGCCAGGTGGTGAGGGTTTCAACCACTGGTACCACTGCGTGGTCATGGAAGGTCGTAACCGCGAAGTACGTCGCCTGTGGGAATCCCAGGGCCTGGTGGTCAGCCGCCTGAAGCGCGTGCGCTTCGGCCCGGTGTTCATGACCTCGGACCTGCCCATGGGCCGTTGGCGCGAAATGGGCCAGCGCGAAGTCGACATCCTCAGCGAAGAGGTCGGCCTCAAGCCGGTTGCCCTGCCGGAGATGAAGGAAAAGACCCGCGACAAGCTCGACCGCCTGCAGCGCAAGGCCGCCAAGCCGGTCGGCCGCGGTGAGCGCCCCGGGCGCACCCTGCGCCCGGCCAATGGTGGCCCTGCTCAGGGCGCCGCTCGTGGTAGCCGTGCAGAGCAAAGCGAACGTCCGAGCCGTGCACCGCGCCCGTCGGCTGGTGAGTCGGCTCGCGGTACGCCGGTTGCCGAGCGCCCGCGTGATGTCGGCAAGAAGCCGAGCAAGCCGCGTGGCGAATCCGCTGAGCGTGCGCCGCGCAAGCCGGCCGGTGGCGATAATCGTCGTAGCCGCCCGGCAGGCGATGGCCAGCGTCCGGGTTCCGGTCGCGGCAGTCGCAAGCCGTAGTGAGACGCTGAAAGCTGGGTAAGCACGGAGGGCGCCCCTCTAGGCCGTGGACCACACAGGCCAGCCTGTAGGAGCAGCTTTAGCCGCGATACTCTGCGAAGGGCGCGCGGCTGGAGCTGCTCCTAGGCATGCAATGCCACCAGTTTGCGGATAAAAAAGGGCCCCAGTCCTCTCGGCTGGGGACCTTTTCAATGGGCGTCGATCAGAGCTTTCAGCCTGCCATCGCCAGGCAGTTGCGGCCGCTGCGCTTGGCGCTGTAAAGCGCCTTGTCCGCGCGGTTGAGCAAGCCGTCCGCCGATTCGCCGGGCTCCAGGGTGGCGCAGCCCAGGCTGATGGACATCTTCACTGGCCGGCCCTGCACCACGCACTGCAGGCCCAGCACCGCTTCGCGCAGACGCTCGCCGACCAGCTTGGCACCTTCGCCTGGAGTGCCGGACAGCAGCACGAGAAACTCCTCGCCGCCATAGCGGAACACCATGTCGATGTTGCGCAGCTGATCCTTGATGGTGGTGGCGACGGCCTTGAGCACTTCGTCGCCGGCGCTGTGGCCGTGCTCGTCGTTGATGCCCTTGAAGTGATCGATGTCCAGCATCAGCAGCGACAGCGGCTGGCTATTACGGCGCGCCAGTTCGATCTCACGGCCCAGCACCTGATCCATGGCGATGCGGTTGCCGGTGTTGGTCAGCGGATCGCGCAGCGCGCTCTGGATCGCCACGCGGTAGAGCAGGGCGTTGCGCAGCGGGTACATGAGGCTGGCCAGCAGGGATTCGAGCTGCGCCAGTTCGTGATCGGAAAAACGCTGGCGCCGCCGGAAGGTCAGCTCACCCAGGTATTCGCTCTCGTGGCTGAGGCGATAGGTCGCCGAGTGATTGGCCTGCTGGCCGAAATCCAGGCGCAGGTCGCTGCTCGAGTGCTGATAGCCCAGCGAGTCCACCGGAACCAGGTGCTGCAGCTCGCGGAAGAAGGTGGCGAGGATGCGCTCGGCGTCCAGGCTGGTCTGCAATTGCAGGCCGAGGCGCTGACGCAGCTGCGCCAGGCTGACCGGACGGGTCTGCTCCTTGCGCGGCGAGAGGCCGAGACGCTGCACTTTGGCAGCGTCGAAATCGATGGTGTTTTTCTGGCTGGGTGGGACCATTTTTATGAACCTCTGGCGCTTCGTTGCAGCTTGCAAGCTACAGAGCTAATTTCGTGCCAGTCTTTTTGGGCCGATTAAAAGCCTTGAGGTTCAACAGGTTGCAACTGATCGATAGCGGCAGAGGGCCATTGATGGCAATGCGCCGTCAGAATGACGGCAAGCGTTTGCCGCTTTGCGGGGGCGCGCGACAATTTAATGTCGCGGCGCCGATCGTGGTGGGCGAGGGCGATAAGGCGGCGATTATTGGGCGTCGAATGCCTGGCCATTGATGCCCTGGCTGTCCGGCCCCATCAGGTACAGGTAGACCGGCATGATGGCCTCCGGCGTCGGTCGGGTCTGCGGATCCTCGCCAGGATAAGCCTGGGCGCGCATGTCAGTGCGCGTGCCGCCCGGATTGACGCTGTTGGCACGGATTGCGGTGATGCCTTCGATCTCGTCGGCCATTACCTGCATCAGCCCTTCGGTGGCGAACTTGGACACCGCATAGGCGCCCCAGTAGGCACGGCCCTTGCGGCCGACGCTGCTGGAGGTGAACACCACCGAGGCATCGGCGGACAGTTTGAGCAGCGGCAGCAGCGTGCTGGTCAGCATGAACATCGCGTTGACGTTGACCTGCATGACTCGCATGAAATTATCGCCGGACAGCTGCTCCAGTGGCGTGCGCGGGCCGATGATAGAGGCGTTGTGCAGCAGGCCGTCGAGCTTGCCGAAGGCTTTCTCGACCGTCGCCGCCAACTCGTCGTACTGATGCGGCAGGGCCGTTTCCAGATCGAAGGGAATCACCACCGGCTGTGGGTGACCCGCCTGCTCGATGGCGTCGTAGGTGCGCGCCAGGTTCTCCTCGCTCTTGCCCAGCAGCAGCACGGTGGCGCCGTGGGCCGCATAGGTTCGCGCTGCGGCGGCGCCGATGCCGCGGCCGGCGCCGGTCACCAGAATCACGCGACCCTTGAGCAGGTCGGGGCGGGCGCTGTAATCGAACATGGCAACAGTCCTCTGGTTTCGTAGGGATGAAATGAATGGGGCCCGCCGACAAGGCGGCGGGCTCATTGTAGGCGGGGGCGCTCAGCGCTTGCTGACCGGCGTCATGAAGCGACAGCGATTCAGCAGCTGCACAGCGCCTGATCGAGCACTTTGCGCAGTTCCAGCGGATGGTCGATGACCACATCGGCGCCCCAGTGACGGGGATTGTCGTCTGGGTGGATATAGCCGTAGGTGACCGCCGCGGTCTTGGTGCCGGCGTCGCGGCCGGACTCGATGTCGCGCAGGTCGTCGCCGACGAACAGCACGGTGGCCGGGTCGAGCTTGAGGGTCGAGCAGGCGAGGATCATCGGCTCCGGGTCGGGCTTGCTACGGGTCACGTGATCCGGGCAGATCAGGATCGAGGAGCGCTCGGCCAGGCCCAGGCGCTGCATGATCGGCTCGGCGAAACGCAGCGGCTTGTTGGTCACCACGCCCCAGATCAGCTTGGCCCGTTCGATGTCCTCGAGCAGCGGCTCGATGCCTTCGTAAGGGCGGGTCAGTACCGCGCAGTGGTCCTGGTAGCGCTCCAGGAACTCCAGACGCAAGGCTTCGAAACCCGGGCTCATCGGGTCGATGTCGAAGGCGTTGAGGATCATCGCCCGGGCGCCGCCGGAGACGTGGTCGCGAATCAGCTTTTCCGCTACCGGCGGCAGGCCGCGCTCGGCGCGCATGGCCTGGCAGATGGCGATGAAGTCCGGCGCGCTGTCGAGCAGCGTGCCATCCATGTCGAAAAGAACCGCGCGCAAGCGCATCAGGCCTCCTTGGGGATTCGAGTCATAGCGTTGGCATGTGCCCACATCGGCGTAGGCAAATGACGTAGGCGCATGTTGCCAGTTTCCGTTGCCGATTGGGGCGGCGTTATCCCACTGTATGTCACTTTGTCGCAGCGTGCAGCCGCTCAGCTCATCAGGCTTACCTGTGCGGCGACGATGCGCCACTGGCCGTCGAGTTTCACCCAACTTTGCTGTTGGCGGCCGATGCGCTCGCTGCCCGCGCGGGTGAACTCGGTGCTGCATACGGCGAAGTCCTCGCCATAGGTGGTGATAACCATGTTGTGCAATTCGCGGTGCAGGCCGGCGGTTGGTCGCGCGGCGCGAAAGGCGCGGATCTCGTCGATGCCATAGAGGTTTTCAGAGGCGCCGAGGCGCACGGTACGTGCGTCGTGCCAGAACAGCTCGTCGAGCACGGCGATATCATTGCTGATCAACGCCTGTTCATAGCGCTGGAAGGCCGCGTTGACTTCGGCGTGCACGGCGGGCAGGTCTATCTGTTCAGGGTTCATGCATTCACTCCAGGTTCACGGCTTGGGCTTGCGCGATGCCCAGGCGCTCCAGCGCTGCGGCCGCGCGCAGGCAGGCGTCTTCGCGGAACGGCGCGGCGATCAGTTGCACGCCGATCGGCAGGCCGGCGGTGGTACGCAGCGGCACGCTGACCACCGGCAGGCCGAGGAAGGAAATCGGTTGTGCCAGCATGCCCATGCTGGCACGGGTCGGCAGGTCGACGCCGTTGATGCGCAGGGTTGCCTGGCCGATGGGTGTCGCGCTGGTCGGCGTTGCCGGGGCGATCAGCACGTCGATATCGTTGAACAGCGGCAGTACCTGGCTCTGGAAAAACCGCCGGAAACGCTGCGCCTGGACGTACCAGGCGGCGGGAATCATCGCGCCGGCCAGCAGGCGTTCGCGCGACAGCGGCTCGAACACCTCCGGTGAGCTGCGCAGTGCCGGCAGGTAGGCGTTGCCGCCTTCGCTGGCGCTGATGATGAATGCCGAGGTGCGGGCCAGCTCGGCGTCGGCCAGGGTGACTTCCTCGCTGGCGTTCAGGGCCTTGGCGGCGCGGGCCACGGCGTCACGGGCGCTGTCGTCGCACCACTGCTGGAAGTAGCCGCCCAGCACGCCGACGCGCAGGCCACCCAGATCCTGCTCGATAAGCTCCGATACGGCTTGCGGCGGTTGGCTGGCCTGGAAGCCGTCCGCCGGATCATGGCCCTGCAGTGCGTCGTAGACGGCGGCAAGGTCGGCGGTGCTGCGCGCCAGCGGCCCGATATGGTCGAGGCTGCCCACGAACGGGTGCGAGCCGCTGCGCGACAGCCGGCCGAAGGTGGGCTTGAGGCCGAAGATTCCGCAGAGCGAGGCGGGCACGCGAATGGAGCCGTTGGTGTCGCTGCCCAGGGAGAAGTTCACCAGGCCGGCTGCTACCGCCGCTGCCGAGCCGCCGGAGGAGCCACCGGAGATGCGTGACAGGTCGTGGGGGTTGCGGGTGGCGCCGAAGTGGGTGTTTTCCGTGGTGAAACCGTAGGCGTAGGCATCCATGTTCAGCATCCCCGAGAGCAGGGCGCCACTGGCGGACAGCTGGCGCACGGCCCAGGCGTCGGCCTGTGCGGCCGGTCGGTTCTGGAACAGCTGGGCGCCGGCCAGGGTCGCAAAGCCAGCGACGTCGAACAGGTTCTTCGCCGCATAGGGTACGGCCGCCAGGGCGGGCAGGGGCGAGCCTTCGCGGCGCAAGCGGTCCAGCCGCTCGGCTTCCTCGCGCATGCGCTGGTGGGTGATCTGCGTCCAGGCATTGATTGCCGGGTTGTGGCGCTCGATGGCCGCCAGGCTGTGCTCGGTGACTTCCCGTGCACTGAACTCGCCCGCTGCCAGGCCCGTTCGGATTTCGTCGATGGAGAGCAGGGTGGGATTCATGCCTGGTACACCCCCGCAACTTCCAGTCGATCATCGAGCGCAAAGGTCATCAGCGGTTCGGCCATGGCGGCGATGCGGGTGAACTGAGTGAGAAGCTCCTGGCGCCGCGCGTCGTCCAGCTCCAGGGCCAGAACCTGTTCCATCTGGGCGACGTAGGCGGTCCAGTCGGGCGTGATCGGTGGCATGGTGGTTTCCTTGCGAAGTGGCGGCTCTAAGAACCTGTTCAAAGTCTGCTGCGCGTCGGCACTGCGGCGTTAAAAACAGGCTCGGACTGCTCATTTACAGTTCGTAAACTCCGCGTCCTCGCCTGTTTTTGCCTTGCATTGCTCTAGCTCGCGAGACTTTGAGCAAGTTCTAAGCCACGGGTGGGATGAATTGCCGCGAGGCGATTTCAGCAGGTGGACGGTTTCTATATCATCGGTCGAATGAAACGAAAGTTACAAGGCGCCTTCCATGACTCAACTCGATGAACGTCTGCGCAGCCACTATGCACAGCTCGCGCCACAGGAGCAGCGCATCGCTGACTTCGTGCTCGACCATTACGATGACCTGGTCAGTTACAACAGCGCCGAACTGGCGCGGCTCGCTGGGGTTTCCAAAGCCACCGTGAGCCGGTTGTTCAAGCGCCTGGGGTACGACAAATACAAGGACATGCGCGAAGAGCAGCGCGGCCTGCGCCAGAGCGGCATGCCGGTGGCCGAGAACCGCGACGTGGTGCAGGGCAACACCTTGCTGGCGCGGCATTACAAACAGGAAATGGCCAACCTCACCCAGTGGGTCAATGCCATCGAGGCCGAGTCGTTTGGCGAGGTGGTTCGCGCGCTGGGCAGTAGCAGGCGCGTCTTCGTCGTGGGCCTGCGCAACGCCTTTCCCGTGGCGTTGCACATGCGCCAGCAACTGCTGCAGGTGCGCAGTGCGGTGCAGGTGCTGCCCCAGCCGGGGCAGACGCTGGCCGAAGAGCTGGTCGACCTGACGGCCGACGATCTGGTGGTGGTATTCGGTTTCAGGCGCCGCCCGCGGATCATTCGTCCGCTCCTGCAAGCCCTGCAGGCCCAGCAGGTGCCGACCCTGGTGATCTGCGAGCCGCAGGCCCAGGGCGTCATCGCGCTCGCCAGCTGGCACCTGTGCGCGCCACTGGACAGCGTGTCGGCGTTCGACAGTTATTCCAGCGCCAACAGCCTGATCAACCTGCTGGTCAACGCGCTACTGCATGAGCAACTGGCTGAGGGACGTCAACGCATTCATCAGATCGCCGGGCTATACGGCCAACTGGACGAATTGGAACAGCGTTAGTGCGACTTTGTGGTGCGCAGAAGCATGTGGGCGCCAAGTGGCGCCCTTTTTTGTGGCGTTCAATTAGTCTGTTTCGCCTCTTTATTGTGCTCGGAAAGCTATAGCGATCGTTCGTAATGCGCGTGTTGGATGGCTTGCAGAGCAGCTCTCATAGGCACTTACCGGAAAAGTCACAACCAAAAAATGCTCTGGCACGTTGGTTGCAGATTTGAAGATAACGAATCTTTCGTTTCATGACTGACGATGATGGGGTGAAGCCAATGAAGAAGGGACTGATCGCACTGCTGACCGCTGGCCTGCTGCTGACCCAGACAGCCACTGCGCTGGCGGACCAGTTGCAAGAGATCGAAAAACGCGGGGTGATCCGCATCGCCGTGCCGCAGGATTTCCCACCATTTGGCTCCGTGGGCACCGACCTGCAGCCCCAGGGCTACGACATCGACATGGCCAAGTACCTGGCCAAGGAGATGAAACTTAAATTGCAGCTGGTGCCGGTCACCAGTGCCAACCGGGTGCCGTACCTGCAGACCGACAAGGTCGACCTGGTGATCTCCAGCCTGGGCAAGAACGCCGAGCGTGAGCAGGTGATCGATTTCAGCGCCGCGTACGCGCCGTTCTTCCTTGGCGTGTTCGGTGCCAAGGACGCCGCCCTGGCGAAGGCTGACGAGCTGGTCGGCAAGTCGATTGGCGTGACCCGCGGCGCCGTGGAAGACATGGTACTCACCGAGGTGGCGCCGAAGGGTGCTCAGGTCAAGCGCTACGAGGACAACAACACCACGCTGTCGGCCTATCTGTCCGGGCAGGTGGAGTTCGTTGCCACCGGCAACCTGGTGGTCGCGGCCATCGAGCGCCAGAACGCGGCCCGTGCTCCGGTGGCCAAGTTCATGCTCAAGGATTCGCCGTGCTACATCGGCCTGCGCAAGGGTGAGGCGGCGCTGAAAGCCAAAATCGATGCACTGATCGAACAGGCCAAGGCCGACGGCACGCTCAACGGCCTTTCCGAGCAATGGCTGAAGGCACCACTGCCCGCGAACCTGGGCGCGTAAGGGCTGATCGATGATGGCGCAGCTGAACTTTTCCGCTCTATGGCCCTACTGGCCGGAGCTGCTGTCCGGTCTCTGGGTGACCATTGAGCTCACGGTGATGGCGACCGTGGGCGGCGTGGGCCTGGGCATTCTCGGTGCGGCCCTGCGCAGCGGCCGGCCTAGCGTGCTGAGCCGCCTGTGGGGCGTCTACGTCGAGCTGATTCGCAACACGCCGTTCGTGGTGCAGCTGTTCTTCATCGTCTTCGGCCTGCCCAACCTGGGTGTGAAGCTGACGGCGGGCGAGGCGGCGCTGCTGGCCATGCTGATCAACCTGGGCGCCTACAGCACCGAGATCATCCGCGCCGGCATCCAGGTCACGCCCCGTGGCCAGTGGGAGGCCGGTCGCGTGCTGGGCCTGAGCCGCACGCAGACTTTCGTGCGTGTGGTGCTGCCGCCATCGCTCAAGCGCATTTATCCGGCGCTGGTCAGCCAGTGCATCATCGTCATGCTCGGCTCCTCGGTGGTTTCCCAGGTCTCCCATGAGGAGCTGACCTTCGCGGCCAACCTGATCCAATCGCGTACCTTCCTGAGCTTCGAGGTTTACCTGGTGACCACGCTGATGTACCTGGCGCTGTCCATCGCCATGCGCCAGCTGCTGTTGGCGGCCGGTCGCAAGTGGTTTGGAGAGCAGCCATGATGACCACCTTCACCGACTGGGACATCCTGCGCAATCTGCTCCTGGCGGCGCGCTGGACCGTGCTGTTGTCGCTCACAGCCTTCATCGGCGGCACCCTGGTGGCCATTCCGCTGGTGATGGCGCGGCTGTCCAAGCGCGCCTGGCCGCACTGGCTGATTCGCGGCTATACCGAACTGTTCCAGGGAACGCCGCTGCTGATGCAGCTGTTCCTGGCGTTCTTCGGCGTGGCCCTGTTGGGCATCGACGTGTCGCCCTGGACGGCTGCCTCGCTGGCGCTGACCTTCTACACCAGCGCGTTTCTGGTGGACATCTGGCACGGCAGCATCCGCGCGCTGCCCCGTGGCCAGTGGGAAGCCTGTCGCTGCCTGGGGCTGGACGTCGGGCAGACGCTGTTTCGCGTCATCCTGCCCCAGGCGCTGCGCATCGGCATCGCGCCCACCGTGGGCTTCGCCGTACAGGTGATCAAGGGCACCGCGCTGGCGTCGATCATCGGCTTCGTCGAGCTGACCAAGGCCGGCACCATCCTCAACAACGTCACCTACGAGCCATTCAAGGTGTTCGGTCTGGTGGCGCTGGGCTACTTCCTGATGTGTTATCCGCTGTCGCGTTACAGCCAGTATCTGGAGAAGAAATTCAATGCCGCTCATCACCATTGATCAGGTACAGAAGTACTACGGCGACAACCACGTGCTCAAGGGCGTCGATCTCGATATCGAGGTGGGCGAGGTGGTGTCGATCATCGGCCGCAGCGGCTCGGGCAAGAGCACCTTGCTGCGCTGCATCAACGGGCTGGAGGGCTATCAGGACGGCAGCATCAAGCTCGGCGGCATGACCGTCACCGACCGCGATTCCCAGGCGCGGGAAATCAGCCGCTCGGTGGGCATGGTGTTCCAGAGCTTCAACCTGTTCCCGCACATGACCGCCCGTGAGAACGTCATGCTGGCGCCGCGTCGCGTACTGAAGAAGAGCGATGCCGAGTGCCGTGAGCTGGCGGCACGCATGCTGGAGAAGGTGGGCCTCGGTGATCGCCTGGACTATTACCCCGCGAGTCTTTCCGGCGGCCAGCAGCAGCGCGTCGCCATCGCCCGTGCGCTGGCCATGTCGCCCAAGGTGCTGCTGTGCGACGAAATCACTTCGGCGCTGGACCCGGAGCTGGTCGGCGAGGTGCTCAAGGTGCTCGAACAACTGGCCAAGGAGGGCATGACGCTGATCCTGGTCACCCACGAAATGAATTTCGCCCAGGAAGTGGGTGACCGCGTGGTGTTCATGCATCAGGGCCGCGTATGGGAACAAGGCCCCAGCCGCGAGCTGTTCGCCAACCCGCAAAGCGCCGAACTCAAGCAATTCATCTCGTCCGTACGCGGACTGAACTGAGCGTCTCAAGAACGAGAGAACCAGATGAACACGACTTTCCTGCCCGTCAATCCGCCCCAACGCCTACTCATGGGCCCCGGCCCGATCAATGCCGACCCGCGCGTGCTGCGCGCCATGTCCAGCCAGTTGATCGGCCAGTACGACCCGGCCATGACCGGCTACATGAACGAAGTGATGGCCCTGTATCGCGGCGTGTTCCGCAGCGCCAATGCCGCCACCTTGCTGGTCGACGGCACCTCGCGCGCCGGCATCGAGGCCATCCTGGTGTCGGCGATTCGCCCGGGCGACAGGGTGCTGGTGCCGGTATTCGGTCGTTTCGGCCATCTGCTTTGCGAAATCGCCCGACGCTGCCGCGCTGAGGTGCACAGCATCGAAGTGCCGTGGGGCGAAGTGTTCAGCGCGCAGCAGATCGAGGATGCGATCAAGCAGGTCAAGCCGCGCCTGCTGCTGACCGTGCAGGGCGACACCTCGACCACCATGCTGCAGCCGCTGGCCGAGCTGGGCGAAATTTGCCGCCGCCACGGCGTGCTGTTCTACACCGATGCCACCGCCTCCCTGGGCGGTAATGCCCTGGAAGCCGACGCCTGGGGGCTGGATGCGGTCTCCGCCGGCCTGCAGAAATGTCTGGGCGGGCCATCCGGCACCGCGCCGATCACCCTGAGCGCGGCGATGGTGGAAGTGATCCGCCGCCGCGCTCACGTCGAGGCCGGCATCCGCACCGACGCCCATCGCGACGGTGAGGACGAGATGATCTACTCCAACTATTTCGACCTCGGCATGATCCTCGACTACTGGGGCCCCGAGCGCCTCAACCACCACACCGAAGCCACCTCGGCGCTGTTCGGCGCCCGCGAGTGTGCCCGTGTGCTGCTCGAAGAAGGCCTGGACGCTGTCATCGCCCGCCACAAGCTGCATGGCGACGCGCTGCTCAAGGGCATTCAGGGCATGGGCCTGGAGACTTTCGGCAATCTCGAACACAAGATGAACAACGTGCTGGGCGTGGTGATTCCCCAGGCGGTGAACGGCGATGAGGTGCGCAAGTTGATGCTCGAGGACTTCGGCATCGAGATCGGCACCTCCTTCGGGCCACTGGCCGGCAAGATCTGGCGCATCGGCACCATGGGCTACAACGCCCGCAAAGATTGCGTGATGCAAACCCTCAGCGCCCTGGAGGCGGTGCTCAACCGCCTCGGCCTGCGCACCACCCAGGGCGCGGCCATGCAGGCGGCCTGGGATCACTACGGCGAGCGCCGCTGATGGGTGCCCTGAACCATCGACAGGCCGCGGCGCGGGTCATGGCGCGCTGCGACGAACTGGCGGCGATCAGCGAGTCTACCGAGGGCCTGACCCGGGTGTACCTGTCGACCGAGCACCAGCGCGCCAATGCCCTGGTAGGCCAGTGGATGCAGGCGGCCGGCATGCGCACCTGGCAGGACGCCGTCGGCAATATCTGCGGCCGCTATGAAGGCCAGAGTGCTGGTGCCCAGGCGCTGCTGCTCGGCTCGCACCTGGACACCGTGCGCAATGCCGGGCGCTACGACGGCATGCTCGGGGTGATCGCCGCCATCGAGGTGGTGCAGCGCTTCCATGACCTGGGAATCCGCCTGCCGCTGGCCATCGAGATCGTCGGCTTCGCCGACGAGGAGGGCACGCGCTTCGGCATCACCCTGCTGGGCAGTCGCGGCCTGACCGGCAGTTGGCCACAGGAATGGCTCGCCCAGGCCGACGCGGATGGCGTCAGCGTCGCCCAGGCGATGACGGCCTGGGGGCTCGATGGTTCGGCTATTGCCAGGGCTGCTCGCCCGGCCGGGGATTTCGCGGCCTATCTGGAACTGCATATCGAGCAGGGCCCGTGCCTGGAGCGTGAGGCGCTGGCGCTGGGCGTGGTCACGGCCATCAATGGCGCGCGCCGGCTCAACTGCCGTTTCGTCGGCCAGGCCGGGCATGCCGGCACGGTGCCGATGAGTCATCGCCAGGACGCCCTGGCCGCCGCCGCGCAGTGGATGGTGGCGATCGAGACCCGGACCCAGCAGCATGGCCCGCAACTGGTGGCCACCGTGGGCCGCCTGCAGTGCCATCCGGGGGCGGTGAACGTCATTCCGGGGGAGGTCGAGTTGACCCTGGATGTTCGTGGCCCCGAGGATCGCGCCCTGGCGGAGCTGCTCGACGACCTGCTCAGCGAGGGCGAGACCATCGCACGGAAGCGTGGGCTGCGCTTCACGGCCAGCCAGTATTACGGCATTTGCGCGACCCGCTGCGATGCCCCCATGCAGGCGTCGCTGGCGCACGTGTTGAGTGAGGTGCAGGGGCGCAGCCTGTCGCTGCCCAGTGGCGCCGGCCATGACGCCATCGCCATGGCCGAGCGTTGGCCGGTCGGCATGCTGTTCGTGCGTTGTGCTGGCGGCATCAGCCATAACCCGGCGGAGGCGGTTGCAGCCGAGGATGTGGGCCTAGCGGTCGACGCCTACGCGCGCTGGGTGCAGGCGCTGGCCGAGAGGCCGCTTGTGGCGGCCTGAGGGAGGCGGTCAGCGCTCAATCGGCCTTGCGGGTGTGCACCATGTAGTTGACGTCGACGTCGTTGGCCAGCTTGTAGTGCTTGGTCAGCGGGTTGTAGGTCAGGCCGATGATGTCCTTGACCTCCAGCCCGGCCTGGCGGCTCCAGGCACCCAGCTCGGAAGGGCGGATGAATTTTTTGAAATCGTGGGTGCCGCGCGGCAGCAGGCGCAGGATGTACTCAGCGCCGATCACCGCGAACAGGTACGCCTTGGGATTGCGGTTGATGGTGGAGAAGAACACCTGGCCGCCGGGTTTGACCAGCTTGTGGCAGGCACGAATCACCGAGGACGGATC
Source organism: Pseudomonas sp. PA27(2017) (assembly GCF_001945445.1). Lineage (GTDB taxonomy): Bacteria > Pseudomonadota > Gammaproteobacteria > Pseudomonadales > Pseudomonadaceae > Aquipseudomonas. The sequence continues at coordinate 49,440 of NZ_MSXW01000038.1, forward strand.
CGGTACGTGCTCGAGCATTTCCAGGCAGGTGACCACGTCGAACTGGCCGGGCATTTCATCGGCCATGGCTTCGGCGGTGATCTGCCGGTAATCCACTTCCACGCCCGACTCGAGCTGGTGCAGGCGGGCCACGGCCAGCGGCGCCTCACCCATGTCGATACCGGTCACGCTGGCACCGCGCTGGGCCATGGCCTCACTGAGAATGCCGCCGCCACAGCCGACGTCGAGCACCTTCTTGCCGGCCAGGCCGGCGCGCTCGTCGATCCAGTTGACGCGCAGCGGATTGATCTCGTGCAGCGGCTTGAACTCGCTTTCCTTGTCCCACCAGCGATGGGCGAGGGCTTCGAATTTGGCGATTTCAGCGTGGTCGACGTTGCTCATGGTTTTCCCTGAATAAAGCGAATGCGTATGACAGGACGCGCAATGCGTCCATGTTGCCAGCTCTGCGCGGCGCGTTGCTGGCCTGTGATGTGTGACAGTTTGCCGTACTTCTTGATCAATGTGCCGGACGCCCGGCAATCGGACACCGTAATAACTACCTGCGTTGTCATCACTGCGTTGAAAACAGGCTGGATTGCCAGCCCAGTCGGAAAGCCGCTTGCGGCTAACGCGCTTCAGCACGGCCCGAAGGGCGAGCGAAGCGAGTAATGCTCATTTACAGCTCGTAAAGTCGAGCGCGACCCCGGCCGCTTTCTCGCCTGTTTTTGCGGGGCCGCCCCCGGCCTTGTGCTGACTGCCTCGGCAACGTTCTCATCGGTGTCCTATCTTCGCGCCCCACTGTTGCGTATTGGCTATGATGCGCGCCTCGTCCAGGCGCGTCAGGCGGCCTCCGTCCAGCAGCAGTTTGCCGGCGACCCAGAGGTGCTCGACGCAGTGCCGCGAGGTGGCATAGATCAGCTGCGAAACCGGATCGTACACCGGCTGCTGGGCGAGGCCGCGCAGGTCGAAGGCGACGATGTCGGCGGCCTTGCCGAGCTCCAGCGAACCGATTTCGCCTTCCAGGCCCAGGGCGCGGGCGCCGTTGAGGGTCGCCATGCGCAGCGCGCGGTGGGCATCCAGCGCGCTGGCCGAGCCGGCCACGGCCTTGGCCAGCAGGGCGGCGGTACGGGTTTCGCCGAGCAGATCGAGATCATTGTTGCTGGCTGCGCCGTCGGTGCCGATGGCCACGTTGACGCCGGCCTGCCAGAGCTTCTCGACCGGGCAGAAGCCGCTGGCCAGCTTGAGGTTGGATTCGGGGCAGTGGATCACGCTGCTGTTGGTGGCCACCAGCAGGGCGATGTCTTCGTCGTCGATCTGCGTCATGTGCACGGCCTGGAAACGCGGGCCCAGCAGGCCCAGGCGGTTCAACCGCGCCAGCGGGCGCTCGCCGTGGTGCTCCAGGCTCTGCTGCACTTCGAAGGCGGTTTCATGGACGTGCATGTGGATGCCGGCGTCCACTTCCTCGGCGAGGATGCGCAGTTTTTCCAGGTTGGCATCGCTGACCGTGTAGGGCGCATGGGGGCCGAAGGCGACGCTGATGCGCGGGTGGTGCTTCATGTCGTCGAACAGCGTCACGCCCTTGCGCAGCGCCTCGTCGGCATCCCGGGCGCCGGGGATGGCGAAGTCCAGCACCGGGATGCTGATCTGCGCGCGCATGCCGCTGGCGTGTACCCGCTCGCAGGCCATCTCGGGAAAGAAGTACATGTCGGCGAAGCAACTGATGCCGCTCTTTATCTGTTCGGCGATGGCCAGCTCGGTGCCGTCCTGCACGAACTGCTCATCGACCCATTTGGCTTCCGCCGGCCAGATGTGTTTCTCCAGCCAGGTCATCAGCGGCAGGTCATCGGCCAGGCCGCGGAACAGGGTCATGGCGGCATGCCCGTGTGCGTTGACCAGGCCGGGGGTCAGCAGGCGGCCGGGCAGTTCGCGAATTTCCGTCGCACCCTGGCGCAGGGCCTCGGCGCGCGGGGCGATCAGCGCGATGCGGCCGTCGCGGATGCCCAGGCCATGCTCGTGGAGCACCACGCCGGCAGGCTCGACCGGTACCAGCCAGGTGGGCAGCAATAAGAGGTCGAGCGGGGCGTCGGCCATGGGTGGGTTCCGTGAGCGAAAACGCCGAGTCTATAGAGGAATGCCGCGGTCTTGAAGGTGCGCGGCGTGCGGCCGACTGCTCGCCCGGCGTATACTGGCCGGCTTTCTAGGATGGAGTAGGTGATGCGCGAGCGTTTGCTGGCTGCCGAGCAGGTCGTGGGGTTCGTCTGGCGCGAGGGGGCGCTGCACGTGCTCGATCAGCGCCGCTTGCCCGGCGAGCAGGTCTGGCACGCCTGTCACTCGGTAGCGGCGGTGGCCGCCATGCTGGCCGAGGGTGCGCTGCAGGGCGTTGCCGCGCAGGTGATCTGCTGTGGTTACGGGCTGGTGTTGGGCGCCCGGCAGCGTGCGGACGAGGGCGCCGATTGGCGCGCCGGGCTGCAGGTCGATATCGACGCCTTGTGCGCTGCCGGCCTGCCGTCTGAAGAAGGCGAACGCCTGTTGGCCCGCATGCAGCAGCGCCTGGCGATCCTCAAGCCCGGCGCGCAGCCCCTGGCCGTGCTGGAGGATGAAGCCGGCGGTGCCCACCAGCGTGATCGCGAAGCCAATCTGGCCATGGCCCAGCTGGGCGTGGAACTGATCCGCGGCTTCCAGGGCAACCTGCAGAACCTCTTGAGCATCGGCAGTGCCGGCGCGCTGGCTGGTGGCGGCATCGGTACGGCCCTTGGCGTGGTGCGCGCGGCGCAGCTTGAAGGCCTTCTGGAGCGCTGTTACCTGGGTGAAAGCCGGCCGTTTCTGCAGGGTGCGCGCCTGGCCGCGTGGGAGCTGCATCAAGAAGGTATCGCCGTGGCGTTGAGCGCCGATGCCGCGCTCGCCCATGTCATGAAGGAGCGCGGCGTCACCTGGGCCATCGTCGGTGCCGAGCGGATCGCCGCCAATGGCGATGTGCTGGGCGTGATCGGCACCTATCAGTTGGCCGTGGCGGCCATGCACCATGGCGTGCGGCTGATGGTCGTGGCACCGAGCGCGGTCATCGACCTGCAGCAGGACAGTGGCGAAGAGGGCTTTCACGACCTCGGCCACGGCCCGCTGGCCTATTCGCCCCGCGAGCGCATCAAGGGCGTCGACCAAGTGGCGCCGCGCTATGATGTGACCCCCGCCGATCTGGTGGATTTCCTGGTCACCGAGCGTGGGGTGATCGAGCGCCCGGATGCCGCCAAGCTCAGTCAGCTGATGTGTCGCAAGCGCCTGCATTGAGCGCCTGGCTACATAAGCTGCGGGGATAGGTGCAGGGCGCGCTTTGTGGTAAGCTCCGGCAGTTTTCAGGGGCACCGCCTGCGGCTGCCGTCACTGCTCGAATGCATGACATAACGTATTGATTTGTCGTGAGTCGTCGCTGGCCTGATGCCATTGCGACGCGCTTCGCCAGGCTCCAGATGAGCCGGGTGGAGTTTCATCAGAAAAAAGGAATCAGGCTACTCATGGGCGAACTGGCCAAAGAAATCCTCCCGGTCAACATCGAAGATGAACTGAAACAGTCGTACCTCGACTACGCGATGAGCGTGATCGTCGGGCGTGCCTTGCCGGATGCGCGCGACGGCCTGAAGCCCGTGCATCGCCGGGTGCTGTTCGCCATGAGCGAGCTGGGCAACGACTGGAACAAGCCCTACAAGAAATCCGCCCGTGTGGTCGGTGACGTGATCGGTAAATATCACCCGCACGGTGATACCGCCGTTTACGACACCATCGTACGGATGGCGCAGCCGTTCTCGCTGCGCTACCTGCTGGTCGACGGCCAGGGCAACTTCGGTTCGGTGGATGGTGACAACGCCGCGGCCATGCGATACACCGAAGTGCGCATGACCAAGCTGGCTCACGAGCTGTTGGCCGACCTGCACAAGGAAACCGTCGACTGGGTGCCCAACTACGACGGCACCGAGCAGATCCCGGCGGTCATGCCGACCAAGATCCCCAACCTGCTGGTCAACGGTTCCAGCGGTATCGCCGTGGGCATGGCCACCAACATTCCGCCGCACAACCTGGGCGAAGTGATCGATGGCTGCCTGGCGCTGATCGACAACCCGGAACTGACCGTCGATGAGTTGATGCAGTACATCCCCGGGCCGGACTTCCCGACCGCGGGCATCATCAATGGCCGCGCCGGTATCGTCGAAGCGTACCGCACCGGCCGTGGGCGGATTTACATCCGTGCCCGCGCCGAAGTCGAAGACATCGACAAGGTCGGCGGTCGCCAGCAGATCGTCGTCACCGAGCTGCCGTACCAGCTGAACAAGGCCCGCCTGATCGAGAAGATCGCCGAGCTGGTCAAGGAGAAGAAGCTCGAGGGCATCACCGAGCTGCGCGACGAGTCCGACAAGGACGGCATGCGCGTGGTCATCGAGCTGCGCCGCGGCGAAGTGCCCGAGGTGATCCTCAACAACCTGTACGCCCAGACCCAGATGCAGAGCGTGTTCGGCATCAACGTGGTGGCGCTGATCGACGGCCAGCCGAAGATCCTCAACCTCAAGGACATGCTCGATGCCTTCATCCTGCACCGTCGTGAGGTGGTCACTCGCCGTACCGTATTCGAACTGCGCAAGGCCCGTGAGCGTGGCCACATTCTCGAAGGTCAGGCGGTCGCGCTGTCCAACATCGACCCGGTCATCGCCCTGATCAAGGCCTCGCCGACGCCGTCCGAAGCCAAGGAAGCGCTGATTTCCACTGCCTGGGAATCCACCGCCGTGGAAGCCATGGTCGAGCGCGCCGGTGCCGATTCCTGCCGCCCGGAAGGTCTCGATGCGCAATACGGCCTGCGCGACGGCAAGTACTACCTGTCGCCGGAACAGGCCCAGGCGATCCTCGACCTGCGCCTGCATCGCCTGACCGGCCTGGAGCACGAGAAGCTGCTGGCCGAGTATCAGGAGATCCTCAACCAGATCGGCGAGCTGATCCGCATCCTGACCAGCGCCGTGCGCCTGATGGAAGTGATTCGCGAAGAGATGGAAGCGGTAAAGGCCGAGTTCGGCGACAAGCGCCGTACCGAGATTCTCGATTCGCGTCTGGACCTGACCCTGGGCGACATGATCCCGGAAGAAGAGCGCGTGGTGACCATCTCCCACGGCGGCTACGCCAAGACCCAGCCGCTGACCGCCTACCAGGCCCAGCGCCGCGGCGGCAAGGGCAAGTCGGCCACCGGCATCAAGGACGAGGATTACATCGCGCACCTGCTGGTCGCCAACAGCCACGCCACGCTGCTGCTGTTCTCCAGCAAGGGCAAGGTGTACTGGCTGAAAACCTACGAAATTCCCGAGGCGTCCCGTGCCGCCCGCGGCCGCCCATTGGTCAACCTGCTGCCGCTGGAAGAGGGTGAATACATCACCACCATGCTGCAGATCGACCTCGAAGCCCTGCAGCAGCAGGCCGGCGCCGATGACGTGGACGACAGCGACGACGCCGTGCTCGAAGGCGAGATCGTCGAAGCCGAAGAAGTGGCCGAAGCCGCCGAGGTCGAGGAAGTCGAAGGCGAAACCGCCGAGCTGGTGGCCGAGCCGACTGGCGCCTACATCTTCATGGCCACCGCCTCCGGTACCGTGAAGAAGACCCCGCTGGTGCAGTTCAGCCGCCCGCGTTCCAACGGCCTGATCGCCCTGAAACTGAAGGAAGGCGACACCCTGATCGCTGCCGCCATCACCGACGGCGCCAAGGAAGTCATGCTGTTCTCCAGTGCCGGCAAGGTGATCCGTTTCGCCGAGAGCGTGGTGCGCGTCATGGGCCGTGGTGCCCGTGGTATCCGCGGCATGCGTATCGGCAAGGATCAGCGCCTGATCTCCATGCTGATTCCCGAGTCCGGCGCGCAGATCCTCACTGCCTCCGAGCGTGGCTTCGGCAAGCGCACGGCGCTGTCCAAGTTCCCGCGTCGCGGTCGCGGCGGCCAGGGCGTGATCGGCATGATCACCAAGGAACGTAACGGCCCGCTGATCGGTGCCATCCAAGTGCAGGACGGTGAGGAAATCATGCTGATTTCCGACCAGGGCACCCTGGTACGTACCCGTGTCGACGAAGTGTCCAGTTCCGGCCGTAACACCCAGGGCGTGACCCTGATCAAGCTGGCCAAGGACGAGAAACTGGTCGGCCTGGAGCGCGTGCAGGAGCCGTCCGAAGAGGACATCGAGGAGGCACTGGACGAAGAGGGCAATCCGCTCGTCGTTGCCGAAGCCGATGAAGCTGTTGCAGGCGAAGAGTCGGCAGCAGAAGGTGATGAGCCAGCAGAAGAAGATCGCGACGCCTAACCGCGCCGCTCTGCCTGCAGTGTTACGGCACTGCAGGCAGCATTTCGCCAGATAGATGTAGAAGACAGTCAAGCGAGAGTGAATTGTGAGCAAGCGAGCCTTTAACTTCTGCGCCGGCCCGGCCGCGCTTCCCGAAGCCGTTCTGCAGCGTGCCCAGGCCGAGTTGCTCGACTGGCAGGGCAAGGGCCTTTCCGTCATGGAAATGAGCCATCGCAGCGACGACTACGTGGCCATCGCCGAAAAGGCCGAGCAGGATCTGCGCGACCTGCTGAGCATTCCCTCCGACTACAAGGTGCTGTTCCTGCAGGGCGGGGCGAGTCAGCAGTTCGCCGAGATTCCGCTCAACCTGCTGCCCGAAGACGGCACCGCCGACTACGTCGACACCGGCATCTGGTCGAAGAAGAGCATCGAAGAGGCGCGCCGCTACGGCAACGTCAACGTCGCCGCCAGCGCCAAGCCCTACGATTACTTCGCCATTCCGGGGCAGAACGAGTGGCAGCTGTCCAAGAACGCCGCCTACCTGCACTACGCCAGCAACGAAACCATCGGCGGCCTGCAGTTCGACTGGATCCCCGAGACCGGCGACGTACCGCTGGTGGTCGACATGTCCTCGGACATCCTGTCCCGTGAAGTGGACATCTCCAAGTTCGGCCTGATCTACGCTGGCGCGCAGAAGAACATCGGCCCCAGCGGCCTGGTGGTGGCGATCATTCGTGAAGACCTGCTCGGTCGTGCGCGTAGCAGTTGCCCAACCATGCTCAATTACAAGATCGCCGCCGATAACGGTTCGATGTACAACACCCCGGCGACCTTCAGCTGGTACCTGTCCGGCCTGGTCTTCGAGTGGCTGAAGGAGCAGGGCGGGGTTGCCGCCATGGAGCAGCGCAACAAGGCCAAGAAGGATCTGCTGTACAAGGCCATCGACGCCAGCGAGTTCTACAGCAACCCGATCGCCAAGAACGCCCGCTCGTGGATGAACGTGCCGTTCCGCCTGGCTGACGAACGCCTCGACAAGCCGTTCCTGGCTGGCGCCGATGCCCGCGGCCTGCTCAACCTCAAGGGCCACCGTTCGGTTGGCGGCATGCGCGCCTCCATCTATAACGCCGTGGGCCTGGATGCGGTCGAGGCGCTGGTCGCCTATATGGCGGAGTTCGAGAAGGAGCACGCCTGATGAGCAGCGACGCCAACACCGACCAGGCGCTGCAGGCCCTGCGCCTGCGCATCGACAGCCTGGACGAGAAGATTCTCGAGCTGATCAGCGACCGTGCGCGCTGCGCCGAAGAAGTGGCGCGGGTGAAGATGGCGACTCTGGCCGAAGGCGAGGTGCCGGTGTTCTACCGTCCCGAGCGTGAGGCGCAGGTGCTCAAGCGGGTGATGGAGCGCAACCGCGGGCCGTTGGGCAATGAGGACATGGCGCGGCTGTTCCGCGAGATCATGTCGTCCTGCCTGGCGCTGGAGAACCCCCTCAAGGTCGCCTATCTGGGCCCGGAAGGCACCTTCTCCCAGGCGGCGGCAATGAAGCATTTCGGGCACGCGGTGATCAGCCAGCCCATGGCGGCGATCGACGAAGTGTTTCGCGAGGTGGTGGCCGGCGCCGTCAACTTCGGCGTGGTGCCGGTGGAGAACTCTACTGAGGGTGCGGTCAACCACACCCTGGACAGCTTCCTCGAGCACGATCTGGTGATCTGCGGCGAAGTGGAGCTGCGCATCCACCATCACCTGCTGGTCGGTGATGCCACCAAGACCGACCGCATCACCCGTATCTATTCCCATGCCCAGTCCCTGGCCCAGTGCCGCAAGTGGCTGGACGCCCATTACCCGAACGTCGAGCGCGTGGCGGTTTCCAGCAACGCCGACGCGGCGCGCCGGGTGAAGAGCGAGTGGAACTCGGCGGCGATTGCCGGCGACATGGCGGCCAACCTGTACGACCTGACCCGCCTGGCCGAGAAGATCGAGGATCGCCCGGACAACTCCACGCGCTTTCTGATCATCGGCAACCAGGAAGTGCCGCCCACCGGCGACGACAAGACCTCGGTGATCGTCTCGATGCGCAACAAGCCCGGTGCCCTGCACGAGCTGCTGGTGCCGTTCCACCAGAACGGCATCGACCTGACCCGCATCGAAACGCGCCCGTCGCGCAGCGGCAAGTGGACCTACGCCTTCTTCATCGACTTCGTCGGCCACCACCGCGACCCGCTGATCAAGGACGTGCTGGAAAAAATCAATCAGGAAGCCGTGGCGCTCAAGGTGCTGGGTTCCTACCCCAAGGCAGTACTTTAACTGCGGCTCCAGGCCGCGGGTTGCGGGCGACAGGCAACAGGCTTGTGCTCGCTGCCCGGGCCTGCAGCCCGAGGCCTGACTATGAGTTGTGATTTCATCGCCCTGGCCCAGCCAGGCGTACAGAAACTGTCCCCCTACGTGCCAGGCAAGCCGGTCGACGAGTTGGCTCGTGAGCTGGACATGGATCCGGCCAGCATCGTCAAACTGGCCAGCAACGAAAACCCGCTGGGCCCGAGCCCCATGGCGTTGGCCGCGATCCGCGCCGAGCTGGACGAGCTGACTCGCTACCCGGACGGCAATGGCTTCGCCCTGAAGACCCTGCTGGCCGAGCGCTGCGGCGTGACCACTGCCCAGGTCACCCTGGGCAACGGCTCCAACGACATCCTCGAGCTGGTCGCCCGCGCTTACCTGGCGCCTGGCCTGAACGCCGTATTCAGCGCACACGCGTTTGCCGTCTACCCGATCGCCACCCAGGCCGTCGGCGCCCAGGCCAAGGTCGTCCCAGCCGTCAACTTCGGCCATGACCTGCCGGCCATGCTGGCGGCCATCGATGCCAATACCCGCGTGGTGTTCATCGCCAACCCCAACAACCCGACCGGCACCTGGTTCGGCAAGCAGGCACTGGGCGATTTCCTCGCCGCCGTGCCGGAAAACGTGCTGGTGGTGCTGGACGAGGCCTACATCGAATACGCCGACGGCGACGAGTTGCCGGACGGCCTGGATTACCTGGCCGATCACCCCAACCTGCTGGTATCGCGTACCTTCTCCAAGGCCTACGGCCTGGCCTCGCTGCGCGTCGGCTACGGCCTGAGCCGGCCGGACGTGGCCGACGTGCTGAACCGCGTCCGCCAGCCGTTCAACGTCAACAGTTTCGCCCTGGCGGCGGCCTGCGCGGCGTTCGACGATACCGAGTACCTGGCGCGCAGCCGCGAGATCAACACCGCCGGCATGCTGCAGTTGCAGGAAGGCTGCCGCGAACTGGGCCTGAGCTGGATTCCGTCGAAAGCCAACTTCCTGGCCATCGACTTCGGCCGTGATACCGCTGCGATCAACCAGGGCCTGCTGCGCGAAGGCGTGATCGTGCGTCCGGTCGCCGGCTACGGCATGCCCAACCACCTGCGCGTTTCCATTGGCCTGCCGGCCGAGAACGCCCGCTTCCTAGAAGCGCTGCGCAAGGTGCTGAACGCGTGATCGAACGCCATGCACCCGTGAAGCCGCTGGTCGAGCGTCTGGTCGTTGTCGGTCTCGGGTTGATCGGCGGTTCCTTCGCCAAGGGCCTGCGCGCCCGCGGCGTGTGCCGTGAAGTGGTGGGCGTCGACCTGGATGCGCAGTCGCGGCGCCTGGCCGTCGAGCTTGGCGTCGTCGACCGCTGCGAAGAGGCACTGGCCACCGCCTGTCAGGGCGCCGACGTGATCATGCTGGCCGTCCCTATCCTGGCCATGGAGCGCGTACTCGGCGAATTGGCCAAGCTGGATCTGGGCGATGCCATCCTGACCGATGCCGGCAGCGCCAAGGGCAACGTGGTGCGCGCTGCCGATGCGGTGTTCGGCGGCGTGCCGGCGCGGTTCGTACCGGGCCACCCGATCGCCGGCTCCGAGCAGAGCGGGGTAGAGGCGGCCAATGGCGAGCTGTTCAAACGCCACAAGGTGATCCTCACGCCGCTGGCGCAGACCGACGCCCTGGCCCTGCAGCGCGTCGACCAGTTGTGGCGCGAGTTGGGTGCCGATGTAGAGCACATGCAGGTCGAGCACCACGACCAGGTGCTCGCGGCCACCAGCCACTTGCCCCATCTGCTGGCCTTCGGCCTGGTCGACTCGCTGGCCAAACGCAACGAAAACCTGGAGATTTTCCGCTACGCCGCCGGCGGCTTCCGCGATTTCACGAGAATCGCCGGCAGCGACCCGGTCATGTGGCACGACATCTTTCTCGCCAACCGCGAGGCCGTGCTGCGCACCTTGGATGTATTTCGCGACGACCTCGACGCCTTGCGCGACGCGGTCGACGCAGGGGACGGGCATCATCTGCTGGGCGTATTCACCCGCGCCCGCGTGGCCCGCGAACATTTCAGCAAAATACTGGCCCGCCGGGCCTATGTGGACGCTATGCACTCGAACGATTTGATTTTCCTGGCAAATCCTGGCGGCAAGGTCGCCGGTCGCATCCGCGTACCGGGCGACAAGTCCATCTCGCACCGCTCGATCATGCTCGGCTCGCTGGCCGAGGGCACCACCGAGGTCGAAGGTTTCCTGGAGGGCGAAGACGCCCTGGCGACCCTGCAGGCCTTTCGCGACATGGGCGTGGTCATCGAAGGCCCGCACCATGGCCGCGTGACCATCCATGGCGTGGGCCTGCATGGCTTGAAGCCGCCACCCGGCCCGATCTACGTCGGTAACTCCGGCACCTCGATGCGCCTGCTCTCTGGCCTGCTGGCTGGCCAGCCGTTCGACGTGACCATGACGGGCGACGCCTCGCTGTCCAAGCGGCCGATGAACCGCGTGGCCAACCCGCTGCGGGAAATGGGCGCCGTGGTCGAGACCGGCCCGGACGGCCGTCCGCCGCTGACCATCCGTGGCGGCAGCAAGCTCAAGGCGCTGACCTACACCCTGCCGATGGCCAGCGCCCAGGTGAAATCCTGCCTGCTGTTGGCCGGCCTGTACGCCGAAGGCGTCACCACCGTGACCGAGCCGGCGCCGACCCGCGACCACACCGAGCGCATGCTGCGCGGCTTCGGCTACGCGGTTCAGTCCAACGGCCCGGTGGCCTCCCTGCAGGCCGGCGGCAAGCTGACCGCCACCCGCATCGAAGTGCCGGCGGACATTTCTTCGGCTGCTTTCTTCCTGGTCGCGGCGTCCATCGCCGAGGGTTCCGATCTGCTGCTCGAGCACGTCGGCATCAACCCGACCCGTATCGGCGTGATCGAGATCCTGCGCCTGATGGGCGGCGACATCACCCTGGAAAACCAGCGTGAAGTCGGCGGTGAGCCGGTGGCCGACCTGCGCGTGCGCGGTGCCAAGCTCAAGGGCATCGAGATCCCCGAAGAGCTGGTGCCGCTGGCCATCGACGAGTTCCCGGTGCTGTTCGTCGCCGCGGTCTGTGCCGAAGGGCGTACCGTGCTGCGCGGCGCCGAAGAATTGCGGGTCAAGGAGTCCGACCGCATTCAGGTCATGGCTGACGGCCTCACCAGCCTGGGCGTAAAAGTCGAGCCAACTGCTGATGGCATCATCATCGACGGCGGCCAAAGCATCGGCGGCGGCGAAGTGTACAGCCACGGTGATCACCGCATCGCCATGGCCTTCAGCGTCGCCTCGCTGCGCGCCACCGCGCCGATCCGCATCCACGACTGCGCCAACGTCGCCACCTCGTTCCCCAACTTCCTGGCCCTGGCCGAGCAGGTGGGTATTCGTGTCGCCGTGGAGGGCAAGCAATGAGCCTGAATGCACCGGTCATCACCATCGACGGGCCAAGCGGCTCGGGCAAGGGCACCGTTGCCGGCCTGTTGGCCAAGCAGCTGGGCTGGAACCTGCTGGACTCCGGTGCGCTGTACCGTCTGCTGGCGTTCTGCGCCGGCAACCACGGTGTCGATCTGGCCAACGAGGAGTCGCTGAAGCTTCTGGCTGCGCATCTAGATGTGCAGTTCCTCGCCGCTGGTGACGGCAAGCCGCAGCGCATCATCCTCGAAGGCGAGGAGGTGACCGATGCCATCCGCAACGAGCAGGTCGGCGCCGGGGCGTCCCAGGTCGCCGCACTGCCGGCGGTGCGTGAAGCCCTGCTGCAGCGCCAGCGTGCGTTCCGCGAGGCGCCGGGCCTGGTGGCCGATGGCCGCGACATGGGCACGGTGGTGTTCAGCGATGCGCCGCTCAAGGTTTTCCTGACCGCCAGCGCCGAGGAACGGGCCAATCGACGCTACCTGCAGTTGAAGGCCAAGGGCGATGATGTTAATCTCGCGAGTCTTCTCGATGAGATTCGGGCGCGCGATGAGCGCGATACCCAGCGCGCAGTGGCTCCGCTCAAGCCGGCAGCCGATGCGATTCAGCTGGATTCCACCGAGTTGTCCATCGAGCAGGTGCTGGAAAGAATCCTGAGCGAAGTCGCCAATCGCGACCTTGCCGGTTGAAAAGAGCCAGTTTCGGCTCGCAAGGGAGGCATACGGGAGACCAGTCCCAGTCCCGTAGGCCTCTTTTTACATGAATAAACCCGCATAGTCTGGAATGCGGAGCAGGGCGAATCCCCGCCCGACCCAACAGGAATCAACATGAGCGAAAGCTTTGCAGAACTTTTTGAAGAAAGCCTGAAGTCCCTCGACATGCAGCCGGGTGCCATCATCACCGGCATCGTGGTCGACATCGACGGCGACTGGGTTACCGTTCACGCTGGCCTGAAGTCCGAGGGCGTCATCCCTCTGGAGCAGTTCTTCAACGAACAAGGCGAGCTGACCATCAAGGTCGGTGACGAAGTACACGTAGCGCTGGACGCGGTCGAAGACGGCTTCGGTGAAACCAAGCTGTCCCGCGAAAAAGCCAAGCGCGCCGAGTGCTGGATCGTTCTGGAAGCAGCTTTCGCCGCTGAGGAAGTGGTCAAGGGCGTTATCAACGGTAAGGTTAAAGGCGGCTTCACTGTCGACGTTAACGGCATCCGTGCGTTCCTGCCAGGTTCCTTGGTCGATGTCCGTCCGGTGCGTGATACCACTCACCTGGAAGGCAAAGAGCTGGAATTCAAGGTCATCAAGCTCGACCAGAAGCGCAACAACGTTGTCGTTTCCCGTCGCAGCGTCCTGGAAGCCGAAAACAGTGCCGAGCGCGAAGCGCTGCTGGAATCGCTGCAGGAAGGCCAACAGGTCAAGGGTATCGTCAAGAACCTCACCGACTACGGCGCATTCGTGGATCTGGGTGGCGTCGACGGCCTGCTGCACATCACCGACATGGCCTGGAAGCGTATCAAGCACCCGTCCGAGATCGTCAACGTTGGCGACGAGATCGACGTCAAGGTTCTGAAGTACGATCGCGAGCGTAACCGTGTTTCCCTGGGCCTGAAGCAACTGGGCGAAGACCCATGGGTTGCCATCAAGGCTCGTTACCCGGAAAGCACCCGCGTCATGGCGCGCGTGACCAACCTGACCGATTACGGCTGCTTCGCAGAGCTGGAAGAAGGCGTGGAAGGCCTGGTACACGTTTCCGAAATGGACTGGACCAACAAGAACATCCACCCGTCGAAAGTCGTTCAGGTTGGCGACGAAGTGGAAGTCATGGTTCTGGACATCGACGAAGAGCGTCGTCGTATCTCCCTGGGTATCAAGCAGTGCAAAACCAACCCGTGGGAAGACTTCTCCGGTCAGTTCAACAAGGGTGACAAGATCTCCGGCACCATCAAGTCGATCACCGATTTCGGTATCTTCATTGGTCTGGACGGCGGCATCGACGGCCTGGTTCACCTGTCCGACATCTCCTGGAACGAAGTCGGCGAAGAAGCCGTACGTCGCTTCAAGAAGGGCGACGAGCTGGAAACCGTCATTCTGTCGGTCGACCCGGAGCGTGAGCGCATCTCCCTGGGCATCAAGCAACTGGAAGAAGATCCGTTCTCCGACTACGTTGCTGTCAACGACAAAGGCACCATCGTTCGCGGTACCGTGAAGGAAGTTGACGCCAAAGGCGCCATCATCACTCTGGCCGACGGCATCGAAGCCACTCTGAAAGCCTCCGAAATCAGCCGTGACCGCGTTGAAGACGCGCGCAACGTTCTGAAAGAAGGCGAAGAAGTAGAGGCCAAGATCATCAGCGTCGATCGCAAGAGCCGCGTGATCAGCCTGTCCGTCAAGTCGAAAGACGTCGAAGACGAAAAAGAAGCCATCAAGGAAATGCGCAAGCAGGAAGTTGAAACTTCCGGTCCGACCACCATCGGTGATCTGATTCGTGCGCAAATGGAAAACCAGAACTAAGTTCGGGTGATCCACAAAAAGGGCGACTTCGGTCGCCCTTTTTCATGCCTAAAAAAATGCTGTTTCGGCTCTGAAGTACCCTGAAAACGGGGCTTTGCAGTATTCCGGCATCGTCGGCGCCAACCAGCGGGTCACGCCCGCGATTTTTCACGCGCATGGCGCGCTCCCACACGGATCGTGGATGGCCGTTGTTCATTTGGCTCATCCTACGGACTCACTTGAGAACAGCATCCGTGGGAGCGGGCGGGGACGCCCAGTCCATGCCCGCGATGCTTTTCGTGTCAATGGACTTGGTCGCTCGGCCTGCCAGTCGCGCTTACTCGCTATCCAGATTCTTCACCAGCTTCAAACACCGCTTGAGCAGCGGCGAATCGTCGTCCTTGCGATAACTGATCACGATCGGCGAGGTGGCCGTTGCGTCGAGCAGGGGCGTGTAACCGATATCGTCGCGGTGCAGGCGTTGCACCGAGGCGGGTACCAGGCTGATGCCGATGCCGGCGGATACCAGGCCGATGGCGGTCTGCAATTCGTTGGTCATCTGCGCCACGCGAATCTTCAGGCCGTTACGGGCGAAGAGGGCCAGCACGTGGTCGGCATAGCTGGGCCTTGGCGAGGCGGGGTAGAGCACGAAGGGTTCGCGGGCCAGCTCCTCCAGCGAAGCCGGAGCAGCCAGCAATCGGTGGCCGGCGGGCAGGGCGGCGACCAGGGGATCTTCGCGGATCACTTCCTGCACGATGGCCGGATCCTCGATATGGATGCGCCCGAAGCCGATATCGATGCGGCCGCGCTTGAGCGCTTCCACCTGGGGCAAGGTGGTCAGCTCGGACAAACCCAGTTCGATGGCCGCTTCGCCACGTAGCTGGCGAATCAGTTCCGGCAGCGCGCCATACAGTGTGGAAGGCGCGAAGCCGATGCCGAACCAGCGTCGCTGGCCTTCGGCGATCCGCCGGGTATCGTCGCTGACGCGGCCCAGTTGCTCGAGCAACTGCACGGAATGTTCGTAGAAGAAGCGCCCGGCTTCGGTCAGGCGCAGCGGCCTGCCGCGTTCGATCAATGCCACGCCTAATTCGTCTTCCAGTTGCTGAATCTGCCGGCTCAGCGGTGGCTGAGCGATATGCAGGCGCTCGGCCGCACGGGTGAAATTGAGCGTTTCCGCCAGCACGCGGAAGTAGCGCAGATGGCGCAGCTCCATGATACCTCCAGGGTATGAAACCAGACCGATTCAATATTGGACTGCCTGATTTGCTGAGGTCAATCTGTGCCCAGACAAAAATAAAACCTGAAGGATATGCCCGTGCTTCCTCGCATCCCTTGCTCTTCTCGCCCGCTGCTGGCCGACCTCGTGAAGGGAGCGCCGCAGTGCGCCACTTCGCAGGCGACGGCTCGTGGCATTGCCGCGCATACGGATCAACGCCCATGAGCCTCCCGCTGATCGAAAGCCTCGACACCCTCATCGTCGACTTGCCCACCATTCGCCCGCACAAGCTGGCCATGCATACCATGCAGCAGCAGACCCTGGTCATCCTGCGCTTGCGCTGTAGCGACGGTATCGAAGGTGTCGGCGAAGCGACCACCATCGGCGGTCTGGCCTATGCCGGAGAAAGCCCGGAAAGCATCAAGACCAACATCGATACCTATTTCGCACCGCTGCTGATCGGCCAGCCGGCCGGCAACATCAA
Source organism: Pseudomonas sp. PA27(2017) (assembly GCF_001945445.1). Classification (GTDB taxonomy): domain Bacteria; phylum Pseudomonadota; class Gammaproteobacteria; order Pseudomonadales; family Pseudomonadaceae; genus Aquipseudomonas. Next base: position 65,627 of record NZ_MSXW01000038.1, read on the forward strand.
TGCCGCCATGCTGCGCATCGACCGCAGCGTGCGCGCCAACACCTTTGCCCGTTCGGCGGTGGAAACCGCGCTGCTCGATGCCCAGGGCAAGCGCCTCGGGCTGCCGGTCGCCGAATTGCTCGGTGGCCGTGTGCGCGACGGCCTCGAAGTGGCTTGGACGCTGGCCAGCGGCGATACCGCCAAAGACATCGACGAGGCCGAGCGCATGCTCGACCTGCGTCGCCACCGGGTTTTCAAACTGAAGATCGGCAGCCGCGAGGCGGCGCTGGACATCGCCCACGTCGCCGCGATCAAGCGCGCCCTGGGCGACCGTGCCAGTGTACGGGTGGACGTCAACCAGGCGTGGAGCGAGGCGGTGGCCATTCGCGCCTGCCAGGCCCTCGGTGATGCCGGCGTCGACTTGATCGAGCAACCGATACCGCGCCAGGACGTGCTCGCCCAGGCCCGCGTTAGCGCCCGCAGCCCGGCGCCGATCATGGCCGACGAAGCCATCGAGAGCGTCGAGGACAGCTTCAATCTGGCCCGCGGCGGCGCCGCGCCGGTGTTCGCCCTGAAGATCGCCAAGAACGGCGGCCCGCGCGCCGTGCTGCGCAGTGCCTACATCGCCGAAGCGGCGGGCATCGGCCTGTACGGCGGCACCATGCTCGAAGGCAGCGTCGGCACCCTGGCCTCGGCCCATGCCTTCGCCACCCTGAGCAAGCTGGAATGGCACACCGAACTGTTCGGCCCGCTGCTGCTGACCGAGGACATCCTCGTCGAGGTGCCGGTGTACCGCGATTTCGAACTGAAGATCCCGACCACGCCGGGCCTCGGCGTGACGCTGGACGAAGAACGCCTGCAGCGCTTCAGCCGCCGCTGAGACGAACCTACAAGGAGCTAGCCATGCTGTTTCACGTGCGCATGACCGTCAAACTGCCCACCGACATGCCGGCCGAGCAGGCCGCGCGCCTCAAGGCCGACGAAAAGGAGCTGGCCCAGCGCCTGCAGCGCGAAGGCACCTGGCGTCACCTGTGGCGCATCGCCGGGCTTTACGCCAATGTCAGCATTTTCGACGTGGTCGACGCCCAGGCCCTGCACGACACGCTGATGCAATTGCCGCTGTACCCGTACATGGACATCGAGGTCATGGCGCTGTGTCGCCATCCGTCCTCGATCCACGCTGACGATCGCTGATCGGCGCCGCTCGCTCGCCAGATCGGATCCACACAACAACAAGATGAGGAAACACGCCATGACCGTTCGTATCGCCCAGACCGCCGAAGTGCAAAAGTTCTTCGAAGACGCCGCCGGTTTCACCAATGACGGCGGCGATGCCCGCATGAAAACGCTGATCCACCGTGTGCTCAACGACACGGCGAAGATCATCGAAGACCTGCAGATCACCCCGGAAGAGTTCTGGAAGGCGGTGAACTACCTCAACGAGCTCGGCGCCCGCCAGGAAGCCGGGCTGGTGGTCGCCGGCCTCGGCATCGAGCACTACCTCGACATGCTGATGGACGCCGAAGACGAGGAAGCGGGCCGCACCGGCGGTACGCCGCGTACCATCGAAGGGCCGCTGTACGTGGCCGGTGCGCCGCTGAGCAAAGGCGAAGCCCGTCTCGATGACGGCACCGATGCCGGCACGCCGCTGTTCATGCAGGGCCGGGTGTTCGATACCAGTGGCAAGCCGCTGGCTGGTGCCATTGTCGACGTATGGCACGCCAACACCGGCGGCACCTACTCGTACTTCGACCCGGCGCAATCGGAGTTCAACCTGCGCCGGCGCATCGAGACCGACGCCGAAGGCCGTTATCGTTTCCGCAGCATCGTGCCGTCCGGTTACGGTTGCCCGCCGGATGGCCCGACCCAGCAGTTACTCGACCAGCTCGGCCGTCATGGCCAGCGCCCGGCTCATGTGCACTTCTTCATTTCGGCGCCTGGCCATCGCCACCTGACCACCCAGATCAACCTGGATGGTGACAAGTACCTGCACGACGACTTCGCTTACGCCACCCGTGACGAGTTGATCGCCAGGATCGACTTCTCTGACGATGCAGCGCTTGCCAAGGCCCATGGCATAGAAGGGCGCTTCGCCGAAATCGAGTTCGACTTCACCCTGCAGTCCACCGCCGAGCCCAAGGCGCAGAAGCGCCATGAGCGGGTTCGTGCGTTGGAGGTGTAAGCGTCAACCGACCTGCAGGCCGTCCGCCGCGCTGTTTCTCGCTTGCCATGACTGGGCTGGCGAGAGCCGCGCGGCGTCTTGCGTTGAGCGCTGGCGAATGGCGAGCGGCTGATGCTCGAACAGAGATGTAACCCTTTGTCACGCCACCGTATCGCGTTAGCAGGGGATGGCTAGAATCGCCAGAAGATTAGCGGATTGCCGGGCACTGGCGATTCAGCCCTATAAGAAAAACAACGAGGTCTGATGATGAGCAATGTCTTGCTGGGCGCGCGCAGCCGTGTGTTCGAGCGTGCCGATCCCTACGCGGTGTCCGACTACGTCAATCAGCACGTCGGTGCTCACTGCATTCGCCTGCCGACCACGGGCTTTCCCGAAGCGAGCCTCAATCACCGCAAGTTCGCCAGCCTCGACCTGTGCCGCATCAGCTACGGCGGTAGCGTGCGTGTCACCTCGCCGGCGCTGGAAACCATCTATCACCTGCAGGTATTGCTCAAGGGCCATTGCCGCTCGCAATGCCGCGGCCAGGAACACTTCTACGTACCTGGCGAACTGCTGCTGATCAACCCCGATGATCCGGTGGATCTGACCTATTCGGCCGACTGCGAGAAATTCATCGTCAAGCTGCCGGTCAGCCTGTTCGAGAACACCTGCCTGGAGAACCGCTGGATGTTGCCGCAGAGCGGTATCCGCTTCACCGCGGCGCGTCACGACATGCGCGAGCTGGAGGGCTTCTCCAACCTGCTGATGCTGATCTGCGAGGAAGCCGAAGCAGCCTCCAGCATGCCTCAAGTGCAGGAACACTACGTGCGCATCATCGCCAGTAAGCTGCTCGGTCTGCTGGGCAACAACGTGCAGCGCCAGCAGCCGCAGACCCAGGTCAGCTCGTTCGAGCAGGTGGTCGACTACATCGAGCAGAACCTCACCCAGGACATCGGCATCGAACAATTGCTGGCCGTGGCCCGGGTCAGCGAGCGTTCGCTGTATGCACTGTTCGAGCGCCATGCCGGCATCAGCCCCAGGGATTACGTACGCCAGCGCAAGCTCGATAGCATCCACGCCCAGTTGCTAGACCCGAGCAGCGTGATGCGCAGCGTCACCGAAATCGCCCTGGATTACGGCTTCCTGCACCTGGGACGTTTTGCTGACGTCTATCGCCGGCGTTTCGGGGAGTTGCCGTCCGATACCTACAAGCGCAACCGTTGAGAACCTATTCACGATCTGCTGCGCGTCGGCCCTACTGCGTTAAAACCAGGTTCGGAATGCTCATTTACAGCTCGTAAACTCCGCTTCCTCGCCTGTTTTTGTGGGGCCGCCTAGGCCTTGTAAGGCTCTAGCTCGCTAGATCGTGAGCAGGTTCTGAAAGCAGCCATGAAAGTCTCGTTCGATTATCGAACGGATAGTCGATTATCGGATTGTTAGCAGGCTATTGGGTGAGTACCTTGTGACCATACGGCCTAGCTGCCGGCCCAGCATCCAGAGCAACAAGACGAGAACGACCATGGCTGAGATTCTCTCCCTGCGCGAAGCGGTCGAACGCTTCGTTCACGATGGCGACACCGTTGCCCTCGAAGGCTTCACCCACCTGATCCCGACCGCTGCATCCCACGAGCTGATCCGTCAGAATAAGAAAGATCTGACCCTTGTGCGCATGACGCCCGACCTGGTCTATGACCTGCTGATCGGTGCTGGTTGCGCGAAGAAGCTGATCTTCTCCTGGGGCGGTAACCCTGGTGTCGGCTCGCTGCACCGCCTGCGCGACGCGGTCGAGAAACACTGGCCACACAAGCTGGAAATCAGCGAGCACAGCCACGCGGCCATGGCCAATGCCTATGTCTCGGGCGCCTCCAACCTGCCATTCGCGGTGCTGCGCGGCTATCAGGGCTCGGACCTGGTCAAGGTCAACCCGGACATCAAGTTCATCGAGTGCCCGTTCACCGGCGAGAAGCTGGCCGCGGTTCCCAGCGTGCGTCCGGACGTCACCGTGATCCACGCCCAGAAGGCCGACCGCAAGGGCAACGTGCTGATCCAGGGCATCCTTGGCGTGCAGAAGGAAGCAGCCCTGGCGGCCAAGCGCTGCATCGTCACCGTCGAGGAAATCGTCGACGACCTGCAGGCGCCGATGAACGCCTGCGTGCTACCGACCTGGGCACTCACCGCGGTCTGCGTGGTGCCTGGCGGTGCCCATCCGTCCTACGCCCATGGCTACTACGAGCGCGACAACCGCTTCTACCAGGCCTGGGACCCGATTGCCCGCGACCGTGAAACCTTCACCGCCTGGATCGACGAGTACATCCGTGGCACCGAGGATTTTGCGCAATACCAGGCGAAGGTTAATGGGGAGGCCAAGTGATGAGCGATTTCAACACCAATGAAATGATGACCGTGGCCGCCGCACGCCGCCTCGGCAATGGCAGCGTCTGCTTCGTCGGCATCGGCCTGCCGTCCAAGGCCGCCAACCTGGCGCGTCTGACCCATGCCCCGGAAGTGGTGCTGATCTATGAGTCCGGCCCGATCGGTGCCAAGCCGAGCGTGCTGCCGCTGTCCATCGGTGACGGCGAGCTGGCGGAAACCGCCGATACCGTGGTGCCGACCGGCGAAATCTTCCGCTACTGGCTGCAGGGCGGGCGCATCGACGTCGGCTTCCTCGGCGCCGCCCAGGTCGACAAGTTCGGCAACATCAACACCACCGTGATCGGCGACTATCACGCGCCGAAAGTTCGTCTGCCGGGCGCCGGTGGCGCACCGGAGATTGCTGGCAGTGCCAAGAAAGTGCTGATCATCCTCAAACAGGGTCACCGCACTTTCGTCGACAAGCTGGCGTTCATCACCTCGGTTGGCCACGGCGAGGGCGGTGATCATCGCAAGCGTCTCGGCCTGCCGGGTGACGGCCCGGTGGCGATCATCACCGACCTGTGCATCATGGAGCCGGAAGCCGGCAGCAACGAATTCATCGTCACTTCGCTGCACCCAGGCGTGACCCGTGAGCAGGTGATCGAGAACACCGGCTGGCAGATCCGTTTCGCCGACAGCGTGACCACCACCGAGGCGCCGAAAGCCGAGGAACTGGCTGCGCTGCGTGACCTGGAAGCCCGTACTGCCGAGGCCCACGGCCAGAAAGGAGGTGACGAATGAGCCGCGAGGTATTCATCTGCGACGCCATCCGCACGCCGATTGGCCGCCTGAACGGCGCGCTGTCCGCGGTACGTGCCGACGACCTGGCGGCGATTCCGCTCAAGGCCTTGGTCGAGCGTAACCCGCAGGTCGACTGGTCGGCGCTCGATGAGGTTTTCATGGGCTGCGCCAACCAGTCCGGCGAAGACAACCGCAACGTTGCGCGAATGGCCCTGCTGCTCGCCGGCCTGCCGGAAACCGTGCCGGGCGTGACCCTCAATCGCCTGTGCGCCTCGGGCATGGAGGCGGTCGGTGCTGCGTTCCGCGCCATCGCCTCGGGCGAAATGGAACTGGCCATTGCTGCCGGCGTCGAGTCGATGACCCGCGCACCCTACGTGATGGGTAAGGCCGACAGCGCTTTTGGCCGCGGCCAGAAGCTGGAAGACACCACCCTGGGCTGGCGCTTCGTCAACCCGGCGATGAAAGAACAGTATGGCGTCGACCCGATGCCGGTTACCGGTGACAACGTTGCCGAGGACTATGGCGTCAGCCGTGCCGACCAGGACGCCTTCGGCCTGCGTAGCCAGCAGCGTGCAGCGGCGGCCCAGGAAGCCGGTTACTACGCCGAGGAGATCGTCCCGGTGGTGATCAAGACCAAGAAGGGCGAGATCGTCGTCGACCGTGACGAGCACCCGCGTGCCGACACCACCGCCGAAGGCCTGGCCAAGCTCAAGCCGGTCAACGGCCCGGATAAGACCGTCACCGCTGGCAACGCCTCGGGCCTCAACGATGGCGCCTCGGCGATGATCCTGGCCTCGGCCGAAGCCGTTGAACAGTACGGCCTCAAACCCCGTGCCAAGGTATTGGGCATGGCTAGCGGCGGCGTCGCGCCACGCATCATGGGCGTTGGCCCGGTGCCGGCGGTGCGCAAGCTGCTGACGCGCCTGAATCTGGACATCGATGCCTTCGACGTGATCGAGCTGAACGAAGCCTTCGCGGCCCAGGGCCTGGCAGTGACCCGCGACCTCGGTCTGCCGGACGACAGCCCCAAGGTCAACCCGAACGGCGGCGCCATCGCCCTCGGCCATCCCTTGGGCATGAGCGGCAACCGCCTGGTGCTGACCGCCGTGCATCATCTGGAGAAAACCGGCGGCAAGCTCGGCCTGGTGACCATGTGCGTTGGCGTGGGGCAGGGGCTGGCACTGGCTGTCGAGCGGGTTTGATCGCGGAATCGGCCGTTTGCCCTGGTCGGGTGCATGACGCTTTTCTCATCCACCGTGGCGCCTGCGGACGGTGGCCGGATAAAGCGCCGGCTACGCGCCCCGGTCCACCCTACGGCACTCGGCCCATCTACGGTTTGATGGCCGGCCGCGTACTTTGTGGGAGGGCGCCATGCGCCCGATTCGCGGGTATGGACTAGGCGTCCCCGCCCGCTCCCGCAGAGGCTTGTTTGAATCCAGCAACTCTCTTCAAGTTTCGTTTGTCCTCACCCGTTCACGGTCCACGACACCGTGCTCTGGTGGGGATGGGCGACCTAAAATGACGAATCATTTGGTTACATGTGGGGTCGGAGTAGGGACGGTCCCGTTTCCTACCAGTGAGTATCCATGATGAGTACTGAAGCCAGCGCGGCGTACGAAGCCCCCAACTACAGCCCGGAAGAGCGCCGCAAGCGCATCTTTGCCATCGTCGGTGCCTCGTCGGGCAATCTGGTCGAGTGGTTCGACTTCTACGTTTACGCCTTCTGCGCGATCTACTTCGCGCCGGCCTTCTTTCCTTCCGACGACCCCACCGTGCAACTGCTCAACACTGCAGGCGTATTCGCTGCGGGTTTTCTGATGCGGCCGATCGGCGGCTGGGTGTTTGGCCGTGTTGCGGACAAATACGGCCGCAAAGTCTCGATGATGATCTCGGTGCTGATGATGTGCCTGGGTTCGCTGGCCATCGCGTGCATGCCCACCTACAGCAGCATCGGCACCTTGGCGCCCGTGCTGCTGTTGCTGGCGCGCCTGTTCCAGGGCCTTTCGGTGGGCGGCGAGTACGGCACCACGGCCACCTACATGAGTGAGGTAGCGCTCAAGGGCCAGCGCGGTTTCTTCGCTTCGTTTCAGTACGTCACCCTGATTGGCGGACAGTTGCTGGCGGTGCTGGTGGTGGTGATTCTCCAGCAGGCGCTGAGCGAGGACGAGCTGCGTGCCTGGGGCTGGCGCATCCCCTTCGTGATCGGCGCGATGGCGGCGGTGGTGGCGTTCTATCTGCGTCGCTCGCTGGACGAAACCGCCAAGCAAGACCAGATCGGCAACAAGGAATCGGGCAGCGTCGCCTACCTGTTCAAGCACCACAAGGCCGCGTTCTTCACCGTGCTGGGCTACACCGCCGGTGGGTCGCTGATCTTCTACACCTTTACCACCTATATGCAGAAGTACCTGGTCAACTCGGCCGGCATGAGCGCCAAGACCGCCAGCGGCATCATGACCGGCGCGCTGTTCCTGTTCATGATCATGCAGCCGTTGTTCGGTGCGCTGTCCGACCGTATCGGTCGCCGCACCTCGATGCTCTGGTTCGGCGCCCTTGGTGCGATCTGCACCTGGCCGATCCTGGCCTTGCTGCATACCGTGCAGAGCCCGGTGATGGCGTTCCTGCTGATCATCGCGGCGCTGGCCATCGTCAGCCTGTACACCTCGATCAGCGGCCTGGTGAAGGCCGAGATGTTCCCGCCGGAGGTGCGTGCCCTGGGCGTCGGCCTGGCTTACGCGGTAGCCAACGCACTGTTTGGCGGCTCGGCGGAATACGTTGCCCTGGGGCTGAAATCCATCGGCATGGAACAGACCTTCTACTGGTACGTATCAGGCATGATGGTGCTGGCCTTTCTGGTCAGCCTGCGCCTGCCGCGCCAGGCCAGTTACCTGCACCACGATCATTGACCACGGAGTGTTCGCTGTATGAGTTCAAGGCCCGCTAGCCAGCTGTTCGATGCCTATTTCACGAGTGCGCCGATGCGCCAGGTGTTCAGCGATCAGGGTCGTGTGCAGGGCATGCTCGACTTCGAGGCAGCGCTGGCCCGGGCCGAAGCGGCGGCCGGGGTGATCCCGCAGGCGGTGGTCGCCGATATCGAGGCGGCTTGCCGCGCCGAACTCTACGACTTCGACGCGTTGGCGGTGGCCATCGGCAGCGCCGGCAATTCAGCGATTCCGCTGGTCAAGGCGCTGGGCAAACGCATCGCGGCGAGCAACCCCGAGGCCGAGCGCTACGTGCATCTGGGCGCCACCAGCCAGGACGCCATGGACAGCGGCCTGGTGCTGCAGCTGCGTGCGGCCATCGATCTGCTGGAAAAGGATCTGGACGCCCTGAGCAGACAGCTGGCCACGCAGGCCCAGCGTCATGCGGCAACGCCCATGGCCGGGCGCACCTGGCTGCAGCATGCCACGCCGGTGACCCTGGGCATGAAGATCGCAGGCTGGCTGGGCGCCATCGATCGTCATCGCCAGCGCCTCGACGAAATCAAACCGCGCCTGCTGTGCCTGCAGTTCGGCGGCGCCTCGGGCAGCCTGGCCGCATTGGGCGACAAGGCCTGGCCAGTGGCCGGTGCGCTGGCCGCCGAACTGGACCTGCAACTGCCCGAGCAGCCCTGGCACACCCAGCGTGATCGCCTGGTCGAGTTCGCCAGCCTGCTCGGCCTGATTGCCGGCAGCCTGGGCAAGCTGGGCCGTGACCTCAGCCTGCTGATGCAGACCGAAGCCGGCGAGCTGTTCGAGCCCTCGGCGCCGGGCAAGGGCGGCTCCTCGACCATGCCGCACAAGCGCAACCCGGTGGGCGCGGCGGTGTTGATCGGCGCCGCCACCCGCGCGCCCGGGCTGGTCGCTACCATGTTCGCGGCCATGCCCCAGGAGCACGAGCGCAGCCTGGGGTTGTGGCACGCCGAGTGGGAGACGCTGCCGGAGCTTTGCTGCCTGGTCTCCGGCGCCCTGCAGCAGGCGCTGATCCTGGTGCCGGGCCTGGAAGTGGACGCCGAGCGCATGGCCACCAACCTCGAATTGACCCGCGGCCTGGTGCTGGCCGAGGCGGTGAGCATCGCCCTGGCGCAACGCATCGGTCGTGACGCTGCCCACCATCTTGTCGAGCAATGCTGCAAGCAGGCGGTGAAGGAGGGCGCACACCTGCGCGCCGTGCTCGGCGCCAACGCCGAGGTCAGCGCCCAACTGTCCGCCGATGAGCTGGACCGCCTGCTCGACCCGGCCCATTACCTGGGCCAGGCGCAGCGCTGGGTCGATCGCGCCGTGGCCCTGCACCGCAGCGCGAACCACTGAACCGTTTTCCCGTTAGGAGATTGTCATGCCTGTCGTTTCCCTCGCCGATGGCGACCTGAACTACCTGCTAGAAGGCCCGGCCGACGCACCGGTGCTGGTGTTGTCCAATTCTCTGGGCACCAACCTGCACATGTGGGATGCGCAGATTCCGGCGTTCACCGAGCACTTCCGGGTGCTGCGTTATGACACCCGTGGCCATGGCCAGTCGCTGGTCACGCCGGGTTTCTACAGCATCGAGCAGAGCGGCCGCGACGTGCTGGCACTGCTCGATGCCCTGAACATCGACAAGGTGCACTTCTGCGGCCTGTCCATGGGCGGGCTGATCGGCCAGTGGCTGGCGATCAACGCCGCCTCGCGCCTGGATCGCCTGGTGCTGTGCAACACCGGCGCCAAGATCGGCACCGACGAGGTGTGGAACACCCGCATCGACACCGTGCTCAAGGGTGGCGAGAAGGCCATGCGCGACCTGCGTGATGCCTCCATCGAGCGCTGGTTCACCGCGCCGTTCGCCAAGGCCCAGCCGGAGAAGGTCGAGCCGATCGTCACCATGCTGGCGCAGACCTCGCCCCAGGGCTATGCCGGTAACTGTGCAGCGGTGCGCGATACCGACTACCGCGAGCAGATCGCCACGATCGACGTGCCGACCCTGATCGTATGCGGCACCGGTGATGCGGTGACCACGCCCGAACACGGTCGCTTCATGCAAGAGCGTATTCCGGGCGCCGAGCTGGTCGAGTTCGATGCTGCGCACCTGTCCAACGTGCAGGCTGGTGAACTGTTCACCAGGCGCGTGCTGAGCTTTCTGCAAACCAATTGAGCCTGCAGTGCGTGGGCGTCGTCGCACGCCCACGCCGTGAAGAAAAATGGAGCCACCGATGGACGAGAAACAACGCTACGACGCCGGCATGCAGGTGCGCCGTGCGGTGCTGGGCGATGCCCACGTCGACCGCAGCCTGGAAAAACTGACGCCGTTCAACGAAGAGTTCCAGGAGATGATCACCCGCCACGCCTGGGGCGACATCTGGACGCGCCCGGGGCTGCCGCGCCACACCCGTAGCCTGATTACCATCGCCATGTTGATCGGCATGAACCGCGAGGGTGAATTGAAGCTGCACCTCAAGGCCGCCAAGAACAACGGCGTGACCCGCGAGGAAATCAAGGAAGTGATCATGCAGAGCGCAATTTACTGCGGCATTCCGGCAGCCAACGCCACTTTCCACCTGGCCGAAGAGTTGTGGGACGAAGTCGGCGTCGAGTCGCTGAACAAGGCCTGACGTCGTAGCGATCTGCAGAGCCCCGCCCAAGCGGGGCTTTTTGTTGTCCGGCGACTACTCGTACTCACTGACGCCCGCCGCATGCCGGGCCGCGACGTAGCCGAAGGTCAGTGCCGGGCCCAGGTTGATGCCGCCTGAGGGATAGTGACCGCCGAACACGCTGGCCATGTCGCTGCCGGCAGCGTAGAGGCCGAAGATCGGCTGGCCATCGGCATCCAGCACCCGGCCGCTGCCGTCGGTCTTGAGCCCGGCGAAGGTGCCGAAGCAGCCGGGCTGCACCTTCACCGCGTAGAACGGGCCATGCTCGATAGGCGCCACGCAGGGGTTGGCGCCAGGGTGCAGCGGGTCGCCCTGTTTGCGGTTGAAGGCGGTGCTGCCGCGGCCGAACTGCGGGTCTTCGCCGTTGCGGGCATGTTGGTTGAAAGTGGCCACCGTGCTCGCCAGCCCCATCGGATCGATGCCGCAGTCGAGCGCCAGCTGCTCTATGGTCGCCGCACGTTTCAGGTAGCCGCTACGCAACATCGCCCACAGTGGTACGGGCGCCGGGCGGGCGAAACCCAGGCCGTAGCGGCGCTGGAAGCGATGATCGCAGATCAGCCAGGAACACACCGGCTGGTCCTCGGGCACCTGTTCGACCATCGCCGCCACGTAGTCGTAATAGCCGTGGGCTTCGTTGACGAAGCGCTTGCCGCTGGCCAGCACGCCGATGATGCCGGGCTTGCCGCGCTCGATGATGTGCGGGAAGTGGCCGATACTGCCGTCGCGGTGCGGCACCCGGGACACCGGCGCCCAGGCGACCGGCGATTTCAGCCGGGTATCGACCTGGGCACCCAGCGCTTCGCCCAGGCGCAGGCCATCGCCGGAGCAGGCGGTTGGCGGCAGGGCCAGGTTGTCCGCGCCGCTGACATCGCGGGGAAAAAGCTGCTGGCGCCGTCGAGGATCGTTGGGGAAACCGCCGGCCGCCAGCACCACTGCACGGGCACCGATGAAGTGCTCGCCGTCCGCACGGCGCAGCGTGGCGCCGCTGATACGGCCATCTTCCTGATGCAGGCTGATCACCGGTGCCGACTCGATCATCGTCACGCCCAGGTCGGCGGCCGAGCGGGCCAGCCGGGCGACCAGCGCGACGCCGTTGACCAGGTGCATGGCGCGGCCATAACGGGCCAGGTGATAGAGGTGCGTGGCAAAACGACGGGTCACGTGCCACAGCGCTCTCGGTGAGCGGGTCATGCTCAGGAAGGCGGCCAGGTCGGCGCCGGCCATGATCGGCATGCCCATGAACGAGGTCTCGCGCAGCGTCCTGCGCAGGCGCGGCAGCAGGTCGAGCACTTCGCGGCCGTCATAGGGCGCGGCGATCACCTGATGGCCGCCGGTGGCGGCGCCGGGCGTGTCGCCATGCATGTCGGGAATGCCGTTGCCGTCGGCGAACTGCAGGGCGGTGTGCCGTTCGAAGAACGCCACCATCTGCGGGCAGGCGTCGAGAAAGGCCCTGACACGCGTTTCGTCGAAATGCTCGCCCAGCTCGTGGCGCAGGTAGGTGAGCGGTTGCTCGATGTCTTCCTGGATGCCGGCCCGCTGCGCCAGCGGGTTGCGCGGAACCCAGGCCCAACCTCCGGACCAGGCGGTGGCGCCGCCGAACACGGCGTCCTTTTCCATCAGCACCACGCGCTGGCCATGCCACGCTGCAGTCACCGCGGCGGCCAGCCCGGCGGCGCCCGAGCCGACCACCAGCAGGTCGCAATGTTGAGGAAGTGGAGTGGTGGTGGCGGCGGGCATGGGCGCTCCTGGCGGCTAATGATTGTTTTTGGAATCGGGTTCCATATATTAAATGGAGCGCTGATCGCCGCCAAGCGCAGGGCCCCCGCTTGATGTTTGCGCCGATAGACCCCATCTGATGGGCTGTAACCCTCTCGCCATCAGCCTTCGAGCCCGCCATGAAATCGCTTTTGTCCGGTCGCCAGCGCGGTGCCCTGCGCACATCCTGGGCGTTTATCGCCCCTTATCGCGGTCGCGTGGTCGGTGCGCTGCTGGCGCTGCTGTTCACTGCCGCCATTACCTTGTCCATGGGGCAGGGCATCAAGCTGCTGGTCGATCAGGGCTTGGCCACTCAGTCGCCGGAAGCGTTGCGCCATTCGATACTGCTGTTCTTCGTGCTGGTGCTGGCGCTGGCGGTGGGTACCTACACGCGCTTCTACCTGGTTTCCTGGCTGGGCGAGCGGGTGGTGGCAGACATCCGCAAGCGCGTCTTCGATCACCTGGTCGGCCTGCACCCCGGCTTTTACGCCCACAACCGCGCCTCTGAGATCCAGTCGCGGTTGACCGCCGATACCACCTTGCTGCAGTCGGTCATCGGCTCGTCGCTGTCGATGGCGCTGCGCAACCTGATCATGCTGGTCGGCGGCATGATCCTGCTGGTGGCCACCAACCCCAAGCTCAGCGCCATCGTGCTCGCGGCACTGCCGCTGGTCGTCGCACCGATCCTGCTGTTTGGCCGCCGTGTGCGTGAGTTGTCGCGGCAGAGCCAGGATCGCATCGCCGATGTCGGCAGCTACGTCAGCGAAGTGCTCGGGCAGATCAAGACAGTGCAGGCCTACAACCATCAGGCCGAAGACCGCCGGCGCTTCGGCCAGTCCGCCGAGGCGGCGTTCGACACTGCCCGCAAGCGCGTCGCCCAACGCGCCTGGCTGATCACCGTGGTGATCGTGCTGGTGCTCGGCGCCGTGGGCGTGATGCTCTGGGTCGGCGGCATGGATGTGATCGCCGGGCGCATCAGCGGCGGTGAGCTGGCGGCATTCGTGTTCTACAGCCTGATCGTCGGCTCGTCGTTCGGCACCCTCAGCGAGGTGATCGGCGAGCTGCAACGCGCCGCTGGCGCCGCCGAGCGCATCAGCGAACTGCTCAGTGCGCGCAACGAGATTCATGCGCCACTCGGCGGCGCGCTGGTTCCGGTCCGGCCTGCGGAGGGCCGTATCGAAGTGCAGGATTTGTCCTTCGCCTACCCGACGCGCCCCGACAGCCTGGCGCTGCAAGACATCACGCTGGCGGTGGAGCCGGGCGAAACCCTGGCCATCGTCGGCCCGTCCGGAGCCGGCAAGTCGACGTTGTTCGACCTGCTGCTGCGCTTTTACGACCCGCTACAGGGGCGCATCCTTATCGACGGCCTGCCCATCGAGCGCCTCGACCCGCACGCCCTGCGCGAGAACTTCGCGCTGGTTTCCCAGCACCCGGCGCTGTTCTTCGGCAGCGTGGCCGACAACATCCGCTACGGGCACCCGGAGGCCAGCGATGCGGACGTGGAAGCCGCCGCCCGCGCGGCCCATGCCCATGAATTTATCGAGCGCTTGCCCCAGGGTTATCAGACCCATCTGGGCGATGCGGGCCTGGGGCTTTCCGGCGGCCAGCGGCAGCGCCTGGCGATTGCCCGCGCCTTGCTGGTGGATGCACCGATCCTGCTGCTCGATGAAGCCACCAGCGCCCTGGACGCCGAGAGCGAGCACCTGATCCAGCAGGCGCTGCCCGAACTGATGCGTGGCCGCACCACCCTGGTGATCGCCCACCGCCTGGCCACGGTGAAGAGCGCCGACCGCATCGCGGTCTTCGATCAGGGACGGTTGGTGGCACTGGGTAAACACGCCGAACTGGTCGCCAGCAACACGCTTTATGCTCGGTTGGCCGAGTTGCAGTTCGTCGAAAAGAGTTAAGGGGTAGGGTGCTAGTATTGGCGTTGGCTGTGAGGTGGGTCGGTGAAGCGTGACCCACCCTACGGGCTGCCAATGGTGCGGGCGAAGCCGATATCGCGGCGATGCCACCATTGGTTCGTGCCGAGGGCGACGCTCCCGCGCGGGTGGCGGGTTGCGAGGTCAATGGGGCCGGGTGGGAGCCCCGACCCGGGGCGAATGGTGGGCGCAGCGCAGAGAGAGCGGCGGCCCGACGATTTCATCGCGCCGAGGGCGGACGCTCCCACAGTCTCAAGCCTCAACCGTTGACCAGGCTCAGAAACTCGCTGCGGGTCGCGGCGTTCTCGCGAAACTCGCCGAGCATCACCGAGGTGACCATGGAGGAGTTCTGCTTCTCCACGCCGCGCATCATCATGCACATGTGCTTGGCTTCGATGACCACTGCCACGCCCAGGGCACCAGTGACCTGCTGGACGGCCTCGGCGATCTGCCGGCTCAGGCTTTCCTGGATCTGCAGGCGTCGGGCATACATGTCGACGATGCGCGCGACCTTGGACAGGCCCAGCACCTTGCCGCTGGGAATGTAGGCGACGTGGGCCTTGCCGATGAAGGGCAGCAGGTGGTGCTCGCACAGCGAATACAGCTCGATATCCTTGACCACCACCATCTCGCTGGCGTCGGAGCTGAACAGCGCACCGTTGGTGACTTCTTCCAGGGTCTTCTGGTAGCCATTGCACAGGTACTGCATGGCCTTGGCGGCGCGCTTGGGCGTGTCGAGCAGGCCTTCGCGGGAAACGTCTTCGCCGAGCTGGCCGAGGATGGCGGTGTAGTGCTGTTCGAGGGTGTTGCGGCTAGAGTCCATGCGGCTTCCAGTGGTTTGCGGATATCGATTAGCGGCTGCCTGGCGCCAACGCCAGCACGTTTGGCGCGGGGTCAAGCTTGGCCTAGTGGGCGAGGCGGGCAGCAATTGTAATCCGCTCGCAGCGATTTACCGAGCCTTTATGCCGCTCGGTGCATCGCTGCGTCTGTCAGAACCTGTTCAAAGCCTCGCGAGCTAGAGCAATGCAAGGCCTGGGCGGCCCCGCAAAAACAGGCGAGGACGCGGAGTTTACGAGCTGTAAATGAGCAGTCCGAGCCTGTTTTTAACGCCGCAGTGCCGACGCGCAGCAGGCTTTGAACAGGTTCTCAGCGCAGGTTCATTTGGCGGCGTTAGCTGCCAGGCAGGTGTCGAGCATGCGGTTGGAGAAGCCCCATTCGTTGTCGTACCAGGCCAGCACTTTCACCAGGCGGCCATTCACCTTGGTGTGGTTAGCGTCGAAGATCGACGACAGCGGATTGTGGTTGAAGTCGCAGGACACAAGCGGCAGGGTGTTGTAACCCAGTACAGGGGATTTCTCGGCAGCCGCCTTCATAAGTGCGTTGATTTCCTCGACGCTGGTGTCGCGCTGCACCTGAATAGTGAGGTCGACCAGCGACACGTTGATCACCGGCACGCGCACCGCCATGCCGGTCAGGCGCCCGGCCAGTTCCGGGAGCACCAAGCCCACCGCTTCGGCAGCGCCGGTCTTGGTGGGGATCATCGACTGGGTGGCCGAGCGCGCCCGGAACAGGTCGCTGTGATACACGTCGGAGAGGTTCTGGTCGTTGGTGTAGGCGTGGATGGTGGTCATCAGCCCACTTTCGATGCCCAGCTCGCGCTGCAGCACCTGAGCGACCGGTGCCAGGCAGTTGGTGGTGCAAGAGGCATTGGAGATGATCGGCTGGTCGGCGCGCAGGCTGCCTTCGTTGACGCCGTAGACGATGGTCGCATCGGCGCCCTTGGCTGGCGCGGAGATGATCACCTTGCGGGCGCCGGCGCTCAGGTGGGCGGCTGCCTTGTCGCGATCGGTGAAAAGGCCGGTGCATTCGAACACCACGTCGACGTCCAGATCCTTCCAGGGCAGCTCGGCAGGATTACGGATCGCGCTGACGGCGATGCGGTCACCATTGACGAGCAGGTTTTGTCCATCGACTTCGACGGACGCGTCGAAAATGCCGTGTACGCTGTCGTACTTGAGCAGATGAGCGTTGATGGCGCTGTCGCCCAGGTCATTGATGGCGACGACTTGCAGCTTTTCGCGATAGTTCTGGGTATAGAGTGCCCGGAGCACGTTACGGCCGATACGACCGAAACCATTGATGGCAATTCGCAATGTCATGAGCGTCGATCCTTATATGTTGTTTTAAAAACAAGATTATTCTCATGAAAGTAGAAATCAAGCGTTTTAGCTGTCAATATTTTGATAAAAATACAATTCGAAGTGCTACCCGCTAGCCTGGAGTCGACACCATGCACCCCCGCATTCTCGAGGTAACCGACCGCCTTATTGCCCGCAGCCGCGCCACCCGCGAGCGTTACCTGGCGCAGATGGCCGCTGCCGACAGCCAGGGCCCGCACCGCGGCGCGCTGCAATGCGCCAACTTCGCCCATGGCGTGGCCGGTTGCGGCTCGGCCGAAGACAAGCAGCGCCTGCGGCTGATGAACGAGGCCAACGTCGGCATCGTCACCGCCTATAACGACATGCTGTCCGCCCACCAGCCCTACGAACACTATCCGGAACTGATCAAACAGGCCCTGCGCCAGGTCGGCTCGGTGGGCCAGGTGGCCGGCGGCGTACCGGCGATGTGCGACGGCGTGACCCAGGGTGAACCGGGCATGGAACTGAGCCTCGCCAGCCGCGAGGTGATCGCCATGTCTACCGCCGTGGCGCTGTCGCACAACATGTTCGATGCGGCGATGCTGCTGGGCATCTGCGACAAGATCGTCCCGGGGCTGATGATCGGCGCCCTGCGTTTCGGCCACCTGCCGATGATCTTCGTGCCGGGCGGGCCGATGCCTTCGGGCATTCCCAACAAGGAAAAGGCCGAGGTTCGCCAGCTTTATGCCGAAGGTAAGGCGACCCGCGAGCAACTGCTCGAATCGGAGATGAAGTCCTACCACAGCCCCGGTACCTGCACCTTCTACGGCACCGCCAACACCAATCAGGTGGTGATGGAAATCATGGGCCTGCATCTGCCGGGCTCGTCGTTCGTCAACCCGTACACACCGCTGCGTGACGCGCTGACCGCCGAGGCCGCCCACCAGGTGGTGCGCCTCACGCGGCAAGGCGGCGAATACACGCCGCTGTGCCGGATCATCGACGAGAAAGCCATCGTCAACTCGGTGGTGGCGCTCAACGCCACCGGCGGTTCGACCAATCACACGCTGCACATCCCGGCCTTCGCCCGCGCCGCCGGCATCCAGCTGACCTGGCAGGACATGGCCGACCTGTCCGCCGTCACCCCGACGCTGGCCAAGGTCTACCCCAATGGCCAGGCTGACGTGAACCACTTCCATGCCTGCGGCGGCGTGCCCTTCATGGTGCGCACGCTGCTCGAAGCCGGCCTGCTGCACGAGGATGTCTATACCGTCGCCGGCCAGGGTCTGTCGCGCTATACCCAGGAGCCGTTCCTGGATGGCGAGCGCCTGGTCTGGCGCCAGGGCCCGGAGCAGAGCCTGGATCGCAACATCCTGCGCAGCGTGCCGGAAGCCTTCTCCCCCGAGGGCGGGTTGCGGGTGCTGACCGGCAACCTCGGCAACGGCGTGGCCAAGGTGTCGGCCGTGGCGCCGGAGCATCAGGTGGTCGAAGCGCCGGCCCGCGTGTTCGAAACCCAGGTCGAACTGGCCGAAGCCTTCAAGGCCGGTGAGCTGGAGCGCGATTTCGTCGCCGTGGTGCGCTTCCAGGGGCCGAAGGCCAACGGCATGCCCGAGCTGCACAAACTCACGCCGTACCTGGGCATTCTCCAGGATCGCGGCTTCAAGGTGGCGCTGGTTACCGATGGGCGGATGTCCGGCGCGTCGGGCAAGGTGCCGGCGGCCATTCACGTCAGCCCCGAGGCCTGGGATGGAGGCCCGCTGGCGCGGGTGCGCGACGGCGATCTGATTCGCGTCGATGGCGTGACCGGGCACCTGCAGGTGCTGGTCGACGACATCGCCTGGAACGCCCGCAAGATCGCGCCGCGCCCGCAAGGCACCGGCGTCGGTTGTGGCCGCGAGCTGTTCGCCTTCATGCGCGCCGCATTCAGCCCCGCGGAAGAGGGCGCCAGCGCCTTCACCGCCGAACTGGATTCGCTGCGATGAGCCTGGCGCTGGTTGGCGACATCGGCGGCACCAATGCGCGTTTCGCCCTGTGGCGTGATGGCGGCCTGCACGGGGTGCGGGTATCGGCGACTGCCGATCACGCCACCGTCGAACAGGCCATCGTCGCTTACCTGGCCGCCGAAGGTCTGGCGCTCGGCGAAGTGCAAACCATTTGCCTGGCCTGCGCCGGGCCGGTGGAAATCGATCCGTTCCGCTTCACCAACAACGCCTGGCGCATCGACCGCCAGGCGTTCTGCGCCGAACTGCAGGTGCGCGAGCTGCTGCTGCTCAACGATTTTTCCGCCATGGCCTTGGGCATGACCTGCCTGCAGGACGACGAGTACATTACCGTCTGCCCCGGCGTGGCGCAGCCTGGCCGCCCGGCGGTGGTGATCGGTGCCGGCACCGGCCTGGGCGTAGGCACCTTGCTGAGCTTGCCCGATGGCAGCTGGCACGCGTTGCCGGGCGAGGGCGGCCACGTCGACCTGCCGGTGGGCAGCAACCGCGAGGCGCTGATCTGGCAGGCGCTGCATCGCCAGCTCGGCCATGTCAGCGCCGAGGCTGGCGCTCTCAGCGGCAACGGGCTACTCGCCTTGTACCGCGCGACCTGCGCGGTGGACGGTCAGTCGGCCCCCCTGCAGAGCGCGGCCCAGGTTACCCGGGCCGCGCTGGAAGGGGAGCCGTTGGCGGTCAACGTGCTGGAGCTGTTCTGCTGCCTGCTCGGCCGTGTGGCGGGTAACAACGTGCTGACCGTGGGCGGCCGAGGCGGCGTGTTCATCGCCGGCGGCATGGTGCCGCGCTTCGCCGACTTCTTCATGGCCAGCGGGTTCTCGCGCAGCCTGCGCGACAAGGGCTGCATGAGCGACTACTTTGATGGCCTGCCGGTATGGCTGGTCACCGCGCCTTACCCGGGCCTGGTCGGCGCGGGAGTGGCGGTGGAGCAGCACCTGCAGAGGAACCAGCACCCCGAACACTCTGTCTAGCATCGCCGATAACAACAAGGATCATCGATGTGAGCCCAACTGGAAAATCCATCCTGCTGGTCGACGACGACCAGGATATTCGGGAACTGCTGCAAACCTACCTCGGGCGTGCCGGCCTGCAGGTGCGCACCGTGGCCGATGGCGCCGGGTTTCGCGAGGCGCTCTGCGAAGGCGGCGCCGACCTGGTGATTCTCGACGTGATGCTACCCGACGAGGACGGCTTCAGCCTGTGCCGCTGGATCCGCGAGCACCAGCGTTTCGCCCAGGTCCCGATCATCATGCTGACCGCCAGCTCCGACGAGGCCGACCGGGTCGTCGGCCTCGAGCTGGGTGCCGACGACTACCTCGGCAAGCCGTTCAGCCCCCGCGAGTTGCTGGCGCGTATCAAGGCGCTGCTGCGCCGGGTCAATTTCGCCCAGGAGCGTAGCGCCGACGTGCTGGTGTTCGACGAGTGGCGCCTGGACATGGTCAGTCATCGGCTGTTTCACCTCGACGGCGAGGAAGTGCTGTTGTCCGGCGCCGACTTTGCGCTGCTCAAGCTGTTTCTCGATCACCCGCAACAGATTCTCGACCGCGACACCATTGGCAACGCCACTCGCGGCCGCGAGATGATGCCGCTCGAACGCATCGTCGACATGGCCGTGAGCCGCCTGCGCCAGCGCCTGCGTGACACCGGCAAACCGCCGCGGCTGATCCGCACCGTACGTGGCAGCGGCTACCAGCTGGCCGCCGCCGTCAGTGCGCAGGCCGGCAATGCGCGCTGACTGGCGTCGGCTGGTGCCGATTCCACGTTCACTGCTGGGCCGCATGCTGCTCCTGACCTTGCTCTCGGTGCTGGCGGCGCAGACGTTGTCCAGCGCCATCTGGCTGTCGCAATTGCGCGCCACTCAGCTCGAAGGCCTGGTCACCACGGCGCGCAGCCTGGCCCATTCGATGTCGGCCAGCGTGCGTTATTTCCGTTCGCTGCCGGTGGCCTACCGACCGATGGTGCTCGACCAGTTGCGCAGCATGGGCGGCACCCGCTTCGTGGTCAGCCTCAACGACCGGCCCTTGACCATGCACCTGCTGCCCGAAACGCCGCGCAAGCTGGCGGTGACCGAGGCGGTCAGCGAGGTGCTGCGCGCTTCGTTGGGCAACAAGGCGGACATTTCCGTGACCTTCGTCAGCCCGGATGATCTGCGCATTTTCAATGGTGGCCTGAAACTCGACGAGTTGCCGCGCTCCTGGGCCCATTACGCCCTTACCCTGGAGCCGGTCAACCCGCCGGTACTGGTCACCCAGATCCAGCTGGCGCCCGGCGAGTGGCTGTATATCGCCTCGCTCTTGCCAGAGCCCTACACCAGCCTGGAGGAGCCGGTACTGCCGGCCCAGCAGTTGTGGTTCATCCTGCTCAGCAGCGGCTTTCTGCTGTTGTTCATCGGCATTCTGGTGCGCTGGCAGAGCCGGCCGCTCAAGCGCCTGGCGCGCGCTGCGCGGCACTTGTCGCTGGGCGCCGACATCGAGCCGGTGGAGGAGGCCGGCGGGCGTGAAGTGGTCGAGGTGGCGCGGGCCTTCAACGCCATGCGCGAGCGCATCAGCCGCTACCTGACCGAGCGCGCCCAACTGTTCAGCGCCATTTCCCATGACCTGCGTACGCCGATCACCCGGCTGCGGCTGCGCGTCGAACTGCTCGACGACGAAACCCTGCAGACCAAGTTCGGCCGCGATCTCGACGAGCTGGAACTGCTGGTCAAGGGCGCGCTGCAGTGCGTCAAGGACACCGACATCCACGAGAACATCGAGTCGGTGGACCTCAACCAGCTGCTGCACTGTCTGGTCGAACCCTACCTGGCGCCGACCGGCAATGGCCGAGTGACCCTGCACGGCGAGGCCGGCGCCGAATACCTAGGCAAACCCCTGGCGTTGCGGCGCTGCATCGGCAACCTGGTCGACAACGCGCTCAAGTACGGCCACCGCGCCCATCTGCATGTCGAGGACGATGACGAGGCCTACGTGCTGCACGTCGACGACGAGGGGCCGGGGGTACCCGAGCAGCGCCTCGAGCAGGTGTTCGAGCCGCACTTTCGCCTGGCCGGGCAGCAGCAGGGTTATGGCCTGGGCCTCGGCATCGCGCGCAACATCGCCCATAGCCATGGCGGCGAGGTGAGCCTGCAGAACCTGCGCGAAGGCGGGCTGCGAGTGACCCTGCGCCTGCCGCGGATGCCGGATTGAATGTCACCGCCCCGTGACAAAGCAGCCGGCCTTCGTTACTTGGCGGTAGGTAGCCGTCAGTAGACTCGTCATGAGCTTTTTGACGATTTGTATCCGCCGGTGCCTGCACAGCCTCTCTTAGCCTGGGTTAGCCAAAGGCGTAACCCAGGTTTTTGACGGACCCGGGTATCACTGCGCTCAACCCGGGCTACCGACTGATGCGGCCATTTTCCGTCTGTATGGAATAACAACAATGACGATCACACCCGTACTCCCCGCTGACAGCTGGCTGGTGAAGCCCGCCCATCAGGCCTGGCTGAATGCCGAAGGCGTGCGTCTGCTGCCGTTCGCCCGTGCGGCGAAAGTCGAGCATGGCTTCGCCGCCCTCGATGCAAGGGGCGCGTTGGCGCCTGATGCCGTCGCCGAGCTGATCCACACCACGCGCATGACCCACTGCTTCGCCCTGGCCCATCTGCAAGGCATTGCCGGCTATGGCGAGCTGGTCGATCACGGCGTCGCCGCACTGCAGGGCCGGCTGCGTGACGAGGTGGCCGGCGGCTGGTTCGCCGATGCGACCCGCGAGAGCGATAAGACCGCCTACCTGCACGCCTTCGTGGCCCTGGCCGCCAGCAGCGCCCAGGCGGCTGGCAGGCCCGGTGCCAGCGAGCTGCTGGACGAAGCGATCGGCATCCTCGAGCGGCATTTCTGGAGTGAGGAGGAGGGCGCGCTGCGGGAGAGCTTCAGCCGCGACTGGTCGCAGGAGGAAGCCTACCGCGGCGCCAACAGCAACATGCATGGCGTGGAAGCCTTTCTCGCCCTGGCCGACGTCACGGGCGACAGCGTCTGGCTGCAGCGCGCGTTACGTGTCGCCGAGCGATTGATCCACGGGCATGCCGCCTCCCGCGGGCACGTGGTGGTCGAGCATTTCGACCGCCAGTGGCAGGCGCTGCCCGACTACAACACCGATAACCGCGCCGATCCGTTTCGCCCCTATGGCAGCACGCCCGGGCACAGTTTCGAATGGGCGCGCCTGTTGCTGCATCTGGAGGCCGCCCTGATGCGCGCCGGACTGGAAGCACCCGCCTGGCTGCTGGACGACGCGCGCGGTCTGTTCACCAGTGCCTGCCGCGATGCCTGGTTGGCCGACGGCGCGCCGGGGCTGGTCTACACCCTCGACTGGCAGGCGCGGCCAGTGGTGCGTGCGCGGCTGCACTGGGTGCAGGCCGAAGCCAGCGCGGCGGCCGCGGCGCTGCTGCGGCGAACCGGCGAGCCGGATTACGAGCAGTGGTACCGGCGCTTCTGGGAATTCACCGCCAGCCATTTCATCGATCTACAAGCGGGCAGCTGGCACCATGAACTCGATACCGGCAACCGCCCGGCTGCCAGCATCTGGCCGGGAAAGCCCGACCTGTACCACGCCTACCAGGCCGTGCTGCTGCCGCGCGTGGCGCTGGCGCCGAGCCTGGCCACGGCATTGGCTGCCATGTAACGGCGTGGTGACATTCACGCATCGCTTCGTTACCTGGCGGCCCGCCAACCCTGATTACACTCCCTGCAACGCAAGCGCCATGACTTGCCGCTAACAACAAGAAAGGTACTTCGATGAACGCGATCACCCGTCTCGCTACTGCCGTTTCTCTCGCTTCCCTGTTGCCCCTCACCGCGCTGGCGGCCGACTCCAAAGGTACGGTCGAAGTCGTGCATTGGTGGACGTCCGGTGGCGAAGCGGCAGCCGTGAAGGTCCTGCGTGAGCTGGTCGAGAAGGACGGCTACACCTGGAAGGACAGTGCCGTGGCCGGTGGTGCCGGCTCGGCCGCCATGACCGTGCTGAAGACCCGTGTGGTCTCCGGCAACCCGCCAGGCGCCGCACAGATTAAGGGGCCGGATCTGCAGGAGTGGGGCGCGCTGGATCTGCTCGCACCGCTGGACGACGTGGCCAAGGCCAATAACTGGGATGGCCTGCTCTCGAAAACTGTCGCCAATACCATGAAGTACGACGGCCATTACGTGGCCGTGCCGGTGAACATCCACCGCGTCAACTGGCTGTGGATCAACCCGGCAGTCTTCAAGAAGGCCGGCATCAACAAGGCGCCGACCACCCTGGACGAACTCTACGCCGCCGGCGACAAGCTCAAGGCCGCCGGTTTCACGCCACTGGCCCATGGCGGCCAGCCATGGCAGGACAGCACCGTTTTCGAAGGCCTGGTGCTTAGCATCATGGGCGCCGAGGGCTACCACAAGGCGTTCGTCGAGAACGACGAGGCGACCCTGACCAGCCCGCAGATGGCCGAAGTGTTCACCGCGCTGAAAAAGCTCTCCACCTACATGGACGACAACCGTGCCGGGCGTGACTGGAACCTGGCCACCGCCGAAGTCATCGACGGCAAGGCCGGCATGCAGATCATGGGCGACTGGGCCAAAAGCGAATGGACCGCCGCCGGCAAGGTCGCCGGCAAGGACTACCAGTGCGTACCGATGCCGGGCACCGCGGGCAGCTACACCTACAACATCGACTCCATGGCCATGTTCAGGCTGAAGAAAGAGGGCGACATCGCCGCCCAGCATGCCCTGGCGCGCATCGCCCTGGAGCCCGAGTTCCAGTACGTGTTCAACGAGAACAAGGGCTCCATCCCGGTTCGCTCGGACCTGGACATGAGCAAGTTCGACAGTTGCGCTCAGGCCTCCATGAAGGATTTCCAGGAGGCCGATAAGGCCGGCAAGCTGGAACCGAGCATGGCCCACAGCATGGCCACCAACCTGGCGGTGCAGGGGGCGATCTTCGATGTGGTCACCAACTTCATGGCCGACAAGAACGCCGACCCGAGCAAGGCCGGTGCGCAGATGGCTGCGGCGATCAAGTCCGCGCAGTAGCGTGAAGCGGGCCGCTGCCCTGCGGCCCGCCTGATTTCACCATCCGTTCGTGCGACAGGCACCGCGCCTGTCGCTGGCGGAGTTCGTCCCGAATTTCTCTACACACGGTAGGCCCGATGAGTGTCACGACGGTAATCGGCAAGGCTTCACCCTTCGATGCGCTGCAGCGCTGGCTGCCCAAGCTGGTACTGGCGCCCACCATGCTGGTGGTGCTGGTGGGGTTCTACGGCTACATCCTGTGGACGGCGGTGCTGTCGTTCACCAATTCCAGCTTCATGCCCAGCTACAAGTGGGTGGGCCTGCAGCAATACCTGCGGTTGATGGACAACGACCGCTGGTGGGTCGCCAGCAAGAACCTGATGGTCTTCGGCGGCCTGTTCATCGCCATCAGCCTGGTCATCGGCGTGCTGCTGGCGGTGCTGCTGGATCAGCGCATTCGTCGCGAAGGCGTCATCCGCACCATCTACCTGTACCCCATGGCGCTGTCGATGATCGTCACCGGCACCGCCTGGAAGTGGCTGCTCAACCCCGGCTTGGGCCTGGACAAACTGCTGCGCGACTGGGGCTGGGAAGGCTTTCGTCTGGACTGGCTGGTGGACCCCGAGCGGGTCGTCTACTGCCTGGTGATCGCGGCCGTGTGGCAGGCCTCGGGCTTCGTCATGGCGTTGTTCCTGGCCGGGCTGCGCGGCGTCGATCAGTCGATCATCCGCGCCGCCCAGGTCGATGGTGCGAATCTTCCGACCATCTACCTGCGCATCGTGCTGCCGAGCCTGCGCCCGGTGTTCTTCAGTGCGGTGATGATCCTCGCCCACATCGCCATCAAGAGTTTCGACCTGGTCGCGGCGATGACCGCGGGCGGGCCCGGCTACGCCTCCGATCTGCCAGCGATGTTCATGTACAACTTCACCTTCAGTCGCGGGCAGATGGGCATCGGCTCGGCCAGCGCCATGCTGATGCTCGGCGCGATCCTGGCGATCCTGGTGCCGTACCTCTACTCGGAATTGCGAGGCAAGCGCCATGACTAAGGCCTTCAGTCCAAGCCGCCTGGCGATTCACGCCACCCTGTTGTTCGCCGCCGCGCTGTACCTGGTGCCGCTGGTGGTGATGCTGCTGACCAGCTTCAAGACCCCCGAGGACGTGCGCGCCGGCAACCTGCTGTCGCTGCCCGACGCCTTCACCCTGATCGGCTGGGTCAAGGCCTGGGACGTGGTCGGCGGGCACTTCTGGAATTCGGCGAAGATGGCCATTCCGGCGGTGCTGATCTCCACTGCCATCGGCGCGCTCAACGGTTACGTGCTGTCGATGTGGCGCTTTCGCGGCTCGCAGCTGTTCTTCGGCCTGCTGCTGTTCGGCTGCTTCCTGCCGTTCCAGACCATTTTGCTGCCGGCCTCGTTCACCCTCGGCAAATTCGGCCTGGCCAATACCACCACCGGCCTGGTGCTGGTGCACGTGGTCTACGGCATCGCTTTCACCACGCTGTTCTTCCGCAACTTCTACGTCAGCGTTCCGGATGCTCTGGTCAAGGCCGCGCGCCTGGATGGCGCGGGGTTCTTCACCATCTTCGGGCGCATCCTTTTGCCCATGTCGGTGCCGATCATCATGGTCTGCCTGATCTGGCAGTTCACCCAGATCTGGAACGATTTCCTGTTCGGTGTGGTGTTCGCCAGTGGCGATGCCCAGCCGATCACCGTGGCCCTCAACAACCTGGTGAACACCAGCACCGGGGCCAAGGAATACAACGTGGACATGGCCGCGGCGATGATCGCCGGGCTGCCGACCCTGCTGGTTTACATCCTGGCGGGCAAGTATTTCCTGCGCGGCCTCACGGCTGGCGCGGTAAAGGGTTGAAAGCTGCTGCGCTCGCTCGCGGCACTTTCGAAGTGGAGAGAAGTAAATGGCAACGCTCGAACTGCGCAACGTCAACAAATCCTACGGCAGTGGCCTGACGGACACGCTGAAAAGCATCGACCTGAAGATCGACGATGGCGAATTCCTGATCCTTGTCGGCCCGTCGGGCTGCGGCAAATCCACCCTGATGAACTGCATCGCCGGGCTGGAGAGCATCAGCAACGGCGCCATCCTGGTCGACGATGCAGACATCAGCGGCATGAGCCCCAAGGATCGTGACATCGCCATGGTGTTTCAGTCCTACGCGCTGTACCCGACCATGAACGTGCGCGACAACATCGCCTTCGGCCTGAAGATGCGCAAGCTGGCCCCGGCGGCCATCGACGAGGAAGTGGCGCGCGTCGCCAAGCTGCTGCAGATCGAACACCTGCTGGGGCGCAAGCCCGGCCAGCTCTCCGGCGGCCAGCAACAGCGCGTGGCCATGGGCCGGGCCCTGGCGCGACGCCCGAAGATCTACCTGTTCGACGAGCCGCTCTCCAACCTCGACGCCAAGCTGCGGGTGGAGATGCGTACCGAAATCAAGCTGATGCACCAGCGTTTGAAGACCACCACGGTCTACGTCACCCACGACCAGATCGAGGCCATGACCCTGGGCGACAAGGTGGCGGTGATGAAGGACGGCGTGATTCAGCAATTCGGCACCCCACAGCAGATCTACAACGATCCTTCCAACCTGTTCGTGGCGAGCTTCATCGGCTCGCCACCGATGAATTTCATTCCCGTGCAGGTGCAGCGTCGCGACGGGCAGGCCTGGGCCGTGCTGGCGTCTGCCGAGGGGCGTTGCGAGCTGCCTCTGGGCGAGCTGCCCGAGGGCGCGGAGCAGGGCGAATTGCTGCTCGGCGTGCGCCCCGAGCAGGTGCAACTGGCGAGCGGCCTGGCGCAGGCCCATACGCTGGCCGCACAGGTAGAAGTCACCGAGCCTACCGGGCCGGACACCCTGGTGTTCGTCACCGTCAATGACAGCAAGCTGTGCTGCCGCCTGGCGCCCGATCAGGCGCCGCCGGTGGGCCAGCGCCTGGAACTGCACATCGATGCGGCGCGGGCACTGCTGTTCGATGCCAAGAGCGGCGAGCGCGTACGGCCCCTGGCCCGTACGGCGCAACCAGGCAACGTCACCTCGTTAACGAATCGTTGAAAAGGAGTCGGCCTCGTAGTCCTGATGCCGGCATTGCAAAGCGGTAACAACAATAAAAACAGCAGGAGAGGATATGAAACGATCAACGGGTTTCGGCCTGGTCATGGCGCTGGGCTCCCTGACTCTGCCGGTCACGGGTATGGCGCTGGAGTTCAGCGGCTACGTGCGCAGTGGTGCCGGCACGGCCGATGGCAATGGCCGACAGTCGTGCTTCCAACTGCCGGGCGCACGCTCCAAGTACCGTTTGGGTAACGAGTGCGAGCAGTACGCCGAGCTGGATCTGCGTCAGGATCTGTTCACGCTCGACGACGGCTCGGTGCTGAGCATCGAAGGCATGGCGCAGCTGTTCAACGAGTACGGGCACACGCCGAAATTCACCGGTGACCACGGTACCGCGCGGATGAACCAGATGTACGCCGAGTGGAGCAACATGCCGGCGCTGGGCGGCGGCTCGCTGTGGGCCGGGCGGCGGTTCTACAAGCGTAACGACATTCACATCTCCGACTTCTACTACTGGAACCAGAGCGCCACCGGTTTCGGTATCGACGAGATGAAGATCGGTGATTACAAGTACAGCTACGTGTTCTCGCGCAAGGACAGCTACGACCAGAAGGAATACATCAACCGCCACGACTTCAACGTCGGCGGCTTCGTGACCAACCCGGGCGGCGAGATCGAGGTGGGCGTCAGCTACGTCGACAAGCCATCCTCCGTGGACGACTCGCACAGTGGCTGGGCGGTGACCGGGCAGCACGTGCAGAAGAACTTCCTCGGCCTGGGCGGCGACAACAAGTTTGCCCTGCAGTACGGCGAGGGACCGGGGACCGGCCTGGGCTACACCGGCGACCCGACCCTGGATCGCAGCGCCAAGAGCTGGCGCGTGGTCGAGTTCTTCGACTTCCAGATGACCCCGCGCCTGGGCGGTCAGGTACAGGCCGTGTACCAGAAGGACAAGCGTGAAGACGGCGGCGACCAGGATTGGTGGTCGGTGGGCGGGCGCACCAGCTACGCCTTCACCCAGCAGTTCAAGCTGGTCGGCGAGATCGGCCATGACCAGGTGGACGCCTCTGGCGGCACCCGCAAGCTGAGCAAGTTCACCATCGCGCCGACCTGGTCGCCGAATGGCCCCGGCTTCTTCGAGCGACCGGAAATTCGCCTGTATTACACCTACGCCACCTGGAACAAGGCGGCGCAGGAAGCGGCGAACCTGCTGGCCGAAGGCTCGGCGCTGTCCGACACCGGTGCCTTTGGCAGTGCGCGCAATGGCTCCAACTTCGGTGTGCAGGTGGAGTACTGGTGGAAGTAGGGCGCTAGGCTGAACGGCTCCCCGGAGGCCGGAGCAACGGTGTTTTGCAGCACTTCACTTACCCTGCGTACTTCCCATCGCGCAGGGTGAGTGGGGCTCTGTCTTTGCCTGGCGGTCGGTCTGCTTTACGGAGCACGCAGCTTACGACGGCACGGTTTTCCGCTTGGGCGACCCGCGATGCCAGGGCTTCGAATCCTGATGCCGTTCGGGTTCAGTCTTGCTCTTCGCTGGCTGGATAACGGCTGGCGTTGAGGCTTTCCTTGATCTTGCGCAGGTGCGGCTGGAAGTCCGCGCCGCGGCGCAGGGTCATGCCGGTCGCCAGTACGTCCAGCACCGTCAATTGAATGATGCGCGAGGTCATCGGCATGTAAATGTCGGTGTCCTCGGGCAGCGGGATGTGCACGCTGAGGCTGCAGGCCTGGTCGAGCGGGGAGCCGGCGGCGGTCAGGCCGAGCACCGAGGCGCCATTTTCCCGGGCCAGGCGGGCCACCTCGACCAGTTCCCGGGTGCGCCCGGTGTAGGAGATGATCACGAACAGATCGCCGGTATGCGCCACCGAGGCGAGCATGCGCTGCATCAGCACGTCGGCGTGGGCGGACACCGCCAGGTTGAAGCGAAAGAATTTGTGCTGGGCATCCAGAGCCACCGGCGCCGAGGCGCCTAGGCCGAAGAAGTGGATCTGCCGGGCCTGGATCAACAGGTCGACGGCGCGGCTGACCAGGTTGGCGTCCAGGCTCTGCCAGGCGCTGTCCAGCGAGGCGATGGCGCTGCCGAAGATCTTGCGCGTATAAGCCTCGGGGCCGTCGTCGGCTTCCACCGCACGGCTCACGTACGCCGCGCCACTGGCCAGGCTCTGTGCCAGTTGCATTTTCAATTCCGGGTAGCCGTTGACGCCGAACGAGCGGCAGAAACGGTTGACCGTCGGCTCGCTGACCTGGGCGGCCTGGGCGAGGGCAGCGATGCTCAGGCGGGTGGCCTGCTGCGGATTGAGCAGTATCACTTCGGCGACCTTGCGTTCGGCCTTGTTGAGGCTCTCGAGGCGGCCCTGGATCTGTTCGAGAAGATTGCGCACGCGATCCATTGTTGTCCTTGTCCGATAAAATGCCGGGTTAATCCTAAGCCGGGGCTGGTCAACTGGCTACCGGTACCGTGCACTCTACGAATATGTTGTGTTTATTACTACATTTTTGGTTGCGCGATGCCGGGTTACCCGCTATCAATAGGGCAACTTGATAGAAGAACAAAGATCATGTCGATGATTCCCGTTGAGCCTTGTACACTCGCTCTGTTCGGCGCCCTGGGCGACCTGGCGTTGCGCAAGCTGTTTCCCGCCCTCTACCAGCTCGACCGCGCCGGTTTGCTGCACGAGGATACTCAGCTGCTCGCGCTGGCGCGCGATGGCGGCGACCCTGACAAGCACCTGAGCACCATCGATGCGCACCTGCGTCGCTACCTGCCGGCCACCGAGCTGGACGAGGCAGCGATGCAGCGCTTCCAGGCGCGCCTGCGCTACCTGAGTATGGAATTCCTGCCGCCGGACAACTACCCGCAATTGGCTGAAATGGTCGGTAGCGGTCGCCAGCTGATCGGCTATTTCGCCACACCGGCCTCGGTGTACGGTGGCATCTGCGCCAACCTGGCAGCGGTCGGCCTGGCCGAGAACACCCGGGTGGTGCTGGAGAAACCCATCGGCCATGACCTCGACTCTTCGCGTGCGGTCAACGATGCAGTGGCGGCCTATTTCCCGGAAAGCCAGGTCTATCGGATCGACCATTATCTGGGCAAGGAAACGGTGCAGAACCTGATTGCCCTGCGCTTCGCCAACAGCTTGTTCGAGACCCAGTGGAACCAGAACCACATCACCCACGTGGAAATCACCGTGGCGGAAAAGGTCGGTATCGAAGGCCGCTGGGGCTACTTCGACAAGGCCGGCCAACTGCGCGACATGATCCAGAACCATTTGCTGCAGTTGCTCTGCCTGATCGCCATGGATCCGCCGGGCGACCTGTCCGCCGATGCCATCCGTGACGAGAAGGTCAAGGTGCTCAAGGCCCTCGAGCCGATGACCGCCGAGCAGCTTTCGCGCCACGTTGTGCGCGGCCAGTACGTGGCCGGCACCAGCGATGGCAAGGCCGTTCCCGGCTACCTGGAAGAAGAAAATTCCAACGCCCAGAGCGACACCGAAACCTTCGTCGCCCTGCGCGCCGACATCCGCAACTGGCGCTGGGCCGGCGTGCCGTTCTACCTGCGCACCGGCAAGCGCATGGCGCAGAAGCTGTCGCAGATCGTCATCCACTTCAAGGAGCCGCCGCACTACATCTTCGCGCCGGAGCAACGCCAGCTGATCGGCAACAAGCTGATCATCCGCCTGCAGCCAGACGAGAGCATTTCCTTGCAGGTGATGACCAAGGATCAGGGGCTGGACAAGGGCATGCAGCTACGCAGCGGCCCGCTCCAACTGAATTTTTCCACCGCTTACAAGAGTGCGCGGATTCCCGATGCCTACGAACGTTTGCTGCTGGAAGTGATGCGCGGCAACCAGAACCTGTTCGTGCGCAAGGACGAGATCGAGCACGCCTGGCAGTGGTGCGATCAGCTGATCGCCGGCTGGAAAAAACTCGGCGACCCGCCCAAGCCATACGTCGCCGGCACCTGGGGGCCGATGAGTTCCATCGCCCTGATCACTCGCGATGGGAGGGCCTGGTATGGCGATCTCTGACCTCGAATTTCCCGTGGGCGTGGTCGCCCGCAGTCACAGCGACGCGCAGCACCTGGCGAGCGCGCTGGCCGAGAACGTGGCTGGCGCGCTGCGCGCTGCCATAGACAGCCACGGCCAGGCGACCTTGGTTGTATCCGGTGGGCGCAGCCCGATCGCTTTCTTCAAGGCGCTCGCGCAACAGCCGTTGCCCTGGGCCAAGGTGCTGGTGAGCCTGGCAGACGAGCGCTGGGTGCCAACCAGCCACGAGGACAGCAACGAGGCGCTGGTGCGTCGTCACCTGCTGCAGGGGCCGGCTGCCGAGGCCCGGGTGCTGGGGCTGTATCACAGTGCAGGCAGCCTCGAGGAGGCGGCCGAACTCACCGAACAGGCGCTGCGTGACTTGCCAGTCATCGACGTGCTGGTACTGGGCATGGGTACCGACGGGCATACTGCCTCGCTGTTTCCAGGCAGCCCGAACCTGGAGCAGGCGCTCAGCGACGAATGCCCGCGTCGTTGCTTGCCGATGTTGGCGCCGAGCGTGCCGCACCAGCGCCTGACCCTGACCCTGCCGCTGCTCAGGGCGGCCCGCCTGCCGCTGCTGGCGATCGAGGGGGCGGGCAAGCTCGCGGTGCTCGAGCAGGCTTTGCAGCAAGACAATCATAAGAACATGCCGATCAGCGCGTTTCTGCGCGCGCCGCTCGAAATCTACTGGTGCCCTTAGGCCCGAAAGGAACACGACCATGACACAAGCCATCAGCCGTCCAGCCCCGACCATGGCGGAAAAGATCGAAAGCATCGACGCGCTCTGCGCCCGTGCGCGGATCATGCCGGTGATCACCATTGCCCGTGAGGAAGATATTCTGCCGCTGGCCGACGCCCTGGATGCCGGCGGCCTGCAGGTGCTGGAAATCACTCTGCGCTCGCCCCATGGCCTGACCGCCATTCGCCGCCTGCGTGAAGAGCGCCCGCACCTGTGCGTGGGTGCCGGCACGGTGCTCGATCGCCATATGCTCGAAGCGGTGGAGGAGGCCGGCGCCCAGTTCATCGTCAGCCCCGGCTCCACCGACGAACTGCTGCGTGCTGCGCTGCAGAGCCAGGTGCCGATGCTCCCAGGCGTGGCCAGTGCCTCGGAGATCATGGTCGGTTATGCCCTGGGCTATCGCCGCTTCAAGCTGTTCCCGGCCGAAGTCTGTGGCGGTACCGCCGCGCTCAAGGCGCTGGGCGGCCCGTTTGGTGACATTCGCTTCTGCCCGACTGGCGGTGTCGGCCCAGCCAACGTGCGAAATTACATGGCGCTGCCGAACGTGATGTGCGTGGGCGGCAGCTGGATGCTCGACAGCAGCAAAGGCTGGGACGCCGTACGCCAGGCCAGTGCCGACGCCCTGGCACTGCTGGGCTGAATCACGGCCCGCCACGTGCGGGCGTGCTTGAACGTTTCCGTCGCCGGCTCGATGCCTCTGTCGCGCCGGCGTCTCTATTTTCCGAGGTTCGCGAATGACCCTGCGCATCAGCAAAGACACTCGCCTGTGCATGTCGCTGTCCGGGCGGCCCGGTAACTTCGGCACGCGTTTCCAGAACTACCTGTACCGCGAGCTGGAGCTGGATTACCTGTACAAGGCCTTCACCACCACCGATCTGCCGGCGGCCATTGGCGGCATCCGCGCTCTCGGCGTGCGCGGCTGTGCGGTGTCGATGCCGTTCAAGGAGGCCTGCATCGAGCACCTCGATGGCTTGCACGACTCGGCGGCGACGCTGCAGTCGGTCAACACCATCGTTGCCGACGAAGGCCGCCTAACGGGTTACAACACCGACTACAGCGCCGTGGTGAAGCTGCTCCAGAAACACGGCGTGCCGGCGGCCAGCCGCTATGCCTTGCGTGGCAGCGGCGGCATGGCCAAGGCCGTGGCCTGCGCGTTGCGCGACAGCGGCTTCACCGACGGTTGCATCGTCGCCCGTAACGAAGCGGCGGGCAGGGCACTGGCCGAGCAGTGCGGCGTGCAATGGCGTGAGGCATTGGACGACGGGCCAGCGCAGCTGCTGGTCAACGTCACGCCGCTTGGCATGCGTGGCGCCGAGGCCGACCAGTTGGCCTTCAGCGAGCGGGCGGTGGCGGCGGCGCAGTGGGTTTTCGATGTGGTCGCCGTGCCAGTGGAAACCCCGCTGATTCGCCTGGCCCGTTCCCTGGGCAAGCCAGTGATCACCGGCGGCGAAGTGATCGTGCTGCAGGCCGTCGAGCAGTTCGTGCTGTACACCGGCGTGCGCCCCGATGACGAGCTGATCGAACGCGCGGCGCGCTTCGCCCTGGCCGAGTAAGACGCTCAGGTCGCCGTCTCGCCCCGCGCGAATTCGACGGTGGCCGTGCCGTAAAACCGGCGGCGCAAGCACCTTTCGCCGCGGGTCGCGGCTCGCACACGGCGATCGCGACATCACGCGAATCGGGTGGGAGCGTCGTCCTCGGCGCGAACGATCATAGCCTTACCGCAAGAGCGATGTCGTACACACGATTCGCCGCGGGTCGCGGCTCTTACGCGGTAGCGGGTGCACAACCAATCATGTAGGAGCGTCGCCCTCGGCGCGAACGATCTTAGCCTTACCGAAAGAGCGATGTCGTACACACGATTCGCCGCGGGTCGCGGCTCCTACGTGGCCGCGGATGCACCGCCAATCGCCCCGGCGCGAACCCTCTGCGCGCTGGTGAGCCAAGATGCCCGTACCGGCACTTTGCAAAACGGTGTCATTAAAGTTTGCACTTTCCGTTTCCCCGCCAAGTCGTAAAAGGTGTAGGGCATGGCGCTGCGTCGAGCGCTCTGCCAGACGCTGGCTTCGCCGTAGCGCCATGCCCTGCATCCGAACGGAACGCCTTATCCAGGCTTCCGAAGCCAGGTGCGTCGCTAACCGGCGGCCGCCGACAGACGAGCAAGGAGATAGCCATGGGCTTGGGAACCATACTGCTGATCATTCTGATCCTGATGCTGATTGGTGCCATCCCGGCATGGCCGCACAGCCGCAGCTGGGGCTACGGGCCTACCGGCGGCCTCGGGCTGGTGCTGGTCATCGTGCTGGTACTGCTGCTACTGGGCTACATATGAGCCAGCGCCTGCATCGTTGATGCAGGCGTCGCCGTCGGCGGTTCCCGCCGCTGACGGTGGCCCAGCCCCGCAACATCCCCTCATTTTCCACTCCGGAGGTCGCCTGCTTGGATCTGGTGATTGCGCGGCCCGAAGGCCTGTACTGTCCTCCCGGAGATTTCTATATCGACCCCTGGCGCCCCGTCGAGCGCGCCGTTATTACCCACGGCCATGGCGACCATGCGCGCACCGGCAGCGCTCATTACCTGGCCGCAGCGCCGGGTGAGGGCATCCTGCGCACGCGCCTTGGGCGTGATATCAACCTGCAGACCCTGGCCTACGGCGAAACCATCGACCACCACGGCGTCACCCTGAGCTTCCATCCCGCCGGGCACGTGCTGGGATCGGCCCAGGTGCGCCTGGAGTACCGGGGCGAAGTCTGGGTCGCCTCGGGCGACTACAAGGTCGAGCCGGACGGCACCTGCGACCCATTCGAGCCGGTGCGTTGCCATACCTTCATCACCGAATCGACTTTCGGTCTGCCGATCTACCGCTGGCAGCCCCAGGCGCAGATCTTCGCCGGCATCAATGACTGGTGGCGACAGAACCAGCAGGCCGGGCGCGCCAGCGTGCTGTTCTGCTACGCCTTCGGCAAGGCGCAGCGCATCCTTCATGGCATCGACGAAAGCATCGGGCCGATCCTTGGTCATGGCTCCATGGAACCGCTGCATCAGGTATATCGCGATGCTGGCGTTTACCTGCCCGAAACGCGCTACGCCGGTGATGTGCCCAAGGGCGACCCGCTGCTGCGCCAGGCGCTGGTGCTGGCACCGCCGTCGGCTGGCGGCAGCACCTGGATACGCCGTTTCGGCGACTACAGCGATGCCTTCGCCAGTGGCTGGATGCTGCTGCGCGGCACGCGTCGGCGCCGCGGCGTGGATCGGGGTTTCGTGCTGTCCGACCATGCCGACTGGCCGGGCCTGCTGTGGGCCATCGAGCAGACCGGTGCCGAGCGGGTGATGGTCACCCACGGTTCGGTGAACATCCTCGTTCGCCATCTGCGTGAGCAGGGCCTGGATGCCCAGGCGTTCGCCACCGAATACGGCGAGGAAGACGACGCCGCTGCGGAGCCGAGTTCATGATCGCCTTCGCGCAGCTGTATACGCGCCTCGACGCCACCACCTCGAGCAACGCCAAGCTCGCTGCCCTGCAGGATTACCTGCGCGATGCCGAACCGGCCGATGCGGCCTGGGCCGTCTACTTTCTGGCCGGCGGCCGGCCTCGGCAACTGGTGCCTTCGCGGCAACTGCGCGAACTGGCGATGCAGCGTGCTGGCCTGTCCGACTGGTTGTTCGAGGAAAGTTATTCGGCGGTGGGCGACCTGGCGGAAACCATCGCACTGTTGTTGCCCGAGGCCACCTCGACCTCCGGAGACGGCCTGGCGGTGTGGGTCGAGCAGAAACTGCTGCCGTTGCGCGGCCTGCCGCCCGATGAACTGGCGATGCGTCTGGACGCCTTGTGGGCACAGCTCGACCGGCAATCGCTGATGGTCAGCATCAAGCTGATCACCGGCGCGTTCCGGGTCGGGGTTTCCAAGCTCTTGGTCACCCGCGCCCTGGCAGCCATCGCCGAGGTCGACGCCAAGCGCGTCGCCCAGCGCCTGGTCGGCTATACCGACCTGTCGAACCGGCCCACGGCGGCGTCTTACGAACGGCTCATCGCCGCTGAATCCGAAGACGAGCACGCCCAGCGCGGCGGCCAGCCCTATCCATTCTTTCTCGCCCATCCGCTACAGCGCCCGCTCGAGGAATTCGACGCCAGCCTGGGCTCGCCCGGCGACTGGCTGATCGAGTGGAAGTGGGATGGCATTCGCGCGCAACTGGTCAAGCGCGACGGCCAGCTGTGGGTCTGGTCGCGGGGCGAGGAATTGATCAGCGAGCGCTTTCCCGAACTGCAGGAATTGGCGCCGCTGCTGCCCGACGGCACGGTGATCGATGGCGAGCTGGTGGTCTGGCGGCACGCGCCGGAAGCCACCGCCAGGCAGGGCGAATTGATGGCCGCGGCGGCGGACGAGCCTGCCGAGCGCCTCAACGATCAGGTCGAGGAGCAGCTCGAACGATTCGGCATTCAGCCGTTCGCCTTGCTGCAGCAGCGCATCGGCCGCAAGACCCTCAGCCGCAAGCTGCTCGAGGAAGTGCCGGTGGCGGTGCTCGCTTACGACCTGCTGGAGTGGCAGGGCGAGGACTGGCGCAGCCACTCGCAGCACCAGCGCCGTGCGCAGATGGAACAGGTGGTGGCCAGTTGTGCCAGCCCTCGGCTGATGCCGTCGCCGCTGCTGCACGGCGACACCTGGCAGGCGCTGGCCGAGCAGCGTGAAGCCTCACGCTCGCTGGGCGTCGAGGGCATGATGCTCAAGGCCCGTGAGTCGGCCTATGGCGTTGGGCGCAGCAAGGACGTCGGCGTGTGGTGGAAGTGGAAGATCGACCCGTTGAGCGTCGACGCCGTGCTGATCTACGCCCAGCGCGGCCATGGCCGGCGTGCCAGCTTGTACAGCGATTACACCTTTGCCGTATGGGACGGCGCACCGGGCGATCCCGAACGGCGCCTGGTGCCCTTCGCCAAGGCCTATTCGGGGCTCACCGACGAGGAGATGCGCAAGGTCGATGCCATCGTGCGCAAGACCACGGTGGAGAAATTCGGCCCAGTGCGCAGCGTCACACCCAGCCTGGTATTCGAGCTGGGCTTCGAAGGCATCGCCCGTTCGCCCCGGCACAAGAGCGGCATCGCCGTGCGCTTTCCGCGGATGCTGCGCTGGCGTCATGACAAAGGCGTGGAGGAGGCCGATACCCTGGAGCTGCTGCAGGAATTGCTGCCATGAGCCTGGCCAGCACATGGCTGCGGCGTAGCGGCTGGAAGGCTTTCGATTTCCAGAAGGAGGTCTGGCAGGCCGTCGCCGATGGGCAGAGCGGCTTGCTGCATGCCTCCACCGGCGCCGGCAAGACCTACGCGGTATGGCTGGCCGCGCTCAATCGTTTCGCCGGTAAGGCGTCGCCGGAAAAGGCTCCAGTCAGCAAACGAGCGCCGGCAGCGGCGCCGTTGACGGTACTGTGGATCACCCCGATGCGCGCCCTGGCTGCCGATACGCAGCGTGCCTTGCAGGCGCCGGTCGACGGCCTGGAACTACCCTGGACGGTGGGCATGCGCACCGGCGACACCGGCAGCGCGGAACGTCAGCGCCAGGCGCGGCGCCTGCCCACGGCGCTGGTGACCACCCCCGAAAGCCTGACCCTGCTGCTGACTGGCGCCGACGCGAAAAACCAGTTCGCCCATGTCGGCATGCTGGTCGTGGACGAGTGGCACGAGCTGCTCGGCAACAAGCGCGGTGTGCAGTTGCAGCTGGCCCTGGCGCGGCTGCGCCGGTGGAATCCGCAATTGGTCGTCTGGGGGCTGTCGGCGACGCTGGGCAATCAGCCTCACGCTCTGGAGGTCTTGCTGCCCGACGGCAACGGGCGTCTGGTGCGTGGCGAGCAGGGCGGCAAACCGCTGATCGACACCCTGTTGCCGCCGGCGGTGGAGCGCTTTCCCTGGGCCGGTCACCTGGGTTTGCGGTTGCTGCCACAGGTGGTCGAAGAACTGGATAAGAGCAGCGTCAGCCTGGTGTTTACCAACACCCGCTCGCAGTCGGAACTCTGGTACCAGGCTCTGCTCGAGGCCCGGCCGGACTGGGCCGGGTTGATCGCCCTGCATCACGGCTCGCTGGCCCGCGAAGTGCGCGATTGGGTCGAAAACGGCCTCAAGCAGGGCAAGCTCAAGGCGGTGGTGTGCACCTCCAGCCTGGACTTGGGGGTCGATTTCCTGCCGGTCGAGCGGGTGCTGCAGATCGGTTCGGCTAAGGGCGTCGCACGCCTGTTGCAGCGCGCCGGGCGCTCCGGCCATGCGCCCGGGCGCACCTCGCGCGCCACCCTGGTACCGACCCATGCCGTGGAACTGCTCGAGGCGGCGGCCCTGCAGGATGCGGTAGCGGCCGGGCGGATCGAGGCCCGTGAATCCCCCCATCAGCCGCTGGACGTGCTGGTCCAGCACCTGGTCAGCATGGCCCTCGGCGGTGGCTTCCGGCCTGACGAGCTGCTGCGCGAAATACGCAGCACCTGGGCCTATCGCGACCTCGACGAGGCGCAGTGGCGCTGGGCACTGGCCTTCGTGCGCCAGGGCGGCGAGTCCCTGAGTGCCTACCCGGATTACCAGCGTGTCGAGCCGGACGCGGAGGGCGTGTGGCGGGTGCCCAGCCCGCGCCTGGCGCGGCGCCACCGGATGAGCGTGGGCACCATCGTCAGTGATGCCAGCCTGACCGTGAAATGGTGGAGCAAGGGCGGCGGTGGCGGTTCCCTGGGCAGCGTGGAAGAGGGTTTCATCGCCCGCCTGCGGCCCGGCGACGTGTTCCTGTTCGGCGGCCGCCCATTGGAGCTGGTGCGGGTCGAGAACATGACCGCCTACGTCAAGCGCAGCGCTGCCGGTAAAGCCAGCGTACCGCGCTGGAATGGCGGGCGCATGCCGCTTTCCAACACCCTGGCCGAAGCGCTGGTGGCGCGCTTCGGCGAGGCTGCTCAAGGCCGTTTCGAGGGCCCGGAAATGCGCCTGCTGCAGCCGCTGCTCGAGGTGCAGGCCAACTGGTCGGCATTGCCGTCGCCCGGCGCGTTGCTGGCCGAAACCCTGCATTCGCGCGAAGGCTGGCACCTGTTTCTCTATCCCTTCGCCGGGCGCAACGTGCATCTTGGGCTGGCCAGCCTGCTGGCCTGGCGACTGGGCCAGCGGCGGCCGTTGAGTTTTTCCATCGCGGTTAACGACTACGGCCTGGAACTGCTGTGCGCCAGTGAAGTGGAGTGGGGGCAACTGCTCGACGGCGAGCTGTTCGACGAGCGCGATCTGTTGCATGACGTGCTCGCCAGCCTCAATGCCGGAGAGCTGGCACAGCGGCGCTTTCGCGAGATCGCGCGGATTGCCGGGCTGGTGTTCGGCGGCTATCCCGGAGCGGGCAAGAGCCTGCGCCAGGTACAGGCTTCCAGCGGCCTGTTCTTCGACGTGTTCCGCCAGTACGACCCCGGCAACCTGTTGCTCGCCCAGGCCCATGACGAAGTGCTGAGCCAGGAGCTGGACGTGCAGCTACTGCGCCACACTCTGGCCGACATGCGCGCCGCGCAGTTGAACCTGCACGCCTTGCGCCGCGCTACGCCGCTGGCGTTTCCGTTGATGGTCGAGCGCTTTCGCGAGCGGCTCAGCTCGGAAAAGCTCGCCGACCGCATCGCCCGCATGCTCGGCGAACTGGAGCGTGCCGCCGGGCCTGGCCCGCAGGTGGCGGACGCTCCTCTGGTCGAGGTCGAACCGGCAAGCCGTCGCCGCGAGCGCAAGCGCAAGGATGGACGCCCGCGAGGCAAGGCCAAGGCCGGATCTGCATGAGTGCAGCTCATCTGGCAGTGGAGCTGGCCGGGGAAACCCTCTGGCTGCTGGCCGACAAGGCGCTGTACTGGCCGGCCCGCCAGGCGCTGCTGATCGCCGATGCGCATTTCGGCAAGGCGGCCACCTACCGCGTACTTGGGCAGCCGGTACCCCAGGGCACCACGGCGCGCAACCTGGAGCGCCTCGACCGGATACTGCAGGACTATCCCACCCGGCAACTGATCTTTCTCGGCGACTTCCTGCATGCCAGGCCGGCGCGCGGTGGCAGCACCCTGGCCGCTTTGCAGGCCTGGCGAGCCCGTAATCCCGCTCTGCAGATCCTGCTGATACGTGGCAACCATGATCGCAGTGCCGGTGATCCCCCGGCCGAGCTGGGTATCGAGGTGGTGGGCGAGCCTTGGCCGATGGGGCCGTTTGCCCTGTGTCACGAGCTGACGAGCTGCCCGGGCCGCCACGTGCTCGCCGGGCACCTGCATCCGGTGTTCGTGCTGCGTGGGCGAGGGCGGGATCGGTTGCGCATGCCGTGCTTCTGCATCGAGCCGGCGGCGACCCTGCTACCGGCGTTCGGTGAGTTCACTGGCGGCTTGGCCATCGAGGCTACCATCCAGCGGGCCATTTATGGGGCGCTGGATGGTTCGGTGTGGCGCTTGGCCTGATTTTTCGTGCGACAGATCGTCACGTCTCGAGTAGTCGGAATACTGGCGATTTGCCGTTTGTCGGCGATACATCGTTGAACAATCGTGATTTATCTCCCACTACGAGCGTCAACTTTTCGCCCGCATCTTCACCCGTCAGATGAAACGATTCACCTGCCTCTAGTTATTTATCGGCCTGCCGATAGAATGCGTGCCGCTCAAAAAATCAGCCTGGTCCAACAATAACTCTCCAGCTGCTCTAACTCGGTTTTAAAAGTCGGAGAACTATTGAATGAACAGCTGGTTTTCGAACATCAGCGTTACCTTGAAACTTGCCTTGGGCTTCGGCCTCGTGCTCGCACTCACCTGCATACTCGCACTGACCGGCTGGACCAGCATGGGCAGCCTCATCCAGCGCAGTGACTGGACGGCCGACATCGCGCGCCTGAACGACACGCTGACCGACCTGCGCATCACTCGCCTGCAATACATGCTGGCCAACGGCGACGAGCAAATCGCCGAAACCGTGCAGAAGTCCCTCGATGGCTTCAAGGCTCAACACGGCCAGGTTCTTTCCAGCTTCAAGAGCCCGGAAAACGTGCGCCTGCTGCAGGCCCAGGGGGCGCAGATCGACGCGTACCAGCTGTCGCTGAACAAGATGCGTAGTGGCTACCGTGCCAGTAACGACGCCCGCCAGGAAATGACCCGCAATGCGGTGACCGCTGGCGAGGCGATCGACGAGATCAACACCGCGGTAATGAACCTGCCGCCCTACGATGACAGTCGCGCTGCGCAGTTCCAGGCCATTACCAAGGCCAAGGAAGACTGGCAGCTGGTGCGTTATCAGGTGCGTGGCTACACCGGCACTCCAAACGCCGATGCCGAGCGCGCAGCCATCGCCCAGATCGATGCCACCATCAAGGATATGGAGTTCTTCCGCCAGGCATTCGCTGCCGAGCACCCTCAGCGCGTCAGCCAGGTCACCAGTGCGTTGGATAACTATCGCAACGCCGTCATGGCCTTCAAGAACGCCACCGAAACCATCGCCGTGGCGCGCAAGGAACTGACCGACGAAGGCTACGAGATCGTGCGCATCAGCAAGGAGCTGACCGCCATCCAACTGGAGCGCCGCAATAGCGAAACGGCCTCGGCCCGCACCCTGCAACTGAGCACCACGCTGATCGCCTTGCTGGTCGGCATCCTGGCTGCGTGGCTGATCACTCGCCAGATCACCCGCCCGCTGCAGGAAACCCTGGTCGCCGTGGAGCGCATCGCCGGTGGCGACCTGAGCCAGACCCTGCAGGTGACCCGTCGCGACGAAATGGGCGTGCTGCAGCAGGGCATCCAGCGTATGGGCAGCACCCTGCGGGACCTGATTGGCGGCATCCGCGATGGCGTCACCCAGATCGCCAGCGCTGCTGAGGAGCTGTCGGCCGTGACCGAGCAGACCAGCGCTGGGGTCAACAGCCAGAAGGTGGAAACCGATCAGGTGGCCACCGCCATGCACGAGATGTCCGCCACCGTACAGGAAGTCGCGCGCAACGCCGCCGACGCTTCGCGCGCCGCCTCCGATGCCGACCGCGAAGCCAACCAGGGCGACCGCGTGGTCGGCGAGGCCATCGCGCAGATCGAACGCCTGGCTGCCGAAGTGACGCGCTCCACCGAAGCGATGAGCCACCTGCAGCAGGAAAGCAACAAGATCGGCAGCGTGATGGACGTGATCAAGGCCGTGGCCGAGCAGACCAACCTGTTGGCCCTCAACGCCGCCATCGAAGCCGCCCGTGCCGGCGAAGCAGGCCGTGGCTTTGCCGTGGTCGCCGACGAAGTGCGTGGCCTGGCCCAGCGCACGCAGAAATCCACCGAGGAGATCGAGGAGCTGGTCGCCGGCCTGCAGCATGGCACCCAGCAGGTCGCCAACATCATGCACAGCAGCCGCGAGCTGACCGACAGCACCGTGGAGCTGACCCGCAAGGCCGGTGGTTCGTTGGAAAGCATCACCCGCACGGTGTCCAACATCCAGTCGATGAACCAGCAGATCGCTGCCGCTGCCGAGCAGCAAAGCGCGGTCGCCGAGGAGATCAGCCGCAGCGTGATCAATGTGCGCGACATCTCCGAGCAGACCGCGGCCGCCAGCGAGGAAACCGCCGCCTCCAGCGTCGAACTGGCCCGCCTGGGCAGCCAGCTGCAGCAGATGGTCAGCCACTTCCGCGTGTGATCGGGAAGCTTCGCTGACAAATGAAAAGGCCGTAGCTCCCAAGAGCTACGGCCTTTTCCGTTTTGGCGGCGGCGATGTTGCGGTGGCTTATTACCTGTTCACGATCTTTTTAGGTGGCTGCTACAAGGCAGAAGCAGACACTCAAACCAGCCTGTGGGAGCCCCGACCTCGGGGCGAAACGATTGCAGCCTGACTGCCCATTTCGGCGGTGCCTGAACGAATCGCCGCGAGGTCGCGGCACAACGGTTCGGATAACGGCTGCTTCCGCCACTTTGCAGGCAAAACGAAGGTCGTGAAGAGGCGCTTAGTGCGTGGCAATCCAGATCAGCAATCCCGCCTGGAACAAACAGAAGGCTACCAGGCAGGCAATGGTGAAACGCAGGCCGCCGTCTTCACGCTTGAGCTGCTCCAGGCGCTCATGCTGCTTGCGTAGCTGGGCGTCCTGTTCCTGCAGGTTCTGGTCGGCCAGTTGCAACATCTGCGCGGCGTCGAGCTGTTCGATGAACCTGACCTTCTCGTTGTTCCAGTCGCTGTGCAGGGCGCTGAGCCGCGGGGCGCTGTATTGCGCCTTGAGTTGATTCTCCTGGTAGTCGACGCTGAAACCCTGTGCCTTGAGGCAGTGATCACGCCGCGCGCGAGCTTCGTCGTTGAGTGCGTCGCGGCTGGGCAGGGGGCCGCTTTCCAGGGTGTAGTGAGCACAGTGCTGTTTGGCCCAGGCTGCGGCCTGAGCCAGCAGAAAGCGGCCCAGGCCGCGGTTCTGCGGCTCCAGGCTCAGCCCGCTGTCGGGGCCGAAGCGGGCTTCCTTGGTACGGTGGTCGAGCCACAGTTCCAGCACGTTCTGTTCCTTGCGCACCTTCTGGCCGGGCAACTGCAGGCTCAGGCGCAGCAGGCTGTGCTCCTTGCTATGCCGCTCGACGCGGCCGAACTGCACGAAGCGCAGCGGGCGGGCGCCTGTGTGGCGGTCGACCGGCAGGGGCGACAGGCGCAGCAGGCGAAAATGTTCCGCGGCCAGGCCGGCCCAGGGATGGGACGGCTGGGGTTGTTCGCCCTCCGGCGTGGCGACGGCGCTGGTTTCGCTGTCGGTCATCTGGCGTTCCTCGGCAAGCCACCCTGCTCGAGGCAGGGCAGTCTGGGCGGACTCATGATTCCGAGGGGCAACCAGCGGTCGTTGCGCAGCAGGTCATGAGCGGTTCTAAGGGTTATCGGCAGCGTTGGC
Source organism: Pseudomonas sp. PA27(2017) (assembly GCF_001945445.1). Classification (GTDB taxonomy): domain Bacteria; phylum Pseudomonadota; class Gammaproteobacteria; order Pseudomonadales; family Pseudomonadaceae; genus Aquipseudomonas. The sequence continues at coordinate 109,995 of NZ_MSXW01000038.1, forward strand.
CGTCTCTGCAGGCTGCAGTGCTTTGATGAAGCTGGCCAGGCGCGTGGTCAGGCCGCGGGCCAGGGGCAGGTCGGGGTTGTCGTAGGAGGCCAGTTGCGCCTCCATGTCCAGCGGCACGATGCGCAGCACGTGGTTCATGCCAGTGACGATCTGCAGCTCGGCACGCGGGTTGGCAGCGTGCAGCGCCTCGGCGTCCTGCACGCTGACCTGAATGTCGTGATCGCCCTGCAGAATCAGCGCCGGCACCTTGACCCGCGCGAAGGCAGCGGCCGGGTCCTGACGGAACAGGGAAATCAGGTAGGGCTGCACGCTGGTGCGGAACAGCACGGTCAGCTCGTCCGACACATGCGGCACCTGGCGGCCCTCGTGCAGGGCTTCGAGCAGCGCCTCGGCCTCACCACGCAGGCGAGGCGGCAGGCGGTTGCGCAGTTGTTCGCGCAGCAGCTGGTCGATGGGGCGTGCGCTGCCGGCGATCGATACAAGAGCATCCGCGCCTGCCTGATTGGCCGCTAGGGTGGCGATCAGTGCGCCTTCACTGTGGCCGACCAGAATCACCTGGCTGAAGCGTTTGTCCTGGCGCAACTGATGCACCCACGCCACTACGTCGGCCACGTAGCGCTCCACGCTGAGGTCGCGCTCATGGGGCGTGGCGGCAAAGCTGGCGGCGATGCCGCGCTTGTCGTAACGCACGCTGGCGATGCCTTGCTGGGCCAGGGCCTGAGCCAGCTTGCGGTGCGCGTCGTTATGCCCGCCACCGGGGTTGTTGCCATTGCGGTCGGTTGGACCGGAGCCGGCCACCAGCAGTACCACGGGCACCGCTGCGCTGCGCTGTGGCAGCACCAGCGAGCCCGACAGCACGCCCTGGCCGGTATCCAGGCTGACCGGTTCACGCAGGATGGGGGCGGCCTGAACCAGGCCAGTGAAGAGGGAAAGGGTCAAAAGCAAGGCTCGCAGCATGATGGAAACGGGTCTTTGATGGGCTCTGTTGGACGCTGGCATTTGGCCAAAGGTTCGCGCGCGGGTGATCTCGGCGGTTGGCTGGGAGTATACTCAGCGGCTTTCTTCATGGGCCTGCCTTTTCGCCGCAGGCTGCGGATCGAACTTCTCTGGAGCCTCGCGCAATGTCCGGCAATACCTTCGGCAAGCTGTTCACCGTCACCACGGCAGGCGAGAGCCATGGCCCGGCGCTGGTCGCCATCGTCGACGGCTGCCCGCCCGGCCTGGAGATTTCCCTGGACGACCTGCAGCGCGACCTGGATCGGCGCAAGCCCGGTACCAGCCGACATACCACTCAGCGCCAGGAAGCCGACGAGGTGGAAATCCTCTCCGGGGTGTTCGAAGGCAAGACCACCGGCTGCGCCATCGGCCTGCTGATCCGCAACACCGATCAGAAGTCCAAGGACTACTCGGCGATCAAGGACCTGTTCCGCCCGGCCCACGCCGACTACACCTACCACCACAAGTACGGCATCCGCGATTACCGTGGCGGCGGCCGCAGCTCGGCCCGTGAAACCGCCATGCGCGTGGCGGCGGGCGCCATCGCCAAGAAGTACCTGGCCAGCCAGGGCATCGTCATTCGCGGCTACATGAGCCAGCTCGGGCCTATCGAAATCCCGTTCAAGACCTGGGATTCGGTGGAAGAGAACGCCTTCTTCAGCCCTGATCCTGCCAAGGTGCCGGAGCTGGAGGCCTACATGGACCAGCTGCGCCGTGACCAGGATTCGGTGGGTGCGAAGATCACCGTGGTGGCCGAAGGCGTGATGCCGGGCCTCGGCGAGCCGATCTTCGACCGCCTGGACGCCGAGCTGGCCCATGCCCTGATGAGCATCAACGCGGTCAAAGGCGTGGAAATCGGTGACGGTTTCGCGGCCGTTGCCCAGCGCGGCACCGAGCACCGCGACGAGCTGACCCCGGCGGGCTTCGTGTCCAACCACGCCGGCGGAATTCTTGGCGGCATCTCCAGCGGCCAGCCGATCGTGGCTCACCTGGCGCTCAAGCCGACCTCCAGCATCACCACGCCGGGCCGCTCCATCGATGTGAATGGCAACCCGGCGGACGTGATCACCAAGGGTCGCCACGACCCCTGCGTCGGCATTCGCGCCACGCCCATCGCCGAAGCGATGATGGCCATGGTGCTGATGGATCACCTGTTGCGTCACCGTGGGCAGAACGCCGACGTGCGCGTGAATACGCCGGTGCTGCCGCAGCTGTGAGCATACCGGTGCGCGCCGGTAGCAGGGCCGGCGCTCTGTTCGCGCCGGCAGCCTGAGGCTTGCCGCCCATGGCTACACTGCCGTACTGGCGCCTGTCCGGCTTCTACCTCTTCTACTTCGCGTTGCTCGGCGCCACGGCGCCGTTTCTCGGCCTGTATTTCGCGCACCTTGGCTTCTCGCCGGCGCGTATCGGCGAGCTGGTGGCCATTCCCATGCTGATGCGCTGCATCGCGCCGAACCTGTGGGGCTGGCTGGGGGATTACAGCGGGCGGCGCCTGCTCATCGTGCGGTTGGGCGCCCTGTGCACCTTGCTCAGCCTGAGTCTGATCTTCGTCAGCCAGAGTTACGCCTGGCTGGCACTGGTGATGGCCCTGCATGCGTTCTTCTGGCATGCGGTGCTGCCGCAGTTCGAGGTCATCACCCTGGCGCATCTGCGCGAACAATCGGCGCGCTATGCGCAAATCCGCCTGTGGGGCTCGATCGGTTTCATTCTCAGCGTGGTCGGCCTGGGCAAGGCCTTCGACCTGTTGAGCCTGGACGTCTATCCCTGGGCGTTGCTGCTGATCATCACCGGCATCGCCCTGAGCAGCTTCTGGGTGCCGGATGCGCAGCCGTTGGCGTCCTCGCAGGCGGCGGGTCAGGGTGGTTTGCTGAGGCAGCTCAGGCAGCCTGGGGTGCTGGCCTTCTACCTGTGCGTCGCGCTGATGCAGCTGTCCCACGGGCCGTATTACACCTTTCTGAGCATCCACCTGGAACAGCTCGGTTACAGCCGTGGGCTGATCGGTATGCTGTGGGCGCTGGGGGTGGTCGCCGAGGTGCTGGTGTTCATGGCCATGGCGCGCCTGCTGCAACGCTTCAGCCTACGCCAGGTGCTGATCGCCAGCTTTGCCATCGCGGCGCTGCGTTGGGTGCTGATGGGCTTTCTGGCCGAGCACCTGAGCGTGCTGCTGTTCGCCCAGGTGCTGCATGCCGCCACTTTCGGCAGTTTCCACGCTGCATCCATCGCCTTCGTGCAGCGCAGTTTCGGCGCACGCCAGCAAGGCCAGGGGCAGGCGCTGTACGCTTCGCTGGCCGGCATCGGCGGCGCGCTGGGTGCCTTGTACGCCGGCTATAGCTGGAACGGCCTTGGCCCGCAGTGGACATTCGCCCTGGCGGGGCTGGCCGCGTTGGTCGCAGCCGTTATCATGGCCCGACGCACGGCCGAGCCGACATGACCCATCAGGCCGCCGCAAGGTGGCCGACACCAGACAGGAACTACCCATGAGTCGCCTGAGCGTTCACCACCAGTCCAGCCCGCAGATTCCCAACAAGGTGCTGGGCCATGCCGAGGACATCGCCAGTACCCTGGCGGCCGTCGGCATCGAATACCGCGAGTTGCCGCTCCAGGCGCGGGTGCAGGCCGGCGATGCCGGCGAGGCCATTCTCGCCGCCCTGGGCGAGGCGCTGGAGCCGCTCAAGCGTGCCGGCGACCTGAGCCAGGCCGAGGTGATCAGCATCGACCAGCGCCACTGGCCCCGTGAGGGCGACAAGCCGGTTCAAGCGCCGGTCGAAGTGGTGGCCGACGGCGCGCAGCTTTACCTGTTCCTGGCCGGGCAGGGCATGCTGAGCTTGCATGTCGATGACTACGTCTATGCCTTGGTCGGTGAGCGCAATGCGCTGATCAACGTGCCGGCCGGCACGCGTCACTGGTTCGATCTGGGCGAATTTCCCCACTGCGCGGCGATTCGTCTGTCTGCCGCCAACGCCGTGGCGGCGCGGCCAAGCGGTGCTGCCATCGCTGGCGACTTCCCGCGCATGGAAGACTAGTCGAACAGGCTGGCCTGGGGCCGCGGCACCGCGCCTTCGAGTTCCAGCAGCAGCTGTTTGCGCGGCAGGCCGCCGGCAAAGCCGGTAAGGCTGCCGTCACGGCCGATCACCCGGTGGCAGGGAATGATGATGCAGATCGGATTGGCGCCATTGGCCGCGCCCACGGCGCGCACTGCCCTGGGCCGCTCGATGCGTTGGGCGAGGGCGCTGTAGCTGTCGATCTTGCCGAAGGGAATCTGCTGCAGCGCCTGCCATACCGCCTGCTGGAAGGGCGTGCCCTGCGGGTTGAGGCGCAGCTCGAAGCGTTGCCGGCGGCCTTCGAAGTATTCATCGAGCTGGCGGCTGGCGTCATCGAGCTGTGAGCCAGCCTCGCGCCAGCCATCACCGATCTGCCAGGGCGTGCGCTCCACGTCCATCAGCAACTGCTGCAGACCGCGCTCGTCGCCGACCATGAACAGGCGGCCGATAGGGCTTTCCTGATAGCGATAGAACATCCTCAGCCTCCCGAGTAGTTGTGCCACAGGTGCGCGGCGGCATAGGCGCGCCACGGCCGCCAGACCTCGGCATGCAATTGCAGTTGCCGGGCGCTGATGCCGGCCGGGCCCCAGATCGGCGCCTTGAGCAGGCCCAGGTCACTGGCGGGGAAGGCGTCGGCATCGCCGAAAGCACGCAGGGCGATGTATTCGGCCGTCCACGGGCCAATGCCGGGCAGGGCGCACAGGCGCTGGATCAGCTCGCTGGCGCCCTGGCTGATGTCCAGGCGCAGTTTGCCGCTGGCCACCTGGGCGGCGAAATGCTGCAGGGTCTGCACCCGTTTGCCGGGCATGCCGATGCCGTCGAGAGTGGCCGCGGCGATGGCCGCCGGGGTCGGGAACAACCGGTCGATACCGGCGGGAGCGCCCGCCAGTGGTTCGCCGAGCCGCGCCAAGAGCCGCCCGGTGATGGTGACCGCCGCCTTGACCGTGACCTGCTGACCGACGATGGCGCGCACCGCCTGTTCGAACGCATCGAAGGCGGTGGGCAGGCGCAGGCCGGGGTGGCGCGCGAGCATCGCTGCCAGATGCGGGTCGACGGCAAAATGTGCGGCGATCAGCGCCGGGTCGGCATCCAGGTCGAACATGCGCCGTACTCGCTGCGTGAGTTCCGGCAGGCAGGCGGATGCCGAGGTGCCGTGCTCCAGCCGCAGGGCATGCTCATCGGGCAGTGCGGTGACGCGAAACCAGCCGATGGTCTCTCCAAGGCGAAAGCTGCGGCAGTAGTCGCGCTCACCCAGGTATTCCTGCCCGGCGATGGCGCGCAGCCTGAAGTGGGCGTGGAACTGTTGCCAGTCCCAGGGCGCCTGGTAGGGCAGAAGGATGGATTCGGTGTTTGTCATGGCGTGACGATAACGCCGGGGTGGCGCCTTGTCAGCGTGTAAAGTGACTTTCAAACCTGCTCACGTCCAACTTGCCGAGAACCGCTATCGACAAATTTTTCACATCCGAACGTACAGACTGCCGCCGCGCCGCTCGCCGATACAGGCCGAGCCCGCAGTAAACGTTTCTTGCGGATGATCGAACATGACCCCTACAGCAGTTCAGGGCACCCCGTCCAACTCCTTGCAGCCGATACGCAGCCAGTTGCTCTTCACTCTGTTCAGCGGCCTGGCCCTGCTGGTGATGTACACGCTACTGCGCGTCGCCTTGCTGGCCTACAACCGCGAACTGATCGGCGACACCCCGAGCGCCGCCTTCGTCGAGGCCTTCTACAACGGCCTGCGCTTCGACCTGCGCGTGGTGGTCTACGCCTGCGCGCCACTGCTGATCGCCTTACTCAGCACCCGCGCTATGTTGGCCCGCGGCTGGCAGCGCCTGTGGCTGACGGTCTTCGCCAGCATCACGCTGTTTCTCGGCCTGGCCGAGCTGGATTTCTACAAGGAATTCCACCAGCGCCTCAACAGCCTGGTGTTCCAGTACCTGCAGGAAGACCAGGCCACCGTGATGAGCATGCTTTGGAACGGGTTTCCGGTAGCCCGCTACCTGGTCGCCTGGTTCGTCATCACCGGCCTGTTGTGGTGGAGTTTCAGCCGCTTCGATCGGGCCAGCCGCACCAAGGTGCAGACCGGTGCGGGCGTCGCTCGGCCGAAGGTCGCCTGGTACTGGCGGGTGTCGGTGTTCTTTCTGTGCCTATTGATCGCCGTGATCGCCGCTCGCGGCCACCTGCGCCAGGGCCCGCCGCTGCGCTGGGGCGATGCCTACACGACCGAATCGATGTTCGCCAACCAGCTGGGTCTCAATGGAACCCTGACGCTGTTCACCGCCGCTCAGGCGACTTTCGGCCCGCACCGTGACAACACCTGGCAGTCGACCATGGAAGACGCCCAGGCCCGGCAGATCACCCGCGACATGCTGCTCACTCCGGACGACCAGTTGGTCGATGCCGACAGCGCTGCCGTGCGCCGCGTCTACACGCCGCCGAGCGACAAGACCCTGCCGATCCGCAACGTGGTGGTCATCCTGATGGAAAGCTTTGCCGGGCATTCGGTCGGCGTCCTCGGCGCACCCGGCAACATCACCCCGTATTTCGACAAGTTGAGCCAGGAGGGGCTGCTGTTCGACCGTTTCTTCTCCAACGGCACCCATACCCACCAGGGCATGTTCGCCACCATGGCGTGCTTTCCGAATCTGCCAGGCTTCGAGTACCTGATGCGCACGCCGGAAGGCTCCCACAAGTTTTCCGGCTTGCCGCAGCTGCTCGGCGCCCGGGGTTACGACAATCTGTACGTCTACAACGGCAACTTCCAGTGGGACAACCAGTCCGGCTTCTTCAGCAACCAGGGCATGACCCATTTCATCGGCCGCGAGGATTTCGTCGACCCGGTGTTCATGGACCCGACCTGGGGCGTGTCCGACCAGGACATGTTCGACCGCGGTGCCCTGGAACTGAAGAGCAATTACGGCCAGAAGCCTTTCTATGCGTTGCTGCAGACGCTTTCCAACCACACGCCGTACGCGTTGCCAGAGGATCTGCCGGTAGAGCCGGTAATGATCGATGGCAAGGAAGACCTGCACCGCACCGCCATGCGCTATTCGGACTGGGCGTTGGGGCAGTTCTTCGAGAAGGCCCGCAAGGAACCGTATTTCAACGAGACGCTGTTCGTGGTGGTAGGCGATCACGGCTTCGGTGGTTTCGACCAGGTTACCGAGATGGACCTGCAGCGCTTCAACGTGCCGCTGCTGCTGATCGCGCCCGGTATCCAGGAGAAGTTCGGCAAGGTCAGCCACACCGTCGGCACCCAAGTGGATATCGTGCCGACCATCATGGGGCGCCTCGGTGGCGAGACGCGTCATCAGTGCTGGGGCCGCGATCTGCTCAACCTGCCGGAGGGCGACGGCGGTGTCGGTGTGATCAAGCCCTCTGGCGGCGACCAGACCGTTGCTATCGTCACGGCCGAGCAGGTGCTGGTGCAGCCCAAGGACTTCGAGCCGCGTCTGTACCGATATCAACTGGGCGCCAAGCCGACCGCCACGCGCATCGAAGGCCCTATCGATGACGCGCTGAAGAAACGCCTGGAAGGCTTCTTGCAAACCGCCACCAAAAGCTTGCTGGACAATACGGCTGGCGTGGTGAACGGCATGCCTGACAAGCCAAAGCCCTGAGGCAGAAATGAAAACCGGCGCCTAGGCGCCGGTTTTCATTGGGGCAGGTGAGTGTCAACTGCAACCTTCTACGTAGAACACCGCAGGCGGCAGGCCGATGCGCCAACGGGTCACCACACCATTGCTATCGGTTTCGAACACCAGCCGCGCGTCGCTATCGACATAGGGCGTGACGATGAAATCGGTGGCACCTGGCTCGTACTTGTTGGGCTGCTCCTCGAAACGGCCCGGGTAGGTGGCGCGAATCTGCTGGGAGCTGCTGCCTACCTGCAGGCCACGCGGTGCCTTGCGTTCGCGGCTGTCGATGTCGTAGCGCACGAACTGGCCGTTCTCGAGCATGAACGAGGTGCCGAAGCCCTTGGCTGGGCGCGGCTCCTGGAACAGCTGGCGGCAGGTGTCCGAACCACCGCCATCACGCAGCGAACCTTTCCAGGCGGCGCGCACGGCGGTTTCGTCGCTGCCGAAGCGGGCGCTGGCAAAGCCGGTGAACGGACTGAGATCCTCCTTTTCCTGCAGCTTGGGCGGACTGCTCTGGGCGGCGGAGGCGGTTTTGGCGGGGGTATTGCTGGCGTCGCTGCAGGCGCTCAGCGCCAGAATACTGGTCATCACAACAGCGGAAATTGAAAGCGTACGGTTCGCCATGAAAATCCAACCTTCGTCTCGAATGGGAACGGCCGCACCTGGGTGCGGCCGAATCTGTGAGGCATGAGACCGGTTGAATCAGGGCATTTGCATGCCGGGTTATCAGTCAGGAAGCCCGCTGCGTATGCAGGCTTCCCATCGCAGTCTCATGCTGCGTGGCGTTTGGCCACATTTTCGGGAAAAAGATCCCGGCTTTTATCCAGATGCTGATCGACCAGCCACTTGCCGTGGGCAATCGAGGCCTGTTGGGCCTTGGTGAGGTCGTCGAGAAAGGCGCCGTTGACGGGCAAGGCCAGGCGGCGCGTGGTGCGCCCGTCCGGAGTGGTGATACGGCAACCGCCTGCCCAGGGCGTGGGAATACCGGGGTGCTCCATGACCTCGGCACTGATGTGATGATCGCGGTAGGTGCACTGCAGCGTACTCATGGTGTGGTACCTCGTGGGTCTGGCCCCGGGCAGCACGATGATCTGGCGCTGCCGGCAGGGCGTGGCTTCACTCTCGGGTATAGCACGCTGATGTGGGCCGGCGCGGCAGGCCGACGAGCTGCGCCGAAGATAGTTGCATGACCCGGCGCGCACTGCGGTCTATTCTTTGAGGGCGTGCTACGTTGATCGAGTACGTACCTTCAAGTCAGCTCGTACCAGAGGCCCCGGCCTTCGCGTCATCACGGTGCGCCGTGTGTTGCATGTTGAGACAGATCGCCGGTTCGACGGCGTATCAATTCCTCGTCCGATGGAGATCAACTATGAGCACGATTCTGCACGAAGATGTTGGTAGCGGCATTCTGCGCCGCATGAAGGAGGGCGGATTCGATTTCGCCAGCGTCCATCCCATCGAGTTCTATGCCATTTTTCCCGATCAGAACCAGGCATTGAAGGCCACTCGCAACTTTCGTGGCGAAAGCCTTCATGCTCAGGTCACCGAGCGTGACGAGGGCGACTGGTATCTGCAGGTCAGCAAGGTCATGCATGTCACGCCCGCCGGCATCGGCGACTTCGCCCAGGATCTTGAATCGGTGGTGATTCCCCTTGGCGGCGAGCTGGACGGCTGGGGGGTGACCCAGCAGATCAGTGCCGCCAACGCTCAGGAATAGCGTCGGGCAGCGCTATAGACCTTTTTCCCAGAGCGTCACCAGATCCCGGGGAGCCTGCTCCTCGGGAACGTTCAGCACCAGTTCCTCCTGCGCACGGCGTGCGCAGGTCTGCAGCTCGATACGATAGAAGCGCCGGTCGCCACGGCCCACCGCATCGCTGGCAACGGGCAGGCAAGCCTCCAGCAATGAACATACCTGCCCGCGCTGGTTCGGGTCGCACTGGGCGAAATCGATCTCCCGAGGGCGACTCAGCGCAGCGACCGCCGCGAAGCCGCCTTGTCGGGAAATGCGTACCAGCGCCTCGTCGCTCAGTGGCGGTAGCTTGTTCATGGTGCGGCGCCCTCGACACCTACGTCGCTCCAGGCCTTGGCCACCGCAGCGGCCTCCGGCGAGCCCTTGCCGAAGCGCTGCTCGGCACGGTCCACGCACAGGCGCGCGAAGTCGATGAAGTCGGCGTCGTTGCCCAGACGCTGGTCACATAGGGCGTCGTACCAGATCGGCCCGGCTTTCTCCCAGGCATGACCGCCCAATGCCTTGGCAGCCAAGTAAAAAGCACGATTGGGAATGCCCGAATTGATATGCACGCCACCGTTGTCCTCACGGGTCTGCACGAAGTCGCGCATATGCCCTGGCTGCGGGTCCTTACCCAGCAGGGGGTCATCGTAGGCGCTACCTGGCGCCGACATCGAGCGCAGCCCCTGGCCGTTCACCGATTCGGTCAGCAGCCCGGCACCGATGATCCAGTCCGACTGCTCGGCAGTCTGCTGCAGGGCGTACTGCTTGGTAAGGATGCCGAACACGTCGGAGAGCGACTCGTTTAGGGCGCCGGACTGGTTGACGTATACCAGCGCTGCCTCGCTGTCGATGACGCCGTGGGTCAGCTCGTGGGCGACCACGTCGAGCGCGATAGTGAAGCGATTGAAAATTTCGCCGTCACCGTCGCCGAATACCATCTGCTCGCCATTCCAGAAGGCGTTCTCATAGCGCTGGCCGTAATGCACGGTGCCCAGCAGCGGGATGCCATTGCCATCGATGGAGTGGCGGCCGAGCACTTCCCAGAAGAAACGGTGGGTGGCGCCCAGCGCATCGTAGGCCTCGTCGACGGCCTCGTCCCCGCTGGCTGGCTGGCCCTCGGCGCGGGCGAGCTGGCCGGGTAGCTGCATCTGCTGCCCGGCATCGAAGATGCTGCGCTCGGGTTGGCCGGCCGCTACCGCGCGACGCGTAGTGGCCACGCGCGGCTTGCCGTTGTTATGCCTGAGCGAGCTGACGTGCTGCAGGGTATTGCGTGCGCAATCGCGCTGACGCTCGGAGCCGTGGCCAATGATGCGGTCGAGGATGTAGGGCGGTATCAAGCTGTTCATCGTGCATTCCTTGTCCGGAAAAGCGGGTAGGCCAGGTGGAAAACTGACCTCTCAGAGGTGGGAACGCAATGCGCCGGCAATGTTTCTGCCGCACCGACATTTCTGGACAGAAGGGCATGAGAGAAAAGTGCAATGCTTTGCCGTCTCGCCTGTCTGAGATTTCACGGGGGCAGACATGCCCCGCCAGCCTGATTGAACGTGATGCATGGGAATCGCGCACGCGGTTCGCCTGAGTCTTCAGAACACGCCTCAAGATGGTGCAAAGCGGTTTCGGTTTAAAAATAAGTAGTTGATATTAAAGGAATAAAACCGCTGGCTCGGCGCTTGCAGTGATCGGGTCGAACTGGGCTGCAAGGAGTACAGCATGACCCGCACCTTTTATGACGAGATGCACCTGCCCGATGGTACCTGCCGCCCCCATTACCAGGCCTTTTCCCGCTGGCTGCAGGAAACCCCCCAGGACCTGTTGGACCAGCGTCGCCGCGAAGCGGATCTTCTCTTTCACCGTGCCGGCATCACCTTCACTCTGTATGGCGACGCGCAAGGCACCGAGCGACTGATTCCTTTCGACATCATTCCGCGCAGCATTCCTGCCAGCGAATGGCGCATCGTCGAGCGTGGCTGCATCCAGCGTGTGCAGGCGCTCAACATGTTCCTCGCCGACCTGTATCACGATCAGCGGATCATCAAGGCTGGTCTGATTCCGGCTGAACAGGTGCTGGCCAATGAGGGCTATCAGCTGGCGATGCAGGGCCTCGATCTGCACCGTGACCTGTATGCGCATATCGCCGGCGTCGACTTGGTACGCGATGGCGACGGCACTTACTACGTGCTCGAGGACAATCTGCGTACCCCCAGCGGTGTGAGCTACATGCTCGAAGACCGCAAGATGATGATGCGCCTGTTCCCTGAGCTTTTCGCCAACCAGCGCATCGCGCCCATCGATCATTATCCCAGCTTGCTGCTCGACACCCTGAAGAGCTCCAGCCCGCTCGACAACCCGACCGTGGTGGTGCTCACGCCAGGGCGGTTCAACAGCGCCTATTTCGAGCACGCGTTCCTGGCGCGGGAGATGGGCGTCGAGCTGGTGGAAGGCGCCGACCTGTTCGTACGTGACGACAAGCTGTTCATGCGCACCACCGCCGGCGCCAAGCAGGTCGACGTGGTGTATCGCCGTCTGGACGACGCCTTTCTCGATCCGCTGGCTTTCAACCCGGAGTCCATGCTCGGGGTGCCCGGCCTGCTTTCCACCTATCGCTCCGGCAACGTGGTGCTGGCCAATGCCATCGGCACCGGCGTGGCGGACGACAAATCGATCTACCCCTATGTCGGCGAGATGATTCGTTTCTATCTGGACGAGGAGCCGATCCTCAAGAACGTGCCGACCTGGCAATGCCGCAAGCCGGCCGAGCTGTCCCACGTGCTGGCCAATCTCAAGGATCTGGTGGTCAAGGAAACCCAGGGCTCGGGCGGTTACGGGATGCTCGTCGGTCCTGCGGCCAGCAATGCGGAAATCGAGGCCTTTCGCCTGCGCTTGATCGCCCGGCCGGACGCCTATATCGCCCAGCCGACCCTATGCCTGTCGACCTGCCCGACGTTCGTCGAGAACGGCATCGCGCCACGGCACATCGACCTACGCCCCTTCGTGCTGTCCGGCAAGGAAACGCGCATCGTGCCCGGTGGCCTGACTCGGGTGGCGCTGCGCGAAGGCTCGCTGGTGGTCAACTCGTCGCAGGGCGGCGGTACCAAGGACACCTGGGTGGTGGAGGACTGAGCCATGTTGAGTAGAACCGCCTCCGACCTGTACTGGATGTCCCGTTACCTGGAGCGCGCAGAGAACCTGGCGCGCATGCTGGACGTCAGCTACTCGCTGTCGCTGATGCCCCAGGACGGGCGCCGTGATGGCCTCGACGAACTGGCGATGCCTCTGCTGATCACCGGCACCATGGAGGATTACCAGCAACGCCATGGCGCGCTGCACGCCGAGCGCATCCTGCATTTCTTCGCCCTGGACGCCCAGAACCCGGTGAGCATCTACAGCTGCCTGGGCGCGGCACGCAGCAATGCCCACGCCGTGCGTGGACGCATCACCGCCGACATGTGGGAAAACATCAACGCCACCTGGCTGGAAATCCGCGGCATCGCCGAGCAGGGCCTAGGCCGTTACGGCATCAGCCGTTTCTGCGAGTGGGTCAAGGAGCGCTCGCACCTGTTCCGTGGTGCGACCTTCGGCACCATCGTGCGTGGCGAGGCTTACCGCTTCATCCGCCTGGGCACCTTCATCGAGCGTGCCGACAACACCCTGCGCCTGCTCGACTCGCGCTACGAGCTGCTCGGCGAGGACGTCGACGATGCCGATGATCGGCCCGCCCACAGCTACTACCAGTGGAGCGCCTTGTTGCGCGCGCTGTCCTCGTTCGAGGCGTTCGCCGAGGTCTATCGGGGCTCGCCGGGCGCCCGCAAGGTCTCGGAATTGCTGCTGCTGCGCCGCGAAGTACCGCGCTCGCTCAGCGCGTGCATGGACGAGCTGTACCAGATGCTCGCCGGGCTACCCGGCGACAACGGCCGCCCGGCGCAGCGTCTGGCGGCCGAACTGAACGCGCGGCTGCGCTACACCAGCATCGATGAGGTGCTGGACGAAGGCCTGCACGCCTGGCTGACCGAATTCATCGAGCAGATTCACGAACTCGGCAGTGCCATCCACACGTCTTATCTGGAGGTCGCATGAGACTGTCCATTCGTCATAACACCAGTTATCACTACGAGGATCAGGTGCGGGCCAGCATCCAGTACCTGCGCCTCACGCCCCATGACAGCGCTCGCCAGCAGATACTCGACTGGCAGCTGGATCTGCCCCGGCCGGTTCGTGCGCAGCGTGACCCCTACGGCAACATCCTCCATGTGCTGACCCTGGACGAGCCCCACGAGTCGATCGTCATTGGCGCTCGGGGCCTCGTGGAGATCGACGAGTCCAGCGATGCCGAGCTCGAGAGTCAGTCGGCACTGCCGTTCCTGCGCTTTACCCGGCTGACCGAAGCGGATGGAGCGCTGCGTGATTTCGCCTGGACGCAATGCGCCCAGCGTCGTGATCGCAATGCGTTGATCGATCTGATGCACGGCCTCAACGACCATATTCGCTACCAACCGGGTGCGACCGCTGTCGAGACCAGTGCCGCGCAAGCCTTCGCCGGGCGCCAGGGCGTCTGCCAGGATCACGCCCATGCCTTCATCGCCTGCGCGCGCAGCCTCGGTATTCCGGCGCGCTACGTTTCCGGCTATCTGGTCGCTGACAATCAGGATCATCTGGCCAGTCATGCCTGGGCCGAAGCCTGGCTGGACGGCGCCTGGTACAGCTTCGACGTGACCAACTGCCTGGCCCGGCCCGAGCGCCATCTGAAGCTGGCGATCGGCCTGGACTACCTGGACGCCTGTCCGGTACGCGGCATGCGCCGTGGCGGCGGCAGCGAACGGATGATGGCGCGGGTCGACGTCGAGCCATTGCTGAGCGTGCAGGCGCAGTGAGTGGGGAGGGCGTAGTTCTTGCGGGCCCATTCATACCGGCATGGCTTGCGATATGAGGGTGATCGCTTCTAGCATGGCCGCTTTGCCCTAAGGAATAGGCCATGCTGGCCGAGTTGTTTGCTGTTCTGGCGCCGGTGATCATCGTCTCCGGCATTGGTTATGCTTGGGCCCGCAGCGGCCAGACTTACCCCACCGAATTCATCGCTCGCCTGGTGCTGACCATCGGCACGCCAAGCCTGGTGCTGGCCACCCTGAGTCGTACCGATCTCGACCCTGATGCATTTACCAGCATGGCCTTGGGCTGCGTGCTGGTCACCGGCTGCATGGGGCTTTTCGGGATGCTGTTCAGTCGCCTGTTTCGTCAGCAGTGGAAGGTGCTGGTGCCGGCGTTCCTGTTTCCCAATACCGGCAACATGGGCTTGCCGATCAGCCTGTATGCCTTTGGCGAACACGGTCTGGCGCTGGCCGTGGCCTTTTTCCTGACGCTGTCGATCATGCAGTTCAGCGTCGGGATCGCCTTGTCGGGCAACGCCGCCTCCATCAAGGATCTGCTGCGCAATCCGATCATGGTCAGCCTGCTGCTGGCGCTGCCGATGATCTTCATGGATCTGCAATTGCCGCGCTGGCTGGCCAATACCGTCGGTCTGCTGGGCGGCATGACCATTCCGCTGATGCTGCTGACCCTGGGCGTATCGCTGGCCAGCATTCGCCTGCATCACCTGGGTTCCGGGCTGGTGTTGGGAGCGCTGCGTATCGTGCTGGGGGCTGGCGTCGGCTGGGGTATCGGTGCGGCGATGGGCCTGGAACCGCTGACGCACGCCGTGCTGGTAGTGCAGTCGGCAATGCCGGTGGCGGTATTCAACTACCTGTTCGCGGTACGCGCTAATCGCTCGCCGGAACAGGTGGCGAGCCTGGTGATGTGCTCGACGTTGCTGGCGATCGCCTGGTTGCCACTGATCCTGGCCTGGTGGATGCCACGGGTGGCCTGATCAGCCGATCATCCTGCTCAGGTTGGGAAGAATCAGCAAGACGGCGGTGGCGAAGAGAATCAGCCCTGCCTGGCGGAATTTCGGTTTCTTGAACATGGCCGTTCGCCTTTTGATTGTTGTGATGGGCGCTGCTCGTCCCCCAATGCCTCGGCAAAAGCCCGACGGCGTATGTATTGACTGTAGAGGGAGCGGATCAGTTTTTTAGATCGCTTGTTTATAAAGAAATACCAAAGAGCGTCTGCAAGGATATGGAACCCTTTTTCATTTCCGTATAACCCCGGCGCCAGACGCTAGACGCCCTGCGGTGGGTGACCGTTAGCCGATGACCGTTCGTCCGGCTTTTTCACGCTCATAAAAAACCGGCCGCTTGGGCCGGTTCTTCACGCAGGCTGGATCAGTTGTCCAGTTGCTCGCGGATGACCTTGCCGCTCTTGCCGTCCACGCGGAATTCATAGAGGCGGTTGTCCTGCTTGGTGCCTTCGCCTTCCCAGTAGCCGGCGTCGTCGGCTTCGATCTTGTGGATCTGGGTGAAGCCGGCCTGCTTGGCGCTGCTCAGCGCCTGCTCGATGCTGATCCAGTCGGCGCCTGGGCGGTCGGCCATGGCGAAGCCTGCGCTCATGGCGGCAGCGGCGGTAAGGGCAGTCAGGGTCTTCTTGAGCATCGTGGAACTCCTTCACTGATTAGGATGATTGCGCCCGCATTCAGGCACTGCAGGTTGGAGTCCGGCGCTTCGCTTAGGGTTCAGGTAAAACTGCCCTGATTCGGTGCCGGCACCGTCGCCCGGCTTGCCGCCGGCACAGGCAGAGCCGGGTGCTGCATGCTGGCTGCCAGCAGGGGCAGGGCAACGATCAGGTAAAGGCCGATGGCGCCCAGGGCGCCGTTGCGGGCGTAGCGGATGGTCTGGCTGTGCATGGCGATTGCGCTCGTCAGTGGCCTCGCGGGTCGATGAGGCAATCATCGGATCGTTCGCGCACGCGTAAAAGTGAATGCGGGTCATGACGGCTATCGAAAAGACTGATGACGCGATAACGGCATGCCTCTTGCCTTGATGCATCCGCACAGGCAGGCTTCGACTGCTCTGTTATTTTTTCAGGTACCGCCATGTCGCTGCAGATCTGCATTCTGGAAACCGACATCCTGCGCCCCGAGCTGGTCGACCAGTATCAGGGCTACGGCAAGATGTTCGAACGTCTTTTCGCTGGCCAGGCCATCGAGGCCAGCTTCCATGTATTCAACGTGATGCAGGGCGATTATCCGCCCGCCGATGCACGTTTCGATGCGTATCTGGTCACCGGCAGCAAGGCCGATTCGTTCGCCACCGATCCGTGGATCGAAACGCTCAAGACCTACTTGCTCGAGCGCTATCAGGCAGGCGACAAGTTGCTGGGCATCTGCTTCGGACACCAGTTGCTGGCACTGCTGCTTGGCGGCAAGGCCGAACGCGCCAGTGGCGGTTGGGGCGTGGGCATCCATCGCTATCAACTGACCGAGCAGCCTGACTGGATGACGCCAGCCCTGGATGAGCTGACGCTACTGATCAGCCATCAGGATCAGGTCACCCGGCTGCCGGAAAACGCCACGCTGCTGGCCACCAGCCCGTTCTGCGCCCACGCGGCCTATCGCATCGGTGATCAGGTGCTGTGCTTCCAGGGGCATCCGGAGTTCGTGCCCGAGTATTCCCGCGCGCTGCTGGACATTCGCCAGCAACACATCGGCGAAACCACCTACCGTGCAGCGGTCGATACCCTGCATCAGGATCACCATGGGCGCACGGTCGGCGAGTGGATACTGCGTTTCGTGGCCAATGGCAGGGCGGCCCAGCCGGCCTGATCTCCTCGGGAAAGCTGCCCATAAAAAAACGGCCCTTGCGGGCCGTTTTTCGTTTCAGCGTGGCGCCTTGCGTGGAGACGCCTGCCGGTAGGCCTTACAGCGCTTCGGCTGGGGCCTCGGCCTGCGCAGCTTCTTCGGCTTGCGGCTGCTCGGGCTTGATTTCCACGAAGTTCAGCTGCAGACGCTCGCTGCTCCAGGCGCGGGTCTTGTTGGTCAGGTCCAGGTCGTTGTTCAGAGTCTGGCCATAGGAGGGAATGATTTCCTTCAGCTTGGCCTGCCACTCAGGGGTCTTGATCTTGTCCTTGAAGGTGCGCTCCATCAGGTGAAGCATGATCGGCGCAGCGGTGGAAGCGCCCGGCGAGGCGCCCAGCAGGGCGGCGATGGAGCCGTCTTCGGAGCTGACCACTTCGGTGCCGAACTGCAGGATGCCGCCTTTCTCCGGGTCTTTCTTGATGATCTGCACGCGCTGGCCGGCCTGGATCAGTTCCCAGTCCTTGTCCTGTGCTTCCGGGAAGTATTCACGCAGCGAGTGCATGCGGTCTTCCTGGCTGAGCATCAGCTGACCGATCAGGTAGGTGCTGAGGGAGAAGTTGTCGACGCCGGCATTGAACATCGGCGAAATGTTGTGGGTAGTGATGGTGCCGAACATGTCCAGCAGCGAACCGTTTTTCAGGAACTTGGTGGAGAAGGTGGCGAACGGCCCGAACAGGATGACTTTCTCGCCATCGATAACGCGGGTGTCCAGGTGCGGAACCGACATGGGTGGCGAGCCTACCGATGCCAGACCGTAGACCTTGGCCTGATGCCTGGCGGCGATTTCCGGGTTACGGGTAACCAGGAAGGAGCCGCCGACCGGGAAGCCTGCATAGCCTTCAGCTTCAGGGATGCCAGATTTCTGCAGCAGCTTAAGCGCGCCGCCACCGGCGCCGATGAACACGAACTTGGCATTCACGGTGCTCAGCTTGTCACCATTGGCCAGGTCGGCCATGGTCACGTTCCAGGTGCCGTCGTCGGCGCGGGTGATGTCGCGCACTTCCTGCTGCACGTGAACGTTGAACACGTCTTTCTTCTGCGACAGGTTGTTCAGCAACTGGTTGGTGATTTCACCAAAGTTGACGTCGGTGCCCGTCTGCACGCGGGTCGCGGCGATCTTCTGGCCGGGCTCGCGGCCTTCCATCACCAGGGGAATCCACTCCTCGATCTGCGCAGGGTCGTCGGAGAACTCCATGTTGCGGAACAGCGAGCTGTGCTGCAGCGCGTCATAGCGCTTCTTCAGGAACTCGGTGTTCTTGTCGCCCCACACGAAACTCATGTGAGAAACGTCGTTGATGAAGGATTTCGGGTTCTTCAGAACGCCTTGCTCAACTTGATAGGCCCAGAACTGTTTGGAGATCTCGAAGGATTCGTTGATCGCCACGGCCTTGCTGATGTCGATGGTGCCGTCAGCCTTTTCCGGGGTGTAGTTCAGCTCGGCGAGCGCCGAGTGACCGGTACCGGCGTTGTTCCAGGCATTGGAACTCTCGTTGGCGACTTGTGGCAGGCGCTCGTAGAGGTCGATTTTCCAGGTTGGCTCGAGTTCGTTGAGGTAGGTGCCGAGGCTCGCACTCATGATGCCCCCGCCGATCAGCAGGACGTCCACGGATTTTTCCGGTTCGGGTTGCTTGGCGCAGCCGAGCGCGCTCAAGCACAGTAGGGACAGCAGGAGTTTCTTCATTAGACAGACCATTCCAGTGATGTGATTGCATGACCGCAAGACCGACGTTCATACCGCTCCGGGTGGTGGAGGGGCAGCGCCTGTTGCATGCGATCAGGTTTCGTTCTGCGAAACCGGCCAGTCCCGGTGATTTTTTGAAACGCCGGGCATTTACCTTCAAGTGCGCGCTTTCGTCGCAGGCTGCCCGAAAGGCAATATCCATGCCGAGAGCATCGCCCAGCGCCGAATCAGACTGAACTAGTGATCTGTATCAATTTTCGCATCACGTTTTTCTGGTGCATGTGGCGAGATCTCGCCGCCCTAACGCCGCAAATGCTTCATGGATGGCGGATTCTCGCCTCAGTTGCTCATCACTGCGCCGCCAGTTCCCTGGCTACCACCGCCAGTGCCGGGTGTGGCCGGCGCAGTGGAGCTGCCGGACGAACCGGCTTGCGGGGTAGAGCCGCCCTGAGTGCCAGTACCCGGCGCAGTGGTAGAGGGCTGGCGCTGCATATTCTGGTCGCTTGGCTGCTGGCCATTCTGGTTCCTGGCAGGGGAGTTGAGCGTGCTACGGGGCTGCTGCTGCCCAGGCTGTTGCTGCTGAGGATCCATTGCCTGGCCCGAACCACTCTCGCTGGCAGGCGGCGCGCCGGTGCGATCGCGGACCATCTCGTCGCCGATCCTGTCGCGTTGCTGCTGCAATGTCAGCCCGTCGTCATCGGCCTGCACGCCAGCGCTGAACAAGGCTGCGAGCAGCAGCGCCGATCCCGTTACTTTGTTCATGTCCTGCTCCTGATGATTGCCTGTGATCAGGTGACTGTCTGCACGCAGTCAACGTTCAGGGAATCCGGTGGGTGGTGAGCACCGGCAGCACTTGGAGTGGCCGGCGGCGAAAGTCCGCGAAGGCGTCTACCCTGATAGCAGCTCGGCAGCCCTAGGCTCTGCCACGCCGGTTTACGGCGATTCGATGGCAGGCGGCAGGTTGCTGGCAGTCGCAATCGAACCCCGGTCTGTCTCTGGCCTCAGAAGTCAGGCCCCCACAATAAAGAGGTCGCTCACATGATTTATGCCAAACCCGGTACCGCAGGCGCCGTCGTCACCCTGAAATCGCGCTACGGCAACTACATCGGCGGCGAGTTCGTCGCGCCGGTGGGCGGTCAGTACTTCACCAACACCAGCCCGGTGGATGCCTCGGCCATCGGCGAATTCCCCCGCTCGGACGCCAAGGACATCGACAAGGCCCTGGACGCCGCCCACGCTGCCGCCGATGCCTGGGGCAAGACCGCAGTGCAGGACCGCGCGCTGATCCTGCTGAAGATCGCCGACCGCATCGAAGCCAACCTCGAGCTGCTCGCCGTGGCCGAGACCTGGGACAACGGCAAGGCCGTACGCGAAACCCTCAACGCCGACGTGCCGCTGGCCGCCGATCACTTCCGCTACTTCGCCGGCTGCATCCGCGCCCAGGAAGGCACCTCGGCGGAGATCAACGAACACACCGCGTCCTATCACTTCCACGAGCCGCTGGGCGTGGTCGGGCAGATCATCCCCTGGAACTTTCCGCTGCTGATGGCCGCCTGGAAACTCGCTCCCGCTCTGGCCGCCGGCAACTGCGTGGTATTGAAACCCGCTGAGCAGACGCCGCTGTCGATCACCCTGCTGGCCGAGATCATCAACGACCTGCTGCCGCCGGGCGTGCTCAATATCGTCCAGGGCTTCGGCCGTGAAGCCGGCGAAGCGCTGGCCACCAGCACGCGCATCGCCAAGATCGCCTTTACCGGCTCCACGCCGGTGGGCTCGCACATCATGAAATGCGCCGCCGCC
>NZ_MSXW01000038.1:130612-153115 GCF_001945445.1 Pseudomonas sp. PA27(2017)
CCCGCCACTTAGCGGCCAACCAGACGAACCTGGGCTGGAAGATCATGAACAGGTCTGAATCAGGCCGGCTCGTCGCGCAGCTCAGCCAACACTTGGCTGTACAGCCCGTACAGGCGCTGCGCCTGCTCGGGCTCCAGGGTTTCGCTGGCCAGGCGCTGGTCGAACACCTGCTCAGGCGTCAGTTCGTCCAGCATGCCCTGCTCGCCCTGCAGGCTGGCGACCGCCGCACCACGGGCACGGCGGATGCGCAGTACCTCCACCGGCAGACCCTCGCACAGCGCGGCGATGCGCACTTGCAAATCGCTCAGGTAGTCGTCCGTCTCGACCTGAACTTCCAGCCACACCGGGCGTTCTTCGCTACCCTCGCGCGCCGCCTCGGCCAGCGCCGCCGGCAGCGTTTTCAGCGAGCCGCGCACCGACTGCAGGGCCTGGAAGCGCGGCACTGGCAAGGCGCGCACCTCACGCAAACCACTGGCATCGAGGTCGACCAGCAGCACTTCCTTCTGCTGGCGGGCTTCGTCGAAGCTCAGCGGGATCGGCGAACCGCTGTAGCGGATGTGCTCAAGGCCGCCGACCTTCTGCGGCCGGTGGATATGCCCCAGGGCGATGTAGTCGACAGCCGGAAAGGACGAAGTCGGAAAGGCCTCCAGCGCGCCGACGTAGATCTCGCGCACCGACTCGCTGGCGCTGGCGCCCACGGTGGTCAGGTGCCCGGTGGCGATGATCGGCAGCGCCGCACCGAGTTCGCTGCGGCGCGCCAGGGCCAGCTCGTACAGCGCCTGATAATGGCCGTGAATGGCTTGCTGCAGCGACAGTTGCTTGTCTGCCGCGCTCTGCCCCGCTTCGCTGCGCAGCACATCGCGCGGGCGGATGAACGGAATGGCGCAGAGCAGCGCCGCCGGCGCGCCATCGGCGCCATCGAGCACCAGCAGTTGTTCGTGCAGGTGGGCGCCAACGCCGGGAATGACTCGGGTGCCGAGCTGCGCCAGCAAGGTGCGGCTCTCGCCGAGCATCGCCACCGAATCATGGTTACCGCCGAGCACTACCAGCTGGCAGCCGGTTTCGCGTAGCGCCACCACGAAGTGGTTGTACTGCTCACGGGCGTAGCTGGGCGGCGAGCCGGTATCGAAGATATCCCCGGCGACCAGCACCGCCTGTACCTCATGGGCGCGCACCTGCTCGATCAGCCAGGCGCAGAAGGCCTGGTGTTCGGATTGGCGCGTCTTGCCCATGAAGTGCTGGCCCAAGTGCCAGTCGGAGGTGTGCAGAAGGCGCATGCCGGGCCGCTCCCGTGGCTGAAAATTGCGGCCACCATGCCTTTTCGGCGCTGCCAAGGCAATGGTTTCACATGAGGTAACACAACCGACAAGCCCGTGTTCGCTGGGCTGCGTGGCGATTACCGGGTGATCTGCCGGTCAGCCCCGCTCCATGGGTCGAACCCTGGCGCGAAGGCCCCGGTCGGAAAATCGTTCGCCCTTCCCTTGCCGACTTAGCTGAGAGGTATCCGCCGATGACCACCGCAGCCGTTCGCTCCTTTTCCCTGTGCGCCTCCGCGCTGGCCCTGTTCGGCCTGCTGCAATCCGCCGCCCAGGCCCAGACCATCGCCCTCGATGTGCCCTACGTGCCGACACCGGAACCGGTGGTGGCACGCATGCTGGAAATGGCCGATGTCGGCCCCGACGACTACGTGGTGGACCTGGGCTCCGGCGATGGGCGCATCGCCATCTCGGCGGTCAAGGATCGTGGCGCCAAGGCCGCTTACGGAATCGATCTGAACCCGCAGCGCATCGAGGAAGCCGAGGCCAACGCCCAGCAGGCCGGTGTCGCCGACAAGGTGGTGTTCGAGCAGGGCGACTTGTTCAAGAAGGACATCGCCGACGCCGACGTGCTGACCATGTACCTGCTGAACACCGTGAACATGCGCCTGCGCCCGGTCATCCTCGACACCCTGGAGCCCGGCACCCGAGTGGTGTCCCACGCCTTCAGCATGGAGGACTGGGAGCCCGATCGCAGCGATATCGTCGAAGGTGCGCGCATCTATCTGTGGGTCGTGCCAGCCAAGATCGCCGGCAGTTGGCAGATCGAAACCGAGGGCGAGCGTTTCACCGTCGACCTCGAACAACGCTTCCAGGAAATCAGCGGCATCACCCAGCATCAGGAACGCCTGCGCGGGCGCCTGAACGGCACCGAGCTGCGCTTCGAGGTCGACGGCAAGCTGTACGTCGGCCAGGTCGAGGGTGATCGCATCGAACCGATTTCCGCCGAAGGCGCGATGACCGGTTGGAGCGCGCGACGGAGCTGAGCCATGAGCGCACATGCAGCGGCACGACAATCCGGCCTGTCGGTGATCGACGGCGTCGCCATGCTGGTCGGCGTGGTGATCGGCGTCGGCATCTTCGGCTTTCCGCCCCTGGTGGCCCAGCATGCCGACAACGCCTTCCTGTACATCGGCCTGTGGCTGGCCGGCGGCCTGGTGATGCTGGTCGGCGCGCTGTGTTATGCCGAACTGGGCGCCGGTTACCCGGATCGCGGTGGTGAATACCACTACCTGCACCTGGCCTGGGGCCGGCAGATCAGCCTGCTGTTCGCCTGGGCCAGGGGCACGGTGATCCAGACCGGGGCAATCGCGGTGGTCGCCTTCATCTACGGTGACTACGCCCAGCGCCTGCTGCCGCTCGGTGAATACGGCAGCGCCTGGCACGCCACCATCGTGGTGCTGGCGCTGACCGCTCTGAATATCCTCGGCACCCACGAGTCCAAACGCCTGCAGGTGCTGTTCACCGGCATCACCCTGCTGGCGTTGGTCACGGTGATTCTCGCTGGCCTGCTGCTGGCCGAACCGGTGGCCGACGTGGCGCCAGCCGCCGCCGATGCCGGCGGCAACCTGGCCGGTATGCTCGGCATGGGCATGGTGTTCGTGCTGCTCACCTACGGCGGCTGGAACGAGGCCGCGTACCTGTCCGGCGAATTGCGCAACCCAGGCCGCAACATGAGCCGCGTGCTGCTGATCGGCACCCTGGTGGTGACCGGCGTCTACCTGCTGGCCAACCTGGTGTTCCTCAACATCTTCAGCCTCGACGGCCTGCGCCAGTCCAGCGCCATCGGCGCCGACCTGATGACCATCGTCGCCGGCCCCTGGGGCGGTGTGCTGCTCAGCGTGCTGATCTGCATCACCGCGATCAGCACCCTGAACGCCACCATCCTTACCGGCTCGCGGGTCTATTACGCCCTGGGCCGCGACGTGCCACAGCTGTCGATGCTCGGCGCCTGGAACGACCGCGCCGCCACGCCAGTACGGGCGCTGCTGGTGCAATGCCTGATCACCCTACCGTTGCTGTTGTTCGGCGCCCTGAGCGAAAACGGCGTGCAGAGCATGGTCGCCTACACCGCGCCGGTGTTCTGGTTGTTCATGTGCCTGACCGCCCTGTCCCTGTTGCGCCTGCGTCGCCTGAATCCGAGTCGCGCCCGACCGTTCAGCGTGCCGCTCTACCCGCTGCTGCCGCTGCTGTTCGCCGCCAGCTGCCTGGGGCTATTTTGGTCGAGCACCCTGTATGCCGGGGCTGGCGCCCTGCTGGGCCTGGCGATTCTGGCCGCCGGGTTGCCCTTGTTGCTGCTGCAACGGCCCGCCGAGACGGTGGCGAGCGGTTCGAACTGAACGGGTTTCTGTGTTACACAGGCCCTCCCCGCCTTACAGGAGACTGCCTGCCATGCCGCCGAAACCGCCCATCGAACTGCTGATCTGCGACTGCGATGGCGTACTGATCGACAGCGAGATCATCGCCGAACACCACCTGCACTCGGCGCTGGCCGAGCACTATCCGGCCCATGAGCTGGACGTGGTGCTGGCCGGCACCTTCGGCCTGCAGACCCGCGACATCATGGCCCGGGCCGAGGCGCATTTCGGCAAGCCGCTGCCCGAGGGGTTTCTGGAGAAGAACCGGGCCATCACCAAGGCGCTGATCCGCGAGCAGGTAAAGCCGATCCCTGGCGTGCGCGACGCATTGATGCAGATCGATCTGCCGCTCGCCGTGGCCTCCAACAGCCACGCCGATGCCGTGGCCTTCGCCCTGCAGCGCTGCGAGCTGGTCGAGCGCGTCAACGTCGGGGCCTTCAGTGCCGACCAGGTAGAAAGACCAAAACCGGCGCCGGATCTCTACCTGCTGGCCGCCGAACGCGCGGGCGTCGACCCCAGCCGCTGCCTGGTGGTCGAGGACAGCGCCACCGGCGCCACCGCGGCACTGACCGCCGGCATGCAGGTGATTGGCTTTCTCGGCGCCAGCCACATTCCGCCCGAGCATGGCGAGACCCTGCGCCAGTTGGGCGTTCATCACCTGATCGGGCGCATGAGCGAGTTGCCGGCGCTGGTGGAGCGCTTGCGTCACGGCAGCGACTAGAAGCGGATTCTAGAACCTGCTCATGATCTTTCAGCCCAGGTTCTTGGATTTTGGCAGCCAAGTGTCGGGAGCGGCCGTTATCCGATCCGTTGTGGCCGCGACCTCGCGGCGAATCGTTCAGGCACCGCCGAAATAGGCAGTCAGGCTGCAATCGTTTCGCCCCGAGGTCGGGGCTCCCACAGGTTGGTTTGAGTGGCCGCCCCTTGTAGCTGCCACTTCATGCCCATAAAGGTCCTGAACAGGTTCTTAGGCTTGGGCGCCGTTACGCCGCAACCACTCGTCCACCACATCGCCCATGGTGCGCGGCGCACCGCTGCGAATCCAGGCCATGAACGGCCGATCGAAACGAAAGCTGGCGCCGCACTGCTCCGTCATGAAGCGCCGTACCTTCTGAGTGTTGCGGTAATCGCTGCCTACCGGGGTGTCGCGGGTGATGGTGCCGCCGTGCCAGTAGAATGCCATGTCACGCTCCTTGTCGATGGGGCCGGCTGTCACAATACAGCAGGCCGTTGAAAAACGTAGGCGAGGCAACTGATGCGAGGAAAGAACAGGCTCAAAACGTAGTGAATGCCTGACGGAAATAGCCGAGATGAGCAACCGGGCCGCCGAAACGAGGTGAGCCCCAGGCGCAGAAAGATGGATCAGGAAGATCGGCCAGGGCTGCGCTCAGCGCTCGGCGTGGCGGGCATGGGGGTTCTCGGCGGTCGGACCCGCCAATGTGCCCTGTCGCCATGAGCTTTCAAAGTCGCGGCGGCACGCGGCTAGCTGCGTTTCAGGGAGCGGCTCATGGCCTTGGCCATGTCCTGGTCGACCTGGTGCTGCCAGTCACGATCACGGTCGCTGTCGGGCTGCAGGCGCCGCTCGATACCGGCGGCGGCACTGGCCTGACACTGGCGGAAGCCGTCGTCCCAGCCGCTGGCGTACTGGTTGTCGGCCAGGTACTGCGGCACATTCTTGCGAAACGCACCGAGCGCTTTGGCGGCGCTGTCGCCGCTGGTGCAACCATCGGCGTAGCCCGAAGCGAAGGCCGGCGGGTAGCCCTGGGCCAGCAGATAGTCCCGCGTGCTCTGGCAGCCGCCAAGCAGCGGTACCAGCACTATGGCCAGGAAAGCCAGGCATCTGTTCATGATCGTCACCTCACCACTCGTTGAGTGCCTCGAGCACCTTGTCGCGCAGTGCGCAGTAGGCCCAGGGGCTGGTGCTGCAGGCGCCACTGGCCAGTGCCTGGCGCAAGCGCGGCAGATCGACCTCGCGCACATAGCGCTCGGCATCCTCGAATCGCTCCTGCCCGCCGAAACCGCCGCCGCGCATCTCGGCGATCGCCTGCTGCTTGCTCCAGCCCTGGTAGACGATGCGGTACATGGCGGCGATCAGGCCGGTACGGTTCTGGCCGTGCTTGCAGTGGATCAGCACCGGGCCGCTGGCCTGCGCCTGGCGAATGCTGCGCAGGGCTTGCAGCACATCGGCATCGTCGACGCGGTCGGCGTGCGGGGGCTGGTGGATCAGCCGGATGCGTGGATCACTCAGCCACTCGGCATCGCTGCGCTGGTAGAAGTTGATCACCGTGGCGATCTTCAGGCGCTGCAGCTCGCCTTGCTGATCGGCCCTGGGCAGCGCGCTGCGGTACAGATCGGGCTGCATGCGGTAGAGGTTGAAGGCCTTGTCCACCGGCGCGGCCCATTGCGCGTCCATGGCAGCACTTTGCACCGCGCTCCAGGCCGGCGCGGCGGGTACGCAGAACAGAACCGCCAGCAGCAGTTGACGCAGGTTGACGACGCTCATCCGCGCAGCTCCCGAGCAAGGGTTGGCGCCGGCGCCGGCTGCGGCGCCCGACGGTAGAGCAGCACGCGGTAGCCGACCACGGCGATCAGCCAGTCGAGCAGCAGCGTCCACAGGTTGTGGGAGAGAAAGTGTGCGCCTTGCAGCATGCGCCCCAGCGACAGCACGTAACCCAAAGTCAGGGCGAACCCCAATGCCCAGCGGGCCAGGCGTGGGCGGCGATCACGCAGGGCGAAATACAGGGCCAGCAGGGAAAAGCCGGTGGAAGCATGCCCGCCCGGCCAGCAGCGCCCGGGCTTGTCGGTAACCGGCCGCTCGCCGATCAGCGGGCTGAAGGCTTCGTGCCCGCCGAACTGGGTGAGGCTCCACGGGCATTGCACTGCGGTCAGGGTCTTGAGTGGCGGCACGATGCTGGTCGACAGCCCCAGTGCCAGCACCAGATAGCCCAGCTCGCGGCGCCAGCTGCGCAGCCGTAGCGGCAGCAGGCTGACCAGAAAGGCGACGATGCAGGCCACGCCCAGGCAGATCACCATGATCTTGACCTGGTCGTGCAGCACGTTTTCCAGCCAGGAACTGCGCCCGCCGATGAAACCACTGACCGGGTCGTAGAAGCGCTCGGCCAGGGCGAAATCCAGCGGTTTGGGGTCGAGCACCAGCAGCAGCGCCATCAGGCCCAGGGACATGCCCAGCCAGAGGCGGAAGTCGAAGCGCCGCGACGGCGTCGCAGAAGCAGGCAACGACATGGCGTGCCCCCTGATCATGGGTGCACCGCCACGGCGGCCGATTGGGTCGGCTGCCAGCCAAGCAGGCCCTGAGTGAAGTCATGGCTGGCGCCCTGGTAATAGGCGATATCGCGCGCCACCAGCGGATCGCGCTTGGTCGCCGTCTGTTCATGGCTGATGCCCAAGGCATCGTCGTGCCGGCGCATGGCGCCCTTGGGGCTGAGAATCGCCAGGTTCTGGCCGTCGAACAGGCCCAGGTGCTGGTAGTTGCCGATCAGCGCGCGACCGGCCGGGGCGTTATCTCGCAGCACGTTGTGGCCGAAGAAGGTCGAGCTGTAATCGAAGCCCAGCAACCCGAGCAACGTCGGCGCGACGTCGATCTGGCTGGTCAGCCGCGTTACCTCGGCAGGCGTGATGATGCCTGGGCCGTAAATGAACATCGGGATGTGGTAGTTGGCTACCGGCAGGTCTTCCTTGCCAGCGCTGCCCGCGGTGTGATCGGCGACGAACACGAACAGGGTGTTGGCGAACCAGGGCTTGCCCTTCGCCTCGGCCAGAAAGCGGCCGATGGCATAGTCGGTGTACTTCAGTGCGCCTTCGCGACCACTGCCGGAGGGAATATCGATGCGCCCGTCCGGGTAGGTGTACGGCCGGTGGTTGGAGGTGGTCATCAATTGCAGGAAGAACGGCTTGCCGGCGGCGTGGTCGGCGTCGGCCACGCGCAGGGTCTGTGCATAGAGGTCTTCGTCGCTCATGCCCCAGGCGTTCTGGAAGGTCATGTCGCTGCTGGCGACGCTGCTCTGGTCGACGATCCGGTAGCCGTTGCCGCCGAAGAAGGCGTTCATATTGTCGAAATAGCCGCGCCCACCGTAGATGAACACGCTGTCGTAGCCCTTGTCCCGGAACTGCTGGCCGAGGCTGGCGTAACCGGATTCGCGGCCAATGCGCTTGACGATTGAGCGCCCTGGCGTGGGCGGCACCGACAGGGTGATCGCCTCCAGGCCGCGGTCGGTACGGGTGCCGGTGGCGTACAGGTTGCTGAAGAACAGGCTGTGCTTGGCCAGCGCATCGAGATTGGGCGTCAGGCCACGGCGATCACCAAAGGCGCCCAGGTAGCGCGCACTGAGGCTTTCGACGGTGACCAGCACCACGTTGTGACGCTGCTCGGGGCCGGAGTTGTCGATCCCCCGGCGGATATCCTCGGGGTCATCGTTGACGAACCGTGCGTTGTCTTCGGCAACCTCCTGGCGCAGCAGTGAGCCGACCTGCTCATCGGGCAGCGTGGCGTAGAACGTCATGTAGTCCAGCTCGTTATTGCGAAAGGCGGCGAAGAACTGGAACGGGCCGTTGCTGGCCAGTTCGTTCTGGTAGGCATTGCCGCCCAGCCCGCGCGGAAAGTTCTGGTTGACCGCCAGGGTCGCCAGCAGCGCCCCGGCGAGCACCAGAGCCCAGGCGCCCAAGGCTGTCTTGTGGGGCATCAACGGCGCACTCAGCGCCCGGCTGACCGGCTTCTTGAGGGCCGCGGCCAGAAAAACCGCCACCAGCGCCAAGGCAGCGATCAGCGGATACACCGGGTACGACTCGAGGATGTTGTTGATCACCTCCTCCGAATACACCAGGTAATCCACGGCGATGAAGTTGAAACGCACGCCGAATTCGTCCCAGAACAACCACTCGGCAGTGGCGGTGAACAGCATCACGAACAGGCTGACGCCAAACAGCAGGTGCAGGAACACCCGATGGCCGCGGTGCTGCCAAAGCCGGTGCGGGCAAAGCAGCAGGTAGAACGCCAGCGGCAGCGCGGCGTACAACAGGAAGGTCGCGTCGTAGACCAGGCCCACCATGAAGATGCGCAGGATCTGCACGCCGCTGGCGCCGGCATCGCTCCAGTGGGCCAGCAGCAATGCGCCGCGGGTGAGCACGAAGATGCTCGCCCAGGCAAACAGGACGATCGACAGGTAACGTAGTTGGGCGTATCGAAGCTGTGGCATCGTATGATCCTGGCTGGATGAACGAGCTCAGTTTCTCGACGCCCCCGTGAGGGCTTCGTCATGGCCGTGTGAAAAAAACGTCAATCCCCGTGAAGAGAACGTTGCATGCGCATTCTGGTGATCGAAGACAACCGCGACATCCTGGCCAATATCCTCGATTACCTGCAGCTCAAGGGGTACACGGCCGATTGCGCACAGGACGGTTTGAGCGGCCTGCACCTGGCCACCCAGGGGCACTACGATCTGATCGTGCTGGACATCATGCTGCCCGGCCTGGACGGCTACCAGCTGTGCCGGCGACTGCGTGAAGAGGCGCGCAGCAGCATCCCGATCCTCATGCTCACCGCCCGCGATGCCCTGGAAGATCGCCTGCAGGGCCTGAGCGCCGGGGCCGACGACTACCTGATCAAGCCCTTCGCGCTGTCCGAGCTGGTGGCGCGCATCGAAGCCATCCTGCGCCGTTCCCAGGGCAATCGCCGACGTTTGCTGGAAGTCGCCGACCTCGCCTACGATCTGGACATGCTCAGCGTGACCCGCGCCGGCATGCCGATCAAACTCAACCCCCTGGGCATGAAGCTGCTGGCCATCCTGATGCAGCGCTCGCCCGCCGTGGTCCGCCGCGAGGCGCTGGAGGAAGCCCTGTGGGGCGACGACTGCCCGGACAGCGACAGCCTGCGCAGCCACATCCATCAATTGCGCCAGGCCATCGACAAACCCTTCGCCACGCCCCTGCTGCACACCGTGCACGGCGTGGGCTACCGGCTGGCAGCGAACCCCGATGCAAAGTAAGCAGCCGTTTCGCCGGCGCATCCTGATCGCCTTCGCGACCATGACCATTCTGGTCAGCGGGGTGTTCTCCCTGAGCATCGTGGCCATCGTGCACCTGATCGAAGAGCATCTGGTTTCCGAGGAGCTGGCCCTGGAGCTGGGCGTGGTGGTGCATCAGGACCTCAAGAGCGGCCAGGAGCCGCGTCTGGATTCACGCACCCGCTTCTTCGCCTCGAACTACCCGCAGTACGCCATTCCACAGCGCTACGCCAATCTGCCGGAAGGCTTCAGCGAGCAACTGGAAGGCGAGCGCGCGTTCTACATCTTCACCCAGTTGATCAACGGCGACCGCTACCTGCTGGTGCAGGAACAGAGCGAGTTCGAAAAGCGCGAGCAGGTGCTGTTCAACGTGGTGCTGGCGGGCTTTCTGCTGTCGGTGCTCGGCGCCCTGGTGCTGGGCTGGTTCATGTCCGAGCGGGTGATGCGCCCGGTCAGCAAGCTGGCCAACCAGGTGCGTCACCGTGACCAGTTGCTGCCGCTGGCGCCTGCCCTGGCACCGGAGTACCCGGACGACGAAGTGGGCCAGCTCGCCGCTGCCTTCGACAGCACCCTGGGCCGCCTGCGCCAGTCCCTGGAGCGCGAGCGGCTGTTCACCAGTGACGTCAGCCACGAACTGCGTACGCCGCTGATGGTCATCGCCAGCTCCTGCGAATTGCTCTCCCAGGTCGACCTGGAGCCGATGCAACGCAAGCAGGTAGAGCGCATCGAACGCGCCAGCGCGGAGATGCAGGATTTGGTGCAGACCTTCCTGCAACTGGCCCGGGTCAAAGGCAACGAGAGCCTGTTCGCCGGCAGCGCCAGCCTGGGACAGATCGCCGACGAGCAGGTGGACACCTGGGCACCGCTGATGCGCGAAAAGGGCCTGGATTTCCAGATCGACGCCCAGGCGCAGCCCGAAGGCGTGTACAACCCGACCCTGTTGCGCACGGTGATGGCCAACCTGCTGCGCAACGCCCTGCACTACACCGAAAGCGGTTTCGTGAAGCTGACCCTGCTCGCCGACGGTTTTCGCGTCGAGGACAGCGGCGTGGGCATTCCCGAGCAGCACCATGAACAGATCTTCGATCCTTTCGTGCGTGGCGAGCAGGCGCGCGGCGAAGGCCTCGGCCTGGGCCTGTCGCTGGTCAAGCGCATCTGCGCCCATCAGGGCTGGCAGATCACCGTGCACAGCCTGCCGGTAGCCGGCAGTTGCTTTCAGGTGGTACTGCAACCCCGTAACTGACACTTTTTTCACTTTTGCTTGACGGGTTCATCAGAACTGCCCGCTTAGCATCGAGGCACTCTCCTAGAGGTGCCTCGTCATGTCCAAACCCCGCTCCATCGAACTGGCCTTCTCCGGCAAATACGACCAGCAACACGCCCAGAGCTACCTGCACAAGCACCAGGACGGCCTGGCCAGGCGGCTGTCGCACTGGCGCGACGTGCAGGTCGGCCGCAGCGCCCTGCGCCTGGCCGGCGACCCCAACCTGGTGCTCGACCTGCCCTGCGGCGCCGGGCGTTTCTGGCCGATGCTCGCCGAACACCCGAACCGGGTGATCCTGGCTGCCGACAACTCCGCCGACATGCTCGCCACCGCCCTCGCCGCCCAGCCGCCGGCAGTGGTGGAGCGGGTCAAGACCTTCAAGACTTCGGCCTTCGATATCGCCCTGGGCGACAACTCGGTGGATTGCGTGTTCTGCATTCGCCTGCTGCATCACTTCCAATCACCGGAACACCGTTTGGCGGCGCTACGTGAGTTTCACCGGGTCACCCGCGATACGGTGATCGTTTCGCTGTGGGTCGACGGCAACTACAAGGCCTGGCGGCGTAATCGCCTGGAGAAACGCCGCGGCGCGGGCGAGAACCGCTTCGTGGTGCGCTGCGAACAAATCGAATCCGAGTTTCTCGAAGCGGGATTCCAGATTCTCGGCCATCGCGACTTTCTGCCCGGCTATGCCATGTGGCGGACCTATGTACTGCGCAAGCGCGAGGTGCAGTGATGGCCACGGTCGTCGTTCAGCATCCGGCAACTCGAACCAGCGCCTTCGAGCGCTGGTGGCAATGCCAGGGCCCCTGGGTGGAACCACTGAACCAGCGCCGCGACGGGGAAAGTGGCGTGCAACGGTTGCTGCCCCGTAACCCCTCCCATCCGCTGCTCTACAGCAAACGCCAGACCGGGCACCTGTACCGCAGCCTGCGCTACCCACTTGGCCGCCCGACCATCTTGCGTGAGCTACAGGCTTATCAGGCACTCGCTGAGTTGGGCGTCCGGGTACCAAAGCTCGTTTATGGCTCGGCCCGAAAGCATAAGGGCCAGTGGCAGGCGCTGTTGATCACCCAGGCGCTGACAGGGTTCATCAGCCTGGAGCAGTGGTACGAAACAGAACACCGCGCCGAGCAGTCGGCCCGCATGCTGGCTGCATTGGCCGATACCCTGGCTCGCATGCATCGCGGTGGCTGGCAGCACGGCTGCTGCTACGCCAAGCATGTCTTCATCAGGATCGAGGACGATGGTGACAGCAGCTCACCCCGCGCTGAAATCGCCCTGCTCGACCTGGAAAAAAGCCGCCGCCGCTGGCGCAGCGCCGACGCCTCGCGCCATGACATGCGCCAGCTGAAGCGTCATTGCGGGGCAATGCCCGAGAGCGACTGGCAACTGCTGATGCAGACCTATACGGCAGCGCTGACAGCTTAGAAGCTGTTCACGATCTTTCGGCTGGACTCCAGCGCCTTGACTGCAAGGTGGCGGTAGCGGCCGTTATCCGATCCATTGTGGGAGCCGCGACCTCGCGGCGAATCGCTCAGGCACCGCCGAAATAGGCAGTCAGGCTGCAATCGTTTCGCCCCGAGGTCGGGGCTCCCACAGGTTGGTTTAAGTGTCTGCTTCTGCCTTGTAGCAGCCTCTTCAATGTCCATTTAAAAAGGCTGTGAACAGGTCTCAGCGCGAGCACGAGGTTCAGCTGAGCGCTTGCCGGGCAGCTTCTCGCCGGCCCGGCTGCGCCTGGTGCAGATAGCGCGTGAAGGTATCCTTCGGCCGTTCGAGCCCATTAATCGCCAAGGTTCGCGACGCCATGCCGCGGTGGTTGCTGCCATGGGTCAACAGGTGCAGCAGCACCTCCTCGACCGACAACTGACCGAGATCGCCATCGGTGAAACGAAAGGTGATAACCCGTTGCAGCTCTTCGGCTGTGGCGCGCTGGGCGAAATCGACGAGCCAGGCATCGTTCTGCGTAATGCGTGCCCTAAGTTCACCGTATGTTGGCGTCTCACGGGTGTTGTCAGCGCCGTAATGCTCCGCTATCCCGGACAAACGGCTGATGAACAGGCTGTCGACCACCGTGGTGTGATTGAGGATACGTACGAAGAACTCGGCATCGTTATCCGGCAACTGATGCAGCTGGCGTTCGCCCAGGGCGAGCAGCTCTTCATTTGCCCATTTCTTGTATTCGAATGCGTCGGCGAGCAGCATTTCTTGATCCCCTTCGGCAGTGCTGGGCGTACTCAATCACAGCTGTTCGGTAAAGGTTTCGATGGCAGCGAAGAAGCCACCAAACCAATCAAGCGGCAGGTGAAACAGCGAGCCCGTGCCGCTCATCCCGGGCAGCAAAACCAAGGTTATCGGGTATTCGAGCATGTCCGGCCCACCCTCACATCACCCAATCCTTCACCACCATATGGGTCTTGACCTTGAACACGCCAGGCAGGTTTTCGATCTCCCCGCGTACTTCCGCCAGCCGTTCCATGGACGCCGCTTCGAGGTAGATCAGCATGTCCGTTTCGCCGCTGATGCCCGAGCAGCGACGCACTTCCGGGAAGGCGCGCATGCGCTCGACGTACTGCTCGCAGCGTCCGCCCTTGTAGAACAGTTCCAGGTAGGCCTTGACCACTACCGTCGTCGGCTCGGCGATGCGCGCGTGATAGCCCTGGATGACCCCGGACGCCTCCAGCTGGCGGATGCGCTCGCTCACCGCGGAACGTGACAGGTTGACCTGGCGGGCCACCTCGGTGACGGTCAGGCGCGCGTCGGCGCACAGCAAGGCGATGATGCGTTGATCGAACTTGTCCACTGAAGCTCTCTGCAAACAGGATGACGGCCATTGCCGCCGTTTCGTCGGTGATCGGCGACGCTTCGCCAGCAGCCGCGCAAGCGAAGCGGCCTTACCATGGCGATACGGTCGGCAGGCGCTCTGCCATGGGCCGCGTCAGGAGCGAGAGCATACAACATGAGCCGATTGAACAAGGAACTGGGGCTGCTGCAGGGCGTGGGTTTGCTGTGCACGTCTCTGCTGGGCACCGGGGTTTTCGTGATTCCCGCGCTGGCCGCCACGGCTGCTGGCGAGATTTCGCTGTGGGCCTGGCTGCTGTTGATCGTGCTGATTCTACCGATGGCCTTCACCTTCGCCCAGCTCGGCCGCCATTACCCGCACGCGGGCGGCGCCCCGCACCTGATCGGTCGCGCGTTCGGCGCGCCCATGGAGCGCACCAGCGCCTGGCTGTTTCTTGCGGTGATTCCGGTGGGCCTGCCGGCGGCGCTGAACATCGCCAGCGGCTTCTGGCACGCCTTGTTCACCCTCAGCGACCTGGCAGTCCTGGCCATCCAGCTCGCCACTCTGGGCGTCATTCTGCTACTCGGCCAGCGCCCGGCCCGTACCTCTGGCGGCGTGCAGATCGCCATTGCCCTGGCCATCGTCGCCACCATCGCGCTGATCTGGTTCAAAGGCGACCTGCCCCACGCCGAGCAACCACTGCTGCCGCCCCTGGCCGGTAACTGGCAGCTGCTGCCGGTGGCGTTGGGCGTGATGTTCTGGTGCTTCGTCGGCATCGAGGCCTTCACCCACCTGGGCGAGGAGTTCAAGAACCCGCAGCGCGACTTCCCCCTCGCCCTGCTGCTCGGCGTGCTGCTCGCCGGCCTGGTGTACTGGGCCTGTTCGGTGGCGGTGCTGAGCTTTCATGCCTACGGCGATGCCCGCACCGATGCCGCGTCGCTGCCGCTGATGCTCGACGTGCTGCTTGGCGACCAGGCCCGCTGGCTCAGCGCGAGCATCGGCTACCTGGCCTGTTTCGCCTCGATGAACGTGTATATCCAGGGCTTCTCGCGGCTGATCTGGAGCCTGGCCGATGAAGGCAAGCTGCCCCGCGCGCTGGCGGTTCGCAATGGCAATGGCGTACCGGCCAGGGCGTTGCTGCTGGTAGTGCTCAGTTGCGCCCTGAGCGCCACGGTAATCTGGAGCCTGTCGCTGTCGCTCGACCAACTGATCCGCTACGCCAACGGCAACTTCATCGTCATCTACCTGCTCAGCATGGCCGCCGGCGTGCTGCTGCTACGCGGCCTGTGGCGCTGGCTGGCCGGCCTCAGCACGCTGCTGTGCGCGGGCATCCTGCTGATGCTGGGCCTCGATGCACTGTACGCCATCGGCCTGCTGGCCGGCTTGCTGGTGCTCGATCGCTGGCGGGCGAGTCGCCGCACGGCAATCGCCCTGGGCTGACTCGGCGGCGGGCGACCAAGGCTGCGACAGTCGGGTAAACTCTGCGCAACCCTGGCCGCTTTGACGCGGCCCCTTTGCGTCACGCCTGAAGAGATAGCCCATGCCGATCCGTCACTGCATCGTCCACCTGATCGACAAGAAGCCCGACGGCAGCCCTGCCGTGTTGCACGCCCGCGACAGCGAACTGGGCGCCTCCCAGGCCATCGAGAACATGCTGGCCGACCTCAACGACAGCTACAACGCCAAGCAGGGCAAGGCCTGGGGTTTCTTCCACGAGGAGTCCGGTGCCTACCCGTTCAGCGGCTGGCTGAAAACCTACCTGGAAGACGGCGAAGATTTCACCGCCTTCAGCCGCCAGGCCGTCGAGCACCTGCAGAAGCTGATGGAGGAATCCAACCTGTCCACTGGCGGCCACGTGCTTTTCGCCCACTACCAGCAAGGCATGACCGACTACCTGGCCATCGCCCTGCTGCACCATAGCGAAGGCGTGGCGGTGAACGACGCGCTGGACGTGACCCCGGCCAAGCACCTGGACCTCGGCCAGCTGCATCTGGCGGCGCGTATCAACATCAGCGAGTGGCGCAACAACAAGCAGTCCAAGCAATACATCTCGTTCATCAAGGGCAAGAACGGCAAGAAGGTCTCGGAGTACTTCCGTGACTTCATCGGCTGCCAGGAAGGCGTCGACTCGCCCAGCGAAACCCGCACCCTGCTCAAGGCCTTCAGCGACTTCGTCGAGAGCGAGGACCTACCCGAAGAGCAGGCCCGCGCGAAGACCGACACCCTGGTCGACTACGCCACCAGCCAGGCCAAGATGGGCGAGCCGATGACCCTGGAAGAACTCTCCGGGCTGATCGACGAGGAGCGCCCAAAGGCCTTCTACGACCATATCCGCAACAAGGATTACGGCCTGTCGCCGGAGATTCCCGCCGATAAACGCACCCTGAGCCAGTTCCGCCGCTTCACCGGCCGCGCCGAAGGCTTGTCGATCAGCTTCGAGGCCCACCTGCTGGGCTCCAAGATCGAATACGACGAAGCGTCCGACACCCTGACCATCCGCAACCTGCCGACGCAGCTGACCGACCAGTTGAAGCGTCGTAAAGACTGATCGACCTGAGCAGAGGACTGCAGCATGAAACGGATTTTGCTGATTCTCGCGGCGCTCGCCGCCTGGCAACACTGGGATCGTATCGAACCGATGCTGCTGGGCAAACCGCCGCAGGTGGCCGGCCAGGGTGAAGTCATCCTCTACGCCACCAGCTGGTGCGGCTACTGCGCCAAGACCCGCGAGTTTCTCGGCGAACGCGGCATTGCCTACACCGAGCTGGACATCGAAAAATCCCCCGAAGCGCGCCGCGCCTACGACGCCTTGGGCGGCCGCGGCGTGCCGGTGCTCAAGGTCAACGGCACGGTAATCCACGGCTACAACCCGCAGGGGATCTTGGCGGCTTATTGAGCCACGCGGGCAGCTTTCCCCGCCGGAGATCCGGCCCAGGCGGTCGCCGCGACGTACTGCGCCGCCCACCTGAACGTCATGCCCTGCTCCGCAGTCATAACAGGCAATTAGGCCACGCCTCCCAAGGTGCATGATGCGTTCGATACCCGAACTGGACAGCGATGCGCGCGTACTCATAGCCGGCGCCAGCCGAGGTATCGGCCTGGCCCTGTGCACCGCGCTGCTGGCTCGCGATGATGTGACCGAGCTATGGGCCGTGGCCCGGCAGGCCAGCACCTCTGCAGAGCTGGCCAAACTGGCCGAGCGGTATGGGCAGCGCCTGAAACGGATCGATTGCGACGCGCGCAATGAGCAATCCCTCGAGGCACTGGCAAGTGACGTGCGTAGAGAATGCGACCATCTGCACCTCGTCATCAGCACCCTGGGCATCCTGCATCAGGACGGTGCCAAAGCCGAAAAGGCCCTGTCGCAGCTGAGCCTGGCAAGCCTGCAGGCAACCTTTGCGACCAACACCTTCGCACCGATCCTGTTGCTCAAGCACCTGTTCCCCTTGATGCGCAAGCAACCCACCACCTTTGCGGCGCTCTCCGCTAGAGTCGGCTCCATCGGCGACAATCGCCTGGGCGGCTGGTACAGCTACCGGGCCAGCAAAGCGGCGCTCAATCAGCTGCTACACACGGCCAGCATCGAACTGAAACGCCTCAACCCCGCCTCCACCGTCCTGGCGATCCATCCTGGTACGACTGACACGCAGTTGTCCGAGCCCTTCCAGGCGAACGTGCCGGAGCAGCAATTGTTCGAGCCGACGTTCTCGGCCGAGCGCATTCTGGAAGTGATAGGCGCTCATGGGCCGGACGATAGCGGGACGTTTTGGGCTTGGGATGGAAAGCCGATCGTCTGGTGATCGGATTCGCGCAAGAAACGAGATAACTGCCAGTCCACTCGAGCGTCAAGACGGCTTCAAGCGCATGCCAGCCGGAGACGATACTCAACGATCCCTTCTTTTTCGATGAACTACGCGCTTCATCGAACACTGGCTACAGTTGTCGGGCGGTTCACTCCAATAATAAAAGGGACTTGCCATGAAACACTTAATCACGCCTCTGACGGCTGCCTGTCTACTGATCAGCGCCACCTCGCTTTACGCCGAGCCCTATAGTGCGCTCTATGTGTTCGGGGACAGCCTCAGCGATGCCGGGTGGTTCGCCGA
This sequence comes from Pseudomonas sp. PA27(2017), assembly GCF_001945445.1. Lineage (GTDB taxonomy): Bacteria > Pseudomonadota > Gammaproteobacteria > Pseudomonadales > Pseudomonadaceae > Aquipseudomonas. The sequence continues at coordinate 148,458 of NZ_MSXW01000038.1, forward strand.
TGCCGATGGCCCGCCAGGTGCCACAACCCGCTTCACCAACCGTACCGGCCCGACTTATCAGGATGGCAGCGGCGAAATTTTCGGTGAGGTATCGCCCATGCTGCTGGGCAATGCACTCGGGATGTCGGGCGCAGGCTTGGGGTCGGCCAACACCGTGGATGGCGGCAATAATTGGGCGGTCGGCGGTTATCGGACCGACCAGATCCTCGATGCCATCACCGGATCCGGAGGGTATCTGCAGTCCACAGGTGGCCGGGCCGACCCCAGCGCCTTGTACTACCTGACAGGAGGCGGCAACGACTTCCTGCAATTACAGGTAGTCGACGGGCCCAGTGCCCAGGCTGCCGCGGGGCGTCTGGTCGATAGCGCCGAGGCGCTGGAACAAGCGGGCGCGCGTTATATCATGGTGTGGGTACTGCCGGACCTAGGACTGACGCCAAACTTCTTCGGCAGCCCCCTGGAGGGCCAACTCAGTGCACTGGGAGCAGCCTTCAACACCGAGCTGGTGAATCAATTGGCGACGCTGAATGCCAACGTGATTCCGCTGAATATCCCGCTCTACCTTTCCGAAGTGGTCAGTGACCCTGGCCGCTACGGCTTGGTCGCCGATCGCGCCACGGTAATCGGCACCTGCTTCGCGGGTTGCAGCAACCCTAATCCAGTCTTTGGGCTGAATGGCAGCACACCGGACCCGACGAAGCTTCTGTTCAACGACGGCGTACACCCGACGATTGCCGGCCAGCGCTTGATCGCTGACTACGCCTACTCGTTGCTGGCGGCGCCTTGGGAGGTCAGCCTGTTGCCGGAAATGGCACTGGGCACGCTGCGTGGCCATCAGGATCAGCTACGCGCCCATTGGCTGGCGGATTGGGGTACCTGGCAGGAAGTCGGTCGGTGGCGTGCCTTCGTCAATGGCGGCGGCCAACGGCTGGAATATGATCGTTATGGCGGCAGCGCCGATGGCAATGGTTACAGCCTAAACTTCGGCGGCAGCTATCGCCTCGACGACGCCTGGCGGGTCGGCCTAGCAGCCGGGCTGCATGAACAGGATCTCGAGGCCGGCGCAGCGGATTCCGATTACAACCTGCGTAGCTACATCGGTAGCGCGTTCGCTCAGTACCAGAATGACCGCTGGTGGGGCGATCTGTCGGCCAGCATTGGACGTCTGGACTATGACGACCTGAAACGCAAATTCGCCGCTGGCACGGCCATCAACTCAGAGAAGGGCGACACCGAAGGCACGCTCTGGGCCGTCAGCGGGCGTTTCGGTTATGACATCGCCCAACCCGGCAGCCAATGGCACCTGAGCCCTTTTATCGGCGCCGACTACGTGCATGTTGATGTGGACGGTTACCGCGAGAAAAGCCAGCGCTCCACTGCACTGGGCTTCGACGACCAGACGCGCAAGTCCAAGCGCCTGGGTGTGGGCTTGCAAGGGCTGTACGACCTGAGCCCGCGAACCCGGGTGTTCGGCGAGCTGGCAATGGAGCGCGAATACGAGGATGACCCCACCGAGCTACGCATGTCGCTGAACAGCCTGCCGACAATCGACTTCGAACTGCCCGGCCATCGGCCAGACGATCGCAGCCTGCGCGGTCACTTCGGCGTCAGTCATCGCCTCGGCGGCGGCCTTTCATTACGCGGCAGCTACAGCTACCGACACGCTGATGACGAGGCTCAACACGGACTGAATCTGTCGATATCACTGGATATCTGAACCGGCAAGCAGGATCGGCGACTGTGTAGCGATTGATGGCCATCACGCGGGCGCGTGGTGGCCATCAATGCATCACGGGCTCAAGCGGTGGCTGATCTCTACGCTCAGCAAGCCAATCTGACACGCGAGCAAATCCTGCGGCAGGCTCCCTCAATGCCGCCGCCCGCCCACCCCATCACTCTCATGCCGCCACTGCCGGGGGCTGACGCCGAACCAGCGGCGGAAGGCGCGGGAGAAGGCGCTGACTTCGGAGTAGCCGAGCAGCGGCGCCAGGTTGGAGATGGGCAGTTGGCGCTGGCGCAGGTAGTGGGTGGCGAGCTCGCAGCGCACCTTGTCGACCATGGTGGTGAAAGTCAGGCCCTGGTCGCGCAGACGGCGCTGAAGCGACCAACTGCTCATGCCCAGTTGCTCGGCGGCCAGCTCCAGCACGGGCTCGCCCATCAGCAGTTGCTGGCGGATCTGCTCGCGCACGTCATCGGCCAGGTCCCGTTCGCCACGGCCGCTCAGGGCACTGAGCTGGCTGAGCGAGTCCTGCATCACCAACAGCAGCACCGGGTCGCCCTGCGGCATGGCGCGCTCGAGGCCGCGTTTGGGGATGACCAGGGAATTGAACGGCTGCTCGAAATACACCGGCGCGTCGAAGACTTTGCAGTGCTCGTGCCAGTGCTCGGGCCGTGGATGCTCGAAGTGCACCGCGCGCGGCGCCCACTGCGGGCCGAGCACATGGCGCACCAGGTTCAGCGCCATGCCCAGGGTCAACTCGGCGTCCTGGCGGCGACAGAGAATCGCGCCGTGGCGCACCTGGTAGTCGAAGCGGTAGCACTCGCCCTCGTCCACCAGGCGGATCAGGCTGTTGCGCTGGTGCAGCGGAAAGGCACGGGCGACGTTGATCAGCGCCTGTTCGACGGTTGCCGAGCACAGGCCGATATAGCCAAGCAGCCCCAGCGCCTGAGGCTTGAACTGCTGGCCGTAGTACAGCCCGAAGTTGTCGCAGCCGGACTGGCGCGACGCCTCCTCCAGCACCTGGCAGTAATTGGGCAGCGCCAGGCTCAGGGTGGGATGGCGCAGGGATTCAGGGTCGATGCCGGATACGCCAAGGATGCGATCCGGATCACCGCCGTGCTTTTCGATAAAGCCGCACAGGCCGCTGGCGGCGGCGGCCAGAACACCGGTATTGGTGGCCCCCCCGGAAATCAACGGCAGGCCGGCAGACAGGTCGGGCTGGACGAGAACGGAGCTCATGGCGCCTCCTTGGTGACAATTTGTTTCTGAAAGCAAGAAACACGCCGGTTATTGAATGCACCGCCAATAACCGCGCCCTGACAGGCTCCTCGTCTCATGCTATTCAAAAACTCTCTTCCAAAAGCCCTGAAACGGGTCATTCGGAAACATCCGCACCGAAATTGAGCACTTGCAGTTGACACAGCGCGACACGCCACACGCGACTGTCGAAATTTGACTTTGCAGAACAGCCAGCCTCGCCTAGCGTCAAGTCGGCCACATGAATTCGTCTCATAGTTCATCGCGAGCCCCGGTCGTGCTCGCGGCACGCCCCTGAAAACTACAAGAACTCGTAATGGGAGAACGTCAATGATCTATGCCAAACCCGGTACCGCAGGCGCCGTCGTCACCCTCAAATCGCGCTACGGCAACTACATCGGCGGCGAGTTCGTCGCGCCGGTGGGCGGTCAGTACTTCACCAACACCAGCCCGGTGGATGCCTCGGCCATCGGCGAATTTCCGCGCTCGGACGCCAAGGACATCGACAAGGCCCTGGACGCCGCCCACGCTGCCGCCGATGCCTGGGGCAAGACCGCAGTGCAGGACCGCGCGCTGATCCTGCTGAAGATCGCCGACCGCATCGAAGCCAACCTCGAGCTACTCGCCGTGGCCGAGACCTGGGACAACGGCAAGGCCGTACGCGAAACCCTCAACGCCGACGTGCCGCTGGCCGCCGATCACTTCCGCTACTTCGCCGGCTGCATCCGCGCCCAGGAAGGCACCTCGGCGGAAATCAACGAACACACCGCGTCCTATCACTTCCACGAACCGCTGGGCGTGGTCGGGCAGATCATCCCCTGGAACTTTCCGCTGCTGATGGCCGCCTGGAAACTCGCTCCCGCTCTGGCCGCCGGCAACTGCGTGGTATTGAAACCCGCCGAGCAGACGCCGCTGTCGATCACCCTGCTGGCCGAGATCATCGGCGACCTGCTGCCGCCGGGCGTGCTCAATATCGTCCAGGGCTTCGGCCGTGAAGCCGGCGAAGCGCTGGCCACCAGCACGCGCATCGCCAAGATCGCCTTTACCGGCTCCACGCCGGTGGGCTCGCACATCATGAAATGCGCCGCCGCCAACATCATCCCAAGCACCGTGGAGCTGGGCGGCAAGAGCCCGAACGTGTTCTTCGAAGACATCATGCAGGCCGAGCCGGCGTTCATCGAGAAAGCGGCCGAAGGCCTGGTGCTGGCATTCTTCAACCAGGGCGAAGTGTGCACCTGCCCGTCGCGGGCGCTGGTGCAGGAGTCGATCTTCGAGCCGTTCATGAACGAGGTGATGAAGAAGATCAAATCGATCAAGCGCGGCAACCCCCTGGACACCGACACCATGGTCGGCGCCCAGGCCTCGCAGCAGCAGTACGACAAGATCCTCAGCTACCTGGAGATCGCCCAGCAGGAAGGCGCCGAGCTGCTCACCGGCGGCGCGACCGAGAAGCTGGAGGGCGACCTGGCGGGCGGTTATTACATCCAGCCGACCCTGCTCAAGGGCACCAACAAGATGCGCGTGTTCCAGGAAGAAATCTTCGGCCCGGTGGTGGGCGTGACCACCTTCAAGGACGAAGCCGAAGCCCTGGCCATCGCCAACGACACCGAGTTCGGCCTGGGCGCCGGCGTGTGGACGCGCGACATCAACCGCGCCTACCGCATGGGCCGCGGCATCAAGG
>NZ_MSXW01000038.1:153125-271443 GCF_001945445.1 Pseudomonas sp. PA27(2017)
GGAAATCTTCGGCCCGGTGGTGGGCGTGACCACCTTCAAGGACGAAGCCGAAGCCCTGGCCATCGCCAACGACACCGAGTTCGGCCTGGGCGCCGGCGTGTGGACGCGCGACATCAACCGCGCCTACCGCATGGGCCGCGGCATCAAGGCCGGGCGCGTGTGGACCAACTGCTACCACCTGTACCCGGCGCACGCTGCCTTCGGCGGCTATAAAAAGTCCGGGGTCGGGCGCGAAACCCACAAGATGATGCTCGACCACTATCAGCAGACCAAAAACCTGCTGATCAGTTACGACATCAATCCGCTGGGCTTCTTCTGAAACTGCCAATTTGCCAATTGAACGCAGCCAACTAAAACGACGCCCCGCCGCCTGCGGCGGGGCGTGAAGGAGTCCCAACATGTCCAAAGAGACAATCGCCACACCCTCGCAAGGCGGTGTGGAAACCGAAGCGGTCAGCGCCGACTACTTCGCCAACCGGCAACTGAAACAAGGCGCCGCTGGCTGGATCCTGTTGATCGGCCTGGGCGTGGCGTACGTGATTTCCGGCGACTATGCCGGCTGGAACTTCGGCCTGGCCCAGGGTGGCTGGGGCGGCATGTTCATCGCCACGCTGCTGATGGCGACCATGTACCTGTGCATGTGCTTCTCGCTGGCCGAACTGTCGTCGATGATCCCCACCGCCGGCGGCGGCTACGGTTTCACCCGCACCGCCTTCGGGCCCTGGGGCGGCTTCCTGACCGGCACGGCGATCCTCATCGAATACGCCATCGCGCCGGCAGCCATCGCCTGCTTTATCGGTGCCTACTGCGAGTCGCTGTTCGGCGTCGGCGGCTGGATCATCTACCTGGTGTTCTACGTGGTGTTCATCGGCATCCACATCCTCGGTGCCGGGGAGGCGCTGAAGCTGATGTTCGCCATCACCGCCGTCGCCGCCATCGCCCTGGGCGTGTACATCGTCGCCATGGCGCCGCACTTCCAGGTCGCCAACCTGTTCGATATTCCCGCCACCGACGCCAATGGCGCCAGCAGCTTCCTGCCCTTCGGCTACCTGGGCATCTGGGCTGCCCTGCCCTATGGCATCTGGTTCTTCCTGGCAGTGGAAGGCGTACCGCTGGCTGCCGAGGAAACCAAGGATCCCAAGCGCGACCTGCCACGCGGCCTGATCGGCGCGGTGCTGGTACTGCTGGTGTTCGCCGGGCTGATTCTGCTGGTCGGCCCAGGCGCCGCCGGTGCCCAGTCGCTGGTGGCCTCGGGTAACCCGCTGGTCGAATCGCTGGTCAAGGTCTACGGCGGCTCTACCTGGATGAGCCAGTTCGTCAACCTGGTCGGCCTGGCCGGTCTGATCGCCAGTTTCTTCTCGATCATCTACGCCTACTCGCGGCAGATCTTCGCTCTGTCGCGCGCCGGCTACCTGCCACGTAGCCTGTCGCTGACCAACCGCAACAAGGCGCCGGTCATGGCCCTGATCGTCCCGGGCATCATCGGCTTCGGCCTGTCGCTGACCGGCCAGGGTGACCTGCTGATTCTGGTCGCGGTATTCGGCGCCACGCTGTCCTACGTATTGATGATGGCGGCGCACATCACCCTGCGCAGCCGTCGTCCCGACATGCCGCGCCCCTATCGCACTCCCGGTGGCGTACTGACCTCGTCGGTGGCTCTGGTGCTGGCAGCGGTAGCGCTGGTGGCCTGCTTCCTGGTCGACCTGCGGGTCGTGATCGGCGCGGCAGTCATCTACGCTCTGTTCATTGCCTACTTCGCGCTGTACAGCCGTCACCACCTGGTGTCGGGCACGCCGGAGGAAGAGTTCGCGGCGATTCAGGCTGCCGAGCAGTCACTGCGTTAACCCCTTGCAGCGGTCGCTGAAATGCGGCCGCGACAGGAGACATGATTCATGGCTGGATTCACTCACACCATCGCCCACATGACCTGGCGCTTCGACAGCCTGCGCGAGCTGATGGCCAAGGCCAGCCCGGCCCGTTCCGGTGATTATCTGGCCGAGGTCGCCGCGCAGAGCGACGCCGAGCGCGCCGCGGCGCAGATGGCCCTGGCCGACGTGCCGCTCAAACACTTCTTGCAGGAAGCGGTGATTCCCTATGAACAGGACGAAGTCACCCGGCTGATCGTCGACACCCATGATGCCGACGCCTTCGCCCCGGTCAGTCACCTGACGGTGGGCGGGCTGCGCGACTGGCTGCTCAGCGATACCGCCGACGAAACCAGCCTGACCGCCCTGGCACCGGGGCTGACCCCGGAAATGGCCGCGGCCGTATCGAAGATCATGCGCGTGCAGGATCTGGTGCTGGTTGCCCAGAAGACCCGCGTGGTCACCCAATTCCGCAACACCATGGGCCTGCGCGGGCGGATGTCCACGCGCCTGCAGCCCAACCACCCGACCGACGATCCGGCGGGCATCGCCGCCAGCATCCTCGACGGCCTGCTCTACGGTAACGGCGATGCGATGATCGGCATCAACCCGGCCACCGACAGCGCCAGCTCGATCCGCGCCCTGGTGGACATGCTCGACGCGATCATCCAGCGCTACGAGATCCCCACCCAATCCTGCGTGCTGACCCACGTCACCAGCTCCATCGCCGCCATCGAGCGCGGTGCTCCGCTGGACCTGGTGTTCCAGTCCATCGCCGGCACCGAGGCGGCCAACGCCAGCTTCGGCGTGACCCTCAAGGTGCTGCAGGAAGGCTACGAAGCCGGCCTGAGCCTCAAGCGTGGCACCCTGGGCAACAACCTGATGTACTTCGAGACTGGCCAGGGCAGCGCGCTGTCGGCCAACGCCAACCATGGCGTCGACCAGCAGACCTGCGAAACCCGCGCCTACGCCGTGGCCCGGCACTTCAACCCGTTTCTGGTCAACACCGTGGTCGGCTTCATCGGCCCGGAATACCTGTACAACGGCAAGCAGATCATCCGCGCCGGCCTGGAAGATCACTTCTGCGGCAAGCTGCTCGGCGTGCCCATGGGCTGCGACATCTGTTACACCAACCACGCCGAAGCCGACCAGGACGACATGGACACCCTGCTGACCCTGCTCGGCACGGCGGGCATCAACTTCATCATGGGCATCCCCGGCTCCGACGACGTGATGCTCAACTACCAGACCACTTCGTTTCACGATGCCCTGTACGCGCGCAAGGTGCTCGGCCTGCATGCGGCGCCGGAGTTCGAAGCCTGGCTGGCGCGCATGGGCATCTTCCAGCAACAGGGCGGCCGCCTGCATATGGGTAACGAGCTGCCGCCGGCATTTCGCCAGGCCCTGGCGCAACTGGCTTGAGAGGTCGCCATGCCCGATAAATCCCCTGCTACGCCCAACCCCTGGCAGCATCTGCGTCAGCTGACCCCGGCGCGTATCGCCTTGGGCCGCGCCGGCACCAGCCTGCCTACCGCCGCGCAGCTGGATTTCCAGTTCGCCCACGCCCAGGCCCGCGATGCCGTGCACCTGCCCTTCGACCATGAAGGCCTGTGCGAAGAACTGCAGGGCCGAGGCCTGGACACTCTGCTGCTGCACAGCGCTGCGGCGGATCGGCACACCTACCTGCAGCGCCCGGACCTTGGCAGGCGCCTGGACGAAGAATCCGCCAACGCCCTGGACGACTACGCCAAGGAAAACGGCCGCGGCTACGACCTGGCCATCGTCATCGCCGATGGCCTGTCTTCCCTGGCCGTGCGCCGTCACAGCCTGCCATTTCTGGAAAAGCTGCTGGAGCAGATCACCGAGGAAGGCTGGAAACTGGCGCCCATCAGCCTGGTACAACAGGGCCGAGTCGCCGTCGCCGACGAGGTGGGCGAACGGCTGGGTGCCAAGATGACGGTGATCCTGATCGGCGAACGCCCAGGGCTCAGCTCACCGGACAGCCTGGGGCTGTACTTCACCTACGCACCGCGGGTCGGCCTCAATGACGCCTACCGCAACTGCATCTCCAACGTGCGGCTGGAGGGCCTGAGCTACGGCATGGCGACCTTCCGGTTGCTGTACCTGATGCGCGAAGCCTGCCGCCGCCAGCTGTCGGGCGTGGATCTGAAAGACGAGGCCGAAGTGCCGACCCTGGAAGACGCAGGGCCGGGGAATTTCCTGCTGCCGGATAAGCGTTAGACCATCGCGCAGCATCTGTGGGAACGGGCGGGGACGCCCGTTCCCACAACCGCGTAGGATGGGTGAACCCCATCGGCCATTGATGGGTTTCGCCTGCGCGGCCCGCCCCATCCTACGGCCTCGCGGCTAAAGCCGCTCCCACGGTTGGTGCCTTTGTGGGAGCGGCTTTAGCCGCGATCTTTATCGAGCTCAACGCGCTTCGATGCGGAACCCCAGACGAGGAAAGTGCACATGCACGACGCCGGCGCGGTCATCTTCACGACGCAGGATCAGTTCCTCGGCGCCAGCGAACAACAGCTCCCCCTCCACTGCCTCCACGCCATAGTCGACAGCCGAAATCGCCACGCGCTGTCCGGCCGTGAAACCGTTCGGATCGCTGAACGCCTCCTCGGGCAGCGCCGCAGGCGTGGCCGCGCGCGCCACCTCAATGGCCACCTCACCACTGATTTCTTCGGACTTGCCGTGCCCGAGCGCCAGCACGCGATCCAGCCAGGCTGCTACGCTCGGGTAGCCATCGACCAGCGGCGAAGTCACCGGGGTGGCGCGCAGGAACCACAGTGGATGCGCCATGGCGATATCGGCAAGGCTCGCCTCGCCAAACAGAAAATCGCCATCGCTGGTATCCAGCTGCGCCTGCAGGCGGGTCATGAAGCCCGGCCACTGGTGCTTGGCTTGCTCGGCCGACATACGCGAGGCCTGGCCACCCGAAAACAGTTTGCTGCGGTCGGCGATGAAGGTCTGCACGAACTCCGGCGGCGCCTTGGCAAAACGCAGGGCCATGGATTCAGGCTGGAACACCAGGCTCACCGCATGCTGGAACACCACCGAGTCGGCCCACTGGGCGAAGGCGGCGATGGCGAAGGCCTGCTTGCCAGGCAGCAACGCCGGCTGCGGCTGGTGCGCCTCAAGGCGGCGGGCGATCAGGGCGGTGTCGCAGTAGATATCGGCGCCGATCTGCAGCACCGGCGTCTTGCGGTAGCCGCCAGTGAGGGCGGTGAGGTCCGGCTTGGGCATCACCGGTGGAATCTGCACCGAGCGCCAGGCCAGGTTCTTGAAGCCCATCAGCAGACGCGCCTTCTCGGCGAAGGGCGACGCGGGATAATGGTGCAGGATGAGCTCAGACATGGAAGCCTCCGAAAGCGGATAAGGCTTGCAGCTTAACTCAGCTGGCCGCTGATGCTAGGGTCTGTTGCCGTTTCAGCGCGAGCCGCGTTGTCGCGAGAAATCTCGCCAGGCCGGGCGGCGATCCGCTAGGCGGAGGACGCAGGGAATGGACTAGCCGTCCGCGTTTTCCCTTGCCAAGTCCTCCAACGACGCATGGCGAGATTTCCCGCACAACCCGAAGGGCCGGGCCCCTTTTGTCGCGATGCGGCGTTTCTCGCCGACTCATTTAGCTAGCTAAACTTCGCGGCTCGTGCCTTGCCTCGCGACAAAAGGGGCTCCGGCGCGGCCGTGCGTGAAACGGCAACAGACCCTAGGCAGACCCCAGTGGGACTGATGGCAGCTCATCAAGCACATGCATCAGGCTGCCGGTGGCCACCAGGGCTTCCTTGGCGCCCTTGCCGAGGCGCTTGATCGCCCGTTCGCGGCGCAGGGCGTCGCCCTTGCCCGGGCAGCTTTCACTGTAGACCAGGGCTACCGCCGGGCTGGAGAAGAAGAACCGAGCACCCTTGCCGCTCTGGTGCTGGGCGAAGCGCCGCTGCGGATCATCGCTGATGCCGCAGTAAAGCGCGCCGTTGGCGGCGCGCACGAGGTAGACGAACCAGGGTTTAGCCGCTGTGACGCTCATCGCTGGCGATCAGGCGAACCACTCGCGGGCCGAACGCCACACGCACATGCCCACGAAGTAGGCCGAGGACAGCCCCCACAACACCAGCAGCCACACCGGCTGGGCCGGGAACTGCAGGATCAGGCCGGCGCAGGCGAACATCCAGACCATGGTCACGGCGATATTGATCGGCATGAACTGCTTGACCCGGAACGGGTGCAGGAACTTCATGCGGGTCAGGGTCAGGCCGGCCAGCACCATGATCACCGCAAAGGTGACCCAGGGCTCGAAGTCCAGCAGATAGAGGTAAACCACCACCACGTTCCAGGCGGCAGGGAAGCCGACGAAGTAGTTGTCCTTGCTCTTCATGTTGACGTTGCAGAAGCAGAACAACGAGGAAAGCAGAATCACGCCCACCGACAGCAGCAGCGTGTACTCGGGCAGCGGGATGAAGCGGTAGACGAAGATCGCCGGGATGAAAACGTAGGTGAGGTAGTCGATCACCAGGTCGAGGGTGGAACCATCGAAATGCGGCAGCACCACCTTCACGTCGTACTTGCGCGCCAGGGTGCCGTCCAGGCCGTCGACCAGCAGCGCCAACCCCAGCCACATCAGGCAGCTTTCCGCCCGCCCCTCGATCAGTGCAAGCAACGCCAGCATACCGAGGATGACTCCGCTCGCGGTTACCGCGTGCACGCTCCAGGCCTTGGCTTTACGGGGGGATAGGGACATAACACTCATGATCGAAATACTCTGGCGGACGGGCTTTCACACGATAAAGGGGGCCTTTACATGCACCCGGCCATTCATCGTTGAAGTTCTGACCGGAGAGCGTACCACTCCGTTCAGCCGCGCGCTTCTCCACCGTGCAGCCCGTCGGACGCACGGGCGGCCTGGAACTGCCGCAGACCGTTACGCGCTTGCTTGCGCACGGTGTTCTTGAGCAGCGGCGTCCAGCCGATCAGCATGCCCTGAAAGCCCAGCGCCTGAGCGGCCCAGCGCCACATGTCGAAGCGGTCGCGGTGCTCGACGATCAACCCATCGCGAATCACGAACGATGCGTCGATGCGATTGACCACGGTGCGCCCGGTCTGGGTGAACAGGTAGGTGGCCACCCATTTGGCGCTGCCACCGGTGGCATCGGCCTGCACGTCGGAAAAGGTCAGCGAGAATTTCTTGGCGCGGGAGGTCAGCATGCGCCACATGTCGCGGGCATCGTCGCCGTTCAACTCGCCAAAGGCAGGGTCGCTGAAACACACGTCCGGCGCGTAGCAACGCGCCATCTCTTCAGCGTCGAGACGCTGGAAAGCCTGGTAGAAACGGGTGATCAGTTGGGCATTTTCTGTAGACATGGCATGGCCTCCTGGCAATGGGCCGCAGTATCGCCTGAGCCGCGCGTGACCGCCATGGGCAAATCAGTCACGCAAATGCCATTTCGGCCGTTTCACCGAGCAAAAAAGCACGGTTGCGCTCGGCGCAGGCACGCAGGTAATCGGCCACCAGGGTGATGCGTTTGAGCTTGCGCAGGTCTTCGCGGTAATACAGCCAGAACTGGCGAATCACCTTCACCTCCCCCGGCAGCACCTCGACCAGCCGGGTATCCGGGCCTGCCAGGAAGCACGGCAGGATCGCCAGCGCCCGCCCCTGCAAGGTGGCCTGGTACTGGGCCACCACGCTGGTACTGCGCAGCGTGCTGCTGGCATTGGGCACGATGCCTTCCAGGTAGAGCAGCTCCGGGCTGAATGCCAGGTCATCGACGTAGGTGATGAACGAGTGCTGGCCCAGATCCTCCACCTGGCGGATCGGCGGGTGACGCTGCAGGTATTCGGGCGTCGCGTAGAGCTTCAGGGCGTAGTCGCACAACCGAGAGCAGACGTAAGGCCCGCGTTCAGGGCGCTCCAGGGTGATGGCGATGTCCGCCTCACGGCGCGACAGGCTGATGAAGTGCGGTACCGGCAACAGGTCGATGGCGATGTTCGGGTAGATGTCCTGAAAGCCGCCAAGCTGCGGCGCCACGAAATAGCTGCCGAAACCTTCGGTCGAGCCGATGCGCACATGGCCCGAGAGCGCCAGGCTGGCGCCCGACACCTGTTCGCAGGCCGTCTGCAGAGTGCTTTCCAAAGCCTCGGCATACCCCAGCAAGTGCTGCCCCTCCGTAGTCAGCACGAAGCCGCTGGCCCGCGAGCGCTCGAACAACAGGGTGCCGAGGGCCTTTTCCAGCGCGCCGATTCGCCGCGACACCGTGGTGTAGTCCACGCCCAGGCGACGGGCAGCGCTGCTGGCGGTTCGGGTTCGGGCGACTTCGAGAAAGAACTTGAGGTCGTCCCAGTTCATCTGGCCGGCCGACATCATGCTTTTTTGCATAACGAACCTGTCTTTTTAGGTACTGGAACAGAAAGTTTGCATACCTATACTCCAGACACGCAGCGCCTACCAGCTGCTCACAGTTCCAAGTTCCTACGACAAAAACAAAAGCAGGCAACTCATGAACGACTCACACGCTCAAGGGCCGGCTGCCGGCCGCAAGCACTACCGTATCGCTGGCCTGGCCAGCATGGCGGGTACCACCATCGAGTGGTACGACTTCTTCCTCTACGGCACCGCCGCAGCGCTGGTCTTCAACAAGCTGTTCTTCCCCACCCTCGACCCGATCACTGGCGTACTGGCGGCCTTCGCCACCTATGCCGTCGGTTTCATCGGTCGGCCCCTGGGCGGCATTCTGTTCGGCCACTTCGGTGACCGCATCGGCCGCAAGTCGATGCTCATGCTCACCCTGATGATGATGGGCATCCCGACCATCGCCATTGGCCTCTTGCCCACTTACGAGCAGATCGGCTACTGGGCCGCGGCGCTACTGGTGGTCATGCGCTTTCTGCAGGGCATGGCCGTGGGTGGCGAATGGGGCGGCGCGGTGCTGATGGCCGTCGAGCATGCGCCGGAAGGCAAGAAGGGCTTCTACGGCAGCCTACCGCAGACCGGCGTGGGCGCGGGCCTGGTGCTGTCCACCCTGGCCATGGGCGCGGTCGCCACGCTGCCCGAGGAGCAGATGCTCGCCTGGGGCTGGCGCCTGCCGTTCCTGGCCAGCGTGGTGCTGCTGGCGGTGGGCTGGCTGATTCGCGTCAAGGTCGCCGAGTCGCCGGACTTCGAAAAGCTCAAACAGCAGAACCGCCGCGTACGTCTGCCGCTGATGGAGGTGCTGCGCAACCACCCGCGCGCCACCCTGACCATCATCGGCGCGCGCACGGCCGAGAACGCCTGGTTCTACATGGCAGTCACCTTCGCCCTCGCCTACGCCGCCAACCAGTTGCAGATTCCAAGGGCCGACGTGCTGCACGCCATCACCGCCGGCGCCGCGCTTTCACTGGCGACCATGCCGTTCTGCGGCTGGCTGTCCGATCGCGTTGGCCAGAAGCGCCTGTACTTCACCGGGCTCTTGTTGCTGTGCGCCTTCGTCTACCCGTTCTTCGCCATGCTCGGTACCCGTGAGCCGGTGCTGGTGTGGTGGGCGATGGTGCTGGCGGTGGGCGTGGTGTTCCCGATCCTCTACGCGCCGGAATCCCTGCTGTTCGCTCGCCAGTTCCCGGCGGAAATCCGTTACAGCGGCATCTCGCTGTCGGTTCAGTTGGCCGGGGTGCTCGGCGGCGGCTTCGCACCGATGATCGCCACCAGCCTGCTGGCCGCTGCCGATGGCAGCCCGCGCTACGTGATCGCCTACCTGATCGGCATGGGCCTGGTCGCGCTGGGCTGTACCGCACTGATGCGCAGCGACCCGCCCCGCCAGCCTAGCGCCAGCGCCGCAATGGACAGTTCACGGTCCGCAACCCTGCGCGCCCGTTGACTCCTGCCAGTCGATTCACAAAGGACCGAACCATGACCGCTACAGTGAAACTGCTCATCAACGGCGAATTCGTCGAGTCACGCACCCAGCAATGGCGCGACGTCGTCAACCCGGCCACCCAGGAAGTGCTGGCTCGGGTGCCCCTGGCCACCGCCGAGGAGATCGACGCCGCGGTGGCCAGCGCCAGCCAGGCCTTCAAGACCTGGCGCAAGACGCCGGTCGGCGCCCGCGCGCGGATCTTCCTCAAGTACCAACAGTTGATCCGCGAAAACATGAAAGAGCTGGCGGCCATTCTCACCGCCGAACAGGGCAAGACCCTCGCCGACGCCGAAGGCGACGTGTTCCGCGGCCTGGAGGTGGTCGAGCACGCCGCCGGCATCGGCAACCTGCAACTCGGCGAGCTGGCCAACAACGTGGCCGGTGGCGTCGATACCTACACCCTGCTGCAGCCGTTGGGCGTGTGCGCCGGCATCACCCCGTTCAACTTTCCGGCAATGATTCCGCTGTGGATGTTCCCGATGGCCATCGCCACCGGTAACACCTTCGTGCTCAAGCCCTCCGAGCAGGACCCGATGGTGACCATGCGCCTGTGCGAACTGGCTCTGGAAGCCGGCGTGCCGCCGGGCGTACTCAACGTGGTGCACGGCGCCGAGGACGTGGTGAACGCCATCTGCGATCACCCGGACATCAAGGCGGTGTCCTTCGTCGGCTCGACCCGCGTCGGCACCCACGTCTACAACCGCGCCAGCCAAGCCGGCAAGCGCGTGCAGTGCATGATGGGCGCCAAGAACCACGCCATCGTGCTGCCCGATGCGCACAAGGACCAAACCCTCAACAACCTCGCCGGCGCCGCGTTCGGCGCCGCCGGGCAACGCTGCATGGCCCTGTCGGTGGTGATTCTGGTCGGTGAAGCGCAGGGCTGGTTGCCGGACCTGGTGGCCAAGGCCGAAACACTCAAGGTCGGCAGCGGTGTGGAAAACGGCACCGATGTCGGCCCGCTGATCTCCTGCACCGCGCTGGACCGGGTCAGCAGCCTGATCGAACGCGGCGCCAGCGAAGGCGCGCGCCTGGTGCTCGATGGCCGCAACCCGGCGGTGACGGGCTTCGAGCGCGGCAACTTCGTCGGCCCGACCGTCTTCGACGCGGTGACCCCGCAGATGAGCATCTACCGCGAGGAAATCTTCGGCCCGGTGCTGTGCGTGATGCACGCCGCGACCCTGGATGAGGCCATCGCGCTGATCAACGCCAACCCCAATGGCAACGGCACGGCGATCTTCACCCGCTCCGGCGCCGCCGCCCGGCACTTCCAGGAGGAGATCGACGTTGGCCAGGTGGGCATCAACGTGCCGATTCCGGTACCGGTGCCGATGTTCTCGTTCACCGGTTCGCGGGCTTCCAAGCTCGGCGACCTCGGCCCGTACGGCAAGCAGGTGGTGCAGTTCTACACCCAGACCAAGACCGTGACCCAGCGCTGGTTCGACGAGAGCGACGTCGGCGGCGCGGTGAACACCACCATCACCCTGAAGTG
Source organism: Pseudomonas sp. PA27(2017) (assembly GCF_001945445.1). Lineage (GTDB taxonomy): Bacteria > Pseudomonadota > Gammaproteobacteria > Pseudomonadales > Pseudomonadaceae > Aquipseudomonas. The sequence goes on from NZ_MSXW01000038.1 coordinate 164,366, forward strand.
AGGCGACGACCATGAATATCGGATTCATCGGCCTGGGCAACATGGGCGCGCCCATGGCCCACAACCTGCTCAAGGCAGGCCACGCGCTGCGCGTCTTCGACCTGTCCACCGGCGCCGTCGCGGCCCTGGTGGACGCAGGTGCCAAGGGTGCCGACAGCGCCTGCGGCGTGCTGCAGGATGCCGAGATCGTCATCACCATGTTGCCGGCCTCGGCTCATGTGAAAGCGGTCTACCTCGGCGATGACGGCCTGCTGGCCAAGGTGAAGCCCGGGGTGCTGCTGATCGACTCCTCGACCATCGACCCGCTGTCTGCACGGGAGGTCGCCAAAGCGGCGGTCGCCCACGGCAATCCGATGCTCGATGCGCCGGTGTCTGGCGGCACCGGTGGCGCGGCTGCCGGCACCCTGACCTTCATGGTCGGCGGCGCCGAGGCAGACTTCGCCAAGGCCCAGCCGATTCTCGCAGCCATGGGCCGCAACATCGTGCATTGCGGCGGCAGCGGTAACGGTCAGGTGGCGAAGGTGGCCAACAACATGCTGCTCGGCATTTCCATGATCGGCGTCGCCGAAGCCATGGCGCTGGGGGTGTCACTGGGCATCGACGCCAAAGTACTGGCGAACATCATCAACACCTCCAGCGGGCGCTGCTGGAGCTCGGACACCAACAACCCCTACCCCGGCGTGCTCGACAACGTGCCGGCCTCGCGCGGCTACAGCGGCGGGTTCGGTACCGACCTGATGCTCAAGGACCTGGGCCTGGCCACCGAGGCAGCGCGGCAGATCAAACAACCAGTGATACTCGGCGCCCTCGCTCAACAGCTCTATCAACGCTTCAGTTGCGACGGGCACGGCGGGCTGGATTTCTCGGCGATCATCACCAGCTATCTGAAGCCCCGGGACAAATCGTGAGGCTCAGGGGCCAATGAGCAAAATCTGCTTCTCACCCATAAAAAAAAGCCGGGGCTGATGCCCCGGCGTTTTTTCATCGGCGTTTTCGGTCATTGAGCAGACGGATGCCCGCGCCCTGCCCGCCCGTCCTCAGTGCAGAATCTGCCCCAGGAACAGCTTGGTACGCTCGTTCTGCGGGTTGTCGAAGAAGGCGTTCGGCTCGGCCTGTTCGACGATCTCACCCTTGTCCATGAAGATCACGCGGTCGGCCACCGTGCGCGCGAAGCCCATTTCGTGGGTCACGCAGAGCATGGTCATACCGTCTTCGGCCAGGCCGATCATGGTATCGAGTACTTCCTTGACCATTTCCGGGTCGAGTGCCGAGGTCGGCTCGTCGAACAGCATGATCTTGGGCTTCATGCACAGGGCCCGGGCGATGGCCACACGCTGCTGCTGGCCACCGGACAACTGCCCCGGGTACTTGTGCGCCTGCTCTGGAATGCGTACGCGCTCCAGGTAGTGCATGGCGATTTCCTCGGCCTTGCGCTTGGGCATCTTGCGTACCCACATCGGCGCCAGGATGCAGTTCTGCAGCACGGTCAGGTGCGGGAACAGGTTGAAGTGCTGGAACACCATGCCCACTTCGCGGCGCACGGTCTCGATGTCCTTGAGGTCACGGGTCAGCTCGGTGCCATCGACCACGATGCGACCGGCTTGGTGTTCTTCCAGGCGGTTGATGCAGCGGATGGTGGTCGACTTGCCCGAACCCGACGGGCCGCACAGCACGATACGCTCGCCCTGACGCACGTCCAGGTTGATGTCCTTGAGAACGTGGAACTGGCCGTACCACTTGTTCACGCCCTGTAGCTGAATGATCGGCTCGGCGCTGGGTTGCTTGTTTGCTTCGCTCATCTAAGTGACTCCTAACGCTTGTGGCCAGTGTCGAGCTTCCTCTCCAGATGCATGGAGTAGCGCGACATACCGAAACAGAAAATCCAGAAAATCAGGGCAGCGAACACGTAGCCCTCGGTCGCCATGCCCAGCCACGCCGGGTCGGCAGCCGCCTGCTTGACGCTGTTGAGCAGGTCGAACAGGCCGATGATGATCACCAGACTGGTGTCTTTGAACAGGGCGATGAAGGTATTGACGATGCCCGGGATCACCAGCTTGAGCGCTTGCGGCAGGATCACCAGCCCCATCATCCGCCAGTAGCCCAGGCCCATGGCGCCGGCCGCTTCGTATTGCCCCTTGGGAATCGCCTGCAGGCCACCGCGTACCACTTCGGCGATGTAGGCCGACTGGAACAGGATGACGCCGATCAGGGCACGCATCAGCTTGTCGAAGCTCATGCCTTCGGGCAGGAACAGCGGCAGCATCACCGAGGACATGAACAGTACGGTGATCAGCGGTACACCACGCCAGAACTCGATGAAGGTCACGCAGACCACCTTCACCGCCGGCAGGTTGGAGCGACGCCCCAGCGCCAGCAGGATGCCCAGCGGCAACGCACCGGCGATACCGACGGCAGCGATCACCAGGGTCAGCATCAGGCCGCCCCAACGGCTGGTCGACACGGTTTCCAGGCCGAACACGCCGCCGTGCAGCAGGCACCAGGCCACGACCGGGTAGATCACCAGGAACGCGATACCGTAGATGGCCTTGCGCGGGAACTTGGAGATGAACAGCGGCGCGGCACCAACGATGGCCAGCACGGCGGTCAGGTCCACGCGCCAGCGCAGCTCGCTGGGGTAGAAGCCGTACATGAACTGACTGAAACGCGACTGGATGAACACCCAGCAGGCGCCCTCCTTGGTGCAGTCCGCGCGAGTGCTGCCCACCCAGTTGGCATCGAAGATCGCCCACTTGAGCAGCGGCGGCACCATCAGCCAGATGAGGTAAATGGCGAACAGCGTCAGCAGCGTGTTGAGCCAGCTGGAGAACAGATTGCTGCGCATCCAGGCGACCACGCCAACGCTGGCGCTGGGTGGCGGCAGATCCGGTTTGAAAGTATGAGTGCTCATGCGCTAGGTCCTCACCGCTCGATCAGCGCGATGCGCTTGTTGTACCAGTTCATCAGCAGGGAAATGCTGATACTGATCGCCAGGTAGACGCTCATGGTGATGGCGATCACCTCGATGGCCTGCCCTGTCTGGTTGAGTACGGTACCGGCGAATAGCGAGACCATGTCCGGATAGCCGATACCGGCAGCCAAGGACGAGTTCTTCGCCAGATTCAGGTACTGGCTGGTCAGCGGCGGAATGATCACGCGCATGGCTTGCGGGATGATCACCTTGCGCAGCGTCGGGCCGGGGCGCAGACCCAGGGAGCGGGCGGCCTCGGTCTGGCCATGGCTGACCGAGTTGATCCCGGAGCGCACGTTCTCGGCGATGAACGCCGCGGTGTAGACGGTCAGTGCAACGGTCAGCGCCAGCAGTTCGGGGATCATCACCCAGCCGCCGACGAAGTTGAAGCCCTTGAGCTCGGGTACCGACCAGTGCAGCGGGCTGCCGAAGATCAGCGCGACCAGGGTGGGGATGACGATGGCCATGCCCAGGCCGACCCAGAACTTGTGGAACGGCTGACCGGTGGCTTCGAAGCGCTTGTTCGCCCAGCGGGTCATCATCACGATGGCGACGATGGTCACTAGAACACCGATCGCGAACGGCCAGAATGCACCGGTCGCCTCGGCAGCCGGCATATTCAGGCCGCGGTTGCTGAGGAAGAAGCTGTCGCCCAAGCTGATGCTGGCACGCGGGCCGGGCAGCGGCAGCAGCACGGCGAAGTACCAGAAGAGAATCTGCAGCAACGGTGGAATGTTGCGGAAGACTTCGATGTAGACGGTCGCCAGCTTGCTGATCATCCAGTTCGGCGACAGGCGCGCGACACCGATGACGAAGCCGAGGATAGTGGCCAGCACGATGCCGATGAAAGAAACCAGCAGGGTGTTGAGCAGGCCGATGACGAAGACGCGGGCATAGCTGTCCGCTTCGGTGTAGCTGATCAGGTGTTGGGCGATGCCGAAACCGGCACTGCGCTCGAGGAAGTCGAAGCCCGAGGTGATGCCCCGGTGTTGCAGGTTGGTCTGTGTATTGCTGAACAGGAACCAGCCCATTGCGACCACGGCCACAACGGTAATGATTTGGAATAGCCAGGCGCGCACACGTGGATCGCTAAGGGAAAACCCCTGCGGTGCGCCAATGTTTTTCTGCATGGGAATGCCCCAGGTATAACGGAACGAAAATCGCCCGGCAGTGCACTGCCGGGCGACAGGTCAATCAACGCACTGGAGGAGCGTAGTGCAGACCGCCTTTGTTCCACAGAGCGTTGAGGCCACGCTCGATCTTCAGCTCGCTGCCCTTGCCAATGTTGCGCTCGAACACTTCGCCGTAGTTACCGACCTGCTTGACGATCTGGACGACCCAGTCCTTCGGCAGCTTCAGATCTTTACCGTACTCGCCGTCGGCACCCAGCATACGGGCGACGTCAGGGTTCTTGGTTTCCTTGGCCAGAGCTTCGACGTTCTTGGAGTCGACGCCCAGCTCTTCGGCGTTGAGCATGGCGAACAGGGTCCACTTGACGATAGCCATCCAGTCTTCGTCGCCACGACGAACCAGCGGGCCCAGCGGCTCCTTGGAGATCACTTCCGGCAGGACAACCCAGTCATCCGGCGCGCCCAGCTTGATGCGCTGTGCGTACAGCTGCGACTGGTCGGAGGTCAGCACGTCGCAACGGCCGGCTTCCAGCGACTTGGCGCTCTCGTCGGAGGTGTCGAAGGTGATCGGGGTGTATTTCAGGCCGTTCGAGCGGAAGTAGTCGGAGACGTTCAGCTCGGTGGTGGTGCCCGCCTGGATACAGATGGTCGCACCATCGAGTTCCTTGGCGCTGGCAACGCCCAGCTTCTTGTTGACCAGGAAGCCGATGCCGTCGTAGTAGGTCACGCCGGTGAACACCAGGCCCATGCCGCCGTCGCGGGAGCTGGTCCAGGTGGTGTTGCGCGACAGTACGTCGACTTCACCGGACTGAATGGCAGTGAAACGCTCTTTGGCGGTCAGCGGGCTGTACTTGACCTTGGTCGCGTCGCCCAGCACTGCGGCGGCCACACCGCGGCAGATGTCGACGTCGATGCCCTGGTAGTTGCCCTTCTCATCCGGCACCGAGAAACCCGGCAAGCCGTCACTGACGCCACACTGTACAAAGCCTTTCTTCTTTACGGCGTCCAGGGTTGCACCGGCGTGAGCCATGCCAGCGGCGCCCAGAACGGCGGCGGCGGTCAACATCGCCAGGGTCGTTTTAACCATCTTCATTGAACATTCTCCGGTTGCTTTTGTTGTGTTGGAGTCTCAGCCCGATCGCCGTACCCTTTTGGGGCATGTCGTCACTATTGGCAGCAACAGTGTAGACCGGTGACCAGACCTCGGTACGTGCGCCGTGACCCATTCGAGAGCAGGTCATCGACATTCGTACCAGCCCGTTGGTGAACAGGCCCGAGACGGATCGCGAATTTGTATATCGACGGGCATGCAGCGCCCGGCGAACCTTTTGGAAACCCCATCAAATCGGCTTTCCCGTCTGCTCCGCGGCCCGGCGTGGTGTTACCACGCTGGCCCGACGACATCAGTCACGAGGTTTATAGCAAAGGCCATACCACACTCTGTTTTTACCCGTGAGTTAGAGCGGTCAAGGGGGCAAACTTGTAATCTTGCGACATCTAGTTCATGGATCAGTACAGTGACGGAAAACAGTCGCGCACCAAAGTAACGCATCAGCCCCAAATTGGAGCAACACATGGATACCACATTGCTACTGCAGCCCCCACTTCCCGCCGACTCGTGCGTGATCTGGCTGCACGGTCTGGGTGCAGACCGTTTCGATTTCCAGCCGGTCGCCGAGGCGCTGCAGCAATCATTGCGCAGCACCCGCTTCGTGTTGCCCCAGGCGCCCACTCGCCCGGTGACCATCAACGGCGGCTGGGAAATGCCCAGCTGGTACGACATTCTGGCCATGAGCCCAGCCCGCGCCATCGACCGTGCACAACTCGAACAGTCGGCCCAGCAGGTCATCGACCTAATCGAGGCGCAGCGCGATGACGGCATCGACCCGGCGCGCATCTTCCTGGCCGGTTTTTCTCAGGGCGGCGCCGTGGTGCTGCACGCCGCGTTCCTGCGCTGGCAAGGCCCGTTGGGCGGCGTGCTGGCGCTGTCGACCTACGCACCGAGCTTTGCGGACGAGCTACAGTTGAGCGATGCCCAGCGCGCGGTTCCGGTCTACTGCCTGCATGGCAATCAGGATGGTGTGGTGCTGCCGAGCATGGGCCGCACCGCCCACGACTGGCTGCAAAGCCGTGGTGTCGCCGTGGCCTGGCAGGAGTACCCGATGGCTCACGAAGTGTTACCGCAAGAAATCGCCGATATCGGCGCCTGGCTCGCAAGCCGTCTGTAATGCGGCTTTCGGCGGCGCGCCTGTGACGGCCTTCACAGTCCCCGCGCCGCCGGTCGTCGGCATGACGCAAGACGATTGTCAGCCTGCCTGACGGCGGATACTGTCACGGCAATGAGGCTCGTTCGTCGATCACGAACGCGGTCATCGATCCATGGGAGCGTTGGCGATGCCGATCGTTGAGCGTTTTCAAGCAAGGATGCACATGCCATGAAGGCGGCCCACTGGCAAACCGACCTGCAGCAGCTTCGCCAGCTGCGCCTGTTCGACAACGTCGCGCTCGGAAGCCTCAACCGATTGCTCGACGCCTTTCGCCCCTGCGAACTGGAGGCAGCCGAAGTGCTGCTCTCGCCGTTCGATCGTAATCAGTACCTTTATATAGTCGTCACCGGCAGCCTCAAGGTGTACCTGGGCTCGCTCGACAACCAGCCGGTCACCACCCTGGGGCCGGGCGATTGCGCCGGCGAGATCAGTTTCCTCGACAACGAGCACCCCAGCGCCTACGTGGTGGCCACCGAGCCCAGCAGCGTGCTGCGCCTGCACCGCGACGCGGTCACTTCACTGTTCCAGCAATCCCCGCAGATGATGCACAACCTGCTAAAGGTGCTCTGTGATCGGGTGCGCCAGGGCAACCGGCAGTTGATCAACAGCGAGCAGAACGCCAACGTCGACAAGCTCACCGGCGCCTTCAACCGCCGCTGGCTGGAGCACGTATTCGAGCGTGAACGTGCGCGCTGCCTGATCGACAAGCAGCCGCTGTGCCTGCTGATGCTCGATGTCGACCACTTCAAGGACTACAACGACCAGCACGGTCACCTCGCCGGTGACTACGCGCTGTGCCTGGTCGCCCACACCCTGCGTCGTCAGCTCAGGGCACGGGACAGCCTGGTGCGCTTTGGCGGCGAGGAATTCGTGGTGCTGTTGCCCGAACTGGCACTGCAGCAGGCCGCCGATGTGGCCGAGCGTCTGCGCGAGAGCCTGGAAGGGATCGGCTCCTTCTATTCGCCGCTGGGCGCCCAGCCGGGCGTGACCATTTCCCTGGGCCTGGCGCAGATGGCCGCCCGTGATGGCCTGGCCGGCTTGATCGCCCGGGCCGACAAGGCTCTGTACAAGGCCAAGAACAGCGGCCGTAACCGACTCTGTCATTGAATTGCCGTGAGCACGTGACAAGCTGACGGCCACTTTTCTTGGAAAGCCACCATGCGCAAGCGCCTGCTAATCGTCCCGATTGTTCTGGGCCTTGCCGCCGCGGTGTTCTTCACCCTGCCCAGCGTGCTCGACCGGCGCATGAACAGCGTCGAATCCCCCGCCCCCTATCCGGCAGGCCAGGCCGCCACGCGCTTGCACGACACGCTGTTCATCGCCGACCTGCACGATGACGCCCTGCTCTGGGAACGCCACCTGCTCAAGCGCTACAGCTACGGCCACTCGGACCTGCCGCGCATGCTCGACGGCCGCGTCGGTTTGCAGGTGTTATCCACCGTCACCAAATCGCCCCGCGGGCTGAACTACGAAAGCAACAGCGCCAACAGCGACACCATCACCCTGCTCGCCATGGCCCAGCGCTGGCCACGGGCGACCTGGACCAGCCTGCTCGAGCGCGCGCTGTATCAGGCCGAGAAGCTGCGCAACGCCGCAGCCGGCAGTGGAGGTCAGATGGTGCTGATCACGACCCGAGCCGACCTGAGCACCTTTCTCGAGGCCTGGAATCAGGATCCGCGTCGCGTCGCCACGATATTGGCCACCGAAGGCCTGCACCCGCTTGAAGGTAAGCTGGAGAACCTCGACCGCCTCTACGACGCCGGTTTCCGCATGGCCGGCCTGACCCACTTCTTCGATAACGAAATCGGCGGCTCGGCCCACGGCCTGAACAAGGGTGGCCTGACGTCCCTGGGCCGCGAGGTCGTCGCGCGCCTGGAAGAGAAATCCATGCTCATCGACCTGGCCCACGCCTCGCGCCCGCTCATGGACGACGTGCTGGCCATGGCCACGCGCCCAGTGCTGGTGTCCCACGGCGGCGTCGAGGGCACCTGCCCCGGCACCCGCAACCTCAGCGACCGGCATATTCGCGCCATCGCCGCGACCGGTGGGGTGATCGGCGTCGGCTACTGGGACACGGCGGTGTGCGCCACTTCGGTGGCGGCCATCGTCAAGGCGATTCGCTACACGGCCGACCTGGTGGGCATCGAGCACGTGGCCCTGGGGTCGGACTTCAACGGCACCATTCATGCGCCCTTCGACGTCACCGGCCTGGCCCAGCTGACCGAAGGCCTGCTCGGCGCCGGTTTCAGCCATGCCGACATCGCGGCGATCATGGGCGGTAACGTCCAGCGCCTGCTGCTCGCCAGCCTGCCAGGGAACTGATCGACAGGCGCGCATGACGCCGGTGGCAGAGTACTTCGCCCTGCCCGCGTCTTGCTTTACACTGGCTGGCGTTCATTCCTTAATCAATCGACGAGATGACCGTGCTCAAAGCACTCAAAAAAATATTCGGCAAAGCCGAAAATGAGCCACACAGCTCAGTCTCCCCGACCCTCGAAGCCACTTCGCCTCCCGCCGCAGCTCCCCGCGAGGAGCGCCAGCCGCGCCCGCCGAAAGAAGCCGCCAGCGCCGAACAGAAGCCCCAGAGCAAACCCGCCAAGCCGCGCCGCGAACGTGCGCCCAAGCCGGTCGACACCTGGAAGCTCGAGGATTTCAAGGTCGAACCCGCCCCTGGCAAGACGCGCTTCCACGACTTCAAGCTGTCGCCGGAACTGATGCACGCCATTCACGACCTGGGCTTTCCGTACTGCACGCCGATCCAGGCCGGCGTACTGGGCTACACGCTCAAGGGCCAGGACGCCATCGGCCGCGCCCAGACCGGCACCGGCAAGACCGCCGCCTTCCTGATCTCGATCATCACCCAATTGCAGCAGACGCCGCCGCCCAAGGATCGCTACATGGGCGAGCCGCGCGCGCTGATCATCGCGCCGACCCGCGAACTCGTGGTGCAGATCGCCAACGACGCCAAGGAACTGACCAAGTACAGCGGCCTCAACGTGATGAGCTTCGTCGGCGGCATGGACTTCGACAAGCAGCTCAAGCAGCTGGAATCACGCTTCTGCGACATTCTGGTAGCCACCCCGGGCCGTCTGCTGGACTTCAATCAGCGCGGTGAAGTGCACTTGGACATGGTCGAGGTGATGGTGCTCGACGAAGCCGACCGTATGCTCGACATGGGCTTCATCCCCCAGGTTCGTCAGATCATCCGCCAGACTCCGATGAAGGGCGAACGCCAGACCCTGCTGTTCTCCGCCACCTTCACCGAAGACGTGATGAACCTGGCCAAGCAGTGGACCACCGACCCGGCCATCGTCGAGATCGAGCCGGAGAACGTCGCCAGCGACACCGTCGAACAGCACGTCTACGCCGTCGCCTCGGCGGACAAGTACAAGCTGCTCTACAACCTGGTGACCCAGAACGACTGGACTCGCGTGATGGTGTTCGCCAACCGCAAGGACGAAGTGCGCCGTATCGAAGAACGCCTGACCCGGGACGGCATCAGTGCGGTGCAGATGTCCGGCGACATTCCCCAGCACAAGCGCATTCGTGCCCTGGAAGGTTTCCGCGAAGGCAAGATCCGCGTCATGGTCGCCACCGACGTGGCCGGCCGCGGCATCCATGTCGATGGCATCAGCCACGTGATCAACTTCACCCTGCCGGAAGACCCGGACGACTACGTGCACCGCATTGGCCGTACCGGCCGCGCCGGCACCAGCGGCACCTCGATCAGCTTTGCCGGCGAGGACGATGCCTTCGCCCTGCCACCGATCGAAGAGCTGATCGGCCGCAAGATCCAGTGCGAGATGCCACCGGACGAACTGCTCAAGGCCGTACCGCGCAAGCATTGATCGACTACGCCCAGGCGCAACGCCTGGGCACGCCCTGCGACTTCAAGCAGCGGCACCAAGACAGGACGTCCACGCCCATGAAGCTGACCATAGATTCCAGTGAACTCAGCCGCGCCGTGCAGGCCGGCGTACTGCAGCCTGGCCAGGATCGGGCCCTGCTGGCCTTTCTGCAGCAAACGCCCACTGAGCGGCCCAGCTTCCAGCTCTCCCATATTGCCTATTACTTCGGCGCCCTGCTGATCATGGGCGCCATGGGCTGGCTGCTCACCGAAGCCTGGATGAACATCGGCGACCTGGCGCTGCTGGTGATCAGCACGGCTTACCTGCTGCTGTTCCTGCTCTGCGGGCGCAGCCTGTGGCGCCGCGGCCAGCCGATTCCCGGCGGCCTGCTCGGCGCTGTGGCGGTGAGCCTGACGCCGCTGGTGGTGTTCGCCGCACAAAGACTGCTGGGCCTGTGGCCCCTGGATGACGCGCAGGCGGACTACGTCGACTACTACCGCTATGTGCAGGGTGGCTGGCTGGTCATGGAGGTGGCGACGGTGCTGGTCGGCCTGCTGGTGCTGCGCCTGCTGCCCTTCCCGTTCATCGTCATGCCGATTGCCGTGGCGCTGTGGTTCATGTCCATGGACCTCAGCGAGCTGCTGCATGGCGAGTACTTCAGCTGGGAACAGCGCCGCGAGGTGTCGCTGTGGTTCGGCCTGGTAATTCTGCTCGCCAGCCTGCTGGTGGACGGCCGCAGCAGGCGCGATTACGCCTTCTGGGGTTACCTGGCCGGGTTGACGGCGTTCTGGGGCGGCCTGAGCCTGATGGACAGCGGCAGCGAACTGGGCAAGGCGCTGTACTGCCTGATCAACCTGGGCCTGATCGGTCTGTCGATATTGCTGCGCCGCCCGCTGTTCATGGTCTTCGGCGCCCTGGGCGTGGCCGGCTATCTGGGCTACCTGGCCCACGACGTGTTCGAGGATTCGCTGCTGTTCCCGGTGGTGGTCAGCCTGATCGGCCTTGGCGTAATGGGCCTCGGCCTGCTCTACCAGAAGCGCCGCGACGCGATGAGCGACGCCCTGCGCCGGCAACTACCAGCGAGTCTCCTGGCATTTCTGCCGGCACTGCGTCGCTAGGGTCTGTTCCCGTTTCAGCGCGAGCCGCGTTGCCGCGAGAAATGGCCTCCGGTTAGGCGCAGGACGCAGGGAATGGACTAGCCGTCCGCGTTTTCCCTTGCCAAGTCCTGCAACGACAGCGGAGGCCATTTCCCGCGCAACCTAGGCGGCCCCACCCGAAGGGCCGGGCCAGTTTTTGTGCGATGCGGCGTTACTCGATGGCTCATTTGGCCCGCCAAACTTCGCATCTGTGTGACCCACATGGATGTGGGAAATGCCGCAAGCCCGCCGGGAGCGGGCGCGGCCCTTGCCTCGCACAAAAACTGGCTCCGGCGCGGCCGTGCGTGAAACGGGAACAGACCCTAGGCCGTCAATTCGGTCGGTAGCGCGCCCAAAGCATCTCGAACTCGCGGCGGTACTCGGCGACCAGATGCGGATCGTCGGTCACCAACAGGTTCTCCTCGTTGCTGGTACTGGCGCTGCGCGTCCAGTTGAAGCTGCCGTTGAGCAGCAGGCGACCGTCGAATAAAGCGAACTTGTGGTGCATGTGAAACGGGCTGTTGTCGATGCGCAGCGGCACGCCGGCATCGATCAGTTGCTGGATGTCGCTACCGACGTCGAAGCGCTTTTCGCTGTCGCTGATGATGCGCACGGCCAGCCCGCGGCGGTGCACGGCGATCAGCTCGTCGCTGAGCTGGTCGTCGGAGATGGTGAATACGCAGACATCCACCGACTCCCGGGCGTTGCGGCACAGGTCGCGGATGCGCTGGCGGCAGCTTTCGCCGGGGCTGAAATGCGCACTGCTCTGGCCACGTATCGGTGAGCAGCGCACCTCCAACGTCTTGATCACCTGCTCCAGCCATTTCAGGGCCGACACGGCGTTGGCCGGGTCGGTGATCAGTTCGCGCACCAAGTCGAAGGCCCGGTTGCGCATGTAGCGCACCTGGTCGGGCGTCAGGTCGTTGCCCAGTTCGCGCAGCTCGTCGCGCTCCTCGTTGCTGAGCCTGAGGTCGACGAGGCTGTCACGCAGGTGTTGGTCGAGGCGATTGAAATCCATTTTTAACCTTGTCGAGGCCGTTTTCGAGTGCGACGTTTCTGGCCGCCGCGTTGCCATGAGGCGTACAGGCCGCCGCACAGTGCGCCAGCCAGGTGGTATTCGAACGAAACGCCCTGCTGGGGCAGCAGGCCGTAGAAAAACCCGCCGTACAGCACCAGAGCCAGGGCCGCCAGCAGCAGGTCGGCGAGGCTGCGGCGAAACCAGGCGCGGCCCAACAACAGCCCCCACAAACCGAACAGCCAGCCGCTGGAGCCGACATGGATGCCGGTGCGCCCGAACAGCCAGACCAGCACGCCACTGAAGACGATGATGAACAGGCTGGCGCGGATGAACTCGGCCCGCGACTCCAGCAGCGCCAAGGCGCCCAGCACCATGAAACCGCTGAGGTTGCCGAACAGGTGAAGCCAGCTGCCGTGCAACCAGGGCGCCAGGGCGATGCCCGGCAGCGCCTGCACCTCGCGCGGGATCAGCCCGAAACGGTTGAGGCTGTAGCCGTCCAGGCTGTTGATCAGTTGCAGCACGACCATCACTGCAGCGATACCGAACAGCAGCTTCAGGCGCGGCAACAGCCAGAGCGTCACGGCGCCTCGCCGCCCTGCCCCATCATCCGGGCGATCTCACGCAGTTGCTGGGCCATGTCGCCCATGCGCTTGTGAGTCCCCAGGTCGATGTCGATCTTCTTGTCCATGGCGTTGATCAGCGGCAGCACGCCGTCCTGCAGGCTATCGGCCAGGCGCTCGAGCAGCGCCTGGATGCCAGGCTGCGGCGCAGCCTGCACGGCCACCTCGACCCTGGGCGGCACTTCGCGCAGCCGTTCCAGGCCGGCCAGCAACTCCTGCCAGGGCACGGCGGCAGCCGCCGGCGCCGTCGGCTCGCTGCGGGCCAGGCCGCGTACACCCTCGACCAGGTCGTTGAGCTGCGCCACCACTCGGGCGCCGACGTCCGAGTCGCTACCGCCCATAGCCTTGTTGCGCATGAAGTCGCGCTTGATCTGCGTCCACCGCTCCAACTGCTCGGGCGTCTGGTTACCGCGCAGTTCGGCGAGCTTGAGCAGATTTTCCTCGGCACCGGTGGTGAGCAGCTGCGACTCGCCCTGGTAGTGGTCGGCGATCAATTGCAGCAACTCGGCGTCGTTCATCACCGCACTGATCTTCTCGGCCATCTTGTTCATGTTGCGGTAACTGCCCTGCAGCTTGAACGGCGGCTCGGTGCGGTACTGGTCAGCCTGGGCGGCGCTGACGATGTACTGCTGGTTGACCCGGCCGACCACGTCACGCACCTGCATCAGGCGCTGCAGGGTGGCGACGATCTCATTGATCTCGGCACCGCTGTAGCTGTGCGACAGCTCGTTGGCGGAGAACGGCTTGCCCTCGGCCTTGGCGACGAAGCGGTAGACGTCGGCCATGTCGCGGGTGGCCAGGGGCGCCAGCACCGGGTTGGAGGTCAGGCCGTTCTCGATGTAGGAGAGCGCGAAGGCTTCCTGCATGCCGCCCAGGGTGTCGCCCAGGTTGTAGATGTCGGCGCGGTTGGCGAGCATGTCGGGGATCTTGAACACGTCGCCGGACTCGGTGTACGGGTTGCCGCTCATCACCACGCAGAACTTCTTGCCACGCATGTCGTAGGTCTTGGTCTTGCCCTTCCACACGCCTTCGATGCGCCGCGTGCCGTCGCACAGGGAGATGAATTTCTGCAGGAATTCGGGGTGGGTGTGCTGGATGTCATCGACATAGAGCATCACGTTGTTACCCATTTCCAACGCCAGGTTGAGCTTTTCCAGCTCCTGGCGCGAGGTGGCGTCCGGCGCCTGGGCCGGGTCGATGGAGCGCACCTCGTGGCCGAGAGCCGGCCCGTTGATCTTCATGAAGATCAGCCCGAGGCGGTGGGCCACGTATTCCATCAGCGTGGTCTTGCCGTAGCCGGGCGGCGAGATGAGCATCAGCAGGCCCATCAGGTCGGTGCGCTTGTTCTCCCCGGCGGTGCCCATCTGCTTGGCCAGGTTGTCGCCGATGAAGCCCAGGTACACGTCGTTGATCAGCTTGTTACGCACGAACGAGGACAGCGGCCGCGGCTTGAACTCGCTCAGGCGCAGCGCCTTGCGCTCACGGTTGACCACCTCCTGGCGCAAGTTCTGATAACGCTGCAACTCGGGCTGGAAGGTCTCGCGATGATGGCGCAGGCGCTGGAAGAAGTCGTGCAGGGCGAAACTCAGGGTGCCGTCCTGGATGCGTGGGTGGTCGCCCAGCAGCCCCTCGACGCGCACTTGCAGATCGGCCTCGGTGACGCGCTGCGGCAGGTCGCTGTCGATCAAGCCAAGGGCCACGGCTTCCGCCACATAGGCCTGCAGATGCGTCTGGCCCTGCTGCGCGCAGTAGGCCTGCAGCCAGTTCTCGGCGAGCGCCCAGCGCTGATCCGGGCGCCCACGCAGGCGCTCCTGGGCCTGCACGTAGCCCTCCCACACATGGGCGGCCTGCAGGTGCTGGCGCAGGCCATCGAACAGGTCGCGGGCGTACTTGCTGACCACGAATTCGATGCGTGGGGCGGCCAGCTCCTCGACCAGGTATTCGGCCGCCTCGCGCTGCAGCGCGGCGTCGAACGGCATCGGGTGGCGGACGAGAAAACCGTGCAGCGCCTTGAGCACTTCCTCGCGTAGCTGGCGGATGCCGTCGTCGCGGCCGAACAGCTGGCGGATGTTGGCGCAGGTGCGCGCCCGCTCCGGCCAGTGGGCGGCCTCCACGTCTTCGCGCCAGCGGTTCCAGAAGAACAGTGCCAAGCCGCGGGCCCGTGGCGAATAGGTCAACAGGCCAGCCGCCTCGCGCAGCGCCAGCAGACGCAGCAGGATGGCCATGGCGTCCTGGTCGTGGATGCCCTTCTGGTAACCCTCCTTGTAACGCGGCGCGGCGAACTCGCGGATGCGCTTGAGCAACTCGTCGGGCTGGCTCATGTGCGCCTTGAGCTGATCCAGGCTCAGGCCATCGGTATGGCGCACCGCAGCGTCGAGCACCAGGCCGGCCAGGTACTCGCCGCGGTACAGCGCCGCCGATTCGGACTCCAGGCTGACCTGCCAGTAATCGCGCAGGCCATCGAGTTCGGCATCGTGCAACGGCTCGAGAAAGTCGGTGCCGGTCAGGTGCAGGAACAGCCCGTCGCCACGCGGCAGCAGGGTCAGGTCGAGCTCCTGGGTATTGACCGCGAAACGGTGGCGTGGCCCCAGCTTGATGACGTCGCCGCCGGCCTCGAACAGTTCGCTCTTGTCGCGCAGCGCGCGCACGGCCTGGTCGCGAGCGGCCTTGAGGCGCGCCTCGACGTCATCGGCCTTGACGCTGTCCTTGAGCTCACGCAGACGCTCGGCCAGTTCGCGCAGCTTGAGGATCAGCGGGTCGGCGGCAAAGAAGGCGTTGAGTTCCTGGGCCTCGGTGAACTTGGCGGTACGCCGGCCGAGGCTGTCGAGAATCCGCCGCGCAGCGTCGAGCAGGCCCTGGGCCTTGCGTTGACGCTCGTCGAGCAGGCTCTGCTTGTGCGCCTCGAAGGTTTCCAGCAGCTCCTCGCGCTTGGCGAGGATGTCACCGAGAAACTGTTCGTGATCGCCGAACTGGCTTTCCAGCTCCTCGAGCTGCACCAACAGGCGCGACAACTGTTCATCGCACTTCTCCGGGTCCTGGGCCAGCGCCAGGGCGTTGGTGATGCTCTGGCTGAACAGTTTGAACTGCGCACCGAACTGCGCCACGGTCTCGGCCGACCCCAGGCCCTTGCGGCGCTGCTCGGCGCGCGCCTTGGCCTGGTTGAGCTTGGCGTATACCTCGGAAATGGCATCGACGATGCGCGTGCGCTCGGTGGCGTCGTCGATCTGCAACGAGGCCATCAGCCCGGACAGCATGTCCAGGTTGCCGGCCATCTCGTTGAGGCCGGCCAGCGGCTCGGCAAGCTGGGCGACGCTCTCGGCTTTCTGCGCCTGCTCGTCGAACACCTGCAGGTCGTGGTGATAGGGCTGCAGTGCGGCGTCACCGGCCAGGAAGCGCGAGGTCGCCGCGGCGGTCTGGTCACGGGCTTCGAGCAGGGCGGTTTCCATGGCGTCGATACGCGCCACGTCGATGTAGCGGTAGTCACGAATGGTCAGCAGTTGGCCACGCTGGGCGGTGATCGCATTGAGCGCGTCGACGTATTGCTCGACCTTTTCCCAGGTATCCGAACGCACGCTTTCCAGCAGCGCCTTCTGGCGGCTTTCGGCGTCGGCCATGGCCGCGGCGGACTGCTGGCGAATGCTCTCGACTTTCTCGAACTCGTCGAGCACCAGCTCGCCGGTGGCGGCGATCTCGCGCAGCAGCGGCGCCAACTCGGCGCACTGCGGGTCGCTCAGCCAGTGATAGATATCGAACAGCCGGCGGGTGTTCTGGCACAGCAGGCTGTAGCGCGCCACCGACACTTCACGGCTGTCGATTTCGCGGCTGAGGTTGAACAGATCGGACACCCCGCGCACCAGTTCGGCATTGCCGATGCGCCCGAAGAAACCGCTGCGCGCCGGCTGGCGGGCGGCGAACTCCTCGCTCTCGAAGGGCGTCTGCCAGACCTGCATGGGGTGAATGCGCGTGGGCTCGTCACCCTCGGCGGAGAAGATCACCATGCGCCCATCTTCCAGGCGTGCGTAGCCGTGGCCGAAGATCGGGTTCTGCAACTGGCGGGTGACCATGTTGTAGGTCAGCAGCACCGCGCGGCCTTCACCGGGGTGGTAGAAGATGTATTGCACGTCCTCGCCGTTGGGCGAGCGCACCGAGCGCTTGAAGCGCATGCCGGCCATCGATTGCTCGAAGGTCTTGTGCTCGCCATTTTGCAGGTAATACCCGCCGGGAAAGATGATGCCGTGGTCTTCGGGCAGCTGCACGCAGGCCAGGCCGATGGCGTCGATGCGTTCGACCTTGCGGGTCAGGCGGTTGAACACCAGGTAGCGCCACTGCTCCTCGCGGTACGGCAGCACCTTGAGCAGGATCAGGCTGCCCAGGGCAGCGTATTCGATCTGTGCATCGTCCAGCGACTGGGTCTTGTCCATCACCTCTTCGCGGTAGATGCCCTGGCCGCTTTCGGTGTTGTTCTCGACCTTGATGGTCAGGTCGCCGCCGACCGTCTCGACGAATACCGTGTCGAGGATGTTCAGGTGCGGATGGCGGCCGTTGACCGTCATCTCGCGGGTGGTTTTCTGCCACTCGAAATCGAACGGCGCCGGCAGCGCGATATCGCGCTCGCCGCGGTTGTCGATATAGCGCACGTCCTTGCCGTCGAGCGACAGCGACCAGCGGAACACGCGGATGTCGGTGATCCGCTCGCCGATCTGGAAACTGGCCAGCAGCTTGCCGTCGCGAATCGCCAATTGCAGCAGCCGGGTGTTCTTGTAATAGGTGTACAGCTCGTTGAAGTCGTTGACGAAGCCGCTCTGGCTCAGGAAAGTGCCGTCCAGGGCGACCGCTTCGGCTTCATAACCCTCGCTGCCCTCTACCAGGCGATAGAGGGAGAACACGTCGGCGACCGCGGTTTCCTTCTTCAGGCCCATGAACACGTTGTAGCCGAACAGCAGCCAGTCGCCGACCTGCACGATATCGCGGGCGATGCAGTTGTTCTCGGTACGGATACGCACCCGCCCGATCACTTCCATCTGGCTGCTGCCGAACTCCTGCAGGCGCTGCTCGTTGAGCGCTTCGGTGCGCTGGCGCAGGCGCAGCCCCTGTTCCTGCAGGCGCTTGTGCAGCACCTCGTAGGCACCGCCTTCGGCCACGGCCTTGTCGAGAATGTCCTGCTGGGTGTTTTCGGCTTGGGCGTCCGACATCATGGTCTTCCTGAATCTGCGCGGTCTGCAAGCAAGGCCCCGTCATGGCCGGGGCTAAACGGATGAGGCGGTGCTCAGGCACCGATCTTGCGGGCGATCTCGGCGAGCTTTTCGCGCATCGCGGGGTCGAGCTCTTCGGGTTTGATGCGGGCGATGATGCGCGTCAGCACGCGGATCTCATCATCATCGATCACGCCGTCGCGCTCGGCGATGGCCAACAACGAGCCCAGTTCGGCGGCGTCCAGGCGGCCGTCATCGGCAAAGCACTGGATGCTGCGAAAGGTCATTTCCAGGTGATCTCTTGATTGCGACATGCCACTTTCCTTGTCATTGAGGCAGGCCTGGCCCGCACTGAATCGCATCACAGGCTCCAGCCAGTAACGGCTGGAGCCTGGCACCGCCGCTTACACCGCGTCGCTGTCGCTCACTACAGGCGGCTTGGCGTCGGCGGCGCGGCCCTGCAGCAAACGCGCGAGCACGTCCTGCACCACCGGGCTCTTGCCGACCACGCCTTCGATGGCCTTGCCCACCGACAGGGACTTGGCGAACGAGTTGAAGAAGTCGCCTTCGCCGCCGACGATCTCGATCTTCGCCTTGGCCAGCGCGGTGGCCAGTACCTCGGCCTGATCCTTGGCGATGTCCTTGTTGGCGGCGATGGCGGCCATGGCTTCCTCGAAGCTCTTCTCCAGCTGCATGCGGAACTCTTCGTGCTGGCGGGCGTTGTCGCTGAGCGCATCCAGGGCACCGAACTTCTTGCCCAGACCTTCGGCTTCGGCGTTCAGGCGCTCCAGCAATACCTGAGCTTCGGCCATGCCCAGATCCTGGGTCGCCTTGGCCTTGGCCACACCGAGCTGCTCCTCGCCGCGCGCCTGGGCGCCGAGCTTCTCTTCCAGCACCTTGGCGTCGGCCAGGCCGTCTTTTTCCTTGGCGGCGGCCTGCGCTTCGGTCACGCGCGCCTGAGCCAGACCTTTCTCCTGCTCGCCCTTGGCTTCGGCGATCAGACGCTCGGCCTGCACGCGGGCTTCGGCCAGGCCTTCCTTCTCCTTGGCCGCGGCGGTGACTTCACGCACCCGCGCATCGGCCAAGCCAGGCGCGGCGCGCTCGGCTTCGATGCCTTCGGCCAGTTTCTTCTTGGCCTCGGCACTCTTGGCTGCGGCTTCCAGTTCGGCCTGGGCAAGGTTGTTGATTTCCACGGCCTTATGCTTGGAGCGGGTTTCGTCGGCTTCAGCCTGCTTGACCTGGCGCACCAGCTCCTGCTCGGCTTCGGCCTGGGCATTGAGTACGGTGACCTGCTTGAGGCGCTCGGCTTCGGATACTTCGCGTACTTCCTTGATGCGCTCTTCTTCCTGGGCGACGGTCTTTTCCACCGCCACGCGCTCGCGCACCACGCTGGCGATGTTCTTGCGCTCTTCTTCCAGCGCCTTTTCCTTCTCGATGCGCTGCAGCTCGACCTCGCGCTCGCGGGCCACCACTTCCAGATCCTTGGCGCGGGTGACCTTCTCGACCTCGATGACCACGGCGCGCTGGCGATTCTGCTGGGCCACTTCCACTTCGCGCTGGTGGTTCTCGGCGCGGATGTCCAGCTCCTGCTGGGTCTGGATGCGCGCCTGCTCGGCCTTCAAGCGCTCTTCTTCGCGCACCTTTAGGGTTTCCGCTTCCTCACGGGCACGGATGGTTTCCACCTCGCGTTTCTGGCGCGCCTCGGCATCGGCCTGCTGACGCTCGAGGGCCAGGGTCGCCTCACGGGTTTCGACGTTCTTCTTCTTGATCGCCAGCTCTTCGTTGCGCTCAAGGTCATTGGTGATGACGTTCTGCGCAGCGGTCAACTCGGTGATCTTGCGGATGCCTTCGGCATCGAGAATGTTGCTCGGGTCCAGGGAGCTCTTGGCGGTCTGCTCCAGGTAGTCGATGGCCACGTCCTCGAGCACGTAGCCGTTGAGGTCGTTGCCGATCACCTCGACGATGCGGTCGCGAAACTCCTGACGGTTCTCGAACAGCTGGACGAAGTCGAACTGCTTGCCGACGGTCTTCAGGGCTTCGGAGAACTTGGCGTTGAACAACTCGTTGACCGCCGCACGATCGGAGGCACGCTCCACACCGATGGCCTTGGCCACCTTGAGCACGTCTTCCTGGGTCTCGTTGACGCGCAGGTAGAAGGCCACGGTGATGTCGGCGCGCATGTTGTCGCGGCAGATCAGCCCGTCCTTGGCGCGGCGGTCGACTTCCAGGGTGATCAGGGAGATCTTCATGAACTCCTTGAGGTGGATGACCGGGTACACCAGCGCACCGGTGAAATGCACCTTGGGCGTCGACGACATGTCGTTGACGATCAGCGCGGTGCCCTGGGGAACCTTGATGTAGAAGGCCTTGAACAGGGCCAGCAGGCCGATGATCAGCAGGGCGACCAGGCCGACCCCGACCAACACGGGGATCAGCG
This sequence comes from Pseudomonas sp. PA27(2017), assembly GCF_001945445.1. Classification (GTDB taxonomy): domain Bacteria; phylum Pseudomonadota; class Gammaproteobacteria; order Pseudomonadales; family Pseudomonadaceae; genus Aquipseudomonas. The sequence continues at coordinate 184,982 of NZ_MSXW01000038.1, forward strand.
ACGGGGGAAGGTTGTACATTGCACTCAATCTCCTTTGAGACAAACGGAACCGACGGTTCAGACGCCGCGGAACTCATCCTCGGTTATCACCCGGTAGGCGTGCTGCGCCTCCAGATACTCCAGTAAAACCACGCGGTCACCGCGCTTGAAACCCAGTTGCTCGTCAGCGCGCACGCGCAGGATCAACCCCGCCCCGCCATCCTCCAGCACGGCCTCGCCATGGCTGGCAGTCACCCGCCCGCTGCGTACCACCGCGGTCTGGCCGAGCACGCTCTTGCTGCTGGTCACTTCCAGCTTGAGAAACAGCGGGCGCAGCGGCGCGCAAAGCAGACGGGTGGGCGCCACGGCGAGCATCAGCGCCAGTACGGCGACCACGACGCCGAGCGGATAGCGCAGCCACTCCAGTGGCAACAGGCCGAGCAGCCAGAGGTCGGCGAAATAGCTGATGAACCAGGCGAAGAAGGACAGCAGCGTCAGTACCAGCGTCAGCGGTACGTCCCGCAGCTTGAGTTTGGACAGGAGCGCTGCCGCCGGGCCTTCCAGGGCGGAATCGGCCTCGACGTCGAGCACGTCGATCTCGATCAGGCCGAACGCGACGATGACCCAGTACACCACCGCCAGACACAGCAGGAAGCTGAAGATGACCGTCGGGAACGCCAATGAGACCTGCAGGAAGATTTCCATGGTTTCCTATCCCTGAAAACATGGCGGAGCCTGCTGGCCCCGCCATCGATGCCGCTACGAACCAGCCTGAGATCAGGGCTTGGCCTTGTCCTTGAGGCGTGCCAGCACGCTGTCGGCGCTGCTCTTGTCGGCGACGATACCGGCGGCGCGCAGCTTGGCGTCCAGCGACTCGTCAGGGTTGGAGGCCTCGGCCAGCTCGGCCGCCGCTTCCATCTTCGCCGCGCGCTCGGCCTGCTGCTGCTTGATGCGTTCCAGCGACTCGACCGCCGTGTGCAGCTTGGCCTGGGAGCCGCCGTAGCGCTGGGCCACGGCCATCTGCGCCTTCTGCACGCTTTCGGTGGCCTTGACGGTATCGACCTGCTGTTTCAGGCGTTTGATGTTGGCCTCCGCCTGGCTCACCGCCGTACGCAGCTGGGCCACGCTGGCGGCGTAGGCATCGGCCTGCTCGCGCTCGCTACCCAGTTCGATTTCCAGGTTGGCGATCTTGCCGGCCACTTCGGCGGCCAGGTCTTCCTTGCCGGTTTCCAGCGCCTTTACCGCGTACTGCTCGTACTCGGCGATCTTGGCGGCGGACTTGCCGGCGCGCTCGGCGGCCAGCTTCTGCTTGGCCATGATTTCGGCCAAGGCTTCCTTGGATTTGCGCAGCTCGACGTCAGCGTCGCGGATTTCCTGATCGAGAATGCGCAGGGCCTGGCCATCGACCAGCGCCTCACCCATTTCGTTGGCACCGCCGCGCAGCGCCGTCAGCAATTTGCTCCAGACGTTCATGGGCATGTCTCCTTATGCACTGGCCTTGAGGAAGTCTTCGTAAGCCTCGGTCGCCTTGATGACGTTGTCCGCCAGCGTTTCGATCTCGAGCACCACGTTGGGCAGGATCGACGAGGCGCTGAGCGCACCGAACATGGTGTAGCAGGCCTGACCGTCCGGCAGGGTTTCGAGCCCCACGCAGGACAGCGGGAACAGCTTGTGGCTGCGCAGCACTTCCTCGTTGAAGGCGGCGGTGTCGCGCACGTCGCTGGCCGGCCAGAGCAGCGCCTCGACCACGATCTGATCACCGAACACGGCGATGAACAGCGGCAGATCGCCGTATTCCTTCATGGTCACGTGCAGACTGGCGTCGGCACCCTGGATCAGCTCGACGGCCGCGCGGCCATCGGCAAACGGCTCTGTCGCCGACAGCGCGTCGAACAACGTTTGTGCAGTCCAAACCTGAGGCATGCTCACCCCCTCCTCCATTGAAGCCAGCTCCGGCTGGGGCTGGCGCAGTTTCCTTTCGACCGCCGAGAGCCTCTGGGCATGCTCGGGCAGAATCCAGACCTCCTTCTTCACCAGCCCCTGCTCACGCAGACGCTGACGGAAAAGACGCTGGTAGTGCGCAGATGATTTGTTTTCCATGAAACCCAGACTAGAGCATCACATGTGATAACTCAATACATCACATGTAATTTATCCGAACGGTGTGAACGAGCTCATTCGCAAGGCGCAGGAAGCCTCTCGGGCGGGAATTCAGCCGACCAACTCTAGCCCAGAAATCAACGCTCGTTCGCCAACTACGTCGCAGAGGAAGCGAATGGAAACCTGAAGGCGCTCCTGGCCGGGCGCAAGCCGCATTGATACGGGGCGGAACAGTTTTAGATAGACGCCATCAATGGGCCAGCCTTGGCAAACCGCAACGAGCCGGTATGATGCGGCACTTTTTAGGAAAGCCGCATGCCGTTTCGCAGCATCCTCGCCCTGCTGTGCTTCACCCTCTGCACCTCCCTCCAAGCCGCTCCACCCCAGAGCTTCAGCCAGGCCAAGAAGATCGGCTGGACGCTCTATGAACGCCAGTCGGTGGAGTTCTATTGCGGCTGCAGCTTCAAGGGCAACCGCGTCGACCTGAAAAGCTGCGGCTACACGCCACGCAAGAATGCCAACCGCGCGGCACGCATCGAGTGGGAACACATCGTCCCGGCCTGGCAGATCGGCCATCAGCGCCAGTGTTGGCAGCATGGCGGGCGCAAGAACTGCAGCAAGAACGACAGCGTATTCCGCCGCGCCGAGGCCGACCTGCACAACTTGGTGCCGGCGATTGGCGAGGTCAATGGCGACCGCAGCAACTACGACTTCGGCTGGCTGCCGCAGAAGCCGAGCCAGTATGGCGCCTGCCCGACGGTGGTCGACTTCAAGGCGCGCAAGGTGATGCCGCGCCAGCAGGTGCGCGGCATGATCGCCCGCACCTATCTGTACATGAGCGACCGCTACCAGCTACGCCTGTCGAAACAGAACCGCCAGCTATTCAACGCCTGGAACAAGACCTACCCCGCCGAACAGTGGGAGCGCCAACGCAACCAACTGGTCGGCTGCGTGATGGGCTGGGGCAACCCCTATGTCGGCCAGCTGGACAAGCGGCTTTGCCAGCAGGCGCCGGTGGCGGCGATCAATCGGCGGTAAATCCCGGTAACGCGCCCACTGGAGCCGATCAGCATGTCGTAGCCGGGCTTAGAGCGAAGCGAAACCCGGGTGCAATCCACGAAAGATTGCTCTGTGCAGAATACGATCCGGGTATTGCTCCGCTCCACCCCAGGCTACGACAACGCGCTGTGCAGCCAGCCTGAAAATACAAAAGGCCGGCACCTCTCGGTGACCGGCCTTTCGCCTTGCGGCACTGTCGCTTAAAGCGGCTTGCCGCGATTGCCGTGCGCGGCGACGAATTGCTGCACGGTCGGTAGGTCGTTAGCCAGTACGGTGCAGCGCTCTTCGCGCTCGAACAGATCGGCCAGGTGCGCCGGCAACGCTGGCGACTGATCCACGGCGGACTTCTCGATGGCCTCCGGGAACTTGACCGGATGGGCGGTGCCCAGCACCACCATCGGCACGGACAGGCTGCGACGGCACTCGCGGGCAGCACGCACACCGATGGCGGTGTGCGGGTCGAGCAGCTCACCGGTGGCGGCGTACACCTCGGCGATGGTCTGGCAGGTCTGCTCATCGCTCACGGCGAGGGAATCGAACAGCTTGCGCGCCTCGGTCCAGCGATCGTCTTCGACGGTGAAGCCGCCGGTCTGGCGGAATTCGGTCATCAGCGCGGCGATCGACGGGCCGTTGCGACCGTGCAGATCGAACAGCAGACGCTCGAAGTTCGACGAGACCATGATGTCCATCGACGGCGACAGGGTCGGATACAGCTCACCCTTGGCGTACTGATTGCCGCTCATGAAACGATGGAGGATGTCGTTGCGGTTGGTGGCGACGATCAGCTGGCTGACCGGCAAACCCATGTTGCGGGCGAGATAGCCGGCGAAGATGTCGCCGAAGTTGCCGGTCGGCACCGAGAAGGCCACCGAACGCGCCGGACCGCCGAGCTGCAGGGCCGCGTGGAAGTAGTAGACGATCTGGGCCATGATCCGCGCCCAGTTGATCGAGTTGACCGCCACCAGGCGCGTGCCCTTGAGGAAACCCTGGTCGGCGAAGCTGGCCTTGACCATCTCCTGGCAGTCGTCGAAGTTGCCTTCGATGGCGATGTTATGGATGTTGTCGCCGAGAATGGTGGTCATCTGCCGGCGCTGCACTTCGGACACCCGATTGTGCGGGTGCATGATGAAGATGTCGACGTTGTCGCAGGCCTTGCAGCCTTCGATGGCAGCCGAGCCGGTGTCACCACTGGTGGCGCCCATGATCACCACGCGCTCGTTGCGCTTGGCCAGCACGTAGTCGAGCAGGCGACCGAGCAGTTGCAGGGCGAAATCCTTGAACGCCAGGGTCGGGCCATGGAACAGCTCGAGCACCCACTCGTTGCCATTGAGCTGACGCAGCGGCGCCACGGCCGAGTGCTCGAACACGCCGTAGGTGTCTTCGAGGATCTTTTTGAAATCGGCATCCGGAATGCTGCCGGTCACGAACGGACGCATCACCCGGAAGGCCAGCTCGTGATACGGCAGGCCCGCCCAGGAGGCGATTTCTTCCTGGCTGAAGCGTGGCAGGTTTTCCGGCACGTACAGGCCGCCGTCAGTGGCCAGGCCGGCCAGCAGAACGTCTTCGAAATTCAGGGCCGGTGCCTGGCCGCGAGTGCTGATATAGCGCATGGTCTGCAAACCTTCGGTCTGGGGCGCCACGCCGCGAGCAGGTCGCGGCGCGCGACGAAATTAGCTGAGTTGTTCGACGCGGATGCGCACCACGTTGCCGACGACGTCGGCCAGCGCTTCCAGGGCAGAAATGGCGTCGTTCATGCGCTGCTCGGCAACGCGATGAGTAACCAGGATCATCGGCACCAGGCCGTCCTGCTCCTCGACTTCCTTCTGCATGATCGATTCGATGTTGATGCCGCGCTCCGACAGGATGCTTGCCACCTGGGCCAGCACGCCTGGGCGATCCTTGGCCTGGATGCGCAGGTAGTAGGCACTCTCGCAATCGGTGATCGGCAGGATCGGGTGGTCGGACAGCGAATCCGGCTGGAAGGCCAGGTGCGGCACGCGGTTGGTCGGGTCGGTGGTCAACGCACGCACCACGTCGACCAGGTCGGCCACCACCGCCGAAGCGGTCGCCTCCATGCCGGCACCGGCGCCGTAGAACAGGGTGCTGCCAGCGGCATCGCCATTGACCATCACCGCGTTCATCACGCCATTGACGTTGGCGATCAGGCGGTCGGCCGGGATCAGCGTCGGGTGTACGCGCAGCTCGATGCCGGCGTCGGTACGGCGCGCCACACCCAGGTGCTTGATGCGATAGCCCAGCGCCTCGGCGTAGTTCACGTCGGCCGTAGTCAACTTGGTGATGCCTTCGGTGTAGGCCTTGTCGAACTGCAGCGGGATGCCGAAGGCGATGGACGCCAGGATGGTCAGCTTGTGGGCCGCGTCGATGCCTTCGACGTCGAAGGTCGGATCGGCTTCGGCGTAACCCAGGGCCTGGGCCTCGGCCAGCACGTCTTCGAAGGTGCGACCCTTCTCGCGCATCTCGCTGAGGATGAAGTTGCCGGTGCCGTTGATGATACCTGCTAGCCAATTGATACGGTTGGCCGACAGGCCTTCGCGGATCGCCTTGATCACCGGGATGCCACCAGCCACCGCCGCCTCGAACGCGACGATCACGCCCTTCTCGCGGGCGCGAGCGAAGATTTCGTTGCCATGCACGGCGATCAGCGCCTTGTTGGCGGTGACCACATGCTTGCCGTTCTCAATGGCCTTGAGAACCAGCTCACGGGCAACGCTGTAGCCGCCGATGAGCTCCACGACGATATCGATCTCGGGGTTGCTGGCCACCGCGAAGACATCGTCGGTCATGGTAATGCCGGTCGACTGGTACTGGGGCTTGGGTGTGCGGGTGGCGATCTGCGCCACCTCGATACCACGCCCGGCACGACGCGCGATTTCCTCGGCGTTGCGCTTGAGCACATTCACGGTACCGCCACCGACGGTACCCAGCCCACAGATGCCTACTTTGACCGGATTCACACTAGACTCCCCAACTGCACTGCGTAAAACGGCCGACGCGGGCGCCAGCCGTGGAAAAAAGAGCCGCACATTACGAAGCGGCTGTCTGATAGTCAATCGAGCCGGATCACTTGGCTTCCAGGGCCAGTTTTGCCAGCTGCGCCGCCGGCTGATAACCGGGAATCATCTTGCCGTTTTCAAGAATGATCGCTGGCGTGCCGTTGACGCCGATCATCTGCCCCAGCTGGTACTGCTGGGCGACCGGGTTATCGCAGGTAGCCGCCGGGACCGACTCGCGCGATTTGGCCTTGTTCATGGCCGCCTGGCGATCCTTGGAGCACCACACGCTGGCCAGATCCTTGGCACCTTTGCTGCCAAGGCCCTGGCGCGGGAAAGCCAGGTAACGCACTTCGACGCCCAGCTTGTTCAGCTCGCCCACTTCACTGTGCAGCTTCTGGCAGTAGCCGCAATCGGTATCGGTGAACACAGTGATGTGCGCCTTCGGCTCTTTCGGCGCGAAGACCACCATGTCCTTGGCCGGAATGCCGTTGATCTGCTTGGCGATGGCCTTGCTTTCTTGCGCTTCGGTCAGATTGATGGCCTGGCCATCCTTGAACTGAAACAGGTAGCCCTGCATCACGAACTGCCCGTCGGCGCTGGCGTACAGCTGGCGACCGCCCTTGAGCTGCACCTGGTAAACACCGGGCATCGGGCTCTCGGCAATGGCCTCGATCGGCAGATCGGGCTGGATGGAAAGCAGGTTCTTGCGGATCGCCTGATCCGGGTCGGCGGCATGGCCGAGAGTGCTGACCAGGCCAAGAGCCATGGCCGCGACGATGCGGGTCACACGCATGAATACTCCTATCGAGCGACGGGGTGACAGGGAAAAGACAGAGACTACCATAACCAGGGCCCCAGGCTGCGGGCAGCAGACGCAAAGCGCGAACTGGCGACAGCCGATTCAGCCACGCGGATGGTGCTGGGCATGCAGGGCCTGCAAGCGGGCGCGAGCGATATGGGTGTAGATCTGCGTGGTGGACAGATCACTGTGGCCCAGCAGCATCTGTACTACGCGCAAATCCGCGCCGTGATTGAGCAAATGGGTGGCGAACGCATGGCGCAGGGTGTGCGGCGACAGCGACTTGCTGATGCCCGCCACCTGGGCCTGATGCTTGATGCGGTACCAGAAGGTTTGCCGGGTCATCTGCTCACCACGCAGACTAGGGAACAGCACGTCCGCGGGACGACCAGCCAGCAGCGCGGGCCGCGCCTCGCGACAATAGCGCTCGACCCAACCGATGGCTTCCTCGCCCATGGGCACCAGGCGCTCCTTGCTGCCCTTGCCGAACACCCGCAGCACGCCCTGGCGCAGATTGACCTGTTCGAGCGTCAGCCCGACCAGCTCGCTGACCCGCAACCCGCAGGCGTACAACACCTCGAGCATGGCGCGATCGCGCAGGCCAATGGGATCACCCAGATCCGGCGCAGCCAGCAATGCCTCGACATCCGCCTCGGACAACGACTTGGGCAGCGGCCGGCCAAGTTGCGGCATGTCGACCTGCAGCGTGGGATCGGCATCGATGATCCCTTCGCGCAACAGGAAGCGGTAGAAGCCGCGCATGCCGGAGATCAGCCGCGCCGTGGAGCGCGCCTTGTAGCCCTCATTCATGCGCCAGGCCAGGTGATCGAGCAACACCTCGCGCCCCACCGCCTGCAGTTCCACGTCACGGGCCTGCAGCCAGCCGTTGAGCAGCGCCAAATCGCTGCGATAGGCCGACTGGGTATGGGCGGACAGGCCCTTCTCCAGCCACAAAGCCTCGATGAAACGCTCGATCAATGGATGGTCGACAGCGGACATGGGGTCAGATCTGCACTACGCAAAGAATTCATTATCAACACAATCAAAAGCAGATACTGCACTGCTTTTGTGGCAGCGGGCGGGGACGCCTAGTTCGTGCCCGCGATTTCGCGCGCATGGGCTAGGCGCCCCCGCCCGCCTCCACAGGTGGCTTGCGAAACGGCTGCCAGCCCACCAAACGCCAGAAACGAAAAAAGCAGCCGAGGCTGCTTTTTTCGAGGGGGAAAGCTGGATTAAACCAGTTTTTCCTTGATGCGCGCTGCCTTGCCGGACAGGTCGCGGAGGTAGTACAGCTTGGCCTTGCGAACGTCGCCGCGACGCTTGACTGCCAGGCTGTCGACCAGCGGGCTGTAGGTCTGGAAAGTACGCTCAACGCCTACGCCGCTGGAGATCTTGCGCACGGTGAAGGCGCTGTTCAGACCACGGTTACGCTTGGCGATTACCACACCTTCGAACGCCTGCAGACGCTGACGGTCACCTTCCTTCACTTTCACCTGAACGACTACGGTGTCGCCCGGGGCAAAGGTCGGGATCTCTTTGCTCATCTGCTCAGCTTCGATTTGCTGAATGATTTTGTTGGTCATGCTGCGCTCCTAAGACGGGCCGTCAGGCCGGCCATCGATATTAGTTATCGTCCCGCTGGCGGATGTATTCCTCCAGCAGCTTCTTCTCTTCTCCAGAAAGCGAGCGGCTATCCAGAAGATCGACACGGCGTTCCCAGGTGCGTCCCAGGGACTGCTGCAAACGCCAGCGCCGGATGTGTTCGTGGTTGCCGCCAAGCAGCACCTCCGGAACACGCTTATCCGCATACACCTCCGGACGGGTGTAGTGCGGGCAGTCGAGCAAGCCATCCGTGAAGGAGTCTTCCTCGGCCGAATCTGCATGACCCAATGCACCAGGCAAAAGGCGCGTTACCGCATCGATCAGCACCATGGCTGGCAGCTCACCGCCAGACAGGACGTAGTCGCCGATCGACCATTCCTCGTCGACGTGCGTTTCGATGAAACGCTCGTCGACGCCTTCGTAGCGGCCGGCAATGAGGATCAAACGCTCCTCCTTCGCCAGCTCGCGTACCGCCGCCTGCGTCAGCGGGCGGCCCTGCGGCGACAGGTAGATCACCTTCGCCGCAACGTCGCTGGCCTGCCTGGCATCGGCCAGAGCATCTTCCAGCGGCTTGATCTTCATCACCATGCCGGGACCACCACCGAAGGGGCGGTCGTCAACCGTGTGATGACGATCCGTGGTGTAACTGCGTGGGTTCCAGCAGGTCAGCTGCAACAGCTCCTGCCTCACCGCACGACTGGTGATGCCGTAATCGCCGATGGCGGCGAACATCTCAGGGAAAAGCGTAATGACATCGACGCGCAGGCTCGCCATGGCGTCAGAAATCCGCATCCCAATCGACCCGCATCTCGCCAGCCTCGAGGCTGATCGACAACACGCACTGCTGCGTATAAGGCAACAGACGCTCACGATCATCGAGGCTGTCAGCGCAGGGCTTGACCACCATCACGTCATTGGCACCGGTCTCGAACAGATGATCGACCTTGCCGAGCAGTTGCCCTGCCTGATCGATAACCTTCAGACCTTCCAGCTGATACCAGTAGAACTCGCCGTCATCGAGCTCCGGCAGCTGGCTGCGAGGAACGCAGATCTCGAAGCCCGCGTAGGTACGCGCCACTTCACGATCATCGAGCCCTTTCAGCCTGGCGACCAGAACCTTGCCCTGCAAGCGTCCACCAGCCAGTTCAACCTGTTTCACCTCACCGTCGCGCCGTAGCGTCCAGCGAGGGTAATCGAGCACGTTATCCAGCGGATCGGTAAAGGAATACACCTTTATCTCACCCTTGACGCCATGCACCGAAACGATCTTGCCAAGAACCAGAAGATCCTCGGCGGGGGCCGGCGTCGTGCTCATAGAAGTGCTTAGGCAGCAGCCTTGGCAGCTTCTTTCAGCAGCTGAGCAACACGCTCAGACGGCTGGGCACCCTGGCTCAGCCAGTAAGTGGCGCGCTCTTGATTCACGGACAGCTTGACTTCAGCACCCGAGGCGATCGGGTTGAAGAAACCGATGCGCTCTACGAAGCGACCGTCGCGCGCATTGCGGCTGTTGGTCACGGTGAGGTGGTAGAAGGGGCGCTTTTTGGAGCCGCCACGAGCGAGACGAATAGTTACCATGTGAACATCGTTCCTGTAGTCGGTGCTAACTTGAGGCACACATCAAAAATGGGCCTAGGCCCGAAAGGCCGCATATTCTAAGGATTATGCGGCTGTTTGCAAATCTCTTTTTCCACAGGCCGCCAGGCGGCCTGCCAGAGCCATCAGAACTTCGGCATGCCGCCGCCCGGCATCATGTTGCCCATGCCGCGCATCATCTTGGCCATGCCACCTTTGGCACTGAATTTCTTCATCATCTTCTGCATCTGCTTGTGCTGTTTGATCAGCCGGCCGATGTCCTGCACCTGGGTGCCAGAACCCATGGCGATACGGCGCTTGCGCGAGCCGCTGATGATATCGGGGTCGCGGCGCTCGGCAGGCGTCATCGAGTTGATGATCGCCTCCATCTGCTTGAACTGCTTTTCCGCGGCGCCCTGGGCATTGCCCATCTGCGCGAGATTGACGCCCCCCATCTGCGGCAGCTTGTCCATCAGGCCGCCGAGGCCGCCCATGCTCTTCATCTGCACGAGCTGGTCGCGGAAGTCCTCGAGGTCGAAACCCTTGCCCTTCTTGAGCTTCTTGGTGAGCTTCTCGGCCTTCTCGCGATCGAGGGTCTGCTCGGCCTGCTCGATCAGGCTGAGCACGTCGCCCATGCCGAGAATGCGCGAGGCGATTCGCTCGGGGTGGAAGGGCTCGAGCGCTTCGCTCTTCTCGCCCATACCGATGAACTTGATCGGCTTGCCGGTGATGGCGCGCACCGACAGCGCGGCACCGCCACGGGCATCGCCGTCGACCTTGGTGAGCACCACGCCAGTGAGCGGCAGCGCATCGTTGAAGGCCTTGGCGGTGTTGGCGGCGTCCTGACCGGTCATGGCGTCGACCACGAACAGGGTTTCCACCGGCTTCACCGCAGCGTGCAGCGCCTGGATCTCGGCCATCATCTCGGCATCGACGGCCAGGCGACCGGCAGTATCGACCAGCACCACGTCGATGTACTTGAGCTTGGCTTCGCGGATCGCCGCTTCGGCGATGGCCACCGGTTTCTGGGTGATATCGGACGGGAAGAAGGTCACGCCGATGTCGCTCGCCAGGGTTTCCAGCTGCTTGATCGCCGCCGGACGGTAGACGTCCGCGGAGACCACCATCACGCTCTTCTTCTTGCGCTCCTTGAGCAGGCGCGCCAGCTTGCCCACGGTGGTGGTCTTACCGGCACCCTGCAGACCAGCCATCAACACCACCGCCGGCGGCGTGGTGCTCAGGTCGAGGTCTTCGTTGGCGGCGCCCATGAGGCTTTCCAGCTCCAGACGCACGATCTTCACGAACGCCTGGCCCGGGGTCAGGCTCTTGGACACCTCGGTGCCGACCGCGCGATCCTTGACGCGGGCGACGAAATCCTTGACCACGGGCAGCGCCACGTCGGCCTCGAGCAACGCCATGCGCACTTCGCGCAGGGTGTCCTTGATGTTGTCCTCGGTCAGCTTGGCCTTGCCAGTGACGCTGCGCAGAGTCTGCGAGAGGCGATCGGTTAAGTTTTCGAACATGCGCGTTCCTTTCGGGCCGTCTGGCCGGGATGGGCTGGCAGCAAACGGCGGATTATAACGAAGACCGCGACGCTTTCGAGGCTTCTTTGTCGGCGCCGCTGCGACCCAGGGTCTGTTGACGGTTCAACGCGAGCCGCGTTGCCGCGAGAAATCTCGCCAGGCTAGGCGGAGGACGCAGGGAATGGTCATTCCCTTGCCAAGTCCTCCAACGACGCATGGCGAGATTTCTCGCGCAACCCGCAGGGCCGGGCCCGTTTTTTCGCGATGCAGCGTTTCTCGCCGGCTCATTTAGCCAGCTAAACTTCGCGGCTCGTGCCTTGCCTCGCGAAAAAACGGGCGCCGGCGCGGCCGTGCGTGAACCGTCAACAGACCCTAGTGAGAGCGGATACCGCTTGCAGTCTTTTTGCGACAACGGTTGTGTGCCACACTCAGCGCCTTTGAGCCCGCGTATCCAGGATCTATGCACCCTCTGTTGCCCAGCCTCGCCGCCGCCATCCTCTATTTTGGCGCCGCCAGCTATCAAGGCCTGCATCTGGCCCGCCGCAGCACGCCCAGCCAACCGGTGTTGCTGCTGGCAGGCTTTATCGCCCTATTGTTCCACGGCGGCAGCCTGTTCATGCAGATGCGTGGCAGCACCGGGCTGAACCTGGACTTCTTCAACACCGCCAGCCTGATCGCTTTCACGGTAATCGCGCTGATCCTGCTGGCCTGCCAGCGCATGCCGGTGCACAACCTGCTGCTGTTTCTGTTTCCGCTCGGCGGGCTGACGGTGCTGTGCGCGCAGTTCATGCCCAGCGGCACCAGCCAGCCGATAGAGGAAGGCCCCGGCATTCTCGCCCATATCCTGTTGTCTATCGCCGCCTACGGCATGCTGACCATCGCCATGTTCCAGTCACTGCTGCTGCTGGTGCAGGATCACCAGCTCAAGCACAAGCATCCCTCCGGACTGATCCGCAACTTCCCGCCGCTGCAAACCATGGAAAGCCTGCTGTTCGGCTTCCTGTGGAGCGGCTGGGCGCTGCTGTCGCTGTCGCTGTTGTCCGGCGCAGTATTCATCGACAATCTGTTCACCCAGCACCTGGTGCACAAGACCATCCTGTCGTGCTTCGCCTGGGTGGTGTTCGCCGTGTTGCTGTGGGGCCGCCACCAACTCGGCTGGCGCGGTCACAAGGCGATCCGCTGGACGCTGGCCGGGTTCTGCCTGCTGATGCTGGCCTTCTTCGGCAGCAAGCTGGTTCGTGAATTCATCCTGCACATCTGAGCCGTGGACACGCCCTCACCGCTTTTCCAGCTGGCCCTGCTGCTGACCCTGCTGGGCTGCGCGACCTTCTTCATCTGCGCGCGCACCGTGCTGTTCGGCCTCAACCGCTATCGGCTGCGCTACCGGGCGCGTCAGGGCCATTGCGCCGCCGCTCGGCTGATCGCCCTGCTCGACCAGCCACAGCGGCTGTCGGCCACCCTGCGCATCGGCACCATCTGCAGCACCATGGCCGCCTCGGTGGCCGCCACCTTGCTGGCCTTGCGCCACGGCGCGCCCGGCAACCTGGCGCCATCGCCGTTCATCCTGACGCTGGCCGTGCTGATGCTGGCCCATCCGTTCGGTCGCCTGCTGGCCATCCTGCCGCCGCCGCTGTTCGCCTACCCGGCAAGCTATCCGCTGACCCTGGTCAGCCTGGCGCTGGCTCCGCTCACCCGACTGCTGATGACCATCGGTCAGGGGCTGCGCCGGCGCATTGGCAAAACGGACCAGAGTACCGAACCCGATGATGCGCCGAGCCTCACCGAGCTGCGCGACGCGCTGCAGGCCGACGACCTGCCGCTGCCCGCCGAGCGACGCGCGATGCTGCTGGGCGTGCTGGAGTTGGACAAGGTCAGCGTCGAGGACGTGATGATTCCGCGCCACGAGATCAACGGCATCGACCTGTCGGGCAGCACGCCGCTGCTCGAACAGGTACGCGCGGCCTCGCACACCCGCCTGCCGGTGTACCGCAACGGCCTCAACCAGACCGAAGGCATCCTGCACATGCGCCGCCTGGCCGGGCGCAGCGAGCTGGACGAAGCGGCGGTATTGCAAGCGTGCGACTCGGCGTACTTCGTGCCGCAAGGCACCACGCTGGCAAACCAGTTGGTGAGTTTCCAGCAGCACAAGTACCGCACGGCCGTGGTGATCGACGAGTATGGCGAGGCCATGGGCATCGTTACCTTGGAAGACATCCTCGAAGAGATCGTCGGCGACCTGAGCTCGGTGGAAACCGCCCATCCTCGTGAGTTTCACGCAATGGGCGACGGCACCTGGTCGATCCAGGGCAGCGCCTATCTGCGCGAGGTGAACCGGGCACTGGGCTGGCGGTTGCCGGTCGACGGACCGAAGACGGTCAACGGCCTGGTGACCGAAGTGCTGGAGAACATTCCGGACTGCGCAGTGTGTTTGCAGGTAGGCCGCTACCGGCTGGAGATCCTCCAGGCCAGCGGTAGCCGCGTGCTGGAAGTTCGGGCCTGGGAAGCGCAGCAGCACTGAAGCATGATCAGAGGCAAGATGCCGCTGGTGCCGAGAAGCTGTTCGCGGGCGCCCGTAACTGAGAGCTCACCTTTCACGGGTTGACGGGAAGAAGGCATGAGCAGCCACTCAAACCAACCTGTGGGAGCCCCGACCTCGGGGCGAAACGATTGCAGCCTGACTGCCTATTTCGGCGGTGCCTGAGCGAATCGCCGCGAGGTCGCGGCTACAGTGGATCGAATAACGGCCGCTACCGCCACATTGCGGCCGTTGCGCCAGTGAACAGGAATCGAAGCGTTACAGCTCGACCTTGACCGCCTGTGCCGACCGCAGCGCCTTGGCGCGGGCTGCTTCCAGCGACTCGTCGCGCGCCAGAGCAACGCCCATGCGGCGCTGACCGCTGACCTCCGGCTTGCCGAACAGGCGCAGGGCGGTATCCGGCTCGGTGAGCGCGGCGCCGAGGCTGCCGAAACTGACCTGCCTGGACTCGCCCTCGACCAGAATCACCGCCGAGGCGGACGGGCCGAATTGGCGGATCGCCGGGATCGGCAGGCCGAGAATGGCCCGTGCATGCAGGGCGAACTCGGACAGATCCTGAGAGATCAGGGTTACCAGGCCGGTGTCGTGCGGGCGCGGCGAGATTTCGCAGAACCACACCTGATCGCCCTTGACGAACAACTCGACGCCGAACAGACCACGACCACCGAGCGAGCCGGTAACGGCCAGGGCGATACGCTCGGCCTCGGCGCGAGCGGCCTCACTCATCGCCTGGGGCTGCCAGGACTCCTGATAGTCGCCCTTCTCCTGGCGATGACCGACCGGCGCGCAGAAGGTGGTGCCACCAACGTGGCGCACGGTCAGCAGGGTGATTTCGTAGTCGAAGTCGATGAAACCCTCGACGATCACCCGACCCTTGCCAGCACGGCCACCCGCCTGGGCGTAGTCCCAGGCTTTCTGCACGTCATCGGCGCTCTTGAGCACCGACTGGCCCTTGCCCGACGAACTCATGATCGGCTTGACCACGCACGGAAAGCCGATGGTGCCCACCGCCGCCTGGAACTCTTCGAAGGAGTCGGCGAACTTGTAGGGCGAGGTCGGCAGGCCGAGTTCTTCGGCGGCCAGGCGACGAATGCCTTCACGGTTCATGGTCAGCTGCGCGGCGCGAGCGCTGGGGATCACGGTGTAGCCTTCGTTTTCCAGCTCCACCAGCGTGGCGGTGGCGATCGCTTCGATCTCCGGCACGATGTAATGCGGTTTCTCCTGCTCGATCACGGCACGCAGCGCCGCGCCATCGAGCATGTTGATCACGTGGCTGCGATGCGCCACCTGCATGGCCGGTGCGTTGGCGTAGCGATCGACGGCGATCACTTCCACACCGAGGCGCTGCAGTTCGATGACCACTTCCTTGCCGAGCTCGCCCGAGCCACACAGCAACACACGGGTCGCGCTGGGCGACAGGGGGGTTCCGATACGGGGCATAACAGGATCCTTGGGTAGCAGGAGAATTCAGGCGGCGATTTTAATCACGCCCGGCCGCGATCGCGACCAAAATCGGCAGACCGGCCGACGCGCAGTGTTTTCGCCGTTATCCGCAGGCTGCTCGCGAGGCCATTATTGATCCCGCGAATTGCCCTGGATCAGCCTCGGCGCCCCGCCACTGGACTACGCTCAAGGTGTAGGCCAGCGCTGCATTGCAACCAAGGTAGCGGCGCAGCTCATGGCACGCGACACTTGCGAGGAGGCTTCGCCATGGACGCTTTCCACATCATGATCGTGCTGCTGATCAGCGGCTTTCTGCTGCTGGGCATCGGCTTCAACAACCGCGAACAGGAATGGGGCATCTGGCTGACCGGGCTGGGCGCGCTGTCGATGTTCGCCCCGCTGTTCTTCAAGGTATTCATCGAGTTCGGCTGAAACGCCTTTCAGCTGTCGGCCTGCCAGCGCCGAGCGGAGACCTGATCGCTGTCGCGCCCCTCGACCCAGCGCGGGCCGCTGGGGGTGTCTTCCTTCTTCCAGAACGGCGCGCGGGTTTTCAGGTAGTCCATGATGAACTCGCAGGCCTGAAAGGCCGCCTGGCGGTGGGCGCTGGCCACGCCAACAAAGACGATCGGCTCGCCCGGCTCCAGCCGCCCGACGCGGTGGATCACCTCGACGCCCAACAATGGCCAGCGCTCGCGGGCCTGGCTCTCGATGCCAGCCAAGGCCTTTTCGGTCATACCGGGGAAATGCTCGAGAAACATGCCGGCCACGTCCTGGCCGTCATTGAAATCACGCACGTAGCCGACGAAGCACACCACGGCGCCGACGCCGGTGTTGGCGGCATGCACGGCGTTGGTTTCCAAGCCGGGATCGAAAACGGCCTGCTGGACGCGAACTGCCATCTCAGCCTCCGGTGACCGTGGGGAAGAACGCCACTGCATCCCCGTCGACCAGCGCCTCACTCAACGCGCAGAGTTCTTCGTTGCGGGCGCACATCAGGCCGCGCTCGGCGAGCACCTCCCAGGCGCCGCCGCGGGCCAGCAGGTGCAGGCGCAATTCATCGAGGGTCGCGAAATCGCTCGGTAGCTCCTCGGCATCCAGCCCCAGGGTTTCGCGATAACGGGCGAAATACTGCACGCGGATCATCGCTCGCCCTCGCCTGCCAGGAAGTGGCCGCTCTTGCCACCGAGTTTTTCCAGCAGGCGCACCTGCTCGATGATCATGCCGCGATCCACCGCCTTGCACATGTCATAGATGGTCAGCGCCGCGACACTGGCGGCGGTCAGCGCTTCCATCTCCACGCCGGTCTGGCCGGTGAGTTTGCAGCGCGCGCGGATCAGTACGGCGTCGTCGCCATCGGCCCGCAGCTCGACCTTGACGCTGGTGAGCATCAGCGGATGACACAACGGAATCAGATCGGACGTCTTTTTCGCGGCCTGGATGCCGGCGATACGCGCCACGGCGAAGACATCGCCCTTGGGGTGCTCACCGTCGACGATCATCTGCAGCGTGGTGGGCAGCATGCGCACCCGGGCCTCGGCCACGGCTTCACGCACGGTCTGCGCCTTGTCACTGACGTCGACCATATTGGCGCGCCCCTGGGAGTCGAGATGGGTCAGCACGGGCAATCTCCAAGTAGAAAACCTGGCGATTGTAGGCCCCGCACCGGCCCCTGCAAACCATGGGCGCCGCAATGAATGCCCGGAGCCGCCAGGCGGCTCCGGGGCGAGGGGTTACATGTGGCTTTCGGCGTACTCGGCGAGGATCGAGCGCGGCACGCCCTGCAGGGTGATGTGCACACCGTGCTCGAAGCCCTTGAAGCGCTCGGTGAGGTAGGTCAGCCCCGAACTGGGCGCCGAAAGGTACGGCGTATCGATCTGCGCCAGGTTGCCCAGGCAGATCACCTTGGAGCCATTGCCGGCACGGGTGATGATGGTCTTCATCTGGTGCGGGGTAAGGTTCTGGCATTCGTC
The DNA here is from genome assembly GCF_001945445.1 of Pseudomonas sp. PA27(2017). Lineage (GTDB taxonomy): Bacteria > Pseudomonadota > Gammaproteobacteria > Pseudomonadales > Pseudomonadaceae > Aquipseudomonas. The sequence continues at coordinate 202,579 of NZ_MSXW01000038.1, forward strand.
GATCAGGATCAGGCTCTGCTGGAAGCTGCGCCCGCGAATGTAGTTCAGGGATTTGAACTGCAGGGGCACCTTTTGCAGGATGTAGTCGACGCTGCCATGGGTGTTCTCGTCATCCATGTGCAGGGCTTCGAGGTTGTCGGTGATGGCGCCCAGCCAGGGCTCCATCTTCTCGGCCTCGGTACCGGGCAGAAAGCCGATTTCCTGGTCCAGGCCCTGTACCGAACGGGTGGCGATGATGCGCCGGTAGCGCTTGCTGACCATGGTTTGCTCGATGGCCGCCGCCAGCGCCAGAATGGTCTTGCCCGAGCCGGCGGCGCCGGTCAGGTTGACCAGATGAATGTCCGGGTCGAGCAGCGCGTAGAGCGCCAGCGCCTGGTGGATGTCCCTTGGTTTGAGCCCCCAGGCTTCCTGGTGCAGCAGCGGCTCCTGGTGCAGATCGAGAATCAGCAGTTCGTTGCCTTCGACCTCCTTGACCCAGCCGACGAAGCCCTGCTCATCGATGATGAATTCGTTGACGTTGACCGCCGGCAAGTCCTCGCTGAGCTGCACGCGGTGCCAGGTACGCCCATGGCCCTGGCGGGTATCGACCTTGGCGACGCGGTCCCAGAAGGCACCTTCGACGTCGTGGTAACCCTTGGAAAGCAGCGAGATGTCGTCGACCAACTGGTCAGTGTGATAATCCTCGGAATCCAGCCCGCAGCCACGCGCCTTCAGGCGCATGTTGATGTCCTTGGTCACCAGCACGACGGACATTCCCGGGCGTCGCGACTTCAGCTCCACAAGCTGGTTGATGATCTTGTTGTCGTTGAGGTCTTCCGGCAGCCAGGTGACCGGCGCCGCACTCTTGCTCATGAGAATCGACAGAAAACCGCAGGGGCCGCTCTTGTCCCGCTGGATCGGCACCCCGTGCTCGACCTCCTCGGGGGTAGCGCCATCGAGAATCTTGTCGATCAGGCGGATGGCTTGCCGACATTCGGCGGCGACGCCCTGCTTGCCGGTTTTCAGCTTGTCGAGTTCCTCCAGCACCGTCATCGGGATGGCAACGTGGTGTTCCTGGAAATTGAGCAGCGCATTGGGATCGTGAATCAGGACATTGGTGTCGAGGGCGTACAAGGTTGGGGCGGTGGGCTTGATGCGTCCGTGGTCATCCATACTCGTCACCTCTTGTCGGATCCAGCGACGGAATGCCAGGACGGCGCTCCGCCACACAGGACCACCGACTCCCGATCAGGAGCGCCGCAAACGGATGAGGGCCGAGGGCCGCCACCTGTCTGCAGGGTTCGGCGGTCTTTCAAGGCGTGGTCTGCACGGGCCGGCCATCATGCCCGGCTCGTCGCAAACCACAGTTCGTTGATACTCCAAAAAATGTGACAGGCAAATGATCTTTTCAGTTTTTTTATTTTTATTTGTCGGTTGGACGAATGACCTTGGCAGCAGCGCCCGCCGGGCACTAGAGTCATGAGTCCAGCCCCCTGCCGCGCAACACGCGGGCCCTGCCGAATCGGCTAGAATCGCCGCTCCGCCGAAGGAGACGACTCATGCTGATGGTGATTTCACCTGCCAAGACCCTGGACTACGAAAGCGCACCGGTGACCGCGCGCTTCACCCAGCCCGAATTTCTCGATCATTCCCAAGAGCTGGTCGCCCAGTTGCGCGACTTCACGCCTGCGCAGATCGCCGAGCTGATGCACTTGTCCGACAAACTGGCCGGGCTCAACGCCGCGCGCTTTGGCAGCTGGACGCCGGCCTTCGACACGCAGAACGCCAAGCAGGCGCTGCTGGCCTTCAAGGGCGACGTGTACACCGGGCTGGACGCGGAGAGCTTCACCGAGGCCGACTTCGATTTCGCCCAGCAGCACTTGCGCATGCTCTCCGGCCTGTATGGGCTGCTGCGCCCGCTGGATCTGATGATGCCCTATCGCCTGGAGATGGGTACCAAGCTGGCCAACGCCCGCGGCAAAGACCTCTACGCGTTCTGGGGCGAGCACATCAGCGAGTGGCTGAATCAGGCGCTGGTCGCCCAGGGCGACGACGTGCTGCTCAACCTGGCATCCAACGAATACTTCGGGGCGGTCAAGCGCAAGGTGCTGAAGGCGCGAATCATCGACACCGAATTCAAGGACCTGAAGAACGGCCAGTACAAGATCATCAGCTTCTACGCCAAGAAGGCCCGCGGCCTGATGGCCCGCCATGTGATCCGCGAGCGAGTGACGGACCCGCAACACCTCAAGGATTTCGACGACCAGGGCTACCGCTTCTCGGCAAAGGATTCGAACGCCGACAAGCTGGTGTTCCTGCGCGATCACGCGCCGGAGTGAGGACTCCGGCGCTTCATCATGAGCTGCTTCGTGGCGAGAAACGGACGTTGGCGAAACATCCACCAATCCCTGGGCGGGTGCCGAGCCCATCGGCCTTGTGTAGGATTGGCGGACACTCGACATTCAAGGTCCAGTCATGATTTTCGGCGCGATTCTGGTTCTCAGCTGGTTCATCCTGCTGATCCGCTACCCGGCCAAGGCCCTGCCCATTTCCTTGGCCGCACTGGCCGGGCTGGGCCTGGTGACGAGCTGGGTGCTGTGGCAGGAAAGCCGCGAGAACCGCGACCTGGCTCACCTGGAACTGCGCCTTACCCACGCCCCGCAGAGCTGCCCGGCCGATCGTCCGTTGAGCCTGCACCTGCACAACGGCAGCGAGGCTGCTCTTCAGGAGTTGCGCTGGCAGATCACCGCCTACCGGCCGGGCGACAGCGTCAATCTGGCGCAGCGCCTGTACGAACCACCTCGCTACAGCGGCCCCGGTGAATTGTTGCCCGGTGCCGACTGGCAAACCTGCCTGCCCCTGCCTACCCTGCGTAGCGGCTATCGCGCCAGCACCCTGGAATTCCGCGCCGAGCAGCTGCAAGGCACCTTCAGTCGCTAGGCGCTGTTTCACGATCCACACAACAACAATCACAAGGATTATCCATGAGCCACCCTACGGTTCTGATCACCGGCTGCTCCAGTGGCATCGGCCGGGCACTGGCCGACACCTTCGCGCAACAGGGTTATCAGGTCTGGGCAAGCGCCCGCAAAAGCGAAGACGTGGCACGCCTGAGCGAAGCCGGGTTCCATGCCGTGCAACTGGACGTGAATGACGCCAGCGCCGTCGAACAGCTGGCCGCCACACTCAAGGAACGCATCGGCGGGCTCGACGTGCTGATCAACAATGCCGGTTACGGCGCCATGGGCCCGCTGCTCGATGGCGGCGCCACGGCGATGCGCAAGCAGTTCGAGACCAACGTGTTCTCCCTGGTCAACGTGACCCGTGCGCTGTTCCCGCTGCTGCGCCAGAACAAGGGCCTGGTGATCAATATCGGCAGCGTATCAGCGGTGCTGGTGACACCCTTCGCGGGCGCCTACTGCGCCTCCAAGGCCGCGGTGCATGCCGTCAGCGACGCCCTGCGCCTGGAGCTCGCGCCATTTGGCGTCGGCGTGATGGAGGTGCAGCCGGGCGCCATCGAATCCAGCTTCGGCACCCACGCCAGCCGCCAGGCCGAGCAATTGATCGGCGAGCATTCGCCATGGTGGCCAATGCGTGACGGCATCCGCGCCCGCGCCATCGCCTCCCAGGACAACCCGACCCCAGCCAGCCACGTCGCACGCAACGTGTTCGCCGCCGTAGCCAGCCCCAAGCGCCCCCGGGTGCTGCGCCTGGGCAACGGCAGCCGGGCCTTGCCGCTGCTTTCGGCACTGTTGCCCGGCGCCCTGCTCGACCGCGTGCTGAGCCGCCGCTTCGGCCTGGATCGCCGCTTGTAGAACCTGGCGTCACGGGCGAGACTCCAAGCTTCATCGCCATCGTTGAGCCCTGTCGCCATGCCGCCTTCCCATCAGCCTGTCGCCATGCTGCGCTACGCCATCATCGGCGTGGTGGCGGCCGTGCTGCTCAACGTGCTGCTGCGCAGCTTCGTCAAACTCGGCGGTGTGCTGGCCACTCTGGTGATCGCTGCCAGCATCGCGGCACTGATGGCGTTGCTGTTCGCCTGGCAGCAACGCCGCCCGCCCACGCGTGGTGAGCGACGCCGCCTGGTGTGGCTGTACGGCGGCATGCTAGCGCTGCTGTACGCCGGGCTGCTGACCATGATGACTCTGCAGGACGAGCCCAGCCCCATGGGCATAGTGATCTTCATCCTGCATTACCTCGCCTATCCGCTACTCGCCCAATTGCTGTTCTCGGAGCGCATCTTCAAGCGCACGCCCTGATCAGCCGGCACTTGCCGGCCGATCGCTGCTCTACACTCGATGACAAAGAACGATTTGGAACCTCGATGAGAAGCAGCCGGCACATCAAGACCCAGGAGCGACGCATCATCAAAGTGCTGCTCGTGGCGCTGCTGAGCGTACAGGTGGTGATCTACCTGGTCAGTACACGCACCAACCGCAGCATCGTCGAGGAAACCATCAGCAGCAGCCTGCAGACCACCACCCAGGTGGTCGACGAGCTGCTCGAACTGCGCCAGCGGCAACTGGCCCAGGGCGCTGCTGTACTGGCTGCCGACTACGGCCTCAAGGAGGCCATCGCCACGGGCGAGCGCTCGACCATCGAATCCATGCTGGGCAATCATGGCAGGCGGCTGAAGGCCGACCTCGCACTGCTCAACACCCTCGACCGCCAGTTGATCGCCAGCGTGCCCAGGGAGCTGCAGCAAACCGATATCGCGCCGCTGCTCAAGGCGGCCGCCCAGTCCGCCAGGCCTGATGCCCAACCGGTGAGCCTGCTGCGCAGCCAGAGCGGTGTGCTCTACCAGCTCATCCACAGCGTGGTGAGCATGCCCACCCCCCAGGCCGAGCTGACTCTCGGTTTCGCCATCGATGATGAACTCGCCGAAGCCCTCAAGCAGGTCACCGACACCGACTTCGTGTTCCTGTCCCGGGGCCAGAATGGTGCCTGGCAGTTGCACGGCAATACCCTGAGCAGCAGTTTCGAACGCTTGCTGGGCAACCCGGCGGCATTGGTCGACGGTGCCGAATGGACGCTGCAGGATGAGCACGACGAATACCTGATGCGCTCGGTAGCGCTGAGCAACTTCAACGCCCAGGAGGCCAGCGAGGTACTACTGATCGCCGGCAAGTCGCTGAGCCAGAACATGGCCGCTTACGAGCGCATCGAGCGCTTCCAGCGCTACCTGCTGCTGGCCAGCCTGGGGCTCTCGGCACTGGTGGTGGTGCTGATCGGCCGGCACCTGTTGCGGCCTCTCAACACCCTGGCCCACCAGGATCCGCTGACCGAACTGCCGAACCGCCGGGTGTTCGACCACAGCGTCGCCAGCGCCCTGGCCAAAGGCCGCTCGGCATCCTTCGCACTGATGATGATCGACCTGGATCATTTCAAGCAGATCAACGATCGCTACGGTCACGCCGCCGGCGACGAGGTGCTCAAGGTCAGCGCCCGCCGCCTGCGCGGCCTGCTGCGCAGCATCGACATGCCGGCGCGCCTGGGCGGCGACGAGTTCGCCGCGCTCCTACCCGGGCTCGACAGGGCCGCGGCCATTCGCCTGGGGCAACGCATCGAGGACGAGCTGGGTGAACCTATCGCCTTCAATGGGCAGAGCTTGCAGGTAGGCATCAGCATCGGTATCGCCATCGCGCCGGAGGACGGCAGCACCGCCAGCGAGTTGCTGCGCATGGCCGACACCGAGATGTACGCCGACAAAGCGCAGCGCGAAAGCAATCCGGTCTGAAAGGTCGAACGTCCGCGTCAGGGTGCCGGTCGCTACTGAAGTCACTTCCAGTTTCAGGATGCCTTATGGAGTACCTCGACTGGCTGCAATGGCCAGCCATGCTGATCACCGTCATCGCCGCCTGGCTGGTCGCCTCCAAGCAGCGCCGCCGCCGCAACCTGGGCTTCTGGGTATTCATGGCCAGTAACCTGCTGTGGATCGCCTGGGGCCTCTACAGCCACGCCTATGCGCTGATCGTGCTGCAACTGTGCCTGGGGGCGATGAACATTCGCGGCGCCCTCAAGACCGAGACGTCAGCCGAACGCGCCTGAGTGGCCGCAGTGCTGCCATTCCCGGGCGAGCTGTGAGACCATCGACGGCTTGCCATCGTTTTCCAACAGCCATGCCAGACCTCGCCCTGATGCCAGAGAGCCCGCCCGATGCCTGACATCCTGCACCTGCAGCAGGCCGACTGGCGCGGCGACTTCGACGAAGGCGCGCTGCGCCGCGGCCAGGACTACGCCACCCGCGGCCTGAGCCGTCTGCTGAGCCTCAAGGATCACAGCCTGCTCGCCAGTTGCCTGGGCAGTGGCGAGCGCCCCTACCAGCAGCGCATCACCCTGCACGCCTACGGCAAGGGCTGGGGCGTGACCGGCCATTGCAGCTGCCCGGTGGGTTTCAACTGCAAGCATGTGGTGGCCGCCCTGCTCACCCTCGAGGCGCGACAGCGTGCTGGCGATGACCTGGGCACCTTGATCGTTACCGAAAAGCCGGTGGACGAAACCGTGCTGGACGATGTGCAGCCGCAGCCGATCCTGACCCTGGGCAGCCACGTGCGCGTGCATTTCGATGCGCGCAAGGGGCGCATGCTGGAACAGACCCAGCACCGTGCCGCCCTGGCCTTCGACTATCAGGGCCACAGCGCGGTGGGTAAAACGGCCAAGGATCTGCTGGTGCGCCTGGGGCCCAATCGCCAGTTGCGCATCCCTCGCAACACGGCCCGGGAAGCCGAGCTACGGCGCCGCCTGGAAGCCGCTGGCCTGCGCATTGCCCTGAGGCAGAGCGAAGCCCTGGCCCAGCACCCTGGCGAGCATTTCGAACTGCAGGGCGATGCCGCCTGGCTGGGTTTCATGCAGCAGCAGGTTCCGGCGCTGCGCACCGAAGGCTGGCGCGTCGAGATCCAACCCGACTTCCAGTACAACCTGGCCGAGATCGACGACTGGTACGCCGATGTCGACGAGCTACCCGAACAGGGCTGGTTCGACCTGGAGCTGGGTATCGAGGTGGAAGGCCAGCGCATCAGCCTGCTGCCCGTGTTGCTGCAGGCCATCCGCCGCTCGCCCTGGCTGCTTTCCGGCGATGCCCTGGCGCAGCGCCAGGACGAGGAATTGCTGCTAGTCAGCCTGCCCCACAGCCAGCGCCGCGTGGCCCTGCCCTACGCACGCCTGAAACCCTTGCTGGCCGCACTGGGCGAGCTGTTCATCGGCGATGCCGACGAGATCGGTGCCCGCGTGCGCCTGGCGCGGGCCGATGCCGCTCGCCTGAATGCCCTGCAGCAGGGGCCGGCGTTGAACTGGCACGGCGGTATCGAGCTGCGCGAGTTCGCCAGGCGCCTGCAGCACACCAGCCAACAGGCGGTGAGTGCGCCCGACGATCTGGCCGCGCAGCTGCGCCCTTACCAGCTCCAGGGGCTGGGCTGGATGCAGGCGCTGGGGGAGCTGGAGGTCGGCGGCGTGCTGGCCGACGACATGGGCCTGGGCAAGACCTTGCAGACCTTGGCGCACATTCTCCTGGAGAAGCAGAGCGGTCGCCTGCAGCAGCCGGCGTTGATCGTCATGCCCACCAGCCTGATCCCCAACTGGCAGGACGAGGCTGCGCGTTTCGCGCCGACCCTCAAGGTGCTTGCCTTGCACGGCAGCAAACGGCGTAGCCAGTTCAAGCTGATCGCCGAGCACGATGTAGTGCTTACCACCTATGCGTTGCTGCCGCGCGACCTCAAGACGCTCACCGCCCAACGCTTCCACCTGCTGATTCTCGACGAAGCCCAGAGCATCAAGAACCCGCGCAGCAAGGCCGCCCTCGCCGCCGGTCAGATCAACGCCCGCCAGCGCCTGTGCCTGAGCGGCACGCCGCTGGAAAACAACCTGGGCGAGCTGTGGTCGCTGTTCAACTTCCTGATGCCCGGCTGGCTCGGCGACGCCAAGCGCTTCACCCGCGACTACCGCACACCTATCGAGAAGCACGGCAGCGAGCAACGCCTGGCGCACCTGCGTGGGCGAATCAAACCATTCGTGTTGCGCCGCAAGAAGGAACAGGTCGCCCGCGAGCTGCCGCCCAAGACCGAAATCACCCAGTGGGTGGAACTGACGCCTGCCCAGCGCGACCGCTACGAGATCCTGCGCCTGGCCATGGATCGCAAGGTGCGCGAGGAGATCACCCGCCAAGGCCTGGCGCGCAGCCAGATCGTGATCCTCGAAGCGCTGCTGCGCCTGCGCCAGGTGTGCTGCGACCTGCGCCTGCTCGACGATGCGCCAGCCGAACTGAGCAGCAGCGACTCCGGCAAGCTCAGCAGCCTCCTGGACATGCTCGAAGCACTGATCGGCGAAGGCCGCCGCGTGCTGCTGTTCTCGCAGTTCACCTCGATGCTGGCACTAATCGAAAGCGAGCTGCAGGCGCGCAGTATCGGCTACGCCAAACTGACCGGCAGCACCCGTGACCGGCGCACGCCCGTGGAACAGTTCCAGGCCGGGCAGTTTCCGGTCTTCCTGATCAGCCTCAAGGCCGGTGGCGCAGGCCTGAACCTGACCGCTGCCGACACGGTGATCCATTTCGATCCCTGGTGGAACCCGGCAGCCGAGGCCCAGGCCAGCGACCGCGCCTACCGCATCGGCCAGGACAAGCCGGTGTTCGTCTACAAGCTGATCGCCCGCGGCAGCGTGGAAGAAAAGATCCAGCACTTGCAGCAGGCCAAGGCCAACCTGGCCCACGGCCTGCTCGAAGAAGGCGGCAGCCAGAGCAGCTGGCAGCTCAGTGAAGACGACCTGCAGGCGTTGTTCGCGCCGCTGGCTGACTGAGCGCCCTCAGCGCTCGCTGTAGTTGTCGCCCACCACCTCGCCGGTGGAATCGATGGCCTTGCTGGACGGGAACTTGTACGACGCGAAACGCACCGCCAGCACCGACAACGCCAGGAAGAAGATGCCGCCGCACAGGTAGAGCAGGCCGATGTCCGGCGCCTTGTGATGGGATACGTCGCCAATCAGGTAGCGGGTCAGCGCGGTGATGGCGATATACAGCAAAAAGCGGATCGGCAAATGGTTGGTCTTGAAGTAGATGCCGACCATCGCCCCCAGCTCCAGATAGATGAACAGCAGCAGAATGTCATCCACGCTGGCACTGCCCTTTTCCACCATGCCGATGAACGCCGCGACCGACGCCCAGGCGGTCGCCGCGCCGATGGCGAACAGCCCCAGGTAATGAAAGCCCTCGACGAACAGATTACCGATCGAATTCGCGCCCCTGTGCATCCGCTTGCGGCTATCGTCCACCCACTTCATGGCATTCCCCTTTCCGATTGATGCAGCCTGGCGCCGTGATCATGACGCGCCCGCATGACATTCCCATGCAGGAACAAGACCAGCGAGCCGACTGCGATGGCATACAGAAGCCTGCTGGGGCGGAGAAGGCACATTGCCCCCGTTGAGCGAGACGGGATGCCGCGCACGTTCGGCATCTCAGGTTTACGCTGTTCAAACGCAGCGCAGTTGATTATGCTTGCCAAAACTGTATGTATGAACAGTATTTTTCGATTATCAGCGAAGGCGTAGAGGTGATGAATGGCCGTCGAAGTGGTGTACCGCAGCAGTCGCGACCCGGAGCGTTTGTTTATGGATAAGGCCGAAGCAGATCGTCATGACAAGATGCTGGAGCTGGCCGAACTGCTCAGCGATGTATTGCGCAACGCGGTACCGTCGCTCAGCGAGGATCAGGGCGAGGAGCTGGGTATCTACATGGCCAGAAATCGCGATGTATTCGCCAAGGCGTTCAAGAATCAGCCCGATGCTCTCGGTGAATTGAGCAGTCAACCGGAAGCGGAATGACCGCCCCGCACGCCCATTAACATCTCTTCGCTCTTGCGGGCTGGACGGCCGACGCGCGCGCAGCTACAACAGGCTCATCCCCCGGGAGGTGACCATGAGCGCGCGCGATCACTGCCTTGCCTGTCTGAACGGCGAACAGCCGGCGCTGTTCGAAGCCGCACTCTGGGTCGCGGCCGAGCATGACTCCTCGGTACAGCCCGAGCAGGTCATGCACGAACTCGAGAACCTCAGGCATCAGGTCAGTGCCGGCCTGCCCAACTTCCCGCCCCAGGAATTGGCGCAACCCTTGTTGCGACACCTCAGCGATCTGCACTTCCATGACGATGACGACAGCCCGGTGCGCCCGCAAGCCGCGCTGCTGCACAAGGTGCTGCAGCGACGTCGCGGCCAGCCGCTGAGCATCGCGCTGATCGCTCTGGAACTGGCGCGTCGGCTGCAGATTCCGCTACAGGGCGTCAGCTTTCCCGGCTACTTTCTGCTGCGTGTGCCTGGCGCCGATCACCTGCTCGACCCCTGCGGCGGGCGGCGTCTGTATACCCGCGATTGCCGAGAACTGCTGTTGCGCTACCTCGGCCCCCGTGCCCAATTGAGCGCCGAACACATGCTGAGCTGCGATGCCCGCAGCATGATCGTGCGTCTGTCGCGCAACCTGCGCCACCTGCATACACAGGCCGAGGATTACCTGAGCGCGCTGAAGGACGCCGAACGCGTGCTGCAACTGGCGCCTCCCAACGCCAACGACCACCTCGCCAGGGCCGATCTCTACGGGCATCTGGAGTGCTCCCATGCCGAGCGCTTCGACATACAGCGTGCCCTGCTCTTGTGCGAAGAGCCAGCTCTGCGCCTCAAGCTCAGCGAGCGCTTGCGCCAATCCAGTACGCAGCCCGCGTTTCATTGAGGCCCCCGCGGCGGGGGTAGCCGATCCCAGCCAACCGTACTGATTCCAATACGCCGTATCCAATACGACACACGCGTAGCCAAAGGCGACACACGGGGGGCCGCTGAGTGCTAGTGGTCCGGGCACGCAATATTCGTATCGAAATCAATACAGCCCTATGAGCACTCGATCAAAAAATATCCTAATTTATTGAATTTAAAAGATATTTTTAAATGGCACTGAGTTTGCTACGCAGTTTCCGATAATCGCGCCCACCCAGATGGGCACAAAGGCCAACAAGGGAGCCCCCATGAGCGAATTGCGTTTCACCGTCGAACACGAATGGCTGCGTCAGGAGGCCGATGGCCTGGTCACCGTAGGGATCACCGCCTACGCTCAAGACGCACTGGGTGACGTGGTGTTCGTGCAGTTGCCCGAACTGCAGGCTTATGCCGCCGGCGATGAGGTGGCGGTGCTGGAGTCCGTGAAAGCCGCCAGCAACATCGGCATGCCACTCGATGGTGAAGTGGTCGAAGTGAACCCCGATCTCGAGGCCAGCCCCGAGCTGGTCAATGCCGAGCCCTTGGGCCAGGGCTGGTTCTTCCGCTTCCGCCCAGCCGATGCCAGCGCCCTGGCTGGTCTGCTCGATCAGGACGCCTACGAGCGCCTGCTCAACGCCAAAGCCGACGCTTGAGAGAAAGCCATGACTGATCTGAATACCCGCAACGAATTCATCGCCCGGCATATCGGCCCCCGCGATCAAGACACCGCCGCGATGCTGGAAACCTTGGGCTACAGCGACCTGGAAGCGCTGACCGCCAGCGTCATCCCGGGCAGCATCAAGGGCACCAGCGTACTGCCAGCCGGCGACGGCCAGAGCGAAGCCGATGCCCTGGCCGCCATCAAGGCCATCGCTGCCAAGAACAAGCTGTTTCGCAACTACATTGGCCAGGGTTACTACGGCACCCACACACCCTCGCCGATCCTGCGCAACCTGCTGGAAAACCCGGCCTGGTACACCGCCTACACGCCTTACCAGCCGGAAATCTCCCAGGGCCGCCTGGAGTCGCTGCTCAACTTCCAGACCCTGATCAGCGACCTCACCGGCCTGCCGATCGCCAACGCTTCGCTGCTCGACGAAGGCACCGCCGCCGCCGAGGCGATGACCTTCTGCAAGCGCCTGTCGAAGAACAAGGCCGCCAACGCCTTCTTCGCCTCCCAGCATTGCCACCCGCAAACCCTCGACGTGCTGCGTACCCGGGCCGAACCCTTGGGCATCGAGGTAGTGGTCGGCGATGAGGCGGCCATCGACGATACCAGAGCCTTCTTCGGCGCCCTGCTGCAATACCCGGCGAGCAATGGTGACATCTTCGACTACCGCGAAGTGGTCGAGCGCTTCCACGCTGCCAATGCGCTGGTAGCCGTTGCCGCCGACCTGCTGGCCCTGACCCTGCTGCAGGCACCGGGCGAATTCGGCGCCGACGTTGCCTTGGGCAGCGCCCAGCGCTTCGGCGTGCCACTGGGCTTCGGCGGCCCGCACGCTGCCTACTTCGCCACCCGCGATGCGTTCAAGCGCGACATGCCGGGGCGCCTGGTCGGCATGTCGGTAGACCGCTTCGGCAACCCGGCCCTGCGCCTGGCCATGCAGACTCGCGAACAACACATCCGTCGCGAGAAGGCCACCAGCAACATCTGCACCGCCCAAGTGCTGCTCGCCAACATCGCCGCCATGTACGCCGTGTACCACGGCCCACAGGGGCTGACGCGGATCGCCGAGCGCGTCCACCAGTTGACCGTGATTTTCGCCCGCGGCATGCAGAGCCTCGGCCTTGCTGTCGAGCAGCAGACGTTCTTCGACACCGTCACTCTGCGCACCGGCGCGCAGACCACAACGCTGCACGACAAGGCCCGCGCCGCCGCCATCAACCTGCGTGAAGTGGATGCCGAGCGCCTCGGCCTGTCGTTCGACGAAACCACTACCCAGGCGGATATCGAGCAACTCTGGTCGCTGTTCGCAGACGGCAAGCCGGCGCCGGATTTCGCTGCGTTAGCTACTCAGGCCGACAACAGCCTGCCCGCCGGGCAACTGCGCCAGTCAGCGATTCTCGAACACCCGGTGTTCAATCGCTACCACTCGGAAACCGAGCTGATGCGCTATCTGCGCAAGCTCGCCGACAAGGACCTGGCGCTGGATCGCAGCATGATCCCGCTGGGCTCCTGCACCATGAAGCTCAACGCGGCCAGCGAGATGATCCCCGTCACCTGGGCCGAGTTCGGCAACCTGCACCCGTTCGCCCCCGCCGAGCAGAGCGCCGGTTATCAGCAACTGACCGACGAACTGGAAGCCATGCTCTGCGCCGCCACCGGCTACGACGCCGTGTCGTTGCAGCCCAACGCCGGCTCCCAGGGTGAATACGCCGGCCTGCTGGCGATTCGCGCTTATCACCACAGCCGCGGCGACGACAAACGCGACATCTGCCTGATCCCGCAATCGGCCCACGGCACCAACCCCGCCACTGCCCACATGGCCGGCATGCGCGTGGTGGTGACCGCCTGCGACGCCCGCGGCAACGTCGACATCGACGACCTGCGCGCCAAGGCCGAGCAGCATCGTGACCAGCTAGCCGCGATCATGATCACCTACCCGTCCACCCACGGCGTGTTCGAGGAAGGCATCCGCGAGATCTGCGCCATCGTCCACGACAATGGCGGCCAGGTGTACATCGACGGCGCCAATATGAACGCCATGGTCGGCCTCTGCGCACCGGGCAAGTTCGGCGGCGACGTTTCTCACCTGAACCTGCACAAGACATTCTGCATTCCCCACGGCGGTGGCGGCCCGGGCGTCGGCCCGATCGGCGTGAAGGCCCACCTGGCGCCGTTCCTGCCCGGCCACGGCCACATGGCCCGCAAGGAAGGTGCAGTCAGCGCCGCACCGTTCGGCAGCGCCAGCATCCTGCCGATCACCTGGATGTACATCCGCATGATGGGCGGTACTGGCCTGCGCCTGGCGTCGCAGATGGCGATCCTCAATGCCAACTACGTCGCCCGTCGCCTGGAAGAGCACTACCCGGTGCTGTACAGCGGTGAAGGCGGCCTGGTGGCTCACGAATGCATTCTCGACCTGCGCCCGCTGAAGGACAGCAGCGGCATCAGCGTCGACGACGTGGCCAAGCGCCTGATCGACTTCGGCTTCCATGCTCCGACCATGTCCTTTCCGGTGGCCGGTACGCTGATGATCGAGCCGACCGAGAGCGAGTCCAAACAGGAGCTGGATCGTTTCTGCGACGCCATGATCGCCATCCGCGAAGAAATTCGCGCGGTCGAGCGCGGCCAGCTGAATGCCGACGACAACCCGCTGAAGAATGCCCCCCACACCGCCGCCGAACTGGTGGGTGAGTGGACGCACCCGTACAGCCGCGAACAGGCGGTCTATCCGACCCGCAGCCTGATCGACGGCAAGTACTGGCCGCCCGTGGGCCGCGTCGACAACGTGTTCGGCGACCGCAACCTGGTCTGCGCCTGCCCGTCTATCGAAGCCTATCAGGACGCCTGATCGCGCCTGGGCTGCCAACTGCTTCGGCAGCCCTATCCCTCTATGCCCGCACGCGGTTGCGGGCCGCTCACGACCTATACAGGAGAGCGCAATGAGCTCTGAAATTCTGGCGAAAACTCCCCTCCACGCCTTGCACCTAGAGTTGGGTGCACGCATGGTGCCGTTCGCCGGTTACGAAATGCCGGTGCAGTACCCGCTCGGCGTGATGAAGGAACACCTGCATACCCGTGAAGCCGCCGGCCTGTTCGACGTTTCGCACATGGGCCAGATCATCCTGCGTGGCGCCGGTGCAGCCAAAGCGCTGGAGAGCCTGGTGCCGGTGGATATCGTCGACCTGCCAGTGGGCATGCAGCGCTACGCCATGTTCACCGACACCAACGGCGGCATCCTCGACGACCTTATGGTCGCCAATCTGGGCGATGACACTTTGTTCCTGGTGGTCAACGCCGCCTGCAAGCATCAGGATCTGATGCACCTGCAACAGCGCATCGCCAACCAGTGCGAGGTCGAGTCGCGCTTCGAGCGTGCCCTGCTCGCCCTGCAAGGCCCCAAGGCAGTCGAGGTGCTGACCCGCCTGGCGCCGGAAGTCGCCAAAATGACCTTCATGCAGTTCAAGCCCGTGCGCCTGCTCGGCGTCGATTGCTATGTGAGCCGTTCCGGCTACACCGGCGAGGATGGTTTCGAGATTTCCGTACCCGCCAGTCACGCCGAAGCACTGGCGCGCAGCCTGCTGGCCGAGCCGGAGGTGCAGCCCATCGGCCTCGGCGCTCGAGACTCCCTGCGCCTGGAAGCCGGCCTGTGCCTCTACGGCCACGACATGAGCGCCGACACCACGCCCATCGAAGCCAGCCTGCTGTGGGCGATATCCAAGGCACGCCGTGCCGACGGCGCTCGCCCCGGCGGCTTTCCGGGCGCGGAGCGGATCTTCGCCCAGCAGCGCGATGGCGTCGCTCGCAAGCGCGTTGGCCTGCTGCCCCAGGAGCGTACGCCAGTACGCGAAGGTGCCGAGCTGGTGAACGCCGAGGGCGAAGTCATCGGCCAGGTATGCAGTGGCGGCTTCGGACCGAGCCTGGGCGCTCCACTGGCCATGGGTTACGTGCCGAGCAGCCATGTCGCCGTGGATAGCGAGGTCTGGGCACTGGTGCGCGGCAAGCGTGTCGCCATGAAGGTCGCCAGGACACCATTCGTGGCCCAGCGCTACTACCGGGGTTAAGCCATGCGGGGCGGCAATCCCTGCCGCCCTTTTACGCTTAGCCAGCGTCCAGGCAGCTGCGGCGGTTACTGAACGCTTCGCGGCGCATGTCGCGTACATCTACCGACAGGCTTTGAACAGCCGGCAGGCGTTCCAGCAGCGCACGTACGATGGCCATGGACAGCGCTTTCTTCTGTTCGTCGGTACGACCGGCCAGCAGATAGGCGATCACGTGCACGAAATCCTCCTCGCTGCCGCCGACCGTGAAGTGATCGTAAAGGCTTAGTCGCACCTTCACCTCGCCCTCCTTGAACAGTCCGCTGCCCATGGCGGCAGCGTGAACCCTCGTTACCAATTCGCTACCGGTCACGCTTTGCAGCAAGGAGCGGGAACCTTCGATCAGGCAATGTGGCATGTCGCTTCTCTTGTTTTGATGTCGTCATCCGTTATCGCACAACATTGATCCACTGACGAGGGCGTCTGTAAATCATCCGCGCAGCGACGTGGGAAAGCCTTCCAGAGCGCGCCGCTATAACCTGAAAGCCACTATCCATAGGGATCCGGCTATAGGTGGCGAGCACCGACCTGGCTCAAATGGAAATATCAGGTGATCTTTTCATCGGCTTGCGTTGACAAGCCGATTGGGAGCTGTCGATAATCGCCGCCAATGTTGTATGACAACAAAGCCTTATAAAAACAAAAAAGGTCGCATCATGAAGCCAGCCTTCACGTCCCCTGCATACCGTCTTCCGGGCACCCGCGTCCGATCCGTCGCATTCATCTCGATACCTGCGCGCCACTTATTCGCCGATGGCTAGGGCCTGAGGCAGAGCCCTGCGCATCGCGCAGGTCTGCGCCCTGTAAGGGGCATTCCACACCGACCTCACGGCATGTCGATCAGCGATTGGCAGAGGGCGGGCTGTTCAAAAATCGGGAGCACAACAACAATGACCGCACGCAAAATCATCTCGCTGGGCCTGATCGGGGCCGGAACCATGGCCCTGGCCGTGCCGTTCGCCGCCCATGCCGAAGGCTTCGTAGACGATGCCAAGGTGTCGCTGAACCTGCGTAACTACTACTTCAACCGTAACTACCTCAACGGTACCGACCCGGTCATCAATGGCGAGCGGCAAGGCCAGGCAGAGGGCTGGACGCAGAGCTTCATTCTCGATGCTCGCTCCGGCTACACCGCAGGCCCCGTGGGCTTCGGCATCGATGTGCTGGGCCTCTACTCGGTCAAGCTGGACGGCAATGCCAACACCAGCAACAGCGGCCTGCTGCCAGAGCATGGCCCCGCTGGCAATCGCAACGTTCCTGACGACTTCGGCCGTACCGCGGTAGCCGCCAAGGCCAAGATCTCCAAGACCGAACTCAAGGTCGGCGAGTGGTTCGCCGTGCTGCCGATCCTGCGTGCCGACGACGGTCGCTCGCTGCCCCAGACCTTCCAGGGTGCCCAGATCACTTCCGCTGAAATCGACGGCCTGACTCTGTTCGGCGGCCAGTTCTGGAAGAACAGCCAGCGCAACGACGCCAGCCGTGAAGATATGTCCTACAGCGGCATTTCCGGGGGCGACTTCAACTTCGGCGGTGGCGAATTCAAGTTCAACGGCAACAACACCCTGATCGGCCTGTGGCATGCCCGCCTGGAAGACATCTACAAGCAGAGCTACCTGCAGCTGACCCACAGCCAGCCGGTTGGCGACTGGGTACTGGGTGCCAACCTCGGTTACGTCACCGGCAAGGACGAAGGTTCGGCCAAAGCCGGCGATCTGGACAACAAGGTCTATCAGGCCGCTCTGTCCGCCAAGCACGGCAACAATACGCTCCTCGTGGGCTATCAGCGCATGGGTGGCGATACCAAGTTCATGCGCGTGGACGGTGCCAGCGGCGGTACGCTGGTCAACGATGGTTTCACCACCAGCTTCGACAGCCCTGAAGAGCGCTCCTGGCAGGTTCGTCACGACTACAACTTCGCAGGCGTAGGCATCCCTGGTCTGGTGCTGATGAACCGCTACATGAGCGGCTCGAACATTCACACCTCGGGCCGCAGCGATGCTGAAGAGTGGGCTCGTGAATCCGAACTGGCTTACACCGTGCAGGATGGCACCTTCAAGAACCTGAGCATTCGCTGGCGTAACTCCAGCGTCCGCCGTGACGTCGGCCAGGACGCCAGTGAAAACCGCCTGATCTTCAACTACCCGTTGTCGATCCTGTAACACGCACATCGTATCGCTGACTCCAGTGGCATAGTTGGCCCGTCCTCGTGACGGGCTTTTTTATGCGCCACGAAGCGGCCCTCCCCCCATGAGCCACCGATAGCTTTGGTTTACACTGCCGCGCCCCGCCTGCCGATAACTGCGCACCATGAATGCCAACCACCTCGCCCTGCTCCAACAACATCTGAGCGACGCTCTGCTCAACCCGCCCAGGGAAACGCGGCGCCTGTTCCACGGCCGTGGCCGCTGCTGGGAGGGGCTGGAGCACATCACGGTCGACTGGCTGCAGGGGATCGTGCTGGTGTGCCTGTTTCGCCAACCCCAGGCCGATCAGTTGCAAGCCCTGCAGGACATGCTGCGGCAGTTGAGCGAATCGGATCAGTGGCGAGGCAGCAGTGCCCACAGCCTGCTGCTGCAGCAGCGCTATCTGCCCGACAGCCCGATGCAGTGCCTGGTCGGGGAGTTGCCTGAAGAATGGGTCATCGAGGAAAACGGGCTGCGCTTTCTACTCGACCTGGGCCGCAAGCAGAACACCGGCCTGTTTCTCGATATGCGCCTGGGAAGGCGCTGGGTGCGCGAACAGGCCAACGGCCAGCGGGTGCTCAACCTGTTCGCCTACACCTGTGGCTTCTCGGTGGCCGCGCTTGCCGGCGGTGCCGAGCATGTGGTGAACCTTGACATGGCCAAGGCCGCGCTGAGCCGCGGCCGCGACAACCACCGCCTCAACGAGCACGACCTGAGCCGGGTGAGTTTCCTCGGCCACGAGCTGTTCAAGTCATGGGGCAAGGTCAAGCGCCACGGCCCGTACGACCTGATCATCATCGACCCGCCCTCGTTCCAGAAAGGCAGCTTCGCCCTGACCCGCGACTACGGGAAGATTCTGCGCAGACTCCCCGAACTGCTCAGCGCCAAAGGCTGCGTGCTGGCGTGCGTCAACGACCCGGATACCGCCAGCGACTTCCTGGTCGCCGGCATGGCCAGCGAAGCACCCGAGCTGCGCTTCGAACGACGCCTGGAAAACCCGCCGGAGTTCCCCGATGCGAGCCCCGAAGGCGGGCTCAAGGTCCTGTTGTTCAGGCGCGGTTGAACCAGTCCCACAGCCCCAGGGAAAAGCCGGAGAACAGATTGATGCCCAATGCCGACTTGATCAGGTAGAGGAACAGCAGGCCGATCGCCAGGGAAATCATCAGGAACAGGCTGACGCCCAGCGCCTTGGCGGTCAGCGACAGCTCCTGCTGGGCGCGACTGAGGTCGCGCTTGTTACGCCCGGCCAGAAACACGAAATAGTAGCGCCAGCGCCACAGCTTGAGCGTGCCGCGCAGATCCACCGGGTGGCGGCCCCACTGCCGTGCGCCGAAGGCCACCTTGAGCGCGGCGAGCTGCTCGGCGGTGAAGGAATTCTTGAGATCCTCGGGCAGGCGATCCTTTAGGCCGGTGATGAAGGCGTCTTGCTCGTTCACGTCATTTCTCCAAATCGCTGGAAGCTTAGCAGCCCCCACAACGAAAACGGGCCCCGTCATCGGTGATGACGGGGCCCGCTCGATTCGCTCGTCAAGACTCAGCGCGAGGCAAATGCCGCACAGAAACCGCTGACGTTGTCGACGCCACAGATGTGGTTGACCGAAGTCATCAGCATCTGGCTCGGCGTGGCCTGGAAGTCCACCGACATCATCACGCTAAGCGCGGTGATGGTGACGATGGAGAACACGAACAGCTTGCGTGCCCAGACCTTGTCATCGACGGCCTTGTAACCCGACACCCCCATCCACAACCAGTAGGCGCCGCTGACTGCCGCTACCACGAAGTAGCTATAGCCCGCGTAACCACTGATGGTCAGCATTAGGGTGGCGACCAGGAACGCGGCGATGTACAGGACGATGCTGCGCTTGGCAGCGGGAACGCCCTTGATCACCGGCAACACCGGAATGTTGGCGGCCTGGTAGTCGTTGAAACGAAAGATGGCGATAGCGTACGAGTGGGGCATCTGCCAGAGGCTGAAGATCAGCAGCAGAATCGCTGCCCCCATGTCGAACTCGTTGCTTACAGCGCAATAGCCCACAACAGGCGGAGCGGCGCCCGACAGACTGCCAACCAGGGTTCCATAAACCGAATTGCGCTTGAGGTACAGGCTGTACAGCCCGACATAGACGACGAAGCCCATCAGGACCAAGGCGACTGCAAGCAGATTCGTGGCTTTATAGAGCAAGGCAACGCCTGCAATCCCGAGGATGCAGGCGTAAACGATGGCATGAGTCGGCGGAACCAGGCCTTTTACCAGCACCCTGTTCTTGGTCCGCTCCATCTTTTCATCGATGTCCATATCGATGTAGTTGTTGAACACGCAACCGGAAGCAATCACCAGAGCGACGCCGAATGCTGTTGCCAGGAACAGCATCAGGTCGATATCCCCCTTCGAAGCCAGGAAGAAGCCACCGGCCACGGAAATCATGTTCCCGAAGACGATGCCCGGCTTGGTCAGGAGCAGGTATTGCTTGAACATCAGGCTGCTCTCTTTTAATTGGCCATCATGTAGTAGTGCATGCTCCAGATGATCCAGATGGAGAGCGCTACGACGATGATGGTGATCAGGATGGTGAACACGAAGGCAACCGTGTTCCAACGCTGCTCGGACGAGGTGTTCATGTGCAGGAAGTACACCAGGTGCACGTAGATCTGCACGACCGCGAACGCGACGATGGTGAACAACGTGGCCGCTTTCGACATGACGGGGTTCATCACGATCGCGAACGGGATCACGGTGAGGATTACCGACAGCACGAAGCCGACGACGTAATCCTTGGTGCTGCCATGGCTCTCGCCAGCGACAGAGTGGTGATCATGAGCCATTACAGAGCCCCCATCAGATAAACAACGGTAAACACGCAGATCCAGACCACGTCGAGGAAGTGCCAGAACAGGCTCAGGCAGCTCAAGCGAGTCTGGGTGACCGGAGTCAGGCCACGGCTGGCGACCTGGTGCATCATCACAGCCATCCACACCAGGCCGGCACTGACGTGCAGACCGTGGGTGCCGACCAGGGTGAAGAACGCGGACCAGTAGGCGCTGACCTGCGGCGCGGCACCTTCGTGGATCAGGTGGTGGAACTCGTACAACTCGATCGAGATGAACACCACACCGAACAGGAAGGTCGCGGCAAGCCAGGACAGCACTTTGCCCTTGTCGCCACGGTACATGGCCAGCATGGCCATGCCGTAGGTGATACTGGAGAACAGCAGGGCGAAGGTTTCGACCAGAACCAGCTTCAGGTCGATCAGATCCTTCGGAGTAGGACCGCCGGCGTACGCGGTGCTGAGCACCGCGAAGCCTGCGAAGATACTCGCGAACAGGATGCAGTCGGTCATCAGGTAAATCCAGAACCCGAAGACCTTCATTTCACCCGCGTCGTGGTGATGCTCGTGCTCATGATCATCGTCATGAGCGGCGTGGTTGCTCAAAACTTCACTGGACATGGTTTACGCCTGCTTAGCCTTTGCTTGAATGTGTGCATTCTCGATGCGCTCGATCTCGTCGGGCTGCACGTAGTAGTCGACATCCGTGTTGTAGCTGTTACGGATCAGCACCACGAAGGTCGCGACGAAGCCCAGCGCAGCCAGCCACCAGATGTGCCAGATCAGGGCGAAGCCGAAGACCATTGCACCAATGGACATGATCAGGCCGACACCGGTGTTCTTCGGCATGTGGATCGGCGAGTACTTGCTCGGCGCAGGCTTGAGGCCGTCACGCTTCTGCTCGTGGAACTCGTCGATGCGATCACCACGCGGGGTGACGGCGAAGTTGTAGAACGGAGGCGGCGAGGAAGTCGACCACTCCAGGGTGCGAGCATCCCATGGGTCGCCAGTCACGTCGGCCAGTTCCTTGCGCTTGATGATCGATACAGCGAACTGGATCAGGGTGCACAGGATACCGATACCGATCATCACGGCGCCGACCACGGCCACGTACAGCCACGGTTCCCACTCGGGGTTGGTGGTGCTGTTCAGACGACGGGTCATGCCCATGAAGCCCAGTACGTACAGCGGCATGAAGGCGAAGTAGAAGCCGACGATCCAGAACCAGAAGGACGCCTTGCCCCAACCTTCGTGCAGCTTGAAGCCGAACGCTTTCGGGAACCAGAAGGTGATACCGGCCATGTAGCCGAATACCGCACCGCCGATGATCACGTTGTGGAAGTGGGCGATCAGGAACAGGCTGTTGTGCAGCAGGAAGTCAGCACCCGGAACGGCCAGCAGTACGCCGGTCATACCACCGATGGAGAAGGTGATGATGAAGCCCAGGGTCCACAGGATCGGCGAAGTGAACTCCAGGCGACCGCGGTACATGGTGAACAGCCAGGTGAAGATCTTCACACCGGTCGGGATGGCGATGATCATCGTCGCGATACCGAAGAAGGCGTTGACGCTGGCGCCAGAGCCCATGGTGAAGAAGTGGTGCAGCCATACGACGAACGACAGTACGGTGATCGCCACGGTAGCCCAGACCATCGAGGCATAACCGAACAAACGCTTGCGAGCGAATACCGCAGTGACTTCGGAGAACACGCCGAAAGCCGGCAGGATCAGGATGTACACCTCAGGGTGGCCCCAGGCCCACAGGAGGTTGACGTACATCATCGGGTTGCCACCTGCTTCGTTGGTGAAGAAGTGGAAATCCAGGTAACGGTCCAGAGTCAGCATGCCTAGCACGGCAGTCAGGATCGGGAACGCGCCGCAGATGATCACGCTGGTGCACAGGATGGTCCAGGTGAAGATCGGCATTTTCATCAGGGTCATGCCAGGGGCACGCATCTTGATGATGGTCACGAAGAAGTTGACACCGGTGAGCAGCGTACCGATACCGGATATCTGCAGCGCCCATATGTAGTAGTCGACCCCGACCCCCGGACTGTACTCGATGCCCGACAATGGCGGATACGCGACCCAGCCGGTCATGGCGAACTCACCCACGAACAGGGAGATGTTGGTCAGCAGCACGCCAACCACGAACAGCCAGAAGCTCAGCGAGTTCAGGAACGGGAAGGCAACGTCGCGCGCACCGATCTGCAGCGGCGTGACGATGTTCATCAGACCGACCACCAGTGGCATGGCCACGAAGAAGATCATGATCGTACCGTGAGCGGTGAAGATCTGATCGTAGTGGTGCGGTGGCAGATAGCCTTCGGAGCCACCCGTGGCGATCGCCAGCTGGGTACGCATCATGATCGCGTCAGCGAAGCCACGCAGCAGCATGACCAGGGCGACGAGAATGTACATCACGCCGATTTTCTTGTGGTCGACCGAAGTCAGCCACTCGGTCCACAGGTAGCCCCACTTCTTGAAGTAGGTCAGGGCGGCGACCACCCCGAGACCACCCAGCACGACTGCAATCATCGTGACGACGAGGATGGGCTCGTGCAGGGGTATTGCATCTAGTGTCAGCTTTCCGAACATCGTTTATTCCTCCGCACCTGAAGCGTGCGCGGCTTCGCTCACAGGGTTGCTCTTGTAATCGATGTACTGGCCGAGGATCTGCCGGAACAGACCTGGCTGAGCATTGAAGTACTCGACTGGGTTGTTTTCACTCGGTTTGGCGAGCATCTGGTAGCTGCCGTTGAAGTCCAGCGTGTTAGGCGACTGCTTGACCTTGGCCACCCACTGCTCGAACTCTTCCTGGCTGGTCGCGTGGGTCTGGAACTTCATGCCCGAGAAACCGTGACCGCTGTAGTTGCCCGAGACGCCGAAGAACTCGCCCGGCTCGTTGGCAATCAGGTGCAGCTGGGTGCGCATGCCGCCCATGGCGTAGACCATGCCGCCGAGCTGCGGGATGAAGAAGGTGTTCATCACGGTTTGCGAAGTGATCTGGAAGCTGATCGGCGTATTGGCCGGGATGTACAGTTCATTGACCGAGGCGATGCCTTGCTCCGGGTAGATGAACAGCCATTTCCAGTCTAGCGAAACCACTTCGACGGTCAGCGGCTTGTTCTCGTGCTCGATGGGCTTGTAGGGGTCGAGCGAGTGAGTGGTCTTCCAGGTGATCACCGCCAGCACGATGATGATCACGCAAGGGACGCCCCAGACGATGGCCTCGATCTTGTGCGAGTGAGCCCACTCAGGCGCGTAGGTCGCGTCCTTGTTCGAGGAGCGGTAGCGCCATGCGAACAGAATGGTCATGAAAATGACGGGTACCACCACGATCAGCATCAGCAGAGTGGCGGTAATGATCAGGTTGCGCTGCTCGATGCCGATTTGGCCTTTCGAATCGAAAAGAACCCAGTCGCAGCCACTCAGGGAGACGGCCACGACAATCGTCAGAAGCGTGCGGAACAAGCGGTGGTACTTCTCTTCTCTCATTTCACGACCTTCAGCAAAGTGATATCCCACATAGCGTTCTGTTCAGCCTGACGCCCAATACCGCAGGGCATGCCAGGAAAACGATGCGCCGAGGCACCGAAATCGTTTCAGCTTCGAAACTACTAAACGGAGGGGGCGACATTTTCGGTTAGGCGGCCAAAAAAACCAACCTCATAACGACGATGGGCCTACAAATAGTCGGGGTGTATTGCTCGCCCCGGCCTGCCCCGACCCAGCCAACCCAGCCGCTATCCGGCAGCTGGTCACAGCTCGCTCAACTCGCAAAGCCCCACATGACCGCAGCTGTAGCCCCAGAGCGAAGGATCGCTCGCAGGCAGAGCGCGAATCACCAGGAGAGTTGCGACTCATAATAGTGGCTCATATCCGCGCAATTGCGCGGCAATATGTCGCACAGCAATAACCACATATACCTCATGGATTACTGCGGTAAATCAACGACCCTTGTCCGCTTGCCAGTCGCAGTAGCAGCCCACCGCCATGGTGTTGGCGGCCGAGACGCTGCGGTTGGCCGACAGCGCATCGAGAATCGGCTCGACGAAGCTGTTCGAGGAGTTGCATACCAACCCCTCGCTATAGGGACCAGCGTAGGCCAGGTTCCCTTTCTGATCCCAGATGGCGATGGCCGGGCTGGCCGGAATCGACTCGATGCCCTCGATCGATTCCAGCTCCGTCAGCTTGCCTCGCAAGAACGGTAGCATTGCGCCAGTGCTGCCCGGTTTCTGCACGCTGTAGAACTCGACGCCGGAATAACGATAAAGACCGATCAGGTAATTGAGGTGCGCGTCGGTTTCCTTGTGGCATGGGCACTGCGGGTCCCAGAAATGAACCACGCGAATCTTGCCCGGCCCGGCCAGTTCGTCAGGCAGCTTGAGGCCTCCGCCCTGAAAGAACACCGCCTGCTGCTCCTGGTCGCCGAACGGCCGCAGATAAGACACTCCGAAACGGCTCCATGCCCAGGCTGCCATGGCTACGACGATAACCAGCACCAGCAGGCACAGAATCAGCAGAAAGCGCTTTGACGGCGCGGCCTGTTCCTGGCTCATCACTGGGGATCCCGGTCGTATTTGATGCGGAACTGCTTTTCCATCTCCTTGCAGCTGTCGGTGGCGAAGGCGCGCGACGTGGGCGTGGCGGACGGGTCGTTAGCCTTGACCCAGCAGGCCTGGATGGCGCGCTGCTCGTTGGCCTGCACATCGGCGGTCTGCTCACGGGTGATGGCGAAGATGATGATGCCGAACACCAGGACGATGAAGCCGAGCCCCAACAGGGTCAGCCACAGACAACCGCCGCGCTTGCCGTCGTCCGAGTGCTCGGGGGATCGAGTATGTGCCTTGTCGTCGCTCATGTTCTGGCCCTGCCTAAGAGGGTGCGCAACATAGCACTTTTGCCCCACCCAAGGCAGGGGCCAAAGAGCACACAGAAAACATAGGGCTTTGAGCCCTCCCCTCCCCTGCCGCTTCGCCGGGGCGCACGACTGCAGGGCTCTGCGTTCGTGACTGCCGACGCATTTCCAGCCTGGCTGGACATACCCCGTTACGACCCATCACCGCTCACCTGCGAGCATGGCGGCGCCCCGCCAGACGCGGCCTTGAACGCTGCGCCGCAGATCATGAAAAGACCGCACGCGCAGCAGCGTTGAATTTCTGGTCAAACCTATTGCGGTGAACTTCACTCATACCTGTGAGGGCTGAATTGAATGGCACTTGCCGCACAATCCAGGCTGATCAGCTCTCGGGGATCTCATGCCGGCGCGATGCTGGAGTCAGAGGAGAAGAGTCATGATCAATCACATTTGGGGGCTGCTGGCCAATCCGGGCCGCGAGTGGCGCAACATAGATCGGGAAAAGGAAAGCATCACCAACCTTTATGCCCGTCACGTTCTGCTGATGGCACTCATTCCCGTCGTCAGCGCTTTCATCGGTACCACCCAGATCGGCTGGCACCTGGGCGGCGAGGCATACAAGGTGGCGGTGCCGACGGCCGCGGCGCTGGGCATCGTGTTCTACATCCTGATGCTGATCGGCGTGGCCATCATGGGTAACGTCATCCACTGGATGTCCGACTCTTTCGCCAGCCGCCCGAGTCGTCGCCGCTGCATCGTCTTCGCCGGTTACGTGGCTACGCCGCTGTTCATTGCCGGTATCGCTCTGCTCTATCCGAAGGCCTGGCTACTGCTGATCGTCGGCCTCATCGCACTGGCCTACAGTGCGCGCCTGCTTTACGTGGGCATGCCAGCCTTCCTGCGCATCCCGGTCAACGAGGGGCTGACCATCTCTGGCGGTACCCTGGCCATCGGCGTGCTGGTGCTTGAGCTGCTGCTGGCGCTGACCGTGGCGCTGTGGGGCCTGGGCTTCAACGACTACGCAGTGAGCTGGTCGCTGTTCCGCTGATCCGGCGCAGTATGGAGAAAACCCGCCTTTTGGCGGGTTTTCCATTTTTGTCGCGAAGAAACTCACAGGAACCAGCGGTATTCGCGGGCGTTGATGTGCGCCATGAACGCCAGGTGATCCTGACGTTTGTTCTCGCAGTAGACCATCACGAACTCTTCGCCCAGCCCGACATTGACCGCCGGGTGATGGCGCATCTGCGCCACGGCACCGAGCATGTCCATGGGAAAGTCGATGCCGCTCTGACGATTCTCGTTCAACGGCGCGATGGGTTCGGCGCGCTGCTGCATGCCATCTTCCATGGCCGCCAGGATCGCTGCCAGGACCAGATATGGGTTGGCATCGGCGCCGGCCAGGCGATGCTCGATGCGCAGATTGCGGGCGTCGGAATCGGGAATCCGCACGCAGGCATCGCGATCCTCATAACCCCAGCTGGCGCGGCTGGCGGCGTTGACCCGCGAGCCGTAGCGGCGATAGGCATTGTGATGCGGCGCGAAAATCGGCATGCAGTGCGGCAGCCAGTCCAGGCAACCGGCCACTGCGTGGCGAAGCGGCTTGCCGTCGTCCGGCGCCAACAGGTTGTTGCCCTGCCGGTCATAGAGGCTCACGTGCACGTGCATGCCGCTGCCCGGCGCTTCCAGGTAAGGCTTGCTCATGAAACTCGCGCGGTGGCCGTGCTTGAGGGCCACACCGCGGGTCAGACGGGTGAACAGCGCGGCCCAGTCGGCTGCCTGCAGGCCGTCCTCGCAGTGGCCGAAATTGATCTCGAACTGCCCAGGACCGATCTCCGCGGTGATCACGTTGGCGTCGATACCCTGCTCATTGGCCACCTCGACGATCTCGTGAAGAACCGGGGAGAACCGCGACAGGCGCTCGATATGCAGGTTGGGCTGGTCGTCCTCGTCGCCGCACAACGGGTCGCGGGGGAATTGCGGTAAACCGTCCCTCAGCGCCCGGTCGAACAGATAGAACTCCAGCTCGAAGGCAACCACCGGATGAATGCCCTTGGCCGCCAGGCGCGCCAGCACGCGAGCCAGCACTTCCCGGGGCTCGAACTCGATGGGCGATTCGGTGCCGTCCGAGCTGATCAGCATCTGCCCAAGCGGCTGTTGCTCCCAGCGCACGGGTTTCAGCGTGCCGGGAATCAGCCGCCGCGTGGCATCCGGGTCACCGTCGTTGAAGCAATAATCGCCGATCTCGTGCAGGCCGCCCTGGGCACCCAGCAATACGCAGTTCTGCGGCAGCTTGAGCAGGCTGCCGGCGGCGACCTTCTCCAGCATGGAGATGGGGTAGCGCTTGCCATAGAAATGCCCGGGGATGTCCAGACAGATCAGGTCGACATAACGCACGTCGGGGTGAGCGGCGCGAAAGGCGCGGACTTCGTCGGACAGGCTGGTAAAGGTCATGTGTGATTTCCCGTGTCCGCCTAGCGGAACACCCAGAGTACCCGTGCGGGCTGGTCGGTAAGGTTGGCGTAGCGAAACTGGCTGTGCGCTGGCAACTGGAAGCTGTCATTGGGGCCGAGGGTCACCGGCTCAGGCTGATCGTCCAGCCAGATGCTCAGTTGGCCTTCGAGCACGAAGCCGCCCTGCTCCGAGCTGTCGGTCAGGTGGCCCTCGCCGCTGGTGGCGCCAGGCGCCAAGTGGCTTTCCAGCATGGAGAAGCCGGCTGACATGCTTGGCGAAGCCAGCACATCGGTGATGCCACCTGCGTAATAAAGGGTGCGACGCTCGCCCGGGCGGGTGACCCATGGCAGTGCCCTGGGTTTTTGCAGGCTGTAGAAATAGGTGGTCGATACGCCCAGGGTTTCGCTGATGGCGGTCAGATCCGCCACGGTCGGCTTGGACAGGCCGCGCTCGACCTGGGACAGGAAGCCCACCGAGCGCCCGATGCGCGCGGCCAGCTCGCCGAGCGTGAGGTTCTTGTGCTTGCGCAGGTCGCGGATCAGGATCGCGAGACCTTCGATTTCTTCCTGCATGTCCATGCCGGTCGAGCCCTTCATAGAAAGTCACGCAGCCGATACCAGGCTTTGCCTGCGGCCTCCAGCGGCGCCGCCAGCCAGCTGCCGCCGGGAAAACGGGGGTTGCCGATGCGCTGGTAGAGCGCCAGCAAGTGGTCGTCGCCGGCAATCGCATCGGTGACCGCCCGTGCCGCGGCCAGGGTCGGCAGCACGCCATGGCCGGAGAACCCCTGCAGCCAGTAACGCTGGCCGCTGCGCCCGACATCCGGGGTGCGCTTCATGGTGACGTCGATATGCCCGCCCCAGCCGTATTCGATGGCCACGCCCTTGAGCTGGGGAAATACGCGCTCCAGATACGGGCGGGTCGCCGTGGGCACGTCTTTCGGCAAGCCGCCGAGATAGGTGCAGCCACCGCCGAACAACAGGCGGTTGTCCGGGGTCAGGCGCAAGTAATCGGGAACGAACTGGTTGTCGATCACGCAACTGTTGTGCGGCAGCAGCGAACGCCCCAATTGTGGGTCGAGCGCTTGGGTGGCCACCTGATAGGAGCCGACCGGTAGCACGCGCCGGGATAGCGACTCGTCCAGCGTGTCGAGGTAGGCATTGCAGGCCAGAACCAATACATCAGCGCGCACCTCGCCATGCGCGGTGCGCACGCGGTAGCCTTCCGGCAGCGTTTCGTAGGCCAGGGCTCGGGTCTGCTCGTAGATACGGCCGCCGGCCTTCTCGATAGCAGCCGCCAACCCCTGGGCCAGCTTGAGCGGGTCGAGGTGGGCACCCCTGGCGTCATGCAGCGCCGCCACGTAACGCGGGCTGTCGATCCATTCGCGCAGCTCCGCGCCTTCGATCAGCCGCAGATCGTGGTAGCCCCATTTTTGCAGCGCCTCATGCTGCGCCTCACGAAGCTGCCCGACCCGGCGCGGCAGTACCGCCGTCCACAGGCTGCCGACACGGTAATCCACCTCGAAACCATGGCGCGCCGGCAACTCGCGAAGCTCATCGGCGGCCCAGCACATGCTGTCCCAAAGCTGCCGGGCACCGTCGAGGCCAAGGGCCTTTTCCAACGGCGGCATATCGCATGACCAACCCAGCAGCGCCTGCCCACCGTTGCGCCCCGAGGCCGCCCAGGCCACGCGGCTGGCCTCCAGCATGATCACCCGTTTGCCGGCCTCCGCCAGGCGCAGGGCACAATGCAAACCGCTGAAGCCGCCTCCGACGATCATCACGTCGCAGTCCAGGTCCTTTTCGAGGCGAGCACGCTCGGGGATAGGGCCTGGATAACAGCCTGCATAGTAGGTGGCGAGATGCCGAGGGGACTGCCGGAACATGGAATGAAATTATCGAGCGATTATTTCATGAAAAAATACACGATTAATTTCACACAACCAAGCAGCATCGTTCACCGGCTGGCGAACGGTTTGCCGACCAGCAGGTCGAACCTCGACAATAATCGCAGCACCGACGGCTCTCGACATGAGGCGCAAGCCGTCCTTCCCGGAGCCCAAGCATGACCCCACTGTCCGTATTCACCACGCCGTTGCTGCTCGCCAGCGTTCTCGCCCTGCTTGCCGGTTGCGCCAACCACCACCAGCCCCAGGCGCCTGCGAATCAGAGCCCAACAGGCGCGGCGTCCCCCGAGCAGCAGGCCGCCGAAGGTGACTTCCAGCGCCTGACCGCCCTGGCACAACGCGGCGACCTGGACAGCCAGTTCAAACTGGGCAGTTTCTATTTCGTCGGCAAGCCGCAAAAGGACCTCAAGCAGGCCGAATACTGGTGGAAACAGGCAGCCGACCGCGGCCACGCCGAGGCCGCCGTCAGCCTGGCTTACCTCTACACCGGCCGGGACAACCCGGAGTTTCGCAACCCACCCGCCATGCTCAAGTACCTCAACCAGTCCGCCAGTAGCGGCAACCCCATGGCGCAGCATATTCTCGGCAACCTATACATGCGCGGCATCGACGGCGTTCAGCGCGACCCAGACCAGGCCCGCCGCCTGTTCCAAAGCGCCTGCAAACAGAACTATGCGGCCAGCTGCAAGGCCTTGGATAGCAAACCCGGCGCCTGAGCCCCGTTTTATGACATGGATGTAATTAAAAGATGAGCCGCGACGAAACCAGCAAATTCCTCAGCTACGTGCTGCGTCATGAGCCCCAAGCCATAGGTCTGCAGCTGGACAGCGAAGGCTGGGCCGACATCGACGCACTGATCGAAGGCGCAGCACAAAGCGGTCGCGCGCTGGATATCGAAACCATCGAAGACGTGGTTGCCAGCAGCGACAAGAAGCGCTTCAGCTTGTCCGCTGACGGCCGCAGGATCCGCGCTGCCCAGGGTCATTCGACCGCCCAGGTGCAACTGCAGCACGTTCGGAAAAAGCCGCCCGAACGCCTCTACCACGGCACCGCCAGTCGCTTTCTGGAATCCATCGAAGGCCAGGGCCTGATCGCCGGAGCGCGCCATCATGTGCACCTGTCTCGGGATATGGAAACTGCCCAGCAGGTCGGCCAGCGCTACGGCAGCCCGGTGATCCTCGAGATCGACGCGCTACGCATGCACGAGCAGGGCTTCGCGTTCTTCCAGGCCGACAACGGCGTCTGGCTGACCGAAGCGGTGCCCGCCGAATTCCTTCGGCGGGCCTGAGCGGCTCACACCAAGGCCTGCAAGGCCTCATCCAATGCATCGATCAGCAAATCCGCATGCGCCTGCTCGAACGCCAGCAACGGCCGAATCTTCAGGATGTTCTCCAAGGGCCCGGCCGCGCTGATCAGCACGCCGCGCTCGCGCATGCCGTTGACCACCCGCTTGGCCTGCTCGGCCGCCGGCGCCTTGCTGGCCCGATCACTGACCAACTCGACGCCGATGAACATCCCCGCCCCGCGCACATCGCCGATCAGCTCGTGGCGCCCGGCCAGGCGGCGTATACCCGCCAGCAGGTAATCGCCGACCTGCGCCGAGCGCTGCAGCAGCCCCTCGTCGCGGATCACGTCGAGCACGGCCTGGCCGGCGGCGCAGGACACCGGGTTGCCGCCAAAAGTATTGAAGTAGCGCATGCTGCGACCAAAGGGTTCGAGTACCTCGGGGCGCACGACCACGCCCGCGATCGGCTGGCCATTGCCCATGGGTTTACCGAGACTGACCAGATCCGGCTGCACGCCATGACGCTGAAACCCCCACATGTGCGAACCGGTGCGAGCGAAGCCGCACTGCACTTCATCGGCGATGTACAGCAACCCCTCTGCCTGGGCGACCGCAACCGCTTCGGCGATACAGCCTTCGGGCCCTGCGAAGATGCCATCGCTGGCGAAGATGCCGTCGATCAGCAGCGCCGCCGGCTTGATGCCGTGGGCGCGCAGATCGGCGATGGCGGCCCGCACGTCTTCAGCGAACAGCTTGCCCGCCTCGGGCCCGAGGCGATAGACATCCGGGGGGCGCACGGTACGGGCATGGCCGGGAAGCTGGATACTGGCGCCCAGCGATGGCGACAGCGCGGAAATATCGCCGGTCACCCCGTGGTAGGCGAAACGGGTGATGATCACTCCGGTGCCGCCGGTGTAGTGGCGGGCGATGCGCAGCGCCAGGTCATTGGCCTCGCTGCCGGTGCAGGTGAACATCACCTGTTCGAGCCCGGCCGGGAAGGTCGCCAGCAGCTGCTCGGCATAATCGAGAATGCCTTCCTGCAGGTACCGGGTGTGGGTATTGAGCACCGCCGCCTGCTCGGCAATCGCCTGCACCACGCGCGGGTGACAATGGCCGATGGATGCCACGTTGTTGTAGGCATCCAGGTAACGCCGCCCCGCAGCGTCGTAGAGCCATACACCCTCGCCGCGCACGGTGTGCAGCGGGCGCTCGTAGAACAACCGGTAGGCCGGGCCGAGCAGCCGTTCGCGGCGCTCGATGAGGCTGCGCTCCCTTTCACTCAGCCGTTCGGCATCCGCCGCACTGAAGCCGTTGATCATGCTCATGGCTGCAAGGCTCCCCGGCAGGCTTGATGGATTCGTTGGCGCACCAGCGCCGGTTCGCTGGCCGCCAGACCGCGCAGGCTGGCGCTGGCCTGGGGTACGTTGCGCAGGATGTAATCGCGATTTTCCGGGTGCAGGCTGGCGCGCCAGGCGGTGATGGCGATGGTCATCACCAACCGCGTGGCGATCAGCTCACCGAGGATATCCAGTTCCTCGTCACGCAGCGGGTTGCGTCGGTGATAGGCGGCCACGAAGTCCAGGGCCGGCGCCAGCACGTCTCCCCCATGGCCAAGCTGGTACGCCGCGGCGACGCCGACCTCGTTGATCAGCGGCGCCTCGACCATATCGCCGAAATCGAGGATGTTCAGCACACACTCGGGCCGCTGGGGGTCGACGATGACGTTATGCGGGTTGAGGTCGTTGTGGATCACCTGACGACGCAGCGCTGGAAAACGTGGCAAGGCCTGAGCCTCGAAGGCGTCCAGTGCCTTGCCCACCAGCGTTCGCAACG
This sequence comes from Pseudomonas sp. PA27(2017), assembly GCF_001945445.1. Lineage (GTDB taxonomy): Bacteria > Pseudomonadota > Gammaproteobacteria > Pseudomonadales > Pseudomonadaceae > Aquipseudomonas. Next base: position 235,394 of record NZ_MSXW01000038.1, read on the forward strand.
GCTGGTCATCGATATGCGCCAGCAGCGGCCGCAGCCGGGCGGCTTGCTGCATGTCCCAGAGCAACTCGTGTTCAGATGCGGGATGTCGGAAGTCGGCCAGCGCCCTGTCGAGCCGCGCCATAGCGTCGCCCAGGTTATGGCGCAACCGGGCGTTGCGCGCGCTGACCTGATGCAAAGGCAGCCCATCGACGAACGACAGCAGACGCACCAGCATGGTCTGGCCATCGATATCGACCGCGGCCTGATAGCGACCGTCACGCGCGGCATACACACGCTGCACCGGCAGCTCGGGATCGGCGCGCTGGATCTGCAGCAGCGCCTGGTTCTGGAAATCCACCACCTGAGGGTTTTCCAGCGGATGGGAAATCTTCAGCAGATAGGACGTACCGTCCGCGCAGGCGAGCTGGAAATTCAGGTCGCGTTCACCGGCCAACGGGCGAACGCCGCCCAGCACGCCAAAGCACTCGCTGGCGATGATACCGGCGCGCACCGCGCTGACCTGCGCCGGCTGCGCCTGCAATAAGGGGTCATGCACAACCTGGGTATTCAGCGACACATCCATACACTCCGCCAGGATCTGGCCCTCGTTAAATTCACGTACTGCCTGTTGTGACAAAACAAGACCCCAAGGAGCAATCCGGCCGTACCCGAATTTTGCGGCATGGCCCGCTGCCACTCCTGGGGCCTGTTACCTCTTTTATTTGCTGGCCCAGGCGTTGAAACGCTGCTCCAGGTCTTCGCCATGGTCGATCCAGAACTCGATATCCATGGCGCGGGCGTTCTTGAGGTTCTGCGGCGCCGTCGGCAGGCTGCCCTGTATGGTCGGGTCGATCAGCGCCATGGTATGGGTGTTGGTCGGGCCATAGGGAATGCCCTCGGCATAGACCTTCTGCAACTCGGGCGTGCTGGCCATGGCGATGAACTTCTCGGCCAGTTCCTTGTTCTTGCTGCCTTTGACGATGGCCCAGTGATCGAGGTCGTAGAGGCTGCCGTTCCATTGCATGACGAAGTCGCGGCCTTCCTTCTGCGCCGTGGTCACGCGGCCGTTGTAGGCCGAGGTCATCACCACGTCACCGGCGGCCAGCCATTGCAGCGGCTGCGCGCCGGCTTCCCACCACTGGATGTTGGGCTTGAGCTGATCGAGCTTGCGGAACGCCCGCTCGACGCCTTCTTCGGTGCCCAGCACCTTGTACAGATCGGCCTGCGCCACGCCGTCGGCAAGCAGGGCGAACTCCAGGGTGAACTTGGCGCCACGACGCAGGCCGCGCTTGCCCGGGAATTTCTGCACATCCCAGAAATCCGCCCAGCCCGCGGGGGCGCCTTTGAGCTTGCTGCCGTCGTAGGTCAGTACCGTCGACCAGATGAAGATCCCGGCGCCGCAATCGCTCACCGCCTCGGGAATGAAATCCTCACGCTTGCCGATCTTCGCCCAGTCCAGCGGCTCGAACAGCCCTTCACTGCAACCACGGATCAGTTCCGGGGTCTCCACTTCGACGACGTCCCAGGAAACCTGCCCGGTATCGGCCATGACCTTGATCTTGGCCATCTCGCCGTTATACGCGGAGGCTTCGATGCGCACCTTCTCGCGCGCCTCGAAGGGTTTGTAGAACGCTGATTCCTGAACCACCTTGTTGTCACCGCCAAAGGAAACCACGGCGAGTTTTTCAGCCGCTTGCGACATGGCGGCGCTGCTGGCGAGGGCGATCAGTAGTGCGGTTTTCTTGAACATTGAGGGTTGCTCCTGGCAGGGCCGAGGCTCTGGTTGGGTAAGGGCAGCTTCAAGGAAGAAACACCGGTGCTTTACCGACAAGAACCATTGGCACGGCGCTGGGGAGCTGAGCAGGTCCACTAGGCCATCTATTTGTTGTTATTGGCGTGCACGGCGGAATCATTAAAGCATCCTGAAATTTATGATGCATCATATTTTTCATTGAGCGATGATTTGCCCAGCTACAGTGCTTGCGCAAGCCCCACCACTGCGGAGAAATGCCATGAGCGATCAGAAAACCCTGCTGCTGACCGGCGCCAGCCGGGGCATCGGCCATGCGACGGTCAAACACTTCAACGCGGCGGGCTGGCGCATCTTCACCGCCTCGCGCCATGACTGGGTCGCCGAATGCCCCTGGGCCGAGGGCAAGCTCAACCATATTCATCTGGACCTCGAGGACATCGAGCACTTGCAGGAGAGCCTGCCGCTGATCCGCGAGAAGCTCGGCTGGCGGCTGGATGCACTGGTCAACAACGCCGGCGTGTCGCCCAAAGGCAGCGAGGGCGAACGCCTGGGCGTGCTGGGCAGCGACTACGCCACCTGGACCAAAGTGTTCAACGTCAACCTGTTCTCCACCGCCCTGCTCGCCCGCGGGCTGTTCGAGGAACTGAAGGCAGCCCAGGGCAGCATCATCAACGTCACCTCCATCGCCGGCTCACGGGTGCATCCTTTCGCCGGCTCCGCCTATGCCGCCTCCAAGGCGGGGCTGGCGGCACTGACCCGCGAGATGGCCCACGAATTCGGTTGCCACGGGGTGCGCGTGAACGCCATTGCGCCGGGCGAAATCGACACCTCGATCCTGTCGTCGGGTACCGAGCAGATCGTCGAGCGTGATATTCCCATGCATCGCCTGGGCAAACCCGAGGAAGTCGCCTCGCTGGTGTATTTTCTCTGCACGTCCGGGGCGACTTACGTCAATGGCGCAGAAATTCACGTCAACGGTGGCCAGCACGTATGAAGCCTCGCAAGGTAGAATCGCCTGGCCTGCGCCCTGGAAGTCACCACCATGAAATACCCCATCGACGGTCTCAGCCACACCTACCTGGGTAGTGGCGTTTACGCCTTGCTGCGCGAGGCCTTGATCACCGGCCGTTTCCAGCCGGACGACCGCCTGCGCATCCGCGACCTGGCCGAGCAGTTGGGCACCAGCGTCACCCCGGTACGCGACGCGATCCTGCAGCTGGCGAAGGAAAAGGCGCTGATCCTGAAGACCCCGCGCGACATCCGAGTGCCGGTGCTGACCTTGGAGCAGTACGCGGAAATCCGCAGCATTCGCCTGGCGCTCGAAGGCCTGGCCGCCGAAACCGCGGCCGGCAAGGTAAGCGCCGAACAGTTGCAGATGCTCGAGCGCAACATCCGCGACAACCTGGAGGCGGTGCACGACGGCGACCTGATCGCGGCACTGAAGCTCAACCAGGCATTTCACTTCGCCCTGGCCGATATCGCCGGCATGCCACTGCTGCGCGACGTACTCGACAGCCTGTGGATGCGCACCGGGCCGCTGATCGCCCGTGCCTATGGCGACTTCAGCGAACGCATGGCGATCGAGCATCACTGGGAGGTTTTTCATGCCCTGCAGAAGGGTGATGGCGCGGCGGCGCGCCAGGCGATCTGCACCGACATTCTCGATGGCAACCAGCTGATGGCGGCATTCATTGCAAGGCGTGAGGCCACGGAGGCCTAGAGAACCGGTGCGCTTGTGGCGCACCGGGTGTCGCTCGAGGGTAGAAACCGCGTTCGGGCTTGTGGCCCGGCGCGTATAAGCGAAGCCGCTTGCGCGGCTCGCCTATTCGGTTCGAACATGCTCACGATCTAGCGAGCTAGAGCCATGCAAGGCAAAAGCAGGCGAGGACGCGGAGTTTACGAGCTGTAAATGAGCAGTCCGAGCGGGCTTTTAACGCCGCAGGGCCGACGCGCAGCAGATCGTGAGCATGTTCTCAGAGCGGGGTGATCAGCTCACCACGCTCAATAAAGGCATCGAGATTATCGAACACCAGGTTCTCCATGGCCAGCCGGGTTTCCTCGGTGGCGCTGCCTACGTGGGGCAACAGCACCACATTGGGCATGGCGAACAGCACCTCGGGCACCCGCGGCTCGTCCTCGAAAACGTCCAGCCCTGCGCCGCCGAGCGTACCGGCCTGCAGCGCGGCGACCAGCGCCTGCTCGTCCACCACGCTACCGCGGGAAATGTTGACCAAAATGCCGTCAGCGCCCAGGGCAGCGAGCACCTCGGCGTCGATCAGGTGATGGGTGGACGCACCGCCAGGGCAGGCCAGCACCAGAAAGTCGGCCCAGCTTGCCAGTGCCTTGAGGTCGGCCTCGTAACCGTAAGTGGTGCTCGGGTCAGGCCGGCGGTTGTGGTAGCGGATGTCCAGGTCGAACCCCGCGGCGCGCTTGGCGATTTCCTTGCCGATCCGCCCGAAGCCGACGATGCCCAGCTTCTTGCCACTGACCTTGCGGGTCAGCGGGTACTGGCCCTTGAGCCATTTACCCTGGCGCACGTGCTGGTCGGATGCAGCGAACTGCCGGGCGGTGTCGATCACCAGGCCAATGGCCGTGTCGGCCACGCATTCGTTGAGCACGTCCGGCGTGGTGCTGATGACGATGCCACGGGCCTTGGCCTCATCGACGGCAATCGAATCATGGCCGACACCGAAACTGCAGATGGCCTTGAGGTTGGGCATCTGCGCCAGTTGCTCGGCCGAGCAGCCGTAGCGCGCCGAGGTCACGACGATATCGATCTCGGCACCGCGCTCGGCGAGAAACTCCTTCTGCTCCCACAGGCGGATCAGTTGATAGTCGCGCTGCAGGCGCTCATTGAAACGTGGCGGGAAACGACCGACCTGAAGCACGGTGGGACGACTCATGCAGCTCTCCTATCGTGGATATCGAAGTGCGGATGATACCTGCCTCGGCACGGGCGAAAGCGAGGCGGCTCGGGATCTCTTCAGAAAAGAACCCGCTTCAAGTCTTGCGAGCTAGAGCCCTGCAAGGCAAAAACAGGCGAGGAAGCGGAGTGTACTGGTGTACATGAGCATTCCGAGCCTGTTTTTAACGCCGCAGGGCCGACGCGCAGCTGACTTGGGGCGGGTTCTCAGGTGACTGGGGCGGGATTGAATAGCACCAGATCGTTATGCAGGCGATGCTTCTCGGCCCAGGTCTGCTGCTTGCCGCTGGCGATGTCCAGGTAGAGCTGGAAGATGTGCCAGCCCATTTCCTCGAGGGACATGCGCCCCGAGGTGATCTGCCCGGCGTCGACATCAATCAGGTCCGGCCAGCGTTCGGCCAGCTGGGTGCGGGTGGCCACCTTGATCACCGGCACCATGGACAGACCGTAGGGCGTGCCGCGGCCGGTGGTGAAGATGTGCAGGTTCATGCCGGCGGCCAGTTGCAGGGTGCCGCAGATGAAGTCGCTGGCCGGGGTGGCGCAGAACCACAGGCCCTTGCCGCGAATCCGCTCGCCGGGCGAGACCACGCCGACGATCGGGCTGTTGCCGGACTTGGCGATCGAGCCCATGGCCTTTTCGACGATGTTGTTGAGGCCGCCCTTCTTGTTGCCCGGCGTGGTGTTGGCGCTGCGATCAGCCATGCCACGCTCGAGATAGCGGTCATACCAGTCCATTTCGCGGATCAGCGCATCGGCCACTTCGACGCTGGCGGCGCGCGGAGTCAGCAGATGGATTCCATCACGCACCTCGGTGTTCTCGGAGAACATCACGGTGGCGCCGGCCCGTACCAGCAGGTCGGCCGCTACGCCCAGCGCCGGGTTGGCGGTGATGCCGGAGAAGGCGTCGCTGCCGCCGCACTGCATGCCCACCACCAGCTCGGAAGCCGGCACGGTTTCGCGGCGACGCTGATCGAGCACCTTCAGGCGATCTTCGATCATGCCCATGATCTGCTCGATCATGCCGGCGAAACCGGTGCCCGAATCCTGCAGGCGGAACAGCCACTCTTCCTCGTCCTGGCCGCAGGTCAGGGCGTCACCGTCCATCAGCTGGTTGGCCTGCAGTTTCTCGCAGCCCAGGCTGATCACCAGCGCCTGGCCGCCCAGGTTGGGGTTGCGGCTGATGTTGTAGAGCGTGCGGATCGGCACCACGGCGTCCGGTGCGTTGATCGCCACGCCACAGCCGTAACTGTGCGACAGCGGCACCACGTCATCGACATTCGGGTACTTGGGGAGGATTTCCTTGCGCACGCGCTCGACGCAGTGGTCGAGCACGCCGACCACGCACTGCACCGTGGTGGTGACGCCAAGGATGTTGCGTGTGCCGACGGTGCCATCGGCATTGCGGAAGCCTTCGAAGGTGTAGCCGTCCAGCGGTTCGGGCGTCGGTGCCTTGATGGTCGCCTTGGGCAGGTTGTCCAGCACCGGCGGCTCGGGCATGCGCAACAGCGCCTCGGTCACCCAGGTGCCGGCAGGAATAGGATTCAGGGCGTAGCCGATCACTTCCCCGTAGCGCACCACGTTGCCGCCTTCGGCAATCGCCACCAGCGACACCTTGTGGCTCTGGGGAATGCCCTCCAACGCCTCCAGGCCGTCGGCAAAACGGCCACCGGCCGCCACCCCCTGTTCGTTGACCACCACGCCGACGTTGTCATCGGGATGCAGGCGGATGTATCGCGGGGAGTCCTGATGTTGAATGAGATCCATGGGGCTAATCCTTTTCTTGTTGTAAAAGCACGGTCATGGCCTCGCCTGCCGGTGCCAGACGAGGCCGCGAGCGGTCAGGTTGCCGGAGCGGGCGAAGCCTGTTCGCCAAGCGCCTGGCCATTTTCATCCTTCAGCACCACGCGCTGAATGCGACCGACGATGAACAGGTAGCTGAACACCGCGACCAGGGCGTTGGCGCCAACGTACACCAGTGCCCACTTGAACGAGCCGGTGGCGCTGATGATGTAGCCGATGACGATGGGCGTGGTGATCGAGGCGATGTTGCCGAAGGTGTTGAACAGGCCGCCGGACAGGCCCGCGATCTGCTTGGGCGAGGTGTCCGAGACCACGGCCCAGCCAAGGGCGCCGAGACCTTTGCCGAAGAAGGCCAGGGTCATGAAACCGACCACCATCCATTCGGCCGACACGTAGTTGCACAGCACCATGCTGGTCGACAGCATCAGGCCGCAGACGATAGGCAGCTTGCGCGCCAGGGTCAGGCTATTGCCACGGCGCAGCAGCCAGTCGGAGATCACCCCGCCGAGCACGCCGCCGACGAAACCCATGATCGCCGGCAAGGAGGCGATGAAGCCGGCCTTGAGGATGGTCATGCCACGCTCCTGCACCAGGTAAACCGGGAACCAGGTGAGGAAGAAGTAGGTGATGGCGTTGATGCAGTACTGGCCCAGGTACACGCCGACCATCATGCGGTTGGTCAGCAATTGGGTGATGTAGTGCCACTTCGGCCCACCGCTGCCCTTGGTCTGATCCATGTCGACCAGGCCGCCATTGCTGGCGATGTGCTCGACCTCGGCAGCGCTGATACGCGGGTGTTCCTTGGGGTTGTAGATGGTCTTCATCCAGATGCCGGCGAAGACGATGCCCAGTACGCCCATGACCACGAACACGTGCTCCCAGCCGAAGGAATAGACGATCCAGCCCATCAGCGGCGCGAACAGTGCGGTGGCGAAGTACTGCGCCGAGTTGAAGATCGCCGATGCGGTACCGCGCTCGGCCGTCGGGAACCAGGCCGCGACGATACGGGCGTTACCCGGGAACGACGGCGCTTCGGCGAAGCCGACCATGAAGCGCAGCACGAACAGGGTCACCACCGCCCAGGCCACCGGCATCATGCCGACAAAGCCCTGCAGCAGGGTGAACAGCGACCAGATGAAAATGCCGGCGGCATATACGCGCTTGGAACCGAAGCGGTCGAGCAGCCAGCCACCCGGGATCTGCCCGATCACGTAGGCCCAGCCGAAGGCGGAGAAGATGTAGCCGAGGGTTACCGCATCGATACCCAGATCCTTCTGCATGCTGGAGCCTGCGATGGAAATGGTGGCGCGGTCGGCGTAGTTGATGGTGGTTACCAGAAACAGCATCAGCAGTATCAGGTAACGGACGTGGGTTTTCTTTGTGTCTCCCATGGAGATCTCACCTCGATGTTATTTTTATTGCTGACAGGCGCGTACGGACGCGCCAGCCGCCCAAGGGCGGGGTCATGAAGTTTGAAAACGGAGTTGTATCTGGCCGGTTAGCTCGTGGCAGGAGGCGTCGCGACACCCGGGTAGGGTTTCGAAGCGTTGGACGCAGACAGGGACGAACGGAAACTGCCCGTGTTGGGGCATGGAGAGGACGTGCGGATACTGTTTTTCACGGTTTTATTATCCTTATTGGCTGACGGCGCCTGGCTGGCAGATCGGCAATCGATGATTGCGCAATCAATGCAGCATTCGATACGGCACTACGCAGTTCGCTACACAGCCGACTTTACTATGATTGCGCAATCATTCAAGCAATTTCTTGTTACGTTGTCAGTTGTCTGATGAGAGGTTGATTCGGGTCAGGTGGTTTCGCGGTCGATCAGCGTGAAACCGGTGTCCAGCCGCACCGGCTGCTGCTCGTCACCGTCGCGAAAACGCTGCAGCAGCGCACTGGCGACGTGCTTGCCCATGCGCCGACCATCGATGTTGACCGTCGACAGTGCCGGATGAAGATGGGCAGCACTGGACAGATCCCCGAAGCCCATGACGGCCAGCTGACCCGGCACCTCGATGCCCCGGCTCGCCGCCTCTGCCAGGATGCCCTGAGCCACGGTATCCGAACTGCAGACGATCACCTGCGGGGCGTGCCCGTCGGCAAGCAGCTGGCGCAGCCCTTCCCTGCCGCTCTGCAGGGTGGCAGGCGCGGCGAGCACCGCCATGGGCACCTCGTCGATGCCCAGCGCCTTGAGCTGGTCGATCACGCTGCCGCCGCGCTTGAGCGCCCGGGAGTCATCGACCGAAACGATGGCGAAGCGGCGGTAGCCCTTGCCGTGCAGGTGATCGGCAATCGCCTGGCCGACCTTCTCATGGGAGAACCCCACCTGCATGTCGATGGGCGATGCGCCCAGGTCCCAGGCCTCGACCACCGGAATGCCCGCCGCCTGCAAACGCAGCCGGCTTTCCTCGGTGTGCAGGGTGCCGGTCAGCACGATGCCATCGGGGCGCCGACCAAGCACCGCGCCGAGCAGCCGCTCTTCCTGCTCGGCCGAGTAGCCAGTCAGGCCGATCATCGTCTGGTAGCCCGCGGTGGTCAGGTGATCCATCAGCGATTGTACGGTTTCGGCGAAGATCGAGTGGGCGATGGTCGGCACGAAAATCGCCACCAGCCGGCTCTTGTTCGAGGCCAGTCCGCCAGCCAGCATGTTCGGCACATAGCCGGTCACCCGCACGGCTTCGAGCACCTTCTTGCGGGCGCTTTCGCTGACCACGTCGGGCCGGTGCAGAGCGCGGGACACGGTGATCGGCGAAACGCCGGCCACCTTGGCCACGTCGATCAGCGTCACGCTCGCGCCCTTGCTCGCAGGCGTGGAGGAAGATGAAGCGCGAGATTTCTTTGCCATGACGGGCCGCTGGCTGCGTGAAGGATCGCGCATCTTAACCAGCCGGCCGGGCAGTAACCAGAGATCCCGCGGTAATCGGATGGCGCCTGGCAGAACGAAAAAACCCGGGCACGAGGCCCGGGCTTGTGGAGCGGCAGCGTCGCCGACTGGCCGACGCGCAGCCAGTCGTGGATGACCGTTACTGCGCGCCCTGGGCGTCGATCAGCGCCGCAAGCTGCTCGTACTCGCCTGGCAGCAGCTCGGTCAGCGGGGCGCGGACCGGGCCGGCGTCGTAGCCGGAGATCTTGGCGCCCGCCTTGACGATGCTCACCGCGTAGCCGGATTTACGGTTACGGATGTCCAGGTACGGCAGGAAGAAATCGTCGATGATCTTGCCGACGGTGGCGTGATCTTCGCGGGCAATGGCGTGGTAGAAGTCCATCGCGGTTTTCGGGATGAAGTTGAATACCGCCGAGGAATAGACCGGCACGCCCAGGGCCTTGTAGGCGGCGGCGTAGACTTCGGCGGTCGGCAGGCCGCCCAGGTAGGTCAGGCGCTCGCCCAGACGGCGACGGATGGAAACCATCAGCTCGATATCACCCAGGCCGTCCTTGTAGCCGATCAGGTTCGGGCAACGCTCGGCCAGCTGTTCGAGCAGATCGGCATTCAGACGGCAAACGTTACGGTTGTAGACTACCACACCGATCTTCACCGATTTGCAGACCTGCTCGACGTGAGCCGCGACGCCTTCCTGGGAGGCTTCGGTCAGGTAGTGCGGCAGCAGCAGCAGGCCCTTGGCACCCAGGCGCTCGGCTTCCTGTGCGTACTGGATGGCCTGGCGGGTGGAGCCACCGACGCCGGCGAGAATCGGCACGCTGCCTGCGCAGGTATCGACGGCAGTCTTGATCACCGACGAATACTCGTCAGCGGCCAGGGAGAAGAACTCACCGGTGCCGCCGGCGGCGAACAGCGCGGTGGCGCCGTACGGGGCCAGCCACTCCAGGCGGCGGATGTAACCTGCCGGGTTGAATTCACCGGCAGCGTCGAAGTCGGTCAGCGGGAACGACAGGAGGCCGGAGGAGAGGACGGTTTTTAATTCTTGTGGAGTCATTCTTCTTACACCCTTGGATGAGGACATGGAGGCCGTTACCGGCAACTGAAGTCATACGTTATCGTACAACTATAAAAAATCCAAGCATCTCGATGCATTTTTCTTTGTAAGCAATGCCATCGACCGGCTCGGTGTACGACCCCCCGAATTGTCCAAAAATTAGCCAAAACCTTAATAATTCTCCAATTACATGGCTAATTGCATGCTTTAGATTGAAGAAAAGTCGCTTTCCAGCCTGCGGGAAAGGTTGCCGCAGATGTGAATCGCTTCGTACGACTAGCAACCAAGTCGTACGACGACATCTCTTGGTTTGCCTCGACATTCGAACAATCAAAACGGTGCGCTACATGACGGCACTCGCTTCCCGCCCCATTCAGCCACTGCCCTCTCCTACGCAACCCCGAGTGGCCGCATTTGCCTTGCAACAACCACCCAAAAACGCAAAAGCCCAGGCACAAGGCCTGGGCTCTTTCGTATCGCCGCTCGCGCGTGAAGCTTACTGAGCGCCTTGCTTCTTGATCAGCGCAGCCAGCTTCTCGTACTCGTCCGGCAGCAGATCGGTCAGCGGGGCGCGGACCGGGCCGGCGTCGTAGCCGGAGATCTTGGCGCCGGCCTTGACGATGCTCACGGCATAGCCGGCCTTGCGGTTACGGATGTCCAGGTAAGGCAGGAAGAAGTCGTCGATGATCTTGGCGACGGTAGCGTGATCGTCCTTGGCGATGGCGTGGTAGAAATCCATCGCGGTTTTCGGGATGAAGTTGAACACCGCCGAGGAGTATACCGGCACGCCCAGGGCCTTGTAGGCCGCAGCGTAGACTTCAGCGGTCGGCAGACCGCCCAGGTAGCTGAAGCGATCACCCAGACGACGACGGATGGAAACCATCAGCTCGATATCACCCAGGCCGTCCTTGTAGCCGATCAGATTCGGGCACCGCTCGGCCAGTTGCTCGAGCAGCGGCGCGTTCAGGCGGCAGACGTTGCGGTTGTAGACCACCACACCGATCTTCACCGATTTGCACACCTGCTCGACGTGAGCAGCAACGCCTTCCTGGGAAGCTTCGGTCAGGTAGTGCGGCAGCAGCAGCAGGCCCTTGGCGCCCAGGCGCTCGGCTTCCTGTGCGTACTGGATGGCCTGCCGGGTGGAGCCACCGACGCCGGCGAGAATCGGCACGCTGCCTGCGCAGGTATCGACGGCGGTCTTGATCACCGACGAATACTCGTCAGCGGCCAGGGAGAAGAATTCACCGGTGCCGCCGGCAGCGAACAGCGCGGTGGCGCCGTACGGGGCCAGCCACTCGAGGCGGCGCACGTAGCCTTCAGGATTGAATTCGCCTTGGGCATCGAAATCGGTCAGCGGGAAAGACAGCAGACCGGAGGAGAGGACGGATTTTAATTCTTGTGGGGTCATTCTTCGAACACCTGTAGCGCATGTGGAAAGAGGCAGCCGCTGGCTGTAGAGATACGTTATCGTACGACAATAACTAAAACCATCCCCCTCTGCGACCTTTTATACGCCAAGGGTTCGCAAAAGTCGTCGCTCGAAGCACCGCTGACTGCCGATAAATGCCCGTGACCAACCAGTCATTTCCTGGCTGTCGACATTGCGCAAAACCATGCGCAAACGCACCACGTCTGCGGTTTCTGGCATACCAGATGGATTGCCGAGGTTTTTTACGGCGTCGCGTTGACAGCGCAATCGGAGGCTGTTGATAATCCTCTCACGTCATACGACAACCGATAACAAGCTCTCCATAAAAACAAACCAGAGACCGCTTCCGCCATGACTACCTCTTCCAATGCGCAACCGCCCTTCCATCGCCTGCTGCTCACTGGCGCGGCAGGCGGATTGGGCAAGGCGCTGCGTGAGCGCCTGCAGCCACTGACCGAGATCCTGCGTCTTTCCGACATCGCCGAAATGGCGCCGGCCGAAGGCCCGCACATCGAGGTGCAGATCTGCGATCTGGCCGACAAACAGGCCGTTCACCAGTTGGTCGAAGGCGTCGACGCCATCCTGCACTTCGGTGGCGTATCGGTGGAGCGTCCGTTCGAGGAAATCCTCGGCCCGAACATCAGTGGCGTGTTCCATATCTACGAAGCGGCGCGTCGCCATGGCGTCAAACGCGTGATCTTCGCCAGCTCCAACCATGTCATCGGCTTCCACAAGCAGACCGACACCATCGACGCCGACGCGCCACGTCGCCCGGATGGCTACTACGGCCTGTCGAAGTCCTACGGCGAGGACATGGCCAGCTTCTACTTCGATCGCTACGGCATCGAGACCGTCAGCATCCGCATCGGCTCCTCGTTCACCGAGCCGCTGAACCGCCGCATGATGAGCACCTGGCTGAGCTACGACGATCTGGTACAGCTGATCGAACGCAGCCTCACCACGCCTAACGTCGGCCACACCGTGGTCTACGGCGCCTCGGCGAACAAGACCCTGTGGTGGGACAACAGCAAGGCCGCCCACCTGGGCTTCGCACCCAAGGACACATCGGAAGTCTTCCGCGACAAGGTCGAGGCCCAGCCCCCAGTGCCGGCGGATGACCCGAATGCGCTCTATCACGGCGGCGCCTTCACGGCAGCCGGCCCGTTCGGCGACGACTGAGACCGCACCCTCCCCCGACAACAATAACAAGAGGTCGGACATGCCCAAGCAAGCCGAACTGATTCTCGATGCCCGTAATGCCGTGGGCGAAAGCCCGGTGTGGAGCGAGCGGGATCAGGCCCTGTACTGGGCCGACATTCCCAACAAGCGCCTGTACCGCTGGAACTTGGCGGACGCCAGCACGCAAAGCTGGGAAGCCGACGAAATGCTCGCCTGCATCGCCCAGCGTGCCGATGGCAGCTGGGTCGCTGGCATGCAGAGCGGCATCTTTCAGCTCACCGCTGGCGACGACGGGCGCCTGAACGGCGAGCGCCTGGTCGAGGTCAGCCATGCCCGCGAGCAGATGCGTTTCAATGACGGCCGCTGCGACCGCCAGGGGCGCTTCTGGGCCGGCAGTATGCTGATGGACATGGGTGCGGGCGCCAACGTCGGCGCGCTGTATCGTTACGATGGCGCCAGCCAGGCCAGCCTGCCGGTGCTGCTCGACGACCTGATCGTGCCCAACGGCCTGGGCTTCAGCCCGGACGGCCGCATCATGTACCTTTCCGACTCGCATCCTTCGGTGCAGGCCATCTGGGCGTTCGACTACGACATCGACAGCGGCACCCCGCACAGCCGGCGCCTGTTCGTCGACATGAACGACTACCCCGGCCGCCCCGATGGCGCCGCGGTGGACGCCGATGGCTGCTACTGGATCTGCGGCAACGATGCCGGCCTGATTCACCGTTTCACCCCGGCCGGGCGCCTCGACCGCTCCCTGGAAGTGCCGGTGAAAAAGCCGACCATGTGCGCCTTTGGCGGCCCCAACCTCGACACCCTGTTCGTCACCTCGATTCGCCCGGGCGGCAACCTGGACGATCAACCACTGGCCGGGGGCGTGTTCGCCCTGCAACCGGGTGTCAGTGGTCTGGCAGAAACCCCGTTCGGGCACTGATAACAACCCTGGCCCCGGCGATTCGCGGGGCGCCAGCCGTTACACAACGCTGCAAACCAACAACAACAAAACGGAGCTTCACATGAACTTCAAGCGCAAGTTGCTCATCGCCGCACTCCCGCTGGCATTCGGCCTGTCCAGCCTGGCTCAGGCGGACATCACCCTGAAGATCGCTGAAATCCACCCGGCCGGCTACCCGACCGTGGTGGCCATGGAAAACCTCGGCAAGAAACTCGATACCGCCACCAACGGCGAGATCAAATCGCGCATGTTCGCCGGTGGCGTACTGGGCTCCGAGAAGGAAGTGATCGAACAGACCCAGATCGGCGCCGTACAGCTGACCCGCGTCAGCCTCGGCTCGGTCGGCTCGGTGGTACCGGCCACCAACGTCTTCAACATGCCGTTCGTGTTCCGCGACATCGACCACATGCGCAAGGTGGTGGACGGTGAAATCGGCCAGGAAATTCTCGACTCCATCACCAACTCCGACTTCAACATGGTCGGCCTGGCGTGGATGGAAGCCGGCAGCCGCAGCCTCTACACCAAGAAGCCGGTACGCAAGATCGAAGACCTCAAGGGCATGAAGATCCGCGTGATCGGCAACCCGCTGTTCATCGACACCCTCAACGCCATGGGCGGCAACGGCATCGCCATGGACACCGGTGAAATCTTCAGCGCCCTGCAGAGCGGCGTGATCGACGGCGCCGAGAACAACTCGCCGACCCTGCTCGAGCACAACCACTTCCGCGAAGCCAAGTACTACACCCAGACGCACCACCTGATCCTGCCCGAGCCGCTGCTGATGTCCAAGGCCACCTGGGAGAAGCTGACCCCGGAGCAGCAGACCCTGGTCAAGAAGCTGGCCAAGGAAGCGCAACTGGAAGAGCGTGATCTGTGGGTCGCCAAGGAAAACGCGTCCAACGAGAAGCTCAAGGCCGAAGGCGTCGAGTTCATCGAAATCGACACCAAGCCTTTCTACGACGCGACCGCTCCGGTACGTGAGAAGTACGGCGCCCAGTACGCCGATCTGATCAAGCGCATCGAAGCCGTCAAGTAACAGGTCTTGAAAAGCCAGCTGCGTTGCCGCTGACGCTTTTCAATGACCTGATAAAAATCTCGCGCAAGCGTACGGAGCCGGCGTTCTGCCGGCTCCACACCTTCCGGTGAAGTCTCATGAAAAATCTGGTTCTGGGCGTCAATGACGCCATTTATCGTGCCTGCATCATCGTCACAGGTCTCGCGATCGTGATCATGGCCACGATCATCCCCTGGGGCGTCTTCAGCCGTTATGTGCTGGGGCAAGGATTGGGCTGGCCCGAGCCCATCTCCGTCATGTTGATGGTGGTGTTCACCTTTATCGGTGCCGCTGCCAGCTACCGTGCCGGAGCTCACATGGCCGTGACTTCGCTGACCGACCGCATGCCGCAAGGCGCGCAGCCCGTCATCACCCTGTTCGTACGCCTGATGATGGGCGCCGTCGCCCTGTTCATGCTGATCTGGGGCTACAAACTGTGCATGGCTACCTGGAACCAGTTCCTCAGCACCCTGCCTTCGGTTCGCGTCGGCATCAGCTACATGCCGATTCCGGTCGGTGGTTTCATCACCCTGTTGTTCGTGATCGAACAGATCCTCTACGGCGACCAGCACAAACGCCGCGCCGTCAACTTCGAAGCCGCTGAAGAAGCCAAGGAGGCCGTGTAATGGATGCCCTCATTCTGGTGGGCAGCTTCATTGCCCTGATCATGCTGCGCGTCCCCGTGGCCTATTCGCTTGGCATCGCGGCGCTGATCGGCGCCTGGTGGATCGAGATCCCCCTGCATGCCGTGATGATCCAGGTCGCCGGTGGCGTCAACAAGTTCTCCCTGCTGGCCATTCCGTTCTTCGTGCTGGCTGGCGCGATCATGGCCGAAGGCGGCATGGCGCGTCGCCTGGTGGCGTTCGCCGGTGTGCTGGTGGGCTTCGTGCGCGGCGGCCTGTCGCTGGTGAACATCACCGCGTCCACCTTCTTCGGCGCGATCTCCGGTTCGTCCCTGGCCGACACCGCCTCGGTGGGTTCGGTGCTGATCCCGGAGATGGAAAAGAAAGGCTACCCCCGTGAATTCGCCACCGCCGTGACCGTTTCCGGTTCGGTGCAGGCGCTGCTCACTCCGCCCAGCCACAACTCGGTGATCTACTCCCTGGCAGCCGGCGGCACGGTGTCCATCGCCGCGCTGTTCATGGCCGGTATCGGCCCGGGTCTGCTGATGAGCGCCACCATGGCCACGCTGTGCCTGTGGTTCGCCAAGAAGCGCAACTACCCGAAAGGCGAAGTGATCCCGCTGCGTCAGGCCATCAAGATCTGCGTCGAAGCCCTGTGGGGCCTGATGACCATGGTCATCATCCTCGGCGGCATCCTCTCCGGCGTGTTCACCGCCACCGAGTCGGCTGCCGTGGCGGTGATCTGGGCGTTCTTCGTGACCATGTTCATCTACCGCGACTACAAGTGGCGTGAACTGCCGAAGATGATGCACCGCACCGTGCGCACGCTGTCGATCGTGATGATCCTCATCGCCTTCGCCGCCGCGTTCGGCTACATCATGACCCTGATGCAGATCCCGTCGAAGATCACCACCGCGTTCCTGACCCTGTCGGATAACCGCTACGTGATCCTGATGTGCGTGAACATCATGCTGCTGGCCCTGGGCACCATCATGGACATGGCGCCGCTGATCCTGATCCTGACCCCGATCCTGCTGCCGGTGGTGACCTCCTTCGGTGTCGACCCGGTACACTTCGGCATGATCATGCTGGTCAACCTGGGCATCGGCCTGATCACCCCGCCGGTCGGCGCGGTGCTGTTCGTCGGCGCCGCCATCGGCAAGGTGACCATCGAAGCCACCGTGAAGGCGCTGCTGCCGTTCTATCTGGCCCTGTTCATGGTGCTGATGGCCGTGACCTACATCCCGGCAATCTCGCTGTGGCTGCCTAGCGTCGTACTCTGATACCGCTCCACCCGCGGCGGGTCATGCCTTGGCATGACCCGCCGTTTTTTTAGCGCAGCGAGAACGGTGATCAAACCGTCAGGCGCTCAAGGCTCAACTCGATACGGAAATTGTTTATGACTGCCCCTGCCCTGTTTCCCCGCCACATCGCCGTCATGATCCTGGCGTTGCTGGCCTGCTCCTTTGCCGGCAACCACATTGCCGCGCGTATCGCCTTCGACAACGAAACAGGCCTGCTGCTGGCGATCCTCTGTCGCTCCGGCGTGACCATGCTGGTGCTGCTCGGCATCGTGCTGTGGCAACGCCAGGCCCTGCAGATGCCGCCTGGGGCCTGGCGCTGGCAATTGCTGCTGGGCCTGTTGATCGCCACCCAGAGCATCTGCCTGTACTCGGCCGTGGCGCGTATTCCCGTGGCGCTGGCCCTGCTGATCGGCAACACCTTCCCGATCCTCCTCGCCCTGCTCACCTGGGCACTGGGCGGCTCGGCGCCGACACGCCGTACGGTGATGCTGATGGGCCTGATTCTGCTGGGCCTGGTTTTCGCCCTGGATTTGCCAGCGCGCCTGGGCGCCAGCGAGCAGATCGGCCCCGAGTGGATCGTCGGCGTGAGCGCGTCATTCCTGGCCGCCTGCGTATTCGCCTGCGCGCTGTGGATAACTGACCACAAGCTCTCCAGCCTGCGCGGCTCGGTGCGCAGCATGCTGACCCTGATGATCGTGTTCAGCAGCATGGCACTGGCCGGCAGCGCCGACCTGATTCCTGGCGGCATGAACCTGCCGGCCAATTCCACTGGCTGGACCGCCCTGGGAACGCTGGTGCTGCTTTACGGCATCGCCTTCTGCATGCTGTTCGTCACCGTGCCGCGCCTCAACATGGCCAAGAACGCCCCGGTGATGAACATGGAGCCCATCGCCACCCTGCTGTTCGGCTGGCTGCTGCTGGATCAGGTACTGAGTGGCATGCAGATGATCGGCGGCGCGATCGTGCTGGCGGGAATCGTGTTGCTGACCTACCGCAAGGACGCCTGAGCACCGATATGCGATCAGCCGTGCCTCCGCCTCGCGGCAACGAAAAAGGGCTTGGGTGCCGATCTACGCAGGTAGATTCGGCACCCAAGCCCTCTGGGGGTCTACGGGATTCAGGCCTGCTTGGCCGCCACCTCGGCGGACTCGTGGGCCTGACGCAGGCGCTCCCGGCTGTTGGTCAGGTGCAGGCGCATGGCGGCACGGGCGGCATCGGAATCCTGGCGAGCGATGGCCTCAAAGATCTGCTCGTGCTCGCGCTCAAGACGCGCCATGTAATGGGCATGGTCGTCATGGGCGATACGCGCCGAGTTGAGCCGGGTACGTGGAATGATGCTGGTGCCCAGGTGGCTCATGATATCGGTGAAGTAGCGGTTGCCCGTGGCATGGGCGATCTGCAGGTGAAATTGGAAATCAGACGACACCGCATCGCTTTCGTGGGCAGCGCCCTCGTTGAGCGCATCCAGCGCCTGGCGCATGGAAGCCAGTTGCTCGGGCGTGCGACGCTGGGCGGCCAGACCAGCGGATTCCACTTCCAGGCTGATCCGCAGCTCGAGCACGGCCAGCACTTCACGCAGGGTGACGATGGTCGCCGGGTCGATGCGAAAACCGCCGGGATTGGGCGTATCCAGCACGAAGGTGCCGATGCCGTGGCGGGTTTCCACCAGGCCAGACGCCTGCAGACGCGACAACGCTTCACGCACCACGGTGCGGCTGACGCCCTGCTCTTCCATGATCGCCGACTCGGTCGGCAATTTGTCACCACGCTTGATCACCCCGTCGCGAATGCGCTGGGACAACTCTGCGACCAGTTCCTGTGCCAGGCTGCGATGCTTGCGCCGCGCACGTGGCTGCGTGTTCTGAGTTTCCATAGAGATCGTTATCGTCTGGATGGCCAAAGCGCATCATATCTCAGAGAGTTGTATGATGACACGTTCTTCGTTTATCTCCGCCTAACGGCTCGATAACTGCACAGGTACTGCCCTATGTCGACCGACACTCTACACCTGCACGACGGTATTACCCAGCTCACTCTGTTACCGGGAGTTGGCGGGGCTATCGCCAACTGGGCGGTGGTCTCCACTGGCCAGCCGCTGTTGCGCCCTGCCGACGAGCAGGCGCTCAAGGCCGGTACGCCGCGCCAGCTCGGCTGCTACCCACTGGCGCCGTGGTCGAACCGCATCACCGAAGGCGGTTTCGACAACCCCGAGGGCTGGCTGGCCCTGGCTGCCAACGCCGACAATTCGCCTCTGCCGATTCACGGCAGCGCCTGGCAGCAACCCTGGCAGGTGATCGAGCACAGTGAGCGCTCGGCGCTGCTGCGCCTCGAGAGCCAGACGCCTTTCGCCTACACCGCCGAGCAGCGCTTCGAGCTGGATGACGGTCGCCTGACGATTCACCTGCAGGTCACCCATCGCGGCACATCCCCCACCTGGCATGGCCTGGGCCTGCATCCGTATTTTCCGCGTACGCCCCATACGCGCCTGCAGGCCAGCGCCGGACAGGTCTGGCAATGCGATGCCAACAGCCTGCCCACTGGCTTGAGCTCACTACCTGAGCACTGGAATTTCGCCGAGGAGCGGCAATTGCCGGCAGTCCATACCGACAACGCCTTCATCGGCTGGAACGGCCAGGCGCGAATCGTCGAACCAGACGCTGGATACAGCCTGGAGATCGCTAGCGATCAGGGCATCTACCTGCTGTTCTGCCCCGAAGGCAAACCCTTCTTCTGCTTCGAACCGGTCAGCCATCCGGTCAACGCCCACCACCTGCCCGGCAAACCCGGCCTGGTGCTACTGAGCGAAAATCAGCGCCTAGGTCTCACCTTCACCTTGCAATACCGGCCCCTGAATTGAGCCGAGTGGTTCACGCCGCGGGCTGCCGTGCTGGACTTTCCGCGCGGGTTGATGATAATCACCAGCTTGCCCCGTGTTCGGTCGCAGCTGCGAATAACCTGAACTATCGAAGGGGTATAGGCTTCATAAAGATGTGGTGACCGTATCAGTGAGACCGCCTGGTCTTACGTTGTTGCCCATCTCTCCATCAGAAACCATGGGTACTATCGTGACGAAAGACGAACTGCGCGCCGAACTCGAGCGCCAGGCGCAGCGTTACAAGGATGTATACGGCGGTGAAGTGATCACCTATGCCGCCCAACCGGATCCGGAACGCAAGCCGTGGCGCAAGAAGGCCAGCCTGCTGGACCAGGCCTTCGACAAAGAAATCGAAAAGATCGAAAAAGATCTGTCCAGCAAGGCCGAGGCCAGAGCCGAAAGCGCCTGATGGCGTAACGGCTCCCGGGCTGCGCCAGGCAGCCCACGAACCGGCTCAGCGCCGCCTGGAACCTGACTTGCCGCCCAACAGCGATCCCAGTACGCCCCGTACCAACTGCCGACCGAGTTGATTGGCGACTTGGCGCATGGCGCTTTTCACCGCCTGGCTCGCCAGGCCGCCGAGAAACTCGCCCGCCACGCTGACGGTCGACGGCGCCTGCTTGCCTGCCTGTACCTGCTCGCTCGCCTGGGTCGCGCGGGCAGTGAGAATCTCGTATGCGGATTCTCGGTCGAAGGGTTTGTCGTACTGCCCGGCCAAGGGCGATTGGCGGATCAGCGCAGCGCGCTCGCCATCCGACAGGGGCCCTATGCGCGATTGCGGCGGCGCGATAGCGACACGCTGGACCATGGCTGGCGTGCCCTTGTCCTCCAGCGTACCCACTAGTGCCTCGCCGATACCCAGCTCGGTGAGCACGCTCAGGCAATCGAACGCCGGATTGGGCCGAAAGCCTTCGGCCACGGCGCGCAAGGCCTTCTGCTCACGGGTGGTGAACGCCCGCAGCCCATGCTGGATGCGCAAGCCGAGCTGGGCCAGCACATCGTCGGGCAGATCGCCCGGCGACTGGGTGACGAAGTACACGCCCACGCCCTTGGAACGAATCAGCCGTACCACTTGCTCCAGGCGCGCCTGCAGCGCCTTCGGGGTGTCGGCGAACAGCAGATGGGCTTCATCGAAGAACAGCGCCAGCACTGGCTTGTCGGCATCGCCGCGCTCGGGCAGTTGCTCGAACAACTCGGCCAGCAGCCAGAGCAGGAAGGTCGCGTAGACCTTCGGCGCCTCGTGAACCAGGCGGCTGGCGTCGAGCAGGTGAATGCGCCCACGGCCATCGCGATCCGGCTGCAGAATGTCTTCGAGCTGCAACGCCGGCTCGCCGAACAGCGCCTCGCCGCCTTGCTGCTCGAGGCTGGCCAGGCGGCGCAACAGCGCCTGGGCCGAACCGCTGGTGAACAGCGCGCTGTCGGCGCCCAGCACCTCGGGCTGTTCCTTGAGATGATTCAGCAGCGCCTTGAGATCCTTCAGGTCGAGCAGCAGCAGGCCTTCACGGTCGGCGACCTTGAACGCCGCGTACAACGCCGCCTGCTGGCTGTCGGTGAGTTCCAGCAGCGCGCCAAGCAGCAGAGGCCCCATTTCGCTCAACGTAGTGCGCAGCGGATGGCCGCTCTGCCCGTGCACATCCCACAGGCTGACCGGGTAGGCCGTTGGGCTGTGCGCCAACCACGGCATGCTGGCGATACGCTCGGCAACCTTGCCTTGTGGCGTGCCGGCTGCGCCCAGGCCGCACAGGTCGCCCTTTACGTCCGCCGCGAATACGGCGACCCCGGCATCACTGAAATTCTCGATCAGACGCTGCAGGGTGACCGTCTTGCCGGTGCCCGTGGCACCGGCGATCAAGCCGTGCCGATTGGCCAGGCGCAGCGACTGGCCGACGGCTTCGCCATCAATGCCAGCGCCCAGAACGAATTGCTGATTCAACGCCATACCACCGTCCTCTGGATTAAAGCTTTAGGGTGCTGCTGCCGACATAACCGCCAGGTTACGACCGATTCAGCCTGCGCCGGATCGCACGCCCTGCCCCACTCGCCACCTGGCGACGCCCCACAAGACTGGTTCCAGTGATTATCGGACGCAAGATGCCATGACGAGAAACCTGCAGTTCAGCCACAAGATCCTGCTGGCCGCCACCCTGGTGGTCACGGTCGCCTTCGCTCTGTTCAGCCTCTACAACGACAGCCGCCAGCGTAGCAGCATTCAGGCATCGCTCCAGAGTAACCTGAGCCAGGCCAGCAACGCCGCCGCCGGCAATATCGAAAGCTGGTTGTCCGGGCGTATTCTGCTGGTCGAGAGCCTGGCCCAGAACCTGGAGCTGGCCGTTGCGGGCGGCAACCTGCAAGACGTCATTTCCCGACCGGTGTACAAGGGCGCGTTCCTCTCCACTTATATCGGTGTGCAGAGCGATGGCCGCTTCCTGTCCAGCCCGCCGACCCAAATGGCCGCCGGCTACGACCCGCGCACTCGCCCCTGGTACAAGGACACCGCCCAGGCCAACCGCACCATCCTCACCGCGCCCTACGTCGACCAGATCACCAACTCCCTGGTGATTTCGCCGATCGCTCCGGTGCGTGGCCCGGATGGCAAGCCGTTCGGCATGACCGGCGGCGACGTCAGCCTGGACACGCTGGTGAAGATCATCAACTCCATCGAACTGGGCGACCTGGGCTATGCGTTTCTGGTCAGCAAGGACGGCACCGTACTGGTTCACCCCCAGGGCGACCTGGTGATGAAGAACCTGCGCGACCTCTACCCGAGTACCACCATCGGCCTGGACAGCAAGCTCACCGAGGTCACCCAGGACGGCCAGGAACGCCTGCTGACCTTCTCGCCGGTAAAAGGCCTGCCGGACGTGCAGTGGTACGTGGGCCTGTCCATCGACAAGAACCTGGCCTACGCGGCGCTGGATGAATTCCGCCTATCGGCTGCCATCGCCACGCTGATCGCCGTAGTCCTGATCATCGCCCTGCTCGGTGTGCTGATCCACGTGCTGATGCAGCCGCTGACCACCATGGGCAAGGCCATGGAAGACATCGCCCGCGGTGAGGGCGACCTGACCAAACGCCTGGCCATCCAGTCCCAGGACGAATTCGGTGCGCTGGCCAGCTCGTTCAACCGTTTCGTCGAGCGCATCCACGCCTCGATCCGCGAAGTGTCCTCGGCCACCGCCCAGGTCAACGAAGTTGCCAAGCTGGTGGTCAACGCCTCCAACTCCTCGATCGTCAATTCCGACGAGCAGGCCAGCCGCACCAACAGCGTGGCCGCGGCGATCAACGAACTGGGCGCCGCCGCTCAGGAAATCGCCCGCAACGCCGCGGACGCCTCCAGCCAGGCCTCCGACGCCCGCCATCAGGCCGAGGACGGCGGCAAGGTTGTGCAGCAAGCGATCAACGCCATGACCGACCTCTCGGCCAAGGTCGTCGATGCCCGCGGCAAGATCGAGATGCTCGCCGGCAAGACCGCGGACATCGGGCAGATTCTCGAGGTGATCAAGAGCATTTCCCAGCAGACCAACCTGCTGGCCCTCAACGCCGCCATCGAAGCCGCGCGCGCTGGCGAGGCGGGCCGCGGTTTCGCGGTGGTGGCCGATGAAGTGCGCAACCTGGCTCACCGCACCCAGGAGTCGGCCCAGGAAATCGAGAAGATGATCGAGGAGCTGCAGATCGGCTCCCGCGAGTCGGTCACCACCATGACCGAAAGCCAGCACTACAGCGAGCAGAGCGTGGAAGTCGCCAACCAGGCCGGCGAACGCCTGGGCAGCGTGACCCTGCGCATCGGGGAGATCGACGGCATGAACCAGTCGGTGGCAACTGCCACCGAGGAGCAGACCTCGGTGATCGAGGCACTGAACATGGACATCACCGAGATCAACACCCTCAATCAGGAAGGCGTGGAAAACCTGCAGGCCACCCTGCGCGCCTGCGCCGACCTGGAGCAGCAGGCCGCGCGCCTCAAGCATCTGGTCGACAGTTTCCGGATCTGAGAGCCTGTTCATAATCTTTAAGCCCAGGTTCGTCGACTTTGGCGGCTAAGTGGCGGGAGCGGCCGTTATCCGATCCATTGTGGGCCGCGACCTCGCGGCGAATCGCTCAGGCACCGCCGAAATAGGCAGTCAGGCTGCAATCGTTTCGCCCCGAGGTCGGGGCTCCCACAGGTTGGTTTGAGTGTCTGCTCCTGCCTTGTAGTTGCCTCTTCATGCGCATACAAGACTTTGAACAGGCTCTGAGACCGGGGCAAACAAAAAGGGCGCCGCTGGCGCCCTTCTTTCATTTATCCGAGCGCTGCTGCTCGCGCTGGGTGCGTTGCCACAAGGCCTCGGCACCTTCGAACGCGGTGCCGTCCTCCTCGCTCAACGCCTCGGGATCGAAACGCTGCACGCAGCCCTGGCCGATCACCCGGGGAGCCGTGGCCGTACCTGGTGCATCCGGTTCGTCGTCAGCCATGGCGATCAGCCCCGTGGGCGGCCTTGCTCATGCTGGGCGAATTCCTTCACCGCCAGCAGCACGTCGTGGCGGCTGATCTGACCGACCAGCTTGCCCCCTTCGACCACCGGGAAACGCCGGCGACGGCCTTTGAGAAAGCGCTCCGCCACTTCGATGATGTCCGCCTCGGGCGAGGTGGTTTCCACGTTGGTGGTCATGTACGAAGCGATGGTGCCGCCAGTGGCTTCGTAATAGGCGCCCTGCAGGATGCCCCGCAGACAGTCGCCCTCCGACAGCAGGCCAACCAGGCGCCCCTGGCCATCGACCACCGGCGCTCCGGAAATGCGATGCTCGAGCAATCGATTGATTGCAGTGAACAGATCGGTATCGGCATGAAAGGTCACCAGGTGACGAGTCATGTAATCACGCACTTTTACGGACTTGAGCATGAACGCGAACTCCTTGTTCGAGCATCGGGCCAGACGGCTCAGTCGAATACCACCGTCTTGTTGTTGTGCACCAGCACTCGGTCTTCCAAGTGATAGCGCAGACCACGGGAAAGCACCATCTTTTCCACGTCCTTGCCGAGACGCACCATCTCCTCGATGGACTCGCGGTGGCTGACGCGGACCACGTCCTGCTCGATGATCGGGCCGGCATCAAGCTCTTCGGTCACGTAGTGAGAGGTCGCGCCAATCAGCTTGACGCCGCGCAGCGAGGCTTGGTGGTAAGGCTTGGCGCCGACGAACGACGGCAGGAAGCTGTGGTGGATGTTGATCACGCGCTGCGCATAGTCCTGACACAATTTGGGCGGCAGAATCTGCATGTAGCGCGCCAGCACGATGACATCCGCCTGGTGCTCTTCGACCAGTCGCGCGACCTCGTCGAACGCCGGCTGCTTGTTCTGCGGATCCACCGGCACATGGATGAACGGAATGCCATGCCACTCGACCATGCTGCGCAGGTCATCGTGGTTGGAGATCACGCAGGGAATGTCGCAGTCGAGCTCGTTGCTGTGCCAACGGTGCAGCAGATCGGCCAGGCAGTGGGATTCGCGACTGGCCATCAGCACCACGCGTTTCTTTTGCGCCGAGTCGGTGATGCGCCACTCCATGGAGAATTCCCGGGCGATCGGCGAGAACGCCTGGTTGAAACCGTCCAGGTCGAAAGGCAACGAATCGGCACGAATTTCATGGCGCATGAAAAACCAGCCGCTCTGCGTGTCCGAATGATGGCTCGCTTCGGTGATCCAGCCGTTGTAGGTCGCCAGGAAGTTACTGACCTTGGCCACGATGCCGGTACGATCAGGGCAGGCGATTACCAGCCGAAAAGTGCGCATGAACAACTCCAGAGAATTAGCGAAGGCGCGCATTTTAGCCAGACTAACGAAAAACTGCAGTATCTCGTGCAGGCCTCCGCCCGCCACGCCATGGCCCCAGCCAGGCCCTGAAAAACAACTGGCTTAATTGACACAGCGGCCCGTGCTGTAACCGGTTAAATGGCCTTGTTTTTAAGTGGCAATTAAATCTGATGAATTGTTGCTGCCTCTGCAACTTCTGTTGTTCTAATGCGTCTGTTTACTACAAAGCGGTTTACTTAAAACCAGCCGCTGTCTACTATAAGCAACACTTGGTCACACCTCCCTTGCATTGTATTAAAGGTACGCACATGTCTCTGATCACCGAATACCGCAGCCTCGAAGAAAACATCAAAGAACTGCAAGAACGCCTGAAAAGCCTGTCGCAAGACGACAAGCTGAAAAAGGAACTGGAATTCGAAGGCAAACTGCGCACGCTGATGGGTGAATATCAGAAGTCGCTGCGCGACATTATCGCCCTGCTCGATCCTGAAGCCAAAGTTGGCAAGGCACCGCGCACTGCAGGTAAAGCAGCGGCAACCGGCAGCAAGCGTGCTCGCAAAGTTAAGCAGTACAAGAACCCGAACACCGGTGAAGTGATCGAAACCAAAGGCGGCAACCACAAGACCCTGAAAGAGTGGAAAGCCAAGTGGGGCGCCGACGTCGTCGAAGGCTGGGCTACCCTGCTGGGCTGATGCCAGACCGGGGCGGTGAGTCCATGAAGAACGCCAGCATTGCTGGCGTTTTTTATGGGCGTTTATTCAAGTCGATTCAATAGTGAGACTTCGCTGACCCGCCACGTGACCAACACGTGGCGCTCGCTCTTATATCCCTTCGTTTTGTAATCCATATCGCTGACGCAACTGCTGCGCGTGCTCGATCCAGGCTTGCAATATCAGGCGCTGGCTATCTGTGGCCTGGTTCAAATAAGCCGCCATGTCCGCCTCGAAGCTCGCCAAGGTATTGGGCGCACCCAATTCGCTTTGGGTAAGACGCTGACGGCAGAAGGCGTGCCAGCGCTGTTGCTCTTCACTGTCGAGCGTCGTCGGGAAGTTGCGAGCCCGGTAACGAAACAGCAACTCGGGCAAACGCGCATCATCGAACGGCCAGGACTGAGCCATCAATTGCATCGGGTCACAATTGCGTACCTGCTCGCACAGTCGACGGTCACGGTCACCAATAAAGCCGTCGTATAACTGCTGCTCGGGATCGACGGTCGCTGCGAAACTTTCTTCTGCATAAACCTGCGGCAATTTGTCTCGCCATTGTTCCTGGCTGTCTGCCAGGCGCTGCGCTCGCGCCAGGAACTCGGCCTTGTCCAATTGCAGGCGCTGACAATCCTCCTCACGCAACACTCCGAGCGGCGCGACTACCGGGCAACGGTTGATATGGATGAGTTTGAGCGGCACCGGCAGCTCGTCGCCCAACTCATCGCGCCGGGTGTACAGGCGACGGCGCAAGGTGTCGGCATCCTCGTTCAGCAAGGGCGCAGCATCGAGGTGCAGATCGCAAACGATCAGGGCATTACGGTTGCGCGGATGCCAAGCCAGCGGCAGCACGATCGCCAAGTAATGACGAGCCCCCGAAAAACGCCCGGACACATGCACCAGGGGTTGCAGCAGGCGGACCTGGTCGAGCACCTGTTGCTTGCTGCGCAACCCGTACAGGTAGTCGTAGAGTTTGGGCTGGCGCTCCCGGATCAGACGCGCCAGGGCGATGGTCGCGCGCACATCGGACAGCGCATCGTGGGCCTGGCCGTGGTCGATGCCATTGGCGGCGGTGAGCCGCTCGAGCTTGAGGCTGACGCCGTGTTCATCCTGCGGCCATTCGATGCCTTCGGGGCGCAGCGCATAAGCGGTGCGCACCATATCGATCAGGTCCCAACGGCTGTTGCCGCCCTGCCACTCGCGGGCATAGGGGTCGAAGAAGTTGCGGTACAGGCTATAGCGCGTCACCTCATCATCGAAACGCAGGCTGTTGTAGCCCACGCCACAGGTACCGGGCCTCACCAACTCGGCGTGCACGCGGGTCATGAACTCGGCTTCACCCAGGCCTTCGCGCGCCAGACGATCCGGGCCGATGCCGGTGATCATGCAGGCCGCCGGGTGCGGCAGGATGTCGTCGCTGGGCTGGCAGTACAGGTTGATCGGCGCGTCGATCTCGTTGAGCTGCTCATCGGTGCGGATACCGGCGACCTGCAGCGGCCGGTCACGGCGCGGGTTGATACCGGTGGTTTCGTAGTCGTACCAGAACAGGCTGGAAGGCACGGCGGACTCCTGTGGGGCACCTCTGAAAACGCAGCGATGGCAACGCAGATAGTTCTAGAGATGCCCTATTGCGAATGAGCGTCGCAGTCTAGGTGGGTTGCTGAGCGATCACAAACCACGACGGTGTCGCAAAAACTTGATGGCCGTCACGGGCTTCGCCATAGGCTGGCAAACGAGCCCTTGTTCGGGATTTGCTCCGCCATTAATATCAGGAAACAATCTTATTACCGCTCGCCAAGGATGAATCATGAGTGACGTCACTTCCAATCCCTATGCCGTTCCCACCAGCCAGTTGCAGGATGTACCCACTGGCGATCAGGCACCGAGTGTCGAACAGGCCCTGAGCCGCGGTTACGACTTCACCATTGGCGGCCTGCTCAGCGAAGCCTGGCAACTCACCAAGGGCACCAAAGGCATCATCATCGGCGGTTTCCTGATCTTCTACGTGGCGATCCTGGTGGCCTCGTTCGTGGTCGGCGCCGTACTGGGCATCTTCAGCCTGTTCAGCGATAGCCTGGTACTGATCATCATCGGCCAGTTGCTGACCACCATCATCGCTTCCGCGGTGAGCTACCCGTTCTTCGCCGGCCTGAACATGGTCGGCATTCGCCGCGCCGCTGGCCAGCCGTTCAGCTTCAACGAGATTTTCAGCCACTTCGGTAGCCTGGTGCCACTGCTGATCGCCGCCGTACTGATGATGGTGCTGATCTATCTCGGCATGATCCTGCTGCTGATCCCCGGCATCTACCTGGCCGTGGCCTACATGTTGGCGATTCCGCTGATCGTCGAGCGCGGTCTGTCGCCCTGGCAGGCCATGGAAGCCTCGCGCAAGGCCATCACTCAGCACTGGTTCAAGGTCTTCGGCCTGTTCCTGCTGCTTGGTCTGATCGTCATCGTCAGCGCCATCCCGCTGGGCATCGGCCTGATCTGGAGCATCCCGCTGTTCGTGATGGCCATGGGTGTGCTGTACCGCACCATTTTCGGCGTTCTGCCCGTCGCTCGCTAATACAGCACCTGCAGCCTGGGCCGCGTTCGCGCGGCCTGGTTGCTTCCCGCCCCGCTGCTGGCTAGCATCGGGCTTTGCTCCGTACGACGTGACGATGCCGCCTTCCTCTTCTTCCACCGTTCCTCGATCTCAGCAGACGGTGCTGGACACGCGCTATCAGGTGGAAACCCCGGAAGGGATCGACCTCGCGCTGCGTCCCGCCGGCCTGGTGCCCCGCGCATTGGCCTTCACCATCGACCTGCTGATCCGCGGCGCCATCCTCGCCATCGTCTACCTGACGCTGGGCCTGTTCGGCCAACTGGGCATGGGCCTGGCGACCATTGCGCTATTCCTGGTGACCTGGTGGTACATGGTGCTGTTCGAGGTGCTCAACCAGGGCCGCTCGCCGGGCAAGCAGCTGCTTGGCCTGCGCGTGGTGCATGACGACGGTACGCCGATCGGCTGGCCGGCATCGCTGACTCGCAACCTGCTGCGCTTCGTCGACCTGCTGCCGTTCGCCTACACCCTGGGCATCATCAGTTGCCTGAGCAGCCGCGGCTTCAAGCGTCTCGGCGACATCGCCGCCGGCACCTTGGTGGTCTATCGCGAGCACCCCATCGAACGGCCCAACCTGCCCGAGGCCGAGGCCCTGGCGGCGCCCTTCGTGCTGGATTTCGCCGAGCAGCGCGCCGTATTGGCCTTCGCCGAGCGTGGCGAAGGGCTGTCGACCGCACGCCGCGCCGAGCTGGCGAGCATTCTCGCCGAACCGCTGCAAGTCGACGCCAGCCAGGCGGAAGGCCGCATCAACGGCATCGCCCGCGGCTTGTTGGGCCCTACATGAAACAGAGCGTTTTCGAAAACCGTCATCAGCCCCAGTGGCAGGCCTTCGCCGAGCAGCTTACGCGCCTCGAGGCCGGTGGCCGTGACGCGGAAAAGAGCCGCACCTTCGCCGCCGAGTACCGCCGCCTCTGCCAGCATCTGGCGCTGGCCCGGGCGCGGGGTTACAGCAACCACCTGATCGAGGAATTGCAGCACCTGGCCCTGCGCGGCCACCAGCAGTTCTATCGGCATCGCAGCGCCATCGGCCCGCAGCTGATCGGCTTCGTGCTAGCCGGCTTCCCGCGTCTGGTGCGCGAAGAGTGGCGCCTGGTGAGCATCGCCAGCCTACTGTTCTTCGGCAGCCTGGCGCTGATGGGCAGCCTCGTCTACCTGTTTCCCGACCTGGTCTACAGCGTCATGGATCCGGCCCGCGTCAGCGAGATGGAGAGCATGTACGACCCCGACACCACGCGCCTGGGCCGCTTTGGCGAGCGTGACTCGGGCGATGACTGGATGATGTTCGGCTTCTACATCATGAACAACATCGGCATCGCCTTCCAGACCTTCGCCAGCGGCCTGCTGTTCGGCGTCGGCAGCCTGTTCTTCCTGCTGTTCAACGGGCTGATGATCGGCGCGGTGGCCGGCTATCTGACGCAACTCGGTTACAGCGAAACCTTCTGGTCGTTCGTGATCGGCCACGGCGCCTTCGAGCTGACCGCCATCGCCCTGGCGGGCGCAGCGGGCCTCAAGCTCGGCTGGGCGCTGCTGGCCCCCGGTCGCCTGCCACGCGGCGAGGCGCTGCGCCTGGCGGCGATCCGCGCCGTGCGACTGCTCGGCGGCGCCACGCTGTTCCTGCTGGTCGCCGCCTTCATCGAGGCCTACTGGTCGTCCATGACCTTCTCGACGCCCACGGTGAAGTACTGGGTCGGCGCGGGCCTCTGGGCCTTGGTGCTGGCTTACCTGGGCCTGGCAGGCCGGAGGCACCATGCGCCTGACTGATGCCAGCGTGGCGATCCGCCCGCGCACGCCCTGGGAAGCCATCGACCTCGGCGTATTGATGGCCCGCCAGAACCGCCGCCTGCTGATGGCCAGTTGGGCCGCAGTGACCCTGCCGCTCTTCGCGGTGCTCTGCGCGCTGCTCTGGCAGTACCCATCCTGGGTGATGTTCGTGTTCTGGTGGCTGAAGCCGGCCTACGAGCGGCTACCGCTGTACATCCTGTCGCGCTCGCTGTTCGGCGAAGCGCCGACGCTCAAGCAAGCGCTGAAGGCCTTTCCCGGCCTGCTCAAGCCGCAACTGCTGGCCAGCCTGACCTGGCGCCGCCTGAGCCCGACGCGCAGTTTCGATTTGCCGGTGCTGCAGCTCGAAGGCCTGAAAGGCAAGGCACGCACCCAGCGCCTCAACGTGCTGGCGCAACGCGATGCCGGCGCTGCCACCTGGCTGACCGTGGTCGGCATGCACCTGGAAACCGCCCTGTGGATCGGCCTCGGCAGCCTGGTCTATTTGCTCATTCCGACCCAGGTCTCCACCGAGTGGGACTGGCAAAGCCTGATCAATGGCGACACCAGCGACTGGCTGTGGCTGGAGCACTTGTCCAATCTCGGTTATGCGTTGCTGCTGATTCTCTGGGGGCCGATCTACGTGGCCGGTGGCTTCAGCCTCTATCTCAACCGCCGTACCGCCTTGGAGGGCTGGGACATCGAACTGACCTTCCGGCGCCTGCGCCAGCGCCTGACCGGCGTGGCCTACGCCGTGCTGCTGGGCGTCGGCGTGCTGGTGCTGCAAGCCCCGACGCCAGCGTTCGCCGAACCGCTCGCCAGTTGCCCACTGCCCAGCGAAGACCCCAACGGCCCGGAAGCGGCGCGCATGCTTGCCCAGCCGCTGACCAGCCAGGCCTCGCGGGAAGCGGCGCTGCAAATTCTCGACGCGCCGCCGTTCGAGAACCGCGAAACCGTGACCCGCTGGCGCTTCGGTGAAGAAACCAAGAAAGACGAGCCCGAGCCGCCCGAGAACCTGCAGAAACTGCTCGACCTGATCGAGAACTGGGGCGCCCTGAAAGGTCTCGCGCTGTTCTTCGAAGCGGCCCTGTGGGCCCTGGTGATCGGCGTCATCGCCCTGGTGCTGTGGCGCTACCGCGAATGGCTCGGCACCTTCGTCAGCCGCGGGCGCTTCAAGCTTGCGCGCAAGAGCGAATCCCCCGATCAGCTGTTCGGCCTGGACGTGGTGCCGGAAAGCCTGCCGGACGACGTGGCCAGCAGCGCCGAACGACTCTGGTCACAAGACCCGCGCGCGGCCCTGGGCCTGCTCTACCGCGCACTGCTCAGCCGCCTGATCCACGATCACAAACTGCCGCTGAAAAGTTCCCATACCGAAGCCGAGGTGCTGCCGCTGGTCGATGGCCTCGACGACCCCGAGCTGAGCAACTTCAGCCAGACCCTCACGCGCCACTGGCAGAATCTCGCCTACGGCCATCGCCTGCCGCCGGCCGAGCTGTGCCCGGTGCTGTGCAATGACTGGCGGCGTCTGGTGGAACAAGGGGGCCGCCCATGAGCCGCGCCTTGCGTTTCAGCCTCGTCGCCGTGCTGGTGAGCGCCCTTGGCCTGCTCGGCAACTACCTGCTGCAGCGCGCCGAATCCTACGAGGAAGTGCTCACCCACGGCCCGTCGCCCGAAGCACGCGCCAATCCCTACTTGGCCGCCGAAGAGTTCCTGCGCAAGCAGGGGCTTGAGGTGACCCGCGCCGACAACCTGGCCGGCCTCGACAACCTGCCCAGTCGCGGCCACACCCTGCTGCTGCTCGCCAACCGCAGCAACCTGACGCCGCGACAGAACGAGCGTTTGCTGGAATGGACCGCCCGCGGCGGTCACCTGCTGTTCATCGCCGAACGCATGTGGGACGAGGAACAGGGCAAGAGTGGCGACGGGCTGCTCGACAAACTGAACGTGCAGCAGTACCCGGTCGAGCAGCTCGACGAGGAAGACGCCGAGCAGGAAGGCGACGGTGCTGCCGACGAACAGCCAAGCGAGCCGGCCAGCGAAGAGGATCAGCAAGAGCCGACGGACGCCTACCCGAACCTGACCAAGCTGTACCTGGAAAATGAGCAGGCACCGGCCTATGTCGGCTTCGATACCGACTTCCACCTCTATGACGCCGACAACCTGGCCCATGTCTGGGCCAACAGCGGCGAGGCCACGCACCTGCTGCAGATCTACCACGGCGACGGGCTGATCAGCATCGTCACCGATGCCTGGATCTGGCAGAACGCCAAGCTGGGCGATTACGACAACGCCTGGCTGCTCTGGTACCTCAGCCAGGACAGCGCCGTGACCCTGGTCTACAACGCCGACCGCGATGATCTGCTGACCCTGCTGCAACGCCACTTCAGCCCCGCGCTGCTGGCCCTCGGTCTGCTGCTGGCGCTGACTCTTTGGCACGTTGGTCAGCGCCGCGGGCCGCTGTTGCAGCCGCAGCCCGCCAGCCGCCGGCAATTGCAGGAACACCTGCGCGCCGCCGCCGACTTCCTGTTACGCCAGGGTGGCCAGCAACGCCTGCTGAACAACCTGCAGCAGGACATCCTGCGCCGCGCACGCCGCCGCCACCCCGGTTTCGAACGCCTTGCGGTGGCCGACCAGTGGCAGATACTCGGCCGCCTCAGCCGCCAGCCATCGACCATCATCAGCCAGGCCATGCGCCCACTGGGCCAGAAACGCCTTTCCGCCAGCGACTTCACCCGCCAGGTCGCCCACCTGCAAACACTCAGGAATGCCCTATGAGCGAAAATACGCCCGACCAGCCGAGCAGTCCGATCAGCGAGTCCGCCGCAGCGCCAGCCACTGCCACGACCGCCAGCAACATCGCCCAGCAGCGCCAGCGTGCCAGCCAACTGGCCCAGGGCCTGCGCCAGGAACTGCAGAAGGCGGTGATCGGCCAGACCGCGGTGATCGACGACGTGCTCACCGCGCTCATCGCCGGCGGCCACGTGCTGCTCGAAGGCGTGCCTGGCCTCGGCAAGACCCTGCTGGTACGCGCCCTGGCCCGCTGCTTCGGCGGCGAGTTCGCACGCATCCAGTTCACCCCCGACCTGATGCCCAGCGACATCACCGGCCACGCGGTGTACGACCTGCAGAGCGAGCAGTTCAAGCTGCGCAAGGGGCCGATCTTCACCAACCTGCTGCTCGCCGACGAGATCAACCGCGCGCCGGCCAAGACCCAGGCCGCGCTGCTGGAAGTCATGCAGGAGCGCCAGGTGACGCTGGAAGGCCGTCCACTGGCGGTGCCGCTGCCGTTCATGGTGCTGGCCACCCAGAACCCGATCGAGCAGGAAGGCACCTACCCGCTGCCTGAAGCCGAGCTCGATCGCTTCATGCTCAAGTTGCACATGGATTACCCCGAGCAGGACGAAGAGCTGAACATGGTGCGCCAGGTCACCCGCTCACCGAAGGCCGACATGCTCGACGTCACCCCGCTGCGCACCCTGCTGCAGGCCAAGGACGTGCTGATCATGCAGAAGATCGCCAGCGACCTGCCGCTCGACGATCAAGTGCTCGACTATGCCGTACGCCTGGCCCGCGCCACCCGCAGCTGGCCGGGCCTGGCCATCGGCGCCGGCCCACGTGCATCCATCGCCCTGGTGCGTGGCGCCCGTGCCCGTGCCCTGCTGCGCGGCGGCGATTTCGTGCTGCCCGACGACATCAAGGGCTGCGCCCTGGCCGTGTTGCGCCACCGTGTGCGCCTGTCGCCGGAGCTGGACATCGAAGGGCTGTCGGTCGACCAGGTTCTGCTGCAGTTGCTCGACCAGGTGCCTGCGCCTCGTCTATGACCGAATCCAACCGGGATAAAGCGGCATGAAGCCCTCTTCCACTCTGCTGCGTCTGCTGGTCGGATTGCTCGTGATCGCCATCGTGCTCGGCGCGCTGGACGCGCTTTCGGTGACGCTGCCCGAGCGCCTCACCACCCTGTGGTGGGGCCTGTTGCTGCTGCTCACCGGCGCAGCGCTGGTCGATGCCCTGAGCCTGTCCCGCATGCCCTCGCCGCGCCTGCAGCGCCAGCTGCCGGGCAACCTGCCGCTGGGCCGCTGGAGCGACGTGCGCCTGAGTGCCGAGCACGCCTACAAAAACGGCCTGCACATCGAGGTGTTCGATCACGCGCCTCAGGACATGGCTGTCGAGCACATGCCGCAACGGGTCGAACTGCGCGCTGGCGAGCACACCACCTTCACTTACCGGGTACGCCCGCTGGTACGCGGCCACTTCGTATTTGCGCGCTGCGAAGTCAGCCTGCCGAGCCCGCTGCGCCTGTGGCAATCGCGCCGCACCCTCGAGCTGCGCGACGAAACCCGCGTCTACCCGGACTTCGCCCGGTTGTACGGTGCCCAGTTGATGGCCGTGGACGACTGGGTCAGCCAGCTGGGCGTACGCCAGCGCCAGCGTCGCGGCCTGGGCCAGGAATTTCATCAGTTACGCGAATTCCGCGAAGGCGACACGCTACGCCAGATCGACTGGAAAGCCACTGCCCGCAAACGCACGCCGATCGCCCGCGAATACCAGGACGAGCGCGACCAGCAGATCCTCTTCCTGCTCGACTGCGGTCGGCGCATGCGCAGCCAGGACGGCGAGCTTTCGCACTTCGACCATGCCCTCAACGCCAG
Organism: Pseudomonas sp. PA27(2017); assembly: GCF_001945445.1. Lineage (GTDB taxonomy): Bacteria > Pseudomonadota > Gammaproteobacteria > Pseudomonadales > Pseudomonadaceae > Aquipseudomonas. The sequence goes on from NZ_MSXW01000038.1 coordinate 270,710, forward strand.
CCTGCTGCTGAGCTACGTGGCGCTGCGCCAGGGCGATGCGGTGGGGCTGATGACCTTTGCCAGCGAGCAGCGCCGCTACCTCCCGCCAGTCAAGGGCCAGGCCCAGGTCAACGTGCTGCTCAACGCCGTGTACGACCTGCAGAGCACCCAGCGCCCGGCCGACTACAGCGATGCGGTGGACGCCCTGCTCAAGCGCCAGAGCCGCCGCGCTCTGGTGGTGCTGATCACCAACCTGCGCGACGAGGACGACGAAGACCTGCTGGCCGCCGTCAAGCGCCTCGAACGTCGCCATCGGGTACTGATCGCCAGCCTTCGCGAAGACGTGCTCGACACCCTGCGCCACACTCAGGTGCAGGACTACGAATCGGCGCTGAATTACTGCGGTGCGGTGGATTACCTCAATGCCCGCCACACCCTGCACGAGCGCCTGGCGGCCCATAACGTGCCAGTGCTCGATGCACGCCCGGGCGAGCTGGGCCCCGAGCTGGTCAACCGTTATCTGGCCTGGAAAAAGGCCGGCGTGCTGTAAGAGCCTGTTCATAATCGTTAAACTCAGGTTCGGCGACTTTGGCGGCTAAGTGGCGGGAGCGGCCGTTATCCGATCCATTGTGGGAGCCGCGACCTCGCGGCGAATCGCTCAGGCACCGCCGAAATAGGCAGTCAGGCTGCAATCGTTTCGCCCCGAGGTCGGGGCTCCCACAGGTTGGTTTGAGTGTCTGCTCCTGCCTTGTAGT
>NZ_MSXW01000039.1 GCF_001945445.1 Pseudomonas sp. PA27(2017)
ATCACATACCCAATTCGCTGCAGCGGCTAAACCCCGAAGCAGCAACCAGTTTGCTTGACGACCATAGAGCGTTGGAACCACCTGATCCCATCCCGAACTCAGTAGTGAAACGACGCATCGCCGATGGTAGTGTGGAGCTTCTCCATGTGAGAGTAGGTCATCGTCAAGCTTCTATAAGAAACCCCAGATCTCGACAGAGGTCTGGGGTTTCGTCTTTTGGGCTGGAAAATTAAAAGGCCTAAGACCCGGCGGCGCCAGGCAGGCGACCAGAAAGCAAAGCACGCTGACCTGGGTATCGCTTCGCTCAACCGCAGGCTACGGGAGTTTGTGGTGGAAGGATGAAGCGTCTTCCACCCTACGGGTGCGCATAGAACTCTCGTAGCCTGGGTTAGCCGAAGGCGTAACCCAGAGAGCTGCACGGAGGAAATGGAGCGCTCGACTATCTCCTGCCGGTGCGCAGCGAATCTCCCTGTTGATCAGGGTGAATGCGCCCTGGTCTTGTAGGCAGCAGCCGAGTGCATCGTTATCATGCGCTCCTTGAAGCAGGGCAGGTTAGGCATGCAATCTTTGTTGCGACTTCTACAGGATGGGCAGTTTCACTCTGGTGAGGAGCTGGGGGCGGCTGTTGGCGTGAGCCGGGCCGCTATCTGGAAGCGTCTGCAGGCGCTCGAGGCCGAGTTCGATCTGCTGATCCACAAGGTTCGCGGCCGTGGCTACCGGCTCGAGACGCCCCTGTCACTGTTGACGGCTGATGTGCTTGCCGCGTCCTCCTCGTTTCCGGTCACTTTGCTGCAGCAAGTCGATTCCACTAATGCAGAAGCGCTCCGCCATCTGGCGTCCGGCGCTGTGCCGCCATTTCTGATCATTGCCGAGCAGCAGACTGCCGGGCGCGGTCGTCGCGGGCGAAGCTGGGCAAGTCCCTTTGGGGAGAACCTTTACTACAGCCTGGTGCTGCGGATCAGTGGTGGGATGCGCCAGCTCGAGGGGCTCAGCCTTGTCGTGGGGCTCGCGCTCCTGCACGCACTTCGTGAGGCGGGCGTCGAGGATGCCGGCTTGAAGTGGCCCAACGATTTGCTGGTCGGTGGCCGTAAGGCCGCCGGGATATTGCTGGAGCTCTCCGGTGACCCCGCCGACATTTGTCACGTGGTGATCGGTATCGGCGTGAATATCAATATGCGGATGACGCCTCGGGGCGAGACTATCGATCAGCCCTGGACATCGCTGCGCCAGATTCTGGGCCGTCAGATTGACCGTAACCAGTTCGTCGCCAGTCTTAATCGCCAGTTGGAGCGATATCTCCAGATGCACCAGGTCAATGGTTTTGCCTCGCTGCGTGAGCAGTGGGAGGCCAATCACCTTTGGCAGGGCCGTTTGGCGATGCTTGTGGCCGGAGCGCAGTCCATTCAAGGGCGTGTGCTCGGGGTCGATGATACGGGTGCTCTGCGCCTGGAGGTCGACGGCCGGGAAAAGGTATTCAGCGGTGGTGAGCTCAGTTTGAGGTTGCATGATGATTCTTGAGCTTGACTGCGGTAACAGCTTCATCAAATGGCGTGTCTTGCCGCGGGTAGGCATTGGTGCGGTGATCGCCAGTGGCGTAGCTGATAATGGCCAGGAGCTCATTGCCGCGTTGGCTGATCGTTTTTCGCGGCAACTGTCGGCCTGTCGCTTGGTCAGCGTGCGCGCCGATGATGAAACACGCCTGCTTTGTGCCGCCTTGTCCGAGCGCTTCGCGGTCGACTGCCAGGTAGCAACGCCTGCGCAGGTGCTTGCTGGTGTGCAGAACGGCTATCTGGATTATCAGCGCCTGGGGCTCGATCGATGGCTCGCTGTCGTCGGTGCCTACAGTCTGGAGCAGGGCGCTTGTCTGGTCCTGGATCTCGGCACGGCCATTACCTCGGATTTCGTGGGGGCAGATGGCGTCCACCTGGGTGGTTTCATATGTCCCGGCATGCCGCTGATGCGCAGCCAGTTGCTCACTCACACCCGCCGTATTCGCTATGACAACGCTGCTGCAGAGCGCGCTGGCGACAGTCTGGTGCCGGGGCGTTCTACCGCTGAAGCGGTGGAGCGTGGATGCCGGCTGATGCTGCGCGGTTTCGTGAATACCCAGATCGAACTGGCCCGCCAGCAATGTGCAGGTGATGTTGCTGTGTTTCTGACGGGGGGAGATGCGGCAATGGCCGCAGAGTGGGTGCCGGCTGCCCGGGTGGTGCCTGATCTGGTCTTCATCGGCCTGGCGATCGCCTGTCCGGTGGCGGGGGAGAAGTGATGCGCTGGATCTTCATGCTGTTGGTGGTGCTCAATGCCTTCTATTACGTATGGCATCAGCAGCAGGTGCCCATGCAGGCGAAAGAGGTGGCGCCGCTCTCTCTGTATCAGGACAGCAGGCGCGACATCCAGCTGCTCAGTGAGTCCAAGCCGCAAGAGCGGCGTGCTTCTGCTGTGAAAGAGGAGCAGCCTGAGCAGGCGGTGTGTCTGTTCCTCGGTCGTTTCGACGAGGAGGCTCAGGCGCAGCAGGTAGAGCAGCGACTGTTGAGCCTCGATATTCGTTCGCAGAGCCAGGTTGTCGAGTCCGCAGGCGCTGTCGATTACTGGGTATATCTTCCGCCCTTGGCTTCACGCCAAGCCTCCCTGAGGCAGTTGCGTGAGCTGCAGGCGCGAAAGATCGACAGCTACATCATCAGCCAGGGCGACTTGGCCAATGGCATCTCCCTGGGAATCTTTCCCCGCCACGATTCGGCCGATAGCGTGATTTCTCGCCTGCGCCGTGCAGGATACGAGCCTCTGCTGCGTGAATTGCCCCGCGCCAATCGCAGTCACTGGGTGCGCATCGCCCCGGAAAGCCGGCGTTTGGTCGATGATTCGCTGCTCGAGCGTTTGTCTTTGGACTTCAATGGCTTACAACATCAATTAATGCCGTGCGAAGGGGTTGCAAGCGTTCGATAGAATGCATAGAATGGCGCCCGCTTCGCAGGGTGGTCATCTCTAGGGATGAAATGCGAAGTTGCTGTTAGCGACGCTAAGCTCAGGTTTTTAAATGAGAAAGTGCTTGACAGTAGGGTGGCAGATAAAGAGAATGCCGCCTCCTTATGGAGGGATTCCCGAGCGGCCAAAGGGATCAGACTGTAAATCTGACGTCATAGACTTCGAAGGTTCGAATCCTTCTCCCTCCACCAGATTTAAGCGCGAGCTGCAGGCTCCGCGGGCATAGTTCAGTGGTAGAACCTCAGCCTTCCAAGCTGATGATGCGGGTTCGATTCCCGCTGCCCGCTCCAGCTTTTGTTGTTCGTGCAATGTGTTTCGCTCATGTAGCTCAGTTGGTAGAGCACACCCTTGGTAAGGGTGAGGTCAGCGGTTCAAATCCGCTCATGAGCTCCATTTAATAAAGGCAGATATGAAAGTATCTGCCTTTGTTTTAATGGCGGTATCGCTAGCTGAATTCTTCGTTCGGGGACGGTCAAAATGGCTAAAGAAAAGTTTGAACGTAACAAACCGCACGTCAACGTTGGCACCATCGGTCACGTTGACCATGGTAAAACCACTCTGACCGCTGCTCTGACTCGCGTCTGCTCCGAAGTTTTCGGTTCGGCCAAGGTCGACTTCGACAAGATCGATAGTGCTCCGGAAGAGAAGGCTCGTGGTATCACCATCAACACTGCACACGTAGAGTACGATTCGTCCGTACGTCACTACGCGCACGTTGACTGCCCGGGTCACGCTGACTACGTCAAGAACATGATCACCGGTGCTGCCCAGATGGACGGCG
>NZ_MSXW01000040.1 GCF_001945445.1 Pseudomonas sp. PA27(2017)
ACTACAAGGCAGGAGCAGACACTCAAACCAACCTGTGGGAGCCCCGACCTCGGGGCGAAACGATTGCAGCCTGACTGCCTATTTCGGCGGTGCCTGAGCGATTCGCCGCGAGGTCGCGGCTCCCACAATGGATCGGATAACGGCCGCTTGCGCCACTTAGTCGCCGAACCTGGGCTTAAAGATCATGAACAGGTTCTGGAACCTTGTGACCATGGCCCGCGCGTTCAGCGGCCATGCTTAGATCCGCTCACGCGCCCAAGAAAAGACTCCCCCGCCGCTAGACCTGGGGCGCCTGTTCATTGCTGGGGCGCAGCGCCAGCGATGCACTGGCGGCCACCACCGGCAACTTCGTGCGCTGCCAGCCCCTGACCGCACTGCTCAGCCTTGCGCTGCTGCAGACCATGGAGTGGGACGTAAGTGGCGTGCTTTACGCCATGGCGTCCGGTGCCCTGGCCTCCGGGCTCGGCTACGCCATCTGGTACATGGCCATCGCCGACCTGAAAGCCATCCAGGCCGCCACCGTGCAACTGAGCGTCCCGGTCATCACCGCGCTCGCTGGCTGGCGGGCTGTTGCTGGGCGAGGCTCTGAGCCTGCGCCTGGGGTTGAGTTCACTGGCCGTATTGGGTGGCATCGCCTTGGTGCTGGCAGCCAGACAACGCGCGACGGCCTGAGCCGATCGCTCCCGGCTGCGGTCTCAACTGCACGATCAACGTTGCCGGAGAATTGCCATGCGCCCGACACTGCGCCACCTGAGTGCCCTGCTGCTGATGGCCGCGCTGGCCGGCTGTGCATCCTGGGCACCGCGCGATCCGCTGCATATCGACCTGGTCGGGCTGGAGCCGCTGCCGTCGCAAGGGCTGGAAGCGCGTTTCGCCGTGAAGTTGCGGGTGCAGAATCCCAATGAAAGTGCCATCGACTTCAATGGCGTATCGCTCGCACTGGACATCAACGACCAGCCGCTGGCGCGCGGCGTCAGCGACCAGCGCGGTCAGGTACCACGCTTTGGTGAGACGGTGATCAGCGTCCCGGTGACCGTTTCGGCCTATTCGGTGCTGCGCCAGGCCTGGGGCGCCAGCACTCATCAACCGGGGCAGAACCTGCCCTATCAGCTGCGGGGCAAGCTCGCCGACGGCCTGTTCGGCACGCGGCGTTTCAGCGACAGCGGCCGGTTGACCTGGCCGCCCGAGCCGCCTGCCGTCAGGTAGGCTCGTTTTCCGGCTGCACTTCCTTCTCGCCCGGCTCCTTGCCTTCGTCCGAATAATGCTCGATGACCGCGTTGAGCTCAGCGCCGAACAACAGCACCGCACAGGAAATGTGCAGGTACAGCAGAAAGATGATGATCGCGCCAATGCTGCCGTAGGTGGCGTTGTAGTTGGCGAAGTTCTGCGCGTAATAGGCGAAGCCGACCGAGGCGGCGATCCACACCACCACCGCCAATACCGAGCCTGGCGTGATGAAGCGGAAGCGTTGCTCGACATCCGGCGCCACGTAATACACCACCGCCACCACGATCATCAGCAGGAACACCGCCACGGGCAGGCGCAGCCAGTTCCACAGGGTAACCACGATCTGCTCGATACCGATCTGATGCGCCAGCCAGTTCATTACCTGCGGGCCGAGAACCATCAGTGCGGCGGCAGTCAGCAGCGCCGCCGCGATACCGATGGTGTACAGCAGCGACAGCGGGATGCGCTTCCACGGCTTGCGCCCCTCTTTAACGCCATAGGCCTTGTTCATCGCGTCCATGGTCGAGCGCACCGCTGACGAGGCCGTCCACAGCGCTACCACGATACCGATCGAGAACAGCCCGGCTTTCTGGGTCTGCAACTGGTCGATGACCGGGTTGACCAATTCGACCGTGGACAGCGGCAGCAGCAGTTCAGCCTGCTGACGCAGCCAGTCGAAGAACGGCTGCATATCGAGCAGGCTGATCAGCGCGACCAGAAACAGCAGAAAGGGAAACAGCGAGAAGAACATCTGGAAGGCCAGGGCCGAGGCATAGGTGGGCAGCTCGTCGTCAATGAAGTCGGTGACCGTCTTCTTCATCACCTGGAACAGGCTGACACCCGGCAACTGGGGAAAAAACATAGCGCCTCCACTGGCTATGGCGGACCGCTCAACGGCGACCCAGGACTCATCGGCAGATGCAGCGCTCGGCACGGGCCGAACCACCACTCTCGTTTGGAGACAGCGAAGCCGCGATGAGTTCGGGTTATCCGCGCTCGTCTGCACAACCGGCAACAGTCTCGGCCTACCTGGCCCTGGGTGCAACGCTAGACTGGCGGGCTGTTTCTGATGGAGGACGCATCGATGCACAGGCACACACTCAACCCCGACTCGGTATTCGACACCCTGCAGTACGGCTTCAGCCAGGCCGTGATCAGCCAGGGCGGGCGGCGCATCCACCTGTCCGGGCAGATCGGGGTGGACGAGCACGAGCGACTGGCCGGCGATGACCTGGCCAGTCAGACCCACGCGGCGCTGGACAATGTGCGCAGGATTCTTGAAGCCGCCGGAGGCAACCTGCGGCACGTGCTGATACTGCGCATCTACATCGCCGCCCAGGCGCGAGACCAACAGGCGCATATCGTCGATGCCCTGCGCAGTTTCTTCCCCGAGCAGCCCCCGGCCACCTCCTGGGTCGTAGTCACCGGGCTGTCGGAGCCCGAGTGGCTGATCGAGATCGAGGCAGAGGCACTATTGCCTGACGCCTGATGCCGATCCCCGGCAGCGTGTAAAACCCTATATAATCTGCGGCCTTTTTCTACACGGCCTCAGAAGGATACCCCGTGAGCACGCTGCCACCCTGCCCCGCCTGCAACTCCGAATACACCTACGAAGACGGCACCCAACTGGTGTGCCCGGAATGCGCCCACGAATGGTCGGCCACCGACAACGAGGCGGCGGGCGATGACGCCAAGGTGATCAAGGACTCGGTCGGCAACGTGCTGCAGGACGGCGACACCATCACCGTGATCAAGGACCTCAAGGTCAAGGGCTCCTCGCTGGTGGTCAAGGTCGGCACCAAGGTCAAGGGTATTCGCCTGGTCGACGGCGATCACGATATCGACTGCAAGATCGATGGCATCGGCGCGATGAAGCTGAAATCGGAATTCGTCAGAAAGGTCTGAATCGGTTGCGCCCTGGCAATGGGCGCCTACTGCACCGGCAGGAAATTCAGAAATAGCAGGCTGTGGGCGTAATTCACGCCGATACGCCGGTAGCGCTCGTCGAGCACGTCGCTCAAATAATCCAGGCGGGCGACGATCTTGCTGAACTCCACGGCGAAGCTCAGGTTGCGTGCGTCACCGGACAGCTCATTGGAAAGCAGCAACGGATTGCCTTGGGCGTCGCGCCGCGTGGCCAGCAGCCAGGTGGCCTTCTCGATGTTACGCGCTGCGTTGTGCACGAACTGCGCGTCGATGGAATCAGTGAGGTAAAACTGCGTACGCCCGCCGTGGGCGGTGACCACCATGCTGCCGATGGCGTAGATGAAGGCGCCGACCCGGTCGCCCTGGAAATCGGGGCTCAGTGCATAGCTGAGCGCCGCGATGTCCTGCCGGCCAGCCAGCGCCGGCGGCGGCCTACCCTGCTCGATCGCCTGCTGCACCGACTGCGCCGCCGCGTCGCGGCTGGTCAGCCCGGTCTTGCGCCACTCTCGCGGGTTGCGCTGGTAGAGCTTGTCCATCAGACGATAGAGGCTGTTGAGGTTGTTGCGCATGCCAATGGTGGCCAGGCGATCAGAATGGGTCTGGAACAGTTCGCCGGGGCTGGCCGCGGCACTGTTGCTGGTGAAGGCGCCGTTGGCCTGATTGCGTATGCAGCCGCTCAGGCTGGTCACCAGCAGCACCAGCAACACAGCCCGCCAACAGGCACCACGAAGCGACGGATACCCGGCCGTCAGCCTACGCGAGAGCGCCGTTTTTCGAGTTAGAGAGACGTGCGAGTAATCCATTAACTCACGACCCTTCCTTCTGCAGATGGCATAACACTAGCAACTGAATCGCTTTCATGCCCGTTACAGCGTTAGCAACGTATTGCTGACACCAGCCAACGGCATAGACCCCCGCGCATCCCGTAAAGTTTTCCGGCAGGGGCAAATTAGCCCTACATTGCTCGAGGAAATGCAGTTGCAGGTGTGGCAGCAGTCTGGCATTTGCAAACTTTACCCGTTGAGAAAGCTTCTCGATCAGCTTTGAATGCTATGTTCCCAGCCCCTCAGGATTGCGGCATTCGGCTGCGAACCGAACGACCAAGGAGCTCGATCAGGTGAACAAGGCCGCACTGTTTTCACTTCTGGCGTTGGCACTGGCTGGCTGCAGCCATGACGCCCGACAATCTTCCGCCACCCTCAGCATCGACCAGGCAGGCCAGCAGGTCGAAGTCGCTCGCGATCCCCAGCGAATCGTCAGCTTCGATTACGGCAGCTATGACAGCCTGCTCGCCCTGGGTGCCGGCGAGCGGGTACTGGCCGTACCCGGCAACGTACCGCCTTACCTGGCAGAAAAAGCCGGTCAGACCCAGGACGCCGGAAACATGAAAACGCCGGACATCGACGCCATCGCGGCACTGAAACCGGATCTGATCCTGATCACCGGCCGCCAGGGCGAAAGCCGCCAGGCCTTGCAGGCCCTGGCTCCAACGCTGGACATGGGCATTACCGGCGACGACTACTTCGCCAGCATCGCCCACAACGCCAGGTTGCTTGGCCAACTGGTCGGCAAATCCGCTGAGGCGAATCAGGCGCTGAACACTCTGCAGGGCAAGGCTGAAAAGGCTCGCCAACAAGTCTCCACCTCGGGTCAACGCACCCTGGTGCTGACCCACAACGACGGCCGCTTCGCACCGACCGAACAGGCCCTGATCTACTCCCTGCTGCAGGCGCCACGCGCCCTGCCCGCGCCAGCGCCTCAGCCCGCAGGCGCACCTCGCCAACGCCCGCAGCCGCTGGACGCCGATGCCATCGCCGCGGCCCGGCCCGACGTGATCTTCATCATCGACCGCAGCGCGGCCATTGGCGCCACGCCGCTGGATGTCGCCACCCTGGCCAACTCACCACTGGCGCGTACACCGGCGGCACAGGCCAAACGAGTGGTCTACCTCGATCCTGCGCTTTGGTATCTGTCCGGCGGCGGTCTACAGAGCGTCGATCTGCAGATCGATCAGGTGCTGGCAGCCTATCGCCGATAAAACAACGCCCTCGCAAGAGGGCGTTTTCAGTTCATGGCAGGCCACAGCTCGGACATTTCAGGCCGCCACCCGCTGCGAGCGCTTCGGCAAGGTGGCCAGCAGCAGCCCGGCGAAGATCATCGCCCCGCCAAACCAATGGAACAGTTGCAGCGCCTCGCCGAGCAGAACCCAACCCAGGATCGCGGTGAACACGGGCATCAAATAATTGCCCATCGCCGCGGTGGAGGCGCCCAGCACCTTCACGCCGTTGTTCCAGCCCAGGTAGGCGACCAGGGAGGCGAACACTGCCGTGTAGGCGATGGCCGAGAGATTGGCCGGCGTGGCCAGCAGCTGCGCGCCAGTGGACAGCTCGTACAGGTACAACGGCAGGATCATCGGCACGCCCAGGAGCATGAAGATGCCCAGCAGGGCCAGCGGCGGGATCGGCGACAGATACGCCGACCAGCGCCTGAGCAGCACGGTATAGAGCGCCCAGTCGAGCACCGCCAGCAGCATGATCAAGTCGCCATGGTTGAACGCCATGCCTGCCAGCGTCTGCCAGTCGCCACGGCAAATCAGCACCAGCAGCCCGGACACCGCCAGCGCCATGCCCCACCAGGCGCGCCGAGCCGGCCAGTCGCCCAGCAGCAGACCGGCGAAGATGAACGTCATCAGCGGGATGCAGGTGTTGACCAGGGTGATGTTGATCGCCGCGGTGGTTTGCGCCGCGCTGTAAAGAAAGGTGTTGTAGCCGGCGATACCGAAAGCGGCGATAACCAGCAGGCGCCAACCGGCATGGCGCAGCGCCGCCCGATGGCGCCAAAGGGGCAACGCTACGAACGGCAACACCAGCACCAGTGCCAGGCTCCAGCGCCAGAACGCCAGAGCGAACGGTGGAATTTCACCGGCGAAGGCACGGGCCACCAGGGCGTTACCCGCCCAGCACAGCACTGCTATCAGTACACCGGCGATCGCCAGCTGACGTGAAGGTTTACCCACACTCATGTCTGCGGCGGGCGCAGGCGATACTGCTCGGGCAATTGATCGGCAGCGCTGACGGTGACGTCGAGATCCTTCCAGCGCCCGTCCTTGAGGCCATAGATGCAGCCGTGGACCGCCAGCGACTGGCCGCGGTGCCAGGCGTTCTGGACGATGCTGGTACGGCTGACGTTGCCCACCTGCTTCATCACGTTCAGCTCGCACAGGCGATCGACACGCGCCTCCTCGTCGGCCAATGCGGCCAGTTGCGCATGCTGCTCGTAATAGAGGTCGCGGATGTTGCGCAGCCAGCCATCGATCAGGCCGAACTGCGCATCGTGCATGGCCGCTCGCACGCCACCGCAGCCATAGTGGCCGGTGACCAGGATGTGTTTGACCTTGAGCACGTCGACCGCGTACTGGATCACCGACAGGCAGTTGAGATCGGTGTGCAGGACCACGTTGGCTACATTACGGTGCACGAACAGCTCGCCAGGCAGCAGGCCGACGATGTCGTTGGCCGGCACGCGGGCATCCGAGCAGCCGATCCACAGGTACTCGGGCGTCTGCTGGCGAGCCAGGCGGGGAAAGAAGTCCGGGTCGTTCTGGGTGATGTTTTCGGCCCAGCGTTCATTGTTGTCGAACAGGTGCTTGAGATCGCTCACGGCGGCGGCTCCCGAGAAGGTCGATGCGCACCATACGGATGCACTGGCCTTTTTGACAAGGCGATTCGCACCCCGAACCCCTCATGAATCAGAGGGTTGAAGGCCGAAACGCTGAATCTTTCAGGGCCCACGGGCGTCCATTGCCTAGAGCCAATGACCGATCTGGAGTTCGTCATGACTGACAAGACGCCGCCTGCCAGCCGCCAAACGGCCACCGAGCAACCGGCGGAGCCGCCCATTCTGCGCGATGTGGTGGAGCCGTTGGTGCCGCGCAAACCGGGCCAGGACGCTGCGCACAAAACCGCGCGGCCGACCGATGAGCCGAAACAAGCGGATGAGCCGGAAGGCGATGAACAGTCTCAGGAGTTTCTCGACAAATACGACCTGAGCCAGGTCGAGGAAGAGCGCCGCGAACGGCGCTGGGCGCGCCGCTAACTCACTCCACCAGCGTGCAGGCCATCACCAGTGCGTCTTCACGGCCGCCCGGCGCAGGGTAGTAATCGCGCCTGCGGCCGATCTCGTTGAAACCATACCGCTCGTACAGGCGATAGGCCGCCTGATTGCTCGAGCGCACTTCCAGAAAGCACTCGCCGGCCTTGAGTTCGGCGGCGCGGGCCATCAGGCGTTCGAGCAGACGCAAGCCCAGGCCGCGGCCCTGGCTCTCCGGCTTGACGGTAATGTTGAGCAGGTGTGCCTCATCGATGATCACGTTGATCACGCCATGGCCGACCTGCTGGCTGCCTTCGAACATCAGCCAGACTTCGTAGGATTTCAGGCTGTCGAGAAAGATGCCGCGCGTCCATGGATGGCTGAACGCGGCGTATTCGATCTTCAGTACCGCATCGATATCCGCCTCGGTGGCCCGGCGGAAGGTGATTGCGTCACTCATGCCGAGGCCTCCAGCCAGCGCCGACGAACTCGCTGCATGGCATGCCAGAGTTCGCGCTTGCGCTGCGGTTCGTCCATCAGCAACTCCAGGCCCGGCAGTGCCCAGGCGGCGCCCAGCTCCTCGACCTGCAACTCGCGGTTATAGGCCTCGGCATCGGCGTCACCGGCGAAACGAATGGCCGGCAGACCGATCAGCCACAGGCAGGCGCAGGGCTCCTGCTCTTCCAGGCGCGCGCCGATGAAGCTCTGCACGAAATCCAGCGCGGCCTGCGGGCCTTGGTCCATGTTGCCGCGCACCAGCAGTGGCCAGCGCACCGGCTCGCCGATGATCTGCGGGGCATCCGGCAAGCCGGCGGCACGCAGCAGGTCTTTGAGCAGCAAGTAAGCCGGGTCGCGGCTCTGGAACGGCTCGCCGGTGGGCAGCTCGACCAGCAGCGCGCAGCTGCCGGCACGCAGCAATTGCAGGGCGAAACGCGGCGGTGGCGCTGGCCGTTCGCGCGGTGTCGGCGCGGCACTGGCTTCTTCGGCGGCAGGCTCGCTGGCCTTGCTCGCGGTACCGGGCTTGGGCACTTCGATGCGCGGTCGCTCACGCGCCACCACCTCGCTGACCACTGGCGCCACGGCCTGTGCAGGCTCCTTCGCGCGCACCGATGGCGGCGCTACGACTTCCGGTTCCGGCTCGAAGGCGACCAGCAGCTCGGGTCGCGATGGCGCCGCGAATGGCAGTTCGACGCGCGGCAGCCAACTGGCCACTTGCATGGCATCCAGATAGGCGCGGCGGCGCAGCTCGGTGTTCAAACGTCAGGTACCCGGCACATCGATTTTCGAAGGCGCTGATTGTCGCGTGAATCGCCTGCTACGGGTAGCCCCAAACGTCAGCCGTAGCTACAGGCCAATGGCTTCGGCCTGCTGCTTGAGCAGGCTGACGAAGGCCTGGGCCGGCGGGCTCAGGTAGCAGGGTTTGCGTTGCAGCACGCCAATGCCACGAGCCGGCGCCATCGGCAACGAATGCACGGACAGGCTGCCATCGCCGTTGAAGGTGTCCGCCACGCTGGCCGGCAGCAACGCATAACCCAGCCCCGCCCGCGCCAGCGCAGCGGCGCTGCTCATGTAGGCGACCTCGAATGCCGGCTCGCGCAGCAAGCCCATGCGCGCCAGGGTCTCATCGGCCATGGTGCGCAGGCTGGTGTCACGGGTGGTGGCCACGTAATCGAGCGACTGCAGCGCCGACAGCAGCTTCTTGTCGCGCGAGCGGCTCAGGCCGCGCACCAGCAGCACCAGGCTGTCGTCGTAGAGCGGCTGGAAATCCAGCACGCCCGGCTCATCGGTTACCGAAGTGATGGCGAAGTCCACCTCGGCGTTGCTGACCCACTGACGGATCTCTCCGGCGCGGCCATCGCGCAGGCTGATCTCGATGCCCGGATAACGCTGTCGGTAGTCGACCAGCACCCGCGGCAATGGCTCGATGGCCACAGACGGCAGCACGCCGATTCGCAGCGAACCACTTTGCAGGTGCAACTGCTCATGGGCATCGTGCACCGCGTGGTGCATGTCGCGCAGCAGCCGCCGGGCCTGCTCGAGAAAGCGCACGCCGGCTTCGGTCAGCTCCACGCTACGGGTGTTGCGCGCCAACAGCGAGAGCCCCAGCGCTTCTTCCAGCTTGCGCAGGCTGTAGCTCAGCGCCGGCTGGGACAGATGGATCTGCTCGGCCGCGCGGCTGAAGCTGCGCTGCTCGGCAATGAGGACGAAGGCCTGAAGCTGGCGAAAGCTGATATCCATGAGTGAGCACTTTTATAAAATTGTTTTATCAATTGATATCACATTTCGAATTCACAACTAAATCCAGGCACGGCACGCTGACCTGAGGGGCGGTTGACGTTTCACGCACAGCCACGCTGGAGCTCGTTTCGTCGCGAGGCAAGGCGCGAGCCGCGATGTTTAGCGTGCTAAATGAGTCGGCGAGAAACGCAGCATCGCGACAAACGAGCCCGGCCCTGCGGGTTGCGTGGGAAATCTCGCCATGCGTCGTCGGAGGACTTGAAAAAGGAACGCCATTCCGTGCGTCCTCCGCCTCACCTGGCGAGATTTCTCGCGGCAACGTGGCTCGTGCTGAAACGTCAACAGACCCTTAACCTCGACCTGGATCATAACGATGACAACAGTCCATATCGGTTGCGGGGCAGGCTTCGCCAATGACCGGCCCGATGCCGCCCTGGCACTGGCAAGCGACCTCGCCACACGCGACGGCCGCCGCTTCCTGTTCTTCGAACTGCTTGCCGAACGCACCCTGGCCGAAGCGCAACTGCGCCGCCTGGCCGCCCCCGACAGCGGCTACGCCACGCGGCTGTTCGACTTCCTCGAACCGGTGCTGGAGATCTGCCTGAATGCCGGCATCCCGATCATCACCAATGGCGGCGCGGCCAATCCCGGCGCCGCGGCTCTGCGCTTGCGCCAGCAACTGCAGGGCGGTCGTTACGCCGCGGCGCGTATCGCCTGCGTAGTGGGTGACGACTTGCTCGAGGTGCGCGACAGCCTGCAAGGCTGGCTGCCCGACGCGCTCGACGGCGAGGTAGTGTCGGTCAACGTCTACACCGGCGCCGACGGCATCGCGCAGGCGCTCGACGAAGGCGCCGATATCGTGCTTTGCGGCCGCGTCGCTGACCCAAGCCTGGCGGTCGGCCCCTTGCGCCATGCCTTCGGCTGGCAGGCCGAGGACTGGGATCGCATCGCCCTGGCCACCGCAGTGGGCCACCTGCTCGAATGCTGTACCCAAGTCAGCGGCGGCTACTTTGCCCACCCGGGCCTCAAGGATGTGCCGGATCTGGCCAATGTCGGCTGCCCGATCGCCAGCATCGAATCCACCGGCCGCGTGACCATCGGCAAGGCCGCTGGCACCGGTGGCTGCGTCACCGAGCGCACGGTCAAGGAGCAGCTGCTCTACGAAGTCCACGACCCGGCTGCCTACCTGACGCCGGACGTGACCCTGGACCTGAGCCAGGCTCGCGTTCGCCAGGTAGGCCCCGATCTGGTGGCCGTCGAGGGCGTGCGCGGCCATCCACGCCCCGCCGAGCTCAAGGGTCTGGTCGGCCTGCGCGGCAACTGGTTCGCCGAGGCAGAAATCTCCTATGCAGGCCCCGGCGCCCTGGCCCGCGCCGCACTCGCCCGTGACGTGCTGCTACAGCGCTGCGCGCGCCTGGCGCCGCACCTGACGCCGTGGATCGATCTGATCGGCGTCGCCAGCCTGTTCAACGATGCACGCGGCGAGTGGCTGCAACAGCGCCTTGCCGACGCACGGGACCCACAGGACGTACGCCTGCGCATCAGCTTCGTCGACCGTGACAAGGCCCTGCTGGAAAACCTGCTGCTCGACGCCGAGTCGCTCTACACCAACGGCCCGGCGGGTGGCGGTGGTGTGCGCCGACACCTCGCCGAATCCCTCGGTACGGCGAGCTTCCTGATCCCCCGCACCGCGGTGCAGCAACAGGTGGAGTGGTTCTGATGAGCGACGTTCTGCTGTGCGACTACGCCCACGCCCGCGCGGGCGACAAGGGCAACACTCTCAGCGTGGCGGTGTTCGCCTACGAGCCCGCGCACTATGCCTGGCTGGCCCGCGAACTGACCGCCGAGCGCGTGGCGGCTTGCCTGGCCCACCGCCGCATCGGCACGGTGCGGCGCTACGAGCTGCCGAACCTGGGCGGCCTCAACTTCGTGGTGGAAAACGCCCTGGAAGGCGGTGTGAATGCCAGCCCCGGCATCGACCGCCACGGCAAGAGCCTCAGTTATGCGCTGCTCGACCTGAGGCTGCCTGCACCCGCTTGAACTCGATCACGCCAGCCCTGCGACTCCAGACAATAATAAAACCGGAGAGATCGTCATGATCACCGCCCTCGGCTTCACCCTGATGTTCGCCATCGTCATCCTGATACTGATGCGCCGCATCACCCCGCTGGTGGCTTTCGTCACCCTGCCGGTCGTCGCCTGCCTGCTGGCCGGCTTCGCCCCAGCGGAAATCGGCAAATTCATCACCGAAGGCCTGAAGACCGTGGCGCCGACCGCCACGTTGTTCATCTTCGCCATTCTCTACTTCGGCATCATGCGTGACCGCGGCTTGTTCGACCCGCTGGTGCGCTTCCTGCTCAAAAGCACCAAGGGCCGCCCGCTCGCCGTGGCCATCGTCACCGTGGCAGTGACCGCGGTCACCCATCTGGACGGCATCGGTGCCGCGACCTTTCTGCTGGTCATACCCGCCCTGTTGCCGCTGTACCTGCGCCTGGGCATGAGCCGGCAGATGCTGCTGTGCCTGGTGGTGCTCAGCGCCGGAGTGATGAACATGGTGCCCTGGGGCGGTACCACCACGCGCGCCGCTGCGGTGTCCGGGCTGGATGCCTCACAGTTGTGGATTTCACTGATCCCGATTCAGGGTATCGGCCTGGTGCTGGTCATGGCCCTGGCAGTGTTTCTCGGCCTGCGCGCGCAACGCAGCTTTGCAGCGGCCGGCGGGGTGATCACCGACAACGAGGTAAGCGAAGGACCTCAGGTCGACACCTCGCAGATGCTGCCCCCGGATAACTGGCGCTACTGGGCCAACCTGGCATTGACCGCCGGGATTCTGGCCTGCCTGTTCACCGGCGCCTTCCCACTATTCGCCTGCTTCATGGTCGGCCTGGGCATTGCCCTGCTGCTCAACTACCCGAGCCTGGACGACCAGAACAAGGCGCTGCGCGCTCACGCCACGGATGCCATGCAGATGGCCCTGGTGATGCTCGCCGCCGGCATTCTGCTCGGCGTGCTGGCCGGCGCGGGGATGTCCGACGGTATGGCGCACTGGATGATCAACGTGCTGCCCGAGGGCTCGGCCAACTGGATTCACGTGATCATCGGTGCTTTCGGGGTGCCGCTGGGCATGCTGTTCTCGCCGGACGCCTACTACTTCGCCCTGCTGCCGGTAATCCGCGATGTGGCGGTAGCCGCCGGTGTCGATCCGGCGTCGGTCGCCAATGCCATGCTGATCGGCGAGAACACCGGCTTCGGCGTCAGCCCGGTAGTGCCCAGCGTGTACCTGGCCATCGGCCTAGCCGGCGTCGAGCTGTACAAGCACATCCGCTACACCGTGCTATGGGCCTGGGGTATTAGCCTGATCATGCTGGCCTCGGCGGTGCTGCTGGGCGTGGTGACGGTCTGACCTCAAGGCCGAAAACGAAAAAGGATCGCCGAGGCGATCCTTTTTCTTGACGACGCTCATCCACGAGCTTGCGAGCTAGAGCCTTGCAAGGCGAACCCAGGCGAAAAGCGGTCGGAGTCGCGGGCGACTGTACTGCAGTACATGAGCACTTCGACCGGGCTGGCGTACCAGCCTGGGTTCAACGCAGCAGGGCCGACGCGCAGCTGCTCGCTGTCATCAAACAACCTGATCCCACGGGCGATCACCATGCTCATCCTTGATGCGCGTGGGCAGGCCCATCACGTCGAGGAGCTTGAGGAACGGCTCGGCCGGCAGTTCTTCGACGTTAACCATACGTGCTGCATCCCACTCGCCACGGGCCACCAGCAGTGCAGCGGCTACCGGCGGTACGCCGGCGGTGTAGGAGATGCCCTGGCTGTCGGTCTCGGCGAAGGCTTCTTCATGGTCGGCCACGTTGTAGATGAACACTTCGCGGGCCTTGCCATCCTTGGTGCCCTTGACCAGGTCACCGATGCAGGTCTTGCCGGTATAGCCCGGCGCCAGCGAGGACGGATCCGGCAGCACGGCCTTGACCACTTTCAGCGGCACGACTTCCAGCCCTTCGGCGGTTCTTACCGGCTGCTCGCTGAGCAGGCCGAGGTTGTTCAGCACGGTGAATACGTTGATGTAGTGCTCGCCGAAGCTCATCCAGAAACGCACGTTGGGCACGTCCAGGTTCTTGGACAGCGAATGCACTTCATCGTGGCCGGTCAGGTACAGGTTCTGGGAACCTACAACCGGCAGGTCATCGGTACGCTTGACCTCGAACATGCTGTTGGTCGTCCACTGGGCGTTCTGCCAGCTGTAGACGGTACCGGTGAACTCGCGGAAATTGATTTCCGGATCGAAATTGGTCGCGAAATACTTGCCGTGGCTGCCGGCATTGACGTCGAGGATGTCGATCGACTCGATCTTGTCGAAATGCTGTTGCTGGGCCAGGGCCGCATAGGCGTTGACTACACCCGGGTCGAAACCGACGCCGAGAATGGCCGTGATGTTCTTCTGCTGGCATTCCTCGAGGTGTTTCCACTCGTAGTTGCCATACCAGGGCGGGGTTTCGCAGATCTTGCCCGGTTCTTCGTGAATGGCGGTGTCCAGATAGGCCACGCCGGTATCGATGCAGGCACGCAGCACCGACATGTTGAGGAAGGCGGAACCGACGTTGATGACGATCTGCGATTCGGTCTCGCGGATCAGCGCCTTGGTCGCCTCGATATCCAGTGCATTGAGCGAGAAGGCCTGGATGTCGGCGGGTACCTTGAGGCTACCCTTGGCCTTTACGCTGTCGATGATGGCCTGGCATTTGGAGATGTTCCGTGACGCGATGGCAATACGACCGAGTTCGTCGTTGTGCTGCGCGCACTTGTGGGCCACCACCTTGGCGACACCTCCTGCACCAATGATAAGGACGTTCTTCTTCAATTGTTTCACCTCCAGGGTACTGCGCTCGTTGAGAAAGGTGCTGCGGTATTACGACAGGCTCGACAGGTAATCGTCGAAGCCGAATTCACGAACCACCTCGACGCTGCCATCGAGTTGCTTGACCACGATGGCGGGCATCTTCAGGCCGTTGAACCAGTTCTTCTTGACCATGGTGTAACCAGCCGCGTCGACGAACGACAGGCGGTCGCCGATCTGCAGCGGTTTCTCGAACTGGTATTCGCCGAAGATATCGCCGGCCAGACAGGATTTGCCGCACACCATGTAGGTGTGCTCACCCTCGCTGGGCGCCAGCTTGGCATTGAGACGGTAGATCAGCAGGTCGAGCATGTGCGCTTCGATGGAGCTGTCCACCACTGCCAAATGCTTGCCGTTGTAGAGGGTGTCGAGCACGGTGACTTCCAGCGAGGCGCTGCCAGTGATGGCCGCTTCGCCCGGCTCCAGGTAGACCTGCACACCGTACTTCTCGGAAAAGGCTTTCAGGCGCGCGCAGAAGGCATCCAGCGCATAGCCTTCACCGGTGAAGTGAATGCCGCCACCGAGGCTGACCCACTCGACCTTGTGCAGCAGGTGGCCGAAGCGCTCTTCGATGTGGCTCAACATTTTGTCGAACAGGCCGAAGTCGCCGTTCTCGCAGTTGTTGTGGAACATGAAGCCGGAGATCTGATCGATCACCGCTTCGATCTTTTCCGGGTCCCACTCGCCCAGGCGGCTGAACGGGCGCGCCGGGTCGGCCAGCAGGTAATCGGAGCTGCTGACCTGCGGGTTGACGCGCAAGCCGCGCACCTTGCCTTCGGACTGTTCGGCAAAACGCTCGAGCTGGCCGATGGAGTTGAAGATGATCTTGTCGCAGTTGGCCAGCATCTCCTCGATCTCGTCATCGGCCCAGGCCACGCTGTAGGCGTGGGTTTCGCCTTCGAACTTCTGGCGGCCGAGCTTGAGCTCGTACAGCGAGCTGGAGGTGGTGCCGTCCATGTACTGCTGCATCAGGTCGAAGACCGACCAGGTGGCAAAACACTTGAGGGCCAGCAGCGCCTTGGCACCGGAGTGTTCACGCACGTAGGCGATCTTCTCCATGTTGCCAATCAGCTTCTGTTTGTCGATGAGGTAGTACGGCGTTTTGATCATTGCGCAGTCCGTAATAAAGGTCGGCCAACAGGAGCCCGCCAGCCTCCTGAAAAAAGCGGACGCGAATTGTGCCGACAACGGCCACAGATCGAAAGGCCGTTGAGCATATTTTGTCCATATCGGGGTATTTCGACGCGTTGCCCGGCCCGACTGCCGCCGAGCATGCCCGCCCGGCGTGACCGGTACATGACAATGTGTCGCTGCCCTTAAAGGTTAGGCTCCGTTTCCCGTACAATCGGCGTTTTTTCGCAAGCGAGCGACCGTCCCGCGATGATCGACCCCAAACGCGTATTGCGCGCCCTCGCCGAGCACTGGGCCCTGCTCGAACCGCTCGGTGAACGCTTCGATGCCGGCACCCTGAGCCTGGTGGAGCTGCGCAACCAGTTGACCGCCCAGTTGCCGCCGCAAAGCACGGCGGTGGATGTCACCGCCCTGCTCGATCAGTGGATCCGCCTGGATATCCTGGTGCCGGTGGCCAAGAGCCCCAACCGCTTCGAGCTCAACGCGCAGATCCATGACTTCCTGTCGTACCTGCGCCGCGAGCACCGCCTGGGCCTGTGCCTGGAGATCGAAGCCTACCTGCGCCACCTCGAACGCCTGGCAGGCTACATCCAGGACGCCTTCGAAGTGCGCGACGGCAACGACCTGGCCCGCCAGCTGCGCCTGCTCGACATGCGCGTGCGCGATGTATTGAAGAAGCTGGGCAACGACGAGCAGGCGTTGATCGGCGTAGCCGAGCGGGCCAAGACCAGCGACCGGCAGATTCCCCTGCGCCAGCGTTACGCCGAAGTGCTGGCCACCTGGGACGAGTACGTCGAGCCGATGATCCAGCTGGTCGCCGCCGACGGCGCCTTCGAGCAAGGCGTGCGCCGCGTCGAGCAGGTGCTGCTCAAGCTGCTCGGCGAACAGCAGCGCCTCGGCCAACTGGTCGACGACGATTTGCTGCTGCGCACCCACGCACGCATTCTGGAAATGCAGACCAACGCTCAACTGACCCTGCGCAAGGCCCGCGAGCTGCTGCTGCCGCTGCGTGAGGAAGCGCGCCGGCACAACGCAGTGACCCGTGGTGCGGCGCTGGCCCTGTCGGTTATCCGCAAGAAGGGCATCGACGCCGTGCCGCAGGCGGCCATGCCGCTGTTCACTCGGCCGCAGAGCAACTTCCTGGGCAGCGCCTCTCAGGTCGAGGCCTACGTCTATGCCCTGGCGCGCTTCGAGGCCAAGCCCAACCACTTCCCGAAAGCCACGGGCAAGCGCAAGGGTGATAACCCGCGTGCGCCGAAAACCGCCCGGGAAATGATCGACCGCTGCGAGCAGTCGCTGCCGCTGCC
Organism: Pseudomonas sp. PA27(2017); assembly: GCF_001945445.1. Lineage (GTDB taxonomy): Bacteria > Pseudomonadota > Gammaproteobacteria > Pseudomonadales > Pseudomonadaceae > Aquipseudomonas. The sequence continues at coordinate 16,819 of NZ_MSXW01000040.1, forward strand.
GGACTTGATGACCTGGCTGCTGGAGCAGGAGCCAGAAGGCGCCACCGACGAGCTGCTGTACTGGTTCTCGCGCCTGTCGCGCGAAGGCCGCTTCCAGCGTGACCGCCTGGAGCGCCAGACCTACCTGACCCGCGAGCATGAGATCAGCATCAGCTCCTATGCCCTGGTGGGTCGTCCCAGTGCCTGATTTTTACGTAGGGTGGACCGGGGCGTGCAGCCAACGCCGTCTTTCGTCCAACTTATTGATTGCCATGCGGTGGACGGATAAAGCGTCGTCCACCCTACGACTGCCCGTGAGCATGACGCATGAACATTGATTTGAAAGAAATGACCCAGCTCGCGGCCGCGTTCCGCGACCTGTTCAAGGGTTACCACATCTCGCGTAGCGAGCCCGAGTGCTACGCCCAGCTGTCCAGCATGCAGGATCAGTATCGCGCGCTGTTTCGCGCCCTGGGCTTCGAGCTGGTCTGCGACCCGCGCGGCTTCTACTACTTCGTGCCCGAGCAGGCCGCGCCGCAGGTCAACAAGACCGCCCAGCGTCTGGCGCTGTTCACCTTCATCCTGGTCGAGCATTTGGCCGACCAGGGCCGCGATCCACTCTCCGTGCTCGACGGCGGCACCATCGGCCGCGACGAGCTGCCGGCACTGCTCGACAAGTACCGCGACCTGTTCCTGCAGGCCGAAGTCACTACCCATGAAGAGCTCGAAGACAAAGTCATCCGCCGCCTGACCCAGCTTGGCTTCGCCGAAGACAGCAACGGCGTGTACCGTTTCCTGCCGCCGATGCACCGCTTCCTCGACGTATGCCTGGCGGTGCAGCACGACCGCGACCTGGCCGCCAGCCTGCACAGCACCGACCTGCCGCTGCCGGCACCGGTGCTGATAGACGACGACAGTGGTGACCCGATCATCACCCTCGACGACGCTGCAGAAGAATCCGAAGAAGACGCCATGGCCCGCGCCATGGCCGAAGAGCGCGCCGCACAGGAGCAAGACGCATGACCCAGGAACGCTACGGCATCCGCCGCTTCGCCCTGCTCAACACCGCCGGCTACAGCCTCGGCCTGTTCCCGCTGGAGAACCCGCTGTCGGTGTACGGCGCCAACAACCTCGGCAAGTCGGCGTCGATCAACGCGCTGCAGTTCCCGATCCTGGCGCGGATGTCGGACATGAGCTTCGGCAAGTACAGCCTGGAGCAGTCACGCAAGTTCTACTTCGCCACCGACACCAGCTACATCCTCGTCGAAGTCGCCCTGCCCCACGGCCCCCATGTGATCGGCGTGGCCGGTCGTGGCCCAGGCGGTGGTTTCGGCCACCAGTTCTTCGCCTACCAGGGCGAGCTGGATCTGGATCACTACCAGCACAACGGCACCTGCCTGCGCCAACGCGAGCTGTTCAAGAACCTCGGCCAGGCCGGCATCACCGCCTACGAACTCAAGCCCGACGAACTGCGTCGCCTGCTGGTCGGCGGCCACACCAGCATCCCGCTGGACCTGACCCTGATCCCGCTGCGCTCGACCAGCGAGCAGAGCCTGAAGACCTTCCGCGCCCTGTTCATCAACCTCCTGCATATGCGCGAGATCACCGCAGCGAAGCTCAAGCAGTTGTTCCTCGATGCCTTCGAGCACAGCCTGCGTTCGGGCAGCGTCGATTACATCGCCGCCACCGAGGAAGCCTTCCGCGACGTGCGCCGCATGGAGCAGGACTACCAGGCCCTGGTCACTGCCGGCCCCTTGATCGAAGCCCTGGCATCCGGCGTCACCCAGCGCGAACAACTGCGCGGCAAGCTGCATCGCCTCTCGCCGCTGCTCGACAATCTGCTGGGCACCTGGCACGACTACGCCGATGCCCGCAAGGAAGAACTGGTCATCCAGGCCGAGCACTACCGCAACGAGCAAGACAGCCTGCAGAACGATCAGCGCGGCGGCACCCAGGAACTGATGCGCATGGAGCGCGAGATCAGCGAGATCCAGCGCTGGCTGGGCGAGCTGGCGGTACTGAAGAACCGCTTTGCCTTGGTCGACGACGTCAAGGTCCTGGAAGCCCAGTTGTTGGCCGCCAAGGACGCCCACGACGAACTGGCCGGCGCTCTGGCGCAGTCCCGTCAGTTCTCCAGCGAAGACCTGGACGAGCGCCTGCGCGACCTGGAAAAACGCCTCAAGTCGGTCAAGCAGCAGCTCGACCACGCCGACAACAACAGCTACTCGCGCCTGCGCGAAGAGTTTTCCCAGGCCGATGTCGATCGCCTGATGCGTCTGTTCAACGGTCAGCTGTTCAGCCTGCCGCTAGGCGAGAAAGGCATCCAGCTCGACGAGGGCGACCTATGGGTGAAATCCCTGGAAGCCATCCTCGACGGCTTCAAGGGCGAGCGCTTCCAGGTGCCCGGCCTGGATATCGACCTGTCCCATATCGAGCCGCCGGCCCTGCAGGCCCTGGCCGACCGCGCTGCCCTGCGCGACCAGAAGGATCGTCTCGACCGCGAGTTCAAGCAGCTCAAGACCCAGCAATCGGTCGCCGCCGACCGCGCCGCCAGCAAGGCCCAGGCCGAGCAGCTTTACCAGGCGGTACTCGATGCCCAGAAGGCCCTGGAAGACTTCCGCAAGAGCCAGACCCTGACCGCCGAGGAGCCGCAAAAGCTGGAGAAACTCGCCCAGCTGGAAGGCGCCCAAGACGAGCTCAAGCGCGCCAGTGACGCCTTCACCGAACGCGTCCAGCAGTTGTCCGCCAAGTTGCAACTGGTCGGTAGGCAGATCGCCGACCTGGAGGCCAAGGAACGCACGCTGGAAGATGCCTTGCGCCGTCGCCAGCTGCTACCCGCCGACCTGCCATTCGGCACGCCGTACATGGAGCCGGTCGACGACTCCCTGGACAATCTGTTGCCGCTGCTCAACGACTATCAGGACACCTGGCAGGGCCTGCAGCGCGTCGATGGACAGATCGAGGCGCTGTACGCCCAGGTGCGCCTCAAGGGCGTCGCCAAGTTCGACAGCGAAGACGACATGGAGCGTCGCCTGCAACTGCTGGTCAACGCCTACGCGCACCGTCAGGACGAAGCCCTGACGCTCGCCAAGGCACGCCGCGCAGCGGTCACCGACATTGCCCGTACCCTGCGCAACATCCGCAGCGACTACGATAACCTCGAACACCAGTTGGCGCTGTTCAACCGCGAGATCAACAAGCGCCAGGTCTCCAACCTCTCGAGCTTCCGCATCGTGCTGGCACCGAACAAGGAAGCCCTGCGGCATATCGACCAGATCATCCACAGCGCCGGCCAGTACGAGGAAGGCGAAACCCTGTCGGTGTTCGACCTGACCCAGAATGTCGAGCAGGACGCCAAGAACGAAGAAGCCAAGGACTACCTGTCGCGCCTGGTCGCCGCCAACGGCAACCAGTTGGGCCTCAAGGATCTGTTCGAGCTGGCCTTCGAGATCACCAAGGTGCACGGCCAGCCGGTTATCCATACCGACATCGATGGCGCCGCCTCCAACGGCACCACGATGACCATCAAGGCGCTGACCAACATGTATCTGCTGCTGCACCTGATGGACCGCGACCTGGCCGGCCGAGTACGCCTGCCCTACTACCTCGACGAGGCGGCGGACATCGACGAGCGCAACCAGCAGGCACTGATCGAAACCAGCCTGCAGCTCGGCTTCGTACCGATCCTCGCCTCGGTGAAACCCCAGGTCTCGGCCACCGTGGCCATCGACCTGGAAGGCGGCAGCGGCCCGAACGGCATCTACATCGACGAAGCGGACTGGAAGTACATCAAACGCCGCGAGCAGGCTGCAACGCCTGCCAGCAGTGAACAGGACGCGGCCGAACTGGCGTAATCCTGTCCCTGTAATGCAAAAGGCCCGCGGAGTACGCGGGCCTTTTCGTTTCACTGCATTGGAAAGCTTATGAGCTAGCGCCCGGTTGTCTTCATCACTTGGGCAAGGCGATTTTCGGCGCCCACTGTAGCCACTCCGGCTGCGCCTCGTCGAACAGCGCAAAGGTCTGCCCGGGTCGTGCCGCGCTACCCGTCGGATCAGGCGTGGCGAAAGCCACGCCGCCAGCGACCAGGGTCTCCACCGACTCGGTCCGCACTTGCACGCCCTTGAACAAACCGAAATCGACACCGAACCCGGAACTGTTCCAGAAGCGGCTGCCCGTATGCACCAACCCCGCGTAGCGAGGCTCGATCAGGATGTGGATCAGCACGCGGTCGGCGGTGGCGCCCAGCTCGTACCCCGTGACCTTGCCGACCTGTATTTCACGGTAGGTCACGGGTGAATCGGCTTTCAACGAGCCACGCCGTGGAGCACTGAGCACCAGGCGCAAACCCGGCTCTTCGACCACCTGCTCGGGCGCCTGCTTGAGCGCCACGAAATCGGTCTGTCGACCGCTGCCCTGGTTCGACGGCTGCACTTCGATGTACTGCCCGCCAATCAGGGTATCCAGGTTGGAGGCGCCGGTCAGGCCGATCTCGGGCTTGACCACCCAGAAGCGCGAACCGGGGCGCAGCACCTGCTGCGCGGCCGTGGTGATGCGGCCATGCAGCATCACCGCCTGCAGGTCGCCAGTCAGCTCGACCCGCTCGATCTTGCCGATCTGCAGGCCCTTGTACCGAATCTCGGTGCCAGGCGAGAGCCCGTCACCGCGCTCCACCCGAATGCTCAGCGCATCACCGCTCTTCAATGAGGCTTCGCGATCGGCATAGAGGTCGAAACGCAGTACACGCTTGGCATCGGCGGGCGCCTTCAGGTCATCGGTCTCGAAGGCGATGCCGCCGGACATCAGGGTTTGCAGCGACTCGCTCTTGACTTCGATGCCGGACAACCCGCCCTTGAGGGTAATACCGCTGACGTTCCAGAAGCGCGTGGTGCGATTCACCAACCCGGCATACTCGGGTTCGATATGCACGCCCAACACCACCTGTTTGTTGTCGCGGGCGAGCTGGAAGCTCTGCACCGAGCCGACCTTCATCTGCCGATAGAGAATCGGGCTGCCGACATCCACCGAGCCAAGCGTGTCGCTGAACAGCACCAGGTGCAGACCTTCGGCGCCGAGATCCAGCGGTGGCGCCTTGGTGCGGGCGACGAAATCGCGACGCGGTGGCCCGCCCAGCTCACCCGGGCGAATGGCGATGTAGTTACCCTTGACCAACGCCTCCAGCCCGGTGATGCCAGCCAGGGAAATCGACGGCTTGACCACCCAGAACTGGCTGCCTTCAACCAGATAGTCTTCGGCCAGCGGATCCATGGCCAGTTCGGCGGTGGCGCTCTTGAGATCCGGATCGACCTTGAGGTTCTTCAACAGACCGGCCTGAATGCCCTTGTACATGACCGGTGTGCGCCCGGCCTGCAGACCCTCGAAATCGGTGAGCTTGACCATCGCCTTGATGCCGGCCTGGGCGGCGTCGAAGTCTTCATAGAGGCGGAACGGTTTACTGGGATCGGTCGGCGGGCTGTCCTTGCGGTGCTCTGGCGTTGCGAAAGCGATACCGCCGGCCACGATGCTGGCCAGGGACTCGCTACGCACTTTCACCCCCGAGAAATCGGCGTCGACACTGATGCCGCTAGCGTTCCAGAAACGTGTGTGTTTACGCACCAGATGAGCGTAGGCGGGCTCGATGAATACCTTCACTTCCACCGAAGTCTGATCATCGGCGAGCTTGTAGTCCTTCACACGCCCCACCTGGATCTGCTTGAAGAACACCGGGCTGTCACGATTCAGCGAACCCAATCGATCGGCCTTGAGGGTCAGGTGCAACCCGGGCTGCTCATCGGACAACGGTGGCGCCTGGGCCAGGGCCTGAAAGTCGTAGGCCGGCTCGCCGGCGCCGGGGCTGAAAGCGATGTAGTTACCGGAAACCAGCGTCTCCAGCCCCGTGATGCCGGCCAGGCTAACGCTGGGTTTGACCAACCAGAAACGAGTGCCCGTCCGCAGCTGATGCTCGATGTCCTTGTTCATCTCCAGCGTAGCGATGACGCCGCGCTGCTTGTCGCTCTTGTCCAGGGTCAGGCTGGTGACCTTGCCGACCGACATGCCCTTGAAGACCACTTCGGTCTTGCCAGCCTCGATACCTTCACCGCTGGCGAAGACCACCTGGATCTCGATGCCGGCTTCGCTGTAGGCACGCCATGCCAGCCAGCCGCCAATCAGCAGCGCAATCAGAGGCAATACCCATATAGCAGACCAGTTGGAGGCCGGACGCGTCCTGGCGGTGGGCAGATCATTCATGGTCGTCATCCGATTCCGTGTTATCCCAAATCAACCGTGGGTCGAAGGTCAGTGCTGCCAGCATGGTCAGGATCACCACGCTGGCGAAAGCCACCGCTCCCACACCCGGTTCGACGCTGGCCAGACTGCCGAACCGCACCACCGCCACGAGAATGGCGATGACGAAGATATCCAGCATGGACCAGCGCCCGATCCATTCGATGAAGCGGTACATCAAAATGCGCTGCCGGGCCGACATCGGCTGATGCCGCTGCACCGAATACAGCAAAAGACCGATGCCGACCAGCTTGAAGGTCGGCACCAGAATGCTGGCGACGAACACCACGATGGCGATCGGCAGCATGCCGTTGTCGACCAGCGTGATGACGCCAGACATGATGGTATCGGGCGCGCCCTTGCCGAATGAATTGACCGTCATGATCGGCAGCACGTTCGCGGGAATATAAAGAATCGCCGCTGTGATGAGCAGCGCCCAGGTACGCACCAGGCTGTTGGGACGACGCTCGTATATACGCCCGCCGCAACGCGAGCAGAACTGCCGCTTCAGCTCGGGCTGATGAGGATTGAGCTGATGACATTCATGGCAGATGATCAGGCCCGCATCAATGGCGCGCATGGGTGTCCTCCCCGGCCAGCGCTTCCCAGATCTGGTGGGGCGACATGGTCACCTCAAGCCAGACCTGCACAAGTAGTAGCGCAATGAAGCAGAACAGCCCAAAGCCGATGGACAGCTCGGCGATATCCGCCAGCTTGACGATGGAAACCAGAATGCCGATCAGGTAAACCTCAAGCATGCCCCATTCGCGCATATGGTGGTAAATGCGGTAGAGCAGCAGCCCGAAGCCACGCCCCACCTTGAGGCAGATGCTCAGCAGCACCAACAGTTGGCATAGCAATTTGAGCAGCGGTACTGCCATGCTGCAGAGGAACACCACCACGGCGATGCTCTGCATGCCTGCGTCGTAAAGCCCCAGCACGCCGCTCCATACCGTGTCATGGGAGCTCTGCCCGAGCATGGTCATCTGCATGATTGGCTGGAAGTTGGCGGGGATGTACAGAAGCAGTGCAGCCAGCACCAATGCCAGGCTACGACGTATTACCTGAGGACGATGGCTATAGAGTTCGTAGCCACAACGCGGGCACTCGACGCGCTCGCCATCGGCTATCTCCGGCCGACGCATCAGCAGATCGCATTCGTGGCAAGCGACCAGCTCCGTCAGAGGTACTTCAGCTAATGACTGTTGAGCGGCCGACTCGGGCATGGGTAGAGTTCTCGAAAATACCGACCATTCTAAATGAGACCCTGAAAGCAACCCACAGTTATACCGATTATCTGGGCGACAAACATTACCCGAGTACTACGTCGCCCAAATCAGCGCTGTTCCAACATGGCCACTTCTTCCGTCGTACCGCGTATAAGCAGCACATAGTCGAGCGCTCCATTTCCTCCGTGCAGCTCTCTGGGTTACGCCTTCGGCTAACCCAGGCTACGAGAGTTCTATGCGCACCCGTAGGGTGGAAGACGCTTCATCCTTCCACCACAAACTCCCGTAGCCTGCGGTTGAGCGAAGCGATACCCAGGTCAGCGTGCTTTGCTTTCTGGTCGCCTGCCTGGCGCCGCCGGGTCTTAGGCCTTTTAATTTTCCAGCCCAAAAGACGAAACCCCAGACCTCTGTCGAGATCTGGGGTTTCTTATAGAAGCTTGACGATGACCTACTCTCACATGGAGAAGCTCCACACTACCATCGGCGATGCGTCGTTTCACTACTGAGTTCGGGATGGGATCAGGTGGTTCCAACGCTCTATGGTCGTCAAGCAAACTGGTTGCTGCTTCGGGGTTTAGCCGCTGCAGCGAATTGGGTATGTGATATCGGTTGGTATTACGTGTTCTCGCAAATTTTCGGCATTACTGTCGACTTCAACCGTCTAACAGCCAAATTGTTTGGGTGTTATATGGTCAAGCCTCACGGGCAATTAGTACTGGTTAGCTCAACGCCTCACAACGCTTACACACCCAG
>NZ_MSXW01000041.1 GCF_001945445.1 Pseudomonas sp. PA27(2017)
TATCAGGGCTACCTCAAGCGTGGGCTCAAGCGAACAGAAGCCCTGACCATCCTGGCCCGTAAACTCGCTCGTATCGCCTTTGCGCTGATGCAGAAGCAGGTCGATTACAACCCCGAAAAAGGGGGATCCTTGACATAGAATCTCCCACCATGATCGCGAGCAGCCCACCGCCCGTGTAGGAGCGCCGACCCGGCGCGAAGCGATTGCGGCCTTGCTGCGGAACTGGCGTCGCAAGCACCATTCACCGCGGGTCGCGGCTCCCACCATGATCGCGAGCAATCCAAAGCCCGCGTAGGAGCGCCGACACGGCGCGAAGCGATTGCGGCCTCGCTGCGAAACTGGCGTCGCAAGCACCATTCGCCGCGAGTCGCGGCTCCTACAATAAATCGCGAGCAAACCACCACCTCCCGCGTAGCGGCGCCGACCTCGGCGCGAAGCGATAGTCGGCACACCGCGATACAAGAACCCCGCGTTGAAATCTCTGCACTCCCTAGACTTTGTAAATTTCAAAGACTCCAAGGGATTCGAATGAGCATCAAGCGCAGCGCCAGCCATAGGCTTCGCTTAGGGCGATGGTCAGCAGTCGGCCACTACTACCTAGTAACGACAGTGACGGCCGACAGAAAACCCATTTTCAACGACTTTTATCTGGCGAGAACGCTGATCCGCATCATGCGGCAGGACGAACTCGCCGGCACGCACCAGACCCTTTGTTATGTGCTAATGCCTGATCACTTGCACTGGCTGCTGGAACTGCGACAAGGAACGCTTTCACAACTAGTCGGCAGAGTGAAATCGCTATCCGCCAAGCAGCATGGAGGACGAACCTGGCAAAAAGGCTTTCATGACCATGCATTGAGAAATGATGAAAATTTGCTTAGCGCAGCGAGGTACATCGTCGCCAACCCCATACGCGCCGGGATCGTCACCCGAATAGGTGAATACCCACACTGGGACGCAATCTGGCTTTGATGGTTGTCTCGATACGATGGCAGCCTTGATTTAACCGCACCATTCGCCGCGGGTCGCAGCTCCTACAATGATCGTGAGCAATCCAACACTCGCGTAGGAGCATCGTCCCCGGCGCGAAAACGATTGCGGTCTTGCTACTAGACCGGCGCCGTATGCACCATTCGCCGCGGGTCGCGGCTCCTACGCGATCGCGGATACACCACCAATCGTGTAGGAGCGTCGACAGATTGCGGCCTTGCTACAAGACTGGCGGCGTATTCACCATTCGCCGCGGGTCGCGGCTCTTACGCGACCGCGGATACACCACCAATCGTGTAGGAGCGCCGACCCGGCGCGAATTGACTGTGGCCCTGCTGCAATGCCCCGGCGGCACCGCCCACCTGTCACCCCCGGCCATTTTATTGAACGATCCCCACGCACAGTGACTCGAAAAAACTCGAGCCTGCTGCGCGGCGTCCTCGCGCGCAGCAGCTTTTTCACTGCTCGATCGTCTCCGGCGCGCCCTGGAGCGCACTGGAACTCAGAACCGGTACACCACTGGTACGGACTGACGTTAAGGAGGAACAGAGCCTAGGAAACATACGGGCTTTATAGACTATGTGCGGAATAGCAGGCGAACTTCGATTCGATAACCAACCAGCCGATCTGGCTGCCGTTGAACGCATCACTCACCACCTCGCCCCTCGCGGCCCGGATGCCCATGGCTTCCACAGCCGCGGCCCCGTCGCCTTCGGCCACCGCCGGCTGAAGATCATGGATCTCGCCGAAGCTTCCGGCCAGCCAATGATCGATAACGATCTTGGCCTGTCGATGGTCTTCAATGGCGCCATCTACAACTACCCGGAATTGCGCACCGAGCTGGAACGGCTTGGCTACCGCTTCTTCTCCGGTGGCGACACCGAGGTGCTGCTCAAGGGCTATCACGCCTGGGGCGCCGACCTGCTGCCCAAACTCAATGGCATGTTCGCCTTCGCCATCTGGGAGCGCGACAGCGGGCAACTGTTCATCGCCCGCGACCGCCTAGGCGTCAAGCCATTGTATCTGTCCAAGACCAAGGATCGCCTGCGCTTCGCCTCGAGCCTGCCAGCCCTTATGAAAGGCGGCGATATCGGCAAGACGCTCGACCCCATCGCGCTCAACCATTACCTGAACTTCCATGCCGTGGTGCCCGCCCCCCGCACCATCCTTGCCGGCGTGGAGAAGCTGCCGCCGGCAACCTGGATGCGTATCGACACCAACGGCAATGTCGAGCAGAAGGTCTGGTGGACGCTCAACTTCGGCCCGAACGCCGACGAAGCCAACTTCACCTTCGAAGACTGGCGCGACGCGACCCTCGACAGCATGCGCGAAGCGGTCGAAATCCGTCAGCGCGCGGCCGTGGACGTCGGCGTGCTGCTGTCCGGCGGCGTCGACTCCAGCATGCTGGTCGGCCTGCTGCGTGAGGCCGGCGTCGAGAACCTGCTGACCTTCTCCATCGGTTTCCAGGATGCCGGCGGCGAGCGTGGCGACGAATTCCAGTATTCGGACCTGATCGCCAAGCGCTTCGAAACCCAGCACCACCAGTTGCGCATCGGCGAGAACGAGATTCTCGACCAATTGCCAGCGGCCTTCCGTGCCATGAGCGAGCCGATGGTCAGCCACGACTGCATCGCCTTCTACCTGCTCTCGCGAGAAGTGGCCAAGCACTGCAAGGTGGTGCAAAGCGGCCAGGGCGCCGACGAGCTGTTCGCCGGCTATCACTGGTACCCGCTGGTCGATGGTGCGGACGACGCCTACAGCGCCTATCGCAAGGCCTTCTTCGACCGCGAGCATGACGAATACGCCGCCTGCGTGCAGCCCGCCTGGCTGACCGACGACGTATCCGGCGAATTCGTTCGCCAGCACTTCGCCCAGCCAGGCGCGACCGCCGCCGTGGACAAGGCTCTGCGCCTGGACAGCACGGTGATGCTGGTCGACGACCCGGTCAAACGCGTCGACAACATGACCATGGCCTGGGGCCTCGAAGCGCGCACGCCGTTCCTGGACTACCGCGTGGCGGAATTGTCGGCGCGCATCCCCGGCCAGTTCAAACTGCCGGAAGGCGGCAAGTACGTGCTCAAGGAAGCGGCCCGCAAGGTGATTCCGTCCGAGGTCATCGACCGCAAGAAGGGTTACTTCCCAGTACCGGGCCTCAAGCACCTGGAAGGCGCCACGCTGGGCTGGGTACGCGACCTGCTGGTCGACCCGGCCCATGATCGTGGCATCTTCAACCCGCAGATGCTCGACCGCCTGCTTACCGACCCGCAGGGCCAGCTGACGCCGCTACGCGGCTCCAAGCTTTGGCAGATGGCGGCCTTGAACCTGTGGCTGAGCGAACAGGGCCTGTAACGACGAATCGGGGGAGCTGCGGCTCCCCCGCTCCCAACTGCAATGGCCGTATCCGCCTCGCCGCGGGTTAACAGACAGGCCAACCGATAGCCGGCAATGCCGGCCATGCGTAAGCAAAGGAACATTCTTCAATGCGAGCCACTGCCCACAACCAACGCCTTCTCCGGGGCCAGTCCCCCTCCTACGAGCGCCTTCAGGCACGGTTTGCCGAAGAGCACGGCGATGGCATCAGCCAACCGCAAATCGTCCATTGTGGCTGGGGCCGACTGCTGATCGGCCATACTTTTCCGGACGCCGCGGTACTGGCCGAAGAGTTGCTCAGCGAGCAGCCCGGCGAGCGCGACATCGCGCTGTATGTAGCGGCACCGCAACAGGTGCTGGCCCACGCCCCGCAGCAGCTGTTTCTCGACCCGTCGGACACCCTGCGCCTGTGGTTCAGCGACTACCGCCAGGCACGCCGCGGCTTTCGCGGCTTTCGCGTACGCCGCGCGCAAACCGAGGCCGACTGGCAGGCGATCAACTGCCTGTACCAGACCCGCGGCATGCTGCCGCTCGATCCCGAGAAGCTCACTCCGCGCCACCAGGGCGGCCCGGTCTACTGGCTCGCCGAGGATGAAGACAGCGGCGCAGTGATCGGCAGCGTGATGGGCCTCAATCACCAGAAGGCCTATCAGGACCCCGAGCTGGGCAGCAGCCTCTGGTGCCTGGCCGTCGACCCGGCCTGCAGCCGCCCAGGTGTGGGCGAAGTGCTGGTGCGTCACCTGATCGAGCACTTCATGAGCCGCGGCCTCAGTCATCTGGACTTGTCAGTGCTGCACGACAACGGCCAGGCCAAGAAGCTGTATGCCAAGCTGGGTTTCCGCGAGCTACAGACCTTCAGCGTCAAACGCAAGAACGGCATCAACCAGCCCCTGTTTCTCGGCCCAGGGCCGGATGACAAGCTCAACCCTTACGCGCGCATCATCGTCGACGAGGCCCGTCGTCGCGGTATCGATGCGCAGATCGACGACGCCGAAGCCGGCCTGTTCACCCTGAGCCAGGGCGGCCGACGCATTCGTTGCCGCGAGTCGCTGACCGACCTGACCAGCGCCGTGACCATGACTCTCTGCCAGGACAAGCGCCTGACCCACCGCACCCTCAGCCGTGCCGGCCTGAGCCTCCCCGCCCAGCGCCTGGCAGGCAGCGCCGAGGACAACGCGGCGTTTCTCGCCGAGCACGGCAGCCTGGTGGTCAAGCCCGTGGATGGCGAACAGGGCCAGGGTGTTGCCGTCGACCTGCGCACGCCTGCTGATGTGCAGGCCGCTATCGAACGCGCCCGCCCCTTCGATGAGCGCGTGCTGTTGGAGAGCTACCACGAAGGCTTCGACCTGCGCATCGTGGTCATCGGCTTCGAAGTGGTTGCCGCAGCAATCCGCCGCCCAGCGGAAATTCTCGGTGATGGCCGCCATACCATTGGCGAACTGATCGACGCACAAAGCCGTCGCCGTCAGGCGGCAACTGGCGGTGAAAGCCGCATCCCCAAGGACGCCGAAACCCTGCGCACCCTGCACGCCGCCGGCTGTGACTACGACACGGTATTGCCCCAGGGCAAACGCATGGCCGTGCGCAAGACCGCCAACCTGCACACGGGCGGCATTCTCGAGGACGTCACGGGCATCCTCCACCCCACGCTCGCCGATGCTGCCGTCAAAGCCGCCCGTGCGCTGGACATTCCGGTGGTGGGCCTTGACCTGCTGGTGCCTGCGGCGGATCAGCCCGAGTACGTGTTCATCGAAGCCAACGAGCGCGCCGGCCTGGCCAACCATGAACCGCAGCCAACCGCAGAACGTTTTATCGACCTACTGTTTCCGCTGAGCCATGGTGTTGGGGATTGAGTGAAGCTTGCCGGGACCGCGGTGACTGCCCCATTCGCCTCGGGTCGCAGCTCCCACAATGGATCGCGGCACACCACAATCGCGTAGGAGCGCCGACCCGACGCGTAAAATTGCGGCCTTGCTGCGGTCAGAGCCACCTAAACCATTCGCCACAACTTCCGTACGAGTTCCCCTTGAAACCCTGAGGGCAAATACAGGTCAGTCTGTAACAGAGCGCAAATTTCCCGTCCGTCGACAGGCGTCACGCAATCACTGCAGGCAGACGCTGCCCGGCGGCCCGCCCCGTCCTTGATGGAGAGCCCATGTCGCAAATTCCAGAACCCGATCTCGAATACATGCAAAAGGTCCTGCTGGAAATGCTCGCCATTCCCAGCCCCACCGGTTTCACCGACACCATCGTGCGCTACGTCGCCGAGCGTCTCACCGAAATCGGTATCCCCTTCGAAATGACCCGCCGCGGCACCATCCGCGGCACCCTCAAAGGCCGTCGCGACAGCCCGGACCGCGCCGTCTCCGTGCACTTGGACACCATCGGCGCCATGGTGCGCGAGATCAAGGACAACGGTCGCCTGTGCCTGACCGCCGTGGGCTGCTGGTCCAGCCGCTTCGCCGAGGGCAGCCGGGTCAGCGTGTTCAGCGATCATGGCGTTTACCGCGGCAGCGTTCTGCCGCTGCTGGCCTCCGGGCACGCCTTCAACACCGAAGTGGACCAGATGCCGATCTCCTGGGATCACGTCGAGCTCCGCTTGGACGCTCTGGTCGCCAGCCGCGCCGACTGCGAAAGCCTGGGCGTATCGGTGGGCGACTTCGTGGCCTTCGACCCGCTGCCCGAGTTCACCGAAAGCGGCCATATCAGCGCCCGCCACCTGGACGACAAGGCTGGCGTCGCAGCCCTGCTCGCCGCGCTCAAGGCGGTGGTGGAAAGCGGCCAGGAGCCGCCCATCGACTGTCACCCGCTGTTCACCATCACCGAAGAAGTCGGCTCCGGTGCGGCGGCTGCATTGCCTTGGGACGTCAGTGAATTCGTAGGTATCGACATCGCCCCGGTCGCCGCCGGCCAGCGCTCAACCGAGCATACGGTCAGCGTGGCCATGCACGACTCCGGCGGCCCCTACGACTATCACCTGTCGCGCCAACTGCTGCGCCTGGCCAGCGAGAACGAAATCCCGGTGCGCCGCGATCTGTTCCGTTACTACCATAGCGACGCCCAGTCCGCCGTCACCGCCGGCCACGACATCCGCACGGCGCTGATCGCCTTCGGCTGCGACGCCACCCACGGCTACGAACGCACCCACATCGATAGCCTCGCTGCCCTCTCCCGCCTGCTCGGCGCCTACCTGCTCAGCCCGCCGGTATTCGCCAGCGATGCGCAGCCGGAGAATGGCTCGCTGGAGCGCTTCAGCCATCAGCTGGAACATGATGCACAGATGGAGCCGGAAACACGGGTGCCGACGGTTGATAGTTTGGTGGGGAATCGGGAGAAGGAAAGTTAAAGCTCTGCAGCGCTATCAGCCGATAACGGCGGTAAGTTGCGTCCCCCGGTCTGGGCCAAGCACGGTGGTACCCAGGCCTCCTCACCTCGTAACATGCAGCTCCAGCGATGGTGGCTCATCCACCTCTACTGGAAGCCCGTTACCGACACTTTGTGATAATCACCCGCTCTATCTGGCGCCTCAGCGGTTGCCACCGTCCATCCTGCAAGCTAAAGTGCCGCTGTCACGGTTGGTATCGTGGCCGGGTGTAGCAACCTGAGAAACCAAGACGCGGTGCGTCGTAATTGCCTAGCCGGTACCCGTTACCGTGCTACCGCATTTCTATGGCGGGCCGTACGGGGCAGGCTTCGGCCTGGCCGGTTCCCTTGGTTTCCGGTTTGCTACCCCCGTGCGGTCCGTCACCATTCCCGCGTAGCAACGGCGGTGACGGCTCCTTAACCAAACCAAGGAGCATAAGGAAAATGCGCTATCCAGCTTTTATGCAAGGGCACCTCCTTGCCCACCCAGCACCTGCCGAAACCTCCATGAAGGAGGTGTGCCATGGCTAATCCGCAAGGTCGCGTCCTGCCATTTCCAAGGCGCCCAAGCCCAATCCCCGCCGCCGACTACCAAGCCCAAAACGCTCAAGGCGATGCCGAATTGCGTGCTGCTCTACTGCGAGAGCTACTGGATGATCTCACCCTCCGCGCAGAGCACAGTACCGACCAGCTGCGAATACGGTTGGCAACATTGGCCGCCAATGACCTGCTGGACGAGTTGGTGGTGCTGTACCGCAGGGCACTGTCCCAACTTCAGGGAGGAGGCAGCCATGAATAAGGGGATCATCGCTACCAAACTGCCCAGCTATCAGGGCCACCCCGGGTTAACCATCGCCTGGGCGCAAGACTGCCGCCCCGCCTTCAACCAGGGCGTTCAAGCGGCCCAGGCCTGGCTAGCCGGCAACCGAAGGAACTGGTTATGGGCCGCCCTGATTTTCGAAAGGGAAGAGATACCGGCGGAGATACAGCGCCGTGCCTTTGAAGTAGGATTTCTGAGCCGCTTACATCAAGGCGTAAGCTTCTCGGATAAGACGTAAAGCCCTGGGCGATACCCACCTAACTGGAAATATCGGTGGGTATCACGGGGTACTTTCTAAGCCAGACACGAGTTATTCCAACAGCTTGCAGGCTGCTTGACGCTGGAGCATCCGGCCGACGACTTCGTCCTTAGGCGAGTAGCCGTAGTCCATTTCGTACAGCAGATGGCGCACGTAGAGGTGTAATCCTTTTCAAACACTTACCATGCTGACTCTCAGCCCCACAAAAAACAAAATAGAGCTCATCTCAAGGTGAAGCACCCACATATACCGCGCACCACAATCAAAGTGAGGGCATAATCACGCTCTTTTTTTCAATGGAATTGAACATGCGCATTCTCGTCACCGGCGGCGCGGGTTTTATCGGCTCCGCGCTGATCCGTCACCTGATCAAGAGCACAGATCACGAGGTGCTCAACCTCGATAAACTGACCTACGCCGGCAACCTGGAATCGCTGCGCGAGGTCGAGCATGATCCGCGCTACCGCTTCCTGCAGGCGGATATCGGTGATCAGGCCGCGGTCAGCGAAGCGCTGGGAAGTTTCCAGCCCGACGCCATCATGCACCTGGCCGCCGAGTCCCACGTTGACCGCTCCATCGACGGCCCGGCGGCGTTCATCCAGACCAACATCGTCGGCACCTACGCGCTGCTCGAGGCCACCCGCGCCTACTGGCAGGGGCTGGACGAGGCACGCCGTCAGGCGTTTCGCTTCCACCATATTTCCACCGACGAGGTGTACGGCGACCTGCATGGCGTCGACGACCTGTTCACCGAGACCACCCCCTACGCGCCCAGCTCGCCCTACTCGGCCAGCAAGGCGGCCTCGGACCATCTGGTGCGCGCCTGGCAGCGCACCTATGGGCTGCCGGTGCTGCTGACCAACTGCTCGAACAACTACGGCCCTTATCACTTCCCGGAAAAGCTGATCCCGCTGGTGATTCTCAACGCCCTGGATGGCAAGCCGCTGCCGGTGTACGGCAATGGCCTGCAGGTACGCGACTGGCTGTTCGTCGAGGATCATGCCCGCGCCCTGCTGCAGGTGGTCACCCGCGGCGCGGTTGGCGAGACCTACAATATCGGTGGCCACAACGAACAGAAGAATCTCGATGTGGTGCACGCCATCTGCGACCTGCTCGACGAACTGCAACCGCGCGCGGCGGGTTCCTACCGCGAGCAGATCACCTTCGTCACCGACCGCCCCGGCCATGACCTGCGCTACGCCATCGATGCCAGCAAGATCGAGCGCGAGCTTGGGTGGACGCCAGAGGAAACCTTCCCCAGCGGCCTGCGCAAGACCGTAAACTGGTACCTGGACAACCTCG
>NZ_MSXW01000010.1 GCF_001945445.1 Pseudomonas sp. PA27(2017)
AAAGGGTAATGTTTGCACTATGTCCATGGCTATAGTCCATGTTGATAGTCCTTATAGACTCCCATAGTGCAACAAAGGCCAAGATTGTGGAAGGAACCGACCTGACTTTAAGCCGCGTAGTTGGAGCCCCGCCGGTGATGCCATGGCGCGAGTTTGCCAACTGGATCCGCATGGAGAACGAGCACGACACCGTGCGGGGCTGGATTCGCAACGGCTACCTGCCGTCCAAGAAGATCGGCAAATACGTGCTGGTGAACGTTGCACTGCTGACCAAGCAGCTCATGGAAGAGGAGTGGGAGTGATGAAGACTCAATACGTCGTCGAAACCTGCACCTTCCACGGCCTGACCAAGCAACGTCGCTGGCACCGCGTGCACACCGGCCCGTCTCTCATGGACTGCAACGCTTACGTCGGCAGCACCATTGCCAGCATGTACGCTCACTGGCGTCCTGAGCGTGCCCTGGATCTGTTCCGCGTCCGTGGCGTGAGGACTTCCGCATGAAAGCACCTGCCCTGTTCTCTGTTCAGCAATTCAAAGACCTCTGCGTCTGGCTGTTCTGGCTTTCGGCTTACGTGGCCTTCTGCGTGCTGTTCAGCCACCTGTTTAAGAGTCTTTGGGCTCTGCTTGTCGATGTGCCGGTACAGGCAATCGCCGCAATCGTGGCCGCTTCTATCGGTGCAATCGCTATCGGTTTTCGCCTAGCCATGGGGGAGGGCAGATGATCAATGCAAAAGTACCTGCACCAGCCCCACAGGCCGGACTGCGACTGCTCTGTCTGCTATGTCAAAAGACTGGGGCCTATCAGCCTGTCGCCACGCTGCGCCCAATGCCGCCCCGTGCGCTGTTTTCCGGTCGTTGGCCAAATGCGGCTGGTGAACGGGCACTGGCTGCACGTGAGCAGTACCTACCGCTGGGCCTCGGGCTTTACCTGTCCCCAGCACTCACCAACGCCGTGCCCGCCTCGGTACTGGTACATGGTGGAAAACATCGGCAAGCCAACGCCTTACGTCCCGCGCTGGGATCTGTTCGAGCTGGAGTCTGAGCCATGCACGACCTGACCGGATTTATGCCTGTAGGCGAGTGCTTTTACTGCGGCCAAACCCAGGTGGTGAGCTGCCAGGGCTTCAACGTGGCGGACATCCCGGACGTGATCGTTTGCGGGGACTGCCAGGACATCAACGAACGTCGCCTCGCTGACCTTGAAGGGAAAACCGAGTAATGCCCGGCATCGTCCTGACCGTCGCCCAAGCCGCTGAGCTGTTGCCCTTGGCCAGCCAGCAGTTGGGCCGCATCCAGCACCAACAGGACGCTGCCAACGAGAAAGGCATCCCGGAAAACTGGGGTGTGGATGAATGGCAGGAAATCGTAGAAGCCCTGCAAGGCCCAATCGTTCATGGGGTGGTGTATGTCGCCTGAGCTGTTCGTTGTGATCACGTACTGCCTGCTGGTTCTGTGCTTCATGACCCTTGGCCTGTTGTTCGCCTTCCTGCTGCTGCGCCGTGAGTTCTGCCCGCGCCGTGGTGGGCAGCCGAATCAGTCGCCTCCGGCGTCCGTGACTGGCCAACGCGATCACCCGGCCAGTTCACCGCGCGCACCGCCAGTCGCGGGCGACGGTGGCGAAATGGGATGACAAGGGCAAGGCCCTTGGTGTGAACAAACGATCAGGCAACGCCTGACCCGGCTTTAACCCCCGGTAGACCGATAAGCACCTGCAGGTTTTGAACTTCGAAGTTCACCTGCACGGACTCGCTCGGCCTGCTGAAAGGCAAAACCGCGCAATAACGCGCAACTGAAAAGAGGAAACACCCAATGGCACGTTCGACTATGGAAGTTGCATTCCTGGGCACTCAGATGACCCAAGTTGATGACACCAAATACGCCAAGGTCTTCTACGGCGACGAACCAGACGGCAAGACCGAACACGGCCTGTCGATCATCGGCATGGCCATCGCTGAAGACGCCGCCGACGAAGTATTCATGGCCGGCGCCCAGTTCGAGCCTCTGCAACTGGTGCGCATCACCTTCGACGTCGCCCGCGGCGGCCAGAACAAGGGCAAGAACCTCGCTCTGCATATCGAAGCCGTGGACAACAAAGCCCGTACCACGGCGAGCCCTGCGCCTGCTGCCAACACCGGCAAGCCTGCCGACCCGGCCAAAGCCTAACCCTGGCCGCCTGGAGCTCACCGCATGGGAATCGACGCCTATCTGGCCAACGTCACCCTCGGTGATCTCTGGGCCCTGCAGTTCATTCAAGGCGTGGTGATGATCGCCGCCCTTGGCCTTATCCACGGGCACCAGAGGTAACGGTTTATGGCTTTCACCTGGGGGCAGTACCTCGTTATCGCTGGGCTCTTTGTGGGTGCTCTCGGGATTGGCGTGTCCTGGGGGGCCTTCCGGCTGGGCTGGAAGGAAATCGTCGACGCTTCAACCAACTGAGGAAACAACTCATGTACCAAAGCAAAAAAGAAGCTGCCATTCGTGGCGGCCAGCTCGTACAGAACGAGGCCAGTGTCGGTAAAGCACTGGGCGGCAAATCGCTCGCTCTGATCACTGCCGGTGCGGCCTCGCTGACTGCCGGTTCCGCCAATGCTGCAATCACCGTCCCGCCTGAGCTGCTCGAAGTCTTCACCGATCTGGCGCTCGCGTTCGGCACCCTGATGGCGGCTGGTGCCGTGCTGTTCGGCGTTATCCGTGGTGGTGTGGCCCTGTTCAAGATCGCCGGTCGCGTATTCAGCGCTGCGGGCGCCTAAACAGGGTTGGGGGTCGACTGATGCGTACGGCTTTCGGCCTCCGCCTGTTACTTGCTCTCACCCTTATGGGGTGGGGGCAGTTTGTTTTTGCTGAGGGCAACTTTTGGCAAGTTGATGGCGATGAGAGCTCCCGTGCGGGCTCCGCTCAAGCGCTTTGCGCTCGCCTCGTCGGTGAGTTCAACGCCGATGCCTATTGGCGAATTTACGATGATGCGGCCATCCCTGAGCAGCGTAAATTCTGCGATGCCTACGGCAACATCGGTCAGACCTTCAAGATCTGGCCGCTTGTTCGTCTGAGCTGTCCTGCGGGTACCACCGTAGATCCTGTCACCGGCAAATGCTCGTCACCTCCTGTTGAGTGTGAGCCGTTAACAGGTCAGCGCTTCAGTTTCTTCGCCGTCGTCCCGAACGGTGGCAATAGCCTCCCTGGTGAGTACATCTGCCAGCAGGGCTGCCGTGCTGCCTGGTCTGGTGAGTGCGGTGCTAATGATCAAGGCATATCCGCTTGCTCGGGCCTTGCTACCTACAACGGACAGGTTTGCCAAAGCGGCGACACTCCGTCCGGCCTCGGTACACCTCCAAAAGATCCGAGTGAGCCAACCGACCCCACTACGCCGCCCGATCCAACTGACCCGCCAGACCCTACCGATCCGCCTCCGGTCTGCGGCCCTGGTCATACATGGTCGGGCACTACCTGCGTAAAAGACCCACCCAAACAATGCGATCCCTCCACGGGTGAAGTCTGCCCGCCGACTGATCCTACTGACCCGAATAACCCCACCGATCCAACCGACCCCGATAACCCTGGCGACGGCGGTGATGGTGACGGCTCTGGTGATGGCGACGGCGATACCGGTACGGGCGAACCCGGCGACGGCGACCAAGAAAAGCTTGGCGAGAAGATCGACAAGACCAACAGCCTGCTCGATGGCATCAGCAAAGCCCTGGGCAACCTGGGCGATGCCTTCAAAGAGTTTGCCGAGGATGCCCTGGGCGAGAAGTACGACGGCGAAGGGGACGGCGACGATAAGAGCATCGGCGAAGCCGCTGCAGGTTTGGCCGGTAGCTTGGCTGGCAACTTCGGCCAGGGCCTGAATGATTCCCTGGAAGCTCAGGAAGCACTCAACCAAGGCACCTTGGGCGACTTGCCCAACCTCGTCGGCAATGAGTGGTTCGGCCCCGGCACCGTGGCCTATTCCACGGTGTTCATGATCGACAAGGTGTTGCCTCGCGCCGGCAACTGTTCCGCCTTCGATGTGAAAGTCGATGCCGGAAAGCTGCACACCAACCTGCGCCTGGACGCCTGTGAGCTGAGCCGCATTAAGCCCCTGCTCGAGTGGATCGTGTGGATGGGCACCATCATCGGCGTGTGGCGAATCGCCTATGCCGGCCTGCGTCTTGAAAACGCCAAAGCCGAAAAAGGAGGCTTCTGATGCTCGGCTGGATCAAAGGGTTCTTGCAGAAGTTCTTCCCCAACCTGTTCAAGCGTTTCAACGGCTGGCTGCTGGCATTCATCACGCCGCTGATTGCGCCGTTTTTCGAGTTCATCACCAAGCTCTTTCGCAAGGTCGCGCTGTTCCTGCTGATCGTCGCCGCCATCGGCACGGCCATCGTCGTGTTCGCCAAGGCCGTTGAATCGGTGGTCGGGCGCATCGCTACCGAAATGGCCCCCGCTGACCTGATCGTCTTCGGCCAGATGTTCCTGCCGAGCAACTTGGCTCAGGGCATCACCATCCTTCTGTTCGCCCGCCTGCACTCCCTGGTGTTCATGTGGGTGCACCGCCTCACTGAAAAGTTTATCCACACCTGAGGATCGCCCGTGGCCGTCTACATCGTTACCGGCAAGCTGGGTGCTGGCAAAACCCTGCTGTGCATCCTCAAGATTCTGGAATACCTCAAAGCCCGCCGCCGCGTTGCCGTCAACGTCGATGTGAAGATGGACAAGCTCTGCCGGGGGGATAACAAGTACTCGCGCCTTGTCCGCCTGCCTGACCTGCCATCGGCTGAAGATCTGGTCGGTTTGGGCTTCGGCCATGAAACCTACGACGAAGAGAAATTCGGCGGGATCTTCCTCGACGAAGCCGGCGTGTGGCTCAACTCCCGCGACTGGAATTCCGGTGGCCGTACCGACCTGCTGAAGTTCTTCCTGTTCCTGCGCAAACGCCGCTGGGATCTGTGGTTGTGCGTGCAAAACGTCAACGTCATCGATAAGCAGATTCGCGAATCCATCGCTGAGCACGTGGTGTACATCAACCGCTGGGACAAGCTGAAGATTCCCTTCGTGTTCCGCCTGCCGCTGCGTGTCCTGAGCTTGGGTATGTGGAAAGGCAACCTGCCGAAACTGCATCAGGCCATCGTGAAATACGGCGCCAAGTTCAACTCACCCAAGGTTGAAGACTGGTTCTACCAAGGCAAAGAGTTCTACAGCTATTACGACACCACCCAGGAATACAACAAGGACTACGACAAGGGCTCGTACTCCATGCTCCCGCCCGGCTACTGGCGTCGCCGCCTTCCTGCATCACCTCGCGACCTGGGGTTTCTCATGCGCACCACCAAAATATTCTTCCGCCGCACTCGGGTGGTGAACGCCTTTTTCCTGGGCGGCCTGATCACCCTGTTTGTTTCGCTGCCGGTGTTCTCGGCTATTGCCTGGATTCGTACGCCGGGCGTCGCCGTACAGGAAAAACCAGCCGCTGTAGAAGAAGAGAAAAAGGCCACCTTGGCCGAAGAGTTCGAGGGCTACCGCATCGCCTCCTATGGGCTCATGTCGGGCCAGTCCCGCTATGTGTTCGTGGATCCCGACGGCAAGCGCATCCGCTCCGAGGATCTGCTCTCCCGCGCTATCACCATCGATCCACGGGGGCCGCGAGAAGTGCGGTTGCTGCGTGGTACCGACTCCCTCACCGTCTACAGGTAATCGGCCATGAAACGTTGGCTTTCTCTGGTACTGCTGCCGCTCGCCCTCACTTCCACGCTCGCCCGCGCTGCTGTGGAGAAGATCGAACTGTACGACTCCACCCTGCAGGACTTCGTAGAGTGGGCCGCCGTGATGCTGAATAAATCGGTGGTCGTCGGTTCCGATATCCGCTCGGCGCCGATCTCGATTTTCGCCACCTTCGATGGCCCCCAGGAACTCGAACAGCTCTTGGAAAACGCCGTCCTGTCTTCGGGCTTTCACTACTCCAAAAGCCCCAACGCGATCCGCATCAGCGCACAACCGATTCAGGAATCGCCCGTCCTGGTCACAGAGGTGATTCAGCTCCAGCACCTGCAGTCCGACTTCGCCGAACAGTCCGTCCGCGATGTGCTGGCTTCCCGCGCTGACCGCAACACTGAGAACAACACCACCGGCCAGGTACTCGTCACACCGTCGCCCACCTCGAACGCCCTGATCGTCACTGCCACGCGCCCCCAGCTCGACGCCATCAAAGAGGTGGTCACCGAAATCGACCGACCGCGGCGACAGGTGCAAATCACCGCGGTGGTGGCTGAGCTGTCGGATAACGACTTCGAAGCCCTGGGCCTTAATGCCGCTGCCGGCTCAAACCGCCTCGATCTGTCGGGCCGCACCATCCGTTCTTCGGATCGCTCCGACCTGGGCTTCAGCCTCACGTTCTCCGGCCCGACCATCTCGGCCTTCCTGCAGGCGGTGCGCTCCAGCTCCAGCAGCAACCTGTTATCCACGCCTCAGCTACTGACCCTCAACCGTGAACCCGCATCCATCGTCGTCGGCCAGAACGTCCCCTTTATCACCGGCCAGACCACCAGTGGCTCCACTCCGGCATCAGATCCGTTTCAAACCATCGTGCGCCAGGATGTGGGCGTAACCCTACAGGTCACGCCCTTCATCACGCCGGCCGACGCGATAGAGCTGCAGGTCAGCCAGTCCGCCTCTAGCGTCTCGGACGACAACACCGCCGCCGACATCATCACCAACACGCGCCGCATCATCACGCGGGTACAGCTCAAGGATGGCCAGGGGGTGCTCCTGGGTGGGCTGCGATCGACGCAAACCGATCGCTCTACCAGCGCGGTGCCGATCCTCGGTGATATCCCGTACCTGGGGCGCGCCTTCCGCTACGAATCCAACCGCGTACGCACCACCAACCTTGTGGTGCTCATAACCGCCCGTATACAGGCCCTGAACCACAACGAGCTGATGCCGGCTGATGCGGGGCCGTGGATGGATCTTTCGTTCGGCGCGTTGCCCGGCGGTGGTTTGGGCGCAGCCCGTGACACCGCCGGGCGCGCGACGGGCGCCCGGTGACGTCCCTGTAACACGTCAGATAAACCAGCTTGAAAGTGGCCATTATTGGCCAATAAGGGAAAAACAGATGAGCGTTAAAGACCAGCGACGGATTGACCGAGCAACCGGCTCAGAGAGCAAGACGGGTCGTCTCTTCATGGATGCTGCGTCAGCAGCATTGACCGACCTTTCGCGAGTACGCCTGCTGCGCTGTGGCGTGGACACCGTGCGCCAGTTGTATCGGGGCCTGATCCGCCCTGAGATCATGTGCCTGTTCGAGAAGCCCGGCGCCATGGTCGAATTCGCTGACCAGATCTGGCACTCGGGCCGTGTCAGCAAAGACTCTGGCTACCAGTACAAGCTCCAGAACGCTGACCTCGGCATCATCCTGCTGGTGAAGAACTTCAACGCCAAGATCGACGCCATCGGCGCCCACCTGAAAATCGAAGTCTCGCCCCATGCCATCGACGCGCTGTCGCCTGAGCGCCTGCAAGACCGCATGGACTATTACGCCTCGGCTGTCCTGACCCACCGTGAAATCAACCAGTGCGCAGTCCACCTCGCCCTGGATCTGCAAGGCTGGAAACCGCCTGTAGATCTGGTCGCCCGTATGCACTGCCGGGCACGCACTCAACGCGATATTTCGGGCATCAATGAAATCAACTGGACCACAAAATCCAGCACCTACGGTCGCGGCGAAACCTTCATGTTCGGTTCGGCCAGCGGCGTGCAACTGGCGATCTACAACAAGACCGAGCAAGCCCGGGCAACCGACAAACTCGACTACTGGGAAAGCGTGTGGAAGCGCCGCGACAGCTTCGACCCACAAGATCCCGATAACTATGATCCTGACGCCGATGTATGGCGCGTAGAGCTGCGCTATCACCATTCGGTCATCCAGCAATTCGCCAGTGGCTCAATCGACCTGAAGTCCGGCGCACTGATCGACACCAGCTCCTTTGCCGCCTTCGCTGGGCATCTGGACGGCCTGTGGCGCTATGGCTTGAGGCAATTCAAGTTGCTGGCCCGCCCAGGATATTTCGAGCCCATCTGGACGCTGATCCGCGACGACGTGCGCGTCGATCTGCCGGTGGACTCCCTGCTCGATGACACCGAATACAAGCGTTACTACAAGACCTCGCGTGGCTTCTCCGGCAAGAACGTGGAGCTATTCCTGGGAAACTTCGTAAGCCTGCTGGCAAGGGAAAAGGTGGGCGCAAAAAAGGCGTTTAAGACCCTGCAGCAATGGGACTGCTGGCCGGTCATCCGCGATCATTACGCCGCCAAGGACATGACCCAGGACGATCTCTACAAACATATCCGGGATCTTCTGCAGGAGCGTCACGTGCGGTGGGGTAGAGCGGTCTGATGGCGATCAAGAAGCTTCCTGATGGCCGTTGGCATGTAGACATTGAACCCGCTCATGACCGGCGTTTTCGTAGAACCTTCAAAACCAAGGGTGAGGCTCAACGCTTTGAAACTACCTGCCGCTCCAAGGTAGCTGAATCGCGCGACTGGTCGCCAAGGCCCAAGGATAAACGTCGGCTCTCTGAGCTTATGCAGCTCTGGTATGACTTGCACGGCCACTCACTGCGATATGCAGCCGGTCGCCTGCGTAAACTGCTCTATCTTGCTAAGCGTCTGCGCAATCCCGTGGCCATCCGACTCGACCCGCATGTCTACGCTAATGACCGGCGCTTGAGGATGGAAGCCGGCACTTCGCCCAAGACGCTCAATAACGAGCTGGGTTACCTGCGTGCCGTGTACAACGAGCTGCGCGGCCTGGGCGTTATTGACTACCCGAATCCGCTGGAGCTGGTTAAGCCATTGCGTGTCCAAGAACGTGAGTTGTCCTGGCTGACTAATGAGCAGATAGCCGAGTTGCTGCAGGCGATCCGTTCGGGCTGCGATAACCCGCACGTCGAAATCATCGTGTTGATCTGCTTGGCCACTGGTGCCAGATGGTCTGAGGCCGAAAAGCTCAAGCCGCATTCGTTGCGTAACCGGGTGATTACGTTCAGTGGTACCAAAAGCGGCAAGGTACGATCGGTGCCGATCTCTGCCGAGCTTGAAGCCAGGATCATTCGTCACTGGCGTGAGTATGGCCAGCCAAACTCGGCCATTACCGCGTTCCGCCGCGCCTTGGCCCGCACGACCATCAAGCTACCGAAGGGGCAGGCAGCGCATGCACTGCGCCATACCTTCGCTAGCCACTTCATCCAAAACGGCGGAAACATCGTCACGCTACAGCGAATCCTGGGTCATTCGAGCTTGGCCATGACCATGCGGTATGCGCATCTCGCTCCTGACCATCTGCAGGACGCTTTACGTTTCGGCCCTACGTTGTGAATCTCAGCGGCTACTTATCGCTGATTCTCGCCCTGGCTAAGGCATTCGCTGCAAGGTGCTTGATATACCTCAGCTCGCCCGGCGTGTGCTTATCTGACTGGTGCGCTTCGATCAATCTCACAAGCTCATTAATACTTTTTGGATCTTTCGCCATCTCAGCCTTGATGATTTCGATAGCACCGTCAGCGCAATAGCGCTCAACTCCGCCGAAATTCAGTTCTCCGACGTTTATCTTCAATTTCGACCCTCCGCGCACTTTCTCAGCCGGCGTGAAGGTAAAGCATGAGCGCCCTTACGCAAGCAGTAATCATAGATACTTACGACTAATTTACGACACACAAAGAAAAACCCCTGACTTTCTCTAGGAAAATCAGGGGTTTATTTGGTGGAGCCGGGGGGATTTGAATCCGTTTCAATTACTGCCCTTTGCTGCCTATGTTTGCTCAACGTCAGCAAATACGCACCGTATGTTTATTCACGCCTGCCCAATGTAGCCCTTTGCTGCCTAGCGTTTACGACACTTTTTCGACACCACGACGCTTTCCAATCTTGGGTTGGATCGTTTTTCGCCTGAGTCAGCTCGCTAAGGAATGCTCAGGTCTTTAATCTGTGAGAAAGCAAATTTTAATATCTGTTTTGTGAAGTCGTTTAGTTCGTCGTTTTTTGCGATGGCATAAATAATTCCTATGATTAACACACCTGCAGCAAGGTCATTTATAAAAATCAGTCTTGATTTGGATTTTATTATGATGGTGAGTAATTTTTCTTTTGCTTCCTCTGCGCTTACTCGTACTTCGTTTTCATCTTTCATCACTTCGTAACGTTTTAGGGAACGTTTTATTTGCTCGGCTAAAGCGTCGTAAGCCTCAGAATGAATTCTGTTGGCTATGACGGTCAGAATCCATACACATAATAGAGAAAAGCATACCATTCCTAACGATGGGATATCATCACTTCGAGCTAGTGCCGCAACAGCAATTACTGCTCCTGGAATTGCAAAAGCTTTTGTTTGGCTTGAGGATATTGAATCGTTGATTTTTGTTATGTACTCAGTGGACTTTTCTTCTATTTCTGTAAGTAATTTATTTGCCGAGAATTTGTGAAGATATACATCGTAGTTTTCTTTGTATTTCTTTTGTAGTCTACTCCCCTGCGTTATCAGCCAAGGCATTGATGTGTTTTCTTCAAGTAATTCCGCTAGGGATGTTCTTAAAACATCTCTACGTTCTTTTTGATGACCATCTAAAAGTTTGATTGCACTGTGTAGTTGGTCAAGATCTTCGCTCGTGCTGTCTGTAATGCACAGCTCCAACAGTTCAGGGAGCTTGATTTTTTTAGGGTTTACTTCGTAAATCTTTGCTCCTTTGTCTGTGCTTATGAAGTATATGAGCGTTGAATCATTGCCCTCTGAGCCTCTGTGGTCTTTGAGACTCGTCAGAAATTGTCTCCAGCTCAGATAGTGCTCTATCGTTTTTATTTCTTTTGCTTTTTTATCGCACTCACTATGAATTTTTTCTTTAAGAATATAGTAATTTGCCGGGAGTTTTTCATGGTTCCTTGCCTCATCCCATAGAGCTTCAATTGACTCATAAAAGGGAGAGTTGTTGTCCCAAGCTTCGGCGTCTAGTTCAATAGCTAAGTAATATATTTCGGCATCATGGCTTTCTATGGTTTGGGCTCTCAAGTACCCAATCTCACAAATTTCACTGTGAGCTTTTCTAAGTTCTTCTTCGCTACCGTAAATGCAAAGAAAGCCGCCCTCTGCCTTGGGCGGTAACTTTTGTAAAAGCTCAGTTAGAGTCTTCATCTGAGCTCTCGTGATCTCCAATGCTAGCTTTTATTTTCTCTCTATCTGCTTCGCTTAAGGGGATTTTTAGATAAGTTAGCTCGTCATCTACCTGCACCGGTTTATTCGATCCTGCGTATCCTATCGATGCAGCTTTTACCGATACAGAATAGTTGCTATTGAAATCAGTGATTTTAATAGAGATGCTTTTTTCTAAAGCTTGCCGTGTCGCTTCAAAAACAGAGTTGATTTGAAATCCATTTTCATTTGCATATTTAGCAAATGTTGCTGTGAGTTTGTGTCCTGCAGGTAGGCCTTTGTCTATTACTTGTTGTATTTCAACTAGTGAAACTTGTTTGCCCAGATTTTTTTCAATATGTTCGTAAACTTTTTCAGTAACCTTTTTCAGGAATGCTGGCCCAAGTTTATTCTCATTTGAGAATTTCTTGATTGCCTCGAACACATTGTTTACGCTTTGCTGGTTTGTGACTTTTATGTCGCACCCTAAAGCTGTTTTGAAAAACTCAGCTTTTGACTTCCCGTCGATGAAGTGCAGGTACGCTGAACCTTCTTTTTTGGGGTGTATCTCGAGAAATAGCGTCAGATCGAACATTGCAGCTTGTCGCAATGCGTCAGTATCTATAGGTTGTAATCTTCTCGGCTGAAGGGTTCCTTCTTCAAATTCAAAGGCTCCTTTTTTGTCAACCATTACAATCATCAGTCTTCCATGATCTTCATAGTCGCCAAAAGTTTTGTAATGCATGAACACGATGTTTCCGCCTACAAGGTTTCGACTCTCCGACTCATTGGCTGTTATGGTTAGAATTTTTATCAGTTCTACCGCTAAGTCATCTAGCGCTATATCTCCTGATATTAGTTTTTTTAATCCATCCGGTGTTTTGTTAGATGGTAGTCCAGAAAAATAGCTGTGAAACTTATTTTTTCTTCGAAACTTTTTTTGTATTTGCTCAACGAATTCTGTAGAAACGTTGTTTTTCAAATTCCATGTGTTACCGACTTGATACTTGAAGGGGTGGCCTTTAGTCTCTTTGTCTCGTTCTAGTGATGCAGTTATAGCTGCTAGTACAGATATGCTAGGTGAAGCAGTCGGTGTTTTCTCTGATTTGCTATCTTCGCTAACTTCAGTGCCCACTTTGTTGTTCATGGCTTTCCCTATTCTGCTTGTGCTGACTTATATTATTATCTTTGCTGGTTAATCTCTGTGGCTTAGCCCAACTGCAGACCTACAGTTTCTGCGTTCTATGCTTCCTTCCTTGTGAGGCCAGCACGCGCGATCTTTCATGCTAGGTGACTGTTCTATTATTGTTACGCGCACCTTGTCTGCACTCTTCGCCGTCTCTCTTACTTGATGTGCTCGTGTTGCAGGTATCACATTGACTGCATGAGCCGGTAGATATGTTGCTGCGTTGTATTCAGTTTGTTTAGGCTGCTGAATCTGAGTACTTTGCGAAGTTCGCTCCGTTTCGCTTGAGCGTCTCGCCACCTCTTCAACGATCTTGTCCCAGTCTTTTTCGGCGGGCGCCGATCTGGTGATTTCTGCGATGGGGGCTTGCTTTGACTTTTGGCCGTTAAGTATTTGGTCAGCCACGTCATGCATATAAAGCGCGCTCAGGGTGTAGAGCATTCCTACCGTGAGGATGCTTCCCAGAAATGACGCAACAATCCATGTTGATCCATTGCTTCTGCGGGCACTTGGCCTGAAGTGAGTCGGTGCATCATCCCTGTCAGCTTTCATTCCTTCATCCTTGTCGTTCGGGCGTACCAGCGCCTAGCTACTTCCTGAGTGATCGCTATCCCGCGTTTTGACCGGTCAAGGTTCGATTGGCCTCGTCGTATTCGGGGCTCGTTTGGCCGATTTCAGGCATCACCTCCCCAGTGCTCAGCCACCATCTGTAATTCGGGTAAGCCTTGCCCAATATCTCTATTTCTTCAGCTCCGACCCGCGCTCTGCCGCGCTTAATACTCACCCAACGGTTGTAGTCCGTCTCGCCTGCTCGGGTCAGCTCGCTGAGGTTGCTCGCGCTGATTAGTAGAAGGGCTCTATCAGTAATGTTCATTCAATAGAAATATAGATTATTTGGACTATGTACAAGACATACTCTAAAGGGTAATGTTTGCACTATGTCCATGGCTATAGTCCATGTTGATAGTCCTTATAGACTCCCATAGTGCAACAAAGGCCAAGATTGTGGAAGGAACCGACCTGACTTTAAGCCGCGTAGTTGGAGCCCCGCCGGTGATGCCATGGCG
>NZ_MSXW01000043.1 GCF_001945445.1 Pseudomonas sp. PA27(2017)
CGACTGCGAGCAAAAGGCAAGGCCGGCAAACAGATCGTCTGCGCGGCCATGCGCAAGCTGCTATGCATCGCTTACGGGGTCCTCAAATCCGGCCAGCCCTTTAACCCGCAACTCGCTATTGCGAGGTGAAGGTTAAGACGGTATCTACAAAAGCGCACGATGCCCGCTTCTGCCTAATTGCAGCCGACTCACGGGGATACAAACGCCCATAAACCCAAAGGTCGCGACAGGCTTAAGACGTCTTCGCCTCGCGCTGCCCGGCCGCCTTGGCGCGCATTTTCTCGCACATCAGGGTCATCTCGTCATACAGCAACTGCGGGTTCTTCTGCTTCAGCGCCCAGGCCTGGCGGCCCTGCTCGTGCGGCAGGATCATGAACTCGCCAGCGGCGACGGCTTTGAAGATGTAGTCAGCGATGAACTCGGCATTGATCGGCGAGCTTTCCAGCAGCTTGCCGACCTGGGCCTTCATGGCCGGCGTCGGCCCGCGGAACGAGTCGAGCAGGTTAGTCTGGAAGAACGAAGGGCATACCACATGCACACCGACCTGCAACGGCTTGAGTTCGGCCAGCAGGCTTTCCGACAACGCCACCACGCCAGCCTTGGCGACGTTGTAGTTGCTCATGCCCGGGCCCTGCATCAGCGCCGCCATGGAGGCAATGTTGACGATGCGCCCGCGGCTACGCTCGAGCAGCGGCAGGAACGCCTTGCAGCCCTTGACCACGCCCATCAGATTGATCGACAGCTGCCAGTCCCAATCCTCGAGCGAAAGCTCGGCGAAGAAGCCGCCCGAGGCGACGCCGGCATTGTTGACGATGATGTCGATGCCGCCGAATTTCTCTTCGCAGGCCTGCGCCAGGGCAGTCAGCTGGCTGTAGTCACGCACGTCGCAGCGCAGGGTGAAGCCGTCGCCGCCCGCCTCGCGCACCAGGCGCAGGGTTTCTGCCAGCCCGGCGTCGTTGACGTCCGAAAGCGCCAGGCGCCAGCCCTCGCGCGCCCAGCGCAGCGCCAACTCGCGCCCCAGGCCGGAGCCGGCCCCCGTGATCATCATCCGATTGCTCATGCTCAACCTGCCCTGCTGGCCAATGAAAGACAGCCCGAGTGTAGCGAAGGCGCAGGCAGCGCCCAGCCATCATCAGGTTGTTGAATGGGTGTACCGCGGGGTGGATAGGGAAGCTGCTTCGACTCCCGAGTATCGCTGCGTTCGAAGCGGGCCACGTCTGCCAGGCTACTGGAACAAACGCGTGCTTAGTTCGTGGCTGGCTTCCAGCAGAATGGGCAGGAAGCGGTTTTCCAGCTCCTGGCGCGACACGCGGCCCACATGGGTGCCGACGTTGAGCGCCGCCAATACCTGGCCGGCGGAGTCCTTGAGCGGCACGGCGATGGAGCGCAGGCTGACTTCCAGCTCCTGATCGATGATCACCCAGCCTTGCCGGCGGATCTCCTCGATGTTGGCGCGCAGGTCTTCGGGTGTGTGCAAGGTGCGGCTGGTTTTCACCTGCAGGTCGGCGTGGCTCAGGTAGTCGTCCAGCGCGGCGTCATCCAGCGCCGCCAGCAGGATGCGGCCCATCGACGTACAGTACGCCGGCAGGCGGCTACCCACGCTCAGGTCAACGGAGATCAGCCGCTGAGGCGTCGCCGAACGTGCGATGTAGAGAATCTCGTCGCCCTCCAGCGTAGCCATCGAACAGGCCTCGTGCAGCTGTTCGCTGAGGCGATCAAGAATCGGCTGCGCGGTCACGGCCATCGGCGTCGAGGACAGATACGCATGGCCCAGGGTCAGCACCTTGGGTAGCAACGAGTAGACGCGCCCATCGGTCGTCACATAGCCGAGCTTCATCAGCGTGTGCAAGCAACGGCGTACCGCTGCGCGAGGGATCTCGGTGCGGTGGCTGATCTGGGCGATGGTCAGGTGGCGCTTGCGCTCTTGGAACGCATGGATGACCGCCAGGCCCCGGGCCAGCGAAGTCATGAAATTAGGGTCGCCGGTAAAGGCTTCGATGCGCTTGGCCGGCGACGCGATGATCGGCGGCGCCATTGAGCTGGGCACGGAACGGGATTCGGGCATGGCACTGTCACTCGTCCAGACTGTTTGCGCGATTATCGAACTGCGGTTCGATAATCGCAAGGGAACGAGTTGCATGTGATCCTGTAACAGCGGCAACCTCGCCGCGAATCATGGGCACGACGCCGATATCACGGCAAGACCACCATCATTCGCGCCGATTCGGCGCTCCTACACGGATGTGGACTTCATGCGATCTTGTAGGAGCGGCGACCCCGCCGCGAATCGTGGGTACGACGCCGATATCGCAGCAAGGCCACCATCATTCGCGCCGGGGCGGCGCTCCTACATAACGTAGGAGCGGCGACCTCGCCGCGAATCGTGTCCACGACGCCGATATCGCAGCAAGGCCACCCCCATTCGCGCCGATTCGGCGCTCCTACACGGATGTGGACTTCATGCGATCTTGTAGGAGCGGCGACCTCGCCGCGAATTGTGGGTACGACGCTGATATCGCAGCAAGGCCACCATCATTCGCGCCGGGTCGGCGCTCCTACATGAATGTGGGCTTCATGAGATCGCGTAGGAGCGGCGACCCCGGCCGCGAATCGTGGGTACGACGCCGATATCGCGGCGCGCCAACGCGACCGTTCTACAGGATGACTACTGCGCGTGGTGGCGATATAGCGCAGGCGGCACGCCGGTGCTGTCCACCGGCTCCCAGGGGCCTTGCAGGGTGCCGGCCCAGCTCCAGCCGTCCTGCCAGCGATAGAAGGTGCGTTCGCGGTAATAAGTATCGCGCTCGGAATCGATCTCGTAGACGCCAAGTGCGCCATTCCAGTGGCTGGACACGCCCGGCGGCGGCGCGAAGCGCGGGTGGGATTTGCTCACCGGCGGCGAGCCGGTAGGCGCCGTAGGGCCGCCGTCGGGCTTGCCAGGGGCCGGGCTATGCAGGGTACAACCAGCGAGGCTTAACAAGGTGGCTGCCACGGCAGCCGAAATCAGTCTGTTCATGGTGGTGTGCCGTCAGGGCTATCGATGACAAGGCGCTGCACGTCCTGGGTGCTGCTGGCCACTGGTTGCCCCTGGCCGATCCACTCGCCGTTTTTCGCATCGCCGGCGCGCGAAATGCGCGCTACCAGTTGAACCTGCTCGAACGCGGAAAGTTTCAGTTGCGGCATCATCGCATCGCTGTCCGAGAGGCTGACTTCGGCCGGCAGGTCGGCGACCGTCAGGCGCTTGGCTGCCAGGGGCATTGGCGGCCCGGATGCGGCGCGGGCAAATACGAACACCGCATCACCGGGCTGCACCTTGTCACGCAACGCAGGCGCCAGTTCGATACGAACTTGCAGACCGGCCGATGCTTGCGATTGCGCGGGAGCACCGTCTTCGGCCTGCGAGCCCATCTCCTGACGCGCGCGCTCGATACCACCGGCAATCGCCTGCCGAGAGGGGTCGCCATCGGGCAACACGGCGACCAGTCGCTCCCAGTAGCCGATGGCATCCGCGAAGCGCTGCTCCTCATAGGCGGCGATACCCAGCAGGCCCAGGCTGGTCACCTCCTCCGGGTCGGCTTTCAAGGCTTCGCTGGTCAGCGCATCCAGCTGCGGGCTCCACTGTTTGCCAGCGGCAAAATACAGCGCCTGAGCCCACTGACCGAGCAGCTCCGGCTCGCGCCCCGCAACCTTGACCGCCTGCCCAAATGCCCTTGCCGCATCCGCCGCGCGCTGCTGGGCCATGTAGCTGCGGCCGAGGAAATACCAGCCCTCGGCGGACTCCGGATTATTCTGCACGGCCTGTTCCAGGCGCGCGGTCATTTCCTCGATGCTGTGCGGCTCACCAGAGAAGGTACGCGCCTGCTCGACCTTGTCGATGGCCCCCCACTGCAGGTACAGCGACACGGCCAGCACGGGCACCAGCACCACCGCCAGCAGCGGCACGGCACGGCCGAGGCGACGAGCCTGGCGAGCTTCGCTGCCATCGGTGTCGGCCAGCAGCTCGCGGGCCGCTTCGTCACGGGCAGCCTGCCACTGCGCGGCATCCAGAGTACCGGCCTGATGCTGCTGCTCCAGCTCGCGCAGGCGCTCCTGATAGAGGGTGACGTTAAGGGCGGTGCGATCTTCCTCGGCCTGCACCTTGCGCCCGCGCAGCAGCGGGATGAGCAGGAAACTCACCGCGACCAGGCACAGCAGGCCAGCGGACAACCAGAATTCGATCATGGGGCTTTCTTATCCTCAGACGCCTGTTCGAGCAGGTGCGCCAGACGTTGCTGTTCTTCGCTGGAAAGGCCAGTGGCAGCCGGCCCGTCACTTTTGCGACGACGGCGAACGATCACCGCGAGCACGATGAAACCGCCGACCAACAGCGCCGCAGGGCCATACCAGAGCAGCAGCGTGCGGCCACTGACAGGTGGCTTGTAGAGCACGAAATCGCCATAGCGGGCGACCAGGTAATCGATGATCTGCGCGTTGCTGTCACCGGCCTCGAGCATGCGGTAGATCTCGGCGCGCAGGTCCATGGCGATCGGCGCATCGGAATCGGCGATGTTCTGGTTCTGGCATTTCGGGCAGCGCAGCTCTTCGGTGAGCTGGCGATAGCGGGCGCGCTCGGCTTCGCTGGCGAATTCGTAGGTATCGATGGCCGCCTGGGCGACACCGCCCAGCGCCAGCAGCAGAACCAGGCCGCTCAACAGACGCATCATTGGCCGGCCTCGTCGACCATCTGCTGGTACAGCGGCGCCAGCTTCTCGCGCCAGATCGCCTCGTCGAGCACGCCGACGAACTTGTGGCGAATGATGCCCTTGGCATCGACGAAGAAGGTCTCAGGGGCGCCGTATACGCCGAGATCCAGGCCCAGCGTGCCCTTGGGATCGCTGATATTGAGCTGGTACGGATCATGGAACTCGCTCAGCCATTTCTGCGCGGCCGCATTGTCGTCCTTGTAGTTGACGCCATGGATGTTCACGCCCATGGACGCCAGCTTGTTGAGTACCGGGTGCTCGACCTTGCAGGCCACGCACCAGGTGGCCCAGACGTTGACCAGCGACGGTTTGCCAAGCAGGTTCTGCTGGGTGATCAACTGATCACCCTCCACCGCCGGCAACGAGAATGCCGGGAAGGGTTTGTCGATCAATGCCGACGGCAGCTCGGACGGGTCGAGAAACAGCCCGCGATAGAGAAACAGCGCCACGCCGAGAAAGATCACCAGCGGTAGCAACAAGATCAGACGTCTCATGCGCGTGCCTCCTGCAGGCCCAGCGCGTCACGCACGCGGGTTTTGACTTTCATCCGGTAGCGCTTGTCGGCAGCAGCGAGAAAGCCGCCGAAGCCCATCATCAGGGCGCCCAGCCAGATCCAGCGAACGAAGGGTTTGATATGGATGCGCACCGCCCAGGCGCCCTGCCCCAGCGGCTCACCGAGAGCCACGAACAGGTCACGGGTCAGCCCGGCGTCGATGCCGGCTTCGGTCATCACCGACTGCTGCACGGTGTACAGGCGCTTTTCCGGGTGCAGCACGGCGATCTGCTTCTCGCCATCGAAGATGCGCACCGTGCCGCGGTCGGAAATGAAGTTCGGCCCTTCATGGTGCGCGGCCCCTTCGAACACGAAGCGATAGCCACCCAGTTCCACCGCCTCGCCCGGCGCCATGCGCATGTCTCGCTCGAAGCTGCCGAGGCTGGTGAGGATCACCCCCAGCGCGCATACGGCCAGGCCCAGGTGCGCCAGCTGCATGCCCCAGTAGCTGCGGCCCAGGCTGGCCATGCCTTTGAAAAAGCCCTTGTGGCGAGTCTTGTCCTGGATGTCGCGCAGCCCGGCCAGGGTTACCCAGGCAGCCAGCAGGCAGACGCCGAGCACCGCCCAGTGGAAATCGCCCCATAGCAGGCTGGCCAGCAACGCCAGCGCCACGCTGGCGACCAGCACCGGGGTGAGCATGCCGATCAGCCAGCGCAGCGGCGTGTCCTTCCAGCGCACCAGCACGCCGACTGCAAGCACGGCCATCAACAGGCCCATCAACGGCACGAACAGCGCATTGAAATATGGCGGGCCGACCGACAGCTTGGCGCCGCTCAGGGCGTCGAGTACCAGCGGATAAAGGGTGCCGAGCAGAATCATCGAGGCGGCCACCATCAGAATCAGGTTGTTGGCCAGCAGCAGCGTTTCCCGCGACCACAGGCCGAAGCCGACCTGGCTGCGCACCACCGGCGCGCGCAAGGCGAACAGGGTCAGCGAGCCACCGACCACCAGCAGCAGGAAGGCGAGAATGAACACGCCGCGCTCCGGGTCGCTGGCAAAGGCATGCACCGAAGTCAGCACGCCGGAGCGCACCAGGAAGGTACCCAGCAGGCTCAGGGAGAACGCGGCGATGGCCAGCAGCACCGTCCAGCTCTTGAACACACCGCGCTTCTCGGTCACCGCCAGGGAGTGGATCAGCGCCGTGCCGACCAGCCAGGGCATGAACGAGGCGTTTTCCACCGGGTCCCAGAACCACCAGCCGCCCCAGCCCAGCTCGTAATAGGCCCACCAGGAGCCCAGGGCGATGCCGATGCCGAGAAAAGCCCAGGCGATGATGGTCCATGGCCGCGACCAGCGCGCCCAGGCGGCGTCCAGCTTGCCGCCGAGCAGCGCGGCGATGGCGAAGGCGAAGGCCACCGAGAAGCCCACGTAGCCCATGTACAGCATCGGCGGATGAGTGATCAGGCCGAAGTCCTGCAGCAGCGGGTTGAGGTCGCGGCCATCGGCCGGCACGTTGGGCAGCAAGCGGGTAAACGGGTTGGAGGTGACGATCAGGAACAGCAGGAAGCCGACGCTGATGATGCCCATCACGCCCAGCACGCGGGCGAGCATTTCCTCGGGCAGCTGCCGCGAGAAGATCGCCACGGCAAAGGTCCAGCCGCCGAGAATCAAGGCCCAGAGCAGCAGCGAGCCTTCGTGGGCGCCCCACACGGCGCTGAACTTGTAGTACCAGGGCAACGCGGTGTTGGAGTTCTGCGCGACGTAGGCCACGGAAAAGTCGTCGATCATGAAGGCGTAGGTGAGACAAGCGAAGGCGAACGCCAGAAAGGCGAACTGCCCCCAGGCGGCCGGTTGTGCCAGGCTCATCCACTGGCGGTCACCACGCCAGGCACCGATCAGCGGCAGGGTCGCCTGCACCAGGGCCAGGCACAGGGCCAGAATCATCGACAGGTGGCCGAGTTCGGGAATCATCGCGCGGCCTCCCCGGCTTTCTCGTAATGCTTGTTCATGCCGCTCTGCTCCAGGGCCTGTTTGACCTCCGGCGGCATGTAGTTCTCGTCGTGCTTGGCCAGCACTTCGTCGGCTTGCAGCAGGCCGGCGTCATCGACCTTGCCCATGGCGACGATGCCCTGCCCCTCGCGGAACAGATCCGGCAGGATGCCGTGGAAGCGGATGGTCACCCGCGCCGCGCCATCGGTGACCACGAAGTCGGTCTGCAGCGAATCGCTGGAGCGCTTTACCGAGCCCTTTTCCACCAGCCCGCCCGCGCGGATGCGGGTATCGACCGGCGCCTCGCCGTTGGCGATCTGCGTGGGGGTGTAGAACAGGTTGATGTTCTGCTGCAGGGCGCTCAGGGCCAGCGCCACGGCGATACCGACGCCGGCGACGATCGCCAGGACGATAAGCAGGCGCTTCTTGCGAACGGCGTTCAACGTGACTCCTCCCGGCGCATACGGCGCGCCTCATCCTGCAGGTAACGGCGTCTGGCGCGCAGCGGCAGCAGCACATTGAGCACCAGCACCACCAAGCAGATACCGTAGGCCGACCACACGTAGGGGCCGTGGTTGCCCATGGCGAGAAAGTCGGCGAATGACGCGAAGTTCATCGTTTGCCCTCCACCAGCGTACGGATCTCGGCTTTCACCCAGCTGCTGCGCGCTTCCCGGCGCAGCACTTCGAGGCGCATGCGCATCAGCAGCACCGCCGCGAAGAAGCAGTAGAAGCCCAGCACCATGATCAGCAACGGCAGCCACATCTGCACCGGCATCGCCGGCTTGTCGATGACGCTGAAGGTGGCCGGCTGGTGCAGGGTGTTCCACCACTCCACCGAGTACTTGATGATCGGGATGTTGATCACCCCGACCACTGCCAGCACCGCGCAGGCCTTGGCGGCGCTGTCGCGGTTGCTGATCGCCTGGCCGAGGGCGATGACGCCGAAATACAGGAACAGCAGGATCAGCATCGAAGTCAGGCGCGCGTCCCAGATCCAGTAGGTGCCCCAGGTCGGCTTGCCCCACACGGCGCCGGTGATCAGCGCGATGGCGGTCATCCAGGCACCGACGGGCGCAGCCTGCTGCAGGGCGACATCGGCCAGTTTCATCTTCCACACCAGGCCGACCACCCCGGCCACCGCCAGCATCACGTAGATCGACTGGGCCAGAAACGCCGCCGGCACATGGATGTAGATGATCCGGAAACTGTTGCCCTGCTGGTAATCCGGCGGCGCGAAGGCCAAGCCCCAGACGGTGCCCACGGCCAGCAGCACGGCCGCGGCGACGGCCAGCCAAGGCAACCAGCGGCCACTGATTTCGTAGAACCATTTGGGCGAGCCCAGCTTGTGAAACCATGTCCAGTTCATCAGGTCACTCATCATTCTCCGAGGTAATGGCCCGCGGCCATCCCCGGTAGCACGTTCAATCACTCGCTGACGCTGATAGTCAGGCCGGCGGCTATGGCGAAGGGTGTCAGGGTTACCGTCAACGCGGTGAGGCTGGCCAGCCAGAGCAGATGCCCGGCCACCGGCAACCCTTGCAGACTCGCCTGCAAGGCTCCGCTGCCGAGAATCAGCACCGGGATGTACAAAGGCAAAATGAGCAGCGCCAGCAACAGCCCGCCACGCTTGAGGCCAACCGTAAGCGCGGCGCCGATAGCGCCCAGCAAACTAAGGATGG
This sequence comes from Pseudomonas sp. PA27(2017), assembly GCF_001945445.1. Taxonomy (GTDB): domain Bacteria; phylum Pseudomonadota; class Gammaproteobacteria; order Pseudomonadales; family Pseudomonadaceae; genus Aquipseudomonas. The sequence goes on from NZ_MSXW01000043.1 coordinate 8,906, forward strand.
GCGTGCCAAGCAACAGAGAGGCCAACAGCACTGGCAGGCAACGGCCCGGCAGGCCCAGCATCAATGCCAGCAAGGGCGACAGCAGCACCAGAGCCAGGCCGGAAAACAACCAGTGCGCCGCGACCTTGGCCAACACCAGCACCGGCAAAGGGTGCGAGGAAAGCAGCCATTGTTCCAGGGAGCCATCTTCGAAGTCGCTGCGAAACAGGCCATCGAGCGAGAGCAGGACCGCCAGCAGCGCCGCGACCCACACCAACCCGGGCGACAGGCTCTGCAGCAGTTGCGTTTGCGGCCCGACGGCCAACGGGAACAGGGCGATGACGATAGCGAAGAACACCAGTGGATTGGCCAGCTCTGCGGGGCGGCGACATAGCAACCGCGCCTCGCGCACGACCAGCAGCATAAACAGGCTCTTCATGCGGCATGCTGTCCCAGATCAAGATCGCGATAGCCATCCGGTACGCGGCTCAGGGCATGGTGCGTGGTCAGCACGATCAGGCCGCCGCTCCGGCAATGCGCGGCCAGGTGGTCTTCGAGTTGGCTCACTGCCTGTTTGTCCAGCGCGGTGAAGGGTTCGTCGAGAATCCACAAAGGCGGGCTGTCCAGATACAGCCGAGCCAGGGCCACGCGGCGTTGCTGCCCGGCGGAAAGCGTGTGGCAAGGCACATCCTCGAAACCGCGCAGCCCGACGGCCTGCAAAGCCTGCCAGATCCGTTCACGGCTCGCCGGGCGATGCAGGGCGCACAGCCAGGCGAGGTTTTCTTCGGCGCTGAGCAGCCCCTTTATGCCCGCGGCATGGCCGATCCACAGCAGCTCACCACTGCGGCTGGCGAGAGGCTGGCCATTGAGGCGAACGGTGCCACTGGTGGGCGGCCTGAGACCGGCGAGTACGCGCAGCAGGCTGGTCTTTCCGCTGCCGTTGGGCCCGGAAACCTGCAGCATCTGCCCGGCATCCAGGGCGATGTCGAGGTTCTCGAACAGCAGGCGCCAGTCCCGTTCGCAGGACAGCGCAGTTGCTTCGAGAAAGGGACTGCTCACAACGCGGGCACCTGGTTCAAGTCGAGACGATTGCGGCCGCTATACTCTTGCGGACGTTCGGATTGGCCGCGAGTATACATGCCCGCCCTGCTCACCCGCAGCGTGCGTGGGCCCAGAGTATGAGACTTAATGACCGAGATCAGTGGATCGCGTCCGATTGCACCGCCTTCCGCCGCCAATAGACCGGCGGTGAGCGCCGCCGACCTGGCTGTGAAGCTGCTCAAGCCGCTCGACGGCCTGATGATGCCCGGAGAAAGCGCCAAGGCCGAGGTGGTGGGTAGCAAGGAAGTGGCACAGAACTTCCAGCTCATGCTGCGCCTGAACCTGGACGGCGGCCGCCAGGCAACGGTGCAGGCCAGCAGCCCACAGCCGCTCGCCCAGGGCACGGCGCTGACGGTCACGGCGCTCTCCGACACCCGCCTGGCATTGGCCGTACTAGCTGGTGGCAACAAACCACTGACCAGCATCGACCTCGAACAATTGCCCGTTGGCACCCTGCTGCAAGGCAAAGTGCTCACCCGCGAGGCGATGCCCGTACAGGTTGCACAGGCGACCGTTTTCAAAGTGCTGGTCAATCTGCTCAACACCGGGCTGGCCGGCAACACCCTGAGCCTGGAAACCACACTCGATCTTCCACCCGGCAGCCTGCTCAGCGCCCGGGTGCAGGGGGATCAGTCCTTGGCATTCCTGCCACTCAGCGGCCGCCTCGACCAATTGGCACTGCTGCAACAGCTTGGCAACCAGCAAAGCCGCCAGGGCTCGCTGGAGGGACTGATGGCTGCGCTCAAGGGCATGGGTGGCCAAGGTGGGCTGCCCGACGGTTTGAAGGGCAGCATCGACAAACTGCTGGCAGGCCTGCCGACTGGCGAGCAGATGAGCGATGGCAAAAGCCTGATGAAGGCATTGGAAAACAGCGGGCTGTTTCTCGAGAGCAAGCTACTGGCCGGCCAGACTGGCGGCATGGGCACCGACATGAAGGCCAACCTGCTGCGCCTGGTCAGCCAGTTGCTGCCACTGCTGCCAGGCGCAGCGCCATTGGCGGCCGCTACCGCCTCGGCCAACGCCATGACCCAGGCACTGCCTGCTTTCGCCCGCAATGTGCTGGGCAATATCGGCCAGAGCAGCGGCCGCCAGCAGGCGATGAGCTTTCCCTTGCCCAGCCGCCTGCTGCAATCGATGGATGAGGAGGCAGATCTGGAGGCACTGCTCAAGCTCGCCGCGGCCGCCATCTCGCGCCTGCAGACGCACCAGCTGTCGAGCCTTTCGCAGAGCCAGGTCGGCCCCGAGGGCCAGCTGTTGACCACCTGGCAGATGGAAGTGCCGATGCGCAATCAGCACGAACTGGTACCGCTGCAGGTGAAGATTCAGCACGAGGAGCCGGCACCCTCCGCCAAGCAGGATCCCAAGGAAGCGCTATGGCGGATCGACCTGGCGTTCGATCTCGATCCGCTGGGGCCGCTGCAGGTGCAGGCGCAGCTGGCCCACGGCAGCCTGTCCAGCCAGCTATGGGCTGAGCGCGCCAGCACTGCCGGCCTCATCGACCGGGAGCTGGGTAACCTGCGTGAACGATTGGTGGCGGCCGGCCTCACCGTTGGTGAGCTTGCCTGCAGCCAGGGCACGCCGCCGCAAGGCCCGAAAACCTCCCTGGAACAACGCTGGGTCGATGAAACCGCATGAGCAGTAAAGCCCCCCGCCAGGCCATCGCCCTCACCTACGACGGCCAGAATGCCCCCAACCTCAGCGCCAAGGGCGACGACGAGCTGGCCGAGGCCATACTCGCCATTGCCCGCGCCCATGATGTGCCGATCTATGAGAACGCCGAGCTGGTCCGCCTGCTCGCGCGCCTGGAACTGGGCGAAGCGATACCCGAGCAGCTGTACCGCTGCATCGCGGAAATCATCGCCTTCGCCTGGTACCTGAAAGGCAAGTTCCCGGCCGGTTTCGACCCACGGGGCAAGCCGAAGGATGAGCCGTTGATGCTCGAAGGGCCGGGCAAGAAAACCGGGCGCTGACTACGGCGCTCCGCCGCCCCTGTGGGAGCGAGCATCCCATTACTCGCGTGGGAGCGCCGACCCGGCGCGAAAGGATTGTGGCCTTGTTGCAAGACCGGCGTCGTACGCACGATTCGCCGCGGGGTCGCGGCTCCCACAATGACCGCAAGCAACCCACCACCTGTGTGGGAGCGCCGACCCGGCGCGAAAGGATTGTGGCCTTGCTGCAAGAGCGGCATCGTACGCACGATTCGCCGCGGGGTCGCGGCTCCCATAATGACCGCGAGCAACCCACCACCTGCGTGGGAGCGCCGACCTCGGCGCGAAAGGGTTGTGGCCTTGTTGCAAGAGCGGCGTCGTACGCACGATTCGCCGCGGGGTCGCGGCTTGTATGTTCTAGGCTAGGAACCTGTCGGGGGTGGAGGGACATGCGCGGCTTCTGCAAGCGACAAGCCAGACAGTGGGAGAATTCCCCCACCCCATACTCACCGCAAACGCCGATAAGGAATCCTTCGGTCGGAGCGA
>NZ_MSXW01000044.1 GCF_001945445.1 Pseudomonas sp. PA27(2017)
TCTCGAATTCACGAGTGTTACTTGTGATGCTGATAATCTTGCGATCAGTCAGTCTTAACTCACAAGCACCCACACGAATTGCTTGATTCAGTTGTTAAAGAACGTTTGGCTGAGGCTTTCGTCTCAACCGAGGCGCGCATCTTACAGCGCCCTCATTTGCTGTCAAGCTGTTTTTGAAGAATTTTTTCTTTCCTCTCAACACCTTGCAGCACCCGACCAGACCATCTTCTCTCCAGCGGGAGGCGCATTCTACAGCGTTACAAACCACTGTCAACACCCTCTTTTACCGCCTTCGATCAACCTGACCGAACCATCAACAGAACCACTCAAACCACCCTGTCGATGCCGGCGCATTCTACTCGAATTCGCCGTCCGTGCAACCTTTATTTTCGTCTAACTCATTGATCTACAAGGAGTTTTCAGATCAGGCTGCGCCGGAAGTGGTGCGCATTATAGGCCCCCACGAGATCAGGTCAACCGTTTATTTCACTTTCTTGCGAAATCGACTGTAGCGCGATAATCGAACGCTTTGGCCTGCTTTATATGGATAGCTGGATTGACCTAATTAACCAGTTAGTACATTTTTAATGGCGCCACCTCAGGCTGGTTCCACAATAACAACAGGAAGCACCATGGCTCCCATCATTCTGATCCTCAACGGCCCGAACCTGAATATGCTCGGCACCCGTGAGCCGGCCACCTACGGCCACGAAACCCTGGCCGATATCTCCAGGCTTTGCGCGAACACCGCTGAAGCCCTTGGCCTGACCACCGAATTCCGCCAGACCAACCATGAAGCCGAGCTGATCGACTGGATTCACAAGGCCCGCGGCCGCTGCGCAGGCATCGTGATCAACCCGGCGGCCTGGACGCATACGTCCGTCGCCATCCGTGATGCGCTGGTTGCCAGCGAGCTACCGGTCATAGAAGTGCACCTCTCCAACGTGCACAAGCGGGAGACCTTCCGCCATCACTCCTTCGTTTCCCCTGTCGCGCTTGGCGTGATCTGCGGCTTGGGCAGCGGCGGCTATCGCGCGGCACTCCAGCACTTCAGCCACCTAGTCAAGGAATAAGGCCGTCATGACTTCCAGCAAAAGCATTCTGGCCGGCCTGATCGGCGCAGGCATCCAGGCGTCCCGCACCCCCGCCATGCACGAGCATGAGGGCGATGCCCAGGGGATTCGCTACTTATATAGGCTGATCGACCTGGACCACCTGAAGCTCGACATCAGCGCCCTCCCCGATCTGCTCAGCGCCGCCGAGCGCATGAGCTTCACCGGGCTCAACATCACCTTTCCCTGCAAACAGGCGATCATTCCGCTGCTCGATGAGCTCTCCGACGAAGCCAGGGGCATCGGCGCGGTCAATACGGTCGTGTTCAAGGGTGGTAAACGCATCGGTCACAACACCGACTGCCTTGGGTTTTCCGAAGGGTTCAAACGCGGCCTGGGCGACGTCGCTCGCCGACGCGTGGTGCAAATGGGCGCTGGAGGTGCCGGCGCCGCGGTGGCTCATGCCCTGTTGAGCGAGGGCGTCGAACAGTTGAGCATCTTCGACGTCGAGCCCGAACGCGCCCAGGCCCTGGCAAGCAACCTCAACGAGCACTTCGGCTCGCCGCGTGCCCAGGCCGGCGGCGAGCTGAGCTCGGCGATGGCCGCCGCCGACGGTCTGGTCAACACCACACCGATGGGCATGGCCAAACTGCCCGGCATGCCGGTACCCAAGACGCTGCTGCGCCAAGAGCTATGGGTTGCGGAGATCGTCTACTTCCCGTTGGAAACCGAACTGCTGCGCGAAGCACGTGCCATCGGTTGCCGAACCCTGGACGGCGGCAACATGGCGGTCTTTCAAGCCGTGAAGGCATTCGAGCTGTTCAGCGATGCCCAGGCCGATGCCCAGCGCATGCTCGATCATTTCCATAGCATGAACGGTTGATGCCACCGGGCCGACTCGGCGATGAGTCGGCCCAAGCTCGCTGGCTGATACGCTCAGCGCGTGATATAGCGCAGTACCGCTTCGCAGATCATCGTCTTGTGGCGTTGCTTGACCTGTTCGTCCGGCAGGTCGATCTGGAAGATCTCCCCGAAGGTATGCCGGTTCGAGACGCGGTAGAAGCAGAACGAACTGATCAGCATGTGTACGTCCAGGGTATCGAGCCCCTCGCGAAACAGCCCTTCCTTCTCGCCACGCTTGAGGGTTTCGCCCAGCGTCAGCAGCACCACGTTGCTCATCCGGCGGATTTCCGGTGACTGCTTGACGTACTCGCCGTAGTGAATGTTCTCGATGCTGACGATGCGCACGAAATCCGAGTTGCGATCATGGTGGTCGAAGGTGAACTCCACCAGGCGGCGAATGGCGTCGGGTGCTGGCAGCTCGTCGAGGTGCAGACGGCGCTCGGTACTGCGGATATCGCCGTACAACTTCGAGAGTACTTCGAGATAAAGCTGCTCCTTGCTGCCGAAGTAGTAATAGATCATGCGCTTGGACGTTGCCGTGCGCTCGGCGATGGCATCGACCCGGGCCCCCGAGAGCCCCTGGCGGACGAATTCGGTGATGGCGGCCTGCAGGATGTTCTCCCGGGTCTTCTCCGGATTGTTCTTGCGTGGCTTGCGCGGCGCTGCGGCCTGCTCGTGGCTCGCAGGCTCGAGGGTAGCGGTCATGGAATCACTCATCATGGCGTTCTTGTTATCACTGCAAACGAAAAGCGGATGCGACCTCTGGCACGCATCCGCCTGAGTACAGCTTACAGCTTCGCCTGCCGCGTCACACCACTGCGTGCCTTGGCCATGGCAGCCAGGCGCACCGCAACGTTGGCGGCACCATAGCCGACGTAGCCATTCTTGCGCTGAATGATCTCGAAGAAGAAGCGCTCCTCGAACGCCTCGGTGTACACGTGAAACAGCTCACCGCCCTGGGCATCGCGGTCGTAGAGCACGTTGTAATAGGCCAGTTCGCTGAGGAACTCGTCGTCGAAATCGAAGCGCGCGGCGAGATCGTCATAGTAGTTGAGCGGGATGTCCAAAAGCGGCACACCCGCCTCCTTGGCCCGCTCGACTTCCTTGAAGATGTCCTCGCAGGAAAACGCGATGTGATGCACGCCGGAACCCCGGTAGCTGGACAGCGCATGGGCGATGGCTGTGTTGCGGTTCTCCGAAATGTTCAGCGGCAGGCGCACCGAACTGCAGCGGCTGCGTAGCGCCCGACTTTTCACCAGGCCATAGGGATCGGGCAGCACCACTTCGTCGTCGGCCTCGAAGTCCAACAGGCTCTTGTAGAACAGCACCCAGCTGTCGAGGCTGTCCGCCGGCAGCGCCAGCGCCATGTGGTCGATACGTTGCAGGCTGCCGGTCGGCAGCGCAGCGGGATCCAGCTTGAAGTCGCTGTCGTAGATGGTCTGCCCTGCTTCGGCCTGGTCGACCAGGTAGATGAGGCTGCCATCGGGCGCGCGCATCGCCGGAATCTCGCGCTCGTTCGGCCCGACCAGGCCGCGATACGGGTGACCACGGTAATCGAGGGCGCGCTGCAACGCAGTCGTGCCATCTTTCACCTTCAGTGCGGTGGCGCACAGCGACGGGCCGTGGGCCTCGAAGAAACCGTGGGCGAACGAATAGGGTTCGGCATTGAGCACGATGTTGATGTCGCCCTGACGCAGCAGGCTGACGTCCTTGGAGCGGTGCTCGCCTGCCTTGGCGAAACCCAGACGCTGCAACCAACCCGACAGCTTGGCGCCGGCAGCCTCGTCGACGGCGAACTCGAGGAACTCGACACCGTGATAGCGACTGGCTGGCGGGGTATCGAACAGCAGATCGAGGTTCGGTGCCTGGGCATCGGCCGCCAGCAGCTGCCGGGTCTTTTCTTCCAGATACAGAAGCGAGCGCAGCCCGTCGACCGCATTGGCGCGTGGCGGCGCGGCACGGAAGCCATCGTTGAAGATTTCCAGCGACAGCGGGCCGGTGTAGCCGGTGCGGATGATCGGCGCCAGAAAGCCTGGCAGGTCGAACTCACCCTGCCCCGGGAAGCAACGGAAGTGGCGGCTCCACTCCAGCACGTCCATGGCCAGAATCGGCGCATCGGCCATCTGCACGAAAAAGATCTTGTCGCCAGGGATCTCGGCGATGGCTGCCGGATCGCCCTTGAGCGACAAGGTATGGAAGCTGTCGAGAATCACCCCGACCGCCGCATGATCGGCCTGGCGAACCAGGTTCCAGACCTGCTGGTAAGTATTGACGTGGCGGCCCCAGGCCAGTGCCTCGTAACCGATACGCAGGCCCCGCGCGCCGGCGCGCTCGCCCAGCAGACGCAGGTCGTCGACGAGAATCTCTTCATCGCCGAGCGAGTCGGTAGCTACGTTGCTGCATACCAGCACCAGATCGGTGCCAAGCTCCTGCATCAGGTCGAACTTGCGCTCCGCGCGGTCCAGGTTGCGTTGCAGCCGGTCGCGGCGGCAGCCTTCGAAATCACGGAACGGCTGAAACAGGGTGATGGCGATGCCCAGATCGGCGCACATCTTGCGCACGTCGCGCGGGCTGCCCGCGTAGTACAGCAGGTCGTTCTCGAAGATTTCCACGCCGTCGAAGCCGGCAGCGGCGATGGCTTCGAGTTTCTCGGGCAGGGTGCCGCTCAGCGAGACGGTGGCGATCGAGCGATGCATACTTCAGCTCCTTGTAGATAACGATCTCTACGGATCGTGTAATGACCTGGGCCCGGCACCAGAAGCGTAGCCGACAAGGCGTTCGAGCTTGGCATTCGCCAGGCCGTTCAATCCCCTTATGCCATTTCTTGAGGCCTGCAGCGATTATTCGTGCGCCCGCGCGAAGCGGCAATTCAAAGTGTACGAACTAGTTAGTATTTCGTGCGATTATCGAACACTAGGCCGTTTATCGAATTGACGCTATTTCACGGTTTGCAACACCATGTTTCCCACTGCAGTGACGGAAACCCTTCCGCCGCGACCAGCAAACAACCCGGCTCCATCCATAACAATTTCAATAAGAGTACGCCCATGCTCACTTCCCAGCCCCTGCATACCCGCATACCATTCGCACGCTTTTTGGCACCCACCCGGCCAACTGCGTCTGCGCACGTCCAACCCTGACTCGCGACACTCCGCTCGATAATCCTGAAAGCGGGTCGACCGGTGCCATCCACAAGGCCGGTCCCCACACGCTGTGGCCAAGCCGCACCCAGTTGCCGCTTCGCTCGGCGCTCTAATAACAACGGAGACCATGATGGCTAAGCCCTCAACTTCACAAGCCAAGAAAGCCACTGCCAGCGGCTGGGTCGGTTCAGCGCTGGAGTACTACGATTTCTTCATCTACGCCCAGGCCGCGGCGCTGATCTTCCCGCAGATATTCTTTCCCAACACCGATCCGAAGATGGCCATCGTCGCCTCGCTGGCAACCTACGGCGTCGGCTACCTGGCGCGCCCGGTAGGTGCATTCGTGCTCGGCCATTGGGGCGACACCCGTGGTCGCAAGAACGTGCTGCTGCTGTGCATGTTCCTGATGGGCATCTCCACCATGGCCGTCGGCCTGCTGCCGACCTACCACGATATCGGTCTGCTGGCTCCGGCCATGCTGGTCGTTCTGCGCCTGATCCAGGGCTTCGCGGTAGCCGGTGAGATCTCCGGCGCCAGCTCGATGATTCTCGAGCATGCGCCCTTCGGACGACGAGGCTTCTACGCCAGCTTCACGCTGCAAGGCGTACAGGCCGGCCAGGTGCTCGCCGCTGCGGTATTCCTGCCGCTCGCCTACTTCATGCCGAGCGAGGCGTTCAACGACTGGGGCTGGCGGATCCCGTTCCTGCTCAGTGCCTTCGTACTGCTGGCGGGTTTCATCATCCGTCGTGAGGTTCACGAAACGCCGGCCTTCGTCAACGAAGAGAACAAGCAGAAGATCGCCAAGTCGCCGATCTCCGAAGCATTCAGCACCAGCTGGCGGACCATGTTCCTGGTCATGGTGATGGCGCTGATGAACGTGATTCCGGTGGTGGCGACCATCTTCGGTGGCGCTTATGCCGTGCAACCGGCCTACGGGATCGGCTTCGACAAGAGCGTCTATCTGTGGATTCCGGTGGTGGGCAACATCGTCGCGGTTCTGGTGATTCCGTTCGTGGGCAACCTCTCCGACAAGATCGGTCGCCGCCCGACCCTGATCACCGGCGCGCTGGGTTCTGGCCTGCTGGCGTTCGGTTATCTGTATGCGATCAGCATCAGCAACGTGCCGCTGGCGTTCATCATGTCGCTGCTGATGTGGGGCGTGGTCTACCAAGGCTACAACGCGGTGTTCCCAAGCTTCTACCCGGAGCTGTTCCAGACCCGCTACCGCGTGTCCGCCATGGCCATCGCCCAGAACATCGGCACCATGCTCACCGCCATGCTGCCTGCGCTGTTTGCCCTGGTCGCACCGCCCGGCTCGGACAACATTCCATGGCTGATCGGCAGCCTGGCATTCGGCATCACCTGCCTGTGCGCCCTCGCCGCCTTCATCGCACCGGAAACCTACCGGATTCCGATGAGCGAACTGGGCAAACCCGGCGCCAAGCCGATGGACAAGGCCGAATACGACGCCGCTCGCCAGAACAGCGTGAACGAAGCCAGCCACTAACCAGGCAGGCGTAAGAAGAGAAGGCCCTTAACGGGCCTTCTTGTATTTCCGGGGGCTAAAATTTGGTTCTTCACGGATTGCCGGGAAAGTCATTCTTGATCTTCATAAAGAAGAATTCGCTGTCCCGGTAGCCGTAAGCCATCCGTTTGATGACCTTGATCCGGTTGTTAATCCCTTCTAGCTGACCCGTGTGCATGGGCCAGCGCACCCTG
>NZ_MSXW01000011.1 GCF_001945445.1 Pseudomonas sp. PA27(2017)
CCAGCTCCTTGCAGGCACGCAGGATGCGCAGGGCGATCTCGCCGCGGTTGGCGATCAGAACTTTTTCCAGCTTCTGCATTACGGGTTCCCCGTGCATCAGACGATGGTGAACAGCGGTTGATCGTATTCCACCGGCTGGCCGTTCTCGACCAGGATGGACGCGATGGTGCCGCTCACCTCGGCCTCGACGTGATTCATCATCTTCATCGCCTCGATGATGCACAACAGATCGCCCTTGTTGACCGTCTGCCCGACCTCGACCAGTGGCGGCGCCTCTGGCGACTCGCTGCGATAGAAGATGCCGACCATCGGCGCACAGATGTTGCGCCCCCCGCTGCTTGCCTTGTTGGCGCGGGTGCCAGCCGTTGCCTGCTCGGCCGAGCGTCGCGGCGCTTCGCCAGCGACCCGCGATTGGCCCTTGTTCGACAGGCGCAGATGGAAGTCGCCTTCGCGAACTTCGAGTTCGTCCAGACCGGTGCGCTCGACCAGTTCGGCCAGTTTTTCGATGCGTTGAATGTCCAACTCGATTCCTCTCGGTTTCAGTTCAGCCGCGCGGCCATTTCGTCGACGCGCCAGTCGAGCACCAGCATGTGCCCGGGATAGTGGGAAAACACATAAGGCGCGCCCAGGGCAGGCAGCACCAGTTGGGGCGTCACCCCGCAGGCCCAGAACACCGGCACGCTGTCGTCGTCCATCGACGGCAGCACGCCGAAGTCCGGCGTGTTGAGGTCGGTGATGCCCAGCCTGGCCGGGTCACCGACGTGCACCGGCGCGCCGTGACCGGTCGGATAGCGCGCCGTCACCTCCACGGCCAGCGACACCTTGCTGGCCGGTACCGGGCGCATGCTGACCACCAGCGGCCCGGACAGGCCGCCGGCCTCGCGACACGGCAGCGTCGTGCGGTACACCGCCGGCGCCGCGCCGGAAACCGGGATGCCGGCGCGGCGCAGCGGTGCATCGAAGGTATGGCTGCAACCGAGCAGAAAGCCCACGGCGTCGTCCTGCCAATAGCCACTCAGGTCGGTGGGTTCGTCGACCAGCACGCCCTCCTTCCACACCCGATAACGCGGCAGCATGCTGCGCAGGTCGATGGGCCCATTGCGGCCGTCGACGAACGGGCTACCCGGCTCGGTAACGGCGATCAATGGGCAGCTCTTCGGATTGCGCGTGCAGAACAACAGAAAGTCGTAGGCATGGGCACGCGGCACTACCGCCAGGTTGGCCTGCTGGTAGTCGTCGAGCACGCCCGAGGTGGGACGCGCCCATTCGCCTCGGGCGATCATTTCGCGCAATTGATGGGGCGTGCCCGGCACAGCGGTGGCGTCCAGTTTCATCGTGACAGCTCCGTGTGTGCGGTTTCGCGCAGGGTCAGCAATGCCAGCAGTGCACAGAACGCTGCACCGGCCATGAAGATGCCAGGGGTCAGCAGGAAATCGGTCTTGGCGATGATCCAGGTCACCACATACGGCGTGAGGCCACCGCCGAGAATCGCGCCGATGTTGAAGCTGATCGCCATCGCCGTGTAGCGCACCCGGGTCGGGAACTGCTCGGCGTAGGTCGGGTAGCCCACCGACTGGATGATCGGCATCGGCAGCGTGGCGATGAACATGGCCAGTGCTGCGATCCATAGCGAGCCGCTATCCATCAGCAGCATCATCGGGATGACCAGGGTGATGTAGCCGACAAAGCCGATGGTCAACACCTTGCGACGGCCCAGGCGATCGGAAAGCCCGCCCCAGAATGGCATCATCGCCGCCATGCACAGGCTGATACAGGCGATCACCCAGAATACCTTGGACTTGTCGAAGCCCAGGTAAGTGGTCAGGTAGACGTTCATGAACACCAGGCCGATCCAGTAACCGGCGTTCTGCCCGAAGGTGAGCAGAATCACCCGGCCCACCGGGCCCAGTTGCGTGCTCAACACTTCCCTGATCGGCGCCTTGGGCGGCTGCTCCTTCTCGAGAAAGGCCTTGAACTCCGGGGTTTCCTCAACGTTGTGGCGCATCTTGCAGGAGATCAGCACCAACGGAATGGCCAGCAGAAACGGTATGCGCCAGCCCCACTCACGCAGCTGCTCATCGCTGAGCAGGCCAGTGGTGGTGGCGCAGACGATTGCCGCCATGCCGCCTCCCAGCGCGACGCCAACCGGGGTGAAGGCCCCGAAAAAGCCGCGCCGACCGGTCGGCGAGGACTCGGCGACGAAGGCCGCCGCGCCGATTACTTCGGCACCCGCGAAGAAGCCCTGGGTCAGGCGCATCAGCACCAGCAGAGTCGGCGCGAGGATGCCCACCTGAGCCGCGGTGGGCAGCAAGCCGATCGCTGCCGTCGCCATGCCCATGCCGATCACTGTGGTGAGCAGCACCTTGCGCCGGCCGATCCTGTCGCCGAGGCGGCCGAGCAACACCCCGCCCAGCGGCCGGATCAGAAACGAGCTGCCGAACACCGCCAATGCGGCGAGCAGCGAAGCGGTCGGGTTGTCGCCGGGGAAGAACAGCGGGCCGATGATCACGGCCATGTAACCGTACACACCGAACTCGTAATACTCGACCGCGGTACCCGTTGCCGAAGCGGTAGCGGCACGTTTGGCGACCGATGAAGCTTTTTGCGGGGCGGCCGAAGCCGCTCCCGAATAATCAGGACTGAGCACGCGAGACATATCTCACCTTTATGTCGATTTATGGAGGCAGTGTTGGCCAGTCGGGCTGGCTGTTTCTTGTCGTCCGTAACGCAGCGCGGCTGCGGCCACGGCCCTCTTGCTTTTTATTGGTTTGGTGAATCCCGGCAGTGATAGGGGTGTCGCGGCCCGTCTCCAGTGGGCGTGGGGTGTGACTGACACGGCGTTGTTATTGTTACCCGGGCCGCGTCATGGCTTGTTCGTGCAGGGTGCCTGCAGCAGCACGCCCTGTTTCTCCAGTGCCTGACGAATCGCCCGGGCGAATTGCGGCGCGCCAGGCTGATCACCGTGGATACAGACGCTGTCCGCACGCACGGACACCCAGGTGCCCTGCTGGCTGCGCACTCTGCCCTCGTGGAGCATCGTCAATATCTGCGCGGTAGCGACTTCGGGATCTTCGATCATCGCGCCGAGCGTGCCCCGGCGAGTCAGGGTGCCGTCCGCCTGGTAGGAACGGTCGGCGAATACTTCGTGGGCGACCTGCAGGCCCAGCGCCTCACCGGCGTGGGTCAGTTCGCTGTTGGCCAGGCCGAAGAGAATCAGTGTCGCGTCGACATCCCTGATCGCCTGGCAGATCGCCGTGGCCAGCTCGCGGTCACGGGCCGCCATGTTGTAGAGCGCGCCATGGGGTTTGACATGCCGAAGCTCGACGCCGGCAGCGGCAGTGAAGCCCTTCAACGCACCGACCTGATAGACGACGAATGCATAGGCTTCGTCCATCGACAGCTGCATTTCCCGGCGACCGAAACCCTGCAGATCCGGCAGGCCGGGATGAGCGCCCACAGCAACGCCAAGCGCCTTGGCGCGAGCCACGGTCTTGCGCATGGTCGGCGCATCGCCGGCATGGAAACCACAAGCAATATTCGCCGAGGTGATGTAAGGCAGCACGTTGGCGTCGTTGCCGGCCGAGTAAAGGCCAAAGCTTTCGCCCAGGTCGCTGTTGAAATCAATCTGCATGGGCGGCCTCCAGCTCGGCGAACAACGCGCTGCGCGCCAGGCTCAGTTGTTGGGCCCGATCCAGGCTGACCTGCTCGAAGCGGATTTCCTCACCGGGCAGCTTCTGCGCCAGGCGCGGCAGGTCGACACTGATCACACTGGCGATTTTCGGGTAGCCGCCGGTGGTCTGCCGATCAGCCATCAACACGATCGGCTGGCCATCGGGCGGTACCTGAACGGTGCCGAAAACGACCGCCTCCGACAGCAGGTTGGCCGGCTCGATCAGCTCGATGGGCTCGCCCTTGAGGCGATAGCCCATGCGCTCCGAATCGTTCTCGATGCGATAGGCGCTGGACAGGAAACGCGACTGGGCGGCGGGCTCTAAGAGCGCCCACTGGCGACCGGCGACAACGCGGATCGGCCCATCTTCGTACCCCAGCAAGGCCGATTCACGAGGCAGCAGCACCCGCGGTGGATTGGCGAAGCCGGAAGCGATGCCAATCACGTCGCCACTGCGTAACGCCCGGCCGGCAAAACCACCATAGGCGCCGCGACCATAGGTGCTGGTGCTGCCCAGTGTGGTCGGCAGCCGATAGCCATCGCGCACCGCCAGATAGGCACGGGCACCACGAACCCGCTTACCGAAAGCCAGGACGGCACCCGAGCGCACGCGCACGGCTCGTAGCGGTTCAAGGGGCTGGCCGTCCAGCGTCGCGGCCAGATCGGCCCCGGCCAGCGCAATCACGGTACCGGCCTGAAAGACCAGCTCCGGGCCCTGCAAGGTGATTTCCAGAGTGGCCTGTTCGGCCCCATTGCCCACCAGCAGGTTAGCCAGGCGATGAGCATTCTCGTCCATCACGCCGTTGGCCGGCACGCCAAGATGCTGAAAACCACTGCGACCCAGGTCCTGAAAGGTGCAGGCCAGACCGGGCTTGAGTACACGAAGCGTCATGGGCGCACCTCGGCCAGAGCCTGGAACTGTTCAGCGTCGATTGCGACGAAACGCACCCGGTCACCGGCCTGCAGCAGGCAGGGTGAGGCGTTGGCGAGCTCGAATACGTTGAGCGGCGTACGGCCGATCAGGTTCCAGCCCCCTGGCAAATCCGTGGGATAGATGACGCTCTGGCGGTTCGCCACGCCGATGCTGCCCCTGGCCACCAGGGTGCGTGGCGTGCTGCGGCGCGGTATGGCCAGGCGCGCATCGAACTCGCCGATATAAGCATGGCCGGGCGCGAACCCGAGCATCAGCACGTCCATGGGCGTGCGGGTGTGCAGCTCGATCACTTCACTGGGTGTCAGGCCGCAGGCGCGGGCCACCTCATCGAGGTCGGGGCCATGCTCGCCGCCGTAGCACACCGGCAGGGTAATCTCCATCGAAGTGGTCTCCCCGGCCCCGAGTTCCAGGCTGCCGAGCAGTGCTTCCAGCTGGCGGGTCAGGCTGCGATACGGCAACTCTGCGGCCAGGCAGTGAACGTGCTCGGCACGATAATGCAGGCCGATGGAAACCATGCCCGGCACGACATCGGTAATGCCCGCGAGCGAACCCCGGCTGCGCTGCGCCTCGATCTGCCGGGCAACGGCAGCAGCATGGCGGTTGGCCGCAAGGCTGAACTGTGCGGCGAACTGGATGATCAGGCAGGCATCGCCGCAAGGGACGATCTGCCAGGCATGCTGTGCCTGGTGGATAACGGAGGAATCAACGGTTGCTGGCTGGCCCATGGCGTCTTCATCGTCTTTGGCAGATGAAATGAAGCGCTCGACGGATACACCCACCCACCAAGGGCCAGCGGATTGACAAATAAAATCGATCATTATCGATTGTTATTCTCATCAAGCCAGGCCCACGGAAGGGAGATGCCGCAAAGCATTTTTGTCGAGCCGCCACTCTGTGTTGGCGGTCTGCGTTAGCGCATTACTTGGCGAACAGCTGACTCATGTCCTTGAATGCCTTGAACTCCAGCGCGTTGCCGCACGGGTCGAAGAGGAACATGGTGGCCTGCTCGCCGACCTGCCCCTTGAAGCGCACGTAGGGCTCGATCACGAACTGGGTTTCACGGGCGCGCAGGCGGTCGGCCAGGGCTTCCCACTCTTCCCAATGCAGGATGATGCCGAAGTGCGGCACCGGCACGTTGTGGCCATCGACAGCGTTGGTGTGAGCGGATTCCTGGGACGCGGTTTTCGGGTGCTCGTGGATCACCAGTTGGTGGCCGTAGAAATCGAAGTCGACCCAATGGTCGGACGAGCGGCCTTCGGGCAGGCCGAACACATCACCATAGAAAGCGCGCGCAGCGGCCAGGTCGTAGACGGGAATAGCAAGGTGGAAAGGCGAAAGGCTCACGGTAAGTCATCCTGTGCGGTGTTTTTTCTGTTGCCCATGGTGCAACTTGCCGCCCGCGCAGAAAAGCGGATATCTTTTGATTCGAGCTCAAATAATTTCGATCAATCGACCGCAGAAAGAGCGCCATGCTTCGTGAACTGAAAACCTTTCTGACCGTCGTCCGCTGCGGCACCTTCGCCGCTGCCGGCAAGCAGATCGGCCTGACCCAGTCGGCGGTCAGTGCGCAGATCAGAAACCTCGAAGATACCGTTGGCCAGTCGCTGTTCGACCGTACCGGGCGTACCGCCACCCTCAACCAGGCCGGCGCACGAGCGGTACCGCTGGCAGAAAAGATCCTCGAGCAATTCAGCTTGATGAGCACTCCCGAGCGGCTCGAGGATTACCGGGGGGAATTGCGCATCGGCGCCATCGGTACCGTTCAATCCTGCCTGATGCCGGCGATGCTGCTGAAGCTGCGCGAACAGGCACCCGGCATCGAGACCAAACTGGTGCCCGGCGTCTCGCTGGATCTGCTCAATCAGGTGGACAGCGGCGAAATCGACCTGGCGATCACTATCCGCCCGCCCTTCCAGCTACCCAAGGAGCTGGAACTCGAGCTGGTGCGTAGCGAACCCTTCGTGCTGGTGGCACCCACCGGCATGGAGGCGAAAGATCCTCTGAAGATGCTCGCCGAGCATCCCTTCATACGCTACGACCGCAGCTCCTTCGGCGGCCGCCTGGTCACCCAGTTCATGCGCAAGCAACATATCCAGCCCCGCCAGGTGCTGGAGCTGGACGAGCTGGATGCCATCGTCAAGATGGTCGAAAGCGGCCTGGGCATCGCGCTGATCCCAGAGGCCGGCCTGTGGGTCGAAAACAAGCCCCGGGTGCAGATCATCGACCTTGGCGACAAGGTGTTCTATCGCGATCTGGTGCTGATTTCCCGCTACGGCTCACGGCAGTCGCCGCCCCAGAAACTGTTCCGCGAATGCGTGATGGAGCAGGTTTGAGTGCACGAGCAAGGAGTGGCGGCAACGTGGCGGGAGCGGTCGTTATCCAATCCACTGTGGGAGTCGCGACCTCGCGACGATTCGCTCAGGCACCGCCGATAGGCAGTCAGGCTGCAATCGTTTCGCCCCGAGGTCGGGGCTCCCACAGGTTGGTTCGAGTGGCCGCTTTTGCCTTCCAGCGACCTCACCTGAACCACAAGAACATCACCGACAGCCTCAGATCCACTGATCATTACGCTTGCGGCGCACGCGCAGCATGGTCGGCAGGATCAGCCCGAGCAGCAGGCCGGCGCCGGCGATGCTGCCGCCGTAGACCATGTAGCGCATCAGCACCTGCTTCTGCTCGTCGCCCAGCTGGGCCTGGGCTTCGCGCAACTCCGAGCGAGCCTGGTTGAGTTCGATGTCCAGGGCGCTGCGGCTGGCTTCGAGCTCGTCGATCAGGGTCTTGCGCGAGTCGAGGGTCTCCTGCATGCCTTGCACGCGGGTTTCCCAGGTTTCGTTGATGCCCTTGAGCTCGGTGCTCAGCTCGGTGACCTTCTGCTCCAGCGCCGGCAGCCGCTCGGCCTGGCCGGGTACTTCCTGCAGGTCGCGGTTGGGGATCCACACCGCGTCGCCGTTCTCGCCGCGCACCTGGCTGTAGTCGCTCTGGGTGCGCAGCAGTTGCACGCGGGTGCCGGAGCTCAGGGTGCCGACGATGCGATAGCCCTCGGTGGGGCCGCTGCGCACGTAGGTGTTGAGGCTGTCACTGACCCAGCGCACGTTGTCGCTGGCCTGTTGGGCGTGGGCCGGCGCGGCGATCAGCAGCAGGCCGGATAGAACGCAAGTCCCCAATGCGCGAAGCGGCGACAGGGAAAAGGAAGCAGAAAAAGGGCGGGCTAGGGACATAAAAACCATCTTCACTCGGCGTGGAACACAATGCGACGTAGCGCGCGAACGTCGACCAGGCGAATTGTTGTAACCGGCGCGAAAGTGGCGCAACGCCATGCCTTTCGCCGGTTTGGCCGACTGCTGAAAGACCGCAGCAGATCGGTCGGGTTCCTCAGCGCCCGGCAGATTGGCGGCGCTCCAACTGATGATCGGCGCGCCGCCCTCGCCCCTTACTTGCCGACGGCCAGCCCCTGTTCACCCGCAGCGCGCCGCCCGTGCCACAGCGCGAGCAGCAGAGCCAACGCCGGAAACGCTGCGCCTGCCAGC
The DNA here is from genome assembly GCF_001945445.1 of Pseudomonas sp. PA27(2017). Classification (GTDB taxonomy): domain Bacteria; phylum Pseudomonadota; class Gammaproteobacteria; order Pseudomonadales; family Pseudomonadaceae; genus Aquipseudomonas. The sequence continues at coordinate 8,132 of NZ_MSXW01000011.1, forward strand.
GCCGCGCCCTGCCAGCCGAAGCTTTCGTAGATCGGGCTGGCGATGGCCGAGCCGCTGGCACCACCGATGAAGATGCTGGTCATGTACAGCGCGTTGAGACGCGCCCGGCTGTTCTGCTCCAGCCCATAGACTTCGCGCTGGCCGAGCACCATGTTCAGCTGCACGGCGAAATTCAGCAGCACGGCGCACAGCACCAAACCGATCACGCCGCCCAGAGGGCCAGCCAGGGTCAGCGCGAAGGCCAGCGGTGCCAGCACCAGCGCCACTCGGGTGGCGCGCCGGGTGTGCCCGGCATCGGCCAGGCGCCCGGCGATCGGCGCAGCGATGGCGCCGATGGCACCGACCAGGGCGAACAGTGCCACGTGGGTCTGGCTGAACCCGTAGTGGCGCACCAGTTCCATCGGCGCAACCGTCCAGAACAGGCTGAACGAGGCGAACATCAGGCCCTGGTACAACGCCCGCTGACGCAGCGTCGAGTAGCGGCGCAGCAGGCCGAACAGCGACAGCAACAGGTGCCCGTAATGGCCGCGGTTGTCCGGTGCATGGCGCGGAATGGTGGTGGCGATCACCACCACGATACCGAGCATCAGCGCCGCGGCCATGACGTACACCGCACGCCAGCCGAAATACTCGGCGATCAGGCTGGCCACCGGCCTTGCCAGGAGAATGCCCAGCAGCAGCCCGGCCATGATGTTGCCCACCACCCTGCCCCGACTCGCCTCCGGTGCCAGGTGCGCGGCGAGCGGAATCAACATCTGCACCGACACAGAGCTGAGGCCGATCAGCAGCGACATGCCGAGAAATACGCCGGGCGCGCTGGAGAAGGCAGCGGCCAGCAGGCAGACCATGGCCGCCAGGGTGGTCAGCAGCATCAGCCGCCGGCTCTCCAGCAGATCCGCCAGCGGCACCAGAAACAGCAGGCCCAGAGCGTAGCCGATCTGCGTCAAGGAGACGATCAGGCTGGCCTGATGCATGGACAGGCCGACCGCCGGGGCGATCAGTTCGATGATCGGCTGGGCGTAATAAAGATTGGCGACGATGGCGCCGCAGCAGAAGGCGAACAGCAGCACCAGCGCCGGGGAAAGGCTGTGCGACGGGGTGGACGTGGATGTACTCATGATGACCTCGCGATGAGCCGCCCGGCACGAGCGGCTCGTCGGAACAGGAAGCGGGTAGGATGCCCGAATGTGCCGTGGCTTCACCAGCACGAGGCGGGCTGCCTGGGTTGCGCGAGAAATCTCGCCCTGGGTCGTTGGAGGACTTGAAAAAGGAAAGGCGGTGGCTGACCCACTCCCTGCATCCTCCGCCTCGCGGGTTGCCGCCCGGCATGGCGAGATTTCTCGCGCAACCCGAAGGGCCGTGCCCGTTTTGCCGCAATGCGGCGTTTCTCGCCGGCTCATTTAGCCCGCTAAACTTCGCGGCTCGTGCCTTGCCTTGCGGCAAAACGGGCTCCGGCGCGGTCGTGCGGAAGTGTTAACAGCCCCTAGCGCAAGTCCGTCAGCCGGCAGTGCATATGCGTCGTCTGCCACACCGGGTCGTTTTCCGCATCGGTGACCGTGAAGCCCTGCCTTTCCCAGAAACGAATCGCGCCCGGCAGGAAGGGATGGGTGTGCAGGTAAAGCACCTCGACACCCTGGCCGAGGGCATGTTCGCGCAGCACGCTGCACAGCCTCGCCGCCAGGCCGGAGCGCCTTAAGGCCGGCGCCACGAACAGGCGCACGATTTCCACCGTACGTACACCCTGGTAATCGAGCTGGGCGAAGCGGTGGTCGTAGGGCAGATAGCCGACGGCCGCGACGATCTCCCCGGCGCAGCGCGCCAGCCAGAAGGCGCCCGCCTCGCCCTGCACGTACACCTGGGCGAAGCGCTGCAGGTCGGCCGGCAGCAGCGTGGCGTCGAGCATCGGGAAGGTCTCGGCGCGGGCGGCCATCACGAAGCCGATCGCTTCGTCGATATCCTCTGTCGTCGCCTGGGCTATGTGTACGAGAGAAGTCGCCGTCATGGGATCGATGGAGCACTCGGTCGCTTGCTTTAAAAGGTGCGCAACATAACGCGCAAGTAAAAGCCCGCCAAGTCGCATGGGCCATCGGGGCACCAATCGGCCACCAGCTTGTCAGTGCAAACCTGGCGAAGGAAATGGACGCGACATTTATCCTTGAGCCCTGCCGCCGTTCTCGTTATAAGTCCCGCTAATTTTCCAAGGCCCATCAGGCAGACCATGAGCCAAGCTGATCTCCTCGACCAAGACCCCGTGTTCCAGCTCAAAGGCAGCATGCTGGCCATCACCGTGATGGAGCTGGCGCACAACGACCTGGCCCGCCTCGATGCGCAACTTGCCGAGAAGGTCGCCCAGGCGCCGAACTTCTTCAGCAACACACCGCTGGTCCTGGCCCTCGACAAACTGCCGCGCGAGGAAGGTGATCTCGATCTGGGCGAACTCATGGCCTTGTGCCGCAAGCACGGCCTGCGCACCCTGGCCGTGCGCGCCAGCCGCGAGGAAGACATCGCCGCCGCCAATGCCCTGGACCTGCCGGTGCTGCCACCGTCCGGTGCCCGCGAGCGGGTCATCGACCCGGCACCCAAACCGGTCGAGCCGTCCAAGCCGGTGGAACCCGAGGTCAAGCCGACCCGCGTCATCACCACCCCGGTGCGCGGCGGCCAACAGATCTACGCCCAGGGCTGCGACCTGGTGGTGCTGGCCCCGGTGAGTGCCGGTGCGGAACTTCTCGCCGACGGCAATATCCATGTCTACGCGCCCATGCGTGGCCGGGCGCTGGCCGGCGTCAAGGGCAACCGGCAAGCACGGATCTTCTGCCAGCAGATGGGCGCCGAACTGCTCTCCATCGCCGGCCAGTACAAGGTTGCCGAAGACCTGCGCCGCGACCCGAACTGGGGCCGGGCCGTGCAAGTCAGCCTGATGGGCGACGTGTTGAACATCACCCGTCTTTAACGGATACTGCCCGGCACTTTTAACTGTCACACAGGGCCCTCGAACGCCTCTGGGCGGGCTGTCAAAACAATCATCGGTCACCCCTGGCGAGCACCGCGCACGCCGCAGCCGAGCGATTCTTTCGACAGACCGCCAATCGCGGCAGGTTCCTGCTTTTATTCATTTTTAGGGTGAATCACCTTGGCCAAGATCCTCGTAGTCACTTCCGGCAAAGGTGGCGTCGGTAAAACCACCACCAGCGCTGCCATCGGTACCGGTCTCGCCTTGCGCGGCCACAAGACCGTCATCGTCGACTTCGACGTCGGCCTGCGTAACCTCGACCTGATCATGGGCTGCGAACGCCGCGTGGTGTACGACTTCGTCAACGTCGTCAACGGCGAAGCCACCCTCACCCAGGCCCTGATCAAGGACAAGCGTCTCGAGAACCTCTACGTGCTGGCCGCCAGCCAGACCCGTGACAAGGACGCCCTGACCCAGGAAGGCGTCGAGAAGGTCATCGCCGAGCTGTCGCAGAACTTCGAATACGTGGTCTGCGACTCGCCGGCCGGTATCGAAAAAGGCGCCCACCTGGCCATGTACTTCGCCGACGAAGCCATCGTGGTCACCAACCCGGAAGTTTCCTCGGTACGTGACTCGGACCGCATGCTCGGCCTCTTGGCCAGCAAGTCGCGCCGCGCCGAACAGGGTGGCGAGCCGATCAAGGAACACCTGCTGCTGACCCGCTACAACCCGGAGCGCGTCACCAAGGGCGAAATGCTCGGCGTGGAAGACGTCGAGGAAATCCTCGCCATCCGCCTGCTCGGCGTGATCCCCGAATCCCAGGCGGTGCTCAAGGCTTCCAACCAGGGCGTGCCGGTGATCCTCGATGACCAGAGCGATGCCGGCCAGGCGTACAGCGACGCCGTGGATCGCCTGCTCGGCAAGGAAGTGGCGCACCGTTTCCTTGATGTGAAGAAGCAGGGCTTCCTGCAACGCCTATTCGGAGGTCGCGAATGAATATTTTCGACTTCTTGCGTTCGCGCAAGAAGGAAACCACAGCCTCCATCGCCAAAGAGCGCCTGCAGATCATCGTTGCCCACGAACGTGGCCAGCGCACCCAGCCCGACTACCTGCCTGCCCTGCAGCAGGAGCTGGTCGAGGTGATCCGCAAGTACGTGGCCATCGACTCGGACCAGGTGCAGGTCGCCCTGGAAAACCAGGGCAGCTGTTCGATTCTGGAACTGAACATTACCCTGCCCGACCGCTGATCCGTGTACCGTAGGGTGGGTTAGCGGCGCCTGGTGGTGACAGTCGCATCGCAGTCAGACTCAGCGCACTGCGTAACCCACCAAGCGATGCCGGAGAAGACATCGACCTCTGCGTTACTCAGCTCCACGAATGGCGGCCCCGATGGCCGCCATTCGCTTTTATCGCCCAACCCAAAGAACGCCCATGCCGCTCAGCCAAATCGAAATCGTCCATCAGGATGCCGCCCTGCTGGTGATCAACAAGCCCACCCTGCTGCTCTCGGTGCCCGGCCGCGCCGACGACAACAAGGATTGCCTGGTTACCCGCCTGCAGGAAAACGGCTACCCCGAGGCGCGCATCGTGCATCGCCTGGACTGGGAAACCTCGGGGCTGATCGTGCTGGCACGTGACGCCGACAGCCACCGCGAGCTGTCGCGCCAGTTTCACGACCGGGAAACCGAAAAGGCTTACACAGCCCTGTGCTGGGGCTCGCCCGAGGGCGACAGCGGCAGTATCGACCTGCCCCTGCGCTACGACCCGCCGACCAAACCGCGCCACGTGGTGTGCCACGAACACGGCAAGCATGCCCTGACCTTCTGGCGCGTACTGGAACGCCACGCCGAGCATGCCCGCGTCGAGCTGACACCGATCACCGGCCGCTCCCACCAACTGCGCGTGCACATGCTGTCCATCGGCCATCCACTGCTCGGTGACGGCCTCTATGCCCACGAACAGGCCCTGGCCGCCTACCCGCGCCTGTGCCTGCACGCCAGCATGCTCACCCTCACCCACCCGCAAAGCGGCGAACGCCTACGCTTCGAGTGTCCGGCGCCGTTCTGATGAATCCCAGGCGCTTTTACGAGAACACCAAAGGCGCTCCGGCAATGCCATCATTACTGCTGGCTCTGGATCACTGGATGGCAGCTCCGGCTCACGCCATCGACCTGGGCTGCGGTGCAGGTCGCGATACGCTGGAATTACTGCGTCGCGGCTGGCGGGTGACGGCCATCGACGCAGAACCGCTGGCCTTCGAGTACCTGAACGCATTGGTGCCAACGGATCACAAAGCACGCTTGCAAACCCAATGCACCTCATTTCAGGATGCCGAGCTGGCGCCGGCCGAGCTGATCAATGCCAGCTTCTCCCTGCCCTTCTGCCCACCTAGTGAGTTCGCCGCCTTGTGGCAACTTATCGAGCAAGCGCTCAAACCGAGCGGGCTGTTTGCCGGGCACTTTTTCGGCGAGCGCGACAGCTGGGCAAAAGACGGCCTGACCATCCATACCCGCAGTGAAGTGGAGCGCCTGTTTCAGGAGTGGCACATCATCGATCTGCAGGAAATCGATCGCCCGGGGCAAACCGCCGTCGGCAACAGCAAGCACTGGCACCTGTTCGCGGTGGTCGCCCGGCGCTGATATCCACCATGGCAACCGCCGCCCCGATAAGCGACAATGCCGCCCCGCCAAGCGATGACTGCCGAGCAGCCGATAAATCGCACGCACGCCGGATAGCCAACCGCCCACCTCTGCAATCAAGGATTTTGCATGGCCCTGCCTTGCCCGCGCTTTGCTCCGAGCCTGCTCGCCCTGGCGCTGAGCCCGACCTTCTGTTGGGCCGCCGAGTCGGCCATGGTGCTCGATGCCACCACCATCGAGGAACGGGCTGACGACGGTTACCGGGCGCGCAGCGCCGCAGTGGGCGGCTTCGCTGACGCCGAACTGCTCGACACACCTGCTTCCGTTTCGGTGGTCAGCCGGCAATTGATCGACGACCAGCAGGCGCGCCTGCTCAGCGACGTGCTGAAGAACGATGCCTCGGTGGGCGAGGCCTACGCGCCCATCGGCTACTACGAGAACTTCGTGGTGCGCGGCTTTTCCCTCAATGCCGCCAACAGCTACCGGGTCAACGGCCGTAGCGTGGTGGGCGAGCAGAACGTAGCGCTGGAAAACAAGCAGCAGGTCGAGCTGCTCAAGGGGTTGTCCGGCCTGCAGAGCGGCGTGACCGAGCCGGGCGGGCTGATCAACTACGTGACCAAGCGTGCCGAGAACGTGCGCTCGCTCAGCGTGGCCAGCAATCAGGACGGCGAGCGTTACCTGGCCGCCGATCTTGGCCACTGGTTCGGCGCCGAGCAGCAGGTTGGCGTGCGCCTGAACATGGCTCACGAGGACATCCGCTCGTTCGTCGAACATGCCGACGGCAAGCGCGACTTCATTTCCCTGGCGCTGGACTGGAATATCTCGCCGGACGCCACCCTGCAGCTGGACGCCGAATACCAGACCCGCGAACAGCCGTCCGTAGCAGGCTACCAACTGCTCGGCGGCACCCAGGTGCCAAGCGGCGTCGACCCGGACAAGCGCCTGGGCCATCAGAGCTGGTCGAAGCCCGTGGGCATCGATTCGCTAAACCTCGGCGGGCGTTTCGAATACCGCTTCGATGACAACTGGAAGGCAGCCATCGATGCCTCGCGCAGCGAAGTGGTGATCGACGACTACAGCAGCTTTCCTTATGGCTGTAGCCCTGCCTCGGGATGCAGCGACTGGCTTACCCAGTTCAGCCCTGAGGGTGGCTACGACATCTACGATTACCGCAGCCCGGACGACACCCGCCGCCATGACGAGCTGCAGGCAACTCTATCCGGCGCCTTCACCACCGGCACCATTGACCACGAGCTGACCCTTGGCAGCAGCGCACTGCGCCGCACCGTGGATCGCCGCAGCTCGGTCAACGAGTGGATCGGCACCGGCAATATCCACGAAGACCCAAGCGACTTCGCCCCGACCGACCTGCCGCTCAACCCCAAGCAACGGCGCCTGGACAGCCGTCAGTACGGGCTGTTCCTCAGCGACCGCATCAGCTTCGACGAACACTGGCAGGTGCTGCTGGGCGGGCGGCAGGTGCGCCTGGATGAGCAAGCCTACAGCAGCGGCGTCAGTGATCGCCGTACCCGGCGCAGCGAATTCCTGCCCAACGCCGCCCTGCTCTACAAGCCCCAGGCCGATACCACCCTGTACCTGAGCTACAGCAAGGGCCTGTCTCTGGGCGGCGAAGCGCCCTGGTTCACCACCAACGACGGCGACATACTCGCCCCAACCACTTCCCGCCAGCTGGAAGCTGGCTTCAAGCGTGACTGGCAGGGCCTGAGCCTGGGCGCTGCGCTGTTTCGCATCGACCAGGCGCTGCAATACAGCCGCCCGAACGACGACGGCTCGCTCACCTATATTCAGCAGGGCAAACAGCGCAATATCGGCCTGGAACTCTCTGCCAGCGGCCAGGCCAGCCGTAACCTGCAGCTGTCGGCCAGCACCGCGGTGATCCGCGCCCGGGCCATCGACAGCGGCACCGAGGCCTTCGAAGGCCACCAGGCGGTCAACGTGCCCAAAGTGCGCGCCAGCCTGGCCGCCGATTACCAGATCCCCGGCATCCAGGGCCTGTCGCTGCTCGGCGGCCTGCAATACAGCGCCAGCAAGTACGCCGACCCCAGCGGCACGGTGAAGGTCGGCGACTACACGGTGTTCAACCTCGGCAGCCGCTACACCACGCGCATCGAAGGCTATGAGACCGTGCTGCGCCTGAGCGTCGACAACCTGTTCGACAAACGCTACTGGCGTGATGCCGGCGCCTACCAAGGCGACGGCTACCTGTTCCCGGGTGACCCGCGTACGGCGCGGCTGTCCGCCACGGTGAACTTCTGATCACCACACCCTGTGGGAACGGGCGGGGACGCCTAGTTCATGCCCGTGATTTTCGCGGGCACGGCCCGCTCCCACAATTGATCGCCGGCGGCTTTGCCCATTAACCATCGCCGCCCCACTGCAAGGATCATCTCAATGCGTAGCCCAGCACCTACTTTGGCTTTTGGCATGCTGAGCGCTCTGCTGACGGGCTGCCAGCAAGCTCCCAAAGAGCACGACCAGCTCGATGCCGTGCTGTGGACGCAGACCTCCATCGAGCACGAGGTGATCTACCAGCAGATCTACGCCGCCGCGACCCGCCAGCTGCAGCCCGCGCTGGCCGACCCGCAGTGGGATGCCCTTGCCCAGGCGCCGCGCGAGTTCGATGGCTTGCCACCGGCGCTGATCGTCGACATCGACGAAACCCTGCTCGACAACACGCCGGTGAATGCCAAGTCCGTTGTCGATGGCGGCGCCTACGACTACGCCGAGTGGTACCGCTGGGTCGAGAAGGCCGAGGCCCGCGCCCTGCCCGGCTCGGTGGCCTTCATGCAGGCGGCTGACCGGCTGGGCATCACCGCCTATTACCTGACCAACCGCGAACCAGGGCAGGAAGCCGATACCCTGCGCAACCTGCGCCAGGCGGGCTTTCCCATCAATGATATCGGGCAGATCCTCACCGCCGGCACGGCCATTGGCGGTTGCCAGCAAGCGGGCTCGGACAAGACCTGCCGTCGCCAATGGGTCGGCGAACACGCGCGGGTATTGTTGATGGTCGGCGACAGCTACGGCGACTTCATCGCCGCGCCCAATCGCCTGAGTGCGCAGCGCCAGGCCGCGATGCCCTACCAGAACTGGTTCGGCCAGCGCTGGTTCCTGCTGCCCAACCCCACCTACGGCGGCTGGTACACAGCGCCCTACGCTGATCGAAACGAGCTGCCGGATGGCGAAAAACGCGCCTTCAAGCAGCGCGCACTGATCCTGCCCTGAGCGACCAGCGGTCACGCTCGTGCGCTATGAGCCCAGCACGCACGACGTGATGGCACTTTGATTAAAAAGTTCAGTAAATAATCCCATATGTTGTGTTTGTGTGAGCCAGTGAAGCATCCCCGCCGCAGCCGGAAAAAAATCTACCTGCGGCATTAATGCCCATGCCCGGGCGAGCGCCAGCAACCATGGGCATTTGCGCCACTTACCCCGCCATAACCCACAGATTTATCCACAGCGCGAAGGGCTTGCCTTGACGCCCACACCGCACTATCTTGTATCCCCAGTTCGCCAGACCCCTATATGTTGGGTTTTGGCCGGAAAGACCCCAAGCACAGATGTGCTGAAAAAGTCCATGCCTCAAGCCCTTTTTGCAGAGGCCGTGGCAAACCGAGAAACAGTGGCAGCGAACGAGCCGATCGTTAGCGCCCGATGCGACACCAGACGCTGCGCCCGTAGCGGCCACCACAACATCTAGTGGCCCCACGCAGCAGGAAGCACCAGTAAACGCCAGGGATGAAGCGTTCCGGCATCGAACAGTACCGACCGCCGCCGAGCAGAGCCTCGACCGGTCCATCACCGCCTTTTTGCAACACCCTGCTGCCAGCCTCGTGCGGGCGCAGGCTTTGTCGATTGGAATGAACGCCAGGTACCACGTCGATCAACGACACAACGCTTCGCCCCGAAAATTTCATTGATCATGGAGACCTTCATGCACACCGACACCACTCGTGAGAACCCTCAGGCCAATGTGCCTCAGGGCGACGCCCCTCAGGATCTGGCCGCTACCGCGCCGGGCCAACTGCGTGTGATCAAGCGTAACGGCACCGTGGTGCCTTACACCGGTGACAAGATCACCGTTGCCATCACCAAGGCGTTCCTCGCAGTGGAAGGCGGCACCGCTGCCGCTTCGTCGCGCATCCATGACACCGTCGCACGCCTGACCGAGCAGGTCACCGCGACCTTCAAGCGTCGCATGCCGTCCGGCGGCACCATCCACATCGAAGAGATCCAGGACCAGGTCGAACTGGCCCTGATGCGCGCCGGCGAGCAGAAAGTCGCCCGTGACTACGTGATCTACCGCGAAGCCCAGGCCAACAAGCGCAAGAGCGCCGATGCCGGCAGCGGCATCGCCGAGCCACACCCGAGCATCCGCGTGACCCTCGCCGACGGCAGCCTGGAGCCGCTGGACATGGGCCGCCTGAACACCATCATTTCCGAAGCCTGCGAAGGCCTGCTGGAAGTCGACGGCGCGCTGATCCAGAAAGAAACCCTGAAGAACCTGTACGACGGCGTGAACCAGAAGGACGTCAACACCGCCCTGGTGATGACCGCCCGTACCCTGGTCGAGCGTGAGCCGAACTACAGCTACGTCACCGCCCGCCTGCTGATGGACAACATCCGCGCCGAGGCCCTGAGCTTCCTCAACATCGCCGCCAGCGCCACTCACCACGAGATGGCCGAGCTGTACGCCAAGGCCCTGCCGGCCTACGTCGAAGCCGGCGCGCAATTCGAGCTGCTCGACCCGAAACTCAAGGAATACGACCTGGAGAAGCTGGGCAAGGCGCTGAACCACGAGCGCGACCAGCAGTTCACCTACCTGGGCCTGCAAACCCTGTTCGACCGCTACTTCATCCACAAGGATGGCGTGCGCTTCGAGCTGCCCCAGGTATTCTTCATGCGCGTGGCCATGGGCCTGGCCATCGAAGAGCCGAAGAACCGTGAAGAGCGCGCCATCGAGTTCTACAACCTGCTCTCCTCGTTCGACTACATGGCGTCGACCCCGACCCTGTTCAACGCCGGCACCCTGCGCCCGCAGCTGTCGTCGTGCTACCTGACCACCGTGCCGGACGACCTGTCGGGCATCTACGGCGCCATCCACGACAACGCCATGCTGAGCAAATTCGCCGGCGGCCTGGGCAACGACTGGACCCCGGTGCGCGCGCTGGGCTCCTACATCAAGGGCACCAACGGCAAATCCCAGGGCGTCGTGCCGTTCCTCAAAGTGGTCAACGACACCGCCGTGGCGGTCAACCAGGGCGGCAAGCGCAAGGGCGCCGTGTGCGCATACCTGGAAACCTGGCACATGGACATCGAGGAATTCCTCGAGCTGCGCAAGAACACCGGTGACGACCGTCGTCGTACCCACGACATGAACACCGCCAACTGGATTCCGGACCTGTTCATGAAGCGCGTCTTCGAAGACGGCAAGTGGACCCTGTTCAGCCCGAGCGAAGTGCCGGACCTGCACGACCTGACCGGCAAGGCTTTCGAAGAGCGCTACGAGTACTACGAAGCCCTGATCGAGTACGGCAAGATCAAGCTGTACAAGACCATCCAGGCCAAGGACCTGTGGCGCAAGATGCTCTCGATGCTGTTCGAGACCGGCCACCCGTGGCTGACCTTCAAGGACCCATGCAACCTGCGCAGCCCGCAGCAGCACGTGGGCGTGGTCCACAGCTCCAACCTGTGCACCGAGATCACCCTGAACACCAACAAGGACGAGATCGCGGTCTGCAACCTGGGCTCGATCAACATGGTCAACCACATCGTCGACGGCAAGCTGGACACCGCCAAGCTCGGTCGCACCGTGAAGACCGCCGTGCGCATGCTCGACAACGTCATCGACATCAACTACTACAGCGTGCCGCAGGCCCGTAACTCCAACCTCAAGCACCGTCCGGTCGGCCTCGGCCTGATGGGCTTCCAGGACGCCCTGTACCTGCAGCACATCGCCTACGGCTCCGACGCCGCGGTGGAATTCGCCGACCGCTCCATGGAAGCGATCAGCTACTACGCCATCCAGGCTTCCTGTGACCTGGCCGACGAGCGCGGCGCCTACGAAACCTTCGACGGTTCGCTGTGGAGCAAGGGCATCCTGCCGCTGGACTCTCAGCAGATCCTCATCGAAGCCCGTGGCGCCAAGTACATCGACGTCAACCTGGACGAAACCCTGGACTGGGCACCGGTGCGCGAGCGCGTCAAGAAAGGCGTGCGCAACTCCAACATCATGGCCATTGCGCCCACCGCGACCATCTCCAACATCATTGGCGTGTCGCAGTCCATCGAGCCGACGTACCAGAACCTCTACGTGAAGTCGAACCTCTCCGGCGAATTCACCGTGATCAACCCCTACCTGGTTCGCGACCTCAAGAACCGCGGCCTGTGGGACCCGGTCATGGTCAACGACCTGAAGTACTACGACGGCTCCGTGCAGCAGATCGAGCGCATCCCGCAAGACCTGAAAGACCTGTACGCCACGGCCTTCGAAGTCGACACCAAGTGGATCGTCGATGCTGCCAGCCGTCGCCAGAAGTGGATCGACCAGGCGCAATCGCTCAACCTGTACATCGCTGGCGCTTCGGGCAAGAAGCTCGACGTGACCTACCGCATGGCCTGGTACCGTGGCCTGAAAACCACCTACTACCTCCGTGCCCTGGCCGCCACCAGCACCGAGAAGTCCACCATCAACACCGGCAAGCTCAACGCCGTGTCCAGTGGTGGCGACGAAGGCCTCAGCGCAGCCCCGGCTGCCGCGCCGGCCACCCAGGCCTCCCCTGGCCCGGCTCCGGTTCCGAAGGCTTGCGCCATCGACGAGCCGGACTGCGAAGCCTGCCAGTAATGGCCCAGCCGGCTGCAGCCCCTGCAGCCGGCGCAAATAACCCAAGAGCCGGGGTACAACCCCGGCCTCTGATAATCAGCCGTAGCGCTCTGCGTGCACCGCGAGCTACCGACGATTAGCCACTATCCACACAGGCTGGCCCTTAGCCGGCCTCTCGAGCAGGAGCCCCACCATGCTGAGCTGGGATGAATTCGACAAGGAAGACGGCACCGAAGCCGCCTCCCCCGCCAAGAACACCGCTGCACAGGCCCAGGCCGGTGCCGACATGAGCCTGGAGAAACTCAACCAGGTCGGCGGCAATGCCGCCCTCGAAGCCCGCGCCGTCGACGCCAACGACTCCGCTGCCGTAGCCCGCGCCAAACAAGCCCTCAACGACCTCGACATCCAGGAAGGCCTGGACGAGCTCGAAGGCAGCTCCGCGCGCGTGGAAGTCGGCGACAAGCAGATGATCAACGCCCGCGCCGACCTCAACCAGCTCGTACCCTTCAAGTACGACTGGGCCTGGCAGAAGTATCTGGATGGTTGTGCCAACCACTGGATGCCCCAGGAAGTGAACATGACCGCGGACATCGCCCTGTGGAAGTCCGCCGACGGCCTGACCGAAGACGAGCGCCGCATCGTCAAGCGCAACCTGGGCTTCTTCTCCACCGCCGACAGCCTGGTCGCCAACAACTTGGTACTGGCCGTGTACCGCCTGATCACCAACCCCGAGTGCCGCCAGTACATCCTGCGCCAGGCCTTCGAGGAAGCGATCCACACCCACGCCTATCAGTACTGCATCGAATCGCTGGGCATGGATGAAGGCGAAATCTTCAACATGTACCACGAGATCCCGAGCGTCGCGAAGAAAGCCTCCTGGGGCCTCAAGTACACCCGCTCGATCTCCGATCCCAAGTTCGAAACCGGCACCCCGGAAACCGATCGCCAGTTCCTCAAGAACCTGATCGCCTACTACTGCGTACTCGAAGGCATCTTCTTCTACTGCGGCTTCACCCAGATCCTCTCCATGGGCCGCCGCAACAAGATGACCGGCACCGCCGAGCAGTTCCAGTACATCCTGCGTGACGAGTCCATGCACCTGAACTTCGGCATCGACATGATCAACCAGATCAAGATCGAGAACCCGAGCCTGTGGGACGCCACCATGAAGGACGAGGCGACCCAGATGATCCTGCAGGGCGCCCAGCTGGAAATCGAATACGCACGCGATACCATGCCGCGCGGCGTACTGGGCATGAACGCCGCGATGATGGAGGACTACCTCAAATTCATCGCCAACCGCCGCCTGACCCAGATCGGCCTGAAGGAAGAATACCCAGGCACCACCAACCCGTTCCCATGGATGAGCGAGATCATGGACCTCAAGAAGGAGAAAAACTTCTTCGAGACCCGTGTGATCGAGTATCAGACGGGTGGGGCGTTAAGCTGGGATTGATGTCAATTTGAAATCACGCTAGATTCACCCAACACCTGCCATGGATGTTGGGTTGAAGCTTAATAAAGAGCCCCGCCTAGTGCGGGGCTTTTTATTAAGCTTAAAACATAAGGAAATTTATTCATGGTAGTAACTGGAATATACCTAAAAGCTAACGAAGCACGAATAGTGACGCTAACAGGCACAAAAGATTCGCACTCCCCTGTCGCTATTAAATTCCACAAACTAGGCCTCTCCAAAAATCCGACACAAGATGATGTAGAGGTATTTACTCAGACATTAAAAGCGTACTGTGCAGACAACCGCGTAGATAAAATAGTAATTAATCGCCGAGCGACTACGGGGCATGGTGCTGGCGGCGCTGGGACCTTTATCTTGGAAGGCATAATCTTAGCAATATCGCCTGCGCCCATAGACTTCGTACATTCGCTCACAATAAACGCCACAAATCGTCGAGAGCAAAAAAGAAAGAGCAATCGTCCGGCCACTGCTGACCTAGCTATGGCTTATGACATAGCATACGAAGGACTAGAATAAAAATGCCGGTAGACATTCTAAAACTACCTGTGCAAGCGCAAGCGGTTCTTGCAAAATTCCCTGAATTTCAGATATCAGATTTCAACGACTCTGGCGCAAACGGATACATTCTAATAGGACGACATAACGTACTTAGAAAAGAGGTGGCCATTAAAATATACTTCCACCCAAAAGATGAAATTGACCAAGAGCCTTCAATTATCTCAGCAATCAATCACGACCATATCCTTAAAGTGTATGACGCAAGAAAAATTGAGGAAACCTGCTCCTACTATATGATGCAAGTAGCAAATGATGGTGACCTACACAGTTTTCTAACACGATACGATATCTCGCTAGGCCTCGCACACAAACTACTTTGCCAACTTCTATCCGGGCTATCTGAACTCCACTCTTCAAAAAATAAAATTGTTCATCGCGACTTGAAACCAGAAAACTTACTAGTTCACAACGACACTATCGTAATAGCTGATTTTGGTTCAGTACGAAGAATAAACGACGACACCGGGCGAGCACCCGCATCCAAGCACAGCATACTTTACAGGCCACCCGAAGCATTTGGAGAAAATGCTTACTTCGACTTTTCGTCTGACACATATCAAGCAGGAATGATTGGCTTCTTATTATTTGGAGGAAAATTAAGCAACGACTTACTCAAACAACTAAGCAAGGCAGAAATAAAAGAACTACGAGAAATAGAAAGAACTGCCCACCCTTGCGATGCGTCTTTATTCATAGACAAGTGCATAGAAAAAAGAACAGCCTCCGGAAAAATACTAGACTGGGAAAGCTTTCCATTCTATGTACCTGCAAAAATAAAAAAGACCTTGAAAACAGCCACATCAAAAATTGACAACAGATACAAAAACACCAGCGAATTCCTTCTCGACCTATCTAGATCAAAGTCAACGCTGCCAGACTGGATAAGAACAGAGAATGGCTACGAACTAGAAAATTGGAATAAAAACGATTACCTATTGACAGAAGATAACGACAAAATAATTCTCAAGAAAAGGAAACATGGAACAAAAAACTACAGAACAGACAACAGCATTTGCGGCGATAATTACAATTCCGCACATGCATTACTTAAAGAGCAGATTGGACTGCCTTAAGCATGACAAGTCAGCATCTAAATTTAAAAAGAGGACAAGTTCATTAACCTGTGACTACTGATTTCGGCCTTACGGCGAGTCACTTGATTCGCTGCTTTCCCCCTTTTTTGATCGTTCCCACGTTCCGCGTGGGACGTAGCTCTCGACGCTCTGCGCCGACCAACGCCAGATCCAGGGGGACAGATTTATTTTCTCCGTCGCCCTCTTCTACCGTTTTCGCCCTTACGGCGAGTTACTTTCTCTTTGCTCGCGCGAAAGAGAAAGTAACCAAAGAGAAAGCGCGCCCGACATCCGGGTTTCGCTACGCTCAACTCCCCTCGCTCCGGCACTGTTCCGAGGGTCGTCACGGTGGGCCATCCCTGGCCCATCGTTCCTCGTTTGGCATCCATGCCAAACGCCCCTCTCCACAGCACCTCCACTCGGCCTCCTGACGGGGTTCGGGGATCGCGGTGTCTGAGCGTTATGTGGAAGGCAAAGCAACAATCAAAGCAGAGCTTAAAGCCAGAGCATTGCGGCCGAGCCGCAATGCTCTGGCTCTGTTTATAAAATACAAATCTCATAGGCGACGCCAGACGCCCCCGTCAGGAGGCCGAGTGGAGTCGTTGTGTAAGGGGTTGAGCGGCATGGATGCCGCGAGAGCCGCGATGGGCCAGGGATGGCCCTTCGCGGCGTGCCCCTGGAACAGCGATGTAACGAGGGAACCCGACGAAGTCGGGCCGGATGCCAGGGGCAAGACCTTTTGCTTACTTTTGGGGCGTCTGCCAAAAGTGAGCCGCTGTAAGAGCGGAACCATTATTTGCCACGCTACAAAAGCGGCGAGTTCACGCCGAAAGAATGTCTTCGTCCCGCCACCGTAATGGTGGATGAAAAGAGCGCCATCCACCCTACATGTGTGCCGCTTCAATCCGCAGCACCTTTATAAAAAAGCCGCTGAAGATCTCCGCGAGGTCACAGTGCTTCAGGCTAACAAACGATCAATCAATGCCTGCTCATAATCATTAAGAGGCTGATCCTCATAGAGCTTGTCTGAGGCCGCGACCAGCGCCCGCCCCTCGACTTCCTGCCCACTGTCGCAATACACATGCCCAAGGTTCTCCAGCGACTGCAGGTTGCCGTGCTGCGAGAAGGAAATCAGATACCAGCGCTCGGCCGCCTCCAGCTCGCCCAGACGATGATAGGCCACCGCCAGATTGTGCTGGGCGTAGACGTGGTCGGATTGCAGGGCCTGCAACAGCGCCTGCTTGGCCTGCTGGTAGTCCTCGAGCTGCAGATACAACAGGCCGAGATTGTTGTAGCCGTCGACATGCCCCAGTTCAGCGGCGCGCCGGTAGGCCTGCTCGGCCTGCGGGTAGCGCTCGGCGTGCAGGTGAATATCACCGAGCAGATTCAACGCTTCCGCATGATCGTGGCGCACGGCGTTGTCGAGGTGCTCGACGGCGGTATCGTGATCGCCGTCCTGGTAGGCCATGCTGCCAAGGTAGAAGTGGCTGCGGGGGCAATCGTACTTGGCGGCCTGCTGGAAATAATGGCGGGCAGCATCATGATCGCCTTCCTGGAAGGCCATGGTGCCAAGGTTGTAATGGCTGCCCGGATAATCGTGCTCGGCAGCTTTCTGGAAGTGCCGGCGGGCGGCGTCGAGGTCATCTTCCTGATAGGCCATGATGCCGAGGTTGTAGTGGCTGCCGGGATAATCGTGAGCAGCGGCCATCTGGAAGTGTCGACGGGCGCCGGCGCGATCTTCACGTGCCAGGCTCACCGCGCCAACGCCGTTCATCCAGCGCGGGTCGGCAGGACACGCCTTGGCAAGGGTCTGGAAATGCTCCAGCGCGGTGTCCAGATCCTGCTCGCGAAACGCCGCCCATGCCTGCTCATTGAGCGCCGTCGCCTGCTCGTCACTGAGCGTTTCTTTCTTCGTGAACCACATGGTGTTTCCTGCCTTGCAAGGGCCGGCCATCTTAAAGGAGCGTGTAGAAACCAAACAAGGCAATGGCTCTAACGTGCGGGTTCGGGCCGTGCAAGCTTGTAGGGTGGACAACGCGAAGCTTGTCCACCATGGTTCAAGCTACACGACGTTCAAGAATGAACCGCCATGCCCAATTACCGCCGTGCCCGCGTTCCCGGCGCTACCTACTTCTTCACCGTCAACCTGCAAGATCGCCGCAGCGATCTGCTGATCCGCGAGATAGATCTGCTGCGCGAGACCGTGCGCGCAACACGGGCTCGGCATCCCTTTCATATCGACGCCTGGGTGGTGCTGCCCGACCATATGCATTGTATGTGGACGCTACCGCCAGGCGATGCCGGCTTCACCCTGCGCTGGAAGGTCATCAAGTTCGCCTTCGCCAAACGCCTCCCCGTCACCGAGACTCGCACAGATAATCAGCAGCGCCGCGGCGAGCGTGGTATCTGGCAACGACGCTATTGGGAACATCTGATCCGGGATGAACGGGATTACCAGCAGCACTTCGATTACATCCACATCAATCCACTAAAACATGGCTATGTCGAGCAGCTGGCGGATTGGCCGTATTCGAGTTTTCACCGTGCAGTGGCGATGGGCGTCTATCCCGCTGGCTGGTGTGTAGAGCCCGAGCGGTCGGACAGAAATTATGGTGAGTAAGGGGTTCGACGTTATATCGCTATGGTGGATGAAAAGAGCGTCGGCTACGCGCCCCGATCCACCCTACGTGACCGCGCCCCTACGCGGAGCGTGGAACGATCACTCGGACTTCTGCCCTTTGCCCTTCTTCTTGGCAATCGCCTTCATCCGCGCCGCAGCCTTCTGCACCGTGGCCATCTTCTCCGGCCGCTTCATGCCTCGCCACTTGCGGATTTCCTCCCGCGTGCGCCCACAGCTGACGCACATTTCGCTGTTGAGCTGACACAGCGACACGCAGGGATTTTCAATGTCCTTGGCCACGTTTGCCCCTTGCCGGCTGCTCGACCGAAAACGCCACGTGCTCATTGATGCGGGCCACGCTGATGCCTACTGCCTCGAACGCGGCCAGGGTCAACGCCAGCATCCTGGCCTTTTCCGCGCCTGCTAAAGCCCGCGCTCTGTTGGCTTCGCTGTCGAACATCCAGGTAACCAGCAGGCTCTCGGGAAAGCGCTGGTAATCGACGTCGTGGGTGAGCCACTGGAAACCGACGATTTCGCTCTTGGCCGTCTCGCAGGCGTCGGTCAGGGTGCGAATCAACTCGCGCTCGATACCTGCATATTTTCGTTTCGACGCTGCCATAAGGCCCTTCTGAATCAATGCTCGATGCGGCGCCATGTTACCCGAGACGGCACCCCCATAGGCCCTCGGCGCCAACGCCCGTCGGCCCCACGGGTTACAATGCCGCCCGCCGTTTTATCAAGAGCCCGCCCGATGTTCACCCTCACCCACCTCGACGCCCCGCCACCCGAGTCCCTCAAAGCCCAGGTGCTGCAGATGGTGGTGGACTACTTCAGCGATATCAGCCCAGTGCCGCTGACGCCCAGCAACCCGCTGTTCCAGCTGTACCAGTACGTGATCGGCTACGAGGTGCACCTGTATCTGCAGGCCATGAATGGCGAAGCCGATAGCCCGACACAGTTGCTGCTGGCCCTGGACGATCAGGACCCGGTCGTGGTGCTGGGTTTCGCCCTGTACCTGCCCAGCCAGGACGACGCCGAGGCCTGCACCCTCGCCTACATGGCCGTGGCCGCCAGCCACCGCCGTCGCGGTATCGCTCGCGCCATGCTGCAGCGCATCACCGAGCGGCATCCTCATCTGGAGCTGGCCTGCGTCGCCGGCAAGGTGCCGACCTTCGAGGCCATGGGCCTGCAGGTGCTCGCCGCCCAAGGGCCACAGGTGCTGATGAACACCCGCGACCAGCGCTCCGATGGCCTGGTGGCCGTGCAGGACCTGGCGCCGGTGTTTCAGTCCACCGAAGTGCGACAGATCCACGCCTACCTGCTCAAGCAGCATGGCAAGAAGGCCATGAGCGAGGCCGAGAAACAGCGTGACTATCACCTGGATCAGCTCGCCCATCAGGCTCGTCAGCTGGTTGCTGAAAGGCTTACGCCGACGCTGCACTGATCACATAGTCGGGGACGCTACCGATTTGCGTGCCGGATCACGCAGCATGACGAACAGATGCCATAACCTGCCGAGATTGCCGAGCAGTTATGGGCAGGAAGTCGGCGCAAAGCCTTTCAATGCTATGCGCCCACGGCCCTGGGAACACCCAGTAGTCAGACCTCTGGACGAGAATGCGCCTATGGACATCCGCTTTCTGACCTTCCCCGACTTTCACAGCGTGTATTTCTACCGCGCCATCACCCTGGCGATTCTGATGGCGATTGGCGGCCTGGTGCTGTTCAAGGCATCGGCCATGCGGCTGCCCGAACTGCTGCTGGTCGGCGGCTGTTTGTTGCTGATGGGCTGGCGGTTCGCTGTGGAATGGCGCCGCCTGAACAAGGCCGGGCCGGCCTCTATTCACAACGATGAACTGGTCATTGCCAGCGAAAGCAATCACCGGCAGATACCGCTGAGCAGCGTACGCGCCGTCACCACCAAGCACAGCCTGTTCATGGTGCGGCGCTATCGCTCATGGACCGAGCATCTGGCGTTCGTGGAATTCACCCTGCACAACGGCGAGCGCCTTTACACGCTGGCCGAAAGTGCGGTGTTCGAATCGCCAGCGGCCAAGCGCAGCCTGGCGGCGATCCAGGCCGCCGTGTTGTCGGCCAAGGTGAAAAGCGCAGCGGCTGACAGCGCTGCAGCGCTGGCCAGGTAGCCGGCGCTGCAGGCCTACGCCGAAAGCTTGGATAACGGCGACAAGCAAGGTCAATGGCGCGCGAAGCGAATACCCACTGTGAGCTCCAATGGTCGGCAACACGACAACCCGCCAGAAGTATCTCGGCTGCTACGGGCCATCCATGGGGCTGGCGCATAACGAGACACAAGTCGCAAAAGGAGAGTCAAAACTTTATCAGCGCCGCCTCGGTCATGTGGATTACGAGCGATGGGCTCGTATCGCCATTCCATAACGGGACTGCCAACATGACTCGCAATGATCGTAGTGCTCCAACCAGCTACACCGACCCAGCTCCCCACAACGTAACTGCAGCAGCACCGCTGCTCAAACGCATTTCCTGGAGTGCGGTACTCGCCGGCGTAGTGCTTGCCATGATGGTTTCCCTGCTGCTCAGCGTGCTGGGCACCGCCATCGAAAGCGCCAGCATCGACCCGCTTCAAGAAACCAATCCTACTGCGGGCATGGGTTTTGGCGCAGCCGCCTGGGTGGTGATCAGCTCGGTAATTTCGCTATCGGTAGGTGGCTGGGCAGCTGGCCGCCTGGCACAACGCGAGGGCGCCTTTCACGGCCTGCTGGTATGGGCGAGCGTATCGCTGATCACCGTCTACCTGCTGTCCAACGCCATTACCGGTGTGGTGCGCGGCGGCATGAATCTGGCTGGCAGCGGGATTTCGGCCTTGGGTAGCGGCATCGCTCAGGTGGCGCCGGCGCTAGGCGGCAAGATTCAGGAAGAGCTGCGCGAACAAGGGATCGATTTCAATCTGGACGACATTCAGGGCGAACTCGAAAAAGCCATGCGCCAGACCGGCAAGGCTGAACTGGATCCGGAAAACCTTAGTGAGGACGCCCAGGCCACCCAGCAGGATGCGCAGGAAACCGCACGACGCAGCGTGGAAAATCCACAACAGGCTGACGAGCAACTGAGCGGTTTGCTAGACCGTATCAAGGACAAAGGCGATCAGGTGTGGGACGCGGCTGATCGTGAAGCCCTGGTCAACTTGATCAAAGCGCGTGGAAACAAGACGGACGCCGAGGCCAATCAGATCGTCGATCAGGCTGAGGCCAGCTACCGCGAGGCCTATACCAAGTATCAAGAGCTCAAGGCACAGGCCGAGCAAAAAGCTCGTGAAGCAGCAGAAGTGGCCGCCAAACGCGTTTCCCAAGGCGCATGGATCGTACTGATCACCTTGATCATATCTGGTCTGGTAGCTGCTGGGGCTGGTGCACTGGGGCGTCGCACTCAGCCACCAGCCAAGGCAGTCGCTGCGGTTTGATCGATTTGTGGTAACTGCCGACCGGCCGAACCACCGTGCCCGCATTGGCCTAGAGCCTTGCGGGCGCGGTGGTTTCCGGACAAGTGGCTGGCAGGGAAAACCTGACCATCCCTGCAAGAGGTATCAGCGCTTCACGCAGACGAACAGCGCGTTGCCGGCGTTCTCGCTGATCGGCAGGATTTTCTGATAGTCGTGCTCGAGCACGTGCACCTCGAAGTGCGGCTCGAGCAGCGCCTGCAGCTCAGCGAAGCTGACCGCGACCATGGGGTGTTCGTCGTGCCAGGTCAGGGTTTCATCGCCCGTGATCTTTTCGATGCGTAAGCGCAGCGCCTGCCGTTCCCCCGTCCCGATGTAGTGCCAGCCAGAGCTGAAGGTGAAGCGCCCCGCTTCGACCTGCACGGTGTGCGAGGCGAACAGGCGATTGTCGATGCGGGTGCGGTCGACCGCATTGAAACAGAACAGCCCGCCGGGCTGCAGGGCGCGGTGCACGCTGGCGATGCAGGCGGCGAGGCGCTCGATGCTGGCGCTGTAGTGGATGGAATAAAGAAAGCAGGTGATCAGGTCGACCGGTTCGTCGACGCTGAACGCGCACATGTCCTGTACCGCGAAGTGCGCTTCGGGGCAGCGGATGGCGGCCTTGTCGAGCATCGGCTGGTTGATGTCCAGCCCGCTGCTCCGAAAGCCGGCATCGAGAAAATGCCGCACGTGGGGCCCGGTGCCACAGGCCAGGTCCAGATGCTGCGTGCAGCCGTTGCCGAACAACTGCTGCAGGCGCTGCACGGCGTGGCTTTGCGCCTGATAGTCGATATCGGCGCACATCAGGTCGTAGTAATCGGACAGGTCCGTATAGAGGGCATTGACGGGCATCGGAACCTGACCATGACGGGGTGTTTTCGAGGGTGGCGGATCATAGCCGAAAACCCGCGTGGCGCTGCCACTATTCGCTGTGCGGCTGCAGCAGGCCGCGGGCGGATAAGCCCGGCTGATGGCCGCCCCGCGCGAAACGCCATGCAGCCTGCCAGACGGCGAACGGCAGCTTACGCGGCGCTGGCGATCCATTAGACTGCCCGGCAAAATGGCGCCCCGCTGCACACCTCCCCTCGCCCGGTCGACTCCGATGCCCAAGGCTCACACCTACCTGCTCCGCTACCCGTCCGCCAGCCTGCTGTTCGTGCAGTTGCTGGGCATCGTGCTCTACCCGTTCATGGAACGCCTGTCCGAGGGGCGGGCCATCGTCGGCGCCTTTGGCATCGTGGTGCTGGCAATGTCGTTGCGCATGGTGCGCAGCAGCCCGACCATCCAGTGGATCGCCTTCACCCAGGCTGCGTGCATCCTGATGCTGACCGTGGCCCTGGAGTTCGAGTACAACACCGCGCTGTCGATCCTCCTCGCGGCGCTGGAGTCGAGCTTCTATTTCTACGCAGCCGGCGGCCTGATCGCCTACATGATGGAAGACCAGCGCGCGAGCACCGACGAGCTGTTCGCCGTCGGCGCCACCTTCACGCTGCTGGCCTGGGCCTTCGCCCATGCGTTTCATGTATGCCAGTTGCTCAGCCCCGGCAGCTTCACGGCGGCGATCAACCCCGAGGCGCAGCGCACCTGGGTGGAGCTGCTGTTCCTGAGTTTCACCACCCTGTCGGGCGTCGGCCTGAGCGACATCATTCCGCTGCGGCCCTTCGCCCGCGCTCTGGTGATGCTCGAGCAATTCGCCGGGGTCATGTACATCGGCCTGGTGGTCACCCGCCTGGTCAGCCTGACGGTCAGGCCGAAACACAGCTGAACCCGTGGTTGCAGGACTGAACGGGTGGGTATTCATGGCTCGGGAAAAGCCTGCCAGCCACCCGGTTTCGCCCATGACGGCTACGCTCAAACACACGATCGCCGCCGCTCGAATCCAGCGGCGCAGCTCGCTCTCGATTCTTCTACCCGCAGGCCCAGCAGACCATGGCGTTCGACCCCCTAACCATACTGACGATCACCATCGCCCTGGCGTTGGCGGCCGCGTTGTATATGGCCATCGAATGGCAAACCGTACGCGAGCCTTCGCTGCTGTTCTGGAGCGCCGGTTTTGCATTGATCAGCGTAGGCTGCACCCTTGCCTTGCTGCGCAGCAGCGGCCTGCTGCTGATCGGTATCTGGTTCGCCAACGGCCTGCTGATAACCTCGCACTGGCTGTTCTTCGCCGGGGTGGCGCGCTTTACCGAAACGCGGCTGTCGCTGGCCTGGGTCCTGGTGGCCGTGGTCTGGTTCGCGATGCTACTGCTGCCGGAAGGGCCGGAGTGGTCGAAGATCATGCTCGTGGTCAATTCGCTGCTGATCGCGCTGATCACCATCAGGGCCAGTTTCCTGCTGCGCCCTCGCGGTAAATCCCTGGGCGCCGGCGCTGCCCAGTTGCGCTTCGTACTGCTGGGCCACGGGCTGTTCTACGTCGCCAAGACCTTTCCGGTACTGGTGCCGGGCACGCTGATCGACCTCGCGGCATTTCGCGGCGAGATCATCCAGATCTCGCTGGTGGAGGGCGTGATGGCGCTGATGCTGATCGCCCTGTCGATGACCGGGACCGTGCGTTATCGCCGGGAGAAACGTATCGAACGCCTGGCCGCCCGCGACCCGCTGACCGCCATGTACAACCGCCGCGCCCTGGAAGCGCGAGCGCCCAAACTGCTCGACGGGGTTTCGCCGAAGCACCCTGGCGCGCTGCTGCTGATCGATATCGACAACTTCAAACAGGTCAACGACCTGCACGGCCATACCGCTGGCGACAAGCTATTGATCGCACTTGGCGAGATGATTCGCCGGGTGCTGCCTGAGGGCTCGCTGGCGGCACGGCTGGGCGGTGACGAGTTCGTGATTCTGCTCAGGGATGCGTCACCAGCGCGTATCACCAGCCTCGGTGACCTGCTGCGCCAGCAATTTCAGAGCACCACCGCGCAGACGTTCGCCACTCCCGAAGCGGTGACCCTGAGCATCGGCGCCAGTCTGTTCGACCAGCCGCCTGCCAGCCTGGCAGCGCTGATCGAACAGGGCGACGTGGCGCTGTATCAGTCCAAACGCGGCGGGCGCGACAGTATTCGGCTGGTCGATCGCACCGCCAACGCCGAACCGCTGGCGGGCTAACTGAACATGCTGTCGTCGTCGAAGAAATCCGAGCTGTCGAAGGCATCGGTATCGATGTCGTTGCTCATGTCGCTGTTGCCCGCGTAAGGGGCGTCATTGGCGAAACTGTCCTGCATGGGCGCGTCTTCGCGGATGACTTCGACGATTTCCTGGGGCTGGTTGTGATGGAACATGTTGGTGAGCAGATCCGCCACCATCACCCCGCCGGCCACGCCCGCCGCCGTCTGCAGCGCGCCGCGCATGAAGCCACCACCCTGGGCTGCCGGCGCCGCGCCGGGCATGGCCGCGGGCGCTGCAGGTGCGGCTGGGGCATTCTGGGAAAAGCGTGTTTCACCCCAGCCAGCCGGGCGCTGGCTCGGCTGCGGCGCGCTGGCCGGCTGCCCGCCACCGAACAACCCGGAAAGAAAGCCGCCGCTGCCCGCGCGCTGGCGCTGCGCGTCAGTCGCCTGGGCTTCCAGTTCACGCACGCGCTGGTCCAGGCGCTTGATGGCCGCTTCCTGAATCAACAGCGCCTGGGCCATGTAGTACGGCGCTGCAGGCTGCCGGGCCAGATGGTTCTTGATCTGCGCCTCGGCCTCGCTATCGCGCAGCCCGCCCTCGTGCTCGGCTTCTTGCAGGCGGGTGAACAGGCCATCGATCAGGGTTTGCTCTTCGGAATTCATGGGTGCCTCGCTTGAGCCATGGAGAAATGCACGTCCCTGTTCAAGGTGCCAGGCGGCGTCTGGCGTCGCTTGAGCGATACATTGGAGTGAACGACAAAATTACAAGTTCCGGGCCGGCCCACTAAACCTGGCGTCGCCCATGGCCTGCCCACGCTGGCCTCGAAACGGCCGGCCGCCAGGTCGTAAACGCCTTCCCAAGCGGCGTATCTGGGCAGGATGACGCACCAATTTGGAGCAATCATCGGGGCAATCCATAACAACAAGGAAAGCCGCGATGAACGACTCGGCGCGCGGCCTGCTGCTGGTTACCAGCGGTATCGTGCTGCTCAGTTTCGATGGCCTGCTGGTGCGCCTGGTGCAGGCCGATGGCTGGAGCATCGTGTTCTGGCGCGGGTTGCTGATGTTCATCGCCCTGAGCGCCTTCTCGCTGTCGGCCCGCAGCCGGGCGAGCCTGCTGGCCAAACCGCTGCCGAGCGCCATATCGGCTGTACTGCTGGCCTTGATCTCGATCTTTTTCGTGCTGGCGATCATTCAAACCACGGTGGCCAATGTGGTGGTCATCCTCAGTACCGCGCCGCTGTTCGCAGCCTTGTTCACGCGCTTCTTCCTGCACGAGGCGGTGGCCGTGCGCACCTGGCTGGCGATCGGCGTGGCGACGTTGGGCATCGTGCTGGTGTTCGCCGGCTCCTTCAGCGCCAGCGACCTGCTGGGCAACGGTTACGCGCTGCTGTCCTCGGCGGCGCTGGGCGCCAACCTCACCTTGCTGCGCCGCCATTCCAGCCTTGCCCGCATGCCGCTGATCGCCCTTGGCGGGCTGGTGGCCGCGCTGATCGCCCTGCCCAAGGCGCAGCCCCTGGGCCTGGACCCGGCCAGCTACCTGGCGCTGGGCATCATGGGGCTGATGCAGATGCCAGTGGCCACCTTGCTGATCAACAGCGCGACGCGCTACCTGCCATCCGCCGAGGTGGCGCTGTTCTACCTGCTGGAAAGCGTGCTGGGCACCTTGTGGGTCTGGTACTTCCTGAGTGAGGAACCAGCCCGAGCCACGCTGTACGGCGGCGCGCTGGTGATCGCCACGCTGGTGGTGCATGCCGGCATCACCCTGCGCGCCCGCCCCGCTCTTGCGGCATGACCAGGCAGCGCGAATACGCACGCCCATGTCGACCCCAGACAACTGAGCGATTCAAACGCCGCCTAAGGTGAACCACTTTCGTCCAACATCAGGAGCCGTTCATGGCCAACAAACCGATTACCGTTCTGCGCGACACCCAGCCCATGCCCGTGGTCGATGCCTGCAAGTGGGAGCGCATCGAGGGCGAGCCGCACACGGTCAACCTCAACGCCTACACCAGCGACGACGGCAGCAAGATCATGGGCACCTGGATCTGCACGCCCGGTAAATGGCGGGTCGAATACGTGAAGTGGGAGTACTGCCACTTTCAGGAAGGCTACTGCATCATCACCCCGGACGGCATGGCACCGATCCACCTCAAGGCCGGCGATATCTTCGTCGTCGAGCCGGGCATGAAAGGCACCTGGGAAGTGGTCGAGACGGTGCGCAAGTACTTCGTGTTCGCCTGACTTCTTTCAGTGATCGGCCATCGCTGTCGCGGTGGCCGATTATCACGTCATCAGACAACCAATCTCGCCCCCGCCATGCACCCCAAGACAACTCCAAGTAAAACAGCTAAATATCAACGAGATAGAAATCAATCTCGGCGACGCCGTTATTCCGTCGCGATAAATCTTTCGCAGTCATCGTACATCTTGTAGCTTGTTCAGGCCGTTTCGGCCCGACAAAGACAAGAAGGGACATGACATGAACGACAACCAGCCAACTGGAAGCTCGCGCCGCCGCTTCCTCAAGCACTCGCTGATCTGCTCCGCCGCTGCCGCCAGCGCCGGCTCGCTGCTGCCACAATTGGCGGGCGCCGCCCAGCCGCTCGGCCTGCGCTACCCTGACAGCGCCGTGCAGGTGCTCGATGACAGCTTCCTGCAACTGCGCCTGTTCAACGCCAGCGTGGAAAAACTCGCCGACGGCCTGCGCTGGGCAGAAGGCCCGGTATGGTTCGGTGATGGCCGTTACCTGCTGGTCAGCGATATCCCCAACAACCGCATCATGCGTTGGGACGAGATCAGCCAGTCGCTCGCCGTCTATCGCCAGCCCTCCAACTACGCTAACGGCCTGGTGCGCGACACCCAGGGCCGGCTGATCGCCTGTGAAGGTTCCACCACCCAGGAGCTGGGGCGGCGCATCACCCGCACCGAACACGACGGGCGCATCACCGTGCTGGCCGACAAATTCGAGGGCAAGCGCTTCAACTCGCCGAACGACGTGGTGGTCAAGCGTGACGGCTCGGTGTGGTTCACCGACCCGCCCTTCCAGACCGGCAATTTCTACGAGGGCTACAAGATCGAGCCCGAGTTGCCCCATGGCGTCTACCGCATCGATGGCGAAACCGGCCAGGTCACCCGCGTGGCCGACGACCTGGGTGGCCCCAACGGCCTGTGCTTTTCGCCGGACGAAAAGACCCTGTACATCGTCGAAGGGCGCGCCAAGCCCAACCGCCTGGTCTGGGCCTATGCGGTGAACGACGACGGCACCCTCGGCCAACGCCGCAAGCACATCGAAGCCACCGACACCGGCGCGCTGGACGGCATCAAATGCGATGAGTTCGGCAACCTCTGGTGCGGCTGGGGCAGCAACGGCACACCAGAAAGCGAGCCGGAAAAGCTCGACGGGGTGCGGGTGTTCAATAGCGAAGGCAAGGCCATCGGCCATATCTCACTGCCTGAGCGCTGCGCCAACCTGTGCTTCGGCGGCGAGAAAGGCAACCGCCTGTTCATGGCCAGCAGCCATGCGATCTACTCGATCTTCGTGAACGCCCGGGGCGCTAACCTGGTGTGAAAAACGCCGATCATGCCCGGCCAATCCGGCATGATCGCAAGGTTGCGTCGGCGCAATGCCGGCGCACTGCCCGTGCACTACAAAATATCCCTAGTAGCACGGGGCCAGCTTCGGGCAAAATTGCCCGCATATTCATCTCCTCCCCCAAACCAAACGGCGCAATCGCCAGGACGCGCTGGCAATCTCGTGCGCCAAGGTGGCCCGAAGGACGTTTCAAATGCTGGCTTCAGTCGATCACAGTGATCAGTCCCGGCGCAGGATGTTCAAAACTCTGCTCTGGGTGACCATGTGCTTCGGTGTGCTGTTTTCGGTATTCAACGCCACCCGCGGGCTGTGGTTGCTGGTGGGCATCGAGGTCATCTACACGCTGCTGTCGCTGTACATGCTGGTGGTGGTCGAGCGCACCCGCCACCTGCGCGCCCTGACCATCGTCTACCTGATTCCCTTTCTGGGCGTGATGATGGCCACCCTGGCCAACCCGAACACCTCGGTGGGCATCTTCGCCTGGATCCAGACCATCCCGATCATTCTCTACCTGCTGCTGGGCCTGCGCCTGGGGCTGATCGGCTCGATCCTGTTCGTCAGCCTGGGCCTGTATCTGTACACCCAGCATTACGCCGAGAAGAACCCCAGCGACAGCCTGGGCTTTCTGCTCGACATCGGTATGGCGACCCTGGCGATCACCATCTTCTCGCACACCTACGAACACACCCGCGCGCAGACCGAGAAGCGCCTGATGGAGCTGATCAGCACCGATTACCTCACCGGCCTGGCGAACCGCTCCAAGCTGACCGAGATCTTCGCCCGCGAGCGTGCCCACGCCCAGCGCAACGACACGCCGCTGGCCCTGGTTTACCTGGATATCGATCACTTCAAGCAGATCAACGACCGCTTCGGCCATGAAACCGGCGACCAGGCGCTGCGCCATTTCGCCAGCGTTCTGTCCCAGCGCCTGCGCGCCACCGACCTGCTGTGCCGGCTCGGCGGCGAGGAATTCGCTGCCCTGCTGCCCAACACCACGGCCGCCCAGGCCAGCGCAATCGCCGAGGAGCTGCGCGAGCGTCTGGCCAGCACGCCGATGTTGGTCAATGGCACGCCCATGCAGATGACCCTCAGCGCCGGCGTGGCCAACCTGGGCCAGGACGGCGAGCGCCTGGACGAGCTAATGAACGCGGCCGACAAGCGCACCTATGCGGCCAAACGTGCAGGTCGCAACCGAGTGGTCAGCGATGAGGCACTCGCCCTCGGCTGATCACGGGTTGGCGTTGAAAAACCGGGCTTTTTTCCTGACGAAGCGAGGTCCGGCGCGGCGAAAAAGCAGGCTCGAGGCCTGGCAAGCGTCATCAGCGCGACTATGCTGAAACTCCATATCGTCCCCCGGATCGTTCCCAGGAGTTTCATATGGATATCGCCAGCCTGTTTGCCGAATTGCACACCCTGCCCACCGTGCCGAAGGTCGCCCAGGATCTGATCCAGCAGTTCGACAATCCCTCCACCAGCCTGGAAAGCGTGGCGCGCAATATCGAGCGTGACCCGGTGATCGCCGCCAAGGTGCTGCGCCTGGCCAATTCGGCGCGCTTTCGCGGCTCGCGCGATGCCAGCAGCGTAGAGGATGCCGCCATGCGCCTGGGCTTCAACACCCTGCGCACCCTGGTACTGGCTTCTGCCATGACCGGCGCCTTCAAGGTCGATACCGGCTTCAACCTGAAGAAATTCTGGCTGCGCAGTTTCCGCGTGGCGAGCATCGCCCGCACCCTGGCCAAACAGTCGAAGCTCGACTCGGATGCCGCCTTTACCTGCGGCATGATGCACAACATCGGTGAGCTGCTGATCCAGACCGGCGCCCCGGACTTCGCCCGCCGCCTCAACCGCCACCCGCAACGTGAGGCCGCGGCCCAGGCCGCCGAGGAAACCCTGCAACTGGGCTTCGGCTACCCGGAAGTCGGCGCCGAACTGGCGCGCCGCTGGCAGTTGCCGGCACTGATCCAGAACGCCATCGCCTACCAGAACAAACCCACCCAGGCGCCGGGCGACGGCCAGTATGCGCGCCTGGTGGCGCAGGCTATTCACGTCGAGGAAAGCCTCGAGGCTCATGGGCTGAGCGATGCAGCCAAACAGGATCTGGAAGGCCCGCTGTTCGAAGGCGTGGACCTCAACAAACTGTTCGAAGCGCTGCCCGCCGTACTGGAAGCGGACAAGGCGTTTGGCGACCTGTTGAACTGACCTGGCGTCACGGCGGGCCCCATCCGAGCGGCCCGCCTTGCAGCATTCCTTCCCCTGGTATCGCAGCGCTCAATACGGGCTACATATCGCTCACGCGTTCATGCAGCACTGCTTGTACTTCTTGCCACTGCCACAGGTGCATGGGTCGTTACGGCCAACCTTCGCCTCGTCGCGGCGAACCGGCAGCACCGGTTCTAGGTGCTGCTGCCAGTAGTCGTAAAGTGCCAGGGCCGCTGGCTCGACGGTGGCGACCGAGGCGTCGTATTGCCCATCGGACATGGCGTTGAGCGTATCCACGCCCTCTTCGCTGCCGTGCAGGGTGATGTTCGCCAGTGCTGTCTGCTGCGCCTCGGGCAGCTCGGCATCGATCCAGCCCGCCACCTGGGCGCCGCGCAGATAACCGGCGCACCACTGCGAGACGATGAGTTTCTCGCCCTGGCCATTGTCGTCGGCCAGGAAGATGGCCTCGTAGTCGTCCGGCTCCTCGCCGAGCATGTAGGCGGCTTCGCTCATCAGCTCGACAGCCAGCTTGGTGAAGCGCTCGCCTTCCTTGTCATTGGCCCATTTGGGCAACTGCTCGGCCCAGATGTGCGGATACCAGATGCCGGGATCGATCTGCCGAGGCCCGGACACGATGGCCGCGAAATAACCGTCCAGTTCGCTGGCGGAAAGAATCGAGTCGTCGTTGCCATACTTGAGCAACAACTGATCGAGTTTTTCGAGCCCTCTGTTATCCATCGCAAACGCCCTCCGAAAAAAGGCCGCTACTTTCCCACAGATGGCCGGCCGCCGACAGCCTGACCAGCCGTCCGGCACATCACGGGTGCCGAGGCGGCTATGGCCCGGTACAATGCGCGCCAAACCGTGCCCCAGAGGAACGCTGCAGCGCCTGCAGCCCCTCGCTGCCTATAAAGAAAAACCATGTCCTTGCCCAAGAACCATCTGGAACTGCTCAGCCCTGCCCGCGATGTCGAGATCGCTCGCGAGGCCATTCTGCATGGCGCCGACGCCGTTTATATCGGCGGCCCGAGCTTCGGTGCCCGGCACAACGCCTGCAACGAGGTGGCCGATATCGCCAGGCTGGTGGAGTTCGCCCGTCGCTATCACGCACGCATTTTCACCACCATCAACACCATCCTGCATGACGACGAGCTGGAGCCGGCGCGCACGCTGATCCACCAGCTCTACGACGCGGGCGTGGACGCGCTGATCGTGCAGGATCTCGGCGTGCTGGACCTGGACATTCCGCCGATCGAGCTGCATGCCAGCACCCAGACCGACATCCGCACCCTGGGCCGCGCAAAATTCCTCGACCAGGCCGGCTTCTCCCAGCTGGTGCTCGCCCGCGAGCTGAACCTGCAGGAAATCCGCGCTATCGCCGATGAAACCGATGCTGCCATCGAGTTCTTCATTCACGGCGCGCTGTGCGTGGCGTTCTCCGGCCAATGCAACATCTCCCACGCCCAGACCGGGCGCAGCGCCAACCGCGGCGACTGCTCCCAGGCGTGCCGCCTGCCCTACACCCTCAAGGATGAAAAAGGCGGCGTGATCGCCTACGAGAAACACCTGCTGTCCATGAAGGACAACAACCAGAGCGCCAACCTGCGCGCCCTGGTCGAGGCCGGCGTGCGCTCGTTCAAGATCGAGGGTCGCTACAAGGACGTGGCCTACGTGAAGAACATCACCGCCCACTACCGCCGCGAGCTCGACGCGATTCTCGAAGACCGCCCGGACCTGGCCCGCGCCTCCAGCGGCCACACCGCGCACTTCTTCGTGCCCGATCCGGACAAGACCTTCCACCGCGGCAGCACCGATTACTTCGTCACCGAGCGCAAGGTGGACATCGGCGCCTTCGACTCGCCGACCTTCACCGGGCTTTCCGTCGGCCATGTCGAGAAGGTGAACAAGCGCGACCTGATCGCCGTCACCTTCGAACCGCTGTCCAACGGCGATGGCCTCAACGTGTTGGTCAAACGCGAGGTCGTCGGCTTCCGCGCCAACATCGCCGAGCTGAAAGGCGAGTTCGAGGAAGATGGCGAGAAGCGCTATCGCTACCGCGTCGAGCCCAACGAGATGCCCGAAGGGCTGTTCCGTCTGCGCCCCAATCATCCGCTGTCGCGCAACCTCGACCATAACTGGCAGCAGGCGTTGCAGAAGACCTCGGCAGAACGACGCATCGGCGTGAGCTGGAAAGCCGAGCTGCGCGAAGAGCGCCTCAGCCTGACCGCCACCAGCGAGGAAGGCATCAGCGCCAACGTCAGCTTGGACGGCCCCTTCGGCGCGGCCAACAAGCCAGAGCAGGCGCTCGATGGCCTGCGTGACCTGCTGACCCAGTTGGGCACCACCATCTACCACGCCCAAGGCGTCGCCCTCGATGCACCGCAGGCATTCTTCGTGCCCAACTCGCAGCTGAAAAGCCTGCGGCGCGAGGCCATCGAGGCGCTGACCGCGGCCCGCGTCGCCGCGCACCCACGTGGTGGGCGCAAGGCCGAGAGCAACCCGCCGCCGGTGTACCCGGAATCGCACCTGTCGTTCCTGGCCAACGTCTACAACCACAAGGCCCGCGAGTTCTATCACCGCCACGGCGTGCAACTGATCGACGCCGCCTACGAGGCCCACGAAGAAGAAGGCGAAGTGCCGGTGATGATCACCAAGCACTGCCTGCGCTTCTCCTTCAACCTGTGCCCCAAACAGGCCAAGGGCGTCACTGGCGTGAAGACCAAGGTCGCGCCGATGCAACTGGTACATGGCGATGAAGTGCTGACCCTGAAGTTCGATTGCAAGCCGTGCGAGATGCACGTGATCGGCAAGATGAAGGGCCACATCCTCGACCTGCCCCAACCCGGCAGCGCCGCCACCCAGGTAGTCGGTCACATCAGCCCGGAAGACCTGCTGAAAACGGCGCGGCGCCAGGCGCCGCACTGAGGCAGATGGCGCGAGCGTCAGCCTTCACTGGCTGACGCTTCGCCACCTCCAGGCGCGCAAACTCCACCCCTGCTGCATCCCCGCCGCCGCCAGCAGGATGGCCGCAACGCCCAGCCACTGTAGCGCACTGAGCTGGTGGTCGAAGGCGATCCAGTCGACGGCAATCGCCGCGATCGGGTAGATGAAGGACAGCGCGCCGGTCAGCGCCGTGGGCAGCTTCTGAATGGCGCCGTAGAGCAGCACGTACATGCCGCCGGTATGCACCACGCCCAGGGTGAGCAGGATCGACCAGGTCTGCTGGCCCAGAGGCAGCGTGGTGAAGTCGGCCAGCGGCGCCAGCATCAGCACGCCAACGCTCACCTGGATCAGCGCGATCAGGTGCGGCGGAACGCCCTTGAGCTTCTTGATGATCAGTGCAGCCACGGCGTACAGAAAGGCCGCGCCCAGGGCGAAGGCGATGCCCGTCAGGTAGTCGCCGCCGCCCTGCCCGGCGCTGCCGTGGGCGCTGACGATGGCCAGCATGCCGAGAAACGAGATCGACAGCCAGGCGAGCTTCTGCAGAGTGAGTTTTTCGCCGAGAAACAACGCCGCCAGAATCACCAGCATGAATGGCTGGACGTTGTAGACCGCGGTGCCGATGGCGATCGAGGCGCGGGAATAGGAGGCGAACAGCAGCAGCCAGTTGCCGACGATGGCCACCCCGCTGACCACCGCCAGCATCGCCGTATAGCGGCTGAGCAGACCCGGGCGCAGAAAGCCCAGCATGGCGCAAACCACCAGCAGGGTCAGCGCACCGAACACGCAGCGCCAGAACACCACCTCGAGTACCGGCAGGCCGGCGAGCAGAACGAACCAGCCGATGGTGCCGGAAATGAGCATGGCGGCGACCATTTCCAGCGTGCCTCTATGAATCTGCTTGTCCATCATCGTGCTCCTTGAGTGAGGCACAAATTATGGCAATCGGCGCAGCAGTGCTCCATGGCGAAAGGCAGGCAAAAGAAGCCATCCGGCTTTACTATCAAGGCCAAAACGCATAGTTGCCTTTGGAGCCAACATGATCGATGAAATCGACCAGCAACTGATCATCGCCCTGACCGAAGACTCGCGTCGCTCGCTGAAAGCGCTGGCGCAGATCAGCGGCCTGTCCTCGCCAAGCGTGGCGGAGCGGCTGCGCAAGCTCGAAGATAAAGGGGTGTTGAAAGGCTACGGCGTGGACATCGACCCACGCGCCTTCGGCTACCAGCTGCAGGCGATCGTGCGCATCCGCCCGCTACCCGGCCAGTTGCATGAGGTGGAACGGCAGATCCAGGCCACGCCGCAATTCACCGAATGCGACAAGGTCACTGGCGAGGACTGCTTCATCGCCCGCCTTCACGTGCGCTCGATGGAGCAGCTGGACGAGATACTCGATCACATCAACGTCTACGCCCTGACCAACACCGCCATCGTCAAGAAGACCACGGTAAAACGACGGCTGCCGCCGATGGCGTGATCAAAATGGCGAGATGGCTCGCCATCGTCCCCGGCTTCACTTCAACTGGCTGGCAAAACGCTCTACCGCACCGAGCACCTGCTTGGCGCCCTGACGAATCTCGACGATCACCTCGCCCGCCTGATTGGCCAGCTCCAGGCCGGCTTCCGCCTGCTGCCGGCTGCTGGCCATATCGCGCACGGTGGTGTCGACCAGCTTCTGGTTTTCCTGAACTACACCAACGATCTCCTCGGTAGCCTTGCTGGTGCGGCTGGCCAGCTGCCGAACCTCATCGGCGACCACCGCAAACCCCCGCCCCTGCTCGCCGGCACGCGCTGCCTCGATCGCGGCGTTGAGCGCCAGCAGGTTGGTCTGCTGGGCGATGCTGCCGATGGTCTGCACCATGGTGCTGATCAGCACCGACTGCTTGCCCAGCGCCTCGATCCCTTCGGAGGCCGAGCCCATCTGTTCGGAGATGCGCTGCATGGTCTGCACCGTATCGGTGACCACCTGTGCGCCGCGCTGGGCGGTGGTGTCGGTCTGCTGGGAAATGCCATAGGCGATTCCCGCCGCATCGTTGACCTCTTCCTCGCGGTTGACCTGATCGGTGATCACGGTGGCGAACTTGACCACCTTGTAGAGCTTGTCCTGGGTGTCGTGGACCGGGTTGTAGGTCGCCTCCAGCCAGACCACATGGCCGTGGCTGTCGATGCGCTTGAAGCGCCCTGCCACGAACTCGCCACGATTGAGGCGCTCCCAGAACTGCTTGTACTCGGGCGAATGGGTTTCCTGGGAATCGCAGAACATGCTGTGGTGCTTGCCCTTGATGCGATCCAGGCTGTAGCCCATGCCGTGCAGGAACTGGTCGTTGGCAGTCAGTACGTTGCCAGCCAGATCGAACTCGATCACCGCCGTGGAACGCAGCAAGGCATTGATGAAATCCTCGTTTTCCCGCGCACGGTTCATGCTTTCGGTGACCTCGGTACCGAAGCACTGCGCGCGGCGCACCTTGCCACTTTCGTCGACAACCGGCTGCCAGCAGGCCTGGATCCACACCAGGGCACCATCGGCGCGGGTGAACCGGTAGCGATCGCTGACCGAACGCCCGGTACGCACCGCCTCGCTTAGTTTCTTGAAGCACGGCAGGTTCTTCACGTACGCCGGCACGATGTCGCTCATCGGCCGGTTGGCCAACTGCTCGGGGGCGTGGCCGATGAAACGTGAGAAGTTGGCGTTGGCCTCGATGATTCGAAAATCGGGATCGATGGTCAGCGTGATCATCTCGTTATCGATGCCTTTGTACAGCTGTCGGAGCAGCGACAGTTCGGCATCCTTGGCCTGCAGTTCTTTCTTGAGGTGACTACCGAACATGCTCTTTCTCCAAAAAGCAACGATGTGGAAGGTCATCGGCTGCCCTGCCGATTTGTTGAGGGGCCGACCATCGGCGCAATTGGATGCCGATCTGCCATCAAGCATAGAAGGTAGGCACACGGTCATCGGGGTTTTGCGCTGGAAAATTGCCGCTCGCCGTCGGCGAAAAGTCGCGTACTCGAACAGACCAGAAACATACGGGCGAAGTTTGATAAAAAATAATTTGAAAACAGACAGTTACGTCAGAAACATCCCCACGGATTGGTACTGCCTCACAAAACCATCTGATCAGCGCTGGCCTTGTCTCTACGCGATGCCTAAGATGGCGCCCCGCTTGAAGGGGGAGCGCCGCGCTCTGCGAGCACGCCCGCGTTTCAACTCTCTGTTTTTCAAGGAAGAAGCATGAAAAAGCTGCTTTATCTCGGCACCCTTTCCCTATTGCTGATGCTGGCCGGTTGCGTGTCCATGGTACC
Source organism: Pseudomonas sp. PA27(2017) (assembly GCF_001945445.1). Classification (GTDB taxonomy): domain Bacteria; phylum Pseudomonadota; class Gammaproteobacteria; order Pseudomonadales; family Pseudomonadaceae; genus Aquipseudomonas. The sequence continues at coordinate 44,882 of NZ_MSXW01000011.1, forward strand.
GGCCGGCCCGATCGGCGACCCCGCGCAGAAAGCCACATCGACCCAACCGCGCGCCGCGATGATCGACGACGTGGTGATTACCGACCCCAAAGTACGTGAAGCCCTGCGCAAGACGCTCAGTGCCCAGTTCACCGCGCAGCTGGCTCGCCGTGTGGAGCGTGGCGAGTACTTCGAGGAAGTGATCAGTTTTCCCGCCACCCTCGGCAAGGACGACGTAGCACTCAAGTTCACCTTCACCTCGCTGAAAGCCAAACGTACACCGCACCCAGCCTACTTTCCCGGCGCCCTGCTGACGCTGACCGTGTGGATCTGGGTCAACGGCCCGATCTATGTCGACAAGTACGACGTCGCCGGCAACCTGCAGATCACCGATGCCCAGGGCAAGCTGCTCAGCAGTAGCGAGCAGGCCGTCAAGCTCAACCAGAACACCGGCCTGTGGGACAACGATTACTTCAACCCTTCGCTCGGCGCCGACCAGTTGAACCAGTTGGTCGAGCAATTGCTGCAAGACGCCACCGGCAAACTCGCCAAACCCTGACAAGGACGTAGCTCATGAAAAAGTTGTTTACCGCCATTCTCGCCACCGCCCTGCTCACGCTGACAGGTTGTGCGTCTTACTCGAATCACAGCCTGCCGGAGGTTGGCCAGTGGCCGTTGGCAGCACCCGCCGAAGCCAAACCCAGCGCGCAACTGAAGGTAGAGAGCGGCTACCTGTTCAATGACCAGAACCGGGCCGGTGGCTTCAATCAGGACAACCTGGAAAAGCTGCTGGTTAAGGAGTTCAAGGACAGCGGGCGCTTCAGTGCAGTGACCACCGCCAAGGAGCGCTCGGACGTCTATGTGAACGTGCGTGTGATCAATCATGAACGCGGCAGCATGGCCAGCGCATTCATAACCGGGTTCACGCTCTTCATCGTCCCTGGCCGCTTCAAGAACGAGTTCACCCTGCAAGCGCAGTTCAAGGACGCCGACGGCAAGGTGCTGGGAACGGTAGAGAAGAGCGAGACCGTCACCACCTGGATGCAATTGCTGCTGATCTTCGCCGTACCGTTCAATGAATCCTCGGATAACGTGCTGGTACAGCTGACCCGCAGCACCTTGGAAGAAGCTGCACGCCAGAAGCTCATCTGACATCCCGCGGGGCGCGCGATGGCTCGCCCCCACTGATGGACCGAACCATGCTTTCGAGGGAATGAAAATGGTGTACTACCCCAGGGAAGAGCAGCGTGACTTCCTGTTCACGCTGTCCTCGCTTTCGATCTGGATGATCCCGGCCTTCGCCTTCATCGCCTTTCTGGCGCAGAGCGGCGCGAGCATCGCGGTCATCAAACTGTGGTCGACCAGCGCAGAAGGCGTGGTCACCGCCGTGACCGCCATCGAGGGCAACAGCAGCGTCGAGCTTTACGAGTACAGTTTCCAGGCTGCAAACGGCACTCAGCTCAGCGGCTCGGCCGAACAGCGCCGGGCGCCGTCTACCCAGGCCTACCGCGAGGGCCAGCAAATCGAGATCGTGCAGTCTGCGCTGCTGCCACGCTTCTACCTGCCGCGAGATATCTACGAAAACAGCCGCATGAACTTCCTGGTGTTCTCGTTCTGCATCGCGGCAATTCTCCTGCTGCTCGCCGTATCGATCTACGCGCTGGTAAAACAGTGCTCCCACGCACGTGAAGATCTGCATTACTGATCCGCCAACTGGGTTACCCTGAGCCCGTCCTCGGCACGGAGCACATCCATGGCTTACCCACCCCACCTGCAGGCCGGTGATCGCGTCGTGCTGTTCGATGGCGTGTGCAAGCTGTGCAACGGCTGGAGCCGCTTTCTGATTCGCCATGACCGCGCCGGCAAACTCAAGCTGTGCAGTGTGCAGTCGCCTCAGGGCCAGGCGATTCTGGCGTGGTTCGGCATGCCGCTGGATCGCTTCGACACGCTCCTGTATGTCGAAGGCGACAAGGCCCTGCAACGCAGCGACGCCATTCTGGCCATCCTCGGCCAGTTGCCGGCACCCTGGCGCTGGGCGACGGTGGCACGCGTCATACCACGCCGCTTGCGCGACTGGATGTACGATCCCATCGCCCGCAATCGCTACCATCTGTTCGGTCGCCACGACTATTGCCAGGTGCCACGCCCAGAAGACCGCGAGCGTTTCCTGCATGACTGACGCCCGTCTGGCGCGCCTGACAGTGGCCGCGATCTTCATCTACCACGGGCTGGTGCCCAAGCTGCTGATGCGAGACGCCACCGAACTGCAGTTGCTCGATGCCCACGGCCTGCCACACGGTTTGCTGGCTATGGCGGGTGCCGGTGAATTGCTGCTGGGGCTGCTCATCGTCCTGCTGCACCGGCAGCGCTGGCCGCTCTACGTGGCGCAGGCTGCGTTGCTGGTGCTGCTGGTGGATGTGGCGATCTTCGCGCCAGCGCTGCTGACCCAGGCCTTCAATCCGCTGACGTTGAACCTCGCCGCGCTGGTGCTCGGCATGATCGCACTGCGCGGCAGGCCGCACGCCTAAGGCCGCATCACTGGCCGGCCTGCTCCCGTAGCAGCCGCGCGATCTCGGCCTGGCGACGGTAGGCCGGTGCCTCGACGGCGTTGAAGTCGCGGCTGTAGCGCGCCGCGAAGCCAGCCGTGCCCCACTCCCGATACTGTTGCACATGGAGCAGTTCATGGGCCCACAGCGCGGCGTCTTGCTCGGCCATCCGCGCATCGCGAAAGACGATGATGTCGATCAGGGTGACCGCCTGGATGTCCGGGTTCTGCATGACGTTTCGGGCGGCGCTCAGCTCGTCCAGATCCCCCACCTTGTAACGCACCGCATCGAGCAGTTCGGCGGCGTAGAACGGCAGCAGCTGCTGGCGAATCTGCGGCGGGATCGGCAGGGTGCCCTGGCGCGCCGCCGAATCGCGCGAACGCAGGATCCAGCCTTCCAGCGCGCCGGCGGTGATGGTGCCGGCGCGCTCCTGCATCGGCCCGAGCACGCCGTTAGGGTCCGGCACGCAAATGCAACCACCCAGGCACACCTGGGTTTCACCCGGCGCGCAGGCCAATGCGGCAGGCACCGGCAAAACCGTCAACAGCACATACAACAGAACGCGTTTGGACATGCGCCGCTCTCGATCGACCAAAGAGGCGACCATGGCGCCAGCCGCTACGAATGTCCAGCCCTGCCGCCGGGTAAAGCCGCTGTCTACGCGCCGGACGATGAAGAGCTGAGCATCTCGATTTCGCGGATATCGAAATCGCGACTCAGGTACTCCATGCGCCGCTCGTGAAAGTCGCGCATGTGCGGCAGCGCCGTGTGCACCGCCAGGTGCTCGCGGGACTGCCAGACCTCGAAGAAGATGAACAGGGTCGGATCCTTGGCATCGCGCAGCATGTGGTATTCGATGCAGCCAGACTCGGCACGGCTGGGCTCGACATAAGCGCGAAACAGTTGCTCGAAGGCATCGGCCCGCTCCGGGCGGGTATGGGCGTGAAGAATGAAGCCGTACATGGGGATCTCCGTGTTGAATACTGCTGCACCGTACCGCAGGTAAAAGCTGAGCATTCATGCATTCAAGGCAAAAGTAATTTGCCCTTGCCGGCATTTTTCGCCTGCGCGTGAAGCCGTAACCTAAGTTCATTCAATCAGTTACGGAGACGCCCCATGAAAAAGATCCTGCTCCTCAACGGCGGCAAACAATTCGCCCATTCCGACGGCCGCCTTAACCGCACGCTGCACGAAACCGCCGCCGCGTTTCTCGACCAGGCCGGTAGCGAATTCAAGACCACCGAGATCGACGCCGGCTATGACGTCGCCGAGGAAGTGCAGAAGATTCTCTGGGCCGATGTGGTGATCTACCAGATGCCGGGCTGGTGGATGGGTGCGCCGTGGATCGTCAAGAAGTACATCGACGAGGTGTTCACCGAAGGCCATGGCAGCCTTTACGCCAACGACGGCCGTACCCGCTCCGACGCCTCGCAGAAATATGGCAGCGGCGGCCTGATCCACGGCAAGCAGTACATGCTGTCGCTGACCTGGAACGCGCCGCAGCAGGCCTTCGACGACCCCAGTGATTTCTTCGAGGGCAAGGGCGTAGACGCGGTCTACTTCCCCTTCCACAAGTCCCAGCAGTTCCTGGGCATGAGCGCCCTGCCGACCTTCCTGTGCGTGGACGTGATGAAACGCCCGGATGTCGAGCGTGACGTGCAGCGCTACCGCGAACACCTGGCCCGCGTGCTGCAGAGCGCCTGACACGGCATGACAAACGGGGCCGCGACCGGCACTATCGGTCGCTCCGCCTCGCCATGGATTGCCCCAATGCCCCTCCCCAGCCTCCATACGCCACGCCTGCTGTTGCAGCCCCTGCAACTGGCAGACGCCGAGCAGATCCAGCCGCTGTTCGGCCAATGGGAGGTGGTGCGCTACCTCAATGCCCAAGTGCCCTGGCCCTACCCGGCCGATGGCGCGCTGGGCTACCTGCGTGATGTCGCCCTGCCCGCCATGGCTGCCGGCCAGGAATGGCACTGGACGCTACGGCCCATGGCCGAGCCCGAGCGGGTAATCGGTGTGGTCAGCCTGATGGATACGCCGGGCAACAACCGCGGCTTCTGGATAGCGCCAAGCTGGCAACGCCAGGGCCTGATGAGCGAGGCCTGCGTGGCGGTCAACCGCTACTGGTTCGAGGTGTTGCAGCGCCCGCTGATGGAGGTGCCCAAGGCGCTGGCCAACATCGCCTCGCAGCGGCTGTCCGAGCGCGAAGGCATGCGCCTGGTGGCGACCGGCGAGAGCGATTACGTGTGCGGCCGGTTGCCCTCCCAGACCTGGGCGCTCAGCCGCGAGGAATGGCTAAACCGGCAGACCTGAAATCTGCCGGTGCTGCATCACAGCGGCTGCGGCTTGAGCGGCCGGGAAAAGCGGTAGGTGGTCACCCCGCACAGCAGCAGGCCAGCGATGCCAAGTAGGCCGCCGACGATGCCCACATTGGCCACGCCCAATTGGCTGCTCACCAGGCTGCCGAGCAAGGCGCCACCGCCGATGCCGACGTTGAAGATGCCCGAGAACAGCGCCATGGCCACGTCGGTGGCGTCCGAGGCGAGGTTGAGCACCTTGGCCTGCAGTGCCAGGCCGAAGCACATCATGGCGACGCCCCAGATCACGCTCAGTGTGGCCAGCAAAGCGTGCTCGCGGGCCACCGGCAGCAGGAGCAGCATGCACAGGCTCAGCGTGCCGATCGCGGTGATCACGAACCCTCGTGGAAAGCGCGTGCTGTAACGGCTGAACAGAATCGAACCGATGATCCCCGCGCAGCCGAACAGCAACAGCAGCACGGTGACCATATCCGCCGCAATACCGGCGACTTCCAGCGCGAACGGCTCGATGTAGGTGTACGCGGTGAAGTGGGCGGTGATCACCAGGGCGGTAAGCACGTACACGGTGACCAGCGCCGGGCGCTTGAACAGCACCGGCAGGCTGCGCAACGAGCCGGAGTTCTGGCTCGGCAGCAGCGGCAGGCTCTTTATCAGGCACAGCACCACCACACCAGCCACCACGGCGATGGTGGTGAAGGTCGTGCGCCAGCCCAGCACTTCGCCGATCACCCGGCCCAGGGGAATGCCCAGCACCATGGCCAGCGCACTGCCGGTCGCCAGCAGGCCAAGGGCTTGCGCCTGTTTGCCTGGCGGCGCCACCCGCACCGCCAGGGACGCGGTGATCGCCCAGAACAGCGCGTGGGCCAGGGCGATGCCGATGCGGCTGATCACCAGCACGGTGAAATTCCAGGCGATGCCGGACAGCACATGGCTGGCGATGAACAGCACGAACACGAAGGCCAACAGCTTGCGCCGCTCGATATTGCGGGTCAGCAGCATCAGCGGCAACGAGGCCAACGCCACCACCCAGGCATAGATGGTCAGCATCAGGCCGACGCTGGCGGTGGTCATCTCGAAGCTGTGGCCGATCTGGCTCAGCAAGCCGACCGGCACGAACTCGGTGGTATTGAAGATGAAGGCGCCCAGCGCCAAGGCGATCACGCTCAGCCAGCTACCGCTGTGCGCTTGTTCCGGTGTGTTCATTCGGCTGATATCCGCCCTTGGGGAACGCCTCGGCTACAACGGCCAATCGCCCGAAGCCGGATGGCAACGAGCGCGGTAGGAAGCGAACGGAAAAAATGTAAACCCCATTCCTGACGAACACGCACACGGCAGCTCGCGCTCCCAATGGCGATGAACGCTGGGAGTGGCGATGCGGAGAGCGGAAAATTATAGGTATGGGATGGTCTGCGGCGGCGATTCTACGCGCGGCCTGGTGGCTGAACAATATGCTCGAGAAAGCGTTATTTGGATGGGCGACGGCCGGTCTTCAGAACGAGCATCGACTGTCGTTTACGAATATGGGGAGAGGCAGGTTCAAGGCAGAAGCAGCCACTAAAAACCAACCTATGGGAGCCCCGACCTCGGGGCGAAACGATTGCAGCCTAGTTACCTATCGGCGGCGCCTGAGCGAATCGCCGCGAGGTCGCGGCTTCCACAGAGGATCGGGTAACGGCCGCTCCCGCCACTCCCCTGCCCTAATCCGGCACTTCCACACTGATATGAATCGCATCATGGCGCCAGTACTCCAGGTCGCAGTCGATCAGCCGGCCATGCTGGTCGCGGTTGACCCGGGTGATGCGCAGTGCCGGGCTGCCGGCGGCGACCTTGAGCGCCGCAGCGGCATCGGCGTGCAGCGCGGTGGGTACCATGTCGAAGCGCACGCGGCCGTAGCGCACGTCGTATTCGCTGGCGTACAGCTCGGTCAGCGAACGGGTCAGGTCGAAGTCAAGAATGCCGGGAAAGTAACTTGGGTTCAGGTAATGCTCGACGTACAGCACCAGGCGCCCGTCGATGCGCCGCGCACGGCGGATCTGATAGACGCTCGACAGCCCCGACAGGCCCAGCACCTGGCAGATCTGCGCATTGGCCGGCATCAGCCGGGCGCTCAGCACTTCGGTGGCCGGCACCCGTCCCTGCTCGGCGACCATGGCATGGAAGTGGGTGCGCACCGATGGGTTGTAGGCCACCCGCGCGGGCGACACAAACCAGCCGCGGCGCTCCTCGCGGTACACCAGCCCCTGGGCCTCCAGCTGCCCCAACGCTTCACGCAGGGTAATGCGGGTGGTATCGAACAGCTCGCTCAGCCGGCGCTCGGCCGGCAGCTTGCAGCCGGCGAGCAACAAACCGTGTTCGATTTGCTCCTGCAACGCGCGGCAGATGGTGGTAACGGCCCGCGGCGTGTCATCGCGCATCACCTTGATTCCTTTTGGACTAGACCAGCCCTATTACGGGGCATGTCGCAGCCATCTGAGCGGCTGCCTCTGGCCCGGCAAGCCTAGGCACGCACCATGACCGGCAGATGACAGCCAGGCTGCAAGCAGGGCTCATGCCAGACAATTCAACGGCTTGAGCTGGTCTACGCTCTCTAGGCGCAACGCCGATGCCGGATGGCCGATCCCGTCGACACAAAACTGTCATTGGCAGCGCCTACATTGGCTTGGCTCTTGCTGATCTAGACCAACCTCTCAATGCAAAGGAGTTTCCCGATGAAACAACTGCTACTGGCATCGCTGATGGGCAGCGCCATCGCTCTGGCCTCCCACGCCATGGCCGCCGAGACGGATTTAACTGCACTGGAACAGGCCGCACGCAAAGAAGGCGCCGTGAACAGCGTCGGCATGCCGGACAGTTGGGCCAACTGGAAGGACACCTGGCAGGATCTGGCCGACAAGTACGGCCTCAAGCACATGGACACCGACATGAGCTCGGCCCAGGAAATCGCCAAGTTCGCGGCCGAGAAGGACAACGCCACCGCCGACATCGGTGACGTGGGCGCCGCATTCGGCCCCATCGCCGTGCAGCAGGGCGTGACCCAGCCCTACAAGCCGAGCACCTGGGACCAGGTACCCGAGTGGGCCAAGGACAAGGACGGCCACTGGGCGCTCGCCTACACCGGCTCGATCGCCTTCATCGTCAACAAGCAGCTGGTCAAGGACGTGCCGAAAAGCTGGGCCGACCTCAAAACCGGCAAGTACCGCGTGGCAATCGGCGACGTCAGCGCCGCCGCCCAGGCGGTCAACGGTGTGCTGGCCGCGGCCATCGCCAATGGCGGCGACGAAAAGAACATCCAGCCGGGCCTGGATTTCTTCGCCGAAATCGCCGAGCAGGGTCGCCTGTCGCTGGCCAACCCGACCATCCAGACCCTCGAGAAGGGTGAAGTGGAAGTCGGTATCGTCTGGGACTTCAACGGCCTGTCCTACCGCGACCAGATCGACCCGAACCGCTTCGAGGTGCTGATCCCGTCCGATGGTTCGGTGATCTCCGGCTACACCACCATCATCAACAAATACGCCAAGCACCCCAACGCCGCCAAGCTGACCCGCGAATACATCTTCAGCGATGCCGGGCAGATCAACCTGGCCAAGGGCAACGCCCGGCCGATTCGCGCCGAGCACCTGACCCTGCCGGCCGAGGTCCAGGCCAAGCTGCTGCCCAACGAACAGTACGCCAAGGTCAAGCCGATCAAGGATGCCGCCGCCTGGGAAGCGACCTCCAAGGCCCTGCCGCAGCAGTGGCAGGAAAACGTGATCATCAATATGGAGTGATCCAGGCGATCTGTAGCCCGGGTCGAGCGCAGCGACACCCGGGAAACCTGCCCTGGGTATCGCTTCGCTCAACCCAGGCTACGTCTCTACGTTTTTCTCAACCCAGGATCACCCATGCCGTCCAAGGTCATCCTCGTCCTGCTCGACGGCCTCAATTTCGAGGTCGCCCGGCATGCGCTCGGCCACCTGCAGGCCTATCGCGCCGCAGGCCGTGTCGCGCTGTACAAGCTCGAGTGCGAACTGCCGTCACTGTCGCGTCCGCTCTACGAGTGCATTCTTACTGGCGTCGCGCCCATCGACAGCGGCATCGTGCACAACAACGTGGTGCGCCTGAGCAGCGAGCGCAGCGTGTTCCATTACGCCCGCGCCGCCGGGCTGAGCACCGCGGCTGCCGCTTACCACTGGGTCAGCGAGCTGTACAACCGCGCGCCCTTCGTGGCCGCTCGTGATCGACATACCGTTGAGCCCGAGCTGCCGATCCAGCACGGGCACTTCTATTACGTCGACCATTACCCGGACTCGCACCTGTTCGACGATGCCGAGAGCCTGCGCCTCGCCCATGCGCCGGACTTCCTGCTGGTGCACCCGATGAACATCGACGACGCCGGCCACAAGCATGGCCTGGGCAGCAGCCAATACCGCAATGCCGCGCGCGTCGCCGACATCCTGCTGGCCAACTACCTGCAAGGCTGGCTGGACGCCGGTTACCAGGTGCTGGTGACGGCCGACCACGGCATGAACGACGACCGCTCCCACAACGGCCTGCTGCCCGAAGAGCGCGAAGTGCCGCTGTTCGTGCTCGGTGATGCCTTCAGCCTTAGCGAAGCCGCCGCGCCGAAGCAACTGGAGCTATGCGGCACGATCTGCGAGCTGCTCGGCGTGGCCCATGACAAACCTCTGTGCCGGGAGCTGCTGCGATGAGCGCCACCCACAAACCCCGCGGCAAATGGCTGGCAGCGCTGTGCCTGCTGCCCTTCGCGCTGTTCTTCTTCGCCTTTCAGGTCGCTCCGCTGATCTGGGTGGCGATCAACAGCCTCAACACCCCGGACGGCTGGGGGCTGGGCAATTTCGAGAAAGCCTTCGCCTCCAAGTTCTACATGCAGGCGGTCAAGCACAGCCTGCAGATCGCCTTCTGGTCGAGCGTGTTCGGCATGCTCATCGCCATCGTCGGCAGCTACTCGCTGCGCCAGGTGGACTCGAAACTGCGCGATTTCGTGATCGCCTTTTCCAACATGACCAGCAACTTCGCCGGCGTGCCCCTGGCCTTCGCCTTCATCATCCTCCTCGGTTTCAACGGCGCGCTGACCCTGCTGCTGATCCAGGCCGGGCTGATCGACAGCTTCAACCTGTACTCCAAGAACGGCCTGATCGTGCTTTACACCTACTTCCAGATTCCCCTCGGTGTGCTGCTGCTCTACCCAGCCTTCGACGCCCTGCGCCAGGACTGGCGCGAGTCCGCCGCGCTGCTCGGCGCTGGCACCTGGGCCTTCTGGCGGCATATCGGCCTGCCGGTGCTGACTCCGGCGCTGCTCGGCACCTTCGTGATCCTGCTGGCCAATGCCTTGGGCGCTTACGCCACGGTGTATTACCTGACCACCGGCAACTTCAACGTGCTGCCGATCCGCATCGCCGCGATGATTTCCGGGGACATTTCCCTCGACCCGAACATGGCCAGCGCCCTGGCGATGATCCTGGTCGGCCTGATGGCGGCGATCACCCTCGTCCATCAATTGCTGCTGAGGAGGAGCTACCATGTCCCGCGCTGATGCCCCAGCAGCCAGCCTTTACCACCGCGTGGTGGTCTGGCTGCTGTTCCTGATCCTGCTGCTGCCGCTGGCCGGCACCCTGCTCTACTCCCTGGCCACTAGCTGGTCGGCGACCATTCTGCCGGATGGCCTGACCTTCAAGTGGTACCTGGAGCTGTGGGGCGAGCCGCGCTTTCTCAAGGCTTTCGGCCAGTCGCTGCTGGTCTGCTTCGGCGCCCTGGCGCTGTCGGTGGTGCTGATCCTGCCGCTGCTGTTCGTGGTGCATTACCACTTCCCGAAACTCGACGCGGTGATGAACGTGCTGATCCTGCTGCCGTTCGCCGTGCCGCCGGTGGTGTCCGCCGTGGGCCTGCTGCAGCTCTACGGCTCCGGGCCGCTGGCAATGGTCGGCACGCCGTGGATCCTGATCGGCTGCTACTTCACCATTGCCCTGCCGTTCATGTACCGGGCCATCACCAACAACCTGCAGGCGATCAACCTGCGCGACCTGATGGACGCCGCCCACCTGCTCGGCGCCAGTACCTGGAAGGCCGCCTTTCTGGTGGTGCTGCCCAACCTGCGCAAGGGCCTGATGGTGTCGCTGTTCCTGTCGTTCAGCTTCCTGTTCGGCGAATTCGTGTTCGCCAACCTGCTGGTCGGCACGCGCTACGAAACCCTGCAGGTGTATCTGAACAACATGAAGAACAGCAGCGGCCACTTCAACAGCGCCCTGGTGATCTCCTACTTCTTTTTCGTCCTGGTGTTCACCTGGGCGGCCAATCGACTGAACAGGGACAAGGCATGAGCTTCCTGAGCATCCAGAACCTGCACAAAAGCTACGGCGGCACCGCGATTTTCAGCGACATCAACGCGGAGATCGAGCAAGGCGAATTCGTCACCCTGCTCGGCCCTTCGGGCTGCGGCAAATCCACCCTGCTGCGCTGCATCGCCGGCCTCACCGAGGTCAACGGCGGCAAGATCCTGCTCGGCGGCGAAGACCTGGTGCCGCTGTCGCCGCAAAAGCGCGGCATCGGCATGGTGTTCCAGAGCTACGCGCTGTTCCCCAACATGACCGCCGCGCAGAACGTGGCCTTCGGCCTGCGCATGCAGAAGGTCGGCAAGGAAGAATCCGCCGACCGCGTACAGGAAGCCCTGGCGATGGTCGAGCTGGGCGACTTCGCCGGCCGCTACCCGCATCAGCTGTCCGGCGGCCAGTGCCAGCGCGTCGCCCTGGCCCGTTCGCTGGTCACCCGCCCACGGCTACTGCTGCTCGACGAGCCGCTGTCGGCCCTCGATGCGCGTATTCGCAAGCACCTGCGCGAGCAGATCCGCAGCATTCAGCAGGAGCTTGGCCTGACCACGATTTTCGTCACCCACGATCAGGAAGAGGCGCTGGTGATGAGCGACCGCATCTTCCTGATGAACGCCGGGCGCATCGTCCAGAGCGGCGACGCGGAAACCCTTTACACCGCGCCGGCCGACGCCTTCGCCGCCGGTTTCATCGGCAACTACAACCTGCTCGACGCGCCCACCGCCAGCCGCCTGTTCGGCTATCCGGTCAGCAGCCAGGTGGCCATCCGCCCGGAAGCCATCGTGCTCGGCCAGGGCCCGATCAGCGCAATCATTCGCAGCCACGCCCTGCTCGGTAATATCATCCGCTACCGGGTGGACGCCGGCGGCGTGGAACTGCTGGTCGACGTGCTCAACCGCAGCGCCGACGACCTGCACGCCAACGGCCACCCCATCTCACTGGATATCGCGGCGCATGCCGTAAAAGAGGTAGCTTGATGGCCCTGGCAATTTTCGATCTCGACGAAACCCTGATCAACGGAGACTGCGCCAGCCTGTGGAGCGAACACATGGCTACGCTGGGCTGGGTCGACGGCGAGAGCTTCATCGCCAAGGATCACCAGCTGATGGCGCTGTACGCCGAAGGCAAGCTGGCCATGGAGGACTACATGAGCTTCAGCCTGTCGCCGCTGGTGGGGCGCACGCCGGAAGAAGTCGCCTTCGTGGTCGAGCCTTTCGTGGAAGACGTGATCGAGCCGATCTTCTACAGCGACGCCACCCGCTGCCTGGCCACCCACCGCGAGGCCGGCGACCGCATTCTGATCATCTCCGCCTCGGCGCACTTCCTGGTCAGCGCCATCGCCGAACGCCTCAAGGTCGACGAAGTGCTGGCCATCGATCTGCACGAGGAATACGGCCATTACAGCGGCAAGACCGAGGGTGTATTGACCTACCGCGAAGGCAAGGTCACCCGCCTGCACGCCTGGCTGGAAGAACACGGCGAAACGCTGGACGGCGCCTATTTCTACTCCGACTCACGCAACGACCTGCCGCTGCTGCAGCGGGTCGACAAACCTCACGCGGTCAACCCCGACCCGGTGCTGCGCGAGCATGCCGAACGTGAAGGTTGGCCGATCTTGAGCTGGAGTTGAGGCAGAGGTCGATAGCAGCAATGTGGCGGTAACGCCGTTCACGATCGTGGGAGGGGCTTTAGCCCCGGTCTCTTACGCCTAGCCTGGCAAAAGATCGAGGCTAAAGCGGAAAGCGGCCCGGCCTCTCCCACAAAAGCTCCGCTCACCGTCCACTCGCCGGTAGCTGCCTATCGTCACCGGCTGCACTCGGCCAGAAGCGGAGCTCCGTGTAGTCCCCCTTCGCGACGCATAGTTATTGGTTTAGTGTTATTTTGATATCATCCGTGCGACATTCACGTCAGCGCTCAGACTGGAAAACCGTTGATAAATATTTCTCGAAAGGAATTCGACATGACAACAGGAAAAGATGAAGGCAGCTCCTCATTGATGAAAATGGTGGAAGCTATCGCCATTAGCCCGCAGGATGCCCGTGAGCTCGTTACCCAGTATGAAAGTCAGGCACGCAACTCGTCGCCGTCCGCTACGGAAGAAAAGATTCAAGATGCAGTTGTCGAAAAAATAATCAGCCGCTATTCAAAGCTGGCTGCGACATCTGGCGCAGCCACCGCTCTTCCGGGTGTCATTCCCGGTATAGGTACTGCAGTGGGTGCTGTTGGTGGAGGACTGACAGATATCTCGGTGTGCATGAAGCTGCAGATTGACATGACGATGTGCCTGGCTGTAGCCATCAACGGCAAGATGTCCAACGAAGATGCCAAGCACATGTCGTACATCATCGCGTTGTACGGCTCTTTGGAACAGATGGGGTCTTCCAGCGCAACAAAATTAGCCAGCAAGGCCGGCGTGCGTATGGTGCATCAATATTTGAAGGGGCCGACGCTTCAGATCATCAAGGAATTGTTCGCAAAAGTCGGCATCTCGTTCACTCAAAAAGCCGCAGCAAAAGTGATTCCGTTCGGAATCGGAGTCATCGTCGGCGGAACTGCGAATTACGCGCTGACCACCTACGTAGGCAAAACTGCTCGCGACACTTTCCGCGTGAGTCTGAAAGAAGAAGCGACTGCGGAGTAACTACTAGCGCTAACTGGGCCACGCGAATGGTCGATCGAGTTCTCGGTTGGCCGCTTCTGGCCGACTCCTGCCTGTCGAGGGAGCAAAGCGTGCTGGTCAATCCCAATGGATATAAACGGCTGTCCAGTCGCTGCAACTTTCAAACCCAGCGACATAATCCTTTTAGCCTCTACACGACACCCGCTTTATCGTCGGTCTCATAGGCGCCACCAGCAACACACTGCGCTTGGGTGTACACGCCAGCAACGCCGTGACGCCAAGTAAGGCTTATGCTTTCTGCAGGCGCTCTGGCAGCAGCAGGCCTTCTGCGGCATTGAAATCGCCCGCCAGTATCAGGGTGTGCTCATGCTCGGCGACAGGCACCCAATCCAGCTGGCTCAGACGCTGGCGTAACGCCGCCAGCAGACTGATGAAAGTCTGCCCGCTGCGCGACATCCACCTCACTGGCCGACACATACGCCACGGTTTCGCGCAGGTCGATGGCATACTTCAGCAACGGCGCCTGGGCAGGCGATACCGACACAGACAACGGCGAAAGAAGCAAACCATGCTCATTGGCCTGCTCTTGCCAGCTGGCGGCTTTCAACAACGACGTGACGACGCTGGACATCCCTCAACCCCGACGATGAGGTGACGAATAGGGCTTTTTCCAGGTGAAGCACTGAATATCGCCGGCAGGCTGGTGGTAGACCACCCAGTCGCCACTCACCTCGATGGTATTGGCAATGGTCCCCGCCGATGCCTGCCAAACCTCCTCGCCGGTGTACTTGTCCCAGGCGCGAGGTCGGCGCTCCTCCAGACCGAACACCAGGTCGCCATCGGTATTCGCGGCGAGTATTTCATCGTTGCTTTTGCGTGCCCAAAGCTGGGCCCCATCAACCGTGGACAAGCAGAGTACGAAGCCGCTGCTGTTGACGTTACTCAAGAGGGCGGTGCCGCCATGGGCGCTGATGTAGCGCGGAAATGCCTGATTTTTGTACTTCATGCCAGCCACCAGCGTTTGCATGAACGCGGTATTGAAGTAAGCAAACTCGCCGACGAGGGTGAAAGAGGTCAAATCAATGACCAGTACATGATCACCTGCTAGCACGTAAAGCGTGTCACCGTCACGCGAAGTCGGAGCCAGGGTAACGCCAGGCGCAAACTCGAAACAGCCCAGAGGAATTTCGAGCTTTACGGTTTTTTCTGTGAGTGAGTACACACAGAAAACCGGAGCAGACAGTCGTACTCCGTAAATCAGGCCGTCAGCGGCCGGCATGAAATACTGGATATCGATGTCAACATGATCGACCATCTTGCCGTTCTCGACGATATCCAGGCCACGGCTGTAGTCATTCCAGCCAAAAGCGCGGTAAATCCGTTTGCCGTCGTAGGCAAAGCGGCCGTCGGTTGCCCATTCAGGGTTGGCGACCGATTCATGTTCGCTGTAACGCGGCTGCCAGTCAGCCACATCGATCAGCTCGGGGGATTCCCCATAGACATACAGCAAGCCACTTTCCAGAAACATCGGCCGCCAGCGTGGCTCCGCCTTGCGTCTCAGACGTGCCGGCACATTGTCCTCCAGGCCGTTGTACCGAGGCAGGTCAAAAGCCTTGAAGTAACGCTCACCCTCGGTGTCTTTACTGCTGTACAGCACATACAGTTGATCACCACCAATAGCGGTGGACACCACACCGTTGAATTTCTGCGCAAAGCGAAAGGTCGCTTTTTTTGCGGGGATACCTACTGCCATTTTATTTGCCCTTAGTCGTCGACGGGTCAATTACCTCGGAAAGCACTTTAAAGGAAATATCTTTCTTGCAATCAAAACCCGCGCTCGGGAACGGCTTGATCGCCTGCAGGCAAGCCTCAATAACCCACGTCTTGCGCTAGTTAACCTTAGCCGGTGTTTCGAACGCATCCTTCATCCACTCAGCTGTAGATAGACATTCGTCATCTAGGGCAAGCTGATGTGGCAGGTAATTATTAGCTTCGTGAATCTAGCTGAAAAAGGGCAGCGATCCGTCCGACAACAAATGGAATTGACCGCCCTTACAAGGTACAGAGCATACTGCGAGCAAAACGGGGGCTGCGGCTAGCATTGACCGCTATAGGCCAACCCCGACCCGCTGGCCACAGGCGGAAACCGGCCTATTGGCGACCGGCAGCTGTTGGCGGCGGATTCAACCGGTCGGCGCAACGCATTGGCCAAGTCGTTGAGGTGCTGGATCAAGGCCCAAACCTTTAGCCGTTTAAAGAGACACGTCCCCATGGCTTGGAAATGTCGCCCTCAAACTACCAATGCCTTTCACTCATTCATCCGCTGCACCTAGCAAGGCCAATATCCTGCCCATTGTCCCGAGCAATTTGACGTTGCTTTTGTACTCGTTCACCCATTGCGCCAGCGCGATGACTGTTGGGTATGACTCACCCACAAAATAGCCCGTACTGGCCCCAGCGCTGAGCAATGCTTCGACAGCCAGGTCGGCGCCGTGGAGCACCGCCAAACTGAGTGGTCGCCGGCCGGATGCACTTGCTGCATTTACATCCTTCGACTGAGCGATCAGCTTGGGCACATAGCGATTGTTCAGCGTCGAAATCAGGTGCAGCAAGCTCTCCCCGTTGCCAATTGGGGCATCGATATCCACGCCATCAGAAACCGCCGTGAAGAATTCATCGGACTCTGTACACACAGAATGATCATGTAGTGCTAGCACACGAACGACAGGCATGTAGGCCACATTATCGGAGCGAACACGGGCGCCTTTCTCAATCAAATACATGATTGCCTTATGGCACTCCACGCCCCAACTGCTGGCCAAGGTGAAATCCGTAACATCGCCGTCGCGCGAGGCGTACTTGGTGTTGATGTACAGGGGCATGCCCTTGGCCAACAACACATCCATCATGGCAACGTTGTTTTGAGAGGCAGCAATGGCGAGCGGATAATCAGGGCAGGACCACAATACCGAAGGATCGGCAAGCAGGGCGAGTTCCTGCTCGAGCATGGGAATATCCCCAGCGAGACAGGCATCCGAAATTTTTCGATGAAGTGCTTTCATTTCACCTGAGTGTTTCATTTTTTCCCCTGTAGTACGGTGTGCAGGTCTGCTGCTGGCCCAGAATGTGTAAAAACACCTGGACATACCCTTGCTATGATTTCTGAGAATTTCATCGCAAGGGAAACCCATGAAACGGTTTATCCAGGGTGAACACCGAGGTCAAAGCACCTTGCTTCCCGAGAGCCTCGACGACTACGTCAGCGATACCAATCCGGTGCGCGTGGTCGATGTCTTCGTCGATGAACTCGACCTGGCCACGCTGGGTTTCGATGGCGTCATTCCTGCCGAAACCGGCAGACCCGCGTATCACCCTGCGATCCTGCTGAAGATTTATATCTACGGCTATCTCAATCGCATCCAATCGAGCCGGCGTCTTGAGCGCGAAGCCCAACGCAATGTCGAGCTAATGTGGTTAACCGGGCGCCTGATGCCCGACTTCAAAACGATCGCCAACTTCCGAAAAGACAACAGCAAAGCCATTCGCGGCGTGTGCCGCCAGTTCGTTGTGCTGTGCCAGCGGTTGGGGTTGTTTAGCGAAAACCTGGTGGCCATCGACGGGAGCAAATTCAAGGCAGTGAACAACCGCGACCGCAATTTCACCAGCGCCAAACTGAAGCGGCGAATGGAAGAAATTGAGTCGAGCATCAACCGTTACCTGACCTCCCTTGATGCAGCTGATCGGCAAGTGCGTAGCGCCGCTGAGCCAGACGCTACACATCTGGAAGAGAAAATTGCCAAGCTCAAAGCTCAGATGAAAGAGCTTCAGGTGATCGAATCTCAGCTCAACGACTCTCCAGACAAACAGGTTTCACTGACCGACCCCGATGCCCGCTCGATGATGACGCGTGGCAATGGCATCGTCGGCTACAACGTACAGACGGCGGTCGATACCCAGCACCATTTAATCGTTGCTCACGAGGCCACGAACGTTGGCTCTGACCGAGACCAACTCAGCTCGATGGCGAAGCAGGCTCGGGAAGCCATTGGTTCAGAAACGCTGTCGGTAGTGGCTGATCGAGGCTACTTTAAAAGCGAAGAAATCCTGGCCTGCCGAGATGCAAAAATTACTGTCTATGTGCCCAAGCCGATGACTTCAGGAGCTAAAGCGGACGGGCGTTTCAACAAAGATGCCTTCGTTTTTAACGCAGCTAAAAATGAATATGTTTGCCCAGCTGGTGAGGCACTGATTTGGCGTTTCTCCAGCGTCGAGAAAGGCCTGAACATGCACTGCTACTGGAGTTCGAACTGCCAGAGCTGCGCCCTGAAAACTCAGTGTACGCCGAGCAAGCAGCGACGAGTGCGGCGTTGGGAGCATGAAGTCGTACTAGACGAAATGCAGATCCGGCTGAACCATGCGCCGGACATGATGCGAGTCCGAAAGCGCACTGTTGAGCATCCCTTCGGGACGCTCAAACAATGGATGGGAGCCACGCATTTCCTCACACGTAGGCTGGCCGGTGTCAGCGCGGAGATGAGTCTGAATGTGCTCGCCTACAACATGAAGCGGGTCATGAGAATCATCGGTACCGAAGGCTTGTTGAAGGCAATGGCGGCGTAAAAGCCCGGCTTTTGCTGCTCTAGATGGAGCTAAAGCGCTTCATAAGCGCCCTGGGGCGTTACCGGTGCTGATCGTGGCAAATGCCTGGGCAATCGACTCGCCCAACTGCGCTGGGCTGAGGTATCCACGATACAAAAGTGTTTTTACACACTCTGGGCCGGTAGCTGCCCGTGTCAGTAGCCGCAATTGCCTTGAAGCGGCCACGTGACGCATTCAAAAACATCCTGAAAAGCCTCCTAGAAAGTCACGCCAGCGATCAACGCAATATTGCTGTAAGGCCGGCATTCCCCGGTACGGATCTGCACGCGAGCCTTGGCACAAGCGGCCTTGAGTTCGTCGTGGCTGACCAGTTGCCGTTCGCCCAACTCCCCGGCTGCGGTCATCGCTTCGATGGCCTCGAGCGCCAGGGGCGCGACTTCCAGGGTTTCCCGGGCCAGCAGATGGCCCTGCACCTGCATCTCGCTGAGCACCACCTTCAGGGTGGTGACGAAATCCGGCACGCCGGCGGTCAGCGCCAGGTCGATGCATGGTGTGCCAGGCGGTATCGGCATGCCGGCGTCACCGATGACGATCACGTCGCCATGGCCAAGGCGGGCGATGGCGGCGGAGAGTTCGGCGTTGAGCAGCGGGGTCTTTTTCATGCGGGCAACTCGTGGCGATGGGGAATCGAAGGTTGGGCGCCCGGCCGGGTAACGGCCAGGGCGGCGGCCTGTTGGCCCAGGGCGATGGCCTCTTCGAGCGGCAGGCCCTCGGCCAGGCCGGCAGCGAAGCCGCCAACGAAGGTGTCACCGGCGGCGGTGGTGTCCACCGCCACCACCGGCTCGACCGGCAGATGCAGATGCCGGGTGGCGTCGGCGTACAGCACGCCCTGGCGACCCAGGGTGATCAGCACTCGCCGGGCGCCTGCCGCGAGTAATTGCCGGGCGGCCAGCAGCGCCGTGTCAGGGCCTTCGACCGGCAGCCCGGTCAGCAAGGCGGCCTCGCTTTCGTTGGGGATCAGGTAGTCGACCAGGCCGTACCAGTGCGCGGGCAAGGGGCCGATGGCCGGCGCCGGGTTGAGGATCACCGTGCGGCCCAGGGCATGGGCGCGCGCCAAGGTGGCCTCGACCGTGGCGGCCGGCACCTCCAGTTGCGCGATCACCACGTCGGCCGCTGCCAGCAGGGCATCGTGATGCGCGACGCGCTCGGGGCTCATCTCGCCGTTGCCGCCAGCGACGATGACGATGGCGTTCTGGCCAGCATCGTCGACCAGGATCGACGCAATGCCGCTGGGCACACCGGCGGCCACCTCCACGGCGCTGCAGTCGATGCCTTCGGCCAGCAGGCCGCCGCGCAGTTCGCTGCCGTAGGCGTCATCGCCCACGCAGCCGACCATCGCCACCCGTGCGCCGAGGCGCGCCGCGGCAACTGCCTGGTTGGCGCCCTTGCCGCCCGGCGCCGTGGAGAAATCCTGGCCGGCCAGGGTTTCGCCGCCAACCGGCAGGCGCGGCGCCCGCACGATCAGGTCCATGTTCAGGCTGCCCATCACAACTACGTTCGCTTGCATTGCAGGTGTTCCTCTCCATCGACCGCAAGGCGCCGGGCCTTGCGGTGAATCATGCGTCGGGTGCGGCGCTGGATTCGCGCAGCACCAGAATGGGTTCGATCAGCCGCTGGGCGACGGCCAGGCCGGGCGTGCGGATACGCTCCAGCAGCCGCTCGGCCACCTGCTCGCCCAGCGCGCCGATGCACTGGCCGACGGTGGTCAGTGCCGGGTGCAGGTAGCGGCTCACTTCGATGTCGTCGAAGCCCACCACCGATAGCTGCTGCGGCACCTGCAACTGACGCTCAGCGGCGGCGCGCAGCACGCCCAGGGCGATCATGTCGTTACCGGCGAAGATCGCCGTGGGCCGCTGCTCGCCTGCCAGCAGCGCCTGGGCGGCGGCATGCCCGGCCGGGCTGGTGAACGGGCAGTCCGCCACCGCCCGGGCTGCGATACCCGCCTCGTCCAGCGCGCGGCGGTAGCCGGCGGCACGTAACTGGGCCACCTGGGTACTGGCCGGGCCGCCGATGCAGGCGATGCGTCGATGGCCCAACTCCAGCAGGTGACGGGTGGCCAGGTAGGCGCCCTGCTCGTGGTCGACCCGCAACTGGTCGGCGCTGACGCCTTCCAGGGAACGGTCGACCAGCACCAGCGGCACCCGCAGGTTGGCCAGGGCTTCGGCAAAGGCCGCGTCACTGGCCACGGTGGCGACGATCAGCCCGTCGATGCGCCGCTCCAGCAACACGCGCAAGTAGCGCAGCTGCTTGTCGGTGTCGTCGTCGGAATTGCACAGGATCACGCTGTAACCGTTGCGCTCGGCGTGGTCCTCGATGCCGCGGGCCAACTCGGCGAAATACGGGTTGCTGGCGTTGGGCACCAACAGGCCCAGGGTGCCGGTGGCGCGCACCCGCAGCGAGCGCGCCACGCCGCTGGGTACGTAGCCCAGTTCGGCGATGGCGGCCTCAACCTTGCTGCGCACCGGGTCGCTGACCGGGCGGGTGCCGTTCACCACGTGGGACACCGTGGTGTAGGAAATGCCCGCCCGGGCGGCGACGTCCTTGATGGTGGCCATGAGCGGTCAGGCCCGGCGCTTGGCGCGGTAGCTGCGGTAGGTGTCGAGAATCACCGCGACGACGATCACCGCACCGGTGATGATGCGCTTGGTCGGCTCGCTGGCGCCGATCTGCGCCAGCCCCGCGGCCAGCACCGAGATGATCAGCACGCCGAAGAAGGTGCTGATCACCGAGCCGCGCCCGCCCATCAGGCTGGTACCACCGATCACCACGGCGGCGATCACTTGCAGCTCCAGGCCAGAACCAGCGTTGGGGTCGGCAGCTTCCAGGCGGGAAATCTGGAACAGCGCGGCCAGGCCGGCGAGCAGCCCCATCAGGGCGAACACCGAGATCTTGTATGGCTTGGGGTTGATGCCGGCCAAACGTACCGCTTCCTCGTTGGTGCCGATGGCCACCAGATAACGGCCGAACACCGTGCGGGTGAGCAGCAGGTGCGCGGCAGCGATCACCAGCAGGGCGATCACGAACGATGGCGAGATGCCCGCAGCGAACGGCGTCGACAGCCAGGCATAGGCGTCGCCGATATAGGCGGTGCGCGAGTCGGTGAGCTGATAGGCCAGGCCGCGGGCCATTTCCAGCACGCCGAGGGAGACGATGAACGAGGGAATGCCCCAGGCCACGGTGATGATCCCGGTCACGCTGCCGGCCAATGCGGCGCAGGCCATGCCCAGTAACGCGGCAGGCAGGATGCCCCAGCCGAAACCGAGGGTGGCGACGCTGACCACGGCAGCCGCCAGGGCCAGTACCGAGCCCACCGACAAGTCGATGCCGCCGATGATCAGGATCAGCGTCATGCCCACCGCCAGCACCATCAGATCGGGAATCTGGTTGGCCAGGGTGGTGAACGTCGCGTAGGACAGGAAGTGGCTGCTCAGGCTAGAGAACAGCACGATCATCGCCAGCAGTGCACCGGCCAGGCCCAGGTAAGTGCCCAGGCCCTGATGCGTGCCGCTGCGCTTGGCCGGCGTGGCGGATGGAGTGGTCATTGGGAAAGCTCCTGTAACGGGGGGGCGACGTCGCCGAGCAAGGCCTCGCGGCTGCGGTAGCCGGCGAAGGCGGCAGCCAGCAGACGGTCCTGGGTCCAGTCATCGCTGTCGAAGGTTTCGATCAGGCGGCCAGCGGACAGCACACCGATGCGGTCGCAGATCAGCATCAGTTCGCGCAGGTCGCTGGACACCACCACCAGGGCCTTGCCCTGGCGCGCCAGCTCACCGAGCAGGCCGTAGATTTCGAATTTGGCGCCCACGTCGATGCCGCGGGTCGGCTCGTCGAAGAGCAGCACCTGGCAGTCACGCTCCAGCCAGCGGCCGATCACCACTTTCTGCTGGTTGCCGCCAGACAGCTCGACCACCGCCTGGTGGGCGCCGTTGCAGCGAATGCGCATGGCGTCGATCTGCCGCTGCGCCAAAGCCTGCTCCGCCGCTGGGCGCATCACGCCGTGCCTGGAAACGGCCGGCATGTTGCCCAGCGCCAGGTTGGCGGCAATCGGCTGGCCGAGCAGCAGGCCTTCGCCCTTGCGGTCTTCGGTGATCAGCGCGATGCCATGGCGCACCGCTTCGGCGGGCGAACGCACCTGCACCGGCACCGGCGGATTGCCGATGGCCACCTGGCCACTGTCGGCGCGGTCGGCGCCGTAGATCAGCCGCAGCAACTCGGTACGGCCCGCGCCGATCAGCCCGGAAATGCCGTAGATTTCCCCGGCCCGCACGCTGAACGACACGTCGTCGACCTTGCCGCGCCGGCACAGCTTGCTGACCTGCAACAACGGTGCGCCAATCTTTCGCTCGCCCAGGTCGATGGCTTCGCCGACCTCACGGCCGACCATCAGGGTGACCAGCTCGTCGCTGCTGTAGCGGTCGATGGGCTCAACCGCCACCAGTTGGCCGTCGCGCAGCACGGCGATGCGCTGCGCCACTTTCGTCAGTTCTTCCAGGCGGTGGGAGATGTACACGATGGCCACACCGGCCTCGCGCAGGCGCTGGATCTGCTCGAACAGCAGATCGACCTCGCGGGCGGTGAGCATGGCGGTCGGCTCGTCGAGCACCAACACGCGGCACTCGCCGATCAGGTTGCGGGCGATCTCGACCATCTGCTGATGACCGACGCCCAACGATGCCACCGGCGTGTCCGGGTCGATGGCCTCCAGGCCGACCCGCGCCATGGCTTCGCGCGCCATTTCGCGCAGGCGGCCACGGGCAATCCAGCCGCCGCGGCTGGGCAGGTTGTCGAGAAACAGATTCTCGGCCACGGTCAGGGTGGGCAGCAGGTTGAGCTCCTGCAGCACCATGCGCACGCCGAGGCGTTCGGCGTCGCGGCGGCTGGCCGGTGCATAGGGCTGGCCGAGAAAGCTCAGGGAGCCCGTGGTCGGTTGCTCCAGCCCACAGAAAATCTTCGAGAGGGTACTTTTGCCGGCGCCGTTCTCGCCGGTCAGCGCCAGCACTTCACCGGCGCGCAGCTCCAGCTCGACCCCGCCCAGCACAGGCTGGACGTAGGTCTTGCCGATATCGCGGGCGGCGAGAACGGTCTCGCCGCCGGTTACCGCATGGGTCACGGCTTGGTCACGAGTTCGACGGGGGTTTCGATCACACCGTCCTTGGCATCGGTGGGCTCACCCTTGACCAGCTTGAGCGCCGCTTCGATGCCGAACACCGCCTGGCGCGCCGCGAACTGGTCGGCGGTGGCGAGCACGCGGCCGTCCTTGAGCATCGGCTTGATGGCGTTGATGTTGTCATAACCGACCACCTGCACCTGGTCCTTCTTGCCAGCGGCACGCACGGCGGACACCGCGCCGAGGGCCATGCTGTCGTTGCCGGCCAGCAGCGCCTTGAGGTTCGGGTACTCGTTGAGCATGGCCGAGGCCACGGCGTTGCCGCGGTCGATCTCCCAGTTGCCGGACTGCACGCCGACGATCTTCATGCCAGCGGCTTCCATGGCGTCCTTGAAGCCCGCGGTGCGCTGCTGGGCGTTGGTGGTGGTGGACACGCCTTCGATGATGCCGACTTCGTCACCGGCCTTGAGCTTTTCCTTGGCCAGGTATTCACCGACCAGGCGCGCGCCCTTGCGGTTGTCCGGGCCTACGAACGGCACGTCCAGACCCTTGCTCTTGACCACTTCCGGATCGAGACGGTTGTCGATGTTGACAACCTTGATGCCGGCATCGCTGGCCTTCTTGATCACCGGCACCAGCGCCTTGGAATCGGCGGGCGCGATCACCAGGGCATCGACCTTGGCGACGATCATCTGCTCGACGATGCGGATTTGCGCGGAGGTATCGGTTTCATCCTTGATGCCGTTGGCGACCAGTTCAAACTGGTCAGGGTGTTCTTTCTGGTAAGCCTTGGCGCCGTCTTCCATGGTGCGGAAGAACTCGTTGGCGAGGGATTTCATCACCAGCGCGACGCGCGGCGGCTCGCCTTCGGCGGCATGGGCACTGGAGAAACTGACGAGGGCTGCGGCACCAAGGGCGATGGCGGCGCACAGACGGGCAGGACGGAAACCGGACATGGGCGAACTCCGTGGTTATTGTCGTTGTTATCGATACGCAAACGTTTGCGTGCCCACAAAATTATGAAATGGGCCGCTCATTGTCAAATTTTCAAGCAGCATCGATACGATTTGAATGCCGTTGCACTATGGAGCTTCGAGTAACCGCCAAGCTGGTTTCACCGGCGAACTTTTCGCTACCATAGTCATCAATTCATGCCGCCATGTTTGGCATGGACGGACGCCCCATGGATGAATCTCGAACAAGGAATGTCATCATGCTCAAAACCTTTCTTCTGAGCGGCAGCCTCGCGGCTCTGCTTGCCGGCTGCTCCAGCCACGCCACCCAACCTCTGGATCAGCGCCTGCTCGGCGAATGGCAAGGCATGCGCGACAAGAACGGTCCGTGCCAGTTTTTCGCCTGGAACTCCAGCTTTCGCCCTGACGGGCGCTTCGAGATCAGCTTCTTTGCCGATGAACAAAGAACGCGTCTGATCCAGACCGAACGCGGAAGCTGGTCGGCCCACGACGGCCAGAACCACCTGACAACCGATGGCGTGAAGACCACCGAGGTGTACGACTATCGCTTCATCGATGCCGACAGCGTCGAGTACGTCAACACCAAGGCCGACCCGACCGCCGATTGCCAGGCGGACTACCGTTTTACCGAGCAACGCGTCGGCAGTTGAAACAGCCTGCCGCGCCTTCCCATGAACCTCTGGCTCGACAACCCCACCCCGAAAAAAACGACAAGGATGATGATCGTGTTGAAAAAACTGATGCTCGGCTCCGCGCTGCTCGCTTCTCTGGTTCTGGCCGGCTGCTCTTCCGTGCCCATGGCTCCGGCCGAGCAGGACGCATCCATGAAGCAGTTCAGCGCACCCGCAGCTGGCAAGGCAGGCCTGTACATTTACCGCAACAGCTTCGCGGGCAAGGCATTGAAGAAAAGCGTTTCGCTGGACGGCAAGGTACTTGGCGAAACTGCCAACAAGGTCTATTTCTACAAGGAAATCGCACCTGGCAAGCACGTGATCTCCACCGAATCTGAGTTCAGCGACAACGCCCTGACCTTCCAAGCCGAGGGCGGCAAGAACTACTTCGTTCGGCAGTACATCAAGATGGGCGTTTTCGTCGGCGGCGCGGGTGTCGAAATGGTCGACGAAACCGAGGGCATGCAGGGCGTACGTGACTCGAAGCTGGCCATTTCCCAGTAACCCCATGCGCGGGCGCTGCAGCTAATCGCACGGCGCCCGCCTCTGCTCGCGGATGAACATCATGAAGAACCTGATAGCATCGATGAGCGTCGGCGCCCTGCTCTGCGGCTGCATGACCCTTTCCGGCACTTATCAACTCTCGCTACAGGATGCCACTGGCAAGCCGCTGCCCCAGAACATCAGCATGACGGCCCAAGGGAGTGGCATCTACAGCGCGCGCAACGCGATGTGCTCGGTCCACCCGGATGCCACGGTCATCATCCGTGACGTCCAAAGTGGTGAAGAGCTCAAGAGTGAAAGCCCCTACAAGTGCTGAGACGCGGGGCGCATCACTCGATGCGAATGCGGTACTCGACGGCCCGGTGCTCCTGCTGGTTCGGGAAGGAGGAGAACTTCACCGAATCCTCACCCGGCTTTTCGCCCGCCAGGTAGACGAAACGGTCGACCTTGGCCACGTCGCCGTCGACCTGATACTCGCGTTTCCAGCGCCCCAGTTCGGGTGTGCTGTTACCCAGCTTCTCCACCGGCATCCACAGCTCGCGGCGCGTCCTGCGCCCTTCCTCGGTGAGATGGTCGAGGACCACGCAACGCTCACCCGGCCCGACTCGCACCGGTATCACCAGATTGCCGTGCACCTCATCGCGAAACGCAGCGCCGGTGTCCACTTCACAAGCCAGGCTCTGCGCACTGGCCAGCAGCAGCGCGGCTGCACACCAGGCACGACCACTCATTGGCATACCACTTCGCTGGCCGCATAACGCTGCGCCGGCTGGACGATCTGCTCCTGGGCGCTGACCAGCGGCAGGTCACGCGAGCCTTCGGCGGTGGCCCCGACCAGGGCGTACAGCGTGGCGGTGGCCAGTTCCAGGGCCTGGGGCAAAGCATGGCCGGACAGCAAACGCGCCAGCAGGGTAGCCGAGAACACGTCGCCCATGCCGTTGGGCAGTGGATGCAGCGCCAGGCGCGGCGTATTCACCAGCCAGGCGCCCTCGCCATTGACCGCCAGGGTGCACAGCTGGTCCGCGGGAATGTCCGGCGTGGCCAGGCTGGTGATCACCACCACGTCCGGCCCGCGACCGCGCGACTGACGCGCCACCCGCACCGCCTCGTCGACGCTGCCCAGCTTGCTGCCGGTGAGCAACTCGAACTCGAACTGGTTGGGGGTGATGATGTTGGCGCAAGGAATCGCCAGGTTACGCAGGAAATCGGGGATCGCCGCATTGACGAACACGCCACGCCCGACGTCGCCCATCACCGGGTCGCAGAGGTAGCGCACGCCGGGATTGTCGCGGCGGATCTCGTCCACCGCCTCGAGAATCACCGCGCCGATGGCCGCATCGCCCAGGTAACCGGACAACACCGCTGAAACCCGCGACAAGGCGCCGCGATCACGCAGGCCGGCGAGCACCTCGCGAATGTGCTCGGCATCGAACACCTGGCCGCGAAACTGGCCGTAGCCGGTGTGGTTGGAAAACTGCACCGTGTGCACCGGCAACACTTCGAAGCCCAGGCGCTGCAGCGGGAACACGGCGGCATCGTTGCCGACATGGCCGAGGGCAACGTGGGACTGGATGGATAGCACCAGAGGTGGGTGGGTAGCGCTCATGGGCGGGCGGGATCCTGTCATGGACGGCGCAAGGCCAGTGCCGGCATTATTCGCCAATCCCCCCTGAGATTCCATGGCAAACGGAGTGCCCAATGCCCTACCCCATCGACCCAGTCATCCAGGAACAACCCTCGGGTTGCGGCATCGCTGCCTGCGCGGTGCTGACTGAGGTCAGCTACAGCGAAAGCCGGCGTATCGCCAACGGGCTGGGCATTTACGCCGAGGACCAGGCGCTGTGGTCGGACACCGAGTACGTGACCCGACTGTTGCACGCCCAAGGGCTCGAGGCCCAAGCACCGGCGCCGTTTCCGGGCTGGGAGCGTTTGCCGGATCGCGCATTGCTGGCCATCCGCTGGCGCCTGGAAAAGGGCCGGCCGTTCTGGCATTGGGTGGTGTTCGCCCGCGACGGCGGGCAAGCTCGCGTGCTGGACTCCAAGCGCGCCCTGAAGCACAACGTGCGCACCGACTTCTGGCGCATGCAGCCCAAGTGGTTCATGGCCGTCACTATCGACAAGTAGAGAAAGCCACGTCAATGACCGCACGAACACGCGCCATCCAGGCGGATATCACCACGCTCGAAGTCGATGCCATCGTCAATGCCGCCAACTCGTCACTGCTCGGTGGCGGCGGCGTGGATGGCGCCATCCATCGTGCCGCCGGCAGCGACCTGCTGCACGAATGCCGCCTGCTCGGCGGCTGCAAGACCGGTGAGGCCAAGCGCACCGGCGGCTACCGATTGCCAGCGCGTTTCATCGTGCACACCGTGGGGCCCGTCTGGCGTGGCGGCGAGCACGGCGAAGAGGCGTTGCTGATCGCCTGCTACCGCAACGCCCTGCGCCTGGCGGCCGAGGTGGACGCCCATTCCATCGCCTTTCCGAGCATCAGCACCGGTATCTTCGGCTACCCCATCGAGCAGGCGGCTCGCACCGCGGTGAGCACGGTGCGGGCCGAACTGGCGCGGTATCCCGGCATCGACGAGGCGCTGTTCTGCTGTTTTTCGGCTAATGACTTGGCGGTCTACCAGAAGGCATTAGCCGAACGACACTGATTCAGCCGGGCAGGCACCAGCCAACGGTACGGTCAGGCCCTGGCGATCTCGGGAGCCAACAGCCACTCGGCGCTGTCATTCCAGACGTCCATGCGAGTGATCTTGCCGCTGCGCACTTCGAAACGATCCAGATAGCGGTTACCGGAAAAACTGCTGCCATCCGGCCACTCGCCATACAGCGTGCCGTTCGAATAGACGACGGTGTGGTCGTCACGCTCGGTCCAGTCGAACTGACCGAGGGCCTTTTTCACCCAGGCGTAACGCGAGCCGTTGAAGGCGGTGATGTCCTGGGGCGTGGGCATGTGCCGCCCGCCAGTGAAGGTGATGCGCACGTCATCGCTCATGTAGGTGGCGGCCTTGACGGGATCCGGCGCCATGGAGGCCGCTAGAAAATCGCTAACAATCTGCACCGCTTCATTCATATCGCTCATGAATTGCTCTCCTGCTCTATTGATTTGCCGAGACAACTTTCGTGCCTGGATGTGGTGCAACATGCGCGCTATTCGTGCATATCTGCCCTGATCTGTGCGGGACAACCCCGGCAGAACCAGTCTGCGCGTTATGGCACCAGGCTTGCTAGCAAATTATATACAAATGCTAGCAATCAGGAGAAAGGTCATGCGCAAACTGTTACCTCCACTACGCCGCCTGCTACCTTGCGCGGCGGCCGCCAGCCTGGCCATGGCGCTGAGCGCTACGGTACTCGCCGAGGAGCCGATCAAGGTCGGGCTGGTGGCCGCCCTGTCCGGGCAGTCGGCGAAATCCGGCGAGGCACTGACCCGCGGCTTGATGGTGGCGATAGACGAAATCAACGCCAAGGGCGGCATCCTCGGCCGCCCGGTGCAATTGATTCGTCGCGATGATGAAAGCAACCCGGCCAAAGGCATGCTGGCCGCCCGCGAACTGGCGCAGCGGGAAAAGGTCGCCGTGTTGTTCGGTGGCCTCGACACCCCGGTTTCCCTGGCCATCGTGCCATTGGCCAATCAACTGAAGGTGCCGTTCATGGGCATCTGGGCTGCTGGCACCAAGATCACCGAGAACGCTGCGAAGGACAATTACGTATTTCGCGTCTCGGCGGTGGACGAGCTGGTCGACGAAGCATTGGTCGAGTACGGCGTGAACAAAGGCATGAAGAAGCCAGGGATGATCCTGATCAACAATCCCTGGGGCGAATCCAACGAACTCGGCTTCAAGGATGCCCTCGCCAAACGCGGCATGGATTACGCCGGCATCGAGCGCATCGAAGACAGCGACCTCGATGTGGTGCCGCAACTCACCCGCCTGAAGAATGCCGGCACCGACACCCTGCTGATGGTCGGCAACGTCGGACCCTCGGCCCAGGTGGTCAAGTCCCTCGATCGCATGGGCTGGGACGTGCCGGTGGTTTCCCACTGGGGCCCGGCAGGCGGTCGCTTCAGCGAGCTGGCCGGCCCCAACGCCAGCCGCGTGCACTTCATCCAGACCTACGTGTTCACCGAGAACAACAGCGCCAGGGGTGACAGCGTGCTGGCGGCCCTCAAACAGCGCTTTCCGGAGATCAAGAGCCTGGCCGACGTGACCCCGGCAGTAGGAATCGCCAATGCCTACGACGCCATGCACCTGGCCGCCGCGGCCATCGAAAAGGCCGGCGACACCCAAGGCAGCAAGGTTCGCGATGGCTTCTATGCAATCGACAGCTACCAGGGCCTGATCAAGGACTACACCCAGCCCTTCACCCCGACCAAGCACGACGCCCTGGGCCCGGACGACTACGTCTTCACCCATTTCGTCGACGGCCGCATCGTCCCGCTCGCCCCCTGACGCCGTGAACGGGCGAGCCCTTGCGGCGCGCCCGGAGGATTATCGACAT
Organism: Pseudomonas sp. PA27(2017); assembly: GCF_001945445.1. GTDB lineage: Bacteria > Pseudomonadota > Gammaproteobacteria > Pseudomonadales > Pseudomonadaceae > Aquipseudomonas. Next base: position 75,086 of record NZ_MSXW01000011.1, read on the forward strand.
GATCACCGCCGCCATCATCACCGGGCTTGGATTGGGCAGCATGTATGCCCTGTTGGCCCTGGGCTTCCACATCACCTACGTGGTGTCACGTACGGTCAACTTCGCCCAGGGCAGCGCCATGATGGTCGGCGCCGTGCTCGGCTACAGCTTCCACATCACCTGGGGCTGGCCGCTGTGGCTGGCGGTTCCGGCCACCCTGGCGCTGTGCGCCCTGTATGGGCTGATCATCGAGCGTTTTCTGGTTCGCCCCTTCCATTCGCGCGGCTCCGAAGCCTGGCTGATGGCGACGGTGGCGGCGGGCATCCTGGTCGACAACCTGGCGCTGTTCACCTTTGGCAAGGAGCCACGGCAGTTCACCTCGGCGCTGGCCAATCAGCATCTGGAACTGCTGGGCAACAACGTCGGCGTGTTGCAACTGCTGATTCCGCTGGTAGGCGGCGGCATCGCCCTGGCGTTGTTTCTGGTACGCCGCCATACCCGCCTGGGCAAGGTGCTGGAAGCCTGCGTGCAGAACCCCAGGGCGGCGATGCTGATGGGCATCCGCGTCAACCGGGTGGTGGCCGTGGCCTTTGCGGTGTCGACCGTGTTCGCCGCCATCGCCGGCCTGTTGATCGCGCCACTGTTCAGCGTGAATGCCGAGATGGGCCTGCTGTTCGGCCTCAAGGCCTTCGCCGTGGCGATTCTCGGCGGCATCGCCAGCGCTGGCGGGGTATTCGCCGCCGGCCTGCTGTTCGGGTTGGTCGAGGCGCTGGTGACCCTCTATTTCGGCTCGGCCTTCACCCAGTTGTTCACCTTCGCACTGGTCATCCTGGCCCTGGCGCTGCGCCCCAATGGCCTGTTCGGCAGCAAGACCCTGGTGAAAGTATGACCCTGAAGAATTCGCTGTTCGCTCCCGCTTCCCTGGCCCTGCTGACGCTGGCCTGCATTGCCGCCACGCTGCTGCTCGACAGCTACTCGCTGCTGGTCTTCACCTTCTGCGCGCTGGCCGTGGTGGTTGGCGTGGGCCTGAACATTCTGATCGGCCTGAGCGGGCAGATCTCTTTCGGCCACATTGCCTTCTACGCCATCGGCGCCTATGTGTCCGCGCTGCTGACCATGGCCGGCCTGCCCCTGGGCCTGGCAATGATCGCCGCCGGCCTGGCCTGCGCGGCCATCGGCGCGTTGCTGGCGATTCCGGCCCTGCGCGTCAGCGGCCCGTACCTGGCGATGATCACCATCGCCTTCGCCCTGGTGGTCCACCACGGTTTGATCGAATGGCGCTCGCTGACCGGCGGGGCCAACGGCCTGATGGGCATTCCCATGCCGGAAATCGGCAGCCTCGATCCAAGCGTGAGCCTGGCCCTGATCGCCACCGCCCTGATGATTGCCGCCCTGGCGCTGTTCCAGCGCCTGCGTCGCAGTGGCTGGGGCATGGCCATGCGCGCCGTGAAATCCACCGAGATCGCCGCCCGCTCCCTCGGCTTCAACCCGGTGCAGACCAAGACCCTGGCCTTCGCCCTGTCCGCCCTGCTGACTGGCCTGGCCGGTTCTCTGGTGGCGCCGCTGATGATGTTCATCAACCCGGCCTCGTTCCCCTTCTCGCAATCGATCCTGTTCGTGCTGGCCGTGATCGTCGGCGGCAGCGGCACCCTGTTCGGCCCGCTGCTCGGCGCCCTGCTGATCGTGCTGCTGCCGGAGATGCTCTCGGATTTCGCCGAATACCGCCTGCTGATCTTCTCGGTGCTACTGCTCTGCGTGCTCTGGGCTGCACCGCGAGGGCTGCTCGGCACCCTGGCCAGCCTGTGGCTGCGACCTGCCCACCTGGCCGCCCCGGCGACTTTCGATCAGGCGCAACTGAGCGCCTTTTTCCAGCAGGACAACGCCGCCCCAGAAGGCCTGCAGGTCAAGGACATCGGCATTCGCTTCGGCGGCGTGCAGGCGGCGCAACACGTCAGCCTGCACGCACCGGCGGGCAGCATCACCAGCATCATCGGCCCCAATGGCGCGGGCAAGACCACGGTGCTGAACATGATCAGCGGCTTCTACGCACCCGATAGCGGCAGTATCGACCTGGGCCGCCCCCTGGCCGGCCTGCCGGCCTGGAAGATCGCCCGCGCCGGCATCGCCCGCACCTACCAGACTACCCAGCTGTTCGGCGAACTGTCGGTGCTGGAGAATTTGCTGGTGGCCATGCAGCAGGGTCGTCTCGGCCTGCCCTTGAAGTGCGCCAGCGAAACCCGGCGCCAATTGGCGCTGCAATTGCTGACGCTGGTCGGTTATGGCGGTTCGGTGAACACCCCGGCCGATGACCTGGCCCACGTCGACCGGCGCCTGGTGGAAATCGCCCGCGCCCTGGCCACCTGCCCACGCGTGCTGCTGCTCGACGAGCCGGCTGCCGGGCTCAGCCGCAGCGACACCGATCGCCTGGCGGGCCTGTTCAGAACCCTGGCCGGGTTTGGTATCGCCGTCATCCTGGTCGAACACGATATGGGCCTGGTGATGGCCGTGTCCGAGCGCCTGCTGGTGCTCGACGCTGGCAAGCCCATCGCCTGGGGCGTACCGGAGGACGTGCGCAAGGACGAACGGGTGATCGCCGCTTACCTGGGCGGCACCCGCTATCAGGCCACACCGCGGGCCGAGGCCTGGGATGGCTCGCGCAATGCTCGTCTGTACATCAAGGATCTGGTGATCGACTACGGCGCCGCACCGGTGGTCGACAAGGTCAATATCGTGGTCAACCCTGGCGAGCTGATCGCCATCCTGGGCGCCAACGGAGCCGGCAAGTCGAGCATCCTGCAGTGCCTGGCCGGGCTGCACAGAGCCAGTGGCGGCAGCATTCTGCTCGACGACGAGAGCATCGAGCACGCCGACGCCAGCGCCATTGCCGCCCAGGGCCTGGCCCTGGTACCGGAGGGCCGTCAGGTGTTCGCGCAACTCAGCGTGCGTGACAACCTGCTGCTCGGCGGCTACTCGCGCAAGGAAGCCTTCGATACCGAGGCGGAAATCGACAGCATCCTGCGGCGCTTCCCGCGCCTGCGTGATCGCATCGACAGCCCGGCCGGCCTGCTCTCCGGCGGTGAGCAGCAGATGGTGGCGATCGGCCGCGGGCTGATGGCCAAACCGAAGATCCTGCTGCTCGACGAGCCTTCCCTGGGCCTGTCGCCCGCCATGATCGGCGAGCTGTACGACGCCCTGGCCGCCCTGCGCGACGAAGGCGTGACCCTGCTGCTGGTCGACCAGATGGCCAACCTCGCCCTGCAGGTGGCTGATCGCGCCTACGTGCTGGAAACCGGACGCATCGTCAAATCCGGCAGCGCCGAAGCGCTACGCGGTGACCCGGAACTGGAAGCGGCTTATCTGGGAGGCGCCGCAGCATGAGCGCACTGACCCTCATCAATGCCCGCCTCGGCGCCGATGCCACGGCACTTGAGACCCTGTACGTGGAAGACGGCCGCTTCGTCAGTGCGCCAGGTGCCGGCGCCGAGATCCTCGACCTGCAGGGCAAGCTGCTGCTGCCCGGCCTGGTGGAAACCCATATCCATCTGGACAAGGCCTGCATCATGCAGCGCTGCCAGCTGAGCGAAGGCACCCTGGCCGAGGCCATCGCCCAGACCCGCTCGGCCAAGGCCGAGTTCACCGAAGCGGACGTTTACCAACGCGGTGCTCAGGTGCTCGACAAGGCCATCATCCAGGGCACCACGCACATGCGTACCCACGTCGAGATCGACCCGCAGATCGGCCTGACCGGCTTCAATGCGGTGCGCCGCCTGCAGGCCGATTACGCCTGGGCCATCAGCCTGGAAATCTGCGTATTCCCCCAGGAGGGACTGCTCAACAACCCCGGCACCGAAGCCCTGCTGTGCGAGGCGCTGGCCTTGGGTGCCGAGGTACTTGGCGGCTGCCCGTATACCGACGCGGCACCCGACGCACAAATCCGTCGGCTGTTCGAACTGGCGGTGGCATTCGACCGCGACCTGGATTTCCACCTGGATTTCGATCTCAATCCCGAAGGCATGACCATCGGCGAGGTGATCCGCTGCACCCATCAGCACGGCTGGGGTGGCCGGGTGACCATCGGCCATGTCACCAAGCTGTCGACCTTGCCCAGGGAGACTCTGCTGGCGGTCGCCCAGTCGCTGGCCGAGGCCGGCGTGCAGGTCACCTGCCTGCCGAGTACCGATCTGTTCCTCACCGGCCGCGAGCACTTCCACAACCGGCCACGCGGCCTGGCGCCGTTGCAGCACCTGCACGCCTGTGGCGTGACCTGTTCGCTGTCGACCAACAATATCGGCAACCCCTTCACCCCGTATGGAGACGCCTCGCTGGTGCGCCAGGCCAACCTGTTCGCCAACGTCAGCCAACTGGCTACCGAGGCCGAACTGCTGCGCTGCCTGAGCTGGGTGTCGAGTGAGTCGGCCCGCCTGCTGCGCCTGCCCGACTATGGCCTGACGCCCGGCTGCCGCGCCGACTTCATCGTATTCGATGCGCCGTCGCCGGCCGCCGTGGTGGCTGAGATCAGCCCACCGCTGATGGGCTACAAGGCCGGCCGCAAGACCTTCGAGCGCGCCCAGGCACGGCTGTTCAAACCATGACGGCGCCCATCGTGAAGGTGACAGGGTCGGCAACCGGGGCTCGTGCGCCAACCTGGGGCCTGTTTATCCGCGCTGCGCAGATATCGCCGTGATTACGTCACGGAAAATACCCAAGCCACTGAATTCAATGACTTTATCAACCTGGAACGGCACGTGCTTGCAGCTCTGCATACGCCACATCTGAAACAGGGAAAACCGATGAAAGACCGCAAACCTGAAAATCGTTGTCTCCAGCTGGATCGTCGCCAGTTGCTGAAGTGGCTGGGCGTGACGGGAAGCGCGCTGACGCTCGGCAGCCTGCTTCCTGCAGGCGCGTTCGCCGATGACGAGGAAATTCGTATCGGTTACTGGCCCATCGTCGGCGGTCTTCCGCTGTATGTCGGCCTGGAACAGGGCTTCTTCAAGGACGCTGGGCTGAACGTCAAAGGCGTCAAGTTCTCCAGCCCGCAGCAAATCGTCGAAGGCATGATCACCGGTCGCATTCACGGTTGCGCCAACGGCACAGCGACCGGCGCGCTCGGCCTCGGCGCGATCACCATGCCGGGGCTGTTCAAGATCATCTGCTCCAACCCGTCGAACCACCGCCTGGTTCTGGATGAGTTTCTGGTGCCGCTCAACAGCACCGCGCAAAGCATCGGCGATCTGCAAGGCAAGAAGATCGCCTGCGGCCCCGGCATCCAGAACGTCACCATGGCCAAGATCATTCTGGAGAAAAATGGCTTCTCCGACCCGTCGGTCATCGAACTCCCCGTCGGCCAGCACGCACCAGCCCTGGCGGCCGGCCAGATCGACGGGGTCTACACCCTGGAGCCGACCGGCACCGTGGGGCGCATGAAGAACCTGTCGCGCACCCTGGAAACCGGCGTCATCTCCAAGTACGTGCTCGGCAATGCCGATGCGCCCTGGTTCGGTGGTGCGGCGGCGCTGAACAGCAGCTTCATCGAGCGCAAACCGGAGCAGGCGAAGGCCTTCATCGCCGCCTACCAGAAGGCCGTGGAATTCATCGCCGTGCAGCCGGAGCAGGCACGCAAGAACATCGTCGGCTACACCAGCATCGAAGCGGATCTGGTCAACGAGGTGCCACTGCCGGGCTTCGTCATGTACTCCGAACTGCAAGGCGACAACCTGCAGTGGTTCCAGAAGTTCTATGACGTGTTCACCGAGCGGAACATCTTCAGCAAACCGATCGACGTGGCTGCGCTGATCTATCAGGGCTGAGGAGAATCGCCATGACATCACCCTGGTCCTCGCGCCTGCTGCCGCTGATCGGCCCGCTGCTGCTATTCGCGTTATGGCAGCTGGCCGTCAGCGCACAGTGGCTGAATCCGGTGCTGCTGCCCTCGCCGCTCGAAACCCTGGGTTTCATGTTCCAGTCGTTCAGCGAATCGTCCATGCGCACCGACATTGCCTCGACCCTTTACCGCACGTTGGCCGCGTTCGCCTTCGCGGCTGCGGTGGGCGTGCCCCTGGGGGTCATTCTGGGCAGCAGCGAAAAGGTCTACCGCAGCCTTGAGTTCCTGATCGACTTCTTTCGCTCGACGCCCTCCTCGGCGCTGATCCCGCTGTTCATGCTGATCTTCGGCATCAGCGATGCGAACAAGATCGCCATCGCCGCCTTCGCCGCCGTGCTGGTGATTCTGTTCAACAGCGCCTACGGCGTGATGAACGCCAAGAAAACCCGGCTGATGGCCGCCAAGGTGATGGGCATTTCGCGCTGGCACATTTTCAAGGACATCCTGTTGATGGAAAGCCTCGCGCAGACCTTCGTCGGCTTGCGTACCGGGGTGTCCATCGCCCTGGTCATCGTGATCGTCGCGGAAATGTTCATCGGCTCGGAGAACGGCCTGGGCCACCGGATCATCGATGCCCAGCAGGTCTTCAACATCAAGGACATGTACGCCTCGATCCTGATCACCGGCGCCCTGGGCTATCTGCTCAACCTGGCGTTCCTGCTCATCGAGAAAAAAACCGTCCACTGGAGTAGCCAGGCATGACGCACGCGCTTTCCCTCGCCCACACTCTTGCCACCTCACCGGCACCCGGCAGCACACCGCGCGCCGATACCCATGTCACCATTCGCGGCCTGAGCAAGGCCTTTGCCGGCCAGCCGTTGTACACCGACCTGAACCTCGACCTGCCGCGCGGCAAGATCGTCTCGACCTTCGGGCCCAACGGCTGCGGCAAGTCGACCCTGATGAACATGATCGCCGGGCTGCTGCCGATGGACAAAGGCGAGATTCTGTTCGATGGCAAGACGCTCGCCCAGACCACGATCGGCTACGTGTTCCAAAACTATCGCGATGCGTTGTTCCCGTGGATGAGTGCCCGCGCCAATATCGCCTATCCGCTGGTTCGCCAGGGCATGAGCAAGGCGGATGTGAACGCACGCGTCGAGGAACTCACGCAGATGTTCGATATCCGCTTCGATCTCGACCGTTACCCCTACGAGCTTTCCGGCGGCCAGCAGCAGACCGTGTGCATCATGCGGGCACTGGCGCCGCGCCCGGAAGTGATGTTCCTCGACGAGCCGTTTTCCGCGCTGGATTTCGAGATGACCTTGTTCATCCGCGACAAATTGCAGGAGGTACAACTGGCGACCGGCGTCACCATGCTGATCGTCTCCCATGATCTGGAAGACGCGGTATTTCTGGCCGATGAGATCCTGTTGCTGACCCGACGCCCCACCCGGGTTGCCGAAATCGTCAGGTTCGACCTGCCCCGCCCACGGGGTGCGGAGATCATGAGCCATCCGGAGTTCGTGCGGGTCAAGGCCCATACCCTGGAGGTGTTCAGGCGGGAAATGGCGCTCTGAGTCTCACCAGTAGCGCACACATTTATGGCAGATCCATGAGTTATCGCGTTACAGCCCCGCCAGGGCCTGGCGCAGGTTGATCTCGGGCTCGGCCTGATCATCCAGGTCCAGCTGGGCTTCGAGTTCGTCCAGGTGTTCGAGCATCACCGCAGCAGCCTGCGCATGGTCGCCCTTCTCCAGCGCGGTGATGATCTGCTGGTGTTCGTCCGAGGCGCAGGACGGCACGTCATTGCGCTGGTAAAGGGCGACGATCAGTGAGCTGCGCACCATCAGGTTGGCGAGGATCTCGCTGAGCACCGAGTTGCCGCTGATCTCGCCGAGCATCAGGTGAAACTCGCTCAGCTCGCGAACGATGGCGCGCCGATCGGTAGCACTGGTGGCCTTGCGCTCGTTGCTCATGTGAGTAGCCACCCGCTGACGCTGCTTGTGCATGATCGCCGGCGTGATGCTTTCGACGATGGCCCGCTCGATGGCGCGCCTCGCCGCGAATATCTCCCGCGCCTCCTTGGCGCTGGGCTGAGCGACCATGGCGCCGCGGTTCGGCTCGATGGTCACGACCCGCTGCAAGGCCAAACGTTGCAGCGCCGCCTGAACATGATTGCGATTGGCCTGCAGGGTCTCGACGATCTGCGCTTCGATCAGGCGCGTTCCGGGTGGCAAGCGATGCTGAGCGATAGCCTTGAACAACACATCGACGATGCGCTGCACTTCAGCTTGCTTGCTGGTGACGGTCTTCGCTGCCATCTGGTCCTCTGATCCCACGTCGACGCGCCAAGATGGCCCGCCACGAACGCTTGCACCGGCGCATTATCCGTCAGCCACGTGAGTCGGGTAAACATGCTTCGCTAGCGCTATGCCAATGCGCGTCCAGCGAACGGGGCTGGGCAGTTTCGACGAACACCTGTGCAGCAAACAGCGCGAGATATCAGATGCTGCTAGCCATAACCAACCGCCTTGCTATCGAAGTGAAAGCCCTGATGACGCCCTGCGCTGCCACGAAGGCAACGCAGTTACCCATGGCCGCACCACGGGCCGCTCAGGTTGCGGTGATCAGAACGCCAGCTTGAAGCCGATCACCATCAGCATGATCGCCAGGAACGGGCGCAGCACGTTGTCCGATACACGCCCGGACAGGTGGCTGCCGAAGAAAATGCCCGGCAGCGAGCCCAGCAGCAGGTAGCCCAGCACGCCCCAGTCCAGATTGCCGAGCCCGGCATGGCCAAGGCCCGCCACCAGGGTCAGCGGCACGGCGTGGGCGATTTCGGTGCCCACCAGGCGGCGCGTGGGCATCAGCGGATAGAGCAGGAACAGCGCCACGGTGCCCAGGGCGCCGGCGCCAATGGAAGTCAGGGTGACCATGAAGCCGAGCACCAGGCCGACCACGACCGTCAACGCGTTGAGCCGCCCCGGGCTGAAGTGAAAGCCATCGCCGGCATGGCGGCTGGCGAAGGCGAACAGCTGTTTTTTGAACAGGATCGCCGTGGCCGTGAGCAGCAGCACGATACCCAGAGAATGCTTGATCAAGGCGTTGGTGGCATGCTGATCGCCCGGCAGCAGAGTCAGCGCCAGCAGCGTCAACAAGGCTGCCGGCACGCTGCCCGCCGCCAACCAGGCGGTCACCGACCAGTCGATATTGCGATTGCGCTGGTGGACGAAAACCCCACCAGCCTTGGTGATCGCCGCATACAGCAGGTCGGTGCCGACCGCCGCTGCCGGGTTGATGCCGAACCACAGCAGAATGGGCGTCATCAGCGAGCCGCCGCCCACGCCCGTCATGCCCACGATAAAGCCTACTACCAGCCCCGCGATGACGAAGCCCAAGCCACCAAAATCCATACCTGCCCCAATTGCCGTCGTCGGCTCATTTGTCAGGCGCGCAGGATAACTACTTGAACATAAAGGACATATACCGAGTAAGCATTTGCTTATAACAGTTATATAGATTCAGGCTTGCGAGCCTCGATACGCCATATGGATCAGCGGAAACGGTCGGCCTTGTCCGTCCCACTCACTACGCCCGGTGTCCTGAGACCCGGACTGGCTATAGAAACCGTGGGCGGCCGATGAACCTGCTCTCACGTCGTCATCGGCAGGCGCGGCGGGTACTCGTCGGCACGCTGGGCCAAGGGACGTGAGCTCATCACGAGCTTGAATGTAAAGCTTACTTGACCAAGCGAGCGCACCGTCATAATGTAAAGCACACTTTCCATTTCCGGTGCAGCGCCATGACCGACTCCAAACGTTTCGCTATCCACTTCTGCCTGGCGATAACCGCCTATATCACAGCCGTGGCCGTCAGCAGCCTGACCCAGGCGCTCTTACCCGAGGGGATCTTGCGGACGCTGTGTGCACTGATCCCCATCGTACCGATGATCGTCGTGGCGATTACCGTGATTCGCCAGATCCGTCAGCTCGACGAACTGGCCCGGACGATTCACCTGGAGGCCCTGGCGCTGGCGTTCGTCGGCACGGCACTGATCACCTTCAGCTATGGCTTTCTGGAAACCGCCGGTTTTCCGCGCCTGTCGATGTTCTTCGTGTGGCCACTGCTCGCCGCCCTGTGGGGCTTTGGCGCGTGGCTGGGCTGGAGGCGTTACCGGTGATCAACCAGGTGCGCGAGTTGCGCAATGGCCAGGGTTGGTCCCAGGCGGAGCTGGGTGAACGCCTGGGCGTCTCCCGGCAGACGGTGAATGCCATCGAAACCGGCCGCTACGACCCCAGCCTGCCGTTGGCCTTCAAGATCGCTCGGCTGTTCGAACGCCCTATCGAAGCCATCTTCCAGGCGCCCGACGCATGAACATCCACACCCGCACGCCGCTCGAGGCGTACCGCTTGGCCGTCGAACAGCAGGGCTTCGTCAGTGATGCCGCCCAGCAGCACGCGGCCGAACAATTGCAGCGCTGCTACGAAGCCCTGCAGCGCGGTGACTTGCCCCAGGGCGTCTATCTCTGGGGGCCGGTGGGGCGTGGCAAGACCTGGCTGATGGACAGTTTCCATGGGGCGCTGCAGGTGCCCGCCCGGCGCCAGCACTTCCATCACTTCATGGGCTGGGTGCACCGCCGCCTGTTCGAGCTGACCGGCACCGCCGAGCCCCTGCAGGTGCTGGCCCGGGAACTGGCGGCGGAGATTCGCGTGCTGTGCTTCGACGAGCTGTTCGTCAGCGATATCGGCGACGCCATGCTGCTCGGGCGGCTGTTTCGTTCGCTGTTCGACGAGGGCGTGGTGCTGGTCGCCACCTCCAACCAGCCGCCGGAGCAGTTGTACGCCGGCGGCCATAACCGCGAGCGCTTCCTGCCCGCCATCGACGCCCTGCTGCAGCACATGCAGGTGGTGGCGGTGGACGGCAGCCAGGATCATCGCCAGCACCCCGGCCAAGGGCACCAGCGCTATTGGCTGCGCCAGGCCGGCCAGCCGAGCGCCCTGCCCGGGCTGCTGGCAGCACTGCGCCAGGGCGAGCCGGTCAGCCACGAGCCGCTGCAGGTCGGCCATCGTCGGATCACCGTGCACGACCACAGCGAACGGGTGCTGCACGGCGGGTTCGACCAGCTTTGCGAGCAACCGCTGGCGACCGGGGACTTCATTCTGCTCTGTGACCGTTTCAAGGCCATCGTGCTGGGCGATGTACCGGCCCTCAGCGCGCAGCAGCGCCCGGCAAGGATTGCCCGCGGCACCGAAGACGCCGCTGAACGGGTGGAAGCCGGCGACCGCCAGCTGCCAGCGCTGTCGATTCACGATAATGCGGTGCGGCGCTTCATCGCCCTGGTGGACGAGTGCTACGACCGTCGCGTGCCGCTGTACGTGGAAGCCGCCGTGCCGCTGGAGGCGCTGTATACCGAAGGCTATCTGGCCTTCGCCTTCCGACGCACCCTGAGCCGCTTGCAGGAAATGCAACTGGAGCGTTTCGGCTGAAAGCCTGTGCGGTCAGATAGGTAGCCTGGGTTGAGCGAAACGATACCCAGGTTCGACGGCTCACCCCGTAGCAGCAGGCACCAGACCGAGAAACGCCTGGATCTGCGCTTTCTTGGCGATGGCGTCCTGGTAGCCCAGTTCGATCAGTTCGCTGCAGTAACCCGGCTCGAACAGCAGGTAGCTGAGCACCCCGCCGCCGCCATCGCGGGTCGCGCCGGGGCCGCGCAGGAACAGGCGCAGCGCCGCCGGCATTTCGCGGCGGTGACGCGCGGCGATCACGTCCAGCGGCTGGCTCGGCGAGATCACCAGCACTTCCACCGGGGTGAGCCCGTAGGTGCGACTGCGCTGCTCGGCGGGCACCAGGCGGCCCAGCTGGTTGAGGCGTTCGAGCAATTCGATGTCGCTTTCCACGTTATCGATGAAGGTGCTGTTGAGCATATGCCCGGCAATCTGCGCCAGGCTCGGCTGCACGCCGCCCGGTACCGGCGCCGGTGCACCGCCGGCCTGGTTGCCGACCGGGTTGCCGCTTACGCCCACCACCAGCACCTTGGTCGCGCCCAGGTGCAGAGCCGGGCTGATCGGCGCCATCTGCCGCACGGCGCCGTCGCCAAAGTATTCGCGGTTGATCTTCACCGGTTCGAAGATCAGCGGAATCGCCGTGCTGGCCAGCAGGTGCGGCAACGCCAGGCGCGTTGGCACGCCGACCCGACGATGGCGGAACCAGGGATCGATGGCTGCGCGGCCCTGATAGAAGGTCACCGCCTGGGCCGACTCGTAACCGAACGCGGTCACCGCCACGGCGCGCAACTGGCGATGGCGAACCGCAGCGGCGATGCCGGAGAAATCCAGTTCCCGTTCGAGCAGCTTGGCCAGCGGCGAGCTGTCGAGCAGCGCCACCGGCACCTGCTTGCCGAGGCCGAGCATGCTGTGGCCGATGAAGCGGCTGGCCTGACGCAGCACGCCGGGCCAGTCGCTGCGGTACACCTGATCGGTATGAAAGCTGCGCCACACGCTGCTCAGGCGCTTGACCGCCTCGCGAAAGTGCAGCGCCCCGCAGGCCAGGCTGACGGCGTTGATGGCCCCCGCCGAGGTGCCGACGATGACCGGAAAGGGATTGTGCGACGACTCCTCGGGCAGTAGCTCGGCGATCGCCGACAACACACCGACCTGGTAGGCGGCCCGTGCGCCACCGCCGGAAAGGATGAGCCCGGTGGTAGCCGGGTTGCCGCTAGCGTCCTGCTTCATTGCGTCGATTCCGGTTCGGGTGGTCAGTAGAGCTTGGGCTCGCCTTCTGGACGGGTCTTGAAGCGCCGATGCGCCCACAGATACTGCTCGGGGCACGTGACGATCGCCTGTTCGACCCACTGGTTGACGCGCAGGCAATCGGCCTCTTCGTTCTCACCGGGGAAATCGGTCAGCGGCGGGTGGATGGTCAAACGATAGCCGCCGCCATCAGGCAGACGCATCTGGGTGAACGGCAACACGATGGCGCGGCCGAGGCGCGCGAACTTGGTGGTGGCCGTGACGGTCGCCGCCTGGATGCCGAACAGCGGCGCGAACAGGCTCTGCTTACGGCCATAATCCTGATCGGGTGCGTACCAGATCGCTCTGCCGGCGCGCAGTACCTTGATCATCGCCCGCACATCCTCGCGTTCGATGGCGGTGGCGTCCAGGTTATGGCGTTCGCGGCCGCGGCGCTGCACGAAATCGAACACCGGGTTGCCGTGCTCACGGTACATGCCGTCGATGGTGTGCACCTGGCCGAGCAAGGCGGCGCCGATTTCCAGGGTGGTGAAGTGCACGGCCATGAGAATCACGCCCTGCCCTTGTGCCTGGGCCTGCTGCAGGTGCTCGATGCCCTCGATGTGGGCCAGGCGCGCCAGCTTGTGGCGCGGCCACCACCAGCTCATGGCCATCTCGAAGAAGGCGATGCCGGTGGAAGCGAAATTCTCCTTGAGCAGACACTCGCGCTTGTCTGCCGGCATGTGCGGGAAGCACAGTTCCAGGTTGCGCGTGGCGATGCGCCGACGCGAGCCTGCCGTGTGATACATCAGCCAGCCCAGGCCACGGCCCAGGCGCAGCAGCGCGCCGTAGGGCAGTTGCACGGTCAGCCACAGCAGGCCGAGCCCGGCCCACAGCGGCCAGAACCGCGGGTGAAGGAAGGTGCGACGAAAGACGGGACGATCCATTGACGATCCAGGATGGCGTTCAAAGCCGCCTAGTCTACCAGCACGTTCGCCGCTCTCGGGAGTGAGGCGCCAGGACGCTCAGCGCTGCCAGTCTATCTGCAGGGTTTCGTCGGCCACCATGCGCTGCATATGGTCGGCCACCACGGGCTCGAGATGATCGAGCGTGTCGGTATCTGGCGCCTCGATGACCGCCGTCAGGCCGCCCTCGAAGCGGGTCAGGACAAGGCGCGCCGGGTCGAAGACGATCTCGCCGCGCTGCTCGTCGAAGCTCACCTGGAACTTGTGGCTCCAGTGCCGGCACAGGCGGGTCAGGCAGCGCAGCCCCTGTTCGGTGGTGACCGTTGCACGGGATTCAGCCATGAGAATGCTCCTGATGGGTTGATGACGCCCGGAATCTAGCACGCCGCTTCGCTGCACAGCACGCGCCGTCACACACGCCATTATCGATGCAACCAATCGGAAATCCTGGACTTGCATGGCGGCTGAGGCGGCGTCAGGATCGTACCAGCCAATAAAAACATCCGCCTACCTGGTCAGGAGAACGTCATGCAAGAAGTCGTCATCGTCGCAGCCACCCGCACCGCCATCGGCAGCTTCCAGGGAGCGCTGGCCGATGTGCCGGCCACCGATCTGGGCGCCGCGGTGATCCGCCGGCTGCTCGAGCAGACCGGTCTGGATGGCGCACAGGTCGACGAAGTGATCCTTGGCCATGTGCTGACTGCCGGCGCCGGCCAGAACACCGCGCGTCAGGCGGCCATCAAAGCTGGCCTGCCCCACGCGGTGCCTGCACTGACCCTCAACAAGGTCTGCGGCTCCGGCCTCAAGGCCCTGCATCTCGGCGCCCAGGCGATCCGCTGCGGTGATGCCGAGGTGATCATCGCCGGCGGCATGGAAAACATGAGCCTGGCGCCCTACGTGCTGCCCAAGGCCCGCACCGGGTTGCGCATGGGCCACGGGCAACTGGTCGACACGATGATCAGCGACGGCCTGTGGGATGCCTTCAACGACTACCACATGGGCATCACTGCCGAGAACCTGGTGGACAAATACGCCATCAGCCGCGAGGAGCAGGACGCCTTCGCCGCCGCTTCACAGCAGAAGGCCATCGCCGCCATCGAGGCCGGGCGCTTCGCCGACGAGATCACCCCGATCCTGATTCCCCAGCGCAAGGGCGAACCCCTGTCCTTCGCCACCGACGAACAGCCGCGCGCCGGCACCACGGCCGAAACCCTGGCCAAGCTCAAGCCCGCATTCAAGAAGGACGGCAGCGTGACCGCCGGCAACGCCTCGAGCCTCAATGACGGCGCCGCGGCGGTGCTGCTGATGAGCGCCAACAAGGCCGAGGCGCTTGGCCTGCCGGTGCTCGCGCGGATAAAGGCTTACGCCAACGCCGGCGTCGACCCGTCGATCATGGGCATCGGCCCGGTATCGGCCACCCGCCGCAGCCTGGAGAAAGCCGGCTGGACGCTGGATCAGCTGGACCTGATCGAAGCCAACGAAGCCTTCGCCGCCCAGGCCCTGTCGGTCGGCAAGGAGCTGGGCTGGGATGCCGGAAAGGTCAACGTCAACGGCGGCGCCATCGCCCTCGGCCACCCGATTGGCGCCTCCGGTTGCCGGGTGCTGGTCACCCTGCTCCACGAAATGCTCAAGCGCGATGCCAGAAGAGGCCTGGCGACCCTGTGCATCGGCGGTGGCCAGGGTGTGGCGCTGCTGCTCGAGCGCGACTGAATACCCCCGGCCCTGCATCAGGCGCGTGCGGCCCTGGCCGTTACGCGCGACACCCGTCCCAGACCTTCATGACCTGGGTGACCGCCGCGTCCAGCGCGGCGTGCTCGACCCCATCGCGGGCCAGGGTCGAGAGCCCCAGCAGAAAACTGTCGAACACCGAGGTCAACGCCGCGACATCGGTATCGCCAGCCAGCTCACCCGCAGCGATGGCCCGTGTGATGCAGTCGCTCAGCCCTTCTCGCGTACGCTGACGGTTCTCACCCGGCAGCGTCGCCCCTTCCAACGGCGTGCACACGCCGATCACCCCGAGCGCCACCATGCAGCCGCGTGGGTGGCCGGCCTCGCACTGCATCCTGGCCGAGCGACGTAGCGCCAGCTCGACGGCCTCGCGAGCCGGCAGCGCGCTGTCGAACAGACTTTCGGTGACCCTGCCATGGGTTTGCATGTACAGCGCCATCGCCTCTTTGTAGAGGGCCTCCTTGGAACCGAACGCGGCGTAGAAGCTGGGCGCGGAAATGCCGCCAGCGATGCCGGCCTTCAGCTGACTCAAGGAAGTGGCTTCGTAGCCGTGCTCCCAGAACAGGTGCATTGCCTGTACCAGTGCCGCCTGCCGATCGAATGTGCGTGGGCGCCCCATCTGTGCCATGTGGATCCTCCTGCCTGACGACTTAAATACTAGTCGATACAAAAGTCATTGACCACTGGGAGCCGACAAGCCTACATTTGTACCGAACGATACATAAATGAGCACTCCCCCATGACCGACTCCACGAAACCCGACGCCTTGCCCTTGTCTGCGCTACTTGCCCTGGCGATGACCGGCTTCATCTGCATCCTCACCGAAACCCTGCCGGCGGGCCTGCTGCCACAGATCAGCGCCGGCCTTGGCGTATCTCCCGCCCTGGCCGGCCAGTTGGTGACCCTCTATGCCCTGGGCTCGCTGCTGGCGGCGATTCCGCTGACCATCGCCACCCAGGGCTGGCGGCGGCGCAACGCGCTGTTGCTGGCGATCATTGGCTTTCTGCTGTTCAACTCGATCACGGCCTGGTCGTCGAACTACGTGCTGACCCTGGTCGCACGTTTCTTCGCCGGCATGGCGGCGGGCCTGGCCTGGAGCCTGATCGCCGGTTATGCCCGGCGCATGGTCGCCGCGCCTCAACAGGGGCGCGCTCTGGCGCTGGCCATGGTCGGCACGCCCATCGCGCTGTCCCTCGGCGTGCCTATCGGCACCTGGCTCGGTGGCGCGGTGGGCTGGCGCACGGCGTTCGGATTGATGTCGCTGCTGAGCATCGGGCTGATCGTCTGGGTACTGGCCAAAGTACCGGACTATCCCGGCCAGGCGCGTACCCAGCGTGTGCCCCTGCGGGCGGTATTGCTGACGCCAGGCGTGCGCCCGGTACTGGCCGTGGTGCTGACCTGGATGCTCGCCCACAACATGCTCTACACCTACATCGCGCCCTTCGTCGCCCCAGCCGGGCTGGGCAGCCAGGTCGATATCGTGCTGCTGGCATTCGGGGTCGCCGCACTGATCGGCATCTGGATCACCGGCCGCCTGGTCGACCGCCATCTGCGCCAGGCGGTGATCACCAGCCTCGCCACCTTCGCCCTGGTCGCCCTGCTGTTCGGCCTGTATGCCCAATCGGCCACCGTGCTGTATGCCGGCGTGTTCGTCTGGGGGCTGACCTTCGGCGGCGCCGCGACGCTGTTGCAGACGGCCCTGGCCGATGCCGCCGGCCCCGGCGCCGACGTGGCGATGTCGATGAACGTGGTGATCTGGAACAGCGCCATCGCCGCTGCCGGCCTCAGTGGTGGCCTGCTGCTGGGTCAGTTCGGCGTCGGCGTATTCCCCTGGACGATGCTGGCATTGCTACTGATCGCCCTGTGGATCGCCTCGGCGGCCAGCCAGCACGGTTTCCCTTCCGGCCAGCGTCGCAGCGACGTGCTCGTCGCCGGCCATTGACCTAAACCTTCTGACAGGAGCTCAGCCCATGTCCCACTCGAATCGCCAATCCGTTCTCGTCCTCGGCGGCAGCCGCGGTATCGGCGCCGCCCTGGTGCGCCGCTTCGCCCGTGATGGCGCACAGGTCACCTTCACCTACGCCAGTTCGGCGGCGCCGGCCCTGCGGCTCGCCGAGGAAACCGGCAGCACCGCCGTGCAACTCGACAGCGCCGACCGCCAGGCCCTGATCGCGGGCATCGAAAAACTGGGCGCCATCGACGTGCTGGTGGTCAACGCCGGCATCTTCATCGCCGGCGACCCGCTGGAACTGGATGCCGACGCCATCGACCGACTCTTCGCCATCAACATTCAGGCACCGTACCACGCTGCCATCAGCGCGGCGCGGCAAATGCCGGACGGCGGGCGGATCATCTTCATCGGTTCGAACATCGCCGACCGCGCGCCCATGCAGGGCGTCGCCGCCTATGGCGCCAGCAAGGCAGCGCTGACCGGCATGGCCAAGGGTCTGGCTCGCGACTTCGGGCCTCGCGGCATCACCGTGAACGTGGTGCAACCGGGCCCGACCGACACCGACATGAACCCCGCCGACGGGCCGCTGAACGAATTGATGCACAGTTTCATGGCGATCAAGCGTCATGCCCGCAGCGACGAGATCGCCGGCATGGTGGCGTGGCTTGCAGGCAGCGAGGCGGGCCTGGTAACCGGCGCTGCGCTGACCCTGGACGGTGGCTTCAGCGCCTGATGACCCGTTTCGCTCAGGTTACCCGCTCGGCCACCGGCAGCTTGGCGATGGCCTCGCGGGTTTCCCGATCCTGGGCGTCGCGCCAGGCGCGGAACGCGTCCAGCTCGCCGCCCCAGGTTTTCATCACCCAGGCCAGTACCGCCAGGTCGTCGATCAGACCGAGGCCCGGAATGAAATCGGGAATGGCGTCGAGTGGCGACACGAAGTAGATCAGCCCGGCCACGATCGCCACCAGCGCCTGGGGGTTGATCGCCCGGTAGCTACCGCGCCACCAGGCCACGCACAGCTCCTGCAGCAAGCTCAGGTCGCCTTTCAGCGATGACAGGCTGCGCGCCCCGCCCCCGCTCTTGCGGGTCACGGCGAGCAGCAATGCCGGCAGACGACCCCGCTTGAGGAAGCGCTGGGCGACGGGCAGGTAACGGGCAAAATTCCACGGTGCTTTCATGACCACTCCTCGTCAGCCCGCACTGCTGCTGGGCTGTCTGTGGTTATCCACCGTAGCTGTGGATAACCTTGTGAACAGTTATGGGATTAGCTTACCAAAGCCCCCTGTCGTGCGGCCTCGCCACAGATCGGACATTTTTTATCCAGCCGATAAAACCTTGCTAAATCAATTAGTTAAAAAAATCAAAAGATTTCGTTAAAAACCTGACCAACTGAATAAGAAGCTTTGTCGCAGTGTGCATAACCGCGCTGTCAAGGCTTGCAATTCCTGTTTTTTGCGATTAGGAACCCGCCCAGAAACGACAACGCCCCGACAGGCGGGGCGTTGTTTCAAGCAACTGACGCTTACTTGGCCGGAGCGGCCTCAGGTGCTTGCGGAGCGGCTTGCTCCTGAGCGTTCTGGTCCTTGATGCCCAGCAGCTCGAGGTCGAACACCAGTACCGAGTTGGCGGGAATGGCCGGGCTCGGGCTCTGGGCGCCGTAGGCCAGTTCGGCCGGGATGTACAGCTTGACCTTCTCGCCGACGTGCATCAGTTGCAGACCTTCGACCCAACCCGGGATCACGCCGCCAACCGGCAGGTCGATCGGGGTACCACGCTCGATGGAGCTGTCGAACACGGTGCCGTCGGTAAGCTTACCTTCGTAGTGAACGGTAACCACGTCATCAGCCTTGGGCTGAGCGCCATCGGCCTTCTTGACCACTTCGTACTGCAGGCCCGAAGCGGTGGTGGTGACGCCGTCACGCTTGCCGTTCTCTTCGAGGAATTTCTTGCCAGCTGCGGCAGCTTCTTCGTTCATCTTGGTCATGCGCTCTTCGGCACGCTTCTGCAGAGAGGCAAAGGCCTCGATCAGCTCTTCGTCCTTCAGGCGCTGTTCTTTCTTGCCGATGGCGTCTTCGATGCCTTGGGCGACGGCCTTCGGATCCAGGTCATCCATACCTTCCTGAGCCAGGCTCTTGCCCATGTTCAGACCGATACCGTAGGACGCCTTCTGCGCCGGAGTTTCCAGTTTTACGTCGCTGGTTTGCGAATCACAACCGGCGAGCACCAGGCCCACCAGGGCGATCGCTGCTGCCAAACGATGCTGTTTCATGCTGATTCCTTGTCCGCTGCGCCCTAGGGCTATCGAGTGAAGGCGCGAGCTTAGGGTGTGTGAGTGTGTCAACGCAAGCCGCGGCGCCTGGATTTATCCAGGCAGATCACACGCGCTCTGCGAGAAGTGGCGAACGGTGGCATCGAAGCCAACCTGATCGTTCAGCACGCCGCGCCGATCTCGCGAAACAGCGACGTAACTGACTAGCCGGTAAGAGTTTTTCTGCTCGCAGAAGTTCACTGATGGCCTGCCCGGGAACGCGCTCGGGCGACCCGCGAGGCGGACTCCCGCCCGAGCACGCGGCTGATGCGCTGCCCCGCCTCGATCAGCCGCGGCAAATCCACCCCGGTCTCGATGCCGAGCCCCTGCAGCAGATAGAGCACGTCCTCGCTGGCCACGTTGCCGGTCGCCCCCTCGGCGTAGGGGCAGCCGCCAAGCCCAGCCACCGATGCATCGAATACCGCGATGCCTTCCAGGAGGCTGGCATAGATGTTGACCAATGCCTGTCCGTAAGTGTCGTGAAAATGCCCGGCCAGGCGATCACGCGGTACTCGCCGGCCCACCACCTCGAACAACCGCCGCACACCAGCCGCGGTGCCCACGCCGATGGTGTCGCCCAGGGACACCTCGTAACAGCCCATGGCCTGCAACTCGCCCGCTACCGCCGCCACCTGTTCGGCGGCGATGGCGCCCTCGTACGGGCAACCGAGCACGCAGGACACATAGCCGCGCACCAGCACGCCATGCTGCCGAGCCGCGTCCATCAACGGTTCGAAGCGCTTCAGGCTCTCGGCGATGGAACAATTGATGTTGCGCTGCGAGAAGGCCTCCGACGCCGCGGCGAACACCGCCACCTCGCGCACGCCGGCCTGCAGCGCCGCCTGCAGGCCCTGCAGATTGGGCGTCAGCGCCGCATAGGTGACGCCGTGGTGTTGGGCGATGCCGCCGAACACCTCGGCGCTGCCGGCCATCTGCGGTACCCATTTGGGCGACACGAAACTGCCGACTTCTATATAGCCAAGCCCGGCGGCGCTCAGGTCATCGACCAGGCGTATCTTGTCGGTCACGCTGATCGGCTGCTTCTCGTTCTGCAATCCGTCACGGGGGCCGACTTCCACCAGGCGAACACGCCGGGGCAGGCTCATGGCTGTGCCTCCAGCTCGACCAGCACCGATCCCTCGGCGATCAACTCGCCCTCGGCGCAGTAAATGGCTTTGATGGTGCCGGCCTGGGGCGCACGAACGCTGTGCTCCATCTTCATGGCCTCCAGCACCACCAGCGCGGCGCCCGTCTCGACGGATTGGCCAGGCGCAACCAGTACGCGCACGATGCTGCCGTTCATGGGCGCGGTGAGCCCGCCCTGGTGCGCGGTGTTGGCCGCGGCGGCGGCAAGCGGATCGAAACGACCCACCGCCAGCCACTCCACGCCCCAGCGCAGGTACAACGTATCGCCTTCACGCACCGCGTTTTTCGGCGCGGCTACCGGCTCGACGTGTACGCAACGGGTGACCTCGCCACACGTCAGCGTCATCGGCGTGATAGCAGGCAAGGCGCTGCGCCAGGCATTACGTGCTGCCCAAGGCGAGAACGGATCATCGGCTCGCTGGCGATCCGCATCGGTGGCCAGCAAGGCGGCACCCGCCTGCTGCCAGAAGGCATCCGGCAGTTCCTGCGCAGGCGGCAGCAACTGCGCCTGATGCCGTTCGATAAAGCCGGTATCCAGCTCGGCAGCGGCGAACGCCGGGTGAGCGAGGATGCGCTGCAGAAACGCCAGGTTGGTCTTGAAGCCCCCCACCAGCGTTTCGGCCAACATGGCCAGCAGCCGCTGCCGCGCTTGCTCACGGTTCTCACCCCAGGCGATAAACTTGGCCAGCATCGGGTCGTAGAACGGCGATACCTCGTCGCCCTGCGCCACACCGCTGTCGACCCGCCGCCCCGGCCCCGCCGCGGGCTCACGGTACAGGTCGAGATGCCCACTGGCCGGCAGGAAGCCACCTTCGGGATCCTCGGCGTACAGGCGCACTTCGATGGCGTGACCCAGCAGCGGCACCTGTTCCTGGCTGATCGGTAGCGGCTCGCCACGGGCCACGCGAATCTGCCAGGCGACCAGGTCGAGGCCGGTGATCGCTTCGGTCACCGGGTGCTCGACCTGCAGGCGGGTGTTCATCTCCATGAAAAAGAAATCGCCGCGGGCATCGAGCAGGAATTCCACGGTGCCGGCGCCCACGTAGCCGATGGCCTGGGCGGCCCGTACCGCGGCCTCACCCATGGCGCGGCGCAGTTCGGGCGTAAGCCCGGGCGCTGGGGCCTCTTCGACCACCTTCTGATGGCGGCGCTGGATCGAGCAGTCGCGCTCGTTGAGGTACAGGCAGTTGCCATGCCCGTCGGCGAATACCTGGATCTCCACGTGACGCGGTTGCAGCACGTATTTCTCCACCAGCATGCGCCCATCGCCGAACGCCGACTGCGCTTCTCGCTGCGCCGAGGCCAGGGCGTCGGCCAGGTCGCCCTCGCGTTCGACGATCTTCATGCCCTTGCCGCCGCCGCCAGCCGTAGCTTTGAGCAACACCGGGTAGCCGATCTGCTCGGCAGCACGGCGGAAGGTCTCCACGTCCTGATCATCGCCGTGGTAGCCGGGCACCAGCGGCACGCCGGCGGCCTCCATCAGCGCCTTGGCCGCCGACTTGCTGCCCATGGCGTCGATGGCGCTGGCCGGTGGGCCGAGAAAGATCAGCCCGGCGGCTTCGAGCTTGCGGGCGAAGGTGGCGTTCTCGGACAGGAAGCCGTAGCCGGGATGAATGGCCTCGGCGCCACTGGCTCTTGCAGCCTCGATGACCTTGTCCATGAGCAGGTAGCTGTCGCCGGGCTTGGCGCCGCCCAGGTCGATGGCGATGTCCGCTTCGCGTACGTGGCGGGCGCTGCGGTCAATGGCGCTGTGTACCGCCACGGTAGTAAGCCCCAGCGCCTTGGCGGTGCGCATGACCCGGCAGGCGATTTCGCCACGGTTGGCGATCAGCAGTGTGGTGATGGTTTTCATGACTGAGCCTGCCAGGCGGGTGTGCGTTTCTGCAGAAAGGCGTTGAGCCCCTCCTGCCCTTCTTCGCTGATGCGGATGCCGGCGATCACGCTTTCCGTGCGCTGGCGCAGGGCGTCGCTCAGCACGCCGCTGCCGACGCCGTGCAGCAGCGCCTTGGTTTCGCGCATGGCCTGCGGGCTGTTGAGCAGCAGCGTGGCGATCCACTGCTCCAGCTCGCTCTCCAGCTCGGCCTGTGGATAGCACTCGGCGAGTAGGCCCAGCTCTCGCGCCCGCTCACCGCTGAAACGCTCGGCGCTCAGGGCATAACGGCGTGCCGCCCGCTCGCCGATGGCCTGCACAACGAAAGGGCTGATCACCGCGGGCGCCAGGCCGATGCGCACTTCGGAGAGGCTGAACAGCGCGTCACTGGCTCCGATGGCGATATCGCAACAGGCGGTCAGGCCTACCGCACCGCCGAACGCCGCACCCTGCACCACCGCGAGGGTCGGGCACGGCAGGTGATAGAGCAGGCTCATCAACTCGCCCAGCTCATGGGCGTCGTGCAGGTTGGCGGCGTAATCCAGCTTGGCCGAGGCCTGCATCCAGGCCAGATCCGCGCCAGCAGAAAAGTGCTTGCCGCGCCCGCGCAGAATCACGAAGCGCAGGCTGTCGTCGGCGGCCAGTTGGTGCAGGGCCTGGATCAGCTCCGCGATCATCTCGGCATTGAAGGCGTTGTGCTTGTCCGGGCGGTTCAGCCACAGCGTGGCGACGCCACGCGGGTCGATGTGCAGTTCGAGGGTATTGAAGTCGGTCATTGCTCGATCCTCGGCCGGGCTACATGCGGAACACGCCGAAGCGTGTCGGCTCGATGGGCGCATTGAGGCTGGCGGAAATCGCCAGGGCCAGCACATCGCGAGTTTGCGCCGGGTCGATCACGCCGTCGTCCCACAGCCGTGCGCTGGAATAGAAGGCATGGGCCTGGCGCTCGTACTGTTCGACGATGGGCTGTTTGAGGCGCTGCTCGTCTTCGGCGGAAAACACCTGGCCGGCGCGCTGCGCCTGCTCGTGCTTGACCTGCACCAGCACGCCAGCGGCCTGCTGGGCGCCCATCACGCCGATCCGCGCGTTGGGCCACATCCACAGGAAGCGTGGGTCGTAGGCGCGGCCGCACATGCCGTAGTTACCGGCACCGAAGCTGCCGCCAATGATCACCGTGACCTTCGGCACCCTGGCGCAGGCCACCGCGGTGACCAGCTTGGCGCCGTGCTTGGCGATGCCGCCCTCCTCGTATTTCCTGCCGACCATGAAGCCGGTAATGTTCTGCAGGAACAGCAACGGGATGCCTCGCTGGCAGGCCAGTTCGATGAAGTGCGCGCCCTTCTGCGCAGCCTCGGCGAACAGGATGCCATTGTTGGCCAGGATGGCGATCGGGTAGCCGTGCAGGTGCGCGAAGCCGCACACCAGAGTGGTGCCGAACAGCGCCTTGAATTCATCGAACTGCGAGTCGTCGACGATCCGCGCGATTACCTCGCGCACGTCGAACGGCTGCTTGGCGTCGGCGGGAATCACCCCGTACAGCTCATCGGCAGCATGACGCGGCGCCAGCGGCGTTTGCACCTGCAACTGGCCGAGCTTGCGCCAGTTGAGGTTGGCTACGCAGCGCCGCGCCAGGGCCAGGGCGTGTTCGTCGTTCTCGGCGTAATGGTCGGCCACACCGCTGGTCTTGCAATGCACATCGGCGCCGCCCAGTTCCTCGGCGCTGACCACCTCACCCGTGGCGGCCTTCACCAGCGGCGGGCCAGCGAGAAAGATGGTCGCCTGCTCGCGCACCATGATGGTCTCGTCGCTCATCGCCGGCACGTAAGCACCGCCGGCGGTGCACGAGCCCATCACAACGGCGAGTTGCGCAATGCCCTGGGCGCTCATGTTGGCCTGGTTGAAGAAAATCCGTCCGAAGTGCTCGCGATCGGGAAATACCTCGTCCTGGCGCGGCAGGTTGGCGCCACCGGAATCCACCAGATAAATGCACGGCAGGCGGTTTTCCAGGGCGATGGCCTGGGCGCGCAGGTGCTTCTTGACGGTCAACGGGTAGTAGCTGCCGCCCTTCACCGTGGCGTCGTTGGCGATGACCATGCACTCGACGCCCTCGACCCGGCCGATGCCGGCAATCACCCCGGCGGCGGCGACCTCTTCGTCATACACCTGATAAGCGGCCAGCGCGCCGATTTCCAGAAACGGCGAACCGGGATCGAGCAGCCGGTCGATGCGCTCGCGCGGCAGCAGCTTGCCCTTCGCGGTGTGCCGCTCCTGGGACTTGGCACCGCCGCCCTCGCGGGTGTGGGCCAACAAGGTGCGTAGCTCATCGACCTGAGCGAGCATCGCCTCGCGGTTGGCGGCGTACTCGCTGGAACGCGTGTTGAGTTGCGTGTGCAGGGTTGCCATGGTGCGGCTCCGACTGACGGACACCGTTAAAAACGCACTGAGCGTTAACGGTGTCCTGAAACAGAAAAACGAGGTGCTCCGATCAAGCCGTTTCGTTGAACAGCTCGCGGCCGATCAGCATGCGGCGGATCTCGCTGGTGCCGGCGCCGATCTCGTAAAGCTTGGCGTCGCGCCACAGGCGGCCGACCGAAAACTCGTTGATATAGCCGTTGCCACCGAGGATCTGGATCGCTTCGCCGGCCAGCCAGGTGGCCTTCTCGGCGGCGTAGAGAATCACCCCGGCGCAGTCCTTGCGCACCTGGCGCACGTGCTCACGGCCCAACGCATCGAGCTGCTTGCCGACGGCGTACAGGTATGCGCGGCAAGCCTGCTGAGTGGTGTACATGTCGGCGAGCTTGCCCTGGATGAGCTGGAACTCGCCGATGCTCTGGCCGAACTGCTTGCGGTCGTGAACGTAGGGCACCACCACATCCATGGCGGCCTGCATCAACCCCAGCGGCCCACCGGACAGCACGGCGCGTTCGTAATCGAGGCCACTCATCAGCACCCGCGCGCCCTCGCCGACGCCGCCCAGCACGTTCTCGGCCGGCACCTCGACGTCCTGAAACACCAGCTCGCCAGTGTGCGAGCCGCGCATGCCGAGCTTGTCGAGTTTCTGAGCTACCGAGAAACCCTGGCTGCCCTTCTCGACAATGAACGCGGTCATGCCTTTGGCGCCAGCGGCCGGATCGGTCTTGGCGTAGACCACCAGCACGTCGCAGTCCGGGCCATTGGTGATCCACATTTTGCTGCCGTTGAGTACGTAACGATCGCCCTTGCGGTCGGCGCGCAGCTTCATCGACACAACGTCGGAGCCGGCGTTGGGCTCGCTCATGGCCAGTGCGCCGATATGGTCGCCGCTGATCAGCTTGGGCAGGAAGCGGCACTTCTGTTCGTCGCTGCCATTGCGGTTGATCTGGTTGACGCAAAGATTGGAATGGGCCCCGTAGGACAGGCCGATGCCACCGGCAGCGCGGGAGATTTCCTCCATGGCGACCATATGTGCCAGGTAGCCCATGCCGGCGCCGCCGTATTCCTCGCTGACGGTCAGGCCGAGCAGGCCCATGTCGCCGAATTTGCGCCATAGGTCCATGGGAAACTGATCGTTGCGGTCGGCTTCGGCAGCGCGCGGGGCGATTTCCTTGGCGGCGAAACCGGCGACCGCATCGCGCAGCATGTCGATTTCCTCACCGAGGAAGAAATTCAGTCCTGGCAGGGTGTTCATCTCACGACGCTCCATTGTTGTAGTTGTTGGATGGGTCAAAGGGTGGCGATCAGGCGGTGACGGGAATCTCCTTCAAAGCCGTCAGGCAGCGCTGCTCGGCGGTATCGAGCTCGCGCTGCATCTGTTGGATATCCAGCAGTTGGCGGGCCAGGTGCTCGCGCCGCTCGGCGATCTTTTCCAGAAAGTGGTCGAGCTGCTTGCGGTTGCCGCCAGCCGGATCATAGAGGTCGATCAATTCCTTGCACTCGGCCAGGGAGAAACCAATGCGCTTGCCACGCAGAATCAGCATCAGCGTCACCCGGTCCCGGGCGCTGTAGATGCGCTCCTGGCCACGCCGCTCGGGCGCGAGCATGCCCTGCTCCTCGTAGAAACGAATGGTGCGGGTGGTGACGCCCAGCTCCTGGGCAAGATCGGAAATGCTGTGGGAAACACTCATGGTGGGAGGCCAACCGATAATTACCTTTACGTAAACGTAAGCCTGCAAATGCAGGGCTGTCAAATCGATCGGTACCACCTGACTGAAATTAAAAAGGCATGGCCTTCACGGCCATGCCTTCGATTGATTCAGGGCTGCGGCTTGCCGTCCCACGGCACGCCATCGAGGGGGCGACGACGCGCCATCTCTTCTTCATCGAGGCCTTCACCGGCGCCGATATCACCTTCGCCCACGATGCTCAGGTCACGATCAGCCGGTTTATCGTCACCGCGCTCGTGTGGCGAACGGGCACCGGAATCGTCGATCAGAGTTTCCGGGCTCAGGTCGTCCATGCTCACGCCATCTTCATGGCGGCCTTCCCTGAGGGTTTCGCCGCCGCTCTGCCCGGCTTCGCGGACACGCTCGTCGGGGTATTCGTGTTGCACCTCGTCGGCTGGACGACGGTCGCCGATGCGCCCTTCGCGATCATCCTGGCGGTCGCTGAAGTCGAGCTGCTCGATCGACCCCATGCGATCCTCCATGTCGTCGATCTCCTGGGGCGTGGGCGATTGCTTGGATGTGCTCATGATGGTCTCCGCTGTGGGTCTATCTGGTGGACTCGCCCCACAGCGGGAAAATTCAGGGAAAGTGACGAGTTCAACCCTCGCCGACCAGTTGCTCGAGTGCCTCTTCGATCACGCTGTCGCTGGTAGGCCGCACCAGGCGAGTGACCTCCACGCCATCGCGCAGCAGCACCAGCGTCGGCCACAGCTTGACCCGGAAGGAACGCCCCAAGGGCCGGCCACTGCCATCCTCGATTTTCAGGTGGCGCACTTCGGGGTAATCCGCCAGCACCTTGGCCAGCAGCGGCTGAGCAGCCTGACAATGACCGCACCAGTCGGTACCGAACTCGAGCACGGTCATAGCGGGCATCGCCTGCACCTCGGCGGATGTCGGGGCTGTGGCGCTATAGGAATTGCTCATGGGATCTCCTCGCCGCGAAACCGCCCCGATCAGGCGGGGCGGTGCGGGGTTGCAGCGTATCAAACGCCGTCGGTGACTTTCTTGACGACCGGCTTGACCCGCTCGGCGATCTCGCCTTCCAGGCGGCTCACGGTATCGGTGATGCGGTCCACTTCGGGGCGCATCGAGCGGGCGTCTTCCATGATGCTCTTGAGCCGGCAGTGCCCACTCAGACCGCGAGCCACCAGCATGCCGCCGAATGCTGCGCGCATCAGGCCGAGCACGCCACCGCGCTTGAGGCCGCCGCGGGCCATGGCGATACCGCTGCCGATGGACAGCGCGCGCTCCCAACCCTGGACGTTACTGCTGCCTTGTTTATCAGATATGGACATCGCGTTCGCTCCGCTCGGTGATTGATATGCAAACGACTGACCGAAGCGGCCTGGCGTTCGACCCCGCCGACAGGCGGATGAACGGCCGTCCATGAACGAAAATGGCTGCCCGAGGGCAGCCATCCGTGCAAAGCCGCTTAGCGCCCGATCACACCATGAAGGAAATGGCCCCGGTGATCACCGCCACGAAGGTGATGGCCAGGGACAGCAGCACCGCCCACTTGACCGTAGCCCTCTGGAAGTCGCCGATGTCCTTGTCGACCATGCCGACCAGCAGCAGCGTGGACGCAACCAGCGGGCTCATCAGGTGTACCGGCTGGCCGAGGATCGACGCACGGGCGATTTCCAGTGGGCTGATGCCATAGGCCGCTGCCGCCTTCGCCAGGATCGGCACCACGCCGAAGTAATAGGCATCGTTGGACAGCACGAAGGTCAGCGGCATGCTGGTGATCGCCACCACCATCGGGAACAGGTGCCCCCAGGATGGCGGGATCATGTCGACGATGCTCTGTGCCAGCGCGTCGACCATCTTGGTGCCCGAAAAGATCCCGGCGAACACGCCAGCGGCGAACACCAGCAGCACCACGGTCATGGCATTGCCGGCGTGGGACAGGATGCGCTCTTTCTGGATGTCGAGTTGCGGGTAGTTGATCATCAGAGCGATCACGAAACCGACCAAGAACAGCACCGCGGCGTGGGCCAGGCCCATTACCAGAGCGGTCATCACCGCCACCACCAGCAACAGGTTGATCCACACGAAGCGCGGGCGCTTGTAAGGCTGATCACCAAGAATTTCCTTGATGTAGCAATCACCGCCGCCGGTCTGCAGCTCGGTATTGCCGATGCGAGCACGCTCCTTGCGACCGAGGATGTAGGCGATCAGCACCACGCACGCGGCGCCGGCGGCCATGGTTGGCAGCAGCGGGATGAAGTACTCGGAGGCGTCCAGCCCCAGAGCGGCGATGGCACGGGTGGCCGGGCCGCCCCAGGGAGTCATGCCGCTCATGATGCTCAGCGACAGCATCGATACCGTGGCGAGAATCATCGGGTTCATGCCGATGCGCCGGTATAGCGGCAACATCGCCGCGCAGGTGATCATGTAGGTGGTGGTGCCGTCGCCGTCCAAGGCCACGGTCAGCGACAGCAGCGCGGTACCGACGGCGATCTTCACCGGGTCGCCATTGACCTTGTGCAGGATCACGCGGATCAGCGGGTCGAACAGGCCGGTGTCGATCATCAGGCCGAAGAACAGGATCGCGAACAGCAGCAACGCTGCCGACGGCGCGACCATCTTCAGACCGTCGAGAATCATCTTGCCGGTGGAATCACCGAAGCCACCAGCAATGGCGAAGACGATGGGAATGAAGGTGAGTGCCACGATGGGCGACATGCGCTTGGACATGATCATGTAGGTGAACACGACCACCATCGCCAACCCGAGTAGAGCGAGCATCTGAATTCTCTCTTGTATTGTTATTGAGACGAGCGTCGGATGCCGCGCCGATACAGCCGGCGCGGCAGAATTTTAGTTGGCCTTCACTTCAACGGCGACTCGGCGGGGGCGGCCGGCTGCCAGCCGGGCTGCTGCTCTGCGCCTGGCGGCTGCGGGCGTTCGTCGAGCACGGCGTGCAGCGTGCGACGATCACAGGCGCCTTCGGAAATCGACACCACCACGGTGGCCACTGCGTTACTGGCCAGGCTGGTGAGCGCACGGGCTTCGGACATGAAGCGGTCGATGCCGATCAACAGCGCCAGGCCGGCCAGCGGCAGGTCGTGCATCACCGACAGGGTCGAGGCCAGCGCCACGAAACCGCTACCGGTGACGCCGGCGGCGCCTTTCGAGGAGAGCAGCATCACCGCCAGCATGGTGACGATCTGGGTGAGCGACAGGTCGATGTTGCAGGCCTGGGCAATGAACACGGCAGCCAGGGACAGGTAAATGGCCGTGCCGTCGAGGTTGAACGAGTAGCCGGTCGGCAGCACCAGGCCGACCACCGACTTGCGGCAACCCAGGGCCTGGAGTTTTTCCAGCATGCGCGGCAATACCGGCTCGGTCGACGAGGTGCCGAGCACCACCAGGAACTCTTCGCGAAAATAGCGCAGCAGTTTCCACAGGCTGAAGCCGTACAGGCGGCACAGGCTGCCGAGCACCACGAAGACGAAGAACGCGCAGGCGATGTACAGCGTCATGATCAGCTTGGCCAGCGAGCCCAGCGAGGTGATGCCGTACTGGCCGACGGTGAACGCGATGGCGCCAAAGGCGCCAATCGGCGCGAAGCGCATCAGGTACGAGAAGATCTTGAAGACCATCTTCGAAGCGGCTTCGAGCACGTCGAGCACCGGCTTGCCCGCCTCGCCGATCGACGACAGGGCGAAGCCCGACAGCACGGCGATGAACAGCACCGGCAGCACCTCACCTTCGGCGAATGCGCCCATGAACGTGTTGGGGATGATGTGCATGAAGAATTCGACCACGCCGAGCTTGGCCGCCGAATCGGTGTACTGCGACAGCCCTGCTGTGCTCAGCTTGCTGGGGTCGACGTTCATGCCCACGCCCGGCTGGAACAGGTAGACCGCGCACAGGCCGATCAGCAGGCTGAGTACGGTCAGGCCGAGAAACAGCCCCAGGGTCTTGCCCATCAGGCGGCCAAGCGCGCTTTTCTCCGTCATGCCGGCGATGCCGGTGACGATGGTGCAGAACACCACGGGCGCGATCATCATCTTCACCAGCTTGATAAAGGCATCGCCCAGTGGTTTGAGAGCAGTGGCTTGCTGCGCCCAGAAGTGCCCGACCAGTACGCCCAGCAGCACGGCGCAGAGGATCTGGAAATATAACGATCTGACGACTTTCATCAGGCATCACCCATTTATAGAAATTGTTCGGATGCGCAAATTTTCGTGCGGGCCGGTCGCTCAACCGGCCAGACGTTGCCCTTCCGGGGCGTGTACCTCTCCGGAAAACAGCCGACGGGCGGTGCGTACCACGGAGGCACGGATCGTCTGGCCGTTTTCACCCACGTACGCCAACGCGACTTCGATCGACCCGCTCGGGTGCTCGATGCGTACGTGATCCAGGCGCTCTGCGTTGTCATCGAGACCCAGCAGGTCGGCGGCCACGGTGTTCGGGCTGACGCAGGCAGTCGCCAGACCGATCGAACCGGTGATCGCCAGGGCGCGATGACAGTTGTGAGGCATGAAGTAACGGACCTGGATGGTGCCGCCTGCCGATGCAGGCGCCAGCAGGACCGGCTTGGGAATGACTTTTTCACTGACGTCGCCCAGGCCCATGGCCAGGCCCGCCTGCAGGCGGATCGACTCGAGACGGGCGAGAAAGGCACTGTCGGCGTCCAGCTCGGCGGGTGATTCCTGGCCGGACTTGCCCAGGCTGGCGGCGTCGATCAACACCATCGGCATGGCCATGTCGATGCAGGTGGTTTGCACGTCATCGAAACTGTCGCGGGTGTTGCCGGTGGGGAACAGCTTGCCGGTCTTGCTACCCGCCGCGTCCAGAAAGGTCAGCTCGATGGGCGCGGCAACGCCCGGTACGCCGTCGATGCGGGTATTGCCGGCATAGGTGACCACACCGCCCGGAGTCTGCACTTTCGAGCAGACGAAGGTGCCGGTGTTGAGGTTGCGAATACGCACTTCGGTGGTCGACGAGCCGGCCTTGATCAGGCCCTGCTCGATGGCGAACGGGCCGACGGCGCACAGCATGTTGCCGCAGTTCGGCGCGGTATCCACACGGCGCTGGGACACCATGACCTGCACGAAGAGGTAATCGACATCCGCGTCCGGGTGGCTGGACGGGCTGACGATGGCGACCTTGCTGGTCTGCGGGCTGCCGCCCCCGATGCCGTCGATCTCCAGTTCATGCCCTGCCCCCATTACAGACAGCAGCACTTCGTTTCGCTCGTCAATCGACTCAGGCAAGTCGCTGGCAAGGAAAACCGGCCCTTTGGAGGTGCCTCCGCGCATGAGCACACAGGGGATTCGCATGACTTTCTCTCTTGTACTGATCAATCAGGCCGATTGATGCCTTGAGCAAAAGAGTCACACGCGCTGACAATTCCATCAAATGCAAAGATTTCAGAATTTAATGCGCCATGCGCATCAAAAGAACTCTTTGATTAGCTGCGTGCGAAACGCTTAATCGCACGAAAGCCGTCAAGATAGCGCTTAAAATCTTGGTATATCTGCAAATTTAAGAAAATGACCATCGTGACAACTGTCATCAGCGAATACATCGCTGTGGCCATATGGCGCTGATCCAATCAACAAAACAGGCTGTCCATTGACAAAAAAATCGGCAAGATTCCGCTCAAAAAACGCCACCCGTGGGCAGCGCTGTTCTTGAATGCAATTTCGCCAACTGATCTCGCGATGGCTTACGCAGGCTTGTCGGTGCCCAGTGCGGTGTAGCCAGGCCACTGCTTGAGCAGGGTATCGACGAACTGCTCGGCGGCCGGGGACAGCGAGGAACCATGGCGCCGCACCAGGCCCAGGGTACGGCTGATCACCGGGTCGACCAGCGGACGCTGCACCAGTATCGGGTGATCCTCGACCGGCATCGCCAGGCTCGGCATGGCGGCGATGCCCAACCCGGCCTCGACCATGCCCAGGGACGTGGACAGGTGCTGAACCTCGTAGAACCAGCTGGGTCGCCAGTCCAGGTGTGCGAGGCCATGATCGAGCAGGACGCGGTTGCCGCTCAAGCGCCCGACGCCGATCAGGCGGTAGTCACTCAGCTCACGCCAGGCCACTTGCGGCTGTTCGGCCAGCGGGTGATCGCGCCGGCAGGCCAGCACGAAGGGTTCGTTGACCAGCGGCGTGAAATCGATCTCGGCGTGCTGACCACTGAGCATGTTGATGCCGAAATCCGCCTCGCCACGCAGCACCGCTTCCAGGCCCTCGTGGGCACTCAGGTCTAGAATGCGGATGCGAATTTTCGGGTACTGACGATTGAAATCGCGAATCACCGTAGGCAGGAAATAGAACGCCGCGGTGGGGATGCACGCCAGCGTCACCTGGCCGGACTGGCGCTCGGCCAGTTCGCGAATACCGAGAATCGAGCGTTCGAAATCGTCGAGCAGGCGCCGCGCCTTGGGCAGGAAATCACGACCGACCGCCGTGAGGCTGACCCGCCGCGTGGTGCGATCCAGCAGTTGGGTGCCAAGCCCCTCCTCCAGCTTCTGCATGCGTCGGGTAAGGGCTGGTTGCGAGAGATGGATGGCGTTGGCCGCTTCGTGAAAATTGCCGAACTCGGCGATCTTGACGAAGGCGCGCAGGTCCTGAAGTTCGTAATTCATGCAAAAAACCTATCAATTCATATTTTTATTTTTCAGCGCAGATTAGTGCATTAAACAACATCTGGCGATTTGCACCCAATGGAAGATCATCACAGGCGCATTAATGCATCTAAATTATCAATAAACAAAATATATGCAATTTACAAAACAAACGGCGATAACCACCATTTAGGGAAAGCAACAATAAGCAAATTTATTGCACTGGAGACATCATGCAAGCCATCCCCTGCGTGCTGATGCGCGGCGGCACCTCTCGCGGCCCGTTCTTTCTGGCCAACCACCTGCCCACCGATATCGCTGCACGAGACGAGCTGCTCCTCAACGTGATGGGTTCCGGCCACGAGCTGGAAATCGATGGCATCGGCGGCGGCAGCCCGCAGACCAGCAAGGTCGCCATCGTCAGCACCTCCGACCATCCCGACGCCGATGTCGACTATCTGTTCGTGCAGGTCATGGTCAATCAGCGCCGCGTCGACACAGCGCCCAACTGCGGCAACATGCTCTGCGCGGTCGGCCCGTTCGCCATCGAGCACGGCCTGGTCAACGTCAGCACACCGGTCACCCGGGTGCGTATCCGCAACCTCAACACCAATACGCTGGTCGACTCGGAAGTGCAGACGCCCAAGGGCAAGGTGCGCTACGAAGGTGATACCTGCATCGATGGCGTGCCCGGCAGCGCCGCGCCGATCAAGCTGACTTTCCTCGATGCCGCCGGCGCCAAGACCGGCCAGTTGCTGCCCACCGGCAAGGTGCGCGACAGCTTCGATGGCGTCGCCGTCACCTGCATCGACATGGCCATGCCCATGGTGCTGGTGCATGCCGAAGCGCTGGGCAAGACCGGCTACGAAACCCCGGCCGAGCTGGATGCCGACACCGCCCTGCTCGAACGCTTGGAGCGCATCCGCCTGCAAGCCGGCGCGGCCATGGGCCTGGGCGACGTCAGCCAGATGGTGATTCCCAAGCCGGTGCTGCTTGCCCAACCGCGCAAGGGCGGCACGCTGTCGACGCGCTACTTCATGCCCCACAACTGCCACCGTTCGATCGCGGCCACCGGCGCCATCGGCCTGGCCACCGCCTGCGCACTGTCCGGCAGCGTGGCGTTCGACATCGCTCCCATCACCGGCGCGGCACTGGTACGCCTGGAACATCCGGGCGGCGAGATCGAAGTGTCACTGGCACCCGGCGAAGACGCGCAACCGCACAGCATGCAGGCCTCTCTGGTTCGCACCGCACGCCGCCTGTTCGCCGGCGACGTGTACGTGCCGCAGGCCCT
This sequence comes from Pseudomonas sp. PA27(2017), assembly GCF_001945445.1. GTDB lineage: Bacteria > Pseudomonadota > Gammaproteobacteria > Pseudomonadales > Pseudomonadaceae > Aquipseudomonas. The sequence goes on from NZ_MSXW01000011.1 coordinate 109,604, forward strand.
GAGAGGCACGCCCCGCAAGAACTGACGCCAACCAACGCTGCACCACGAGTAAATAATAATGACAACAAAGAACCTGTTTCACGCCGCCGTCACCCCCGCTTTCGTTCTGGCCAGCCTGCCACTGGCCGTCAACACGGCGCTGGCCGATGGCTTCATCGAAGACAGCAAGGCCAACCTGGAACTGCGCAACTTCTACCTCAACCGCGACTTCCGCGACGGTCCGGGGCAAAACAAGCGCGAAGAATGGGCCCAGGGCTTCATCCTCAACATGGAGTCCGGCTACACCAGCGGCACCGTTGGTGTCGGCCTCGACGCACTGGCCATGCTCGGCGTCAAGCTCGATTCCTCACCCGATCGCTCCGGCACCGACCTGCTGCCGCGCGACAGCCAACGACGTGCCGAGGACGACTACAGCAAGCTTGGCCTGACCGCCAAGGTGCGCGTCGCCGACAGCGTGCTCAAGGTCGGCACCCTGATGCCGAAGATGCCCACCTTGCAGTTCAGCAACGCCCGCCTGTTGCCCCAGACCTTCGAAGGCTGGCAGGTGCAGAGCAAGGACATCGAGCGCCTGACCGCTTCCTTCGGGCAGATTTCCCGCGTCGTGCAGCGCGACGTATCAGGCTCCGAGAAGCTGGCCCTGAACAACAAGAACGGCCGTTTTGGCGGCAGCCCAAGCAGTGACCACCTGCGTTTCGGCAGCCTCGATTACGCCCTGACGCCCAATACCCAGCTCAGCTATCACCAGGGCGAACTCACCGATATCTACCGCCAGCACTTCTTCGGCCTGCAGCACACCCTGCCCCTTGGCACGGGCAAGCTGAAGAGCGACCTGCGTTACTTCAACAACAGCGAAAGCGGCCAGGCCCGCGCCGGCAATATCGACAACCAGGCGTACAACGCCATGTTCACCTACAGCCTGGCCGGCCATGCGCTGGGCCTGGGCTACCAGCAGATGCGAGGCGACGAGGGCTTCACTTATGTAGACGGCGCCACGCCGTATCTGACCAACTTCGTGCAGATCAACGATTTCGCCGGGCCTGACGAGCGCTCCTGGCAAGTGCGCTACGACTACGACTTCAGCAAGGTGGGCATTCCTGGCCTGACCTTCATGACTCGTTACGTACGCGGCAGTGGAATCGACCTGGCCAACGGCAGCACCGGTGCCGAGTGGGAACGCAATACCGACCTGGCCTATGCGTTCAGCCAGGGCCCGCTGAAGAACCTCACCGTCACTTGGCGCAATGCGGCCTACCGCGCCAACTTCACCCGGGGAATCGATGAGAACCGCCTGATTCTGAGCTACGCCCTGCCGATCTGGTGATACGGCGAACCACCTGCAAATAACTCCAATACAGGTAAAACACCGATGAAAAACCTCAAACACCGCCTTCTTCTGCCCCTTGCCGGCGCCCTGCTGATGACCAGCCTGCAGACCCATGCCGCACAGCCCAACCGCCCCGAGTGCATTGCGCCCAGCAAGCCGGGTGGCGGTTTCGACCTGACCTGCAAGCTGGCCCAGGCCGGCATGAAGGACAATGACGTGCTCAAGTCGCCAATGCGCGTCACCTACATGCCAGGCGGCATCGGTGCGGTAGCCTATAACGCCGTGGTCGCCAACCGCCGTAACGAGCCCGGCACCCTGGTGGCTTTCTCTGGCGCCTCACTGCTCAATCTGGCACTGGGCAAATACGGGCGCTTCGACGAGAACGAAGTACAGTGGCTGACCACCATCGGCACCGACTACGGCACCCTGGCGGTGCGTGAGGACTCGCCCTACAAGAACCTCGACGACGTGGTGAAGGCGCTCAAGAAAGATCCGAAAAGCGTCGTCGTCGGCGGTGGCGGCAGCATTGGCGGCCAGGGCTGGATGAAGATCGCCCTGCTCGCCAAGGCTGCCGGCATCAACCCGAGCGAACTGCGCTACGCCGCATTCGAAGGTGGCTCCGAGCACTACATGGCACTGATGGGCAAACACGTCGACCTGGTCACCGGCAGCGCCAGCGAAATCGCTTCGCAGAAAGGCAACAACATCCGCACCCTGGCGGTATTCAGCGAGGAGCGCCTGCCGGGCGACCTGGCCGAGATCCCGACCGCTCGCGAGCAGGGTTACGAGATCCAGTGGCCACTGATCCGCGGCTACTTCCTAGGCCCGGACGTGCCTGAAGAACAGGTGCAATGGTGGCGCGAGGCATTCGCCAAGCTAGAGTCCTCACCTGAATTCGAACGCTACATGGTCGACCGCGACGTGCTGCCGATGTACGTGAGCGGCGCGGACCTGCAGGCACTGGTCCACAAGCAGGTGGCCGAATACCGCGAGTTGGGCCGCGAGTTCGGACTGGTCGAATAACCCCTTTCAGGCACCCCTGAAACGCAGGCACACCCCTGCTTTCGGCGGTGCCTTTCGGGCCAGCCGTTCGGCTCTCCCCTACGGAGCACCACCATGCAAGACCGTATCTTTGCGGGCGTCAGCCTGCTGCTTTGTCTCGGCCTCTCGTTGGCCGCCTGGAGCTACCACGCCCCCTTCTCCTACGAACCCGTGGGGCCGCGCGCCTTTCCACTGCTATTGATCGTGATGATCGCCCTGGGCGCCATCTACCTGTTGGTGAAACCCTCACGCGCCAGCGACGAAGCCACCGAGCCGGCGCTGGACCGTCACGTGATCCGCAAGATCGTGCTGTGTATCGTCGCCCTGACGATCTACGCGGCGCTGTTCGAGCTCGCCGGGTTCATCGTCGCCAGCACCGTCTTCGCCATCGCCATGGCACGCCTGTACGAAGGCAGCTGGAAAGCCAGCCTGAGCTCCGGCGTGCTGCTCGCCGTCGGGCTTTACCTGCTGTTCGACAAGGCCCTCGACGTTCCGCTGCCACTCGGCCTGCTTTCCGGCCTGGAGTTCTGACCGTATGGATACTTTCAGCTACCTGGGGCAAGGCTTCGGCGTCGCCCTGAGCCCGTACAACCTGTTCACCGCGCTGTGCGGCACCCTGATCGGCACCATCGTCGGCCTGCTTCCGGGCCTGGGCCCGATCAACGGCGTGGCCCTGCTGATTCCCATCGCCTTCGCCCTCGGCCTGCCACCGGAAACCGCGCTGATCCTGCTGGCTGCCGTGTACTTGGGCTGTGAATACGGCGGTCGTATTTCCTCGATCCTGCTGAACATCCCCGGTGAAGCCTCGGCGGTGATGACCACCCTGGACGGCTACCCGCTGGCCCGTCAGGGCAAGGCAGGCGTGGCATTGTCGATCTCCGCCTGGAGCTCGTTCGTTGGCGGCCTGATGGCCACCTGCGGCGTGGTACTGTTCGCCCCGTTGCTGGCCAAGTGGGCGGTGGCGTTCGGCCCGGCCGAGTACTTCGTGCTGATGGTGTTCGCCATCACCTGTCTGGCCGGCATGGCTGGCAACAAGCCGATGAAGACGGCCATCGCCTGCTGCATCGGCCTGCTGCTCTCGTGCGTCGGCATCGATTCGAACAGCGGTGTATATCGCTTCACCTTCGGCAGCCTGGGCCTGGCCGACGGCATCCAGTTCGTGGTGTTGGTGCTCGGTCTGTTCTCGGTCAGCGAGATCCTCGTGCTGCTCGAACGCACCCACCATGGCCAGAAGGCCATCGAAGCCAAAGGCCGCATGCTGTTCAACCTCAAGGAAGGCCTCTCGGTACTGGCCACCAACCTGCGCAGCGGCGCACTGGGCTTCGGCCTGGGCATCCTGCCGGGCGCCGGTGCGACCCTGGCCAGCGCGGTGGCCTACATGAGCGAGAAACGCCTGGCGGTGAAGGACAACAAATTCGGCGACGGTGACCTGCGCGGCCTGGCCGCTCCGGAAACCGCCAACAGCGCCTCGGCCTGCGGCTCTCTGGTGCCGATGCTGACCTTGGGCGTGCCCGGCTCCGGTACCACCGCGGTGATGCTCGGCGCCCTGACGCTGTACAACATCACCCCGGGCCCGTTGCTGTTCCAGAACCAGCCGGACATCGTCTGGGGCTTGATCGCCTCGCTGTTCGTGGCCAACATCATGCTCATCGTGATGAACGTACCGATGATCAAGATCTTCACCAAGATCCTCGCCGTACCTTACTGGGCCCTGGTGCCGGCCATCGCCATCATCACCTCGATCGGCGTTTACGCCGTGCACGCCACCGCGTTCGACCTGTACCTGATGATCGGCATCGGCGTCGCCGGCTACATCCTGCGCAAGCTGGACTTCCCGCTGTCGGCCATCCTGCTGGGCTTCATCCTGGGCGGTTTGATGGAACAGAACCTGCGCCGCGCCCTGTCACTGTCCAACGGTGACCTGAGCATCCTGTGGAGCAGCTCGATCAGCCTGGCCGTATGGGCGCTGGTGGCTATGATGATAGCCTTGCCCATCTGGCGAATCTGGCGAGCCCGCCGCAACAACGCAGCGGCGCTGCGGAGCGCCAGCTGACCCCCACCGAATCAGGCTCCCTCGGGAGCCTGAACCGTTTTTGGAGCAGCCATGCATATCGTCATTCCCGATGACTACCAGAATGTCATTCGTACCCTCGACTGCTTCGCCACTCTGGCCGATCACCAGGTCAGCGTCTATCACGACGCCGTAGATGACGTGCAGGTGCTGGCCGAACGCTTCGCCGACGCCGATGCGCTGGTGCTGACCCGCGAGCGCACCCGTATAGATGAAGCGCTGCTGGCACGCCTGCCGAACCTCAAGCTGATCAGCCAGACCGGCAAGGTGTCTAGTCATCTGGATATCGAGGCTTGCACCCGTCACGGCGTGGCGGTGATGGAAGGCCGCGGTTCGCCCATCGCACCGGCCGAACTGACCTGGGCGCTGATCATCAATGCGCGGCGCCAGTTGTTCCCGGCCATGCAGGCCATGTACGCCGGCCAGTGGCAGACCAACCTTGGTCAGCGTCTGGCCGGGCAAACTCTGGGCATCTGGGGCTATGGCAAGATCGGCCAACGCCTGGCCCGTTATGCACAGGCCTTCGAGATGCCGGTGCTGGTGTGGGGCAGTGAATCATCACGCCAAGCCGCGGTTGCCAATGGCCATCAAGCAGCCTCATCGCGCGAAGCCTTTTTCGCCGAAGCCGATGTACTCACCCTCCACCTGCGTCTGGCCGAGAGCACCCGGCACCTGGTTACCGCTGCCGATCTGGCGCTGATGAAGCCCAGCGCCCTGCTGGTCAACACCAGTCGCGCCGAACTGGTCGAGCCGGGCGCGCTGCTCGAATCCTTGAACAAGGGCCGTCCCGGTTTCGCAGCGCTGGATGTCTTCGAGCAGGAACCGCTGTTCGATGCGAATCATCCGCTGCTGCGTCATTCTCGCGTGCTGTGTACCCCGCATTTGGGGTATGTGGAGCGCGAGGGTTATGAGCTGTATTTCGGCGATGCCTTCGCCAATGTGCGTGCTTTCTTCGCTGGTGAAAATTGCGTACTGGCCAATCCGTCAGTCGCCTCGAACAAATGAAAAAGACGCGCCGATAAGCAACGCTGCCTTTCTATGTATCGGCGGGCAGTTATCAACGACAGCCTGCCACCCCTACTTCTCCATATATAGCCATGGTTAAGTTCGACAGTGATATCGTCATGCTGCTTCGACCAAACTCCGCAATGGCAGTTAGCCAGCAACTAATGGTTTATGCCTTTATATGAGAAGCGCTTCATTAGAGCCCATTAACAGGCCTGCGCCATTACACGCTACGCATTGCCCAGCGGAAGATTGGACAACATCACGCCAACGCATGACTGGTGGCCAAAGGCCTTCAGGGCAAGGCTTCCAGCCTGTAATCGAGCTGGAAATTTTCGCAATGGCCATATGACTGGCTACTATTGCCAACCATATGAGTGTTCATCAGCAGAAAACTGCCGCCAATATTACGCCAACTATAAGCACTGCTTCTCTGACTATAAATCGATGTTCTTAGCCATGATTTGCCACGGCACGAACATTGCTCACGTTATATATCGGTGACGGCAGTTAATCTGGCTGTCATGCGCCAAGCTTATTATCCAACCGACGAAGTCAGCGCACTAAAAGGATAACCGCGATGTTCAACGGGGCGCTCTACCATGATGACTTACCGCAAGGGCGCACCGGTATGCAGCGAACTCGGCGGTGATGCGCCAGGAACATGCACGAAAAGGTTCAGTGTTTTTTTATGGTGTCGAGGGTCACGAGTTTACTGGCCGCCGGGGAACTTCTTACGAGAGCCGACAACCAATGACTCATGAAAAATGGCCGCAAGTCAATGCGATAGGCAGCTGACATCCCCTTTTGTCAGGCACCCGATCACGATGCCGAGCGGCCTAGCCCATCAAGCGATAGACCCCGGGAAGGGATTTGGCACCATGAAACTCACCAAGATACTGACGGCTTCACTAGCAGGTACGCTGTCTACAGCCAGCTGGGCAACAGACCCACAACACATCGACCTGGCTGGGTTCGAGTTCACGCCAACCCTGAATGTCGGCGAAAGCTACGACAGCAACTACCGCGGCGTGAGCGATAACGTTCGCTCCTCCTGGGTGACCAGCATCAACCCGAAATTCCTCCTTAGCGCCGAGACCCGCAACACCGGCTACCAGCTCGAATACGAAATCGACGATCAGAATTACCACTCCGACGACAACGCCAGCCACACCGATCAGCACCTGCGCTTTCGCAGCATCATGGAATTCAATTCGCGCAACCGCCTGCGCTGGAATCTGGGTTATCACCGCGTCGAGGAAACCACTGACGTGAGAGACCCCGACGACGACGAAAACGACAAGTACAACCGCAGCGTGGCCGGCGCGGTGTACACCTATGGCACCCAGACCGGGCTCAACCAGATCGACTTCGGCGTCAACTACGAGTCCATCCGCTATCGCAACAGCGGCGACCTGAATGAAGACCAGGACCGCGACAGCACCATGTTCAACACCGTCTGGTATCACCGTCTGGGTGGCAGCACCCGCTCCCTGGTGGAGCTGCGCCACACCGTCAACCAGTACGTGCTCAGCGAAAGCGACCGCGACAGCACCGATGACGCCGCGCTGTTCGGCGCCACCTGGGATGCCACCGCCAAGACCTCCGGCACCGTGCGCCTGGGTGCCCAGCGCAAGAATTTCGACAGCAGCAGCCGTCAGGACTACACCAGCCCCATGTGGGAAGTTGGTGTGAAGTGGGAACCGCGCACCTACTCCATCGTCAAACTCGACACGCGTCGCTCTTTCGATGAAGGCGAAGATGGTGCCAGTACCGTTCAGGACACCACCACACGCCTGGGTTGGGAGCACGAATGGTCGGCCTTCATCAGTTCGGAGCTGTTCTATCGCTATTCCGAGCGCGACTACAAGGCAACCGATCGTACGGACGACCGTACCGGCTACGGCCTGGAGCTGACCTATTCGCCGCTTCGCTGGGCTGATGTATCGCTGGGTTACCGCCACACCGAAAACGATTCGAGCGTGCGGGAGAAATCCTATGACCGGAACATCTATCAGCTGTCGTTGAGCTTGAGCCTCTAACACCCGGGCTCCTCAGCAGGGTGACGATGCAGTCGTCACCACCCTTATCAACCTTTTCCCGTTTGTCCTAACAGGCGAGCGGCGGGCGCCCTTTTCCCTGCGCCTGATGACCAAGCAACCACAAGGAGTATGCGGATGTCAGTCCACCATCTGTTCAAAGCCTTCTCGCTGCTGCTGATGCTCGCATTCGCAGCGGGCGCACAGGCCAACCCGCAGTATCGGCTGAGCTCTGGCGACGTGATCAAGATCAGTGTCTTCGGCGAGCCGGATCTGTCCTTCGAGGAAATCCGCCTCAACGATGCAGGCACCTTCTCCTATCCGTTCCTCGGCGCCATCGAAGCCAAAGACAAAACCGCAGCCGACATCGAGCGCATCATCACCGAGCGTCTCAAGGCCGATGGCTACCTGGTCGACCCGCGTGTTTCGGTCGCCGTCTCCACTTACCGCGAGTTCTATATCAGCGGTGAAGTGAAAGCCCCAGGCGGCTACCCCTATCAACCCGGCCTGACCCTGGACCGTGCCATCGCACTGGCTGGCGGCCTGACCGAACGCGCTTCGACCAAACGCATCACCATCGCACGCGGCACGGGTGAATCCCGCGCCTCGGAAAAAGCCACGCTCGACACCCTCGTCAAGCCGGGTGACACCATCACCATCGATCAAGGGTTCTTCTGAATATGAACAGTCCTGCACGAACGATCCGACAGTGGCAGCCCTCGCCCTCGGAAGCAGATAGCGATTACATCGACCTGCGGCGCATCTGGAATGCCGTATGGATGCGCAAGTGGGCCATCGCCCTGTTCGTCGTGGTGGTCACACTGATCGCCGCGGTCGCCGTCTCCCGCATGACGCCGATCTACCGTGCCGTCGCCTCGGTGATGATCGAGACCAAGGGCACCCAACTGGTGTCCTTCCAGCAGGTCACCGACACTACCGGTGCGGTGAACGAGTACCTGCAGACCCAACTCGGCCTGATCAAGAGCCGCGTGGTCGCCGAGAAAGTGGTTCGTGAACTCAACCTCACCGAACACCCCGACTTCGACCCGCGCCAGCAGCCGCAACCGCTGATCAATTTCGGTGGCATCACCCGTGGCCTGCAGAGCGCCCTGTCGATCACCGGCCTGGTGGACGAGCCCGAGCCGGCCAAGCCGATGACCGAGGCCGAGCTGCTCGACATCGTCACCAAGATCCTGATGGACCGCACCAACATCTGGGTCGAAGGCAAGAGCCAGCTGGTGAACATCTCCGTCGATCTGCCGGATCGCCTGACCGCTGCCGCCATCGCCAACTCCCTGGCCAGCAACTACATCGACAGCCAGCTCGAAGCGCAGATGGAAATGTCGCTGTCGGCGACCACCTGGATGAACACCCGCCTCACCGAACTGCGCAGCTCGCTGCAGGAAGCCGAGAACCGCCTGCAGGCTTATCGCGAAGCTGAAGGCCTGGTGGACGTCAATGGCGTGGCCACCATCAGCAACAACGAACTGTCGCTGACCGGTGACCGTATGATCGACGCTCGTCGCCAGCGCGCCGAGGCCGAGAGCCAGTACCGTCAGGTGCAGTCCATGGGCAGTGGCGATTGGCGTCGCCTGGCCAGCGTGCCGGCCGTACTCGGCAACCCGCTGATCCAGCAGTTCAAATCCGAGGAAGCCCGTGCCCGCGCCAAGGTCGAGGAGCTGTCGCGTCGCTACGGTGACCGCCACCCGGCCATGCTCGCTGCCAAATCCGATCTGAGTGCCGCCTCGGCGAGCCTGCGTGCCCAGGTCGAGCAAGTGGTCGCCAGCATCGAGCGTAACTATCAGCTGGCCGTGGCCAACGAGAACTCGCTGAATGCCTCGTTCGACAAGAACAAGGAACAGATCCAGGATATCTCGCGCAAGGAATTCAAGGTGCGTGAGCTGACCCGCGATGTGGAAAGCAACCGCTCGCTGTACGAGACCTTCATGACCCGCCTGCGCGAAACCGCGGCGACTCAGGACGTCAACTCCAGCAACGCGCGCATCATCGACCAGGCCGTTGCCCCGCTGCAGCCGGCTGCACCGAACCAGAAGCTGATCATCGTACTGGCGGCAGGCCTCGCCCTGATCTTCGGCATGGCACTGGCCATCGTCCGCGACATCCTCAACAACACCTTCAAGAGCGCCGACGATGTCGAGACCAAGCTGAACCTGCCGGTACTGGGCATCGTTCCGCTGATCGCCAACAACTCCAAGTACACCGCCGCGCACCTGTTCGAGCATGGCGAGGATCCACGCTTCTGCGAGTCGATCCGCACCATTCGCACCAGCCTGATGCTGGCCGATACCAACCGCTCCCAGAAGGTTCTGGTGGTCACCTCCTCGTCGCCTGGCGAAGGCAAGAGCACCCTGGTGGCCAACATGGCGTTCGCCCTCAGCCAGCTGCAACGCGTGCTGCTGATCGATGCCGACCTGCGCCGCCCGACCCTGGCCAAGAGCTTCGACTTCCCGGTCGGCACCCCTGGCCTGGCCAACCTGATCACTGGCAGCGCCAAGGTCGAAGAGTGCATCCACAACATGGGCACCAACCTGGACATGCTGCCGGCCGGCGCGGTACCGCCGAACCCGCTGGAGCTGCTGGCCTCGCCGCGCTTCGCCAAGTTCCTGGACATGATCAAGGAACGTTACGACCACATCATCATCGATTCACCGCCCAGCCAGGCCGTGAGCGATGCCGTGCTGCTGTCCACCTTCGCCGATGCGGTGATCTACGTGGTCAAGGCCGACGGCACGCCGATCCCGCTGGCCCAGCGTGGCGTCGGCCACCTGCTGCAGAGCGGTGCCTCGGTGATGGGCGTGGTGCTCAACCAGGTGGACGTGGAAAAGGCTGCGCGCTCCGGCGAATACAGCGGCTACTACGACCACTACGGCTACAGCGACCGCAAGGCCTGATAACCGCCATGACCAACCAGCGCATGACAGCAGGAGGTGCCCGATGATCGATCTGCATAATCACCTGCTGCCGGGCATCGACGACGGCCCGGCAGACCTGCCGACCGCGCTGGAGATGGCCCGCATGGCGGTGGCCAACGGCATCAGCCACGTGGTCTGCACGCCCCACATCCACATCGGCCGCTACGACAACGACAGCCGCACCATCGCCGAGACCTGCAGCCGCTTCAACGCCGCGCTGCAGGAGGCAGGCATCGACCTGAAGGTCGGCGCCGCCGCCGAGGTGCGCTTCTCCGGCGAGCTGATGACCCGTGTGCTGGACGGCAGCATCCCGTTCCTCGGTCAATGGGAAGGCAAGAAGGTACTGCTACTGGAGTTTCCCCACGGGGATATGCCCTTCGGTGCCGAACGCCTGACCCAATGGCTGCTCGACAAGGGCATCGTGCCGATCATCGCGCACCCGGAGCGCAACAAGGCGCTGATGAACAACCCGAGCAAGCTCAAGCCGTTCATCGAGCAGGGCTGCCTGCTGCAAGTGACCGCCGCCTCTGCCGCTGGTCGTTTTGGCGAGCGGGCAATGCACCTGGCTCACGAACTGCTGAGCAATCGTGTGGTCAGCATTATGGCGACTGATGCCCACAACCTGGATCACCGCCCTCCCCTATTACAAGAAGGTCTCCTGCAAGCCGCCCGGATCCTGGGCGAGAGAGAGGCCGAACGTCTGGTCATCGACACGCCCTGGCGCATCGCACACCAGCATTTCGCTTAGTTGACTGCCTGATAACGCGTGCCTGTCGGTTCAGGCCGCAGGATTCGTATTTGTTGGAGGTTGGAAAACCATGCGTCGAGAGTTCAGTTTCAGGGCGCAACCCTTTCAGCAGGCGCTGATGCGCTGCACGACCCTGGGCACGCCCGCCACCGCTGCAACCAAGGACATGTCGCCTCTCGTGCGTTCTCCGGAGGCCACTTACTTCATCGAAGATTTGCACGAGGATCGCCGCAAATGATTTCCAAACGGATCAATCCTGCCGAGAACCGCAGGGGACTCACGTTCTGGGGTCAATGGACCTGCGCCATTACTCTGGTCAGCATGCTGCTCTGCTACCTGGTCGTTCAGCGCTACGGTGACGTGCCCACCGAATACCGCCTGCTGATCGTCCTCACGGTACTGGGTTCGGTACCGGCCTACGGTCTGCTGCGCGTGTACCACAAGCGCCTCGGCTACCTGACCGGCCTGGGCCATCTGCTCGGCGGCTGGTTGCTGCTGCTGGCCGGCTTGCTGTTCATCGCCTACTTCAGCCAGAGCCTGGAGCGCTTCTCCTTCGAGATCATGCGTGAATGGGCACTGCTGGGCTTCCTGGCCCAGGCCATCGCCTTCATCCCGCTGCGCTACTTCGCCCGCCTGCATTCGGAGAAGCTGCGCAATGAGCGCGTCTCGCTGATCATCGGCTCGGGCGAGAAGGCCCACGAGCTGGCCGAGCGCCTGACCGCCAACAACCGCGTGCCGCTGGTCGGCCTGATCGCTTCCAGCGACGATGCCCACACCCAGGACGGCCGCTTCCCGATCCTCGGCAAGCTGCAGGAGCTGCGTGACGTCACCGAGCAGCACGGCGTACGCCGCGTCTACATTGCCCTGACCCTGGACGAAATCTCGCATATCGAGAAGCTCTACATCGACCTGCTGGACATGAGCGTCGACGTGGTCTGGGTACCGGACTTCGGCAGCATGCCACTGCTCAACCAGTCGATCTCGCAGATCGAGCAGTTGCCGGCCATCTACCTCAACGAAAGCCCGATCAGCTCGCACCCCGCTGCGGTGTTCAGCAAAGAGTTGATGGACCGCACCCTGGCCTTCCTGGCGCTGGTGGCCCTGAGCCCGGTGTTCATCATCGCGGCCATCGCCGTGAAGCTGTCCTCGCCCGGCCCGGTGTTCTTCCTGCAGCCGCGCCACGGCTGGAACGGTGGCGTGATCCTGGTGTGGAAATTCCGCTCCATGCGCATGCACGACGACAAGGTCGTCAAACAGGCGACGCGTGAAGACCCACGCATTACCCCGGTTGGCCGCTTCCTGCGCCGCACCTCCATCGACGAGCTGCCGCAGCTGATCAACGTGCTGCGTGGCGAGATGTCCCTGGTCGGCCCGCGCCCGCACGCGGTGGCCCACAACAACTACTACAGCGACAAGATCCTCGCCTACATGGCCCGTCATCGCCTCAAGCCCGGCATCACTGGCCTGGCCCAGGTGACCGGTCACCGTGGTGAAACCGAAACCCTGGAAAAAATGCAGCAGCGCGTGGAGAAGGACCTGGCCTACATCAACAACTGGTCCCTGTGGCTGGACATCAAGATCCTGGTGAAGACGCCCTTCACCCTGTTCTCGCGCGACATTTACTAACGCGCCCTTTTTGGCGCACGTAACGATTAACGTTAACTCAAGGAAAGTTTATCCATGAATATCACTGTCGTTGGAACCGGCTACGTCGGCCTCGTCACCGGCGCTTGTATCGCCGAGATGGGCAACACGGTTGTCTGCGTGGATGTCGATCCGAAAAAGATCGAGAACCTCAAGAAAGGCATCCTGCCGATTTACGAGCCGGGCCTGGAAACCGTGGTGGAAGAGAACTTCGAGGCCGGTCGCCTGCTGTTCACCACCGCGCTGCCAGAAGCGATGGAGCAATCGGACATCATCTTCATCGCCGTCGGCACGCCGCCCGGCGAAGACGGCTCGGCCGATCTGCGCTACGTGCTGGAAGTGGCGCGCCAGGTCGGCAGCCTGATGACCCGCCACACCACCGTGATCAACAAGTCCACCGTGCCGGTCGGCACTGCCGACCTGGTGCGCGCCGAGATCCTCGAGCAGCTCGAGCTGCGCGGCAAGAGCATCAGCTTCGATGTGGTATCCAACCCTGAATTCCTCAAGGAAGGCGCTGCGGTCGACGACTTCATGCACCCGGATCGCATCATCGTCGGCACCGACAGCGAGCGCGCTCGCCAGGTGATGAGCGAGTTGTACGCGCCCTTCATCCGCAACAACCCGCGAATCAAGTTCATGGGCGTGCGTGATGCGGAAATGACCAAATACGCCGCCAACGCCATGCTGGCCACGAAGATCTCCTTCATGAACGAGATCGCCAGCCTGTGCGACCGCCTCGACGTGGACATCGAGAACGTGCGCCTGGGCATCGGCTCGGACCAGCGCATCGGTTATCACTTCATCTACGCCGGCTGCGGCTATGGCGGCTCGTGCTTCCCGAAAGACGTCAAGGCGCTGATCAGCATCGCCCACCAGAACGACTTCGAGCCCAAGCTGCTGCAGGCCGTCGAAGCCCGTAACGATCAGCAGAAGCAATCGCTGTTCAACAAGCTGGCCGCGCACTTCGAGGGCGACCTCAAGGGCCGTACCTTCGCCGTCTGGGGTCTGGCGTTCAAGCCCGGTACCGACGACATGCGCGAAGCACCCAGCGTGGTGCTGATCAACAGCCTGATCAACGCTGGCGCCAAGGTCAAAGCCTTCGACCCGATCGCCCGTGAAACCGCAGCGCGCGAATTCCCTGAGCACTGGCTCAACGAGGGTCGCCTGCAAATCGTCGACGGTCAGTACGAAGCCGCCATCGATGCCGACGCCCTGGTACTGGTCACCGAGTGGAAGCCGTTCCGTCGCCCTGACTTCAAGGCGCTGAAGAAGCTGCTCAAGCAGCCGGTGATCATCGATGGCCGCAACCAGTACGACCTCGGCCAGGTGAACCGCGAGGGCTTCGACTACTACGGCATTGGCCGTAAGCAAGTGAACGGCTGAGCCGCCGCTGACATGGACGTCATCACTCACACCCTCTCGGCCCATCCTGCCCTGCACGTCCACCAGGCGTGCCGGAAGCAGTGCGGCGCAGAACCTTTTGCGCCGGGCCAGCACGCTGCACACCTCGCCTGCCACCGTCACCCGCCTAGCACCCGCTCAGGCGTGCGAAGCGGTGCCCGGCGTGGTGTGCTAGCCGTGATCGGCTCAACCCATTTTCAACAGAGACCGGCTTCGATCCTATGACCGAACAATTGCCCACCATCGTCGTCATCGGCTACAACCGCCCCAAGAGCCTCAGCCGCCTGCTGGGTTCCCTGATCCAGGCGCAGTACCCAGAAGGCAACGTGCGCCTGGTGATAAGCCTCGACAACTCCGGCAACCCGGAGCCACGCAAGGTCGCCGAAGCGTTCGACTGGCCCCACGGGGAAAAGCGCATCATCGCCCATCCGCAGCGCCTCGGCCTGCGCCAGCACGTGCTGAGCTGTGGCGACCTGACCGAGCAATACGGCGACGTGATCATCCTCGAGGACGATCTGTTCGTTTCACCGTTCTTCTATGACTACACCCACAAGGCCCTGCAAGCCTATGCCGATGACGCCGGCGTAGCCGGTATCAGCCTTTACAGCGTGCAGTTCAGCCAGACCGTCGACCTGCCCTTCATGCCGGTCGACGATGGCGACTCCCACGTGCATTTCATCCAGATGGCCGCGTCCTGGGGCCAGGCCTGGTCGCGCCGGCACTGGCAGGGCTTTCGCCAGTGGCTGGAAAGCAACGGCACCGACATCAGCCATATCGATGGCATCCCGGCGGACATCCGCGGCTGGCCGGAGTCCTCGTGGCTCAAGCTGTACACCGCGTACATCATTTCCCGGGATCTGTACTTCGTGTACCCGTTCCGCTCGCTGACCACCAACTTCGGCGATCCGGGTCAGCACTTCAACATCGCCTCGTCGCGCTTCCAGGTGCCGATCCAGCAGAAGGCGGTCGACTACAAGTTCGCTCGCCGCGAGGACAGCCTGTCGGTCTACGACGCCTATTGCGAGCTGCTGCCGTCGTGCATCAAGCGCCGCAACCCGGTGCTCGCCGACTACGACTTCACGGTAAACCTGTACGGCAGCAAAACCTGCAAAGGGCTGCAACTGACCCGTACGAACGCCCGTGGCCTGCACAATTTCGCCCTTTCCATGAAGCCCATGGAACTGAGCATCCTGCACAACATCGAAGGTGAGGGCCTAGCCCTGATCGACTCCGCCGACCTCACCAGCGACAGCAAAGTGCGGCAGAAGGCTGAGTACGACATCTACCGTTTCTTTTACAAGTTTCCGTCGGTACGGATCATTTTTCTCGGCGTCATGGAACGTCTGCAATTGCTGCTCAAGCGCGCCTGATCCACCGACCGCGCGCAGCGATTTGGCTACAGCTCTCTAATCAATTGAATATCGCAGGTATTTTGCAATGGCACAGAAAAAAGCGCTCATCACTGGTATCACCGGTCAAGACGGTTCCTACCTCGCCGAGTTCCTGCTGGAAAAGGGTTACCAGGTGCATGGCATCAAGCGCCGCGCGTCGTCCTTCAACACCCAGCGTGTGGATCACATCTACCAGGATCCGCATGTCGACAACCAGAACTTCATCCTCCACTACGGCGACCTCAACGACTCGTCCAACCTGACCCGCATCATCCAGGAAGTACAGCCTGACGAGGTCTACAACCTCGGCGCGCAATCCCACGTAGCGGTCAGCTTCGAAGCCCCGGAATACACCGCCGACGTCGATGCCATGGGTACCCTGCGCATCCTCGAGGCCATCCGCCTGCTGGGCCTGGAAAAGAAAACCCGTTTCTACCAGGCCTCCACCTCCGAGCTGTACGGCCTGGTGCAGGAAATTCCGCAGAAGGAAACCACCCCCTTCTACCCGCGCTCGCCCTATGCGGTCGCCAAGCTGTACGCCTACTGGATCACCGTGAACTACCGTGAAGCCTATGGCATGTACGCGTGCAACGGCATCCTCTTCAACCACGAGTCGCCGCGTCGTGGCGAGACCTTCGTGACCCGCAAGATCACCCGCGGCCTGGCCAACATCGCCCAGGGCCTGGAGCCTTGCCTGTACATGGGCAACATGGACGCGCTGCGTGACTGGGGTCATGCCAAGGACTACGTGCGCATGCAGTGGATGATGCTACAGCAGGAGCAACCGGACGACTTCGTGATCGCCACCGGCGTGCAGTACTCCGTGCGTGAATTCATCACCTGGTCGGCGGCCGAACTGGGCGTGCACCTGCGCTTCGAAGGCAACGGCGTGGACGAGCAAGGCATCGTCGAACGCATCGACGGCGACAAGGCACCGGCGCTGAAAGTCGGCGACGTGATCGTGCGTGTCGACCCGCGCTACTTCCGCCCTGCAGAAGTGGAAACCCTGCTGGGCGACCCGACCAAGGCCAAGACCAAGCTGGGCTGGACGCCGGAGATCACCGTGCAGGAAATGTGCGCCGAGATGGTCAGCGAAGACCTCAAGGTCGCCCAGCGCCACGCCCTGCTCAAGGAGCACGGCCACGAACTGCCAGTCTCCGTGGAGAACTGAGCATGAGCGCGCTTCTCAACCAGCGCGTCTTCGTCGCCGGCCATCGCGGGATGGTCGGTTCGGCGATCGTGCGCCACCTGCAGAGCCTGGGTTACCAGAGCATCATCACCGCCCCACGCGAAAGCGTGGACCTGGTCGATGCGGCCAGCGTAAAGCGTTTCTTCGCCGAGCAACGCATTGACCAGGTCTACCTGGCCGCGGCGAAGGTCGGCGGCATCCACGCCAACAACCAGTACCCGGCCGACTTCATCTATCAGAATCTGATGATCGAGGCCAACGTCATCAACGCCGCCCACGAGGCCGGCGTGCAGAAGCTGCTGTCGCTGGGCAGCTCGTGCATCTACCCCAAGCATGCCGAGCAGCCAATGCGTGAAGAAGCGCTGCTGACCGGCGTGCTGGAGCCGACCAACGAGCCCTACGCGATCGCCAAGATCGCCGGGATCAAGCTGTGCGAGAGCTACAACCGCCAGCATGGCCGCGACTACCGCAGCGTGATGCCGACCAACCTGTACGGCCCGCACGACAACTACCACCCGGAAAACAGCCACGTCATCCCCGCCCTGCTGCGCCGCTTCCACGAAGCGACCCTGCGTGGCGACGATGAAGTGGTGATCTGGGGCAGCGGTACGCCGATGCGCGAGTTCCTGCACGTCGACGACATGGCCGCGGCCAGCGTCCACGTGATGAACCTGGATGAAGCCACCTACCAGGCGCACACCCAGCCCATGCTCTCGCACATCAACGTGGGCACCGGCCAGGACTGCACCATTCGCGAGTTGGCCGAAACCATCGCGCGGGTCACCGAGTTCCAGGGCCGCCTGAGCTTCGACGCCAGCAAGCCCGACGGCACGCCGCGCAAGCTGATGGACGTCTCACGCCTGGCCAAGCTCGGCTGGACGGCGAGCATCGACCTGGAAAGCGGCCTGCGTGACGCCTACCGCTGGTTCGTCGACAACATCGACGACGTACGGGGCTGACATGTTCCTGCCGGCCGACACCTTCAAGACCGTGGTCGCCAGCACGCCGCTGGTGTCCATCGATCTGCTGGTACGCAACCCGCAGGGCGAACTGCTGCTGGGCGAGCGGCTCAACCGCCCCGCCCAGGGCAGTTGGTTCGCGCCCGGCGGGCGCATTCTCAAGAACGAAACGCTGGACGCGGCGTTCGCCCGCCTGACCCAGGAAGAACTGGGCCAGGCGTTCAGCCGCGACCAGGGCAAGCTGCTCGGCGTGTACGAGCACTTCTATGACGACAGCGTGTTCGGCATCGCGCCGGATACCCACTACGTCGTCATCGCTTACGCACTAGAGCTGGACGCGCAACAGAACCTGCAGCCGCCCAGCGTGCAACACGGTCGCTACCGCTGGTGGCCGATCGAGCAGATGCGCAATGAACCGCGCATCCATGGCAACACCCGCGATTACTTGCAGGCGCTGTACTAGATACCTCGCGAGGCACGCCTACGCGGCGTCGCCTGTGAGCCAAGACAATTTCGATATGGGAAGGCGAGCTTGTTCAAGCAACTCCTGGCATACCGCAATCTGCTGCTGATCTTGTTTGTCCTGAACTCGGCCTGTTTCTTTCTGACCGACGACAAGAAGGCTGGCATCCCCTACCTGCGCGAGCTGTGGCTGCTCGGGCTGCTGGGCGCCTCCGCCGCGCTGTTCCTGGTCTGGAAGCGTATCTACCAGTCCAAGACCAGCCTGTGGATCATCTTCATGGGCCTGGCACTGCCGGTCGTCTCGGCGATCATGGCCGAGCTCAACTTCGATCAGCCGTTCATTTACGGCCTGCTCGAAGAGCGCCGCAGCTTTGCCTATCTGGTGTTCTTCCCGGCGCTGTTCCTGATGATCAAGACCGCGCCGACCCAGAAGCACCTGGAGAACTTCTTCCTGTATTCAGGCCTGACGTGCGCCTTCGTCGGCTACTGCTACTTCTTCAAGATCATCCCGGAGAACGCCAGCCTGTCCTTCACCATGGACGCCAAGGATGCCGGCGACGCGCTGCTGCGCCCCGACCGTTACCGCATCGGCTCGAGCTACGTGACCATCTGCGCCTTCATGCTGATGTACAGCATGAAGGAGCGTATTTCGCTGCCCAAGGTTCTCACCCTGCTGTTCTTCGCGTCGTACCTGTGGCTGGTACTGCAGACGCGCCAGACCATGATCATCTGGTGCCTGGCCGGCCTGTGGATCTTCCGTGACCGCATCGACTCGCTGCTCAAGCTCGGCCTGCTCGCCGCGACCATTCTGGTAGCCTCGTTCTTCATGTTCCCGGAGTTCTACTACGCGCAGTTCGACAAGTTCCAGGCGCTGCTCGACGAGGCCACCACCGGCCCGGGCGTACGCGACAACACCACGGCGATCATCATCGGCGCGATCGCCGACAACATGTACATCGGCATGGGCTCACTGTCACTGCAGTGGAAAGGCGGCTTCGGTGCCCTCTACAACCCGCACTTCTACCTGTCGGACGTGGGGATCTTCGGCGTTTACTACCGCTACGGCTTCCTCACGCCGCTGATTGCGCTGATCTTCTATTTCGGCTACCTGCGCATCATGAAGCGCTGCCCCGAGAAAGGCCCGCTACTCAGCGCCTTCCAGCTGATCTTCTGGTTCCAGATGCTCAACATGTTCCTGTCCAACTCCCTGATGTACGGCGGCGATATCTTGGGCATCGGTGCCGCCTGCTTCCTGTACTACTCCCGCGCCTACGCCGCGCAAGCATCCCCGACTCGTGAGATCAGAGGCACACGCCATGACCCAATTCAGTATCGTAACCATCAACTGGAATAACCTGGAGGGTCTCAAGCAGACCTACCAGAGTGTGGCTGCCCAGACCTACCGCAACTTCCGCTGGATCGTCGTCGACGGTGCGTCCACCGATGGCGGCGCCGAGTGGCTGGCGACCATCGACGAGCCCTACGCCGAGATCACCTCCGAGCGCGACAAGGGCCTCTACGACGCCATGAACAAGGGCCTGATCAAGGGCTCGGCGACCGAGGGCTACACCCTGTTCCTCAACAGCGGCGACTTCTTCTACGACGAGAACGTGCTGCAGAAGGTCGCCGATGCCATCGAGCGCGCACCGGGCAAGCCGCGCTACGTGTATGGCGACTATCACCTGCAGGACGCCGCCGGGCGCCTGACGCCGCAAAAGGCGAAGAAGATCGAGCACCTGGTGCTGGGCATGCCGTCCAGCCACCAGGCGATGTACTTCGAGAACGAGCGCCTGCGCAAGGTGCGCTTTCGCGACGATTTCAAGCTCTCGGCCGACTACTGCATGATCGTCGAATTCCTGCAGGGCCAGGATCACCAGCGCGACGTGCTGAAGATCGAGTCGCCGCTGTGCATCTTCGACACCACCGGCGTTTCCACCAGCCGTCGCTTCGACGCGCTCAAGGAAGACATGCGCATTCGTCGGGAGGTCATGAAACTATCGCCGTTGCATAGCATCTCTTTGTATGTCCTGCACTACGTGCATACCCACAGCAAATTGCTGAAAGCGGCTTTGGGCAAATGAATCGCGAGCAGTACGAATCGTTGCCCGAGCGTGATACGCGCCAGTGGCGCAAAGAGGTGTTGATGAAGGCCTTTGATATCGAGTTCTACGCTGGCACCAAGGATCGCCTGATCGAGGACTTGGTTGAGCACAGCACCAACAGGTACAGCTACATCGTGACGCCCAACGTGAATCACGTGGTGCAGCTGGAAACCGACCGCGACCTCAAGCGCGCCTATGCCGTGGCGCGCCACCGCATCTGCGACAGCCGCGTGCTGCTGCCGCTGCTGCGCATGCTCAAGGTGCCGGTCGAGGACGCCATTCCCGGCAGCACCCTGACCGCAGAATTGATCGGCATCGCCGATGAGCGTGCCTGGGACGTGACCATCATCGGCTGCGAAGACGACGACATCGCACGGCTGCGTGAGCGCTTCCCGAACATCAACTTCCACCACCACAACCCGCCGATGGGGTTCATCGACAGCGAAGAAGCGATCCAGGCCTGCCTGTCCTTCGTCGTCGAGCACCCGTCTCATCTGGTGGTGCTCTCGGTGGGCTGCCCGCGCCAGGAAATTCTCGCGCACAAGATCTTCGAGACTGACCAGGCCGTCGGCATCGGCCTGTGCGTCGGCGCCTCGATCAACTTCCTGTCCGGCAAGTTGCAGCGTGCCCCGATGTGGATGCAACGCTACTCGCTGGAATGGCTACACCGTGCTTATACCGAACCACGCCGTCTGGTCGGCCGTTACGTCCGCGACGCGTTCCTGATCCTGCCGATTCTGGTCCGAGAATTCCGGCTTCGGCAATCACTCTTCATGGGAGGAGCTCCACGATGATTCCTGTCATTCTTTCCGGCGGTAATGGCTCGCGCCTGTGGCCGCTTTCGCGCCAACTCAACCCCAAGCAGTTCCTGCCGATCGCCGATGACTCGCTGTCCATGCTGCAAGCGACCATTCGCCGCCTGGAAGGCCTGAAGGTCAGCCAGCCATGCCTGATCTGCAACGAGGAGCACCGCTTCCTCGCTGCCGAGCAACTGCGCACTCTGGGTATCGACAACGCCAGCATCCTGCTCGAGCCCGTAGGCCGCAATACCGCTCCCGCGGTTGCCCTGGCAGCGATCAAGGCGCTGGAAAAGGAACACGATCCGGTGCTGCTGATCCTCGCCGCCGATCACCTGATCAAGGACGTCGACGCGTTCCACCGCGCCGTGGAAACCGCCCTGCCCTTCGCCCAGGCTGGCAAGCTGGTGACCTTCGGCATCGTGCCGACCCATGCCGAGACCGGCTACGGCTACCTGCAGAAAGGCGCCGCGGCGGGTGAAGGTGGCTTCACCGTCGCGAAGTTCGTCGAGAAGCCCGACAGCGAAACCGCCGAGCGTTACCTGGCCTCCGGCGAGCACTTCTGGAACAGCGGCATGTTCATGTTCCGCGCCAGTCGCTACCTCGAAGAACTGCAGCGCTGGCAGCCGGAGATTCTCGAAGCCTGCCGCCGGGCCACTGCGCAAAGCGAAGAAGACATGCACTTCGTGCGCATCGGCAAGGAAGCATTCGCCGCCTGCCCGGAAGACTCCATCGACTACGCGGTGATGGAAAAGACCGAAGACGCCGTGATGGTGCCACTGGACGCCGGCTGGAGCGACATCGGCTCCTGGTCCGCCCTGTGGGACGTCAGCGACAAGGACGAACAGGGTAACGTGCACAAGGGCGACGTGCTCAGCCACGACAGCCAGAACAACTACGTGCATGCCGACTATCGCCTGGTGACCACCGTGGGCGTCGAGGACCTGATCATCGTCGAGACCAAGGACACTGTCATGGTCGCGCACAAGGACAAGGCCCAAGAGGTCAAGCGCATCGTCGAGCAGCTCAAGCGCGAAGAGCGTTGCGAGCATCTCAACAACCGCGAAGTCTATCGTCCGTGGGGCATGTACGACTCCATCGACAACGGTGCGCGTTATCAGGTCAAACGCATCACCGTGAAGCCCGGCGCCAAGCTGTCCGTGCAGATGCACCACCACCGTGCCGAGCACTGGATCGTGGTCAGCGGCACTGCACAGGTGACCAATGGCGATGAGACCTACATGGTCACCGAAAACCAGTCGACCTACATCCCGATTGGCCAGATTCATGCATTGGAAAACCCGGGCATGATTCCGCTCGAGCTGATCGAAGTACAGTCCGGGACGTATCTGGGCGAAGACGATATCATCCGCTTCTCCGACAACTATGGCCGCGTCAAGGAACTCAAGGTTTCCGCGGCCTGAGGTCAGGCCAGCGCTCATGTGCGCAGGCGCCCATCACCGGGGCCCTCTGGGGCCCCTTCGCCGGGTGGTTCGCCACCCCTGCCATGGCTCTGCCAGTTCACACCCGATGGGGCAAGGAATGCCTTACATCTCGCGATCAAACGGATTTCTACAAGAACAAGCAAAGCGCGAAGCCCACGTGAACACACACCGGATAATTCTCCTACTTTCCGACAACGAGGCTCGCCCGTGAAAACTTCCAAACTCCTGTACGACCCCGTTATTCACAAACTGAAGTTGCTGGAAGAACATGATGTGACGCCGTTGCTCGAAGACTTGAGCACTCCGAAGAAACCGACCATCGTCGGCTTTCTCAACCAGCATGGCTACAACCTGATCCAGCAAGACAAGCGCGCTCGCCGCCACTTCCTGCAGATCAACCACCTGCTGCGCGACGGCATCGGCATCAAACTGGCCTGCCAGTTGAACGGCCTGGCGCCCGGCGCCAACCTCAACGGCACCGATTTCATTCCGGCGCTGATCGAGCACGCCCTACAGGACGAACGTAGCGACCAGTACCAGTTGTTCGCCATGGGAACCTGCGAGCCGTGGACCGAGGAAGGTGCCAACGCCCTGTTCCGTGGTCGTGAGCACCACACCATCGATGGTTTCCAGCCGGTGGAGCGCTACCTGGAATTCGTCCAGGAACACCTGCAGCCGGGCAAGATCCCGCTGATCGTGATGGGCATGGGCATGCCACGCCAGGAAGAAGTCGCCGTCACCCTGCAGCGCAACCTCAACCGCCCTGCCCTGATGATCTGCGGTGGTGCGATCCTGGATTTCGCCGCCCAACGCTTCAACCGGGCGCCTGAAGTGTTTCGCAAGGTTGGGATGGAGTGGGCCTATCGCCTGCTGATGGAGCCGCGTCGGTTGTTCGCCCGCTACGTGCTGGGCATTCCGCAGTTTTTCTACTACATCGTACGCAACGGCCGCGACAGCAAGGTCGCGGTCAGTGAGCAAGGCGCCTACGACCGAAAATCCTGAGGTCGACTACCGGTACTAGAACGCCCGGACGAGTGCATCGTCCGGGCGTTTTTTTGCGATTATCTCAGGAACATCTGTCTTGGCGCCGGACTGGCAAGCTTGTGTGCGTACCACTTACTGACTTGGCACTATCCGTTACCGCGTCTGCTGAACCTTTGTGTTGCGCCCCTTACGGGCGCCACACCTTTCTTGCTTGCCCAAGAAAGGTGTGCCAAAGAAGGGCACCCCGACATCCGGGTTTCGCTGCGCGAAACTTCCCTCGCTCCGGCGACGCTCCGGGGGCCGGCTTACATGGGCCATCCCTGGCCCATTAAGCCTCTCGCCGCATCCATGCGGCTCGTCCCCCTACGCGCCACCTCCACTCGGCCTCCTGACGGGACCGGAGCGCGAGCTTGCGAGATTTCCACGGGCTCAAGCTTAGCGGCGTCTGCTTTTGAGCTGCGATTGCACAGGCGACGCCCAAGTCCCCTTCAGCAGGCCGAATGGAATCACTACGTAAGGGGCCGGGCGGGTAGCCATGAGCGACATGGATGTCGCGAGAGCTGCGATGGGCCAGGGATGGCCCTTCGTCAGTGGGCCGCATCCGGTCGTGCCCCTGGAGTGGTGATGGAATGAGGGAACCCCGGCGCAGCAGGGCGGGG
>NZ_MSXW01000045.1 GCF_001945445.1 Pseudomonas sp. PA27(2017)
AAACCCGGATGTCGGGGTGCCCTTCTTTGGCACACCTTTCTTGGGCAAGCAAGAAAGGTGTGGCGCCCGTAAGGGGCGCAACACAATGGGTCAGTAGATGCGGTGATGGATAGTGCCAGGCCAGTAAGTGACACGCACACAAACTTGCGAGTCCAGTGTCCAGCGTATCCTCCCCAGGAAAATGCGATGAACCATTAAAAAGGGGCGCACCTGCGAAGGTGCACCCCTTTTTCTGATCGTGGCCGTGCGATCAGCGGGCGAGCTTCTTAGCGCGCATGTGCACCATCACACCCAGCGCCACGACAACAGCCGCAGCCGCGCCGGTGGAGATGACCAGCACCTGGTATTCCTCGACGAACGCCATGGTCACCAGGGAGCCGACGATGAACAGGATCACCAGGTAGGTCAGCCAGGGGAACAGCCACATTTTCAGGCGGATGTCCTTGCCCTCGGCTTCCAGCTTGCGGCGCATCTTCAGTTGCGAGAAAGCGATCACCAGGTACACCAGCAGGGCGATCATGCCGGTGGTGTTCATCAGTGTGTCGAGCACGTCCTTGGGGCGCAGGGTTTCGCTGAAGTTGATCAGCGCCACGAAGATAGCCACCGAGCAGGAGGCGATGATCGCGAACACCGGCACGCCGGTCCCGGTACGGGTGATCTTCAGGAAGCGCGGCGCGTCGCCACGGGTAGACAGCGAGAACAGCATGCGCGAGGCGGTGTAGTGCGCCGAGATCATGCAGCTGCTCACCGAGGTCAGCACCACGAAGTTCATCACCAGCTCGGCGTAGGGAATGCCCAGCAGCTCCAGGGTGCGGCGGTAGGAACCGTAGCCGGACTGGGCCATCAGCGGGTCGTTCCAGGGCACCAGGCAGACGATCAGGAAGATCGAGCCGATGTAGAACAGGCACACGCGCCAGACCACCGAGTTGGTCGCCTTGACGATCTGGTTGGCCGGGTCCTTAGCCTCCGAGGCGGCAATGGTGACGATCTCGGCGCCGAGGAAGGCGAACATCACCCCGAGGATGGCCACCACCACCGACTCGATACCGTTGGGCATGAAACCCTGGGCGGTCAGGTTGCTGAAGCCCCGCGTCTCGCCGGTCGGCCATAGGCTGAGCACCGCCAGGGTGCAGACCGCCAGGAAGCATATGATCGCCACCACCTTGATCAGCGCGAACCAGAACTCGAACTCGCCGTAGTGCTTGACGTTGAAGAAGTTGATGCTGATCAGCACCAGGGTGGCGGCCAGCACGAAGACGTTGACGCTGACCTCGGGGAACCAGCCATTGAGGATGGTGCCCGCCACGTAGGCTTCCCAGGCCATGAGGATGACCCAGAACCACCAGTACAACCAGCCGATGGTGAAACCGGCCCAGCGGCCGATGGCGCGCTCGGCGTAGGTGGAGAACGAGCCGGTGTCCGGCGAAGAGGTGGCCATCTCACCGAGCATGCGCATGATCAGCACGACAAGAATGCCGCCCGCCAGGTAGGCCAGTACCGCTGCCGGCCCGGCGCTGTGGATCACGCTACCGGAACCGACGAACAACGCCCCGCCGATCACACCGGCGATGGACATCATGGTGAGGTGCCGGGGCTTCAATGACGCACTGAGCTTGCTCTCAGGCTCCTGCTTTGCCTGTTCGGCTGATACCGCATCCATAGAAGGACTACCTCTTATTGATTTTGCTGGAAACAGTTGAAGCCGGACCGCTGTGCACGACGCCATGCGGCGCGCCAGCAGGCTTCGCTGTGTGATCGCTGTCCATGTGAGCGTTTCCGGATCCGGCGAGCCGGTCTCGGGCAACAGTTCCTTGCCGAAATCCATCCGGTTGAATCAGAAAAAGGCCCCGTCATCACCTTGACCGCCGAGCCATCTACCGCAGCGGTGCTGCCTGAAAAAGCGCCGGCACACCGAGTTGAATGTTCGTTTTACTCCACATACCGGTGCGAATCACCGGCGTCCGGCCAGTGTTTTCGCCATCGAACCAGGCCCCTAAAGGCCGCTGCAACCCTTTAAACCAAGCCACAGACGGGCTTTACGACAGGAGCGGACAAGCAAATGAAACCCGTTCGTTAAATTCAACGCGCCGGATGGTAACGGAAAATTTCCATTTGGGAATACTCCGCGCATGCAACGGGCGGATGGGCGGCACCGAGCGAATGCTGACCGCCAGGTTAGGAATCGGCGGCACAGAGCCAGCAAAACGGCGGCTGAGCCGCACTCGCGTAGGAGCCCCGAACCGGGGCGAATGGTGGGGCCAATGCCGGATCGCGGAATGGCCACGATCGCTTCGCGCCGAGGGCGACGCTCCCACAAAACAGCCGCGATACCCGCATTCGCGTGGGAGCCCCGACCCGGGGCGAATGGTGCGGCCAATGCCGAATCGCGGGATGGCCACGATCGCTTCGCGCCGAGGGCGACGCTCCCACAAAACAGCCGCGATACCCACACTCGCGTGGGAGCCCCGACCCAGGGGCGAAGGGTGCGGCCTGCGCCGGATCGCAGAATGGCCACAATCGTTTCGCGCCGAGGGCGACGCTCCCACAAAACAGCCGCGATACCCGCATTCGCGTGGGAGCCCCGACCCGGGGCGAATGGTGGGGCCAATGCCGGATCGCGGAATGGCCACGATCGCTTCGCGCCGAGGGCGACGCTCCCACAAAACAGCCGCGATACCCGCATTCGCGTGGGAGCCCCGACCCCGGGGCGAAGGGTGCGGCCTGCGCCGGATCGCAGAATGGCCACGATCATTTCGCGCCGAGGGCGACGCTTTCACGCGGTGATTGGCGGTTTCTTGCGGGGCGCGGTGCCTAACAGCGCAACGGTTACCACGAACCCTGGTGAGCGGCCGCTACTTTTTTGGGATGGCTCGGCTGGTGCGCTTGCCAGCGCCTCCGGCACGGCCGGCGGCCTTGCCCTTGCCACCCCCGCCCTTGCGCTTGCCTCGCCACGCCGGCTTGCCGCCCGGCGGCGGGCCGCTGATGTTCAGTTGCAGCCCGCGGCAGCGTTCGATCTGCTTGCTCATCCAGGCTGACTGCTTGGCGACGAACTCTTCCAGCGGCATCTCACCGCTCTGCACCATGTCCAGCGCCTGCTCCCAGATCGCCGTGGTGCCGGGGTCGGCAATGGCGCGCGGCACCGCATCGATCAGCCCGAAGGCTGCCGAGGTGGCGGCCAGGGTCTTGCCATGCTTGGTCAGGTAACCGCGATCGAGCAGGCCCTGAATGATGCCGGCGCGGGTGGCTTCGGTGCCGATGCCGGTGGTGTCCTTGAGCTTCTGCTTGAGGCGCGGGTCCTCGACCAGTCGCGCAACGTTCTTCATGGCCTGGATCAGGTCGCCCTCGGTGAACGGCTTGGGCGGCTGGGTGAATTGATCCTTGAGCGTCACCTCACGCACTGCGCACGACTGGCCTTCATGCAGCGCGGGCAACGCCTGAGGCGCAGGTGCCTCACGACCCTTGCTCGGCGCCAGGGCCTCGGGCAGCGCGCGCTTCCAGCCCGGCTCGACGATCTGTTTGCCGACCGCGCGCAGGTCATGGCCGGCGCAGTCGAAGTCGGCCTGGGTGCGGTCGTATTCGTGATTGGGCAGGAACTGCGCCAGGTAACGGGCGCGAATCAGCTCATAGACCGCGCGCGGGCGGCCACTCAAGCGGGCCAGGCCGCCGGCTGCCAGAGTCGGGATGATGCCGTGGTGCGCGCTGACCTTGGCATCGTTCCATGCCCGCGAGCGGCGTTGCGTCTGGGTGTGCGCCAGCACCTCGCGCAGGCCCGGATCGGCCTGCCCCAGCGCGGCCAGAATGGCCGGTGCCTCAGCGTGCTGGCTGATCGGCAGATAGCCGCAATCGCTGCGCGGATAGGTGATCAGCTTGTCGGTCTCGTAGAGTTTCTGGGCGATGTCCAGGGTTTCCTGGGCGCCCAGGCCGAGCTTCTTCGAGCACACCTGTTGCAGCGTACCGAGATCGAATAACAATGGCGGCACTTCACGCATGCGCTCGGTCTTCAACTTTTTCAGCACGACATGTTCGGCGCCCTGCATGGCCTCGGCGGCGCGCTGCGCCACTTCCTGTTTCAGGCAGCGGCCCTGCTCGTCGCAATCGTCCTGGGGCGCGCGCCATCCGGCGGTGAAAGGCGTACCGTTGCCGTCGAGCGTCACGTCGATGGCCCAGAACGGCACCGGCACGAAGTTGGCGATGCTGCGGTCGCGGTCCACCACCAGGCGCAGGGTCGGCGTTTGCACACGGCCGACCGGCAATACGCCTTGATAACCGGACTTGCGCCCCAGCAAGGTAAATAGGCGGCTCATGTTCATGCCGATCAGCCAGTCGGCCCGCGAGCGACCGAGCGCCGACTGATAGAGGTTGTAGGTGCTGGCGCCCGGCTTGAGGGCCGCCAGGGCCTTGCGGATCGAGGTGTCGTCCAGTGCCGACAGCCACAGGCGCTGGATCGGCCCGCGGTAGCGGCAATGCTCGAGCAGCTCGCGGGCGATCATCTCGCCTTCACGGTCCGCGTCGGTGGCGATCACCAGTTCGCCGGCTTCGCCGAGCAGGCGCTTGATGGCTTTGAACTGGGCGGCGGTCTTGGCTTTGACGCGCATCTTCCACTGCTGCGGGACGATGGGCAGGTCGTCCAGCACCCAGCGCTTGTAGCGTGCGTCGTAGGCATCCGGCGGCGCCGTCTCCAGCAGATGACCGATGCACCAGGTGACCGTCACGCCGTTGCCCAGCCAGCAGCCGTCACCGCGCCGCGTGGCGCCGAGCACGCTGGCGATGTCTTTGGCTTGGGACGGCTTTTCGCAGAGAAACAGGCGCATCGGGTACTGCCAACAGGAGATGAACGCCTGACAGAATACTGTATATCCATACAAATAGCCCTCCCGGGTCGATTTGCTCGCGACAGAGCCCTCTGCTAGTGTCGCGGCGACCGCGAACCCCGCCTGAGACCTGCTGACCATGGCCCGTAAGAAAGCCGCGCTCGATTTCGAGCAATCCCTCACCGAGCTGCAAACCCTCGTCGAGCGCCTGGAGAATGGCGAGCTGTCGCTGGAGGAGTCGCTGAGCGCCTTCGAGCAAGGCATCGGCCTGACCCGCGAATGCCAGGTGGCCCTGACCCAGGCCGAGCAGAAAGTGCAGATCCTCCTGGAGCGCGACGGCGCCCTGGAAGCGGCGCCGTTCGAAACGGACGAGCCGCTATGATCGCCGCCTACCAGGCACGCTGCCAGAAGCAGGTCGACGCCGCCCTCGAACCGCTGTTCGCCGCGCCGCGGGTCGAGCTCGAACGCCTCTACGCCGCTATGCGCTATAGCGTGTTCAACGGCGGCAAGCGCGTGCGTCCACTGCTCGCCTATGCCGCCTGCGAAGCCCTCGGCGGCAGCGCACAACAGGCCGATGGCGCAGCCTGTGCGGTGGAGCTGATCCACGCCTATTCCCTGGTGCACGACGACCTGCCAGCCATGGACGACGACGACCTGCGCCGCGGCCAGCCGACCACCCACATCGCCTTCGACGAAGCCACCGCGATTCTTGCCGGTGACGGCCTGCAGAGCCTGGCCTTCGCCGTGCTCGCCAGCGCGCGGCACAACCCGCAAAGCACCGAGATTCGCCTGAGCATGTTCGCCGCACTGGCCGATGCGGCCGGCCCCGCCGGCATGGTCGGCGGCCAGGCCATCGACCTCGGCTCGGTGGGCCAGCAATTGCAGCAACCCGCGCTGGAAGTCATGCATCGCCACAAGACCGGCGCGCTGATCGAAGCTGCCGTGCGCCTCGGTGCCCTGGCCAGTGGCCGCGCCGACGAGCAGGCGCTGACCGCGCTGAGCACCTATGCCCGCGCCGTCGGCCTGGCATTCCAGGTACAGGACGACATCCTCGACGTTGAAAGCGATACGGCGACGCTGGGCAAGACCCAGGGCAAGGACCAGGCGAACGACAAGCCTACCTACCCGGCGCTGCTCGGCATGGCCGCCGCCAAGGCCTACGCCCTGGAGCTGCGCGACCAGGCGGTGCAAGCGCTGCAACCGTTCGGCGAGGCCGCCGAACCACTGCGCGAACTGGCGCGTTATATCGTCGAACGGCGCAACTGAACCGCTGTCTATCTGACATCGCTGCTGCGGCAACCACGCCCAAGTCCTCCCTTGGGCTAGGGTCGCCGCATCAGGTAGACTGCCCCACTATTTTGAATTCCTATAACGACTCGCCTGATGCCGACGACTTTCCACGAGATTCCCCGCGAACGCCCGCTGACGCCGCTGCTCGACCGCGCCAACACGCCGGATGAGTTGCGCCGCCTCGGCGAGGCCGAGCTGGAAACCCTGGCGGATGAACTGCGCCAGTACCTGCTCTACACGGTCGGCCAGACCGGCGGGCATTTCGGTGCCGGCCTCGGGGTGATCGAGCTGACCGTCGCCCTGCACTATGTCTTCGATACGCCCGACGACCGCCTGGTATGGGACGTCGGCCACCAAGCCTACCCGCACAAGATTCTCACCGGCCGCCGCGAGCGTATGGGCAGCCTGCGCCAGAAGGACGGCATCGCCGCCTTTCCGCGTCGCTCGGAAAGCGAGTACGACACCTTTGGCGTCGGCCATTCCAGCACCTCGATCAGCGCCGCATTGGGCATGGCCATCGCCGCCCAGCGCCAGGGCAGCAAGCGCAAGTCGGTAGCCGTGATCGGCGACGGCGCCCTGACTGCCGGCATGGCTTTCGAAGCACTCAACCACGCGGCGGACGTGAAAGCCAACATGCTCGTGGTGCTCAACGACAACGACATGTCGATTTCCAAGAACGTCGGCGGTCTGTCCAACTACCTGGCCAAGATTCTCTCCAGCCGCACCTATGCCAACGTGCGCGAGGGCAGCAAGAAGGTGCTGTCCAAACTGCCAGGCGCCTGGGAAATCGCCCGCAAGACCGAAGAGCACGCCAAGGGCATGCTGGTCTCGGGCACCATGTTCGAAGAGCTGGGCTGGAACTACATCGGCCCCATCGACGGTCACGACCTGCCGACCCTGCTGGCCACCCTGCGCAACATGCGCGATCTGGAGGGCCTGCAGTTCCTCCACGTGGTCACCAAGAAGGGCAAGGGCTTCGCGCCCGCCGAAGTCGACCCGATCGTCTACCACGCCATCACCAAGCTGGAGCCGATCAACGCGCCGGCCAAGGTGAAGAAGCCGTCCGGCCCGAAATACTCCAGCGTATTCGGCCAGTGGCTGTGCGAAATGGCCGCCCATGACGAACGCCTGATGGCCATCACCCCGGCCATGAAGGAAGGCTCGGACCTGGTGGCCTTCAGCGAACGCCACCCGGATCGCTACTTCGACGTGGCCATCGCCGAACAGCACGCGGTGACGCTCGCCGCCGGCATGGCCTGCGAAGGCGCCAAGCCGGTGGTGGCGATCTACTCGACCTTCCTGCAGCGCGCCTACGATCAGCTGATCCACGACGTCGCGGTGCAGAACCTCGACGTGCTGTTCGCCATCGACCGCGCCGGCCTGGTCGGCGAAGACGGCCCGACCCACGCGGGCAGCTTCGACCTCTCCTACCTGCGTTGCATCCCCGGCATGCTGATCATGACGCCGAGCGATGAAAACGAGCTGCACCACATGCTCACCACCGGTTACCAGTTCACTGGCCCGGCGGCGGTGCGCTACCCGCGCGGCAGTGGCCCCAACGCGCCGATCGACCGCGAACTCTCGCCGCTGCCGATTGGCAAGGGCGTGGTGCGTCGCCAGGGCAAGGGCGTAGCTCTGCTGGTGTTCGGCGTGCAGCTGAGTGAGGCCCTGCGTGTCGGCGAAACCCTGGACGCCACCGTGGTCGACATGCGCTTCGTCAAACCCCTCGACGAAGCGCTGGTCAGCGAACTGGCCGCCAGCCACGACCTGCTGGTGACCATCGAGGAAAACAGCGTGATGGGTGGCGCCGGCAGCGCCGTCAGCGAATTCCTCGCCAGTCAGGGCACGCTCAAACCGATGCTGCACCTGGGCCTGCCCGACAGCTACGTCGAGCACGCGCGCCCTGACCAGATGCTCGCCGAGTGCGGCCTGGACGAAGCGGGCATCGAAGCGGCCATCCGCACTCGCCTGGCACAACGACCCGCCTAAGATTCGGCCTGCCGCCCTGTGGAGCGGCAGGTCGCACTATGCTGCGCCCTTATCCGACCCAAGCCTGGTCGCGTACAAGCGTGCCATGCTCCCTCGCGTCTACACCCAGCCCTGGGCCTTGAGCTCGCTCTTCACGTAGGCGTAGTAGACCGGCGCCGCCACCAGGCCGGCGATGCCGAAGGCGGCCTCGAACACCAGCATGACCAGCAGCAGCTCCCAGGCCCGCGCCTTGATCTGCCCGCCAACGATGCGCGCGTTGAGGAAGTATTCGACCTTGTGGATGACGATCAGGTAGGCCAGCGCACCCAGCGCCACCCAGATCGACAGCGACAGACCGACCACGAAGATCGCGGTATTGGAGATCAGGTTGCCGACCACCGGCAGCAGGCCGGCCACGAAGGTGATCACGATCAGCGTTTTGGTCAGCGGCAGGTGCACGTCGAACAGCGGCAGCACGCCCATCAGGAAGATGCCGGTGAAGGTGGTGTTGAGCAGCGAGATCTTGATCTGGGCGAAGACGATATTGCGAAACGCCTCGACGAAACGCTGCACACGGGTCAGCAAGGCGCCGGCCAGGGGCTTGAGCTGATCCGGCTCGGGCACGCTTTGCAGAGCGATCACCGCGCCGAGGATCATGCCGATCAGCACGGTGACGAACATGTGCACGGCGCCCTTGCCGAGCAGTTGCAGCTCGCTGATGTGCCCGCGCAGCCAATCGTGCAGCGCCACACGAATGTCGTCGACGTTCGCCGGCAAGTAGGCCACCAGCGCTTCGGGCAACTGCTCGCGGGCCCGGTCGACCACGCCGAGCAGTTTGCCCATCATCCGCCCCGGATTATTGAGTTCGTGCATCAGCAGGGAAAAGGCGCCGGCGAAGATCAGCCCGAGCACGGCGATCACCAGTACGCTGAGCACGCCAACGGCCAACACGCGCCCCATATGCCCGGCCAGCAGACGCTGCATCGGCCGCGCCAGGCGGTTGACCAGCTCGAACACCAACAGCCCGGCCAGCAGGCTGGGCAGCAGTTTCAGGGGAAAGACCAGCAGGAGCGCGGCACCAACGATCAAGGCGCTGGCGGGGGAAAACCAGGGGGATACGGGGGCTTTCATAACGTCTGCAATGAACCGGAGGGCGTTCAATCTGCCAGTTGGCGGCGCGCTTTACCAGCGTCATCGCACGCCCCGAGCGCAAGCGTTGACGGCGATCACCTGGCTGACGCCAGTACCTCGCAAAGCCGAGCCGTGGCGGCGAGCATCTGAAAGCTTGGCCGCTCCAGGCCTTTGTCAGGCAGCACGCGCAGTTGCTCGAGACGCACGGCGCGCAGTTACGGCCAGCGGGTCCAGGCCTGCAACTGACGCGCATCACTGGCGAGAACCAGCGCCGGGTCACGCTGCAGCACCGCCTCGATGCTGACCTGCGGCGCGGGCAGTTGGAGGTCGGCAAACACGTTGCGCGCCCCGCATACCTGCAGGGCATCGCTGATGATCTGCCCGCCGCCGACGGTGTAGAGCGGTGCGTCCCACACCTGATAGAAAACCGGCAAGGGCTCGTCGCGCCGATAACGCGCCCGTAATTCTTCGAGCCCTGCGACGAAGCGATCGCGCAGGCGCTGCCCCGCTTGCGGCCGACCGAGCCGCTCGCCGATGATCAGAAATTGCCTGGCCAGCTCGTCCAGCGAATGGGGCTCGAGCACCAGCATGGGAATATCGAACGCCTGCAATTGCGCGCGCTGGGCGGCGCTGATGCTGCCCGGCCAGACCAAGAGCAGATCCGGCTGCAGCGCCAGCAGGGTTTCCATCTCGAGTTGTCCGTAGCGCCCAACGGACGGCACATGGGCCAGCGCCTGGGGGCGATCGCCACCATCGAGCACGCCGACCAGCGTGTCGGCAGCGCCAAGCTCGAGAACGATTTCGCTCAGCGAGGGCGCCAGGCTTACCACCCGCTCGGCAGCCAGCAGCGAGGTCGCCTGCAGCAACAGCAGCGCCAGCAGCACGCCGCGCATCAGAACTGCCGAGGAATGCGGTAGAGGTAGAGCACCACGACGCTGGCCAGTGCCAGCAGGATCTGCGGCACCGCTTCCAGCCCGGCGAACACCGCCAGGGCGGCGATCCAGGCCGGCAGCCCGGCGCCCAGCAATGCCGGCCGGCGGCGCTCGGCCAGGGTCAGCCAGGCGGCGGGCTCGTCGGCGGTATTCAGGGCTTTC
The DNA here is from genome assembly GCF_001945445.1 of Pseudomonas sp. PA27(2017). Taxonomy (GTDB): domain Bacteria; phylum Pseudomonadota; class Gammaproteobacteria; order Pseudomonadales; family Pseudomonadaceae; genus Aquipseudomonas. Next base: position 10,295 of record NZ_MSXW01000045.1, read on the forward strand.
ACGGTGGCGAACAAGGCGCGCTTGTAGGCGCTGAACAACGGCAGGCTGACGAACAGCGAGGCCAATCCGGCAATGAACAACGGCATGGCCATCACGCCCGGCTGGCGCCCGGCGCCGAACAGCAAGTTGATCAGCAACAGCGGCGCCAGGGTCAGTGCCAGTTGCCGCCACCAGAGCAGGGCCAACCGGCGCTTGACCGCGGCGCGGGTCAAGGCCGCTCGACCTCACCCTGGTGCAGCTTGCCGAGCATGTGCCCGAGCTTGCCGGCCTTGGTGGCCAGGTACTTGCTGTTATGCGGGTTGTGGCCCAGTTGCAGCGGCACGCGGTGGGCCACCGGAATGCCCATGTCGCCGAGCGCCTTGACCTTGCGCGGGTTGTTGGTCATCAGCTTGAGCGAGGAGATGCCCAGGTGCTTGAGCATCGGCAGGCAGATCGCGTAGTCGCGCATGTCGGCACCGAAGCCGAGGCGCTCGTTGGCTTCGACGGTGTCGGCGCCACCATCCTGCAATTCGTAGGCGCGGATCTTGTTGAGCAGGCCGATGCCGCGACCTTCCTGGCGCAGGTATAGCAGCACGCCACGGCCCTCCTCGGCGATGGCACGCAGGGCGCCCTCGAGCTGGAAGCCGCAATCGCAGCGCAGGCTGAACAGCGCATCACCAGTGAGGCACTCGGAATGCAGGCGCCCCAGCACCGGCTCGCCATCGGCCACAGTGCCGAAGGTCAGCGCGACATGCTCCTTGCCCGTGGCCTCTTCGAGAAAACCATGCATGGTGAACACACCGAACGGAGTCGGCAGTTGGGAGGCGGCGACGAACACGACAGGCACCGGATGCTCCTGGTAGCGGAAAGGGATGCGAATTTGCGAGGGGTGATAGTGTAACAGCAGCGTCAAGAGCCGCGTCAGCCCAATTATCACCGCGCCGCCTACACGATCTTGAGCAATCCACCTTGCGCGAAACGATTGTGGCCATGACTCGATTTCGCAAAGGCCGGACAATTCGCCGCGAGGTCGCGGCTTGTATGTTCTAGGCTAGGAACCTGTCGGGGGCGGAGGGACATGCGCGGCTTCTGCAAGCGACAAGCCAGACAGTGGGAGAATTCCCCCACCCCATACTCACCGCAAACGCCGATAAGGAATCCTTCGGTCGGAGCGACAATCCGAACCGACAATACCGGCAAGCCTGCGTAGCGTGAGTC
>NZ_MSXW01000012.1 GCF_001945445.1 Pseudomonas sp. PA27(2017)
CTTAGCGGATGAGTGTGGAGGGGCGCAGCGCAATCTACGTCGCAAGCTCAAGGCTTAAGGGTGGACACGGCTTGCAGCTCCTCCCCCCGATGATCAGTCGGGAACCATAACCTCACTGAAAGGCTGTAGTCGAGATACAAGGGTGGACCGGGTCGCGTAGACGACGCTTCACCTACGCGGCCCGCCCCGTCCACCGCCCCGTGATCGCAACGGTGGATGAAAAGAGCGTCAGCTACGCGCCCCGATCCACCCTACGTAGCGAACGGCCGCTTCTGCCTTGTAGTTGCCGCTTCATGCGCAGATAAGACTTTGAACAGGCTCTGAGAACTTGGCCCGTTTTTGTGGGAGCCGCGACCTCGCGGCGAATTAGTCAGGCACCGCCGATAGGCGGTCAGGCTGCAATCGTTTCGCCCCGAGGTCGGGGCTCCCACAGGTTGGTTTGAGTTGCCGCTTCTGCCTTGTAGCTGCCTCTTCATGCGCATACAAGACTTTGAACAGGCTCCAAGAGCCTGTTCAAAGTGGTAAAAGGCCGCCACTGTACCTACGCGGCAGCTGCCCAAGCCGGTTATTCTTACCGCCCGCCCACCCCACTTTCACCTGCCGGCCAACCCGCAGGCGCCAGGGTGGCGACGATCCGCGTCGACGAGCCCACTCCGGCAGTCGATCAGCACGAATCGCCCAGGCCACTGGCCGGCGGTGTTCACTGACGACAGACAAGAGGCAGAACATGACCCAGGTAGTTTTCATCACCGGCGCCACTTCCGGCTTTGGCCGCGCCACCGCTCGCCGCTTTGCCGAGGCCGGCTGGGCGCTGGTGCTTTCCGGCCGCCGCCAGGAGCGCCTGGAGGAACTCAAGGCCGAGCTACAAGGCAAGGTGCCTGTGCATATCGCCACCCTCGACGTGCGCGATGCCACTGCCGTGCAGGCCCTGGTCGACAGCCTGCCGGCGCCGTTCGACAAGATCCACGCGCTGATCAACAACGCCGGCCTGGCCCTGGCGCCGGAAGCCGCGCAGAAGGTGGCGCTGCAAGACTGGCACACCATGATCGACACCAACATCACCGGCCTGGTCAACGTCACCCACGCGGTGCTGCCCAAGCTGCTGGAAACCGGCAAGGGCGCCAGCATCATCAACATCGGTTCGGTAGCCGGCGAGTGGCCGTACCCGGGCGGCCACGTGTACGGCGCCAGCAAGGCATTCGTAAAACAGTTCAGCTTCAACCTGCGCTGCGACCTGGTGTCCACCGGCGTGCGCGTCACCGACATCGCCCCGGGCATGGCGGAAACCGAGTTCACTCTGGTGCGCACCAAGGGCAACCAGGCGGCCTCCGATGCGCTGTACAGCACCACCACGCCATTGAGCGCGGAAGATATCGCCGAGCAGATCTTCTACGTCGCCACCCTGCCTGCCCATATCAACATCAACCGCCTGGAAATCATGCCCAGCCGTCAGGCCTGGGGCCCGTTCGCGGTCGACCGCGACAAGTAAGCGATTGACGGGCTCGCCTGCCCGTCACTTGGACCCCTGACTCATCCGCGCGAGCCGCTGGGACAGCTCCTCGATGGCCCGGCCCAGCTCGCGCAAGGTTCCGGAATCCCGTGCGCCCTCTTCGCTGGCGCCGTGAATACGCACGGCCAGCTCGCTGATTTCCTGGGTCACGTGGCTTTGTTCCTGGGCCGCGACGGCGATCTGCTGGGCGCGCTGCACGATATCCTCGAAGCCATTGACCGTGCCTTCCAGGGTGACCGCGACGCCATTGGCCTGCTCGACCGCTTCGTGGGTACGTCGCACGCCTGCCTGCATGGTGGCGACGGTCTGGCCCGACGCATCGCGCAGTTGGCCGATCATCACCTGAATCTCGTTGGCGGACGCTTGAGTACGGCCGGCAAGGGTACGCACCTCATCCGCCACCACGGCGAAGCCGCGCCCCTGCTCCCCGGCGCGCGCCGCCTCGATCGCCGCGTTGAGTGCCAGCAGGTTGGTCTGCTGGGAAATCGAAGTAATCACCTCGAGCACGCTGCCGACCCGCTCGATGTCGCTGCCTAGACGGCCAATAGCCGCTTCGGCCTGACCGATCTCCTCCGCCAGCGCCTGAATCGACGCGCTGTTACTGCTCACGTTCACCTGGCCTGCACGCGCCGACAGCAGGGAGCGGTCTGCGGTATCCGAGCAATCTGTGGTATTGCCGGCCACTTCCTGGGCACTGGCCGACATCTCGGTGATGGCGGTAGCCAACAAGGCATTGTCTTCACGCTGGGTTTCGGCCCGCTCGGCGATGGCCTGCGACAGGCTCGCCAGCTCGGCAGCCTGGCGCTCGAGCACGCGCGATTGTTCCGATATATCGAGCAGCATGTTGCGCAGCGAACCGGCATAGCGATTCACCGCCGAGCGCAACGCACCGATTTCGTCACTTCGACCGACGGGCAACTCGCTTCCACCACCCTCACCGAGCTGCTCGATCTGCGCGGTGGTTTCTTCGATCTGCGCCAGCAAACGACGCCCGGCGAGCCACGCCAGGCCAAGCAGTACGGCCAGCAAAGGCAGCAGGAAGAGCAGAAGTTCTCCGGTCAGGCGGTCACTCAGGCCAGCGACCTGGCCCTCGGGCGTGACGAGCCCGAGCTGCCAGCCAGTATCCCCCAAGGGCGCGAAGCTGACGTAGGAGCGGCCCTGTAGGCGCACGTCGAAATCGAGCATGCTGGTCGTTGTGCCGCCGCGCGCGGCCTGCAAGGCAGCCTGCAACGGTGCGATCGCAGAATCGCGCTCCACCAGCCCGGCCAGTGTCGGCAGCCCATCGGTGGCCTTGGCACCCGGGAAGAACAGCAGGTTACCGGCCTGATCGACCACGAAGGCATAGCCGCCGGTGACGTTGCCGCGCTCACTCAGGAAAGTGGCCAGGCCGTCGAGGCGCAGATCCACTGTCGCCACGCCGGCAAACTTTCCAGCCAACTGATAGGGAACGCTGCAGGTGGTCATCGCCACACTGGTCACCGGGTCCAGATAACCGTCGGACCATACGCAGCGACCGGGTGCAGACGAGCGCGCCGAGCTGTACCAAGACTCCTGCTGATAGGGCGGCGCGGAGGCGGCGTTGTAATCGTCACTGTACTCGAGGCCGCCGCTCGCACTGCGCGCCCAGAAGAAGCTGCGCAGCGCCACGCCGCTCTCGAAGGCACCCGGTTCGGGCCACAGGCCGCCACCGGCGATGGCGGCATTACCCTGGCTGTCGATCACCCCCGGCAGCACGCCTCGCACCAACTCGGCATCGCGCGGCAACGCCTCGGCCAAATGCGCCAGGCCAGCCGTGGTGCCCTGAATTTCGCTGAGCTGCAGTGCCAGCTGACGCGCCAGCGCGGCGGCGGCCTGCTCGGCGGATGTCACCCCGACCGCCATCAGCTGTGGCTTGCCACGCAGCGCCATGACCGAGTAAACCGCCAGGGCAGTCAGGCTTAGCAACAGCAGTACACCTACGGTCATCCGCTTGGCCACAGTCACCGGAAACAATGCCATGTCGTTCTCCGCTGTTATCGGATCGGGGCGTTTCACCAACCTGCACGATTATTCATACTAGGCGATCTGCCATTACAGCAAGCGGTTTCGGCGACGAACCGCTCAAGCGCAGGCAATTCACGTTTGCCTACGGCGAGCTTGTCGCACGATACTGACCGCCACGACATACACTCCGAGCCTGCCCATGTCCCTTGCGATACGTAACGCCGTTGCAGACGACCTGCCCGCCCTGCTCGCCATCTACAACGATGCCGTGCTCAATACCACGGCCATCTGGAACGAGCGCCCCGTGGATCTGGCCAACCGCCAGGCCTGGTTCGATGCGCGTGCCGCACAGGGCTATCCGATTCTGGTGGCGGTCGACGAGGCACAACAGGTGCTGGGCTACGCCTCGTTCGGCGACTGGCGGCCCTTCGAGGGTTTCTGCAACACGGTCGAACACTCCGTGTACGTGCGCCACGACACTCGCGGCCAGGGCCTCGGTCCGCTGCTGATGCAGGCGCTGATCGAGCGGGCTGGGGAGGTCGGCAAGCACGTGATGGTCGCCGCCATCGAAAGCGGCAACGCCGCCTCGGTGCGCCTGCATGAGCGTCTGGGTTTCAGCATCACCGGGCAGATGCCTCAGGTCGGCTGCAAGTTCGGCCGCTGGCTGGACCTGACCTTCATGCAGCTGATCCTGACTCCACAGCGCAGCACGCCATGAGTCTGCAGATTCGCCAGCTCGACGAGGCCAGTTTCGACGCCTGTCGCCAGGGTCTGATCGCCCTGTTGCTCGATGCGGTGGCCAGCGGCGCCTCCGTCGGTTTCCTGGCCGATATCGACACCCAGCAGGCGGACGCCTACTTCGACGACGTGCGCCGCGCGCTTTGCAGCGGCGCGTTGGCGATCTGGGTCGCTGAAGAGGATGAAAAAGTGCTGGGTTCGGTGCAGCTTAGCTTGTGCCTGAAACCCAACGGTTTGAATCGCGGCGAAGTGCAGAAACTGCTGGTGCTGGGCAGCGCGCGCCGCCGCGGTATCGCCCGCTTCCTGATGCAGCAGCTCGAAGCCCATGCCGGGCAGTTGCAGCGCGGCCTTCTCTACCTGGATACCGAGGCTGGCAGCGACGCGGAGAATCTCTATCGCGCCCTGGGCTACACCAGCATCGGCGGCCTGCCCGATTACGCCTGCGGGCCGGACGGCCAGTACCGGGCCAACGCCATCTACTACAAGACCCTTACTCGACCCAGCTGACTACCGCAGCTGGCTGTCCTTGCTGCCGCGACGGTTGAAACCTCCGGCCTTGGCCTGTTCCTGATCGGCCTGGGCCTGGCAGTTCACGCACAGTCGCACGCCGGGAACGGCCTGGCGTCGCGCTTCGGGAATCGGCGCCTCGCATTCTTCGCAATGGGTCAGGCTTTCGCCTTTGGGCAGTTGACTGCGCGCGCGCTGCACGGCGTCTTCGATGGTGCTGTCGATCTGTTCCTGCACGGCGCCGTCTTGCGCCCAACCGGTGGCCATGTCGCTCTCCCGAAAAAAGGTGCTGATCGGAAGATAGGAGCGCGCGGGCGGGGTTGGCAAGGGGCAGCCGACGGCGGACGAATCGGCTCGCGTTGCGCGGCCGCTGTCCGGCGTGGCAGGTGAAGCGGGTTACTCCTTGACGTTCATGAACTCGTCGGCCCAGGCCACGTAGTCCTCGGGCTGGGTGTACTTGTGCGCGAGCTCCGAGGCACTCAGGTCACTGGCGACGGCGTTGCGCTGCTCGCGCAGGCAGTCGTAAGTGGCCTTGATGGCCGCGAAGTAGGCCGCATGGCCGTTGACCACGATGCGCACGCCCAGCTTGGCGAGGCGCTCATTGTCGCGCAGCTTGGGATTGCCGTAGGTCACCAGCATCAGCGGTACGCTAAGGTGCTCGGCGATCTTCTCCAGGTGCTCGAAATCCTCGACACCGACCATGCAGATAGCGTCGGCACCAGCCTTCTGATACGCCACGGTCCGCTTGATGACTTCCTCGACGCTGAGCACACCGGCGTTGGTACGGGCGATGATCGCCAAGTCCGAATCGACCCGTGCTTCCAGGGCAGCACGTACCTTGCCGACGCCTTCGGCAACACTGATCAGGTCGGTCGACTTGCGGTTGAATTGGGCAGGCAGCAGGGTGTCTTCGATGGTCAGCGCGGAGATACCGGCGCGCTCCAGTTCGACCACGGTGCGCATCACGTTCAGGGCGTTGCCGTAGCCGTGGTCAGCGTCGGCGATCACCGGCAGGCGAGAAACCCGATGGATGCGGGTGGCCTGCTCGACGAACTCGCTCAGGGTGATCAGCGCGAAATCCGGCGCTGCCAGCACCTGCAGCGAGGCGACCGAGCCGCCGAGGATACCGACCTCGAAGCCGAGGTCGCCGGCGATGCGCGCGGACATCGGGTCGAAAACCGAGGCGGTGTGGTAGCAGGCGCCCGAAGCCAGCAGGGTGCGGAAGGCGCGCCGCAGTTCATGATGGGAAGCACGTTGCATGTTGGTCATAGGCATTGTCCAAACGTCGAATGAATCGGGTGCCCGACGGCCTTGTCCCCTGCCGTCTGAAGCGAATTCTTGTGTCGTGCTGCGACCGATGGGCCAGGTGCCGGCAACTGCGCAGGCTGCCGCGCGGGTGCGTCGGCCTTCGGCTGATGCAGGCGTCGCAGCAAATTTCCCGCCAACTCAGCGCAGGGCGGTAGGTGGCTCTACATCGGGCAGCCACTGGCGGAAAATCGCCGAAAAGCTGCCATCTCGGCGCATTTCCGCCAGCGCTTCCTGCCAAGCCGCCACGATGGCCGGGTCGGTATCGCGGGAAAACGCGATGTAATACGACGACTCCATGAACACCATCTGCGGCTGCACGTCCGCCGGTTCGAGACCGGCCGGGGCGAGCATGTCACGCAGCAGGATGTCCTCGAGCAAAATCAGGTTACCGCGGCCATGGGCGAACAGCGTGACCATGGTCTGCGGCGTCGGCACGCCGTACAGGTTCTGCAGCCCCCTGGCCTGCAGCGCCTCGTAGCTGTACCACTGTTTGGGTACCGCCAGCGGGCCGCTGGCCGCCACATCGTCGAGGCTGTCGACCTGCATCCCACTCGACTTAAGCGAGTAGAAGCGCACCTTGCCGTGCAGGATCGGCCCAACCCAATGGAAGCGCGACTCACGCTCGGGCGTGCGCACCATGGCGAACAGCGCCACGTTCGGGCCACGCTGGGCCAGGGTGTAGGCGCGGGTCCAGGGCATCATCTCGATCTGCGCAGTGGCACCGGTTCGCTTGATCAGCTCACGCACCACATCGACACCGAAGCCGCGTAGCTCGCCATCTTCCATGAACGCCGTGGGCGGGCCCGGCTCGGTGAGGATGCGCAGCTCGGCGTTTGCGCGTGCGCACAACAGCAGCAACGCGAGAAACAGAACACCATGGCAACGCAGCGGGCCCATCTGGCCATCCCCATGAACGCTTCAACAAAATCGGCTGCCGGGCAGTAAAACAGCACCGGCGGGTCGCCGCCGCTCACCTTGCAACTAAAGTGGGCAATTTTACCCCAGTGACCGGCCAATTTCAGCAAGCAGCGATGCCATCGCGGCACTGATCGGTCAGTTGCCTCGCCCGACCAGCGAAGAACTTTGTGGTGGTTGCACCGACAATCGGGCTGGCGCCAGCGCCCCAGTCAGGCGATCATCGGCGCTCGCCCATTTACGCGCATCGACATGACCGACACCACGCAAACACCTGCAGCACCGCACAAACCCCGCCCGTTCATCGACCTGCTGATCAGCATCGTGATCCCGTCGCTGATCCTCATGAAGCTCAGCGGCGAAGCCCGCCTGGGCCCGGATGGCGCGCTGGTGCTGGCCCTGGCATTCCCGCTGGGCTGGGGTGCGTTCGAGCTGGTCAAATACCGCAAATTCAACTTCGTCGCCCTGCTCGGCCTGGTCAGCGTGATCCTCACCGGTGGCATCGGCTTGCTGCACCTGGACAACCAGTGGCTCGCCATCAAGGAGGCAGCGATTCCCGGGCTGATCGGCATTGCCGTGCTGGTATCGACGCGAACCCGCTACCCGCTGATCCGCACGCTGCTGTTCAACAAGACGGTACTCAACGTCGACAAGATCCACGACCGTCTGGAGCAGGGCGGCCATACCGGGCGCTTCGAAGCACGCCTGCTGCGCGCCACCTACTGGCTCAGCGGCACTTTCTTCTTTTCCTCGGCGATGAACTATGTACTGGCCAAATGGATCGTCACCAGCCCGGCCGGCAGCGAGGCCTTCAACGACGAACTGGGCCGCATGACCCTGCTCAGCTACCCGATGATCGCCATTCCGTCGATGATCATGCTGATGGCCATCTTCTACTACCTGTGGCGCACCATCCATGACCTCACCGGCCTCAAGCTGGAGGAGATCATGGCCAACGCCGAAGCAGACAAGAAGCCCTGACAGCCCATAGCATTGCCGGATTTATACGCCTATCTCGGGCTGTTCGCCGCCGCCTTCGGTGCGGCGACACTACTGCCCCTGCAGTCCGAGGCACTTCTCGTGGCGCTGTTGCTCGGCGGCGCGCAGCCAGCCTGGATGCTGGTACTGGTCGCCAGCCTGGGCAACGTGCTGGGCTCGCTGGTCAACTGGTGGCTGGGCCGCTACCTGGAACGTTATCGCAACAGGCGCTGGTTTCCGGTCAGTGATCGGCGCCTGCAACAGGCACAGCAATGGTACGGCCGCTACGGGCGCTGGTCGCTCCTGCTAAGCTGGCTGCCGGTGATCGGCGATCCACTGACCCTGGTCGCCGGTATCATGCGTGAACCACTGTGGCGCTTCACGCTTATCGTCACTCTGGCGAAAACCCTGCGTTATACCCTGTTGACCGCGGCCACGCTGGGTTTGGTGCTGTAACAAGAAACACTCGGTAACGGGCTGCAAAACGGTGCCAGTTGAGCAACCGGCCCGCCTCCGGGATACTGCGCACCCTGTACGACCACAACCTACCAGGTCTTACCTCAGGGAAAGGGTCTGAACGATGGATGCGACAGCTCATCGAATGCACAATCGACTGCTCGCAAAGACGTGAAACAGGGGATCGCCGTTGCAAGGTACAAAACCCACGATAAAACGCAGTGACCTGATCTGGACGCTGATCGGGTTGTGCGCCGTGGTCGGGTCCTGCTTCCTGCTCTACCGCGAAGTGCGCAACATTTCCCTCGACGAAATCGCCGGCAGCCTCAGGGCCATTCCGCACCTGAACTGGATTCTCGCAGCCGCCGCCACCCTGGGTGCCTACTCGGCGCTCGCCTGGTACGACCGCATCGCCATCGCCCACCTGGGCAAGAAGATCTCCTGGCGCTTCATCACCCTGTGCTCCTTCACCACCTACGCCCTGGCCCACAATATCGGCGCGTCGGTGTTCTCCGGCGCCGTGGTGCGTTATCGCGCCTACCGCACCAAGGGCCTGACGCCCCATGAAATCGGCATCCTGATCGTTTTCTGTTCCTTCACCTTCGCCCTCGGCACCCTGCTGGCCAGCGGCTGCGTGCTGGTGCTGCAGCCGGATCTGATCCACCGCGTGCTGGACGTCACCCCGCTGGTCTCGATAGCCGTCGGCGGGTTCCTGTTGCTGCTGGTAGGCCTCTACGTGCTGGGCTCGTGGCTGCAGTTCAAGCCCTGGACGTTCGGCAAGCTGCATGTCGAGTACCCGCGCCTGCGCATCGTTGGCCGCCAGTTGCTGGCAGGCCCGCTGGAGCTGGCTTGCGCCGCGGCGATCATCTATTTCGCCCTGCCCGAAGCTTACAATCCCGGCTACATGGTGGTGCTCGGCGTATTCCTGGCGTCCTTCTCCCTGGCCCTGCTGTCCCACGCACCGGGTGGCCTGGGTGTACTGGAGGTCAGTTTCCTGGCAGCCCTGCCGGAAATCCCTGCCTCGGACGTGCTGGCGGCGCTGATCGTGTTCCGCGGCTTCTACCTGCTGCTGCCCTTCGCCCTGTCGCTGATCGTCGTACTGGGCTTCGAATGGGGCCAATGGCGCGAGCGCCGCGAAGTGCAAAATCCGCCACTGCCCTGACGAAGCGGCAGCGCTGCACGATCATTTCGCCTAGAATGCGCGGCCGTTTTTTCAGGAGCCGCGCGACATGCCACTATCCACCCCTGCCCGCGCCTGCGGTATCGACTTCGGCACCTCCAACTCCACCGTCGGCTGGCTGCGCCCGGGCGGCGAGACGCTGATCCCGCTGGAAGACGGCAAGATCACCCTGCCCTCCGTGGTGTTCTTCAACCTCGAAGAGCGCCGCCCCGTCTACGGCCGCCTGGCCCTGCACGAGTACCTGGAAGGCTACGAAGGCCGCCTGATGCGTTCGCTCAAGAGCTTGCTCGGTTCCAAGCTGCTGAAGAGCGAAACAGCGGTGATGGGCAGCGCCCTGCCGTTCAAGGACCTGCTCGGTTTCTTTATCGGCGAGCTGAAAAAGCGCGCCGAAGCGGTCGCCGAACGCCCCTTTGAAGCCGTGGTACTGGGCCGCCCGGTGTTCTTCGTGGATGACGACCCGCTGGCCGATCAGGAAGCCGAAAACACTCTGACCGCCGTGGCGCAGAAGCTCGGCTTCAAGGACGTGTCCTTCCAGTACGAGCCGATTGCCGCGGCCTTCGACTACGAATCCACCATCGAGCGCGAAGAGCTGGTGCTGATCGTCGACATCGGCGGTGGTACCTCGGACTTCTCCCTGGTGCGCCTGGCACCGGAGCGCCGCCAGCTCGTTGAGCGTCAGGGCGACATCCTGGCTACCGGCGGCGTGCATATCGGCGGTACCGACTTCGACAAGCAGCTCAGCCTGCAAGGCGTGATGCCGTTGTTCGGCTATGGCAGCCGGATGAAGAGCGACGCGCTGATGCCCACCAGTTTCCACCTCAACCTGGCGACCTGGCACACCATCAACGTCGTCTACTCGGCTGCCTCGCAGCGGGCGCTGCAGAACATGCGCTATGACATCGTCGACCCGACCGGCATCGACCGCCTGTTCAAGCTGATCGAGCAACGCGCCGGCCACTGGCTGGCGATGCAGATCGAAGAAAGCAAGATCGCCCTGACCGAGCAACAGCAACACCTCATCGACCTGCAGCGTATCGAGGCGGGCCTGAGCGCCGAGCTGACCCGCGGGCTGTTCGAGGACAGCATCTCGGCACTGCTCGAACGCATCCGCGGTAGCGTGACCACGCTTCTCAGCGATGCAGGCGTGGGCCTGGAGCAGGTCGACACGGTGTTCTTCACCGGCGGCTCCAGCGGCGTGCCGGCCCTGCGCCAGAGCGTCGCTGCGCTGCTGCCCAACGCCAGGCATGTGGAAGGCAACACCTTCGGCAGCATCGGCAGCGGCCTGGCTATCGAGGCCAAGAAACGTTACGGCTGACACAGGTCGGCAACGTGCCGGTACCGACGAGGATGGAATGCTTTATATTTCCATACCTCATTTCCAGGGAATGGTCATCATGCACACGCTAGAACGCATTTACCCGCTGAAGATGGATGAGCGCTTGGCTGCCGACCAGGCAACCCTCGACCTGCACCTGCAGCGTTACGGGTTCGCCAGCCGCTCCCTGCGGGGTCAGCGGGTGCTGGATATGGCCTGTGGTTGCGGCTACGGCAGCGCCATGCTGGCCGAGCAGCATCCGGACAAGCAGGTGGTCGGCATCGATATCGACCCCGAAGCGATCGCTTACGCCCAGGCCAACTATCAGCGCGAGAACCTGCGTTACCAGTGCGCCAATGCAGAAACCTTCGCCGACGACGCGGGCTTCGACAGCATCGTCAGCCTGGAAACCATCGAGCACCTGCCCAGCCCGCAACGCTTGATCGGCAATTACGTACGGCTACTGGCCAAAGGTGGGGTAATCATCGCCTCCGTACCGACCACACCGACCCTGGACGGCAATCCCCATCACCTGCATGACTTCAGCCCGCGCAGCTTCTTCGCCCTGTTTCGCCGCCATGGCCTGCGGCCAGGGGCACGCTTCGAGCAGATCCAGCGCTGGGAGTTTTCCGGGCTGTTCAAAAAACCGCAGAAAGCGGCTCGCGAGCATCGCTCCGAAGGAGTCGGCAACGCCGTACTGGCTTACTACCGTCGGCACCCGCTGTACCTGTTCAAGCGCCTTTTCTCGATCCTGCGCTACGGCCTCAGCAACCGCTACCTGACTTGCCGGTTCAGTGCCGACTAGTCAGGGCTGAACAAGAAGGTAAGTGACGAAAGCTGTCCCTAACCCACTTGTGGGAGCGGGCGGGGACGCCCAGTCCATGCCGCGAAAAAGTCACGGGCATGGCCCGTTCCCACAGGCAAAAGCAACAATGCCTGCTTTTGCCTTGAACCGCCCTTTAACGCGGTACCGCAGGCTTCTTCGCCGGTTTCTTGCTCTTGCCTTTGCCAGCCCCTGCACGCTCGCGGGCAGCCTGCTGGTTACGTGCTTCAGCGGCGGCCTTGGCCTGCTCGCGCTTGTCCCAGGGTTTGCTGCCATCACTACCACGCGGCGGCAGGCCGGTGTGCTGGGTGAGAATGCGTCCACCCGCCGGTTTGCCGCCGCCATTGCCAGCGACCTTCTTGCTACCGGCCGGCGTGGAGTTCTTGCGCCGGGCACTCTGGTACTCATCGGCCTTCGGCTGATAGGTCGGGATCAGCTGATGCTTGCCATCACCGATCAGATCCGCACGGCCCATGCGCTGCAGCGCCTCGCGCAACATCGGCCAGCCTTTTGGATCGTGGTAGCGCAGGAACGCCTTGTGCAAACGCCGCTGCTCTTCGCTCTTGACGATGGTCACCGCGTCGCTCTTGTAGGTGACCTTGCGCAGCGGGTTCTTGCCTGAGTGGTACATAGCCGTGGCCGTGGCCATCGGCGACGGGTAGAACGCCTGCACCTGGTCAGCACGGAAGCCGTGCTCCTTGAGCCACAAGGCCAGGTTCATCATGTCTTCATCGGTAGTGCCGGGGTGGGCTGCGATGAAATAAGGAATCAGGTACTGCTCCTTGCCCGCTTCCTTGGAGTACTTCTCGAACATGCGCTTGAACTTGTCATAGCTGCCAATGCCCGGCTTCATCATCTGGTTGAGCGGACCTTCCTCGGTGTGTTCCGGGGCGATCTTCAGATAACCACCGACGTGGTGGGTGACCAGCTCCTTGACGTACTCCGGCGACTCGACGGCCAGGTCGTAACGCAAGCCCGACGCGATGAGGATCTTCTTCACGCCCGGCAACGCACGGGCACTGCGGTACAGCTGGATGAGCGATGAGTGATCGGTGTTCAGGTTCGGGCAGATGCCAGGGAACACGCAAGACGGCTTGCGGCACGCGGATTCGATTTCCGGACTCTTGCAGGCGATGCGATACATGTTCGCGGTCGGGCCGCCCAGGTCGGAAATGACGCCTGTGAATCCAGGCACCTTGTCGCGAATTTCCTCGATCTCACGAATGATCGACTCTTCGGAACGGTTCTGGATGATGCGACCTTCGTGCTCGGTGATCGAGCAGAAGGTACAGCCGCCGAAGCAGCCGCGCATGATGTTCACCGAGAAGCGGATCATGTCGTAGGCCGGGATCTTTTCCTTGCCATACGCCGGATGCGGAATGCGCGCATAGGGCATGCCGAACACGTAGTCCATTTCCTCGGTGGTCATCGGAATGGGGGGCGGGTTGAACCACACGTCGATTTCGCCATGCTTCTGCACCAGCGCACGGGCGTTGCCCGGGTTGGTTTCCAGGTGCAGCACGCGGTTGGCGTGAGCGTAGAGCACCGGATCGTTGCGCACCTTTTCCATGGACGGCAGACGAATCACCGTCTTGTCGCGGGTCATCTTCGGGCTGGCGAGAATCTGCACGACCTTGGCTTCGTTCGGGTCCTCGACCTCCCCCTTCTCCTGCTCGATGGCGCAGGCCTGGGTGTCCTGGGTATTCACGTACGGGTTGATGATCTTGTCGATCTTGCCCGGGCGGTCAATGCGCGTAGAGTCGACTTCGTACCAGTCCTTCGGCGTATCACGGCGAATGAACGCGGTGCCGCGCACATCGGTGATGTCTTCGATCTTCTGGCCGTAGGACAGGCGCTGGGCAACCTCGACGATGGCTCGCTCGGCATTGCCGTAGAGGAGAATATCGGCAGCTGCGTCGATCAGAATCGAGTTGCGCACGCGATCCTGCCAGTAGTCGTAATGGGCGATGCGGCGCAACGATGCCTCGATGCCACCGAGCACGATCGGCACGTGCTTGTACGCTTCCTTGCAGCGCTGGCTGTACACCAGGCTGGCGCGATCCGGACGCTTGCCCGCCAGGCCGCCCGGTGTATAGGCGTCGTCGGAGCGGATCTTCTTGTCCGCGGTGTAGCGGTTGATCATCGAGTCCATGTTGCCGGCCGCCACGCCGAAGAACAGGTTCGGCTCGCCGAGCTTCATGAAGTCGTCTTTGGACTGCCAGTTCGGCTGGGCGATGATGCCCACGCGAAAGCCCTGGGCTTCCAGCAGACGGCCGATGATCGCCATGCCGAACGAAGGATGGTCGACGTAGGCATCACCGGTAACGATGATGATGTCGCACGAATCCCAGCCGAGCTGATCCATCTCCTCCCTGCTCATCGGCAGGAAAGGCGCCGGGCCGAAACACTCGGCCCAGTATTTGGGATAGTCGAACAGCGGCTTGGCGGCTTGCATGGCGGTAACCGTTTTTGATCAGGAATTTCACGGGGCGCGGAATATAGCACAAATTTTAACCAAACCCGACTGCCACGCTAGGTTGTACCGGGCATCCGATAGCAGGTATCGCGCTTCGCTTTGGTCATTCAAAAGCACAGCGTTCGGTGTACGCTTAGGCTTACACAACAAGACCCGCTCGCCTCCAGGAGCCCCCGCTTGCAGCGCCTAGCCACATTCCTGTCGCAGATCCTGATCCTGGCGACCCTGAGCCTTTCGGCGCAGGCCGAGGTCATCAGCCTGACGGCCAGCAGCAGCGGCCAGAGTCTCAACGGCCAGGTGGAATTGCTCGAAGATCCCGGCGCGGCGCTGAGCATCGACGACATGGCCGACCCGGCCGTGCAGCAGCGCTTCACGCCCGCCAACGGCAAGGCCAGCGTTGGCCAGAACCCCAACCCCTGGTGGGTCAAGGTGACTCTGCGCGCAGAGACCATGGCGCCCAGCCAGTGGTGGCTGGAAGTCGCCTCGGTCACCCTGCTCGACCTGCAGTTGTACTTTCCAGACGGCCAGGGAGGCTGGCAAAAGCGCCAGTCCGGGGAGAAGGTGAGTTTCGCCGAGGGTCGCGACCATCCCCACCGCCGCATGCTGTTGCGCCTGCCAGAACTGGGCGAGCAGCCACTCACCTTTTACCTGCGCAGCTATGACCCGGCCGGCAACTCCTTTCCGCTCAAGGTCTGGCAACTGGACGACTTGAAAACGCAGGCCGCCGGGGAAAATCTCTGGCTCGGCGTGATCTACGGCGTGATCACTGCGCTGCTGCTCTACAACCTGTTCATCTTCCTGGCACTGCGTGACAGCGCCTACTTCTGGTACGTGGTGACCACCGCCGGCGCGCTGTTGATGATTCTCGGCATGACCGGCCATGGCTTCCAGTACCTGTGGCCCGGCTCGGCGGTGCCCTTCTGGCTCGATCGCATCAGCGTGCCGGCACTGTGGGGCTTCGGTGCCTGCCGCTTCACTCAGAAACTGCTGCAGACCCGCCGTTTCCTGCCCTGGGCTCATCATTTGCTGACCATCAGCTGTGCCCTGTACCTGACCGCCGTCGCGGCCGACGCCTTTGGTCTGCGCGCGGTTGGCGCCTGGATTTTCGTGCTGCTGGCGATCACCACCATCCCCACCGCCATCTGGGCTTCGCTGAAGCGCTGGCGCCAGGGCTACTTTCCGGCCTGCCTGTACTTCTGCGGGTACGGCATGATCCTGGCGAGCGTCAATCTGCTGTTGCTGCGCGCTACCGGCATCATTCAGCCAGCGGCCTGGAACAGTTATGTGTTTCCGGTCGCGGTGGCGCTGGAGTCGATCTTGTTCTCGTTCGCCCTCGCCTACCGCATCCAGTTGCTGAAGAACCAGCGGGCTGAAGCGCTGCAGCGCGCCGACGAGGAAAAAGGCGCGCGCCTGGCCCAGGTACAGGCCAGCGCCGATGATCTGCAACTGGCCGTGGACCGGCGTACCGCCGAACTGAAAAGCGCCAACCTGCAACTCTCCCAGCAGAAGCAAGAATTGCGGCATGCCGCCTTTCACGATGCCCTGACCGACCTACCCAACCGCCGCCATCTGGTGGAGCAGTGCGAGAGCGCCTTGCGCGGTGCGCGGCAGAGCGATGAAAACCTGGCACTGCTGCTGATCGACCTGGATCACTTCAAACCGATCAACGACCAGCACGGCCACGATGCCGGCGACATGCTGTTGCAGCACATCGGCCGAAGGCTGCGCGAGCATGTGCGCGGCAGCGATACGGTGGCGCGCCTGGGCGGGGATGAGTTCGCGGTATTGATCGGCGGCGCCGATGCCCAGCACTACGCCAGGGATGTCGCCGAACGCCTGCTCGCCGAACTGGCTCGGCCAGTGGACTATGCCGGCCACGCCCTGACCGTCAGCATCAGCATCGGCGCGGCGTTCTATCCCCAGCATGCCGAGCAGTTCGCCGGCCTCTACAAGGCAGCCGACCAGGCGCTCTATCAGGCCAAGGCAGCCGGCCGCTCGGGTTACGCGGTGTTCCAGCCGGCCGGCTGAGCCGTCACTCGTCGTCGAACTGGTAGCTGCCGGGCGCCAGGTTCTCGAAACGCGAGTACTTGCCGAGGAAGGCCAGGCGCGCGGTCCCCAGGGGGCCGTTACGCTGCTTGCCGATGATGATTTCGGCGACGCCCTTGTACTCGGTCTCCGGGTGGTAGACCTCGTCCCGGTATACGAAAAGGATGATGTCGGCGTCCTGCTCGATCGCCCCGGATTCACGCAAGTCGGAGTTGATCGGGCGCTTGTTGGGCCGCTGCTCCAGACCCCGATTGAGCTGCGAGAGGGCAATGACCGGGCAGTTGAATTCCTTGGCCAGCGCCTTGAGCGAGCGCGAGATCTCGGAAATCTCGTTGACCCGGCTATCACCGCTGGAGCCGGGAATCTGCATCAGCTGCAGGTAGTCGACCATGATCAGGCCGATCTCGCCGTGCTCGCGGGCCAGACGCCGGGTGCGTGCGCGCATTTCGCTGGGCGAGATACCGGCGGTGTCATCGATGAACAGTTTGCGGTCATTGAGCAGGTTGACCGCCGAGGTCAGCCGCGGCCAGTCGTCATCGTCCAGGCGGCCGGCACGCACTTTGGTCTGGTCGATGCGACCGAGGGACGCCAGCATACGAATCACGATGGATTCGGAAGGCATCTCCAGGGAATATACCAGGATCGACTTGTCGCTGCGCATCAGCGCGTTTTCCACCAGGTTCATGGCGAAGGTGGTCTTACCCATCGACGGACGACCGGCGACGATGATCATGTCGGCCGGCTGCAGGCCGCTGGTCAGGTTGTCCAGGTCGGTGAAGCCAGTGGACAGGCCGGTGATCGCGTCACCGTTGTTGAACAGCTCGTCGATGCGGTCGATGGCCTTGACCAGGATGTCGTTGATGCCCACCGGGCCACCGGTCTTCGGTCGCGCTTCGGCGATCTGGAAGATCAGCCGCTCGGCCTCGTCGAGAATTTCCTCGCCGGTACGGCCTTCGGGTGCGTAGGCACTGTCGGCAATCTCGTTGCTGATGCCGATCAGTTTGCGCAGAGTGGCGCGCTCGCGAATGATCCCCGCGTAGGCCTTGATGTTGGCCACCGACGGCGTGTTCTTGGCCAGCTCGCCCAGATACGCCAGGCCGCCGACCTGCGACAACTGCCCTTCCTTGTCGAGCTGCTCGGACAGGGTAACCACGTCGAACGGCTGGTTGCGCTCGGCGAGCTTGAAGATGGCGCGAAAGACCAGGCGATGGTCATGGCGATAGAAGTCGCCATCGGACACCTGATCCAGCACGCGCTCCCAGGCGTTGTTGTCGAGCATCAAACCACCGAGCACCGCCTGCTCGGCCTCGATCGAGTGCGGAGGCACCTTCAGGGCTGCGGTTTGCAGGTCGTACTGTTCGGGGATGCTGATGTCGTTCATGGGCGCCTGGAAAGAATGCTTGCGGTGAAAAACAAAGGGCACGGTACCGCTTTCGCAATACCGTGCCCGATGTTAGCGGGAAGGCACCTGAGTGCAAACCCGCTAAGCAGTTCGCTGAGAATTAAGCAGCGACTACGACAACCTTGACGGTTGCTTCGACGTCGCTGTGCAGGTGCACGGCTACGTCGTACTCGCCAACCTGGCGAATGGTGCCGTTCGGCAGACGCACTTCGGCCTTGGCCACTTCAACGCCGGAGGCGGTCAGGGCGTCAGCGATGTCGTGGGTGCCGATGGAACCGAACAGCTTGCCTTCATCGCCAGCGGTAGCGGTGATGGTGACTTCCAGCTCAGCCAGCTGAGCAGCGCGAGCTTCGGCGGACGCCTTCTTCTCGGCAGCAGCTTTTTCCAGCTCGGCGCGACGTGCTTCGAAAGCAGCGACGTTGGCTTCGGTGGCAGCGGTAGCTTTGCCTTGCGGCAGCAGGAAGTTACGGCCGTAACCGGCTTTAACGTTCACTTTATCGCCCAGGTTGCCCAGGTTGGCGATTTTTTCCAGCAGGATGACTTCCATTTGGGTGTTACCTCTTAACTTTTAACCTTCACCGTTGGCGGGACCCGAACCGGGCTTGTCCGCCAGACGACCACGAAAATCAAACAGACTGTCGACGATGGCTAACACCACCAGCAAGGGAAAGGTCAGCTGCATGAACAGCAGCAGCGTGATGTACATACCGACCAGCCAGAACTTCGACAGTCGGCCCTTGGCAACCAGCCCGTGCAACAGGGCGACGCCTGCGAACGCCAGCGGAACACTGCACAACGGTGTCAGCATGGCCATCTCGACACCCAGACTGGGCCCGAGCAGCATGCCGACCAGCAGCAACATCGCCAGCATCGGCGGAAATCTCAGCTCACGAAACTCGGAGCCGAAACCTCCAGGGTTGTACAACGCCGCTTGCCAGAACCGCCCAAGCATCAGGCTCAGCAAGCTGACCACCTGCAGCAACGCTGCCAGCAATCCGGTCAGGATCGGTGCAATGAGACTCTGCAGAAGCGCCTGATCGTCCACCGACATCTGCTGGTGAACCCCATCGAACATCTGCGGCAGCAGCTTGCTCAGCTCCTGCGCCATGGCTTCGATGGGCTCGCGGAACGTCGCCCCCAAAACCAGTCCATACACCAGGCCCAGCGCGATGCTGAACAACAGCACCCGCCTCCAGGACGGATTGGCGCGCAGCACGCACGCCAGCCCCAGCGCGCCCAGCAGCACCAGCAAGGTGCGCGGTTCGCCGAAGTACCACCAGCCAATGGCCGGCAGCAACGCCCAGGCGAGGATGCCGATGGCATCACTCAGGCCGCGCCGCAGAAGCACCAGGCTTCCCGCGGCGGCACTCAACCAGAACAGCAGCGGCAAAGCTGCAGAACCGACCACCACGAGGGTGGCCTGCATACGGCCGCGCATGATGAATTCTGCCAAGGCGCGCATGCGATATATCCCTTACTACTTGTCGAACGTCAGATCTTAACGGCCGTGGCTGTCGGTGTAGGGCAGCAGGGCCAGGAAGCGGGCGCGCTTGATAGCGGTAGCCAGCTGACGCTGATAACGAGCCTTGGTACCGGTAATACGGCTAGGAACGATTTTGCCGGTTTCCGAGATGTAGGCTTTCAGAGTGTTGAGATCTTTGAAATCGATCTCTTTCACGTCTTCAGCGGTGAAACGGCAGAATTTACGACGACGGAAGAAACGTGCCATGGGATTGGCTCCTCAATAGATCCGGTGATTACTCGTCAGCGTTGTCGCTGTCGTTGTTGTCGCTGTCATCGCCGTCGTTGGACTCGGCGTTTTCAGGACGTTCACGACGCTCACGGCGCTCACTGCGGTTTTCTTCGGCCTTGAGCATCTCGGATTGGCCGGTAACGGCCTCTTCGCGACGGATGACCAGGTTACGGATCACGGCATCGTTGTAGCGGAAGTTGTCTTCCAGCTCGGCCAGGGCCTTGCCGCTGCACTCAACGTTCAGCATCACGTAGTGAGCCTTGTGAACGTTGTTGATGGCGTAGGCCAGTTGACGACGGCCCCAATCTTCCAGACGGTGAATTTTGCCGCCGTCTTCTTCGATCAGCTTGGTGTAACGCTCGACCATGCCGCCGACTTGCTCGCTCTGGTCCGGGTGAACCAGAAAGATGATTTCGTAATGACGCATGAATGCTCCTTACGGGTTGTAGCCTGCCGCGAAATGCGGTCAGGCAAGGAGTGAATGACACTGTTGACTTGCTGAAACGCAGAGGCGCAAAAACGCCTGCCATGACAGCAAGGGGCGACATTCTAGAGAAGCCCCCTGGTGCACGCAAGGCGATTTGGCGATTTTTTGAACAGCTGATCGCCGACGCTGTGTCGGCGATAGTTTCAGCCTTTGCCCGAGCGACGCTGGCGCAACGCCTCGAACAGACAGATGCCAGTGGCGACCGACACGTTGAGACTGCTGACACTACCCGCCATGGGCAGTTTGACCAGGTAATCGCAGTGCTCGCGGGTGAGGCGGCGCATGCCTTTGCCTTCGGCGCCCATGATCAGCACCGTAGGGCCGGTCATGTCCTGCTGGAACAGCTCCTGCTCGGCTTCACCAGCCGTACCGACGACCCACAGGCCACGCTGCTGAAGTTTTTCCAGGCTGCGCGCCAGGTTGGTCACCGCAACCAACGGGATCACCTCCGCAGCCCCGCAGGCGACCTTGCGCACCACCGGAGTGAGGGTGGCCGACTTGTCCTTGGGCACGATCACCGCCAGCGCACCTGCCGCATCGGCGGTGCGCAGGCAGGCGCCGAGATTGTGCGGATCGGTCACGCCGTCGAGCACCAGCAGCAACGGCGGGCCTTCACAACGGTCGAGCAACTCCTCGAGCATCGCCTCGCCCCACACCTGGCTCGGGCTGACCTCGGCGACCACGCCCTGGTGCACGCCCTCGACCCAGGCATCCATTTCACGGCGCTCGCACTGACCGACGGCGACTCGCGCCTGGCCGGCCAGTTCGAGCAGCGGCTGCACACGCGGGTCACTGCGACCATCGGCCAGCCAGATCTGCTTCACACGCTTGGGGTGATGACGCAGTAACGCCTCGACGGCATGCACGCCGTAGATCTTTTCCAGCTGACTCATGACTTGGCCTTGCCTTTCGACGGCCCCTTGCGGTGGCGGCTCGGCTTGCCGCCCCTGTCCGTCGTCTTGCCGCCTCCTTTCTTGCCGGAGGTCTTGGACTCGTCGAGCAACGCCTTCTTCACGTCACGGCTTTTCTGCACGTCGGTGTTGCCAGCCGGCGCATTGCGCGAGCCCCGGCCACCGCGGCTGTCGCTGCCGGTTTCGCGGCGCTTGCGGGCAGCAGGCGCCTGCTCGACGCCTTGAGCCATTTCGAAATCGATCTTGCGCTCGTCCAGATCGACGCGCATCACGGTGACCGACACGCTGTCGCCCAGGCGATAGTTGCGACCGCTGCGCTCGCCGGCCAGGCGGTGGTGCACCGGGTCGAAGTGGTAGTAATCCGCCGGCAGCGCGGTGACGTGCACCAGGCCTTCGACATAGATGTCCTTGAGCTCGACGAACAGGCCGAAACCGGTCACGGCGGTGATCACGCCCGGGAAGGTTTCACCGACGCGGTCCTTCATGAACTCGCACTTGAGCCAGTTGACCACGTCACGGGTGGCTTCATCGGCACGCCGCTCGGACATCGAGCACTGCTCGCCGAGCTGCTCGAGCATCGGCTCGTCGTACGGATAGATGCGCGCCTTGGGCATGCTCACGGCACCGGCACGCTCGACGTGCGGCGTGTCCTGCTTGGAGCGGATCACGCTGCGGATCGCGCGGTGGATCAGCAGATCCGGGTAGCGGCGAATCGGCGAGGTAAAGTGCGCGTAGGCGTCGTAATTGAGGCCGAAGTGCCCCTGATTGTCGGCGCTGTACACCGCCTGGCTGAGCGAGCGCAGCATCACCGTCTGGATCAGGTGGTAATCCTCGCGACCGCGGATGCTTTCCAGCAGCGCCTGATAGTCCTTGGGCGACGGGCCGTCCTTGGACTTGCCACGGTGCAGGGAAAGACCCAGCTCGCCGAGAAACGCCTTGAGCTTTTCCAGGCGCTCCGGTGGCGGACCATCGTGCACGCGGTACAACGCCGGAATGCCGTGCTTCTGCATGAACGCGGCGGTGGCCACGTTGGCGGCCAGCATGCATTCCTCGATTAGCTTGTGGGCATCGTTGCGCTGGGTCGGGCGGATCTCCGCGATCTTGCGACCCGAGCCGAAGATGATGCGCGTCTCCTGGGTTTCGAAGTCGATCGCGCCGCGCTCGTGGCGCGCGGTGAGCAGCACCTGATAGAGCGAATACAGTTGCTTGAGGTGCGGCAGCACGTCCTTGTACTCGCTGCGCAGGGCCTTGCCTTCGCTGCTCTTGGGCTGCTCGAGCATGGCACTGACCTTGTTGTAGGTCAGGCGCGCATGGGAGTGGATCACCGCCTCGTAGAACTTGTAGTCGGTCATCTTGCCGGTCTTGGAGATCGAGATCTCGCAGACCATGGCCAGGCGATCGACTTTGGGGTTCAGCGAGCACAGGCCGTTGGACAGTTCTTCCGGCAGCATGGGAATGACCCGCTCGGGGAAATACACCGAGTTGCCGCGCACCTGGGCTTCGGCATCCAGCGCCGAGCCGACCTTCACGTAGTGGGAAACGTCGGCGATGGCCACGTAAAGCTTCCATCCGCCGGAGAACAGGCGCCAGTTGCCGCCATTCTTCTCGCAATACACCGCGTCGTCGAAGTCCCGGGCATCCTCGCCATCGATGGTGACGAAAGGGATATGCCGCATGTCGACGCGGTTTTCCTTATCCTTCTCCTCGACATCGGGCTTGAGCTTACGGGCTTCCTTGAGCACCGCCTCGGGCCAGACGTGGGGAATGTCGTAGCTGCGCAGCGCCACGTCGATTTCCATGCCCGGCGCCATGTAGTTGCCGACCACTTCGGTCACGTCGCCCTGGGGCTGGAAGCGCGGCGTCGGCCAGTGGGTGATCGTCACTTCGACGAACTGACCCTGCTTGGCGCCGCCGTTACGGCCAGCGGTGACCAGCACTTCCTGCTGGATCTTCGGATTGTCGGGAATCACGAAGCCGATGCCGCTCTCTTCGTAATAACGGCCGACGATGGTCTCGTGACCACGGGAAATCACTTCGACGATGGCGCCTTCGCGACGACCACGACGGTCGAAGCCGGAAACCCGCGCCAGCGCGCGGTCACCATCGAACACCAGGCGCATCTGCGCCGGGCTGAGAAACAGGTCGTCGCTGCCGTCATCGGGCACCAGAAAACCGAAGCCGTCGCGGTGGCCACTGACGCGACCGAGGATCAGATCCAGCTTGTCCACCGGCGCATAGGTGCCGCGGCGGGTATAAATCAGTTGGCCGTCGCGCTCCATGGCGCGCAGCCGGCGGCGCAGGGCTTCGATCTGCTCGTCGGTGGTCAGCCCGAATTCGTCGACCAGCTCTTCACGACTGGCGGGCGAGCCGCGATCAGCCAGCTGCTGAAGAATCAGCTCGCGGCTGGGAATGGGGTTGTCATACTTTTCCGCTTCTCGAGCGGCCTCGGGATCGAGGGATTGCCAATCGGCCATTAGAAACTGTTCACCTTATCTATAGAGTCGGTTTTTGCCATGTGTGTATTGAAGCGCGAAAGCGCCCTCCGGGTCAGCTTTCACCGAGAATAATTTTTCGACGTCAGGGGTTTACAAGGTAAAAGCACGACCGTATAGTTCGCGCCCACAGCGTCGAGCAGACGTTGTAACACGGAACAGATGAGCAATCATCAGTTTCAGTGCCCAGGTGGCGGAATTGGTAGACGCGCTGGTTTCAGGTATCAGTGATCGCAAGATCGTGGAAGTTCGAGTCTTCTCCTGGGCACCAAATTTCGTGAAGCAGCTTGATAACCTGCTTTGCAAATAACGGACGTAATGATCCGTGTCGGTAACGACGAACATTACTGCAGTGCCCAGGTGGCGGAATTGGTAGACGCGCTGGTTTCAGGTATCAGTGATCGCAAGATCGTGGAAGTTCGAGTCTTCTCCTGGGCACCAAATTCAAAAAAACCGAGCCGATGGCTCGGTTTTTTATTGCCTGCAATAAAGTGACCTGCAAGGCCTGGCAATCACCAGGCCCGCGCCACCCTCCTCACACCTTGAACTGGCCCAGGCTGCCCTTGAGCTGCCCCGCCAGACCATCGAGCACCCGACCGCTGTCGGCCGTCGCCGCCACAGCCTCAGCCGCACGCTGGGCTTCGGCATGGATCACCTCGACCCGACCACGCACCGCATCGGCACCTTCGGCCTGATGCGCCGCCGCCTGAGTGGCGGCATTGATGGCGCCGTGCACGTCCTCGACCGAGCGCTGCACCGCTTGCTGGATTCGCGCACTTTCACGAAGCGCCGCCAATCCCTGATCCGCCTGCTGGCCTGCCTGACCGATCGCCCCGACCGCCTCGCGAGCGCCCTGTTGCAGGGCGACGATATGAGACTGAATATCGCCGGTCGATTGCTGGGTTTTGCTGGCCAGCGCGCGCACCTCATCCGCTACCACCGCGAAACCGCGGCCGCTTTCGCCAGCCCGCGCCGCCTCGATGGCCGCGTTGAGGGCCAGCAGGTTGGTTTGCTCGGCGATCGAGCGAATCACCGTGAGCACCACTTCGATCTGCTCGCTCTGCTTGGCCAGACGCTCGATGACCGCCGAACCGGCGCCGACCCGCTGTACCAGCTCTTCGATGGAGCCGCCGACACGATTGGCGATCGCAGCGTTCTCCTGGGTCGACTGGCGAATGGCCTCGACCCGCTGCAGCGCCTCCTGCATGGCCCGGCTCTCGGCCTGGGCCTCGTCGGCCATCGCCGCCAGCGCCTGCAGGCTGGCCGCCACCTCGTCGCGCTGGCGCTCGGCGGCCGACTCCGCCGCCGCACTGCGAGCGCTCAGGGCGCTGATTTCCTGCCCGGTTCGCACCGCCACTTCACCCGCTTCGCGAACGATAGGCTGCAGCTTGGCGACAAAACGGTTGACCGCCGAGGCCATCTCCCCGACCTCGTCGCGGCTGTCGATCTCGATACGGCGAGTCAAGTCGCCCTCACCGGCAGCCAGGTCATCGAGTGCTGCGATCAAAGTGCGCAGGCGCACCACCACACGGCGACCCAGCACGATGGCCAGCGCCAGCAAAACTCCGAACCCGACTACAGCGAGGCCCAGCCCAATGCGCCAACGCAGATTCGAGGCAGCAGCGTCGACCGCCGCACCGGTATTGGTCGCCATGCCCTGAGCTGCCTGCTGCGCCGAAGCAAGGCGCTGCGACAGCGCCTTGGCGCTATCCGTCGAGGCGCCAGCCAGGCTATCGGCGACGAGCTGCCCACCACTGGCCAGCAAGGCTTCGAAACGCTTGTCCACAGCCGCCAGCTCGGCATCGATGGCAGCCGTGGACACCCCCATCAGCACCTTGCCGATTTCCACATCGTTGGGGCTGATGCTGGCTTCGACGAAATATACGGTCGGGTCGGTCTTGGCTGCATTGACCACCTTGTCCAGCGCACGCTCCCCCTCACCCTTGTCGAGCATATTCTTGATCTGCTCGTTCTGGCGATTGAGATAACGGGTCAGATGGTTACCCTCGGCATCGTCGTAGATCACGAACAACACGTTGGGGTTACGCTGCGCACGGCGGGCGAATTCCGACAGCGCGGGAATATCGGAATCCCACATGGCGCGCGGCGCCACGGCGGCGAGCAACTGCGCCAGATCATTGGCAGAGTCGCGAAGGCTGCGCTCGAGGCTGGCGCGAATCTGCACGCGCTCCTCGCTGAGGCGGCTCGAAAGGCCAGCCGAAAGGCTCTCGCGGGTGCGCACGGAAAGACTACCCAGGCTCGCTGAAACGTCCTGATTGGCCTGCTCCAACTCGTCCGCCAGACGCTGGGAATCACTGCCCAGCTGACGCTCCAGGTCGGTCACCAGACCATCCACGGTACTGCGGGTCAGGGCCAGCACCAGCAGCACCTGCACGAACAAGGCCACCCCCAGCGCGATGAACACGGGCAACAGCAGGCGACTACGCAACAGCGACAAGACAGCGATCACGGGCAAATCCTCCGACCGCCAGAGGAGCGGCAACTTCAGGGTAGGATCAAGTCAAAGCAAGGCGCGTGCCGAGTAGAGGCACATCGCCAGATTGCGCCCAAGCGTCGTGGCTCGTCAAACGAAAACGGGCCACCCAAAGGCGACCCGTTTCCTTTACCGACCTGCGGTTACCGCTCAGGCGAATGGATGACGCAGCACGATGGTCTCGTTGCGATCCGGCCCCGTGGAGATGATGTCGATCGGCGCACCGACCAGCTCTTCCAGGCGCGAGATGTAGGCACGGGCGTTGGCCGGCAGTTCTTCCAGGGTCTTGGCACCCAGGGTCGACTCGCTCCAGCCCGGCATTTCCTCGTACACCGGCTCCAGGCCGATGTAGCTGTCGGCATCGGTGGGCGCATCGATGACCGCACCGTTCTCGTTCTTGTAGCCCACGCAGATGCGGATGGTCTCCAGACCATCGAGCACGTCCAGCTTGGTCAGGCACAGGCCCGAGATGCTGTTGACGTCGATGGCGCGACGCAGGATCACCGCGTCGAACCAGCCGCAACGGCGGGCACGGCCGGTGGTGGCGCCGAACTCGTGGCCGCGCTTGGCCAGGAAAGCACCGATATCATCGAACAGCTCGGTAGGGAACGGGCCGGAACCGACGCGCGTGGTGTAGGCCTTGGTGATGCCGAGGATGTAGTCGATGTACATCGGGCCAACGCCGGAACCGGTGGCGATACCGCCAGCGGTGGTGTTGGAGCTGGTGACGTACGGGTAGGTGCCGTGGTCGATGTCCAGCAGCGAGCCCTGGGCGCCTTCGAACATGATGTCCTTGCCAGCGCGACGCAGGTTGTGCAGTTCGGCGGTGACATCGAGCATCATCGGCTTGAGCTGCTCGGCGTATTCCATGCACTGATCCAGGGTTTCCTGGAAGTCGATGGCCGGCTCCTTGTAGTAATTCACCAGCTGGAAGTTGTGGTAATCCAGCAGCTCGCCAAGCTTGGCGGCGAAACGCTCGCGGTGGAACAGGTCACCGATGCGCAGACCACGACGGGCGACCTTGTCTTCGTAGGCAGGGCCGATGCCACGACCGGTGGTGCCGATCTTCAGCTCACCACGGGCCTTCTCGCGCGCCTGGTCCAGCGCCACGTGGTAGGACAGGATCAGCGGGCAGGACGGGCTGATGCGCAGGCGCTCGCGCACCGGTACACCCTTCTCTTCCAGCTTGTTGATCTCGCGCAGCAGGGCGTCAGGAGCGACCACCACGCCATTGCCGATCAGGCATTGCACGCCCTCGCGCAGTACGCCCGACGGAATCAGGTGCAGTACGGTTTTCTCACCGTCGATCACCAGCGTGTGGCCGGCATTGTGACCGCCCTGGTAACGCACGACGGCGGCGGCATGTTCGGTCAGCAGATCGACGATCTTGCCCTTGCCCTCATCACCCCATTGGGTGCCCAGGACGACGACATTCTTACCCATGATACTTGTCCTCTTCGCGCAAGCTTGAGCCGGTCACGGCCGGCGAAAGTAAATCAGAATAGACGACCCCGCGGGCCGCTCAGTCCAGCGCCAGCACCTGCCAGCGACCGTCACGCAATACCAACTGGCGATCGCAGCGCACCTGCGCCGCCTCGCCTAGCTCCTGACCGGGCAGCGCCTGTACCACGCGCTCGCCGTCGGCACGCAGGCGGCGAACCGCCTGCCACAGGTAAACGTCATGGCTGTCCGGCGCCCAGATACCAGCCGGCTCTTCGCCCAGCGGCATGCGGCCGAGCGTCACCAGGGTTTTCAGGTCGGTGGAAAAGCCGGTAGCCGGCCGGGCACGACCGAAGTCGGCGCCGATGTCGTCGTAACGACCGCCCTGGGCGATGGCCTGCCCTACGGAAGGTACGAACGCAGCGAACACCACGCCGGTGTGATAGTGATAACCACGCAGCTCGCCCAGATCGAAATACAACGGCAGCTCCGGATAGCGCAGCTCCAGCGCATCGGCGATGGCCACCAGCTCATCGAGAGCGGCATGCACATCATCCGGCGCGTCGACCAGGCAGGCTTGGGCCAGATCCAGCACGTCACGACTTCCGCACAGCTCCGCCAGGGCCCGCAGCATGCGGCGCAGCGAGTCAGGCAGCGCCTCGGTCAGCGCATCGATCTCATCCATGGCCTTGCGCTGCAGGGCATCGAACAGCTGCTGCTCGACCTCGCCGGAAAGCTCGGCGGCACGCACCAGGCCGCGGTAGATACCGACATGCCCCAGGTCCATGTGCACGTCCGGCACTTCGGCCAGCTCGAGGGTATCGACCAGCAGGCTGATCACCTCGACATCGCTGGCCGGGCTGGCGTCGCCATACAGCTCGGCGCCCAGTTGAATCGGGCTGCGCGACGTGGTGAGCGCCCGCGGCTGCGCATGCAGCACGCTGCCGGCGTAGCACAAGCGGCTCGGGCCTTCACGGCGCAGGGTGTGCGCATCGATACGCGCGACCTGCGGCGTGATGTCGGCACGAAAGCCCATCTGCCGGCCGGACAGCGGATCGGTCACCTTGAAGGTACGCAGATCCAGGTCCTGGCCCGCGCCGGTGAGCAGCGACTCCAGATACTCGATATGGGGCGTAACCACGAATTCGTAACCCCAGCGCTGGAACAGATCCAGCACCTGGCGACGCGCGATTTCGATGCGCGCCGCTTCCGGGGGCAATACTTCTTCGATCCCATCTGGCAGCAGCCAGCGGTCTACCGTTGCCATTTCGCCATTTCCCTCTTGATTCGGGCGGCACAAGCCTTCAGTGAAGCGGATGGGAAGCCGAGCCCGGCAACAGGCCGGTCGACTCCAGGAACGGGCATCGAAGCGATCAGAGATTTGATTGCACGAAGCCCCCACGCCAGCGGCGCGGAAAGGGGCAAGGTCAGGGACCTTGGAAGACAGAACGTAACGCTCAGTTCGTGCCGCATGATTCCCACAGGCGTAAAAAAGCCGGGATTTTCCCGGCTGCCGCATCATACCACGTCGAAAGCCTCAAGCCGCAAGCTTCACACGACAAGCGAGCACTCGGCATCGGCTTGCGGCGTTTGGCCTGCGGCTCAGGGCCGCGGTTATGGCTTGGACTTTTCCAGGTAGCGGAAGAAATCGCTGCTCGGATCCAGCACCAGCACGTCACGCTTGTCGGCGAAACTCTCGCGATAAGCGTTCAGACTGCGGTAGAACGAGTAGAACTCCTGATCCTGGCCATAAGCCTTGGAGTAGATGGCAGCGGCCTGGGCGTCACCCTCACCACGTAGCTCCTCGGCCTGGCGATAAGCCTCGGCGAGAATCACGCGCTGCTGACGATCAGCATCGGCACGAATACCTTCTGCGAGCTCCTTACCTTTTGCACGATGCTCACGGGCCTCGCGCTCACGCTCCGAGCTCATGCGGTCGAAAACGCTGCGATTGACTTCCTTGGGCAGGTCGATGGCCTTGACGCGAACGTCCACCACCTCGATACCCAGCTCACGCTGCGCCGCACGGTTGAGCGAAGCGGTCACGTCAGCCATCAGCGCATCACGCTCGCCGGACACCGACTCATGCAGGGTGCGCTTACCGAACTGGTCACGCAGCGATGCTTCGAGACGGCGCGACAGACGCTCGTCGGCAATCTGCTTCATGCCCGAGGTGGCGGTGTAGTAACGCTCGGCATCCAGCACGCGCCACTTGGCGTACGCATCGACCATCAGCGCTTTCTTCTCGAGGGTCAGGAAGCGCGAATTGACGGTATCCAGAGTCAGCAGGCGAGCATCGAACTTGCGTACCTGGTTGACGTAAGGAATCTTCATGTGAAGACCCGGCTGCACGTCCGCCTCGACGATACGACCGAACTGCAGCAATACCGCCCGCTCGGTCTGCGCCACGATGTAGAAGCTGCTCCAGGCCACCAGGGCCAGCACGACGCCCGCGATCAGGGTCACCAGTGATTTATTGCTCATCAACGGCTCTCCCTTGTACGCACATCGGATTGCCCGACGTTGTTACCAACGCGTGCACCGAGATCGGCCGCGCCAGCACCGGCAGCGCTAGAAGACGCATTGCTACTGCCGCCACGGCTGTCGATCATCTTGTCCAGCGGCAGATAAAGCAGGTTGTTCTGCCCCTTGTCGCCGGTGACCAGCACCTTGCTGGTGTTGCTCATCATCTGCTGCATGGTGTCCAGGTACAGACGCTCACGGGTGACTTCCGGGGCCTTGCGGTACTCGGCTACCAGCGCGGTGAAACGATCCGCCTCACCCTGGGCGCGGGAGATCACTTCATCGCGGTAACCGCTGGCATCCTCGATCAGGCGCTGGGCCTGACCACGGGCTTCCGGCACCACGCCGTTGGCGTAGGTTTCCGCCTGGTTCTTCTCACGCTGCTCGTCTTCGCGGGCACGAATCACGTCATCGAAGGCTTCCTGCACTTCACGCGGCGCCGCAGCGCTCTGCAGGTTCACCTGGGTCACGGTGATACCGGTCCGGTAGGTGTCGAGGAAACGCTGCAGACGCTCACGCACATCGCCAGCCATCTGCTCACGACCTTCGGTCAGCACCTGGTCCATCTCGGTGGAGCCCACCACATGGCGCACGGCGCTGTCGGTGGCGTGTTGCAGACTGGTTTCAGGCATGTCGACGTTGAGTACGAAATCCTGCAGGTTGCTGATCTTGTACTGAACGGTCAGTGGTACTTCGATGATGTTCTCGTCTTCGGTCAACATCTGCCCCTGCTTGCTGTATGCACGCTCGCGGGTGACGTTTTCCTGAAACTTGCGATCGATCGGCGGGAAGTAGATGTTCAGACCCGGGCCGACCGTCTCGTGGTACTTGCCGAAACGCAGCACGACGGCCTGCTCCTGCTCATCGACCACATAAATAGCGTTGTACAGCCAAAAAGCGCCCACGACGGCCAACGCAACGAACAGCAGGCCGAAACCGCCACCCTTGCCTCTGGAACCATTGTTGTCACTGCCGCGTTTGTTGCCGCCACCGAACACCCCATTGAGTTTGTCCTGTAGCTTGCGGAAGGCTTCGTCAAGATCCGGTGGTCCCTTGCGGTCGCCGCCGCCACCGCCGCCGTTACCACGACGGCCGCCGCCACCCCAGGGATCCTGATTGTTCGAGTTGCCACCCGGCTCATTCCAAGCCATAGCGCTCTCCATACTGATAAAGCAAAGACGCGCCAACGGCGCGCCCACCAATGCTACAGAATGCCTGCTTCCAGCGGCAAAATCACCGTTGCGGGCTTTATTGCAAAGTGTGTTGCTCGATGAACTCGAGTGGCTGCAAGCCCTCGCGGCTTACCAGACGGTTGAGTTCGACCCGCGGAATGCGCACCTGTAGCAGGCTGCTGCCGTCCTCCGTGTAGGACTCCTGCAGCACGGCACCCAGTTCAAAGAATTGCGCCCGCAAGCGCGCCAGGCGCTGCGGCAACTGCAGTGTGGCAACGAACAGGTCGTCACCGAGCAGTTCGGCAACGGCCTGCTTGAGCAAGGGCAGACCGCGACCATCACGCGCCGACAACCAGACCCGCTCGGGGCGCCCGTCGGCATTGCGCTGAATCTGCGGCTCTACGCCTTCGAGCAGGTCGAGCTTGTTGTACACCTCGAGCACGGGCAGATCCTGGGCACCGATTTCACCGAGCACCTCGAGCACCTGCTCGATCTGTGCATCGCGCTCCGGCTCGTGGGAGTCGATCACGTGCAGCAGCAGGTCGGAATTGCTCGATTCCTCGAGGGTGGCACGAAACGCCTCGACCAGCTTGTGCGGCAGGTGACGGATGAAGCCCACGGTGTCGGCCAGCACCACTGGCCCCAGGTCGTCGAGCTGCAGACGGCGCAAGGTCGGGTCGAGGGTGGCGAACAGCTGATCCGCCGCATAGACCTCGGATTCGGTCAGGGCGTTGAACAGCGTGGATTTGCCGGCGTTGGTATAGCCGACCAGGGATACGGACGGGATATCCGCACGCTTTCGACCACGGCGCGCCTGCTCACGCTGGCTGCGCACCTTCTCCAGCTTCTGCTTGATCTGGCGAATGCGCACGCGCAACAGGCGGCGGTCGGTTTCCAGCTGGGTTTCACCCGGGCCACGCAGACCGATACCGCCTTTCTGCCGCTCGAGGTGAGTCCAGCCACGCACCAGGCGCGTGCTCATGTGATCGAGCTGAGCCAGCTCGACCTGCAACTTGCCTTCGTGGGTACGGGCGCGCTGGGCGAAGATGTCGAGAATCAGCCCGGTACGATCCAGGACGCGACACTCGAACATGCGCTCGAGGTTACGCTCCTGACTGGGCGTTAGGACGTGATTGAAAATGACCAGATCGGCCTCGTGGGCCTTGACCTGGTCACGCAGCTCTTCCACCTTGCCGCTACCGATGAGGAACTTCGCCGTGGGCCGGCTATTGGGCACACTGAAGAACGCCACGGTATCGGCACCGGCGGAAAGCGCCAATTCGTGAAACTCCTGGGGATCCTCGCTCGCCTCGGTGTTCTGACTATCCAGATGAACCAGGATGGCCCGTTCACCTCCTTCATGGCGCTCGAAGAACAATGCGACCCCCTGGGTTAAACGTTGCCGGGCTCGGATTCAGCCTGATCGGACTCGGAAGCACTTGGCAGACGAACCGGACGGCTCGGCACCACGGTGGAGATCGCGTGCTTGTAGACCATCTGGCTGACGGTGTTCTTCAGCAGGATGACGAACTGGTCGAAGGATTCGATCTGGCCCTGCAGCTTGATGCCGTTGACCAGGTAGATGGAAACCGGGACGCGCTCCTTCCGCAGGGTATTGAGGTAAGGGTCTTGTAGCGAATGCCCTTTTGACATGTGCCGCACTCCTAAATGAATCGATAATTGAATAGTTTTTGAACGGTTTGCTTAGCCTGTGAACGGCTTTGGCACGCCTTCCCCCAAGGATAGACGGCCCGCGGCAAGGTCTCAGCTCAATATGGAGACCGTCGCCATGTATTTCAAGGCACGTGGCAGATTGTCGCAATCGAGACTGTCGA
Organism: Pseudomonas sp. PA27(2017); assembly: GCF_001945445.1. Classification (GTDB taxonomy): domain Bacteria; phylum Pseudomonadota; class Gammaproteobacteria; order Pseudomonadales; family Pseudomonadaceae; genus Aquipseudomonas. The sequence goes on from NZ_MSXW01000012.1 coordinate 32,745, forward strand.
GCCAGTGCACATTTTCCCAACTGCGTAACCAGGTGAACTGCCGCTTGGCCAACTGGCGGGTAGCGATGATGCCGCGCTCGCGCATCTGCGCAGCGTCGAGTCGCCCTTCCAGATGATCCCATACTTGCCGGTATCCCACCGCCCTTATAGATGGCATTTCACCGTGCAAGTCACCTCGGCGATGCAGGCGTTCGACCTCGGCGACGAAGCCCTGTTCCAGCATCAGATCAAAACGTTTGGCGATTCGTTCGTGGAGAATCTGCCGCTGCGCCGGCGCTATCGCCAACTGCACGACAGTATAGGGCAAGCCGCCACCCTCAGAGGCCGCTTCACTCTGCTGCGCACGCAATTGCGTCATGGTCACGCCACTGACCTGGAACACTTCCAGGGCCCGGACCAGACGCTGGGGATCGTTCGGGTGGATGCGCGCAGCCGATTGCGGATCCACCGCCTGCAGCTCGGCGTGCAGCGCCGCCAGGCCGTCGCGCTCGGCACGCGCCTCGAGCTCCGCGCGTACATCGGCATCGGCGCCTGGCATATCGGCCAGCCCTTCGAGCAGCGCCTTGTAATAGAGCATGGTGCCGCCCACCAGCAGCGGGATACGCCCGCGCGCGGTGATATCCGCCATGGCTGCCAGGGCATCACGCCGAAAATCGGCCGCCGAGTAGGCCTCGGCAGGGTCGCGAATATCCACCAGATGATGGGGGAAAGCCTCGAGGGTGGCGCGGTCCGGCTTGGCCGTGCCGATGTCCATGCCGCGATAGACCAGTGCCGAATCCACGCTGATCAATTCGCAGGGCAGCACGCGCGCCAGGGCCAGGGCCAGGTCGGTCTTGCCGGACGCGGTCGGGCCCATCAGAAAGATGGCGGGAGGTAAGGAGGACATCGGCACGACTCGAAGGAACGGCGGCCCATTTTCCGGACATGGGCCGTATGCCGCAAGCGTGGCGCCGGATTAGCAGGCCACTGAAAGACGTAGGCGAGGCAGGCAAGACAATACCGAAGGCGGCCCCGCAAAAACAGCCGAAAAGCGCAGTTTACGTGTTGTAAATGAGCATTTTTAGGCCGGTCTTACGCAGTATTGCCAACGCAGGTAGTTTTTCAGCGGTCTGTTACTGGCCACGCAGGAACAACTTATCCAGTTGGTCGAGACTCATCTGCGTCCAGGTCGGCCGCCCATGGTTGCACTGGCCACTGCGCTCGGTCTGCTCCATGTCACGCAGCAGGGCGTTCATTTCCGGCAGGGTCAGGCGGCGGTTCGCGCGCACGGCGCCATGGCAGGCCATGGTCGCCAGCAACTCGTTGAGGTGCGCCTGGATGCGGTCGCTGGTGCCGTACTCGAGCAGGTCCGAGAGCACGTCACCGACCAGGCGCGTCGCCTCGGCCTGCTTGAGCAGCGCCGGAATCTGGCGGATCGCCAGGGTTTCCGGTCCCAGACGCTGCAGCTCGAAGCCGAGCTTCTGGAACCACTGGCCATGCTCTTCGGCGCAGTCCGCTTCGCGCTGGCTCACGGCGATGGACTCGGGCACCAGCAGCGGCTGGCCACGCAGGCCTTCACTGGCCATCGCCACCTTCAGGCGCTCGTAGGTGATGCGCTCGTGGGCCGCGTGCATGTCCACGACCACCAGCCCATGAGCGCTCTCGGCAAGAATGTAGATCCCCTTGAGCTGCGCGATGGCGTAACCCAGCGGCGGGATATCGCCCTGTGCCTGGGGCAGCGCGGCAGGCGTGCTGCCCGTGGCCAGCGGCGCATAGAACTCGCGATACACGCCCTGCGCCTCGGCGGCTGGCAGCTGAGATTCGCTACGCGGCGCCTGGTAGCCGGCGCCAGGCGACCGCCAGACGGATTCGGCAGGGCGTTCGAGCACGCTGGCGGAAAGGCCCATCTCGCCCTGGGGGCCGAACTCTCCAGCAGCCAGGCCGGTAGGCCGCAGCACCGTCTCGGCGGCAGCCGGGGTAGCTAACTGATCCTCGGGGCGCACCTCACCAAGCGCGCGGTGCAGGGTGCCATACAGGAAGTCATGTACCGTGCGACCTTCACGGAAGCGCACTTCATGCTTGGTCGGGTGCACGTTGACGTCGACGGCGGTCGGGTCGATTTCCAGGAACAGCACGAAAGTCGGGTGGCGACCGTTGAACAGCACGTCGCGATACGCCTGGCGTACTGCATGGGCGACCAGCTTGTCGCGCACCATGCGGCCATTCACGTAGAAATACTGTAGGTCCGCCTGGCTGCGCGAGAAGGTCGGCAAACCCACCCAGCCCCACAGGTGCAGACCGTTGCGCTCGATATCGATGGGCAGCGCCTGCTCCAGAAACCCGGCACTGCACACGGAGGCGACACGCCGGGCGCGACTCACGTCATCGTTGGCTTCATGCAGGGTCAGCACGTTCTTGCCGTTGTGACGCAGATGGAAAGCCACGTCGAAACGCGCCAGTGCCAGACGCTTGATGACTTCCTGCAGGTGGTCGAACTCGGTCTTCTCGGCCTTGAGGAACTTGCGCCGCGCCGGCGTGTTGAAGAACAGGTCGCGGACTTCCACCGAGGTGCCGACCGGGTGGGCAGCCGGCTGCACCCGCGGCTGCATGTCGCGGCCTTCGGTTTCGACCTGCCAGGCCTGGTCGGCCTCAGCGGTGCGCGAGGTCAGCGTCAGCCGGGCCACCGAGCTGATCGACGCCAGCGCTTCGCCCCTGAAGCCCATGCTCATCACCTGCTCGAGGTCTTCGAGCTCGCGAATCTTGCTGGTGGCATGACGTGCCAGGGCCAGAGGCAGGTCATCGGCAGCGATGCCGCGGCCGTCGTCACGCACGCGCAGGAGCTTCACGCCGCCCTGTTCGACATCCACTTCGATGCGCTTGGCGCCGGAGTCCAGGCTGTTCTCCAGCAACTCCTTGGCCACCGATGCCGGGCGCTCGACCACCTCACCGGCGGCAATCTGGTTCGCCAGCCGCGGGCTGAGCAGTTGGATACGTGTCATTTCACTCATGGCTGGGCAGCCAGCGAGGTCGCCGGAATGTGCAGCGTCTGGCCGACCTTGATCACATCGGACTTCAGCGAATTGGCAGTACGCAGGCTGGCCAGGCTGACCTGATAGCGCTGAGCGATCAGCGCCAGGCTTTCCCCGGAGGCGACCCGGTGCTCGCGCGGGCCCTGGGCGATCTTGCCGTTGTCACGCAGCCAGGCGATGTAGGTACCGGGCGGCGGGTTCTGCTCGAAGAACTGTTTGACGCCGGTGACGATGGAGCGCGACAGGCTCTGCTGATGGCTGGCCGAATGCAGCTTGCGCGCTTCGCTGGGGTTGGAGATGAAGCCCGTCTCCACCAGGATCGACGGAATATCCGGCGACTTCAGCACCATGAAGCCAGCCTGTTCGACGCGGCGCTTGTGCAGCGGCGTGACCTGGCCCATCTGGCCGAGCACCTTTTGCCCGACGTTGAGGCTGGAGGACAGCGAGGCGGTCATCGACAGGTCGAGTAGAACGCCGGCGAGCATACGGTCCTTGTCTTCGAGGCTGACGTTGCCGGCACCGCCGATCAGATCGGACTGGTTCTCGGCATCCGCCAGCCAACGCGCGGTTTCCGACGTGGCGCCGCGATCGGACAGCGCGTAAACCGAGGCGCCGAAGGCCGCTGCCCGTGGCGCAGCATCGGCGTGAATGGAGACGAACAGATCGGCGCCCTTCTTGCGGGCGATTTCCGTACGCTTACGCAGCGGAATGAAATAGTCGCCGGTGCGCACCAGTTCGCCGCGGAAGCCCTTCTGCGCGTTGATCTGGCGCTGCAGCTCCTTGGCGATGGACAGGGTCACGTTCTTCTCGAACTGGCCCTTGGTCGGTCCCAGTGCGCCGGGGTCTTCGCCACCATGGCCGGCGTCGATGGCAATCACGATATCGCGCTTGCCGCCGGGCACCGGCGCCAGCTTGGGCGGTGCCTGGGTCGGCGTGACGGGCACTGGCGGCGCACTGGCGGTGGTGGTGGATGGCAGGCTGGGCGCCGCATCCGAAGCCTGATCGAACAGATCGACGACCAGGCGATTGCCATACTGCTGATTGGGCGCCAGGGTGAAGCTCTTGGGTGTGACCTGGGCCGACAGGTCGATGACCACGCGCAGGTCATCCGGTGTGCGCTGCGCCGAGCGAACGGCGGTGATCGGCGTATTGCTCAGGGCGAGCTTGTCCAGCGAGGTGACCAGCTTGGCACCGCTGATATCGATGACGATGCGATCCGGAGCCGTCAGGGTGAACACGCTGTGCTGCACCGGTCCGGAGAGGTCGAAGACCAGCCGCGTGTTGTCCGGTGCGCGCCACAGACGAACACTGCGCACATCCGACGCGGCCCACACGTCGGCAGCCATGACCGCCAACATCAGCCCGACCGCGATCATTCGCGCGCCTATGCGCATACCCGCCCCCACTCTATCGTTCATGCTCCGGGTGCCAAAACGGCACACCAGTGTTCACCCTTCGCGCTATGGCTGCGAAGCAGCAGCGACCGGCCACCCGCTCGCGGGCTAATGGTAATGTCAAGGTCGGCCTTTGGCAAAACGCCGGTACCGCGCTGGGGCCACTCGATCAGGCACAGGGCGTCACCTTCGAAGTAATCGCGGATGCCGAGAAACTCCAGTTCCTCCGGGTCGACCAGACGATACAGGTCGAAATGAAAGGCCCTGACTTCGCCGATCTCGTAGGGCTCTACCAGGGTAAAAGTGGGGCTCTTCACCGCACCGCGGTGCCCAAGGCCTTGCAGGATGCCGCGTGACAGCGTGGTCTTGCCGGCGCCCAGGTCGCCTTCCAGGTAAATCACGCCGCGCCCGCCAGTGGCAGCGGCAATGCGCGCGCCGAGCGCCAGCATGGCGTCTTCATCGGCGGCGAACAGTTCTATTTCCGACAAGCGGCTCGCTCCTGTAACAAATGGCGGATAGCGTCGCACAGATCGCTGGCCGCCAGACCATTTCCTTTATTTGCCAAAGATTCGCCCGCCCGGGCGTGCACCCACACACCAAGGCTGGCCGCCTCCCACGTACTGCAACCCTGGGCGATCAAGGCGCCGATCAAGCCGGCCAGCACATCACCCAGCCCGGCGCCGGCCATCACCGGATCACCTCGGTCACACACCAGCAGGCGACCAGCCGGATCAGCGACCAGGGTACCGGCACCTTTAAGTACGCAGACCACCTCGAAACGCTGGGCCAGCGCCCTGGCCGCGGCCGGGCGATCGGCCTGCAGCGCCGATGTGGAGATGCCTAGCAGGCGCGCGGCCTCGCCGGGGTGCGGGGTGATCACACTGCCGGGCGCGATACGCGCCGCACTCGCCGCCAGCAGATTGAGCGCGTCGGCATCCCATACCTGGGCGCCTCCGGCGGTGGCTGCTGCCGACAGCAGACTGCGCCCCCACGCGCCCTGCCCGAGTCCGGGCCCGACGACCCAGACCGAGATCTTGTCGCCCAGCCCATGCAGTTGATTCGCCGAGGCGACTGCAAGGCTCATGACCTCGGGCAGGCGCGTTTGCGCGGCGCCGACGTGTTCGCCACGGGTCGCCAGCGACACCATGCCAGCCCCACTGCGCAGCGCGCTCTGGGCCGACAGCAACGCCGCGCCGCCTGTGCCCTGATCGCCACCGACCACCAGCAGATGGCCAAGCTGGCCTTTATGGGTGGTCGGTTGCCGGGCGGGCACCCTCGGCAGAAGAACGCCGGCCAGGCGTTGCGCCGCATACGGCTGGCTCGCCACGATGTCTTCATCAGCCTGCAAGTCATCGAACACCAGGCACCCGACATGATCGAGCGCCTGGCCCACGAATAACCCGATCTTCAGGCCGATCAGGGTCACGGTAAGCTGCGCGACCACCGCAATGCCCAGTACCTGCCCCCTGTCGGCACAGATGCCGGAGGGAATGTCAGCGGCCAGCACGGGCTGGCCGCTGCGGTTGATCCAGTCGATGGCCGCGGCATAAGGTTCGCGCACCTCGCCTGCCAGGCCGGTGCCGAGCAACGCGTCGACCAGCACGCCCCGGGGCTCGGAATCCGCCTGCCAATTCAGGATCTCGACACCGGCTGCACGGGCCTCATCACGGGCCAGGGCGGCATCGCCCTGCAAACGCTGGGGCTCACCAACGGCCAGCACCCGCACCTGCCAACCGGCGCGCTGGGCCAGAGCCGCCACCAGATAGCCGTCACCCGCATTGTTGCCGTGCCCGGCCAGCACGGTCACCGCGCTAGCGTTCGGCCATTCGCGACGCAGCGCCCGCCAGATGGCATGGGCCGCGCGCTGCATCAGCTCGAAACCTGGCGTGCCGGCAGCGATCAACGCTGCATCCAGCGCCCGCACCTGGGCGGCACTGTAGAGCGCGAGAGGAAGATCGTCTGATGAATGCCGCATGCCTGAGCTCCGATGTCTGGCAGAATTATACGCCGCCTACTGCAGATTCCCGCCCAGCATGACCGACGCCACCCTCGACCTCACCAGCCTCGCCCAGTCCATCAAGGACTGGGGGCGTGAACTGGGCTTCCAGCAGGTGGGCATCAGCGGCCTGGAGCTGGGCGAGCACGAGGCGCACCTGCAGCGCTGGCTGGATGCCGGCTACCAAGGCGAGATGGACTATATGGCCGCACATGGCCGCAAACGTTCACATCCCGACGAGCTGGTGCCCGGCACCCTGCGCGTGGTGTCGCTGCGCATGGACTACCTGCCCGGCGACACGCAGATGGCCCAGCGCCTGCAGGAGCCGGAAAAAGCCTACGTGTCGCGCTACGCCCTGGGCCGCGACTACCACAAGCTGATCCGCAAACGTCTGCAGCAGTTGGCCGAGCGTATCCAGCAGGCCATCGGCCCCTTTGGCTACCGTGCATTCGTCGACAGCGCGCCGGTACTGGAGAAAGCCATCGCCGAACAATCCGGTCTTGGGTGGATCGGCAAGAACACCCTGGTGCTCAATCGCAAGGCTGGCAGTTACTTCTTTCTCGGCGAGCTGTTCGTCGACATCCCGCTGCCCGAGGACGCGCCCCACGGCAGCGAACACTGCGGGCGCTGCAGCGCCTGCCTGGACATCTGCCCGACCGCCGCCTTCGTCGGTCCCTACGTGCTCGATGCGCGGCGCTGCATTTCCTACCTGACCATCGAGCTCAAGGGGCCGATTCCGGAAGAGTTGCGCGCGCCCATCGGCAACCGCGTGTTCGGCTGCGATGACTGCCAGATGGTCTGCCCCTGGAACCGCTTCGCCAAACCTACCGAACAGTTTGATTTCCAGCCACGGCACAGCCTCGACAATGCCGAACTGGCCGAGCTGTTTCGCTGGAGCGAGGAGGAGTTTCTCAGCCGCACCGAAGGCTCACCGCTGCGCCGCGCCGGTTACGAGCGCTGGCTGCGTAACCTGGCCGTCGGCCTGGGTAACGCGCCGTCGAGCATCCCGGTACTGGAAGCACTGGAGGCCCGCCGTGAATATCCCTCGGAGCTGGTGCGCGAGCATGTGCAGTGGGCGCTGGAGCAGCACGCCCAACGCCAGGGGTGATCAGACCTTGAGCAGGTGCTGGCGGTAGTACTTGAGCTCGGCGATGGACTCGCGGATGTCATCCAGCGCCTGGTGAGTGCCGGTTTTCACGAAGCCTTCCTTGATGCCGGGCGCCCAGCGCTCGGCAAGAATCTTCAGGGTCGACACATCCAGGTAGCGGTAATGGAAGTAGGCTTCCAGCGCCGGCATGTACTTGTAGAGAAAGCGACGATCCTGGCCGATGCTGTTGCCGCAGATCGGCGACTTGCCTTTCGGCACCCACTTTTCCAGGAAGGCAATGGTCTGCGCCTCGGCTTCGGCCTGGCTGATCTTGCTGTCACGCACGCGCTGGGTCAGGCCGCTCTCACCGTGGGTGCGCGTGTTCCACTCGTCCATCGCCGCGAGGCGCTCGTCGCTCTGGTGCACGGCGATCACCGGGCCTTCGGCCAGCACGTTGAGTTCGGTATCGGTGACGATGGTCGCCATCTCGATGATGACGTCCGTTTCGGGATCGAGACCGGTCATTTCCAGGTCGATCCAGATCAGATTCTGTGGGTTCTGCATGCTGCGCTCCTCTTTGGGTTCGTCATTCTAGCCAATCTCCCAGAGCAGCAGGCGTGAATCGCGCCAGTCCTTGAGTTCGACCACGCGCTGCGGCGCCACGCCGGGAATCTCGAAGGTATTGCTGATCAGCCAGGCGCCTTTCGGCAGCTCGTCTCGTGCCTTGTCCCAGAGTGCCGGCATCGGCGCAGGTGACAGGAAGCAGTAGGCGATGTCGATGGCGCTCAACTCGGTGCGCCACAGGTTCTGATAACGAATCCGGCAGTTGCGCCGGCCGAGGCAACGCAGCCAGGCAATGGCGAAGGACAATGGCGCGGTTTCCACGCCGGTGAACTGCGCCTGTGGAAAACGCCGCGCCAGCCACAGCAAGGTGCCGGCCGGGCCGCAGCCCAGGTCGACGAAGCTGAAGTGCTGGCCGCGGCCTTCAAGCAGGCGCGCCAGCTCCTTGCGCGTACCGACGCCGGTCAGGTAAAGCGGCACGCGCTCGCCGAAGCTGTTCCAGTTGAGCAGCAGCAACAATAGAAACCCGAGCAGAAACAGCCAGGACGGCAGGGGCGCGCCACTGGCCAGCAACAACCCCGGTACGAACAGCAGGTTCAGCCACCACCACCAGCGAGACAGGCCTAACCAGCGAGCCAGACAGGCACAGAGCAGGCCATGCAACAAACCGGCGACCAACGGGCTGGCGCGCCAGCCGAACAGCCGGGCAGCAGCAATGATCGCCACGCCCATGGCCAGGGTGATCACCAACTGGATAAGCAGCGCCAGGAGGGCCGGGTAGCGCTCACCCAGGCGGTGCAGCGCGCGGTAGGAAGCAGCCATGCCGACAGGCTCATAGAAAAAGGTTGGCCAGTCTAGGGTCTGTTCCCGTTTCAGCGCGAGCCGCGTTGCTGCGAGAAATGGCCTCCGATTAGGCGCAGGACGCAGGGAATGGTTGTTCCCTTGCCAAGTCCTGCAACGACAGCGGAGGTCATTTCCCGCGCAACCCGGAGGGCCGGGCCAGTTCTTGCGCGAGGCGGCGTTACTCGATGGCTCATTTGGCCTGCCAAACTTCGCATCTCGTGCCTTGCCTCGCGCAAGAATTGGCTCCGGCGCGGCCGTGCGTGAAACGGGAGCAGACCCTAGCGCCGGCCTCGACAAATTGCCGCCCCATCAGCCGTGCTAGAATCGCTGCCACTTCAAGCGCAGCAAGACTCGGAAGCCCCATGGCCAAACGCCAACTCAACCGCCGGCAAAACTGGCGCATCGAAAAGATCCAGGGTGAGCGCGCCGCACGCGCCGCCAAGCGCGAATCCCGCGTGGTGGAAACTCTGGAAGGCGGCGACCTGGGCCCGGAGCAGACCGGCCTGGTGATCGCCCACTTTGGCGTTCAGGTGGAAGTCGAGGCCACCGACGGCGAACTGAGCGGCCAGGTGTTCCGCTGCCATCTGCGCGCCAACCTGCCGACGCTGGTCACTGGTGACCGCGTGGTGTGGCGGCCGGGCAACCAGGGCATCGGCGTGATCGTCGCCCAGCTGCCGCGCGACACCGAGCTGTGCCGCCCGGACACCCGCGGCCAGCTGAAGCCGGTGGCGGCCAACGTCGACTTGATCGTCATCGTTTTCGCGCCGCTACCGGAACCGCACGCCAACCTGATCGACCGTTATCTGGTCGCCGCCGAGCACGCGGGCATTCGCCCGCTGCTGCTGCTCAACAAGGCCGACCTGATCGATGCACAGAACGAAACCGCGCTGAACGCGCTGCTCGATGTCTATCGCCAGTTGGGTTATCCGCTGCTGGAAGTCTCGGCGCTGGAAGGCGACGGCATGGAGCAGCTCAAGAAGCAGCTCGACGGCAACATCAGCGTCTTCGTGGGCCAGTCGGGCGTCGGCAAATCGTCGCTGGTCAACAGCCTGCTGCCGGGCGTCGACACCCGTGTCGGCGCGCTTTCAGAACTGACCGGCAAGGGCACCCACACCACCACTACCGCCCGGTTGTTTCACTTCCCCGGCGGCGGCCAGTTGATCGACTCACCGGGCATCCGCGAATTCGGCCTCGGCCATGTCAGCCGTGACGATGTGGAGGCGGGCTTCATCGAGTTCGCCGACCTGCTCGGCCATTGCCGCTTCCGCGACTGCAAGCATGACCGCGAACCCGGCTGCGCCTTGCTCAAGGCGCTGGAAGAAGGGCGTATCCAGCCGCAGCGGATGAACAGCTATCGGCACATTCTGGCCAGCCTGCCAGAGCCGGAGTATTGAGCGACCTGTAAGCTGGGGTGCCGGCCGATCACTCGGTCGGCTGATCCATCTTCAGCGTGCCGTCCTCGAAGATATTCAGCTTCTCGCGCACCTGATCATTGGAGAGCGGCTCGGCACCAGGCGCTGCGCCTGAGCCCCCGCCAGCGCCAGCGCCACCTAAAGGCGAACCCGGCGCGGGATCCGGCGCCAGCGCGCCACCACCCTGCTCGCCCTCGATGTCGCGTTGCGCTTTCTTGGTCAGCACCACGATATCGATGCGGCGGTTCACCGGGTTGAACGGATCCTCGCGGTCGAACAGCGCCGACGAGGCGTAGCCGACCACCCGCGCCACCTGGGCATCGTCGTAGCCCGCCGCGATCAGCACGCGCCGCGCCGCATTGGCACGGTTGGCCGACAGCTCCCAGTTGCCAAAACCACCGGCGCCGGCGAACGGCTTGGCATCGGTATGGCCGCTGATGCTGATCTTGTTGGGTACTGCTTTGATGGTGTCGGTGAGGGCGAACAGGATATCCTCGAAGTACGGCTGCAACTGCGCGCTGCCCAGGGCGAACATCGGCCGGTTCTCGGCATCGACGATCTGGATGCGCAGGCCGTCCTGGGTGATCTCGAACAGGATCTGGTCCTTGAAACGCTGCAACTGCGGATCCTGCTCGACCTTGTTCTGCAACTCCTGCAACAGCAGCTCCAGGCGCTCGCGCTCGACTTCTTCGGCCTTGGCCTCGGCCTGCTCGGCATCCAGCTCGGCGGGATCCTTCGGATCGGTGTCCGCTTCGTCTCCCGGCGACTCCTGAGGCTGCTCGTTGAGAGTGCGGTCCGGCGACGGTGTCGGCGAGCCACCGAGGTCGATCACATAGGGGCTGGCGCTTTCGGAGAAGCCGATGGGGTCCTTGAAGTAGCCGGAGATCAGTTTCTTCTGCTCGGGGGTGGCCGAGGACATCAGCCACATCACCATGAAAAAGGCCATCATCGCCGTGGCGAAGTCGGCGAAGGCGATCTTCCAGGCGCCACCGTGGTGGCCGCCGGCAACCTTCTTGACCCGCTTTACGATGATCGGCTGGTTGTTTTCCATGGTGCTTAGTTTCCGCGCATGGCCTGCTCAAGCTCGCTGAAGCTCGGGCGGTGCGCCGGGTAAAGGGTCTTGCGCGAGAACTCGACGGCCAGTGACGGCGGCATGCCGGATGCCGAGGCGACCAGGCCGGCCTTGATGGCTTCGTAGACGTTCAGCTCTTCCTTGGCATCGTGTTCGAGCGCAGCGGAGAGCGGGCCGAAGAAGCCATACGAGGCGAGAATACCGAGGAAGGTGCCGACCAGCGCGGTACCGACCTTCTCGCCGATCTGCGCGTTGTCCGCCTCAGCAAGAATCGACATGGTGATCACGATCCCCAATACCGCGGCGACGATACCCATCGCCGGCATGCCGTCGGCGATCTTCGCCACGGCATGGGCCGGATGATCGAGTTCTTCCTTGAGGCCGACCAGTTCCATGTCGAACAGGCCTTCGAGCTCGTGGGGCGCCATGTTGCCGGAGGACATGATGCGCAGGTAGTCGCAGATGAACGCGACCATACGCTCGTCGCCCAGCACCGCCGGGTACTTGCTGAAGATCGGGCTCGCGGCCGGGTCCTCGAGGTCGGCCTCGATGGCCATCATGCCTTCGCGGCGCGCCTTGTTGAGAATTTCATAGAGCAGGCGCAGCACTTCCAGGTAGTAGTCGTGGGTGAAGCGCGACTTGAACATCTTCAAGGATTTCTTGAAGACGGTCATGAACATGCTGCCCGGGTTGGCCTGCAGGAAGGCGCCCAGCGCCGCACCGCCGATGATCAGCACTTCGAAGGGATGCACCAGGGCCATGAGATGGCCACCCGACGCGACGAAGCCGCCGAAGACGCAAGCGAATACAACGATGATGCCGATGATTTTGGCCATAGAAAGAAACTTGAGCAGGTGAAAAGAAAGGGCGACCGCGCGAATCCCCTTCTACTTATCGGAAGAGATGCGCCAGACTATAGTCAGTTAAGTCTAAAAAAAGCCATTTTGGCACAGCCCCATGGTCGCAAGCACGCCGTTACCGCGCACTCTCGACGCCTGGCTCAAGCAGCTGGACGGTCAGGTGCTGCCCATCGCAGCCGATCATCACCAGCAGGTTCGCCGTGCATTGGGCGACAGCCGCCGCTCGTTGCGCGAAATCGCCGACCTGATGCAGGACAGCCCGGCACTGGTGCTCAGCGTGCTGCGCGAGGCCAACAGCAAGGGCAGCAGCCTGGGTGAAGCGGCGGAGAGCCTGGAGACGGCACTCACCCGCCTGGGCCTCAAGCGCGCCGAAGAGCTCCTCGCCCGCCTGCCTGCGCGGGCACTGGCCGACATTCCGCCGTCGCTTCGGCAGATCCAGCTGATCAGCCAGCACGCGGCCTATCAGGCCAACGGCCTGTTCGCCGCGCGCCTGGCGCGTCTGTGGCAGGAAATCCACTGGGGCAGCCTGCTGTTCCTGTCGCCCGTATGGGCCCTGCTGGCCGCCCATCCCCATCTGTTCGAAGCCTGGGAACAGCGGGTGCTGATAGACGGCGAACCGGCAGTCAAGGTCGAGCGCGACATGCTGGGCGTACCGCTGTTCGACCTGTGCCTGGCGCTGGCCGAGCGCTGGCGCCTGCCGGCCTGGATCCTCCAGGGCTATCGCTTGTTGATCGATGATCGCCGCCTGCTCGGCAAGGCGCTGCACATCGCCCGCCGTCACGACGATCCACTGCACCAGCAGCAGAAGCTGGACGCCGACCCGACGCTGCAGCGCTGGCTTACCCAGCCTGCCAACAGCATCCTGCTCGCCAACGTGATCGCGGTGTCGGCGCATAGCGCCTGGAGCGGCAGTCATACCCGGCGCTGGCAACGGCTCAACAGTCTTTACCTGCAGCTACCGCTGGCCGAACTGCAGCAGCAGATCCACCAGAATGCGGCGCACAGCGCTCGGCAATTGGACACCGCCGGCCTCTGGCACCCTGCCGAGGCCCTGCTGTGGCCATGGAATGCTCGTCACTTTCAACCGCGCAAAACAGCGCCAGCACCGCAGGTCAGCGATTGGCGACAACTGTGCACTCAGTTGCTCGCCCAGCCTTCGGCATTCAGCAACGTCCAGCAGCTCACCACCTGCGCCCGCCAGGCCGTGCAGGCCGCCGGTCTGTCACGGGTGGTGATGCTGCTCGCTGACCGCACCCACACGCGCCTGCAATTGCAGCAACATGCCGGCGTGGCAGCCAGTGCCAGTGGCCTGACCCTCGACCCGGCGCAAAGCCAGGTGCTGCGCCGTCTGCTACAAAAGCCTGCGCAATTGCGCCTTACACCGGCCAACATCGCACAGTTCTCCGCCCTGCTGCCCGGCGACCTGAAGGCCCTGCTGCCCAGCGAACACCTGCTGATCCGCTCCCTGGCCAGCAACGAACGGGTGGTGATGCTGCTGTTCGCCGACCAGGGCGGCCAACCGATCGACGACACCATCGTGCAGGCCTTTACCAAGACCACGCAATGCATCGAGCGCGCGCTGGACACCTTCAGCAAACGTAAGCGCTGAGCGCCGCCGCTTTACGGCATTCTTCTGCGCTACAATCGCCCTCTTAACTCCGCCAACGAGGCCTGTATGACAGCCTTCGACGAACTGCCGCTGGTCATCGAACCGGCGGATCTCGCCACACGACTGCACGCGTCCGACCTGATCCTGGTCGACCTCAGCAGCCATCAGCGTTACCTGAACGGGCACATTCTCGGCGCCCGCTTCGTCGACGGCAAACGCACCCAGGCGAGTGCGCCAGCGGCCCCCGGCCTGCTACCGGAAAAAACGCAACTCGAGCAACTGTTCAGCGAACTTGGCCACCACCCGCAGGCCACCTACGTGGTGTATGACGACGAGGGCGGCGGCTGGGCCGGTCGTTTCATCTGGCTGCTGGATGTCATCGGTCATGGGCGCTATCACTTTCTCAATGGTGGCCTGACGGCCTGGCAAGCCGAAGGCCTGGCACTGAGCCAGGATGCTCCTGCGCCAAAGCACGCGACGGTTTCACTGACCCTCAGCGATGCGCCTACCGCCAGCGCGGATTACCTGAAATCGCGCCTGGGCGCCGCCGACCTGGCCATCTGGGATGCCCGCTCGGCCGAGGAATACCGCGGCGAAAAGGTGCAGGCCGCACGGGGTGGCCACATCCCCGGTGCCATCCACTTCGAATGGACCGCGGGCATGGACCCCGCACGTGCCTTGCGCATTCGTCAGGACATCGCCGAGCAGCTCGAACAGCGCGGGCTGAGCGCCGACAAGGAAATCATCACCCACTGCCAGAGCCATCGCCGCTCCGGTTTTACCTATCTGGTCGCCAAGGCCCTGGGCTATCCGCGGGTCAAGGCCTACGCCGGCTCCTGGGGCGAGTGGGGCAACCTGACCGACACACCTGTCGAACGTTGAACTCGACCTGACTGTCCACTCTCATATGCCCGGCATGCACGGCCGGGCAGCCAAGGAATAAAGATGAAAGAACGCCTGTTTATCCTCAGCCAGCACCTGACTCCGCACCACCTGCTCTCGCGCCTGATCGGCTGCGCCGCGCAGTGCCGTGCTGCCTGGTTCAAGAACCGCCTGATCGGCTGGTTCGCCAAGCAGTACCAGGTCGACATGAGCGAAGCGCAGGTCGAAGACCTCACCGCCTACGAGCACTTCAACGCCTTCTTCACCCGTGCGCTCAAGGAAGGCGCCCGCCCGCTGGACAACCAGCCCGGCGCCGTTCTCTGCCCCGCCGATGGTGCGATCAGCCAGTTGGGCCGCATCGAACATGGCCGAGTATTTCAGGCCAAGGGCCACAGCTACAGCGTGACCGAGTTGCTGGGCGGTGACAGCGAGCGAGCTGCGCCCTTCATGGGCGGCGACTTCGCCACCGTGTACCTGTCGCCCAAGGACTACCACCGCGTGCACATGCCGCTGGCCGGCACCCTTCGAGAGATGATCTACGTGCCGGGCCGGCTGTTCTCGGTAAACCAGACCACCGCGGAAAACGTGCCCGAGTTGTTCGCCCGCAACGAGCGCGTGGTGTGCCTGTTCGATACCGAGCGCGGGCCCATGGCCGTGGTGCTGGTCGGCGCGATGATCGTCGCCTCCATCGAAACCGTCTGGGCCGGGCTGATTACCCCACCCAAGCGCGAACTGAAAACCATCCGTTACGACGAAGCCGCCCGCGCACCGGTCAGCCTGGAAAAAGGCGCTGAGCTGGGCCGCTTCAAACTCGGCTCCACGGCCATCGTGCTGTTCGGCCCAGAGCAGGTTAAATGGGCTGAGGAACTGGGCGCCAACAGCCCGGTGCGCATGGGCCAATTGCTCGGCCAGTGAGCCGATGGGGCGTCGCGCAGCCTTGGCCCGCGGCGCCGCAAAGGCTGCGACGATGGCAAGATGCTGCTAGAGTCGCTTAAACCTGACCAATCAGTCGATCGAATGCTGGCGCTGGAGTAACGAAGCTAGATGGATAAACAGAGCCCCCACCTTTTGCTCCGCGTCCCGACGCCGACCAAGCAGGGCCTGACTTTCTGCGACGCCACGCCACGCGACCTGAAACGCTGGATCTCCGGCCTGCCCAAGGCCAACATCGGCGAAACCGCCCGTCAGCTGTATCAGGCGCTGATCGAACTCAACCAGTTGCTGACTCCTTCGGACAATCGCATACAGCTGCTCGAGCTGTTGCGCCCGGAAGTGTATTTCGTCTGCCAGCATCTGGAGCGCCACTTCCTCAACCAGGCCATCGTGCTCGATGAGCGCCCGCGCAAGGTCGCCAACCTCTGCCAGGCACTACAGAACCACCTGGCCATCGGTTACAAACTGATCATCTCGCGCCTCGCCGCGCAGGCCAGCCGCGAGCGCAACGCGCTGCTCGGTACCGCACTGCAACGCGCGGTGCACAGCCTCAACGGCCCGCTGATCCGCACCAGCCAACTCTATTGCCCGGTGCCCGAAGGCCTCTGGCTGGAGCTGCACCAACTCTACCTGATCGCCCGTCGTCACGAACTGCACAAGGTGGTGATCCGCGACCCGCTGGCTCGCCACACCCAGGGGCTGAGCGTCGAGCAGGGCTATATCGTCGCCCTGCTGATCGGCTGCTCGCGCTGCAACCAGATGCGCCAGAGCGCCATTGCCCGCCTCGCCGAAGCGCTGGAAGCGTGGAGCACACTGGTCAACCTGCAGCCCGGCGGCCAGCCGAACAGCATCTTCGCCGTCGCGCCGCAACTCGACGGCCCGCCCCGCTACACGTCGCTTTTCCAGCCGAGCGAGCTGCAGGGCGCGCTGGGCATCGATCCGACCCCGCTGGTCGACGCCATCAAGGATCACCTGGCGCTGACGCCCGAGGAGCGCTCCCGCTCGCGCCTGCAGGTGCCCGACGGTTTCACCGTGGACATGCTGCAGCATGCTGCCGCCGCCTGGGGCGACATCTCAGAGCGCACCTTCCAGCGCACCCAGGGCACCGGCAGCATGACCCTGTGCATCGGCATGAGCGCGCTGAACTACTATCTGGCCAATGGCCGCGTGTTCAGCGAGATCCTCAAGCAGCAGGTCGACACCGCCGCTTCGTTCAAACCACGCAGCGGCGAGCCCGATGTGTGGGCCAACGCCCCGGATGCACGCCGCAACGAATGGGAAAACGGTCTTTCCTTCGAGGAAATCGAATACCCCAAACCCGCCAGCGAGCAGCAAGCGCCGTCCGGCGCTGGGGAAAGCTTCCCGACCTTCATGCTGGCCATCGTCAACCACAGCCCCGGCGGGTACTGTCTGTCGTGGCCCAAGGAAGTGCCCAGCCAGTTGCAGGCCGGCGAGATCCTCGGCATTCGCGACAATCCCCAGCAGGGCTGGAGCGTCGCGGTGGTGCGCTGGATCCGCCAGGTACGCGGCGGTGGCACGCAGATGGGCATCGAGCTGATCGCACCCCACGCACAATCCTGTGGCCTGCAACTGGTGCGCAAGGCCGAGCAGAACAGCCAGTACCTACGCGCCCTGCTGTTGCCGGAGATCGCCGCCATTTCCCGACCGGCGACGCTGATCACCCCGCGTCTGCCGTTCCAGGAAGGCAGCAAGGTGCTGATCAACATCAACGGCAAGGAACGCCGCGCGGTACTCAGCCAGAAACAGGTCAGCACCAGCAGCTTCAGCCAGTTCGAGTACCACGATCTGGAGCACAAAACCGCGGATCACGCGACCTCCGTCACAGCCTCCGGTACCCAGCGCCCAGCCGGGGAGGAAGACTTTGACTCACTCTGGAAGTCGCTGTAGATTGCCGGGAAACCCTTAATTCCCCGCCCTCTTCTGCTGTTTTATCGCAGATTCGACTTCGCTAATGGCCATCGAAAAGAAAACCATCCGCCTGCTGATTCTCGAAGACTCGCAGAACGAGGCCGAGCGTCTCGTCAGCCTGTTCCGCAATGCCGGTAATGCCACCCGCGTACACCGCCTGATCTCCAGCGAAGACCTGCTCGAAGCCCTCAAGCACAACTGGGATCTGATGATCTGCTCGCCAGCCAGCGACTGCCTGGAGCCGCACGATGCGCTCGCCTGCATCCGCCGTGAGGGCAAGGACATCCCGGTGATCCTGCTGCTGGCCGACAACGAGCCGGACAGCGTCACCGAAGCGCTGATGCTCGGTGCCCAGGACGCACTCCCCCAGGGCGAGGACGAGCGCCTGGTGCTGGTCGCCCGCCGCGAACTGGTCAACCTCGAAGAGCGCCGTGCCCGCCGCGCTGCCGAAGTGGCGTTGCGTGAGGCCGAGAAACGCTGCCAGTTGCTGCTCGACAGCTCGGTCGACGCCATCGCCTACGTCCACGACGGCATGCACATCTACGCCAACCGTGCGTACCTGGAGCTGTTCGGCTTCGACGACGCCGAGGAGCTCGAAGGCCTGCCGATGATCGACCTGATCGGTGCCAGCGATCAGGCGGCATTCAAGGATTTCCTGAAGAACCATCAGCAGATGGACAACCACGAACTCGGCTGTGCTGGCGTGCGCACCGACGACAGCAACTTCCCGGCGCGCATCACCCTGTCGCCGGCGGCCTACGACGGCGAACCCTGCATTCAGGTGGTGATCCGCGCCGAGACCGCCAATGCTGAATTGGAAGAGAAGCTGCGCGAGATCAGCAGCCTGGACCTGGTCACCGGCCTGTACAACCGCCCCCACTTCCTCGAGCTGATGGACAACGCCGCTCACCGCGCCGTGCATGACGAGCAGCTGGCCAGCCTGGCCTATATCCGCGTCGATCGTTACGCCGCGCTGCTCGCCGATATGGGCCTGGGCGCCATCGACCTGTTGCTCACCGATCTGGCTGCCCTGCTGCGCGCCCATTTCCCCAAGGATGCGCAGCTGGCGCGCTTCGGCGACGACGTGTTCGCCGTGCTGCAGACCGGGCTGTCGCCGCAGCAGCAACGCCCGCTGCTCGAAGCGCTGCTGAAGAAAGCCGAAGCCCATCTGTTCGACATCAATGGGCGTACCGCTCAGACCACGCTGTCCATCGGCGTCGCCGGTCTCAACGACACCACGCCAAAGGCCGGCGAAGTCATCGACCGCGCCCAGCGCTGCGCCGATCAACTGGACGAGCCCGGCACCCTCAAGCTGTTCGACCCGGCCGAAGAGCTGGCAGCCGCCGCCAACCGCGGCAGCGTGGTGGCCATGGTGCAGCAGGCGCTGGAACAGAACAGCTTCCGCCTGCTGTTCCAGCCGGTGATCAGCCTGCGCGGCGACGAACACGAGCACTACGAAGTATTGCTGCGCCTGCTCAGCCCGTCCGGGCAGGAAGTGCCGCCGGATGAATTCCTGGCAGTTGCCAGGGAGTCGGGGATGGGCGAGAAGATCGACCGCTGGGTGATTCTCAGCTCGATCAAGCTGCTTGCCGACCACCGCGCCAAGGGCCACGCCACGCGCCTGTTCGTGCATCTGTCCAGCGCCAGCCTGCAGGACCCGACCTTGCTGCCGTGGCTCAGCGTCGCGCTGAAAGCTGCACGGCTGCCCTCCGACGCTCTGGTATTCCAGCTCAGCGAGCCGGACGCGATCACCTACCTGAAGCAGGCCAAGGCACTGGTCCAGGGCCTGAAGGACCTGCACTGCCATATCGCGCTCAGCCAGTTCGGCTGCGCCCTGAACCCGTTCAATACGCTGCGCCACCTGCCGGTGGACTTCGTCAAGGTGGATGGCTCGTTCACCAAGGAGCTGAGCGATCCGGCCAATCAGGAAACCCTGAAGACCATGCTGGCCAGCCTGCACAGCCAGGCCAAGCTGACCATCGTGCCGTTCGTGGAGTCGGCCAGCGTGCTGGCCACCCTGTGGCAGGCGGGTACCAACTACATTCAGGGTTACTACCTGCAGGGCCCGAGCCAGTCGATGGACTACAACTTCTCGTCAGACGACTGATCGGCGGGGCAGCCCGGCTGCCACGCTCCCGCCTCAAATACCTGGGAACCTGGTCATGATCTTTCAGCCCAGGTTCGTCGATTTTGGCAGCTAAGTGGCGGGAGCGGCCGTTATCCGATCCATTGTGGGAACCGCGACCTCGCGGCGAATCGCTCAGGCACCGCCGAAATAGGCAGTCAGGCTGCAATCGTTTCGCCCCGAGGTCGGGGCTCCCACAGGTTGGCTTGAGTGTCTGCTCCTGCCTTACAGTTGCCGCTTCAGGCGCATAAAGATCGTTAACAGGTTCTTAGCGCTGCAGATCGCGCTCGCGCACACCCAGCAAATACAAAACGCCATCCAGTCCAAGGGTCGAGATCGCCTGCCTGGCCGATTGTTTGACCAGCGGTTTGGCGCGGAACGCCACGCCCAGGCCGGCAATCGCCAGCATCGGCAGGTCATTGGCGCCGTCGCCCACGGCGATGGTCTGCTCCAGCTGCAGGCCTTCCTTCTGCGCCAGCTCACGGAGCAGATCAGCCTTGCGCTGGGCGTCGACGATCGGCTCGACGGCGACACCTGTGACCTTGCCATCGACCACCGCCAGCTCGTTGGCGAACACGTAGTCGATGCCCAGCTTGGCCTGCAACTGCTTGGCGAAATAGGTGAAGCCGCCAGACAGGATGGCGGTCTTGTAGCCCAGGCGCTTGAGCTCGGCGAACAACCGCTCGGCGCCCTCGGTCAGGCGCAGCGAGGCGCCGATCTCGTCCAGTACGCCGACATCCAGGCCTTTGAGCAGCGCCAGGCGCTCTTTGAAGCTGGCGCGGAAATCCAGCTCGCCGCGCATCGCCCGCTCGGTGATGGCCGAAACCTTGTCGCCGATACCGGCAGCCTTGGCCAGTTCGTCGATCACCTCGGCTTCGATCAACGTCGAGTCCATGTCGAACACCGCCAGGCGACGGTGGCGGCGCTGCAGCGAATCGACCTGAAAGGCGATATCCATGTTCAGCTCGTCGGCCACGCGCAGGAAGTCGGCGCGCAGGCCGGTGGCATCACCCGGCTCGCCGCGCAGAGAAAACTCGACGCAGGCGTTGCCCGGCTGCGCATCCAGTGCCACCGGCAGCGACAGCCGCTCGATACGTTCGATGCTCAGCCCCTGTGCGGCGGTCAACGCGCTGACGCGCTGCAATTGCTCGGCGGTGACCTGGCGGCTCAGCAGGGTGACGATGTGGCGTTCGCTGCCCTGCCCGTCCACCCAGCGCCGGTAATCGGCTTCGTCGAGCTGGGTGAAACGGGCCTGCTGCCCCAGCGCCTGGGCGGCAGCCAGCACGTCCTTGGATAGCACCGGCAGCGAAGCGCCATCGGCCATTTCGATCAGGATGCCCAACGAGGCGCCGCCATGTACGACGGACTGGGTGATGTCGAGGATGTTGACGCCAGCCTGGGCCAGCACGCCGCTAACGGCTGCCGTGAGGCCGGGCCGATCTTCACCGGTAACGTTGATCAGGACGATTTGGCGCAAGGCGTACTCCGGGGCTCGCAGGACTATGAACGGTCTGCCGAACGGCAATGTGCAGCAGGGCCGGTGAAAAAACGCACATTCTAACCATTTCGGCACCCCGCGGGCACGCGCGGCGCTTTGCCCTGTGCGGGCCGCTCGCTATACTGCGCGCCACTTCCAGTCAACGAGAGCCGAGCTCTGTGAACCGGCCCGCCCCCGTAAAGCCCGACAATTTCTTCCTCCTGCTCTTCCGTGCACTGCGTCAACGTCGCGTGCCGCTGGCATTGCGCATCGTCAGCCACAGCCTGTTGCTGGTGGCCATGGCGCTGGTGATCTATGCCTGGGTGATCGGCATGCAGTTCAAGCAGGCCATGCAGCAGCAAGCCGAAGCGCTGGGCAGCAGCCTGATTACCCAGACGGCTGCCTCGGCCACCGAGCTGTTGGTGTCCAACGACATCCTCAGCCTCAACGTACTGCTCAATAACCTGGTGAAGAATCCGCTGGTGGCCCACGCGGCCATTTATAGCGTGGATAACCGCATTCTCGCCGAAGCTGGCACGCGCCCGAGCAAAAGCATGCTCGGTGAAACCGAAGGCCTGTATTCGACGCCCATCACCTTTCAGGAGGTGATGGCCGGGCAGTTGCGCATCAGCCTGGACATGCAGCAGTTCGAACAGCCGATGACCATCAGCCTGCAGAGCATGGGCATTCTCAGCCTGATTCTGCTGGCCCTGACCCTGTCGCTGAGCCTGCGCCTGGGCCGGCAGATTTCCACGCCGTTGATGCAAATGCGCGTATGGCTGCGCGATCCGGACGACTACGCCCCAGGCGGCAACCGTCAGGACGAGATCGGCGATCTGGCGCGCCAGCTACAGGCGCGCCTGGCCCCCGAAAAACCGCCGGAGCCTGAGCCGGAATTCGACGATTTTGATGAGCTGGGCGAGGATTTCCTCGACGACGAGCACGAAGACGACCGCGATGAGCGTGACGAGCGCCCCGCTCCCAGCTTCGCGATGCGTGACCTGCGCGACACCCGCTTCGACAGCGAGGACGACTACGACCCGCCGAGCCGCCGTCGCGACGAGCACGACGACGATGCCTTCGCCGACCTGTACGACGATGAAGACAGCCCGGCCGCGCCTGCACCAGCGGCGCCGACGGCCCCTCGCAAGAGTGCCGTACTGGCCGTTCAGCTGGGCGCGCAGGAACAGCTGCGTCGCCTACCGCGCACGCGTCTGATGGAGCTGCTGGAAAGCTATCGCGGCTGCCTGGACAAGGCGGCGACGCTCTATAAGGCCGAACTGCACACCCTCAACGATGGCAGCAGCCTGATGCTGTTCCACCACGAGGCCAGCGGGGACGACTACCTGACCCACGCCATCTGCTGCGGCGAACTGCTGCGTGCTCTCGGCCACGCCCTGCAGATCGAGGTGGCCGACAGCGGCATCACCCTGCACCTGCAACTGGGCCTGACCCTGGGCGAAGGCCTGAAGGGCCTGAGTCAGGGCGACCTGCTGCTCAGCGAAACCGCCCAGGATGCCCTGGCGTTGTCGCAGCACAGCCGCAACCTGCTGCTGGTCGAGCGCCGCGTCGGCGAAGATGCCACCCTGCGCCAGCGTGCGCGCATCCGCGCCATTGCCAGCCCCGAGGGCGCCAGCTGCGTCGAGCGTCTGCTCGATCCGTATCCGGCACTGCTGGAGCGGCAGATGGCCAAGCTGCGCGAAGAGCACTAGCGATTCAGCAGTGGAAATGAGAAAGGCCGGCGTATATGCCGGCCTTTTTTATGCGTGGCCCATTTGCAGTCGATTTGAGAGCGTGGCGTGGGCGTTTTTTCGCGGGCATGGACTACGCGCCCCCGCCCGCTCCCACGGTTGTTGTATCAGCCAGCAATGCCCTTTCCATGGAGCAGCTTTGTAGCCTGGTTTAAGCGCCAACTTACGAACATCCGAGGAGGACGCAGACGGTGAAGCCACAACCTGTGGGAGCGCGCCATGCGCGCGATTTCGCAGGCACGGCTCGCTCCCACGGGTTGCGAGTGAACGACGCAGCGCGATCAGAGCTTGGCGATCGACACTTCGGTGGATTTCACGAAAGCGATCACTTCGCTGCCAACGCCCAGTTCCAGCTCGCGCACGGAACGGGTGGTGATCACCGAGGTGACGATGCCGGCGGCGGTCTGCACGTCGATTTCCGACAGCACGTCGCCTTCGACGATTTCCTTGATGGTGCCTTTGAACTGGTTACGAACGTTGATGGCTTTGATGGTCATGGCTGAATCTCCTGGGGTTGTAAGTTGCCCACAAAGGGCATGAAGTCAGGGTTAGAGCGCCCAGCGCAGCTGGGTCGGTAGGGGTGAAACCGGATCGGGTTCGGCAGGCAGCGCCGGTATCTGCAGCACACGGTTGAGCACGTCGGCCTCCAGGGCCGCCAAGTGGGCGGAGCCGCGATTGCGCGGGCGCGGTAGGTTCACTTCGATGTCGAGGCCGATCTCGCCGTCCTCGATGAGGATCACCCGGTCCGCGGTGGCTACCGCTTCGCTGACATCGTGGGTGACCAGCAGCACGGTGAAGCCGTGCTTCTGCCACAGGTTTTCGATCAGTTGCTGCATCTCGATGCGGGTCAGCGCGTCGAGAGCGCCGAGGGGTTCATCGAGCAGCAGCAGGCGTGGTTCGTGGATCAGCGCGCGGGCCAGGGCGACACGTTGCTTCTGGCCACCGGACAGGGACGCCGGCCACTCATTGGCGCGATCGGCCAGACCCACTGCTTCGAGCACCTGCTCAGCCTTGGGCCGCCAGTCGCCCGTGAGGCCAAGGCCGACGTTGTCGATCACCCGCTTCCAGGGCAGCAGGCGCGCCTCCTGGAACATCAGCCGGGTATCCTCGCGGGTCGCTGCCAGTGGCCCGTTGCCGGCCAGCAGTTCACCGCCCGTAGGCGCATCGAGCCCGGCGAGCAGACGCAGCAAGGTACTCTTGCCGCAACCACTGCGCCCCACCACGGCGACGAACTGACCGGACGGGATGCGCAGGTCGATATCCCTGAGCACCTGGCGCTCACCGAAGGATTTCTGTATGCCGCGAATGGTCAGCGGCGTGCCTCGCTTGAGGTTATGTAAAGCGTTCAATGGAGCATTCATTTCGCAGCCGCTCCCTGATAAGCCGGGTGCCAGCGCAGCCAGGCACGTTCGAGGCCGCGTGCAGCGACGTCGGCCAGCTTGCCGAGCACGGCGTAGAGCAGAATGGCCAGCACCACCACGTCGGTCTGCAGGAATTCGCGGGCGTTCATCGCCAGGTAACCGATGCCACTGCTGGCGGAAATGGTCTCGGCGACGATCAGTGTCAGCCACATCAGGCCAAGGGCGAAGCGCACACCGACCAGGATCGACGGCAGCGCGCCGGGCAGGATCACCTGACGGAACAGCGCGAAGCCGGACAGGCCGTAGCTACGCGACATTTCCACCAGCGCCGGGTCGACGTTGCGAATGCCGTGGTAGGTGTTCAGGTAAATCGGGAAAAGGGTGCCGAGGGCGACCAGGAAAATCTTCGCGCTCTCGTCGATACCGAACCACAAGATCACCAGAGGAATCAGCGCCAGATGCGGCACGTTGCGGATCATCTGCACCGAACTGTCGATCAGACGCTCGCCCCACTTCGACAAACCGGTGATGAAGCCCAGCGCCAGGCCGATGCCACCGCCGATGGCGAAACCGACGCCGGCACGCCAGCCACTGATCGCCAGGTGCGTCCAGATTTCGCCGCTGGACAGCAGTTGCCAGCCGGCCTCGAATACCGCGCTGGGCGCCGGCAGAATGCGCGTGGACAACAGCCCCAGCGCCACCGAGCCCTGCCAGGCGACCAGCAGCGCCACGGGCAAAGCCCAGGGCGCCAGGCGTAGGGCCAGGCTGTTGGAAGATGTTTTGCTCATCGCGTACCTCGAAATCATCGCGGGCCGGGCCATCCACGCCCGGCCGTGTTTCAGCTGGCCGAAGCCGCCTTGGGCAGAATGTCGTTGGCGACCATTTCACCGAACGGACTCATGTAGTTGGCGCCTTCCGGCAGCGCCGGGCGATTCACCTCCAGATGGGGGAACAGCAGCTCGGCGACGCGATAAGATTCTTCGAGGTGTGGATAACCAGAGAAGATGAAGGTATCGATGCCCAGCGCGGCGTATTCCTTGACCCGTTCAGCGACCGTAGGGCCATCGCCGACCAGCGCCGTACCGGCACCACCACGCACCAGGCCGACGCCCGCCCACAGGTTGGGTGACACTTCCAGGTTGTCCTTGCTGCCGCCATGCAAGGCAGCCATGCGCTGCTGACCGACCGAATCGAAGCGCGCCAGGGACGCCTGGGCGCGGGCGATGGTGTCGTCGTCGACATGGGCAATCAGCTTGTCGGCGGCCTTCCAGGCCTCTTCATTGGTTTCCCGCACGATCACGTGCAGGCGAATGCCGAAGCGCACTTCGCGGCCCTGAGCCGCAGCCTTTTCGCGCACCTGGGCGATCTTCTCGGCCACCGCGGCGGGCGGCTCGCCCCAGGTCAGGTACAGCTCGACCTGCTCGGCAGCGAGATCCTGCGCCGCTTCCGAAGATCCGCCGAAGTACAGCGGCGGGCGTGGTTGCTGGACAGGCGGATAGAGCAGCTTGGCGCCTTTGACCTGAATGTGTTTGCCGTCGTAATCGACCACCTCGCCTTCCAGCACGCGGCGCCAGATGCGGGTGAATTCGACGGACGCCTCGTAACGCTCGGCATGGGACAGGTTGAGGCCATCGCCGGCCAGCTCGTCCGGGTCACCGCCGGTCACCAGGTTGAATAGCGCGCGGCCACCGGACAAGCGATCCAGGGTCGCCGCCTGGCGCGCGGCCACGGTCGGGGAAATGATCCCCGGCCGCAGGGCAACGAGGAATTTCAGCCGCTGGGTCACCGGGATCAGCGAGGCGGCGACCAGCCAGGAGTCCTCGCAGGAACGTCCGGTGGGGATCAGTACGCCGCCGAAGCCGAGGCGGTCGGCGGCCTGGGCGATCTGCTGCAGGTAGCCGTGGTCGACGGCTCGGGCCCCTTGCGAGGTACCGAGGTAGTGGCCATCGCCGTGGGTGGGCAGGAACCAGAAGATGTTGAGGCTCATGGAGTGGTCTCCTTGGAAGTCGCGAGGCCCCCGCCCGACAGGCAGGGGCGAGGGTTCATTGCTGGGCGACCTTGGTGGCCGGGGCATGCCAGATCACGTCGCTGATGTTCAGCTTTTTGGGAATCAGCTTGAGCGCGGTAAAGGTGTCGGCGATCTTCTGCTGGGCCTCGACCACCTCAGGGGTGATCAGTTGTGCACCGTAGCTCTGGCGCTCTACGGCCAGGCGAGTAATGTCCGCCGACAGGCCAAGCAGCGGCGCGACCTGGGCAGTGGCCTCGTCGTTGTTGGCCTTGACCCACTCGCCGACGGCACGGATTTCCTCGACCAGCGCCTCGATCACTTCCGGGTGTTTCTCGGCATACGGGCGGGTCGCCAGGTAGAACTGGTGGTTGCTGACCAGGCCCTTGCCATCGATCAGGGTGCGGGCTTGCAGTTGCTGTTCGGCGGCCGCCTGGAAGGGATCCCAGATCACCCAGGCATCGACGCTGCCGCGTTCGAAGGCGGCGCGGGCGTCGGCAGGCGGTAGGTAAACCGGCTGGATATCGCTGTATTTAAGACCGGCCTCTTCCAGGGCGCGCACCAACAGGTAGTGCACGTTGGAGCCCTTGTTGAGGGCGACCTTCTTGCCCTTGAGCTCGGCGACCGATTTGATCGGCGAATCCTTGGCGACCAGGATGGCTTCGCTGGTCGGTGCTGGCGGCTCGAAGGCCACGTAGAGCAGATCGGCACCGGCGGCTTGGGCGAACACCGGCGGCGTTTCGCCAGTGGTGCCGAAGTCCACCGAGCCGACGTTCAGGCCTTCGAGCAGTTGCGGCCCGCCGGGAAACTCGGTCCATTTGACGTCGATGCCTTTGGCGGCCAGGCGCTTTTCCAGGGAGCCGTTGGCCTTGAGCAGTACCAGGGTGCCGTACTTCTGGTAGCCGATACGCAGCGTCTCGGCCTGGGCTTGAGTGATGGCGCCGAAAGAAATGGCCGCGGCAAACAAGGCGACCAGACTCCGACGCAGGGTGACAGTGCGCATGGCGCTCTCCTCTGCATTGAGTGTGTGGCCACCTGCTGCCTCGTTGACGGGCTAGTAAGGTGGGGCGGCAGCGAACTGCCTGGGATCTGTAGGTTGGCTTGCTTCAGGCGCTCCAGCGCCCACTGAGCAGACGCTCGTTCAGCAGGCCCGGCTCGATGGGCTGGGGCCGGCGATTGAGCGCCTGAATCAGGTGTTGCAAGGCGTCGTCCAGACGCTGTTCCAGGGCCGGCGCCAAGTCGCCGCCGTCCTCGGTGTAACTGATCTGGCTGTCATCGGCGAACACGCCGTGCAGCACTTCCTGGGCCTTGAGCGCGGACAGTACCGGCTTCAGGGCGTAATCGACCGCCAGCATGTGCGCGCTGCTGCCACCGGTGGCGACCGGCAGCACCACCTTGTGGTGCAACGCGCGTTCGGGCAGTACGTCGAGCAAGGTCTTCAGGGCACCGGAAAACGACGCCTTGTACACCGGCGTCGCCACCACTAGGCCATCGGCCGCCGCTACATGCGCTTGCAAACCCTGGATCCGCGGGCTGTCGAAACGGGCAAAAAGCAGGTCCTCGGCCTCGAAGTCGCGTACCTGATAGGTCACCACTTCAACACCAACGGCCTGCAGCCATTGCCTGGCCTTGCCCAGCAACACATTGGAGCGTGACCTCAGGCTCGGGCTGCCGCCCAGAAAAACCACCAACATGAGACATCCTTACTTGTTGGGCTGCGGGGTGAGGCGCAGGTAAGGCTTCACGGCGCGATAGCCTTTGGGGAAGCGCTGCTTGATCTCGTCCTCGTCCTTGAGCGACGGCACGATCACCACCTCATCACCGTCCTGCCAGTTGGCGGGCGTGGCCACCTTGTGGCTGTCGGTGAGCTGCAGCGAATCGATCACCCTCAGGATTTCATGGAAGTTGCGCCCAGTGCTCGCCGGGTAGGTGATGGTCAGACGCACCTTCTTGTTCGGGTCGATGACGAACAGCGAACGCACCGTCAGGGTGTCGTTGGCATTGGGGTGGATCAGGTCATAGAGCTCGGACACCTTGCGGTCGGCATCGGCGAGGATCGGGAAGTTGACCGCGGTGTTCTGGGTCTCGTTGATGTCGCCGATCCACTTCAGGTGTGAATCGACCGGATCGACGGACAGGGCGATGGCCTTGACGTTGCGTTTGGCGAACTCGTCCTTCAGCTTGGCAGTGAAGCCCAGCTCGGTGGTGCACACCGGGGTGAAGTCGGCAGGGTGGGAGAACAGGATGCCCCACTGGCCGCCCAGCCACTCGTGGAAACGAATGCGGCCTTCACTGGAATCCTGTTCGAAGTCGGGGGCGATGTCGCCCAGGCGAATGCTCATGGGTGTGCTCCTCAGGTGAGTCGTTGCGTGGCGCTCACTATGCTGAGGAACAGAAAATATTAAAAAGAATAAATAATGATTTATTTATAACCAAACAATAAGTGCTCGATCAGTAAGCGAGCCGTCATCATTGCGATCAATCGCGTATTCGTGCCGGGTTGCCGACCACCGTGGCACCAGCCGGCACGTCACGGGTCACGACGCTGCCCGCACCGATCAGCGCGTCGTCGCCCACCGTCACGCCCGGCAGGATCAACGCGCCGGCGCCTATCCACACATTGCGGCCGATAGTCACCGGCCGCCCGAACTCCAGGCCGGACTCGCGCTCGGCAGCGTCGCGCGGGTGATCGGCGGTGAGGATCTGTACGCCCGGGCCGATCTGCGTCTTGTCGCCGATGCTCACCGCCACCACGTCGAGAATCACGCAGTTGAAGTTGATGAACACGCCATCACCCAGGCTGATGTTGAAGCCGTAATCGCAGTGAAACGGCGAACGCACCACCACGCCCTTGCCGACCGCCGCCAGGCGCTCGCCCAACACCTGGGTACGCTCGGCCGGCGACAGGCCCAGGTTGCCGTTGTAACGCGCCAGCCAGGCGATGGTCGCCGCGCTATCGGCCTGCAGCTCCGGGTCGCTGGCCAGGTAGAGTTCGCCGGTGAGCATCTTGTGTTTTTCACTGAGCGCCATGGCGGGTCGCCTCCTCACGAATGTCCAGTAAAGAACACGGGACAGAGGTGAGGTTCCGGCTAATCGGTCAAAGGTCGCTCGGCGTCGACAACCAGGAAATGATGCAGGGCCTGAACCGGCAGGCTGCTGATCAGCGCCTCGAAACCTTCTTCCAACTCGTCGATACGCGCGTTCTCCGCTTCGCTGAGCCAGCTGCAGATGTCCCACAGCGCGATGTCCTCGGGTTCGTCCTGCAGGCGGGCGAACACCGCATACAGATCACGCAATGCCTGGCAGGCAGCCGGCAGGCCGATCAGCGTCAACGCCTGCTGCGCCAGTTCGAAGGTCGGCATGCCCCAGTTGGCGAAGAACTGCATCAGCCCACCGTTGTAGTAGTCGGCCTGCAGGCGCCACAGCGCCACCAGTTGCTGATCCCGACGATCGAGCGCCTGCAGATCCCAGCCGGCCTGGTCGAGGCGGCGCATGGACTGGTCCTGCAGCTCGTCCCAGACCAAATCGAGGCTGTCGCAGGCACCTGCCCCCTGATGCCGCCAACTGGCGATGAAACCATCTTCAAGGCGTACGTCCTGCCGTTGTTCGGCTGATAGCCGGTCCAGGCGCAGGTAACCGTCGCTCGGAAGGGAGAACTGCTGGCCGTTGCGCAGATGGATATGCGCGGCCTGGCTATCGACGGCGACGCGTTCGATCTGCAGGCAACCGAGTTCAGCGTGCAGGGGATGACTCATCGAGACTCCAACAGGGGAAGGAAGACGCACGACCATGCCAGAGCTCGACTGGCAGCGCCAGACGCCTGGACAGCGAAGCGCCTAGAACAGCTCGAGCTGCCCGCCGATCAATGCGCCGAAGTCATCGTCCACGAACGGCAGGATGGCGTCGGCCACCGGCTGCAGCTGTTTGCTCAGGTAATGGCCGTAGTCGATGGGCGCTCGGCGCAGCTCCATGGGTTCCGGGCCGGCGACGCTGATCACGTAGCTGATCCAGCCGCCGCTCTGGTACTGGCGAGGGCGGCCCTGCTCGTCGTTGTGGGCGTCAGCCAGGCGCGCAGCGCGCACATGGGGCGGCACGTTGCGCTGGTAGTCGTCGAGGCGCCTGCGCAGGCGTTTACGGTACACCAGACGCTCCTCGAACTCGCCAGCCAGGGTGCGTTGCACGTAGTCGCGCACGTAGTCCTGGTAGGGCTGGCCCTTGAAGATGCGCAGATACAGCTCCTGCTGGAACTGTTGGGCCAGCGGCGACCAATCACTGCGCACGGTTTCCAGGCCCTTGAAGACCATGTCCTCGCGGCCATCGGCGCGGCGGATCAACCCGGCATAGCGCTTCTTGCTGCCCTCCTCCATGCCGCGGATGGTGGGCATCAGAAAGCGGCTGAAGTGGGTTTCGAACTGCAACTCCAGAGCGCTCTGCAAACCGAACTCGGCCGCCAGGTGCTCGCGCCACCAGGCGTTGACGCCCTGCACCAGGCTACGGCCGATACGCTCGGCGTCTGCCTCCGCATGAGCGCGGCGTAACCAGACGAAGGTGGAATCGGTGTCGCCGTAGATCACCGTGTGCCCTTCGGCTTCGATCAGCTCACGGGTACGGCGCATCACTTCGTGACCGCGCAGGGTGATGGACGACGCCAGGCGGGTATCGAAAAAACGGCAGCCGCTGGAGCCGAGCACGCCGTAGAAGGCGTTCATGATGATCTTCAGCGCCTGGGACAGCGGCGCGTTGCCGGCTCGCTTGGCCGCCTCGCGGCCCTGCCACACGCGCTCGACGATGGCCGGCAGGCAATGCCTGGTGCGCGAGAAACGCGCGCCACGAAAACCCGGAATAGAGTGTTCGTCGTCGGGCTGGCGCAGGCCTTCGATCAGCCCCACCGGGTCGATCAGAAAGGTGCGGATCAGCGACGGATACAGGCTCTTGTAGTCGAGCACCAGCACCGACTCGTAAAGGCCCGGCCTAGAATCCATCACGAAACCGCCGGGGCTGGCCTCGGGCGGGCGCTCGCCCTGGTTCGGCGCGACGAAGCCCTGGCGGTGCATCAGCGGCATGTACAGGTGGCTGAACGCCGCCACCGAACCGCCGCTGCGATCCACCGGCAAACCGGTGACCGTGGCCCTTTCGAGCAGGAAGGTGAGCAGCTCGGTCTTGGCGAAGATGCGCGTGACCAGCTCGCAGTCCTTGAGGTTGTAGCGGGCCAGGGCCGGCTTGTCCTCGGCGAACATACGGTTGATCTCGTCCATGCGCTGGTACGGGTTGTCGATCGCCTTGCCCTCGCCGAGCAGTTGCTGGGCGACGCTTTCCAGGCTGAAGGACTGGAAGCTCCAGGTCGCCGAACGCAGCGCCTCGATGCCATCGATGATCAGCCGACCCGGCGCGCTGGCGAAGAAATGCTGCTTGGAACCGTGCTCGCGCCAGCTCAGCAATTCGCCGCCACGGCCCAGGCGCAACGGCACTTGCAGGCGCTGGGCATGTTCGTGCAGCACGCGCAGGTCGAACTGCACCACGTTCCAGCCGATGATGGCATCCGGATCAAAGCGCTCCAGCCAGCCGTTGAGCGCTTCCAGCAGCGCAGCGCGGCTATCCAGATAGTCGAGATCGAAATCGACTTCAGCGTGGCCATTCGGCGGCCCGAGCATGTACACCTGGCGCTGGCCGCAGCCTTCCAGGGCGATGGAATACAGCTCGCCCCGGGCGGTGGTCTCGATATCCAGGGACACCAATTTGAGCTGCGGGCGGTAGTCCGGCGCGGGCTTGAGCTGGGCGTCGACCAGCACGCCGCCTGCCGTCTCGGTGCCACCGAACAGCACCGGTGCAGTGATGAAGCGCTCCATCAGGTAGCGCTCGGGCGGGCGGATATCGGCCTCATAAACGGCCACACCGCCCTGGCGCAGGGTCTGTTCCAGCTGGATCAACGGACGTTGCTGCCGGCAGTACAGGCCGAGCACCGGCCGTTGGTGGAAATCGCGCAGCTGCAACGGGCGCAGCTCGAATTGTTTGTCGCCAGCGATCAGCGCCTCGGCGCGGGCACGCTGCTCGGCGGGGATGAAGGCCACGGAGGTTTGCGGCGGCAGGCGCACCAGGCACGGGCCGGCGTCGGTCGACAGCCAGAATTCCACCTGGCTGCCGGCCGGCGTATCGCGCCAGTGCCGGGTCAGGACGAAGCCCTGCCGTAGATCCACCCTGCCACCTCGAATGCTGTTCAGGGTGCGATGGTAACCCGGCCGCGCAACGGCTGCAGAATGGGGTTAAATGGCCGCCAGGTTTTGTACGGAGGCTCGACATGCCCCTCGATCATCAACAGCTGCAACAGATCACCACCCTCACGCTGGCCCATTATCAGGCCGGCGCCGAAGAATTTCGCGAGGGCACCCGCGACCACGACGTCAGCCAGAACATCGAGGCGCTGCTGCGTCATGTGCGCGGCAGCACGCCTCTGAGCCTCCTCGATTTCGGCTGTGGACCGGGTCGGGATCTGCGCGCCTTCAAGGCCCTGGGCCATCAACCTGTCGGCCTCGACGGCTGCGCTGAGTTCGTCGCCATGGCCCGTGCCGATAGCGGCTGCGAGGTGTGGCAGCAGGACTTTCTGGCCCTGGATCTGCCGGCCGAGCGCTTCGACGGCATTTTCGCCAATGCCGTGCTGTTCCATATTCCAAGCCAGGAGCTACCGCGCGTACTAGGCGAACTGCGCAGCAGCCTGAAGCCCGGCGGCGTGCTGTTCAGCTCCAACCCGCGCGGTGACAACCAGGAAGGCTGGAGTGGCGATCGCTACGGCGCCTGGCACGACCTGGCCAGCTGGCGCCGCCTGCTCGACGCCGCCGGTTTCGACGAACTGGAACATTACTACCGGCCCACCGGCCTGCCGCGGGAGCAGCAACCGTGGCTGGCGAGTGTTTGGCGCAAGCGGGAGATGGTTTGATTCGACGGGCGATGGTTCTGGCCATCCGGAGCCCCCACGTGAGAACGAACCATCCGCACGATTTTCGCGCGCGTGGCGCCGCGCCCACAAAAGCCTGCTGCCAACCGCTCCTACCTTGAAACGTCCTAAATCTCCACCTGCGTCCCCAACTCGATCACCCGATTCACCGGCAGGCGGAAGAAACCCAGCGAGCTACCGGCGTTCTTCTGCAGCACGGCGAACAGGCGCTCGCGCCACATGGCCATGCCGATGCGCTCGGAGGGGATCACCGTTTCCCGGCTGAGGAAATAGGTGGTCTGCATCGGCGGGCAGTCGATGCCCTTTTCGCTCAGTTGGGCCAGGGCCCGGGGAATGTCCGGTGCCTCGAGGAAGCCGAAGCGCAGGCGCACGCGGTAGAAGCCCTGGTCATAGGCCTCCAGATCGAAGCGTTCGGCCAGCGGCACCCGCGGGCGATCCTCGTAAAGCACGGTGAGCAGCATCACCCGCTCGTGCAGCACCTGGTTGTGCAGCAGATTGTGCAACAGCGCGTGGGGCACCACCTCGACCCGACTGGTCAGGAACACTGCCGTACCGGTCACCCGATGGGGCGGCTGCAGGGCGATGCTGGCGATGAAGTCACGCAGCACCAGGGAGTGTTCGTCGAGACGCTCGAGCACCAGTTGGCGACCGCGCTTCCAGGTTGTCATCAGGCCGAACAGCAGCAGGCCGACGACCATCGGCACCGCGCCGCCGCCGATGATCTTCGGCACGTTGGCGGCGAAGAAGATGCCGTCGACCAGCAGGAACACCGCCAGCAGCGGCACGGCCAGCACCTTCGGCCAGCGCCACAGCAGCAGGATCACCGACGACACCAGCAGCGTGGTGCACAGCATGGTGCCGGTCACCGCCACGCCGTAGGCGCCAGCCAGGCCGCTGGACGACTGGAAGCCGAGCACCAGCAGCACCACACCGACCAACAGCATGCTGTTGATCAACGGAATGTAGATCTGCCCCTGCTCGGCGCTGGAGGTGTGCAGGATCTGCATACGCGGCACGTAGCCGAGCTGGATGGCCTGGCGAGTCACCGAGAAGGCGCCGGTGATCACCGCCTGGGAGGCGATGATGGTGGCCAGCGTCGACAGGCCGATCAGCGGAATAAGCGCCCAGCCCGGCGCCAGCAGATAAAACGGGTTGCGCACCGCCTCGGGGTCGCCGAGCAGCAGCGCACCCTGGCCGAAGTAGTTGAGGATCAGGCACGGGAACGCCAGGAACAGCCAGGCATGCACGATAGGCTTGCGGCCAAAATGGCCGAGGTCGGCGTACAGGGCTTCCGCGCCAGTGATGGTCAGCACCACGGCGCCCATCACCGTCAGGCCGAGCAACGGGTTGGCGATGAAGAACTGCAGCGCCCAGTAGGGGTTGAGCGATAGCAACACTTCCGGGCGCTGCACGATGCCATGCACGCCCAGGGCGCCGAGCACCAGAAACCACACCACCATCACCGGGCCGAACAGGTAACCGATGCGCGCGGTGCCATGGCGCTGCAGCAGGAACAGCGGAATCAGGATCAACAGCGCCAGCGGCACCACCCAATGGTCGATGCCGTCGACCACCAGGCCGACGCCTTCGACCGCGGAAAGCACCGAGACCGCCGGCGTGAGCATGCTGTCGCCGTAGAATAGCGCGGCGCCGAACAGGCCGAGCATGATCAGCACGGTGCGCAGCCGCGGATAATCGGCGGCCGCCCGTTGCGCCAGGGCGGTGAGCGCCATGATGCCGCCCTCGCCGCCGTTGTCGGCGCGCAGGATGAACATCACGTACTTGACCGTGACCACCAGTGTCAGCGACCAGAAAATCAGCGACAGGATGCCCAGCACGCTGGCCTGGGACAGGCCGACGCCGTAATGCGGCGAGAAGATTTCCTTGAGGCTGTACAGCGGGCTGGTACCGATGTCGCCATAGACGATGCCGACGGCGCCGACCAACAGGGCGAAGGGCGAGGTACGGGAAGGGGTGCTCACGTTGCAGGGTATCCGTGATGAACTCGATTACCCTTAGGTATACGCCGGCTTTACGCGCGCAGCAGCTTGATGCCGCGCAGTTTTACGGCTTTTTTACGCGCAGGCGCGCTTCTTTACGCCAACCTTGCACGACGCCATGATCTGCCCACGCCCCGCACCGGAATTGCGCATGACCACCGCCGCCGATCGCCCTGCACGCCGCACGCCAGCCCCGCCACGCGATTACCTGCTCGCTGCCCTCGCTGCCGGGCTCGGCTGCCTGTTGGCGCTGGCCGTCTCGCGCTGGCTGGACTTGCCGAACATCTCCCTGGTGTTTCTCGCCGTGGTACTGGTGGTAGCGGTGCGCAGCAGTGTCGGCCCGGCCCTGCTGTGCGCCCTACTGTCGTTCGTCGCCTACGGGTTCTGCTTTCTGCCACCGACCTGGTCGGTGGTGGTGCACCGCGAGCAGGACGTGCTGACCCTGCTGTTCTTCCTGCTCATCGCCCTGCTCACCGGCAACCTCGCCGCGCGCCAGCGCCAGCAATTCCGAGACCTGCAGGTGGCCCAGCGGCAGACCGAAAGCCTGTTGGGCTTCGCCGGCAGGCTGTCCAGCGCCCAGGACCAGCGCGACCTGCTGGCCGCCATGCTCAGCCAGCTGGACCTGCCGGCCGAGCGCCTGTGCCTGCTCAGCCGCGACGCCCAGGGCAACTGGTACCAGGCCGACGGCAGCCGGCTGGCGCTTAGCGAGCTGGAGCGCATCAGCGCCGAACACGCCTGGCAGAGCCGTCATCCGCGTGGTTACGACAGCCACAGCCTGACCCATCCGCACTGGTGGTGGTGGCCATTGATGGACAACGATCAGCCACTGGCGCTGCTGGGTATGCGCACCGCCCAAGGCGACCCGCCAGCGGGTGAGCAGCGCCAACTGATCGACGTGCT
Organism: Pseudomonas sp. PA27(2017); assembly: GCF_001945445.1. Lineage (GTDB taxonomy): Bacteria > Pseudomonadota > Gammaproteobacteria > Pseudomonadales > Pseudomonadaceae > Aquipseudomonas. The sequence goes on from NZ_MSXW01000012.1 coordinate 68,899, forward strand.
GTTGCCGCTGCTGGCCCACGCCCTGGCCCGTGTGCAACTGGTCGAGACGCTCGGCCATACGCGCCTGCAACATGAAACCGAGCGCCTGCGCAGCGCCCTGCTCGCTTCGGTGTCCCACGACCTGCGCACGCCGCTGACAGCCATGCGCGGCAATATCGAAACCCTGCAGTTGTTCATCGACAGCCTGGACGCAGCGACCCGCGACGACCTGCTGCAAAGCACCGCCAGCGAAGCCTCGCGCCTGGACCGTTACATCCAGAACCTGCTGGACATGACCCGCCTGGGCCACGGCGGCCTGCACCTGGAGCGCGACTGGGTAGCCGCCAGCGACCTGCTCGCTGCCGCTCTGCAGCGCCTGCAACCGGTGCTGCAGCACCTGCAGGTGCGTATGGATGTACCCGCCGACCTGCCGCTGCTGTGGGTGCAGGGCGCACTGATCGAACAGGCGCTGGTCAACGTGCTGGACAATGCCGCGCGCTTCTCGCCGCCCGGCGGCGTCATCGACATCCGCCTGAGCCACGACGGCGAGACGTTCAGCTTCGCCATCGCCGACCAGGGGCCGGGGATTCCCGCCGACGAACAGGCGCAGATCTTCGACCTTTTCTACACCGCAGCCCGAGGCGATCGCGGCGGTCAGGGCACCGGCCTCGGCCTGGCGATCTGCCTGGGCATGCTCAACGCCCACGGCGGCACGGCGCGGGTCGAATCGATGCCCGGCCAGGGCACCACCCTGATCCTGCAACTGCCCCTGCAAGCCCCTGACGAGAACCCGGCATGACTGAAGCGCGCATCCTCCTGGTCGACGACGAAGCGGCGATCCGCAAGTTCCTGCGCATCGGCCTGCAGGCCCAGGGCTACCAGGTACTGGAGGCCGACTGCGGCGAGGCGGCCCTGCGCCTGGCGGCCCTGGAACAACCCGACCTGGTGGTGCTCGACCTCGGCCTGCCCGACCTGGACGGCCAGGAGGTACTGACCCGCCTGCGCGAATGGTCCGCCGTGCCGGTGCTGGTGCTGTCGGTGCGCGCCGGCGAGAAGGACAAGGTGCAGGCCCTGGACAACGGCGCCAACGACTACGTCAGCAAGCCCTTTGGCGTGCAGGAGTTTCTCGCCCGGGTGCGCGCACTGCTGCGCAGCCGGCCAGCGGGCGAAAAGCCCGCCGCGGCGCTCGCCAGCGGCCCGCTGCGGGTCGACTTCGCCTTTCGCCGCGTGACCCTGGATGACCAGGAAATCAGCCTGACGCGCAAGGAATACGCGGTACTCGAAGCCCTCGCCCGTCATCCCGGCATGGTCGTTACCCAGCAGCAACTGCTGCGCGACATCTGGGGCCCGACCCACATCGAGCACAGCCACTACCTGCGTATCGTCATCGCTCATCTGCGCCAGAAGCTCGGTGATGACCCGGCGGCGCCGCGGCTGATCATTACCGAAGCAGGTGTCGGCTACCGGCTGATCGCCTGAGCGCCTGTTCATGATCTTTCAGCCCAGATTCGTCGATTTTGGTAGCTGAGTGGCGGGAGCGGTCGTTATCCGATCCATTGTGGGAGCCGCGACCTCGCGGCGAATCGCTCAGCCACCGCCGAAATAGGCAGTCAGGCTGCAATCGTTTCGCCCCGAGGTCGGGGCTCCCACAGGTTGGTTTGATTGTCTGCTTCTGCCTTGCAGTTGCCGCTTCATGCGCATAGAGATCGTGAACAGGCTCTGAGAAACCTGAGCACGCCGACAACTCCACGCGCTCTGTTAGACTCGGGAAACACCCCTCGCCGGAGAACACGATGCCCAAGGTCGGAATGCAGCCGATCCGCCGCTCCCAGCTGATTGCGGCAACCCTGGAAGCCGTCGACCAGGTTGGCATGAGCGATGCCAGCATCGCCTACATCGCGCGGATTGCCGGCGTATCGAACGGCATCATCAGCCATTATTTCCAAGACAAAAATGGCCTGCTCGAGGCGACCATGCGTCACCTCATGCAGGCGTTGCGCGAGGCGGTACATGCACGTTATCGGCTGCTGCGCGAAGACACCCCACGGGCACGCCTGCGCGCCATCATCGACGGCAACTTCGACGAAACCCAGGTCAGCGGCCCGGCGATGAAGACCTGGCTGGCGTTCTGGGCCAGCAGCATGCACCAGCCGGCCCTACGCCGCCTGCAGCGGGTCAACGACCAGCGACTGTATTCCAACCTGTGCGGCCAGTTCAGCCGCGCCCTGCCGCAAGCACAAGCCCGCGCCGCTGCCCGCGGCCTCGCAGCGCTGATCGACGGCCTGTGGCTGCGCGGCGCACTGACCGGCGAGAACTTCGACACCCGCCAGGCCGCGCAGATCGCCTACGACTATCTGGATTTGCAGCTCGCCAAGGCGCAATGAGCCCTACCGTCTCCAAGTTCCAGCCCAGGCTCGCCGATTCCGGCAGCTAAGTGGCGGGAGCGGCCTTTTGTAGGGTGGACGACGCTTCACCCGTCCACCGCTCTGCGATCGCAATGGTGGATCGAAAGAGCGTCATCCACCCTACCTAGCGAGTGGCCGCTTCTGCCTTGTAGTGGCCGCTTCACTCCCATAAAGATCGTGAACAGGGTCTAAGACTCCCTGCAGGCCTACGGACTGGATGCGTATGTGGGAGCGGGCCATGCCCGCGAATCGCAGGCATGGCCCGCTCCCATCGAGATCGTTCGTCGAGAGCCTCCGCAAAAAACCTGAAACCCAGCATCTATGCCGCATCTGGCACGGTTTCGGTCGTCCCCAGGATTTTTATTGATTGATCGATCAATAAAAATAAAGTAGGCTGTTTTTTAACCAACTCGGCTGACATCCCTTTTCATCTCGCTCAGTCGATCCATACGCCAAGGCGCCCGACGCGCGTCTTGCCCCGATCAGGAGGACGCCCCATGGCCCGATTCGCAGACCAGCAGCTCTACATTGGCGGCCAGTACGTCGACGCCACCAGCGGTACCACCTTTCAAAGCATCAACCCAGCCAACGGCGAGGTGCTGGCCAACGTGCAGCGCGCCAGCCAGGACGACGTCGAACGCGCCGTGGCCAGCGCCGAACAGGGCCAGAAGGTGTGGGCGGCGATGACCGCCATGCAGCGTTCGCGCATCCTGCGCCGCGCCGTAGACATCCTGCGTGAGCGCAACGATGAGCTGGCCGAACTGGAGACGCTCGATACCGGCAAGCCGCTGTCGGAAACCCGCTATGTCGATATCGTCACTGGCGCCGACGTGCTGGAGTACTACGCCGGCCTGATTCCGGCCATCGAGGGTGAACAGATCCCGCTGCGCGACACCAGCTTCGTCTACACCCGCCGCGAACCGCTGGGCGTGGTCGCCGGCATCGGTGCCTGGAACTACCCGATCCAGATCGCCCTGTGGAAATCCGCGCCGGCCCTGGCCGCCGGCAACGCGATGATCTTCAAGCCCAGCGAAGTCACCTCGCTGACCGCCCTGAAGCTCGCCGAAATCTACACCGAGGCCGGCGTGCCGGACGGCGTGTTCAACGTGCTGACCGGCCTGGGCGGGGAGGTCGGCCAGTGGCTGACCGAGCATCCGCGCATCGAGAAGATTTCCTTCACCGGCGGCACCGTGACAGGCAAGAAGGTCATGGCCAGCGCTTCCAGCTCGTCGCTCAAGGAAGTGACCATGGAGCTGGGCGGCAAGTCGCCGCTGATCATCTGCGAAGACGCCGATCTCGACCGCGCCGCGGACATCGCCATGATGGCCAACTTCTACAGTACCGGTCAGGTGTGCACCAACGGCACCCGGGTGTTCGTGCCCCGCGCCCTGCAGGCGCGCTTCGAGAGCAAGATCGTCGAGCGGGTGAAACGCATCCGCCTGGGCAGCCCCCAGGACGACAAGACCAATTTCGGCCCGCTGGTCAGCTTCGCCCACATGGAACGCGTGCTCGGCTACATCGAGCAAGGCCGCCAGCAGGGCGCGCGCTTGCTGATCGGCGGCGAGCGCGTCACCGACGGTGACTACGCCAACGGCGCCTACGTGGCACCCACGGTATTCACCGACTGCCGTGACGACATGATCATCACCCGCGAGGAGATCTTTGGCCCGGTGATGAGCATCCTCGTCTACGACAGCGAAGACGAAGTGATCCGCCGCGCCAACGACACCACCTACGGCCTGGCCGCCGGCATCGTGACCCGCGACCTGAACCGCGCGCACCGGGTTATCCACAAGCTGGAAGCGGGCATCTGCTGGATCAACACCTGGGGCGAGTCGGCGGCCGAGATGCCGGTCGGCGGCTACAAGCAATCCGGCGTGGGCCGCGAGAACGGCCTGACCACGCTGGCCCACTACACGCGCATCAAGTCCGTGCAGGTCGAGCTGGGCGACTACGCCTCGGTGTTCTGACTCGCCACCACGGAGTGGGAGCAGCCGGGCAGCGCACCGCTCAGCCGCTTCCGCAAGCAAGGCGCAGCCCCGTAGCCCGGATGCCATCCGGCAACAGTCACCGTGTTCTCCCGGACCACAGCCGGGTAACAGGAGGAGCCATGACTCAGGAATTCGATTACATCATCATTGGCGCCGGCTCGGCCGGTAACGTGCTGGCGACCCGCCTGAGCGAGGATGCGGATGTCAGCGTACTGCTGCTCGAAGCCGGTGGCCCTGACTACCGCCTCGATTTCCGCACCCAGATGCCAGCCGCTCTGGCGTTTCCCCTGCAAGGCCGCCGCTACAACTGGGCCTACGAAACCGACCCGGAGCCGCACATGGGCAATCGCCGCATGGAATGCGGGCGCGGCAAGGGCCTGGGCGGCTCGTCGCTGATCAACGGCATGTGCTACATCCGCGGCAACGCCATGGACTTCGACAACTGGGCCAAGCAGCCCGGCCTGGAAGACTGGAGCTACCTGGATTGCCTGCCCTATTTCCGCAAGGCGGAAAGCCGCGACACCGGCGCCAACGACTACCACGGCGACAGCGGCCCGGTCAGCGTGACCACGCCCAAGGCCGGCAACAACCCGCTGTTCCACGCCATGGTCGAGGCCGGCGTGCAGGCCGGCTACCCGCGTACCGATGACCTCAATGGTTATCAACAGGAAGGCTTCGGGCCGATGGATCGCACCGTGACGCCCGAAGGCCGTCGCGCCAGCACCGCACGCGGCTATCTGGACCAGGCCCGCGAACGGCCGAACCTGACCATCGTCACCCACGCCACCACCGACCGCATCCTGTTCGATGGCAAGCGCGCCAATGGCGTCGCTTACCTGATCGGCAATGCGAACGAGGCGACCATCGCCCATGCCCGCCGCGAAGTACTGCTGTGCGCCGGTGCCATCGCTTCGCCGCAGATCCTGCAACGCTCCGGCGTTGGCCCCGGCGAATTGCTGCGCAGCCACGACATCGACGTGGTGCATGACCTGCCGGGCGTTGGCGAGAACCTGCAGGATCACCTGGAAATGTACCTGCAGTACGCCTGCACCCAGCCGGTGTCGCTGTACCCGGCGCTCAAGCTGCTCAACCAGCCGGGCATCGGCGCCAAGTGGCTGTTCGCGGGGGATGGCATCGGCGCCAGCAACCAGTTCGAAGCCGGCGGTTTCATTCGCTCGCGCGCGGAATTCGAATGGCCGAACCTGCAGTTCCACTTCCTGCCGGTGGCGATCAATTACAACGGCAGCAACGCGGTCAACGAGCATGGCTTCCAGGCTCACGTCGGTTCCATGCGCTCGCCGAGCCGTGGCCGCGTGCGGTTGAAATCCAGGGATCCGCGCCAGCACCCGAGCATCCTGTTCAACTACATGAGCAGCGAGCAGGACTGGCAGGAATTTCGCGACGGCATCCGCCTGACCCGCGAGATCATGAACCAGCCGGCGCTCGACCCGTACCGCGGTCGCGAGATCAGCCCGGGCGCCCACGTACAGACCGACGAGGAACTGGACGCCTTCATCCGCGAGCACGCGGAAACCGCCTTCCACCCGTCCTGCTCCTGCAAGATGGGCTCGGACGACATGGCGGTGGTCGACGGCCAGGGTCGCGTACACGGCCTCGAAGGGCTGCGCGTGGTTGATGCGTCGATCATGCCGGAGATCATCACCGGCAACCTCAACGCCACCACGATCATGATCGCCGAGAAAATCGCCGACCGTATCCGCGGTCGCCAAGCGCTGCCGCGCAGCACCGCGCCTTACTACGTGGCCAACGGCGCGCCGGTACGCGGCACCCCGCAACGGGTGGTCGAGGACATGCGCTCGGCCTCCTGAGCCAACTGACACCCCCGCGCCTGAATCAGGGCGCGGGGTGTCTATTTGTTGCGACATTTGTCGCCAAGTTGGGTCACACTGATCCAACCACCGCTGATCACCGATCGCCATGACCCTGCTCGACGCCCGCACTGCCCGCCTGCTGCCCTGGATCGTCGCCATCGCATTCTTCATGCAGACGCTGGACGGCACCATCCTCAACACCGCTCTGCCGAGCATGGCCGCGGACCTGTCCGAAGACCCGCTGCGCATGCAGTCGGTGGTCATCGCCTACATGCTCACCGTGGCGCTGCTGATTCCGGCCTCCGGCTGGCTGGCCGACCGCTTCGGCACGCGGCACATCTTCTTTGGCGCCATCGCCCTGTTCAGCCTCGGCTCCCTGCTCTGCGCGGTCTCCCAGTCGCTGACCATGCTGGTGATCGCACGCATCATCCAGGGCCTGGGCGGCGCGCTGATGATGCCGGTGGGGCGCTTGGTGGTGCTGCGCGCCTACCCGCGTACCGAGCTGGTGCGCATCATGAGCTTCATCACCCTGCCCGGCCTGCTCGGCCCGCTGATCGGCCCGACCCTGGGTGGCTGGCTGGTGGAATACGCCAGCTGGCACTGGATCTTCCTGCTCAACCTGCCGGTCGGCGCCCTGGGCTGCTGGGCCGCGTACCGTTTCATGCCGGAGCTGCGCGGCAGCGAGCGCACGCGTTTCGATCTGATCGGTTTCCTGCTGTTCGGCGCCAGCATGCTGCTGATCACCATGGCCCTCGAAGGCCTTGGCGAACTGCACCTGCCGCACATGCGCGTGGTGCTCCTGCTGCTTGCCGGCCTGGCGTGCCTGGCCGCCTACTGGCTGCGCGCCGGGCGCACGGCCAATGCGTTGTTTCCGCCGCGGCTGTTCAACACCCGCAGCTTCGCGGTGGGCATCTTCGGCAACATCTTCGCGCGCCTGGGTACCGGTGCATTGCCGTTCCTCACGCCACTGCTGCTGCAACTGGGCATGGGCTATTCGCCGGCCCAGGCGGGCATGAGCATGATTCCCCTGGCGCTCGCCGCCATGGCCATGAAACCGCTGGCCAAACCGCTGATCGACCGCCTCGGCTACCGCCGCATCCTGACCTTCAACACCGTGCTGCTGGGCCTACTCATCACCAGCATGGCGCTGGTCGACGGCCAGACCTCGCACCTGCAGCTGGCCATCCAGCTGAGCCTGATCGGCGCCTTCAACTCGCTGCAGTTCACCGCCATGAACACCGTGACCCTGATCGACCTGCCCGACAGCGAGGCGAGCAGCGGTAATGGCTTGCTGTCGGTGGTGGTGCAGCTGTCGATCAGCATGGGCATCGCCACCGGTGCCGCGCTGCTCAGCGGCTTCAGCCTGGACAACGCGGATGCGGCCGATGGCGTGCTCAGCGCGTTCCAGGCCACTTACCTGTGCATCGGCCTGCTGACGATCCTGGCAGCCGGCATCTTCCTGCAGTTGTCGGCGGAGGACGGGCGCAGTGCCAGGCGTGTGAAGGTCGACGTCGACGAATGACGAGCAGTCGGCAGGCCATGACGTGGCGCCTGTTACACTAGGGCTCTTTCCGAACGCTCTTCAGGCCCGTACCGTGACCGCCACCGCTTTCTCCTCGCTTGCCTTGTCGCCCGCCATGCTGGCTAACCTCGAGTCCCTCGGTTACGCGCAGATGACGCCCATCCAGGCGCAGAGCCTGCCGGTGATGCTCAAGGGCATGGACCTGATCGCCCAGGCCAAGACCGGTAGCGGCAAGACCGCGGCCTTTGGCATCGGCCTGCTGGCGCCGCTCAACCCGCGTTATTTCGGCTGCCAGGCGCTGGTGCTGTGCCCGACCCGCGAGCTGGCCGACCAGGTCGCCAAAGAACTGCGCCGCCTGGCCCGCAGCGAAGACAACATCAAGATTCTCACTCTGTGCGGCGGCGTGCCCATGGGCCCACAGATCGGCTCCCTGGAGCACGGCGCGCAGATCATCGTCGGCACCCCGGGGCGCGTACAGCAGCACCTGGCCAAGGGCACGCTGAAGCTGGACGGCCTCAATACCCTGGTGCTCGACGAAGCCGACCGCATGCTCGACATGGGCTTCTACGACAGCATCGCCGAAATCATCGGTCAGACCCCGGAGCGCCGTCAGACCCTTCTGTTCTCGGCCACCTACCCAGCCGGCATCAAGCAGCTGTCGGCGACCTTCATGCGCAACCCGCAACAGGTCAAGGTCGAGGCGCTGCACGACGACAGCCAGATCGAGCAGCGCTTCTACGAAATCGCCCCGGAAGAGCGCATGGACGCCGTGGTCAAGCTGCTCAACAGCTACCGTCCGACCTCCTGCGTGGCCTTCTGCTTCACCAAGCAGCAATGTCAGGAGGTGGTCGACCACCTCACCGCCAAGGGCATCTCCGCCGCCGCCTTGCACGGCGATCTGGAGCAACGCGAGCGTGACCAGGTGCTGGCGATGTTCGCCAACCGCAGCCTGTCGGTGCTGGTCGCCACCGACGTGGCCGCGCGCGGCCTGGATATCGACGGCCTGGATATGGTGATCAACGTCGAACTGGCGCGCGATTCGGAAATCCACATCCACCGCGTAGGCCGCACCGGCCGTGCCGGCGAGAAAGGTCTGGCCATGAGCCTGGTTGCCCCGGCCGAAGGTCATCGCGCCCAAGCCATCGAGAACCTGCAGAAATCGCCGCTGAACTGGCACCCGCTGAGCAGCCTGAAACATCAAGGCGGCGCGCCGCTGCAGCCGCTGATGATGACGCTGTGCATCGGCGCCGGGCGCAAGGACAAGCTGCGCCCCGGCGATATTCTCGGCGCCCTCACTGGCGAGGGCGGCATTCCCGGCGCGCAGGTCGGCAAGATCGCCATTTTCGACTTCCAGGCCTATGTTGCCGTTGAACGCAGCCTGGCCGTTAAAGCGCTCAAGTGCCTGAGCGAAGGCAAGATAAAAGGTCGCTCGCTGCGCGTGCGCACGCTATAGGGTCTGTTGACGTTTCACGCACGGCCGCGCCGGAGCCCGCTTTTGCGCGAGGCAAGGCACGAGATGCGAAGTTTGGCAGGCCAAATGAGCCATCGAGTAACGCCGCATCGCGCAAAAACGGGCCCGGCCCTGCGGGTTGCGCGAGAAATCTCGCCATGCGTTGTTGGAGGACTTGGCAAGGGAACAGCCATTCCCTGCGTCCTCTGCCTAGCGGATCGCCGCCCGGCCTGGCGAGATTTCTCGCGGCAACGCGGCTCGCGTTGAAACGTCAATAGACCCTAGAATCAAGCCAATGGCAGAACGGGCATAGGGGGTTCCGTGCGCAATATCCTGGTCATCGAAGACAGCCCGCTGGTGCTCAAGATCCTCGATCACCTGTTCCGCCAGGAGCCGGATCTGCAGCCGGTGTTCTGCGCCTCCCTCGGCGAAGCCGAAGTGATGCTGGAAACCTCGGCGGACCTGTTCTTCGCCGCCATCGTCGACCTGCACCTGCCCGACGCGCCGGACGGCGAAAGCGTCGACCTGGTAATGCGCTACGCCCTGCCCTGCATCGTGCTCAGTGGTTCGTACAACGAGAAGCGTCGCGACGACCTGCTGCTCAAGGGCGTCGTCGACTACGTGCTCAAGGAGAGCCAGCACTCCTACGAGTACGCCTTTCGCCTGCTGCACCGCCTGGAGAGCAACAGCCAGGTGAAGATCCTGGTGGCTGAAGATTCCGAGGCCACGCGCAATTTCATCCGCCACGTACTGGCGCCCCATCGCTACCAGATCATCGACGCTCACGACGGTGACGAAGCCCTGCGCATTCTCAAGGAGCAGCCGGACATCGACCTGCTGGTGGTCGACCACAGCATGCCGGGCATCAGTGGCTTCGATCTGGTCAAGTTGCTGCGCCAGAAGATGAAGCGCAACGACCTGGTGATTCTCGGCCTGTCCGCCGACACCAAGGGTTCACTCAGCGCGATGTTCATCAAGCATGGCGCCGATGACTTCCTGCGCAAGCCGTTCTGCCCCGAGGAACTCAATTGCCGGGTGATCTCCACTCTGGAGCGCCGCGACATGCTTCGCGCTCTGAAGAAAGCCGCGCAGTACGATGCCCTGACCGGCCTGAACAACCGCCGCGCCTTCTACGAGCAGGGCCTGCAGCAGTTCCAGCAGGCGCAGCGCGAAGGCTACCCGCTGAGCGTAGCGATGCTCGACATGGACCTGTTCAAGCAGATCAACGACGAACACGGCCACGCCGCCGGTGATGCCGCGCTGATCGCCTTCAGCCGCGCGTTCAGCGCCGCCTTCCCGGACACGCTGCTCGGGCGCCTGGGCGGCGAGGAATTCGCCATGGTCAGCGCGCAACCTGCCGAGCAGCTGGGCCAGGCTCTGGACCTGCTGCGCGCGCACTGCAGGCAGCTGAAATACGCTGTGGGCGCCCCGCCACTGTCATTCAGCGCTGGTATCCACCACGGCCCCCCGGAGGATCTGGAAAGCCTGCTGCACCTGGCCGACCAGCAGCTCTACCAGGCCAAGCATCAGGGTCGCGGACGCACCAACTGGTCGTGACCGCTCACTGCAGACCGTAGCGCGTCATGATCGCCGCATAGCTGCCATCGGCCTGCATGGCGGCGATGGCGGCATCGAAACGGCGGGCGATCTCCGCATGCTCGACATGGGTGAGGCGAATGAGAATATGCAGGCCATTCTCGCTGAGGGGCATCGGCAGGAACTCCAGATCGTCGGCGATCGCCTTCAGCGAGTCGTTGAACAGGAAGCGGGCGACGTACTCATCCTCCAGCGCCAGGCTGACTCGGCCGCGTTGCACCATGTGCGCGGCGCTCTCGAAACTGCTGACCTCGACAGTCTGCATCTGGTCGTCGGCGGTGAATGCCGGCGAATAGGCATAGCCACGCCGCACCGCGATCTGGTGGCCATGGAGATCGGCGAGCTGATCGAAAACGATGCCCGCGCCCTTACGCTGCACCACACGAATGCGGTTGACCAGATAGGGCGCGGAGAAATACCCGAACGCCTCCCGCTCCTTGCTGTACCAGGCGGTGATCAGCACATCGTAGTCACCGCGCTGCAGCCCCAGCACGGCGCGCTGCCAGGGCACTTCGCGATAGTCGTTGGCGTAACCGGCACGGCTCAGCGCGGTACTCACCAGTTCCACTGCCACGCCGTTACCTGGTAGCCGCTGATCGGTGAACGGCGGCCAGCTGTCGGCGACCAGACGCAGGGGCTGCGCACTCGCAGCCCACGGCAACAGCACTAGCGACAGCAACCAGACGCGCCAGGTTTTCAATGGTGGCAAGCCCTGCATATGGAGGAGAAAAGGATCACGCTGACGCATGATCAAAAGGCTGATAGACAAGATAGCGGCAAAAAGCCAGTGCAGCTCGCTATTGGCCCTTATTCGCTAGACCCGAACGCCGCGCCAGGGGTTCGAAAAAACGCATTGGCGTGCCAGCGTAACCGAGCAGATTACGTACCACAGCGCCTTCAGCCCTTCAGGTAAACTGCGCCGTTTCGCGTCGGCCCAGCCATGCCGGCGCCCAGCGTACGAGGACCATGCCGTGCTTTCACCCCAGGTTGTCATCATTGGTGCCGGCGCCGCCGGGCTGATGTGCGCGATGACCGCCGCCGCCCGCGGTCGCCGCGTGCTGCTGCTCGACCACGCCAACAAGGCCGGCAAGAAGATCCTGATGTCCGGCGGCGGGCGCTGCAACTTCACCAATATGTACTGCGAGCCCGGCAACTTCCTCTCCCACAACCCGCACTTCTGCAAGTCGGCGCTGGCGCGTTTCACTCAGTGGGATTTCATCGCCCTGGTCGCCAAGCACGGCGTGCCCTACCACGAGAAGAAACTCGGCCAGCTGTTTTGCGATAACAAGTCCAGCGACATCCTCGCCATGCTGCTGGATGAGTGCCAGCAGGTCGGCGTCGATCTGCGCCTGGATACCTCGGTGAGCGCCATCGAACGCGCGGGCGACGGTTACCACCTGGCCACAAGCGTCGGCGCGGTCACCTGCGAGTCGCTGGTGATCGCTACTGGCGGGCTGTCGATCCCGACCCTGGGCGCCACCGGCTTCGGTTACCAGATCGCCCGCCAGTTCGGCCACGAGCTGCTGCCGACCCGCGCCGGCCTGGTGCCCTTCACGCTTACCGACCCGCAATTGAAGACCCTGTGCACGGAGCTGTCGGGCACCTCGGTGGAAGATTGCCGGGTCAGCTGCAACGGCCAGAGCTTCGTGGAGAACATTCTGTTCACCCACCGCGGCCTTAGTGGCCCGGCGATTCTGCAGATTTCCTCCTATTGGCAGCCCGGCGACACGGTGAGCATCGACCTGTTGCCGCACATCGACCTGCCCGAATGGCTGCAGACCCAGCAGCGCGAGCGGCCCAACAGCGAACTGAAAACCCTGCTGGGCGAGTTGTTCACCAAAAAGATGGCCGGCCTGCTGGCCGACCAGTGGTTCGCCTCCAAGCCGATGAAGCAATACACCCCGGCCGAGTTGAAGGCGATTGCCGAGCGCCTGGCCGACTGGCAGCTGGTGCCGGCCGGCACCGAGGGCTACCGCACGGCAGAAGTGACCCTGGGCGGGGTCGATACCCGCGAGGTGTCGTCCAAGACCATGGAGTCCTTGAAGTCACCCGGGCTGTATTTCGTTGGCGAAGTGCTGGACGTGACCGGCCACCTGGGCGGCTTCAACTTCCAGTGGGCCTGGGCCTCCGGCTACGCCGCGGCGCAGTACGCGTAGGCGACAGCGACCCATGAAAAACGCGCCCTGGGACGCGTTCTTCATTACCAGAACGGGTTATGCGTCGACCCGATTGTCCTGCCCCGCACGCACCTCACCGGCGTAGGAGACGGCGGCGGTGAACACCACGTCAGTGTGGGAGTTCAGCGCCGTTTCGAAGGAATCCTGCACCACGCCGATGACGAAACCGATGGCGACGACCTGCATGGCGATCTCGGTGTCGATACCGAACAGGCTGGTCGCCATCGGGATCAGCAGCAGCGAACCTCCGGCCACACCGGACACGCCCGCCGCCGCCAGGGACGACACCACGCACAGCAGCAGTGCGGTCGGCAGGTCGACGTTGATACCCAGGGTATGGGTGGTCGCCAGCGCCATCACGGAGATGGTGATCGCCGCGCCGGCCATGTTGATGGTCGCACCCAACGGGATGGTGATCGAGTAGGTGTCCTTGTCGAGCTTGAGCTTCTCGCACAGACGCAGGTTGACCGGGATGTTGGCCGCCGAGCTGCGGGTGAAGAACGCCGTCACGGCGCTTTCGCGCAGCACGGTGAACAGCAGCGGATACGGGTTGCGGCGCATCTTCAGGTAGGCCAGCAGCGGGTTGATGACCAGGGTCACGATCAGCATGCAGCCGATCATCACCATCAACAGCCGCGCATAGCCATACAGCGCCTCGAAACCGGACTCGGCCAGGGTGCTGGAAACCAGGCCGAAGATGCCGATCGGCGCCTGGTTGATGACGAAGCGCACCACCTGGGTGAAGGCGTTGGACACGTCGTGCAGCATGGTGCGCGTGCTTGGCGCGGCGTGGCGCAGGAACAGGCCGAGGGCGACCGCCCAGGCCAGGATGGCGATGTAGTTGGAGGTATTGAGCGCCTGCACCGGGCCAACGAAGATGCTGGTCAGCAGGTTGTGCAGCACATCGATGATGCTGCCCGGCGGGTTGCCTTCGGCCGAGCCGACGTCCAGCGACAACATGGTCGGGAACAGGAAGCTGGCGCACACCGCCAGGGCTGCGGCGCTGAAGGTGCTGATCAGGTACATCAGCAGCACCGGACGAATGTGGGTGGGCTGGCCACTCTGGTGGGCCGCCAGGGACGAGATCACCAGCACCAGAACCAGCACCGGCGCAACGGCCTTCAGGGCGAGGACGAACAGTTCGCCGAGCAGACCGACCTTGAGTGCGGCGTCCGGGGCGAAATAGGCGAGCAGAATGCCGAGCACCAGGCCGATGAAGATGCGTAGCACCAGGCTGGTATTCGAGTAGGCGGAAGCAATGCGTTTAAGAGTATTCATGTTGTAGACGCTGTCCAGAATTCTAGGCTTGATGGCATTGGGGGACAGGTCAGCAAGGGAATGAACCACGCCAACCGGGCAGGTCACCCCAAGACATCCCGCGATTATAAGGGACGCAAGGGGCGACAGCGCTACCCAGGTGGTGCGCCAGGTCAGGCGGGGACGTGTTACTTGGTGTTAGTCAGCCGGGCGAGCCTCGGAGGGCTCGCCGCAGATATCGGGCGGCGGCAATCAGCACTCGATGATATTGACGGCCAAGCCGCCGCGAGCGGTTTCCTTGTATTTGGTCAGCATGTCGGCGCCGGTTTCGCGCATGGTCTTGATCACCTTGTCCAGGCTCACGTAGTGCGCGCCGTCGCCGTACAGCGCCATGCGCGCCGCGTTGATGGCCTTCACCGAAGCGATGGCGTTGCGCTCGATGCAAGGGATCTGCACCAGGCCGCCGACGGGGTCGCAGGTCAGGCCCAGGTGGTGCTCCATGCCGATCTCGGCGGCGTTCTCGACCTGCTCAGGAGTGCCGCCCAGCACGGCGCACAAGGCGCCGGCAGCCATCGAACAGGCCACGCCGACTTCGCCCTGGCAGCCGACTTCAGCGCCACTGATCGAAGCGTTTTCCTTGTACAAGATGCCGATCGCCCCGGCGGTGAGCAGGAAATCGATGATGCCGCGCTCGGTGGCACCGGAAATGGCGTTGGCATAGTAATGCAGCACGGCGGGAATGATGCCGGCGGCGCCGTTGGTGGGCGCAGTGACTACCCGGCCACCGGCGGCATTCTCTTCGTTGACCGCCAGGGCCCACAAGTTGACCCAGTCGAGCATTCGCAGCGGATCTTCGGTGTAGCTGCGCTGGAAGCCACCCAGCTTGCGCGCCAGGATCGCTGCGCGCCGGCGCACCTTGAAGCCGCCAGGCAGGATGCCCTCGGTGCGGCAGCCGCGCTCGACGCAGCCCTGCATCACTTTCCAGATGGCCAGCAGGCCGTTGTCGATTTCCTCGTCGGTGCGCCAGTGGCGCTCGTTGCGGCGCATGATCTCGGCGATGCCCACACCGTACTCGCGGCTTAAGCGCAGCAGATCCGCACCGGTGCGAAACGGCAGCGGCAGCGCGGTGGCGTCCGGGGCGATTACCTTGTGCTTGGAGCCGTCGGCGAGCACCGCCTCGCTGACCACGAAGCCGCCTCCCACCGAGTAATAGGTGGCCTCGTGCAGTTGAATACCGGCGGCGTCGAACGCCGCGAACCGCAAGCCGTTGGCATGCAGTGGCAACGCCTTGCGGATCATCTTCAGGTCGGTTTTTTCATTGAAAGGTACCGCGTGACCGCCTGGCAACACGATACGTTTGTCGGTGCGAATGGCGTCGATATAGCCGGCAACCTGCTCGACATCCACGGTATCCGGCTCGTAGCCGCTCAGCCCCAGCAGCACCGCCTTGTCGCTGCCGTGGCCCTTGCCGGTGGCGCCCAGCGAGCCGTACAGCTCGGCGACCACGCGCACCACACTCGGCATGTGCCCCTGGTTCTCCAGCGCATGGGTGAACAAGGCGGCCGCACGCATCGGGCCAACGGTGTGTGAACTCGATGGGCCGATGCCCACTTTGAACAGATCGAATACGCTGACGGCCATGGCTGATTTTTCTTCTGTTGGGTGAGGACGGGCGCACGGTCAGGCGCCGTCGGTGAGAAAAATCTAAAAGCCCACTTACGTTATGTATACTGATTTATTCTTACTGTATTAATTAGAGAATCTTACCTATCGGGCATCCGTCATGGATCTGATCCGTCTGCGCACCCTTCGCGAGCTGGCCCGTTGCGGCACCATGGCGGCCACTGCCGAGTTCCTGCACCTGACGCCGTCTGCCGTGTCCCAACAGGTCGCGCAGCTGGAACGCGAGGCCGACGTGGCATTGATCGAGCGGCGCGGCCGTGGCGTGGTACTGACGCCGGCCGGCACGCGGCTGGTGGCCCATGTGGAGCGGATCCTGGTGATTCTCGACGAGGCGCGCTCGGAGCTCGCGCAGATGCGCAGCGAGATCGCCGGCGAACTGCGCGTCGCCGCATTTCCCTCGATCGCCGTGGCACTGGTCGCGCCCATCGTGCACAACCTGCGCCAGGCCTATCCGCGCCTGGAGGTGGTGGTCGCCGACCTGGAGCCCCAGGAAAGCCTCAGCGCATTGAACGCCTGGCAGATCGACGTGGCGGTGGTCGATGACCTGGCTGGTGCCAGCAAGGCGCGCCAGGAACATTACGAGCTGATTCCACTGACCGAGGATCGCCTGCACGTGCTGTTACCCGTCAGTCATCCATTGGCATCACGTGCCACACTGACCATCGCCGACCTGCAGGACGAAGCCTGGGCGCTGGACTCCACCAACAGCTCGTTCGGCGAATTCATCACCAACCTGTGCCGCCGCTCGGGCTTCACGCCACGCATCAATGCGCACTGCGCAGGCTTCGAAATGGTCGCAGCGATGGTCGCCTCCGGCAATTCGATTTCGGTGGTTTCCGGCCTGCGCCTGCTACGGCCGGTGGAAGGCGTGACCGCCGTGCGCCTGGCACCGGCAATTCAACGCAAGATATTTCTGGCCTACCGCAAGGGCGAACGCAAGCACCCGGCCGTCACCGTCTTTCTCGACGAGGCGGTGCGCACGGCGGGCGTGCTGGAGGGCTATCAGCGAGAAGACGCCGAAAGCGGGTCAGGCCAGGCCTGACCCGCCGGCATCAGAAGCGGAACACTTCGGCGTCGATGCGAATCGGCTCGGCCACCGGCATCTTCGGTGGCTCCTGCCGGGCAGCCGGCACCGGCGCCTTGCGGCGCGGCTCTTCGGCAGCGAGCGGGGTGTTGCCGTGATTCTTCACCGCGGTGGCCAGCTGCGCGAC
Source organism: Pseudomonas sp. PA27(2017) (assembly GCF_001945445.1). GTDB lineage: Bacteria > Pseudomonadota > Gammaproteobacteria > Pseudomonadales > Pseudomonadaceae > Aquipseudomonas. The sequence continues at coordinate 86,002 of NZ_MSXW01000012.1, forward strand.
CAACTGCTGCACCACTTCGCTCTGGGCGCGGACCTGATCGGCGACCGAGCCCTTGTGCTTTTCTTCCAAGCGCACCAGGCGGGTGTCGAGCAACTGCCCGTCACGGCCGACCAGCCGCCACTGACCTTCGAGCACCGCAGGCTGGTGCGGGCCGGAATCCAGGCGGGTGACGGACAGTAGCACCTGCACCTGGGCCTTGTAATTCGGGTTGTCCGACGCCAGCACCAGGCGCTGGCTGTTGATGCGGTTCGACAATTGGCGCAGCACCTGGCGATCCAGGTCGGTGGCCAGGCTACCGGCCCAGCGCGAGGTCAGGGCGGGGCTCAGGCTGCCGTCGTCCTGGCGCTGCAGCAGGGTTTCGCGCTGCAGGTAATCGGCGACGGTGATCGGGCCCAGCAACACGCTCATGCCGTCCTTGTCGGCAGTCTTGGTCGGTGCCGGGCCGCCATCGAGCTGGTAGAGGGAGACGGGCATCAGGTGCGAGCAACCGGTCAGCATCAGCAGACCGGTGAGAAGCAGGGTGAGAGGAAGCCGCTTAGCAATCATCAATATCTTCCGGCTGGCGACAGGGCCAGCGATCGTGGCTACAGGTGAAAAAGCCAATAACAAAAAATAGATAAATCATCGCGTCGGCCAGTGCCGATGCGATGCCAATAATCCCTGTCCACATGCAATGCGCCTGCCACCCGACGACTGAATACCAGGGTGGCAGATGGCCCACCGTCCGGCGGGCATGCGAGGGGCGGTATCATCCGATAAACCGCCCGTTAACTCCAGCCCCAGGCCATTGGCCAGCAGCCCTACTCGACCAGCAGGGCGTCCACGCGCTGGAAGCCACGCGGCAATTTGTTGCCGCGGCGGCCGCGCTCGCCCTTGTAGTGTTCGAGGTCATCGGCCTTCAGGGACAGAGTACGCTTGCCAGCCTGCAACACAAGGGTCCCGCCCGCCGGCAGCACGGCCAGGTCGGTGAGGTACTCCTCGCGGCTGGCCACTCGATCGCCGGGAATGCCGATGATCTTGTTGCCTTTGCCCTTGCCCAGTTGCGGCAGGTCGGCGACCTTGAACAGCAGCAGGCGGCCCTCGGTGGTCACCGCGGCCAGCCAGTCTTCCTCGCGGTTGGCGAGCGGCCGCGGGGCCACTACGCGCGCACCATTGGGCAGGCTGAGCAGCGCCTTGCCGGCTTTGTTCTTGGCCTGCAGGTCTTCACCCTTGACCACGAAACCGTAGCCGGCATCGGAAGCGATCACGTACAGCGCCTCATCATCGGGCAGCAGCACGCACTCGAAGGAGGCACCCGGCGGTGGCGTCAGACGGCCGGTCAGCGGCTCGCCCTGACCACGGGCCGACGGCAGCGAATGGGCGGCAAGCGAATAACTGCGTCCAGTGGAATCGATGAACACCGCGTACTGATTCGAGCGCCCGGGCGCGGCGGCCTTGAAGCCATCGCCGGCCTTGTAGGACAGGCCGGTGGCGTCGATATCGTGGCCCTTGGCGCAGCGTACCCAGCCCTTTTCGGAAATCACCACGGTCACCGGCTCGGTGGGCATCAGCTCGGTTTCCGACAGGGCTCGGGCTTCGGCACGGGCAACGATCGGAGAGCGGCGGTCATCACCATACTTTTCGGCGTCTTCGAGGATTTCCTTGCGCACCAGCTTCTTCAGCCTGGCCTCGCTGCCCAGCAGCGCCAGCAACTTATCGCGCTCCTTGATCAGCTCGTCCTGCTCGCTGCGGATCTTCATCTCTTCCAGGCGTGCCAGCTGACGCAGGCGGGTGTCGAGGATGTAGTCGGCCTGGATCTCGCTCAGTTCGAAGCGCTCGATCAGGCGCGCCTTGGGATGCTCCTCGGTGCGGATGATGTGGATCACTTCGTCCAGGTTGAGGAAGGCGACCAGCAAGCCTTCCAACAGGTGCAGGCGCTTCTCGACCTTGTCCAAACGGAACTGCAGGCGCCGACGCACGGTGCCGACCCGGTACTCCAGCCACTCGCGCAGCATCTGGCGCAGGTTCTTGACCTGAGGCTTGCCATCCAGGCCGATCACGTTGGTGTTGACCCGGTAGCTGGACTCCAGATCGGTGGTAGCGAACAGGTGGGTCATCAGCTCGTCGGCATCGACGCGGTTGGAGCGCGGGATGATGACGATGCGGCACGGGTTCTCGTGGTCCGACTCGTCACGCAGGTCGGCGACCATCGGCAGCTTCTTGGCCTGCATCTGGCTGGCGATCTGCTCGAGCACCTTGGAGCCGGATACCTGATGCGGCAGCGCGGTGACCACGATGTCGCCATCCTCGACGCTGTACACGGCGCGCATGCGCACCGAGCCGCGGCCGGTTTCGTAGATTTTCAGCAGGTCGGCGCGGGGCGTGATGACTTCCGCCTCGGTCGGGTAATCCGGGCCCTGTACGTGCTCGCACAACTGCTCGACCGTGGCGTTCGGCTCATCGAGCAGACGCACGCAGGCGGCAGCGACTTCGCGCAGGTTGTGCGGCGGCACGTCGGTGGCCATGCCCACGGCGATACCGGTGGTGCCATTGAGCAGCAGGTTGGGCAGGCGCGCCGGCAGGGTCGCCGGCTCATTCAGGGTGCCGTCGAAGTTCGGCACCCAGTCCACGGTGCCCTGGCCCAGTTCATTGAGCAGCACTTCGGAATAGCGCGACAGGCGTGCCTCGGTGTACCGCATGGCGGCGAACGACTTGGGATCGTCCGGTGCACCCCAGTTGCCCTGCCCATCGACCAGGGTATAGCGGTAACTGAACGGCTGGGCCATCAGCACCATGGCCTCGTAGCAGGCGCTGTCGCCGTGGGGGTGGAACTTGCCGAGCACGTCACCGACGGTACGCGCCGACTTCTTGTGCTTGGCGTCGGCGTCCAGGCCCAGCTCACTCATCGCATAGACGATGCGCCGCTGCACGGGCTTGAGGCCATCGCCGATATGCGGCAGCGCGCGATCCATGATCACGTACATGGAGTAGTTGAGATAAGCCTGCTCGGTAAAGTCGGCAAGGGAGCGGCGTTCGACGCCGTCCAGGCTCAGATCGAGGGTTTCGCTCATGCGTGCCTCATTGCAAGGTTGATTGGCGCAGCATCAGGCTGCCGCCCTTCTGACTGAATTCGAGTTGTTTCAAGGCGCTCATGCCCAGCAGGATCTCGTCGCCATCCATGCCTGGGGCGATGAGTGCGGACACGTCATGCAAGATGATATCGCCGAGTTGCAAGCGCTCCAGGCGCGTACGGTGGGCCGTGGCGATGCCGTTGGCGGTACGAATCTGAACCGGCGCGCCGGCCTGCAGACCGAGATCGCGGGCGACCTGGCTGGGGATGGCGACCTGGGTGGCGCCGGTGTCGAGCAGAAAGCTCACCGCCTCGCCGTTGATCTGTCCATCGGCCCGATAATGCCCACCGGGGCTGCTGGCCAGACGCACTTCGACGTAATCATCGCCATGCACCGATTCCGGCTGGCGATTGGGATGCTGCTTGGCATCTTCCCAGTTGCCGAAGAAATGCGTAGCCAGCAGCAGGCCGGCGCCCCAGGCGAGCACCAGCATCACCCGGCCGGCACGGCGGCCTGCGGGCTGTTCGCTCACTGTGCAGCACCCCAGCCGCCGGCCGGCGCGGCGAAGCGCCAGACCACCGGGCGCTTCTCGCCGTCGCCACGGGCGTGCCCACCGTTGTCGAGGCCGATCCAGGCGCCCTCGGCGTCCATCGAAAGGGCTTCGGCAACGCCGTAATGCAGCGGATAACGGCGCTCGTCGGTCAGCGCTTCGGCGGCGAACGACCAGCACCGCTCGACCTCGCCGCTGGCCGGAGTGCGCCGGCAGATGCGGTGGGCCTGGCGCTCGAGGGTGTAGAGCTTCTCTTCGAAGAAAGCCAGGTCGGAGAAATCCACCGGCGCGGGGCGGCCGCCTAGCGCCGCGTGCGAGGCTTCCTCGCCGCCCTCGTTGAGCAGCACGCAACCACCTTCGCAGCGCCAGGTGGCGCGCCGGTTATGCAGCACCACCAGGCCGCGCCGCTCCTTTTCCGCGGCCAGCCACAGGCGCTCGCCGGCCGGGTCGATGGCGATGCCTTCGAACAGCGAGTTGAAGTGCAGCAGCATGCCGCTGGCCCGCGCCTGGCGCACCATGCCCTCAGGCAGGTTCAGCCATTGCGCATCGGCCGCCGGCGGTACCTGCAGCACCGCCGCGCGGGTTTCGCTGACCAGATAGCGATTGCCCTTGGCGTCGCAGGAGATTCCCTCGAAGTCCAGGTGACCGCCGCGCACCAGGCCGGCTACCCACGAGCGCATACGCAACCCCCAGGGCAACGGCATGTCGGGCGCCGGTGGCGCCACGAAACGCTCGGCCTCGGCCTGCCAGACACTGGCCGACGAATCGAGACGGTACAGGCGATCATCCTTGCGGTCGGACACCGCCCACAGCGCATCACCGCACCAGGCCAGACCCGACAGGTTGCCAGCGTCCATCCCGGCCACCGGGTGTTCGCTGACCAGTTTGAGTTCTTCGAGCTGCGTGTCGGCCAGCACCGGCGTCACGGCTGCGAACAGCACGGCGCCGAACAGCTGGCGCATCAGAGCAGCACCTCGGCCAGGTTGCCCTTGGACTCCAGCCAGGATTTGCGGTCACCGGCGCGCTTCTTGGCCAACAGCATGTCCATCACTTCGCGAGTGCCCTCGAAATCCTCGAGGGTCAGCTGCACCAGGCGCCGGGTGTTGGGGTCCATGGTGGTTTCGCGCAGTTGTGGCGGGTTCATCTCACCCAGGCCCTTGAAGCGGGTGACCTGGGGCTTGCCGCGTTTCTTCTCGGCCACCAGGCGATCGAGAATGCCGTCGCGTTCGGCCTCGTCGAGGGCGTAGTAGATGTCCTTGCCCAGATCGATGCGGTACAGCGGCGGCATGGCCACGTAGACATGGCCGGCGTCGACCAGCGGGCGGAAGTGACGCACGAACAACGCGCAGAGCAGCGTGGCGATGTGCAGGCCGTCGGAGTCAGCATCGGCGAGGATGCAGACCTTGCCGTAGCGCAGCTGCGCCAGGTCGCTGGAGCCGGGGTCGATACCAATGGCCACGGCGATGTCATGCACCTCCTGGCTGGCCAGCACCTCGCCGCCGTCCACTTCCCAGGTGTTCAGAATCTTGCCGCGCAGCGGCATGATCGCCTGGAATTCCTTGTCCCGCGCCTGCTTGGCGCTACCGCCGGCGGAGTCACCCTCGACCAGGAACAGCTCGCAGCGCAGCGGGTTCTGGCCCGCGCAGTCGGCCAGTTTGCCGGGCAGCGCCGGGCCCTGGGTGATCTTCTTGCGCTCGACCTTCTTGCCTGCCTTGAGGCGGCGGCTGGCATTGCTGATCGCCAGCTCGGCGAGTTGTTGGCCGAATTCCGGGTGGGCGTTGAGCCACAGGCTGAAAGCATCCTTGACCACACCGGAAACGAATGCCGAGGCCTCGCGAGACGACAGGCGCTCCTTGGTCTGGCCGGAGAACTGGGCGTCCTGCATCTTCATCGACAGGACGAAGGCGATGCGCTCCCAGACGTCTTCCGGCGCCAGCTTGACGCCGCGGGGCAGCAGGTTGCGGAACTCGCAGAACTCGCGCATGGCGTCCAGCAGGCCCTGACGCAGACCGTTGACGTGGGTGCCGCCCTGGGCCGTGGGGATCAGGTTGACGTAGCTTTCCTGCACCACGTCGCCGCCTTCGGGCAGCCACAGCAGCGCCCAGTCCACGGCTTCCTTGTTGCCGGCCAGGCTGCCGCAGAAGGGCTCGTTGGGCAGGCGCTCGAATTCACTGACCGCATCGACCAGGTACGACCGCAGGCCGTCTTCGTACAGCCACTCGACTTTTTCGTTACTGGCCTTGTCGTGGAAGCTGACCGCCAGGCCGGGGCACAGCACGGCCTTGGCCTTGAGCACATGCTTGAGGCGACTGACCGAGAATTTGTGGGAATCGAAATACTTGGCGTCTGGCCAGAAGTGCACGCTGGTACCGGTGTTGCGCTTGCCGACCGTGCCGGTCACTTCCAGGTCGCTGGCCTTGAAGCCATCGGCGAAGGCCATGGCGTACTCACTGCCATCGCGCTTGACGCGCACTTCCACGCGGGTCGACAGGGCGTTGACCACCGAGATGCCGACGCCGTGCAGGCCGCCGGAGAACTGGTAGTTCTTGTTGCTGAACTTGCCGCCGGCATGCAGCTTGGTAAGGATCAGCTCGACGCCCGGCACGCCCTCCTCGGGATGGATGTCCACCGGCATGCCGCGGCCGTCGTCGATCACTTCCAGGGAATTGTCCTCGTGGAGGATCACCTGGATGGACTTGGCGTGGCCGGCCAGGGCTTCGTCGACGCTATTGTCGATGACTTCCTGAGCGAGGTGGTTGGGGCGCGTGGTATCGGTGTACATCCCCGGGCGCTTGCGCACCGGGTCGAGGCCGGAAAGCACTTCGATGGCATCGGCGTTGTAGGCGTTTTGCTGGGCCATGGGTCTCTGCAATGCTCTGATTTATCGGGGATTCGGTGCGGCCACTCAGGCAGCGGGGGCAATGCCGGCAAAGGCGAACACCATCGGCAGGCGCTCGGCGAAGCCCTGGAAACCGTGGTCGCCACCCGCTTCGATGCGCAGGGCGCAGTGCCGGTAGTAGGCCTGAGCCCGCCGGTAGTCGAGGGTTTCGTCGCCGGTTTGCAGCCATACCTGGTAACGATTCGGGTCTGCTGGCGGCTCGACAGCGAGCTCGGCCAGGGCCGTCACATGGTCGGCGGTCAGTTCCCAGGTTTCGTTGCTGTAAAGGTTGGTTTGTGTGCCCAAGTAGCCGTCGAACAGCTCGTGGGGCCGCACCGCCGGGTTGATCAGCAGCGCCTTGAGCCCGTGCCGCTCGGCCAGGTGGGTCGCATAGTAGCCGCCCAGCGAGCTGCCGACCAGCGTGGGGCGCCCCAGCTCGGCGATCAGCGCGTCGAGCTGGGCAATGGCCTGGCGAGGATGATGATGCAGGGCCGGAACCCGCAGCTGGGCCTGTAGGCCACGGGCGGTCATGGCGGCTATCAGCTGGCTGGCCTTGGTGGAAGCTGGCGAGCTGTTGAGGCCGTGGATATAAAGAATGCTATTGGTCATAACGGGAGGCTACTAGCGCCAGCCTGCAGGCTGCAAGCGCTGCTGTCGCTGCGGCCTGCGCGCCTCAGTAGCCGCCAACGCTGTAGTCGGGCTCGAACACGAAGCCTTCGACCCGAGACACACCAGTATCCAGACGCCCGTCATCGTGCAGACGCAGCCAGCGATAGCCTGGCGCCGCGCTGTCGGCCTGGAAATCCTCACTGCCCGGCGTGAACTGCACGCAGGTGGAAGGCGAGGCCAATAGCCGCAGGTCACCGCGCTGGGTGTCGATGGTCTGGTGCACATGCCCCCAGAGCACGGCGCGTACCTGGGGAAAGCGCTGCAGCAGGTTGAACAGGGCATCCGGGTTGCGCAGGCCGATCGGCGCCATCCACTGGCAGCCGATATCCACGGGATGATGGTGCAGGCAAACCAGGTGGTGGCGATCCGGCGCTTCGCTCAGCGCCCGCTCCAACAGCGCCAACTGGGGCTCCTGGAGATAGCCCGGTACGGCGCCGGGGATGGACGAGTCGAGCAACGTGATACGCCAATTGCCCAGGTCGACGACCGGCTCGAGCAGGTCGGTGCCCACGCAGGCGGTCTGCATGGCGGGAATGTCGTCATGATTGCCCGGAATCCAGCGTGCCGGGGCGTCGATCGCGGCGCTCAATTCGACGAAACGCTCGTAGGACGCTGCGCTGCCGTCCTGGGACAGGTCACCGGTGGCCAGAATCAGGTCGATGGCCGGCTGCTCCTTGAGCACCTGCTCGATCACCCGGCGCAGGCTGTCGGCGGTATCCATGCCCAGCAGTCGGCCGTCCGCATCGGCGAACAGATGGCTGTCGGTAATCTGCACCAGCAGAACCGAAGAATCGGCAGAGGGGGAAACGGCCGCACGCGCCAAGGTGCTTCTCCTTGAATGAGTGCGAATTATGGAATCGTCAAACGAGGTGGTAAACCCGTAAACAAGCACTGGTTCACAGAAATCCGATGCAACTTCATGGCCAAAGGCCATCAATCACATCAACGGCTCGGTTTCATGCCCGCAGGCCAGGCAGTGACTCAACCATTCGCCGAGAAACACGTTGAGCTGAGTTTTCTCGTCCGGCTGGTGCATGGCGGCGTTGGGATAAGGATAAATGCCGCGAAAGCGTCGCGCGCTTTGAGCACCGGTAACCTCGGCCATGCGCGCATCATGGTAGACGCGCACTTCCAGCTGCGGCACCGGCAGCCACGGCAGGCTGTGCTCCTGGCGCACCTGTACCGTGGACGTATACGGACAGCTCTCGACCACTTCCAGCGCCAGCACGCCGAGCTGCCGCTCGCCCTGGCTGAGCGCGACCCGCCGAGCCCCCTGGGTTTCTCGCATGCCGGGCAGCAGGCGCATCAGCCGCGCATAGTTGGCTTCGCAAGCCGCCTGCAGCTCGATCAAGTCGACCCGGTAGCGCTCGCGCAGCAGATTCAACCCCATAGCCCCCTGACCTCGGCACGGTTGAGCGCCAGCCACTGCAGGGCGATGATGCTCGCCGCATTGTTGATCTTGCCGTCCTTGACCGCCTGCAGCGCGTCCTCGAAGGGCCATACCTGCACGCGGATGTCCTCGCCCTCTTCCTCGAGGCCGTGAATACCGCCCACGCCAGCGCTGTCGCAACGGCCGAGGAACAGGTGTACGAACTCGTCCGAGCCACCTGGCGAGGGGAAGTAGCGGGTTATCGGCCACAGCGAGGTCAGCGTCAGCCCGGCCTCTTCCTCGGCTTCGCGTAGTGCGACTTCGTCCGGCTCCTCGTGCTTGTCGATCAGCCCAGCCACCAGTTCGACCAGCCACGGGTTGGTGGTCTTGTGCATGGCGCCGACGCGGAACTGCTCGATCAGCACCACGCTGTCGGTCACCGCGTCGTAAGGCAGCACGCAGACGGCATCGTGGCGGATGAACAATTCGCGGCGCAGCACCGGGCCCATTTCGCCGGAAAACTGCCGATGGCGCAGGTGAAAGCGATCCAGACGGTAGAACCCGCGGAAACATTCCTCACGTTCGATGATTTCCACCGCGTCCGGGCCGGGGTTGAAGGTTTCGGTCATCAGCTGCTCTCTCGTTCACCTACATATTGGAACCATCCTAGGGGCTGTTAAGGCTCTCCCGCAAGCGACGTATCGAAAGCCTGGCCGATCTGCCCGCATTGGCGAATAATCGCGAACTCCCCTGCCGTCAGGCAGTCGAACGCCCGTCCTCTGCCAATGGCTTTTTCCTGCATGAACATGTCCCAAGTTGCCCGTCTCGGTGCTCTTTTCAGCCTTGCCCTACTGCTCGGCGCTTGCCAGAGCCTGTCCCGTCCCGACGCGCCGGCGGGGGTGGCGACCACCCATGAGAAGTGGGAGCACAAGCCAGCCGACTGCAGCGCCCAGGATTGCCCGCTGGTCAACGTCGAACTGCAGCGCGTGGCCGATCAACCGGCCCTCAATGCACGCATCGAAGCCACCCTGCTCGACTTGGTGAAAGCCGCCACCGGCACGCGCCCCGCGTCGCTGGCCGAACACGAGCGTGACTTTCTCGCCAACGGCAAGCCAGGCTGGGTGAGCTACCTGCAGGCCAAGGTACTTAGCCAGCATGACCAACTGGTGGTGATCGAGCTGTCCAGCTACCACTTCATCGGCGGCGCCCACGGCGTACCCGGTCGCACCTACCTCAATTACGACCGTGAACAGAACGAGGTGCTGAGCCTGCAGGACATGCTGGTGCCCGGCGAGGAAGCGGCGTTTTGGCAGATCGCTCAGCGCGCCCACCAGGCCTGGCTGATCGCCCAGGGCCACGGCAACGATGTGGAATACCGCAAGACCTGGCCGTTCGAGCGCACCGCCAATATCGCCCTGAACCCCGATGCGGTGATGCTCAAATACGATGTCGCCCGCCTGGCGCCCTACTCCGACGGCCATCCGGAAATCCTGATCCCCTACAGCCAGTTGCAGGGCATCCTGCGCCCGGCCTACATGCCTGGCGCCGCACGCTAGAGCGGGATTGCTAGGGTCTGTTGCCGTTTCAACGCGAGCCGTGCGTGAAACGGCAACAGACCCTTGGCGCAGGCGCGATATTCGTCGCGCCTGAGGTTTACACCTGCCGGTAGATCACCGAGCCTTCTTCCTTGAAACGCTCGGCCTGTTCCTTGAAGCCGGCTTCGACCGCCTTGCTCTCGTCCGACAGACCGTTCTCCTTGGCGTACTCACGTACCTCCTGGGTGATCTTCATCGAGCAGAACTTCGGCCCGCACATCGAACAGAAGTGAGCGACCTTGGCCGAGTCCTTCGGCAGCGTCTCGTCGTGGAAGCTGCGTGCGGTATCCGGGTCGAGGCCGAGGTTGAACTGGTCTTCCCAGCGGAACTCGAAGCGCGCCTTGCTCAGCGCGTTGTCGCGGATCTGCGCACCCGGGTGACCTTTTGCGAGATCGGCGGCATGCGCGGCGATCTTGTAGGTGATGATCCCGGTCTTGACGTCATCCTTGTTCGGCAGGCCCAGGTGCTCCTTGGGCGTGACGTAGCAAAGCATGGCGCAGCCGAACCAGCCGATCATCGCCGCACCGATGCCCGAGGTGATGTGGTCGTAGCCCGGCGCGATATCGGTGGTCAGCGGGCCGAGGGTGTAGAACGGCGCCTCGTCGCAGCATTCCAGCTGCTTGTCCATGTTCTCCTTGATCAGTTGCATCGGCACGTGGCCGGGGCCTTCGATCATGCACTGCACGTCATGCTTCCAGGCGATCTTGGTCAGCTCGCCGAGGGTTTCCAGCTCGCCGAACTGGGCGGCGTCATTGGCGTCGGCGATGGAGCCCGGACGCAGGCCGTCGCCCAGCGAGAAGCTGACGTCGTAGGCCTTCATGATTTCGCAGATTTCCTCGAAATGGGTGTAGAGGAAATTCTCCTTGTGGTGGGCCAGGCACCACTTGGCCATGATCGAACCGCCGCGGCTGACGATGCCGGTGACCCGCTTGGCGGTCAGCGGCACGTAACGCAGCAGCACGCCAGCGTGGATGGTGAAGTAGTCCACGCCCTGTTCGGCCTGTTCGATCAGGGTGTCGCGGAACAACTCCCAGGTCAGGTCTTCAGCCACACCGTTGACCTTTTCCAGCGCCTGGTAAATGGGTACGGTGCCGATCGGCACCGGCGAGTTGCGGATGATCCATTCGCGGGTTTCGTGGATATGCTTGCCGGTGGACAGGTCCATCACCGTGTCCGAGCCCCAGCGGATGCCCCAGGTCAGCTTGGCCACTTCTTCCTCGATGGAGGAACCCAGGGCCGAGTTGCCGATATTGCCGTTGATCTTCACCAGGAAGTTGCGGCCGATGATCATCGGCTCCAGCTCGGTGTGGTTGATGTTGGCCGGAATGATGGCGCGGCCGCGGGCGACTTCCTCGCGGACGAACTCGGGGGTGATTTCCTTGGGAATGCTGGCGCCGAAACTCTGGCCGCCATGCTGTTCCTTGAGCAGGCCGGCGGCGCGGTGCTCGGCGAGCTTCATGTTCTCGCGAATGGCGACGTATTCCATCTCCGGGGTGATGATGCCCTGACGTGCGTAGTGCATCTGGCTGACGTTCTTGCCGGCCTTGGCCCGGCGCGGGTTGCGCACGTGGGCGAAGCGCATCTTGGTCAGTTCCTCGTCGGCCAGGCGGCGCTGGCCGAACTCGGAGGACAGGCCATCCAGGCGCTCGGTGTCGCCGCGATCCTCGATCCAGGCGCTGCGCACGTCGGCCAGGCCCTTGCGCACGTCTATGGTTACGCTTGGGTCGGTGTAGGGGCCGGAGGTGTCGTAGACGGTGACCGGCGCGTTGATCTCGCCACCGAAGTCGGTAGGTGTGACATCCAGGCTGATCTCACGCATCGGTACGCGAATGTCCGGGCGACTGCCCTGCACGTAGATTTTCTGTGAGCGTGGGAAAGGCTGGATCGACTGCTGGTCGACCTGGGCGGACTCACTGAGGTTCTGCTGTTGTTGTTTGACGCTCATCGGTTGGCTCCTCGGCTGGATGTCGGGGAGAACCTGACGGACACACGCGATGAGCCAACGCCGAGCCCGGGCTGCTTGAACATGCGGAGATCGTGACGAGCGCCGGCATGATCAAACAGCCAGGGCGCGGGCACACCACGAGTGTGGTGTGGGGGAATCCACCATGCAGATCGATGAAAAACTATCTGCGTTGCCATCGCGGCGTTAAAAACCGGCTCAAAATGCTCATGTACTACTCGTACACTCCGCTTTTTCGCCACTTTTTGCCTTGCGCTGGCTGCCTCGCCTACGTTTTTAAACGATCTGTAGAGGTGGATACCTCTTGTTCCCTACGCAGGCCTTAACCTGATCAGGTTCAACGGGATCCGGAACTCTCCGATCTCAGCCTCCGATTCGAGGCACCCCGACAAGAACCCGGCCAGTCTACTGACAGCCGCGGATGGCGGCAATCGCGAGCAGACCCGCCGGTCGCATTGCGGCCACTGACGCCGCGCCTTGACCACCCCGGTGGCCGGGCTTAGTCTCGCCTGCTACTGCCCCTCTAGGATCCACCGACATGCTGCGCAGACTCTCCCTGGCCGTTGCCGTGACCGCCACTTCAACCGCCACGGCCTGGGCAGAACCCGCGCCGCTATCGGTGCGTACCGACCTGATGTCGGTGTACCAGGAAGCCGCCGCCAACAATGCCGACCTGGCCGCGGCCCGCGCCGACTACCAGGCCCGCCGCGAGGGCGTGCCCCAGGCCCGCGCCGGCTTGCTGCCGAATCTCAGCGCCGGCGCCCGGATCAACGACACCCGCACCGCCCTGCAGCAGCCTGCGGCCACCCAGTCGCGCAGCGCCACGGTCTACCAGGCCAACCTCAGCCAACCATTGTTCCGTGCCGACCGCTGGTTCCAGCTGCAGGCCGCCGAAGCGGTCAGCGAGCAAGCCGCCCTGGAGCTTTCGGCCAATGAACAGAACCTGATTCTGCAGAGCGCCGAAGCCTATTTCTCAGTGCTGCGCGCCCAGGACAACCTGGCCTCGACCAAGGCCGAAGAAGCCGCCTTCAATCGCCAGCTCGACCAGGCCAACGAGCGCTTCGATGTCGGCCTCTCGGACAAGACCGACGTGCTGCAGGCCCAGGCCGGCTTCGACAGTGCCCGCGCCAACCGCATCACCGCCCAGCGCCAGGTCGACGATGCCTTCGAGGCGCTGATCACCCTGACCAACCGCGAATACCGCAGCATCGAGGGCATCCAGCACAGCCTGCCGATCCTCACCCCGATGCCCAATGACGCCACCGCCTGGGTCAACACCGCGGCGGCCCAGAATCTCAACCTGCAGGCCAGCAACTTCGCGGTGAATGCCGCCGAGGAAACCCTGCGCCAGCGCAAGGCCGGCCATGCGCCGACCCTGGACGCGGTTGCCAGCTACCAGCGCGGCGACAACGACGCCTTCGGCCTGAGCAACCCCAACTACACCGGGCAGAGCTACGGCAGCGACGTGTCGCAACGCAGCATCGGCCTGGAGCTGAACATCCCGCTGTACAGCGGCGGCCTGACCAGCTCCCAGGCACGCGAGGCCTACCAGCGCCTGAGCCAGTCCGAGCAGCGCCGCGAAGGCCTGCGCCGTGAAGTGGTGCAGAACACCCGCAACCTGTACCGGGCGGTGAATACCGATGTGGAAACCGTGCAGGCGCGTCGTCAGTCGATCATCTCCAACCAGAGCGCGCTGCAGGCCACGGAAATCGGTTATCAGGTCGGCACTCGCAACATCGTCGACGTGCTCGACGCCCAGCGCCAGCTATACAGCGCCGTGCGCAACTACAACGACGCGCGCTACGGCTACATCCTCAACAACCTGCGTCTCAAGCAGGCCGCCGGCACCCTCAGCCCGGCCGATCTGGAGGCACTGGGCGCCTACCTGAAACCGGACTACAACCCGGATCGCGATTTCCTGCCGACGGATCTGGCCAAGGCTGGCGAAACGAAGCTGCAGGGCGAGTAAGCATGCGGGCAGTCAGGACTAGGAATATAAAGGCGGTTGTTAAGCAGCCAATCGTGGGAGCGCGCCATGCGCGCGAATTCGCGGGCATGGACTAGGCGTCCCCGCGCGCTCCCACATGAATCGAGGCTGTGCGCAGCGTTGCGGCCACATCCAGGCCAATTGAGCAGGCCTTAAACGAGCAGCCTTCCCAACCCATCCAGCAGGCGTTTCAACGCCCCCTGATTGGCCTTGAGCACCGCCAGCCCGGCATCGCGCATCTCGGCTGCTCTTGCGGGATTACTCAGCAGCATTGCGACCTGATCGCCGAGCGCATCGGCATCCGCGACTTCGCTGAGCGCGCCGTGCTCGAGCAGTTGCGCGGTGATTTCCAGAAAGTTGAAGCGGTGCGGCCCCATGATCACCGGCAGGCCCAGTGCAGCCGGCTCCAGCGGGTTGTGGCCGCCGGTCTCGACCAGGCTGCCGCCGACGAAGGCGATATCGGCCAGGGCGTAGAGAAACATCAGCTCGCCCATGCTGTCGCCGAGCAGCACCTGCACATCGTGACCCACCGCTTCGCCCGCGGAGCGCCGCACGTAGCTCAAGCCCGCTTCACGCAGTTGCGTCGCGGCCGTATCGAAACGCTCCAGGTGGCGCGGCACCAAAATCAGCAAGGCATCCGGCTGGCTGGCGAGCAATCGCCGGTGCGCCTGGATCACCAGCGCATCCTCGCCCTCGCGGGTGCTCGCAGCGATCCACACCGGCCGCTGCCGCGCCTGCCATTGCTCGCGCAGCGCGCTGGCGCGTGCACTCAGCTCGGCGTCAACCTGTTGGTCGAACTTGATCGAGCCGGTCACCTCGACGGCTTCGGGTCGCGCGCCAAGGGCGATAAAGCGCTCGGCTTCGACCTGCGTCTGCACTGCGAGCAGGTTCAGCTCGGCGAGCATCGGCGCGGTAAGTTTGGCGAAACGCCCGTAGCCCCTGGCCGAACGCGCGGACAACCGACCATTGGCCAACGCCACCGGAATGCCGCGGCGGGCACATTGGTGGATGTAGTTGGGCCACAGCTCGGTCTCCATGATCACCGCGAGCTTCGGTCGCACCTGCTTGAGAAAGCACGCTGCGGCCCAGGGCATGTCGTAGGGCAGGTAGCAGTGCTGCACCCGGCCGGCGAACTGCGCCTCGGGAAACAGCGCACGGATGCGCTCGGAGCCGGTGGGCGTCATGCAGGTCAGGGTGATCGGCAGATCCGGATAGCGGGCCAGCAGCTCACGCACCAGCGGTGCCGCGGCGATGCTTTCACCTACCGATACGGCGTGCACCCAGATACCGCCGGGGCGCAGTGGCGGCAGCAGGGCGAAGCGTTCGCCGATACGATTGGCATACGCCGGCGCACGCCAGGCGCGCCAGGCCAGGCGCAGGCCGATCAGCGGCAGACAGAAGTGAAACAGCAGGCTATAGAGATGTCGGTTCATGGCGGCGAAGCTTAGGGTTGCCGGCGGGGCAGCACAAGTCGCGCCACGGGCTCATGCCTTGAGCACTCGCAACCGTTCGGCCAACGCCGCAGCCAGCCACTGGGCGGCCGGCCCGAGCGCCTCGTCGCGGCGGAATACCATTTCCAGCGGCAACGGCGGCGCGATCCAGTCGCTGCGCAGCTCCACCAGATGGCCCTGATAGGTCGGGTACTGGGCCACGTGCCGCGGCAGGCAAGCCCAGCCCAGGTTGCGCATCAGCAGCTCGGCCATCGAGTAGAAGCTGTCTGCATGCCAGGCTGAGGGGCTGATCCGTTCGTTGCCCGGGTACTGGGTGTCCTGCAGGGTGATCAGCAGTTGGCGGTGGCGCGCCAGCTCACGGCGCCCGACCGCGCCGGCCTGCGCCAGGGGATGGCCGGCCCCGCACACCATGACCATTTCCACCATGCCCAGGCGCCGCCGTTCGAGCTCCGCCGGCATGCCCTCATGGTGGAACAGCAGGCCAAGATCGGCACGCCGCTCGATGAGCCGACGCGCCACCACGCCCTGCCCGCCACTGGTCATCTGCACTTCCACGCCTGGAAAGGCTCGTGCCAGGGCCTCGAGACTGTCGAGCACCGGAGGCAGCGGCAAGGCCTCATCCTGGGCGAGCCGCAGGCAGGCCTCCTCCCCCTTGGCCAGGCCGAGCGCTCGGCCCTCCAGCCGCTCGCACTGGCGCAACAACTCGCGCGCCTCTTCCAGCAGCGCCTGGCCGGCCTCCGTCAAACGTGGCTGACGCCCGCTGCTACGCTCGAACAGACGGACACCGAGGTCATCTTCCAATGCGGCCACCGCCGTGCTGACCGCCGACTGCACGCGACCCAGGCGACGCGCCACGGCCGAAAACGAACTGCCCTCGGCGACTGCAACGAAGACGTCTAACTGCTCAAGACTCCAGCGCACAACCTATCTCCCACATAGATAGGTAATCAGTTTACCTAACAGCAGGCGACGGTAAAATTGGCAGCCTGTCAAGAGGAGTGCTGCCGATGAATGGTTATCTCTATCTCGCCCTGGCGATTGCCGCCGAAGTCGTCGCCACCACCTCCATGAAGGCCGTGGATGGTCTGAACAAACCCCTGCCGCTGCTGCTGGTGATCGCGGGCTACAGCATCGCCTTCTGGATGCTGATCCTGGTGGTGCGCACCATTCCAGTGGGTATCGCCTACGCCATCTGGGCCGGGCTGGGCATCGTGCTGGTCAGCATCGCGGCAATGTTCGTCTATGACCAGAAACCGGACCTGCCAGCCGTGCTGGGCATGGGCCTGATCGTCAGCGGTGTGGTGGTGATCCAGCTGTTCTCCCGCGTCACCGGCCACTGAGCGTTATACTGCGCACCTGTTTTTCTGAGAGGCGCCCGCATGTCCCAAACTCTGAGCACAGACGTCCTGATCGTCGGCGGCGGCGTCGCCGGCCTGTGGCTGAACGCACGGCTGCGCGCCAAGGGCTACGCCACGCTGCTGGTGGAGCGCGAAAGCCTGGGCGGCGGTCAGAGCGTCAAGTCCCAGGGCATCATCCACGGCGGCGCCAAGTACGCCCTGCATGGCGCCCTGAGCGGTGCATCGGAAGCCATCGCCGACATGCCACGGCGCTGGCGCGAGGCGCTGGATGGCACGGGCGAGTTGGATCTGTCTGGCGTGCGTCTGCTTTCCGACGCCCATTACCTGTGGTCGCCAGGCACGCTGGCCGGCAACCTGACCAGCTTCTTCGCCAGCAAGGCGGTACGCGGGCGGGTCGACCAGGTCAAGGGCGAGCAACTGCCTCCGGCGCTGCAGAACCCGAAATTCAAGGGCAAGGTCTATCGCCTGGCGGAATTGGTGGTGGACGTGCCCAGCCTGATCACCCGCCTGGCCGAGCTCGCTGGCGACAGCCTGCTCGCCGCCGATGCCATCGAGCCACTGCACGAGAACGGCCAACTGGTTGGCCTGCGTGTCGATGGTCGCGAAATCCGCGCCCAGCGCATCGTGCTCAGCGCCGGTCGCGGCAACGCCGACCTGCTGGCCAGCCTTGGCATCGCCCAACCCAGCCAGCAACTGCGCCCGCTGCACATGGTGATGGTCAAAGGGCCGAGCCTCAAGCCGCTGTACGCCCATTGCCTGGGCGGAGGCCCCAAGCCGCGGATCACCGTGACCAGCCACCCGAGCGCCGATGGCGAATGGGTCTGGTACCTGGGCGGTGATCTGGCTGAAGCGGACGGCGTAGCCCGCGACGAAGCCGCGCAGATCGAAGCCGCGCGCAAGGAGCTCACCCAGCTGCTGCCCTGGATCGATTTGTCCACAGCCCAATGGGCGACCCTACGTGTCGAGCGGGCGGAACCCGCGCAAAGCGGCCTGGTGCGGCCGGACAATGCTTTCCTGAGCGACCAGGGCGCCCTGCTCGTCGGCTGGCCAACCAAGCTGGCCCTGGCGCCGGACTTCGCCGATCGCGTGCAGAGCCATCTCGAGCGCGACGGCATTCGCCCGGCGGCTCAAGCTGCCTTGCCCGAACTGCCACGCCCGGTTATCGGCCGTACTGCGTGGGAGGCAGCATTCTGATGCGCGACCTGCACGAGCTGCATCGCCCGCTGGGCTCCACCGGCCTGAGCGTTTCCCCCCTTGGTTTGGGCACCGTCAAACTGGGCCGTGATCAGGGCGTCAAGTACCCCAACGGCTTCACCATTCCCGATGACCAGCAGGCGCTGCAGTTGCTCGGCCTGGCCCGGGAGCTGGGCATCAATCTGCTCGATACCGCGCCGGCCTACGGCACCAGCGAACAGCGCCTCGGCCCGCTGCTGCGCGGCCAGCGCCACGATTGGGTGATCGTCAGCAAGGTGGGCGAGGAGTTCGACAACGGCCTGTCGCATTTCGATTTTTCCGCCGCGCACACCCGACGCTCGGTGGAGCGCAGCCTGAAACGTCTGGAAACGGACTATCTCGACCTGGTGCTGGTGCACTCCAACGGCGACGACCTGGCGATCCTGCAGCACGAAGCGGTCTACCAGACCCTCGCCGAGCTCAAGCAGGCCGGGCTGATTCGCAGCTTCGGCTTCTCCGGCAAGACGGTCGAGGGTGGTCTGCTGGCACTGGAGCGCGGCGACTGCGCCATGGTCACCTACAACCTGGGCGAGCAGCAGGAACGTCCGGTATTGGACTATGCTGCCAGTCACGCCAAAGGCGTGCTGATCAAGAAAGCCCTGGCCAGCGGCCATGTCTGCCTGGACAGCGGTGTCGACCCGGTACGCGCCAGCTTCGAGCTGATCTTCGCTCACCCGGGTGTGGGCAGCGCCATCGTCGGCACCATCAACCCACTGCATCTGGCGCACAACGTGGCAGTGGCTGCCGAGGTTATTGTCGGCACTAAAAGTGGTAACAGAGGATCAGCAGAGTGATGAACAGGCGTTCCGAAAACGCCTTTTGACGCCGCCCAGGCGGCCGACCCCGACGCAAGAAGGAGCCGACATGCCGCGCATCATTTCCCGCAAGGACCCCGCCACCTTCAAGACCTTGCCGTTATACGTCGAGGCAACGCCTGATGGCATCGCCTACCAGAGCCTTGGCCGCCCACTGAATTTCAGCGAAATGCTCGAACGCCGCAAACCGGTCGAGCTGCCCGACAGCCAGCGCTTCGCGGCGGAGCTGGCCAACCTGGGTGTATCGGTGCGCCTGACCCTGCACTGGCAGGGCCGCGAATACTGGCTGCTGGTGCGCCAGCGCCGCCACGACCGCGGCGATGTCGTGCTCAAGCTGATCTCCGGCTACGTACCGGCCCACGAACTCAACCTGCCGCTGCTGACCGCTATCCAGGAGGTGGCCGAGGAATGCCTGTTGGAAACCAGCGAAGGCTGGCTCTACGGCCGCTTCGGCGACACCTGGCTACCAGCGCCCTACGAGGGCGCACTCAAGTACCGGGAGAACGTCCATTTCCGGCTCAGCCCACTGTCTGGCGCCGCTCGCCCGGTGCAATGCGGCAACCTGACCTTGCTGGAGCGCCCGCGGGCCTACGTGCATGTACCCACTGCCTCGCTGCAGCTGGTCTACGACCTGCGCCTGGACCTGCCCAAAGAGGCGAAGCAACCTAGCCTGCTGCACGTCGATGAGCACCTGGAGAACGGCAAGCTGATCGCCCGTCTGGATCACGCCCGCCCCGATCTGTATTTGATTCCCCTGGAGCAGGGCCGCCCCACCGCCGAGCTGTTGACCCTGCGCCAAGGCCAACTGGTGCCTGCCAACACCCGCGGCCTGTGGCTGGCGGAAAGCTTCGCCGCCCAGGACGGCTGGCTGGTTCGCGATGAACGCATCCGCTGGAAGGATTGGCTAACGCTGCAGAACCTGACGCCGAAGCCCGGCAAGTCCGAATTGTTCGGCACGCGCCCTGAGGCTTCTTCAAGGGCTCGCCTGGATACCGCCGCGGCGGTCTGACCGGCAGGCGCCACAAAACAAAACCCCGCCAAGTGGCGGGGTTTTGTTTGCGCGATCAGCGACTGCGGATCTTCTCGACGATGGCCGTGGTCGAGCTGTTCTCGACCAGCCCCAGCACCCGCACTTCGCCGCCGTAGGCCAGCACGATATCGGAACCGACAACCTGGTCGATACCATAATCGCCGCCCTTGACCAGCACATCGGGCTGCACCTGCTTGAGCAGGCGCTCGGGCGTGTCTTCGCTGAAGCTCACCACCCAGTCCACGGCGCCAAGACCGGCCAGCACCGCCATACGGCGATCCACGGCATTGATCGGCCGGCCCGGGCCCTTGAGACGGCTCACCGACGCGTCGTCATTGATCGCCACGATCAGACGGTCGCCCTGGGCCCGCGCCTGCTCGAGGTAGGTCACGTGGCCGGCATGCAGGATATCGAAACAGCCGTTGGTAAAGACGATCTTCTCGCCATGGGCGCGCGCATCCTCGGTGGCCAGCAGCAGTTGCTCCAGGCTCAGCACACCACGCTCGGAGCCCTCTTCACGCTGGACCGCACGACGCAGCTCAGGCGTGCTGATGGCCGCGGTGCCCAGCTTGCCCACCACGATACCGGCAGCCAGATTGGCCAGCGCCACGGCCTGGGGTAGCTCCTCGCCTGCCGCGATGGAGGCCGCCAGTGTAGAAATCACCGTATCGCCCGCGCCCGTCACATCGAACACCTCGCGCGCACGCGCTGGCAGGTGCAGCGGCGCATGATCAGGGCGCAGCAGCGTCATGCCATGCTCGCCACGGGTAACCAGCAAGGCGCCCAGGTCGAGTTCACGCATCAGGCGCGCGCCACGGCTGACCAACTCGGCTTCATCCTCACAGCGACCGACGATCAACTCGAACTCACTGAGGTTCGGGGTGATCAGGCTGGCGCCGCGGTAAATGGAGAAATCCTTGCCTTTCGGGTCGGCCAGCACCGGAATGCCACGCTTGCGCGCCGCCTTGATCAAGGCCTGATGATTCTGCAGCGCGCCTTTGCCGTAATCGGACAACACCAGCACCTTGACCTGATCGAGCAACTGCTCGACCTGCCGGGCCAACGCCTCGGCGTCGGTCTGGAAGGGTTCTTCGAAATCCATGCGCAACAGCTGCTGATGACGGCTCATGACCCGCAGCTTGACGATGGTCGGCTGGTTTTCGATGCGCTGGAAGTAGGTTTTCACGCCAATGGCTTCCAGGCTCTGCTGCAAACTCTGTGCAGCCTCGTCCTCGCCGGTAACGCCGACCAGAACGGCTGGCGCACCAAGGGCGGCGATATTCAGCGCGACGTTGGCCGCACCGCCGGGGCGATCCTCGATCTGTTCGACCTTGACCACCGGCACCGGAGCCTCGGGCGATATACGCGAGGTAGCGCCGTGCCAATACCGGTCGAGCATGACATCACCCACCACCAAGACGGGTGCCTGATCGAAACGGGGCATGGATAACTTCATGCGGAAACTCCGGAATTGCAAAATCGCCGCGGAGAATAGCACATCAGCTATTGCGAACCGCCGCCGCGCGCTTCAGCACGGCTTAGCGGTCGAACGGGCGAACCCAGAACAGCTCATGGCGACGCACCGCCTTGCGGAAGAATTCGTCCTCTCCCGCCTGCGGCCAGCGGCGTGCAGCCAGGCACCATTGAATGAAACGACGCAGACGCTTCTTGAAGGGTAGCGGCGTTTGCAGATCGTGCTGCATCGCCAACGCCTGACTCTTGTCGAGCAATATATTGTCATCAAGTTGCAGACACCACAGCCTATCGGCCGGCAAGGGCTCGATACACGGCGGCAACGCCACGCCATTGCCTGCCGGCCCCATGGGCCAGCGGTCATTGTCAGCCAGGTGATTGGCGTAGAGCAGTTGCA
Organism: Pseudomonas sp. PA27(2017); assembly: GCF_001945445.1. Lineage (GTDB taxonomy): Bacteria > Pseudomonadota > Gammaproteobacteria > Pseudomonadales > Pseudomonadaceae > Aquipseudomonas. The sequence continues at coordinate 107,820 of NZ_MSXW01000012.1, forward strand.
CGTCTGGCTGCCAGCCACTTTGCTCGATGGCCTGACGCAGTGCGCGCCCGGTCTGGATATGGTCGGGATGCGGATCGAGCTCGGGGTGCGGAAGCACGATGACTTCCGGTTTGAAATGCTGCAACAACGCCGCGAGATCGGCGGTCAGGTTATTCCACGTTGGCGCTCCGTCCACATCGCCGGGGAGTTTCAAGGCATTGAAACGACGAACACTGCGGATATCGGAGTCGCCCGACTCACGCGACCCACAAGCCACGGCTGGCTCGGCCTCCATCTGCCGCAGTTGCATGCAGTAATAGCCAAGCTGCACACATCGACTGGGCTCGACTCCGCCCCACAAGGGTACCGTCTGGCTGCTCCAACTGCGCAGCCGCCCCTTGAGGCGCGCGGCGGCAGCATCGCTAAGACCAAGACGCCGATAGAAGTCGGCTTCGATCTCGCCCTGAGTCAAGGTGACGATAGACACCTCTTGGCTGCGGCTATAGAGACCGAATGCGGCAAGCTCGGCATCATCCGCGTGGGGAGCGAGCACCATCACGCGCTTGCGTGAGTAGTCGGGATTGCTGAAGCCATACAGGGTTGCTTCGCGCCCGAGCTTGCAGAACCGCCCGCGCAGCCTCAGTTGCCCACCACGCAATAATGGCAGGCAACCTGACAGGTTGAGAAACCGTACGCCATTGACGCCACGCTCGAAGTCCTGGCGGTCGAGACCTTCGCCCTCGCCGATCAGGACGTGGGGGTCGAGACAACGTCCCAGCCAACTGCTGCGTACATGCAAGGCCAGCACCAGTGTTTCAGCCTCCTCGGGCCACGCCCCACCATGAGGAGAAACCCTCCCGTCACGGTCGAGCATTACCGATAGGCTGAAGCTATCCGAAGGGAAGGCGTGGCGATAATCGTCACGGGGCGAGTAGAAAAGGTGGTCGGAAAACCAGGCTTCGTGGGCAATCCAGGCCAACACCAGAACGACGGGTGCCGTTCCCCACGAACCGAACCAGTCGAGCGCCACCAGAATCGGCAATGCCACGACCATGAGAATACGTTTGTTACGCCGATGCCGACGTACCAACCGCTGCTTGCGTGCTTCCATTCACTTACACCCGAAAAACAGGCTGGCGATTACACCAACGATCCTTGTATTCAACATCCGCTCTGCCGAACGAGTAGCGCAGCGGCTTTCCTCGCAGACGCGCATCTTCCCATGCGGACTGGGTATTGATAAAGCTGAGTACACTGCCGGGGCTGAAATCACGAGAGGCTGGATCCACTCCACCGTTGATATATTCGATGCTGATCCAGTCTGGCGATTCGACCCTGTACAAAACCTGAACGGCTATGGGCTTTCCATCGAGCTGCAGATAAACGCCCCAGAGAAACGCTTTCAGCGCCTCGAAAACCTCGACGAGATGCTGCTTGCCAGGCACGTCGAAGCCCCAGCGCTTTTCGAACAGCTCCGTATAAATTGCGGCCAGCGCGTGGGCTGACAAGCCGGAAACCGGCAGAATCTCGCCGCCAGCCTCTTCGAGCATCCGCAGTTCACGACGCTGGTTGTAACGAAACTTCTTGCCGTACTCCTCCGGCTGCCTAGCCAGGGCCAGCTCCTCAGCCTGTGTGCGCAAAGTCGATATCGCCCCCTCGTTCAAGGCGGATACATAACGCATACGGTGTCGAACCGGCACGGCCGCCCCTGCCGCGATCGGGAGTATCACCTCGGCATTGCCGAGGTCGAAGAGGTCTCGACAACCCTTGCGTTTGAGCACATCGCGAGAAAGTGCCAGCGCATTTCCCCAGACTGGAACTGCAGCCTGCAACTCGCCCTGCCGCGGCCAGCCCAGGTAGCGAACGGGAATGCCGGCCAGCGCCGACAGCCGAGAGACGACGTCCGGATGGGTCATGACACTGCCGCCGAACCGCGCCCACACCTGCGCATAGACGTCGGCGCTTATCGGCTGCCAGCCTCGCTCGCGCCAGCGTTGTAACGGGTTGAACATCAGGCATCCGGCTCGGGCGAAAAGGTTGCCAAGCTTATCACGCGGCCGCTGCCTACTGCCGGACGATGCTTTAAGATATGCCCTTTTTACCCATGCTTTAGGATCTCTGGTGCAGCTACTCTCTTCACAACCCGACGCCTTGCGTACGCGTCTTTTCGACTTTATCACCACACGTTGGCTGGTAGGCGGCTACCTGGTTTTATTGACAGGCCTGTTCTGGATTCCCGATGGCAGTCAGTACACGAAATTCTATTACGCACTGATCGCGGCACCTGCTCTTCTGGCGGTGATGCTCATGCCTCGCCAGATGAAACCACTGCTAAGTGAACCCGTGGTTCTCTGCTTTCTGCTCTTGAGCGCCTGGTTGCTCCTCACCATGGGCTGGAGCCGCGCCGAGGATAGCTTCGGCAGCCTGGCCAAGCGTCCGCTTTATGTATTCATGTTGTTCGTGGGCTGCGCACTGATCGCCCTGCGCAACGAAGAGCGGTTCTTGAAAACCTTGCGCATAGGAGCCGCCCTCGGCGCCTTGGCTGCGTTGATCAACGTCGCCTGGTTCATGCACATCGCAGCACCGGGCGAGCGACTGATCGGTACCGGAGCTCTGCGCAACCCGCTGCTCACCTCCCACGTTCTAGGCTTTTTATGCACCTATTGGGTCGCAGCCTGGCTGTCACGCAACGAACGTCATGACTGGCTACCGATTCTGATGGCACTTCCCTTGCTGGCTGCGCTACTGGCCACGGGTTCGCGGACGCCGCTGATGGGCCTGGCACTGACCAGTGTCTGGATGCTGTCGATGAGCGGCAAACGGGCCATGTACTTGGTCGCCGCGTTGCTGCTCGGCGCGGCTGCCGCCTATCTGGTCGCGCCCGAGATCATTCTGCAACGCGGTACCTCCTTCCGCCCCGAACTGTGGGGCGATGCCTGGCGTCAGGCCGGACAGCATCTTTGGCTAGGCGCCGGTTATGAGAGCAAGTTCGAATTCGACATCCCAGGCGTGGGCCATTTGTTGCACGACCCGCACAACGTCGAGCTGGCGGTTCTTCTCGAGCTGGGCATGATAGGCCTGGGTATCTGGGCCATCATGTACGGCTTTGCCCTGCTCCGCTGCCTGCACCTACGCGCCCTGCCGCAATTCCAGATCGCTTCGGCACTGCTGATCTATGGACTTTGCGCGGGGCTGACGGAGGGAGGCAACTACCTGTCGCGCCCCAACGAAAGCTGGTTTTTGATCTGGATCCCAATGGCGTTGCTCGGCGCGCTGTCCATCCGGCATCGGCAGGCTAACGCATGAAACGTATCGATGCGATACAGTTGGACGCCCTGCTGCAAGGCGCCAAAACCATCGAAGAAGATGGCCTTGGCGTCAAAGTGGCGCGACTGGGCAGCGGCGACTTTCTGAAACTGTATCGCCGCAAGCGGCTGCTGTCCTCTGACCTCTGGGACTTGCCGGCACAGCGCTTTGCAGACAATGCCAGAGGCTTACTACGCCTGGGGGTCATCGCGCCGACCGTACTCGATGTTCTGATGATCAGCGAACGCCGCCTGAGCGCCGTTCTTTATCAACCCTTGCCAGGCGACACCCTGCGTAATCGATTACGCCAACTCGACGCTGGGCAGCGTCCGGCACTGGTAAGACGATTCGGGACGTTCCTCGGCGAGCTGCATCAGCTTGGCGTCTATTTCCGCTCGCTGCACCTGGGCAACGTTCTACTACTGCCCGACGACAGCTTCGGCCTTATCGACCTGTCGGACATGAAACTGGAAAGCCGTCCGCTCGCTCCCTGGAAAAGACGGCGCAATCTGCAGCACATCCTGCGCTATGCCGAGGATATCGACTGGCTGGCGCATCAGCACGTCGATAGCTGGCTAGAGGGCTATGCAGACAGCGCCAGCCGACGTGACACCGAGCGTTTCAGCCGCGACCTAAGAAAGTGGCTGCAAGCCCGGTAGTCCGGCCAATGAGCGCTACGACCGGCGCTCAGCGTTTGAGCCAGTAGCGCCAGAGCCCCTTGAGCGTCTTCAGATTGCGCGCGCGCCATGGGATCTGCGCCAGCAACTCGCCAGCCAGCGCTCGGTCCTCGTTGGCAACCTTGGTGAACATGGCGTTCAGGTAGCGCAGGCGCGTCGCCTCGTAACCCGGATGGTCACTGAAGCGCTGGTAGATCGCCAACTCGGTTTCGATCATCAGACGACGGTTCTTGTAGGTGTTGCTGCCGTGCACGCGGTACAGCGCCAACGGCTCTTCGAGTATGTCGATAAAATAGCCGGCCCGGGCGATACGTAGCTCCACGAAATAATCTTCGATACGGATGGTCGGATCGAAGCCGCCCACCGCCTCCAGTGCCTCGCGGCGAAACAGCAAGGTCGGCGCCGGCGGGCCAGGCTTGCGATCCATGAACAGGTCATCGAAGTCGAGACGCCTGGCCGGGCGATGCCGCTGCTTCTTTTCGGGCAATGGCTTGCCGTCGCCGTCGATGAGCACGATGCCGCCCGCACAGATTCCGGTCTCCGGATGCTGCTCCATAAATGGAATCTGCAAGGAAAAGCGCTCGGGCAGCATCACGTCATCCGAGCCCAGCGGCGCGATGTACCGCCCCTTACTTCGGGCGATCATCTCGTTGAGCGTGGTGCATAGCCCTTTGTTCGCCTGGGCGACGAAGTCGAAACCGAGCTCCGCCTGCAATCGCTGAATCAGCTCGACACTGCCGTCACGCGAGCCATCATCGACCACCAGCAGCTCTATGTTGGGATAGTGCTGCGCATACACGCTGCGAATGCTGGCCTCGATGAAGTCCGCATGGTTGTAGGAGGAGATCAGTACCGATACCAGGGGCAGCGGGAGGGTGCTATCGGTCATTGAGACGATCCTGTCAGCGGCTGGTCGCCTTCGAGCAGCTCACGGTATTTACGGCGAAAATCCTCGATATCGTGCTCGCGCCGGAGGTAGCGATAAGCCCGCTCACCTTGCTCTGCTCGCTCGGCTTCGCCGTCGGCCAGACTAGCGCGCAGTTGCTCGGCCAGCGACTTCACATCGCCCGGACTGAACAAACGACCGCCAGCACCGTGCAACAAGGGACGCATCGCTGGGATATCCGAGCCCATTACCGGCAGGTGGCCGCACATGCCTTCGAGCAGGGCAAGCCCGAGCCCCTCCTGTAGCGACGGCATGGCAAAGATGTCGAACGCCCTTACATAGCGCATCGCATCGGGCTGGGTACCGCACAAATGCACACGCCCCTGCAAACCGGACTCGGCGATCAGCGCAGCGAGATTGTCCTGCTCGCGACCTCCACCGATGACGGCCAGGTTCGCCTGTGGGAACTCCTGACTGACGGCAGCGAAAGCCCGGATCAGATAGGTATGCCCTTTGATTGGAACCAAGCGCCCGATGGCACCGATGATCACTGGTCCCATCGGCAAACCCAGCGCCTCGCGCGCCTCTTCTCGCGACAGTTGCAGCGACTCGGCCAGGTCGATATCCAGCGCGTTGGTGATGGCCACCGTGTTCGCCTTCGTGAAGCCACAGCGCAGCGAAACCAGGTAATCGACCACTGCCGGCGAAACCCCGACGAAACGCCAGCATTCGTCGATCAAGCGCCTGGCCTGCCAGCGCCGATAGAATCTGTCGTACTCGCCGAAGCCATGGGAGACGCCAATGCAACGGGCGATGCGCAGCTTCTTGTTGAGGTGCATGAACAGGTTGACGGCCTTGAAGCGATGCAGCAACACCACATCGAAACCTTCCTCCCGACAAAACGCCAATAGGCGCGCACGCACCCTGCGGCGCAAACCGCTCATGTCCTTCTCACTGAACTCGAAGAATACCTGACGACGACCAGGCGGGAGCGGTGCACCGTCAGCCGGCCGCCCCTCGAGGTAGGCATTGACCACCTCGAAACGCTCTGCAGGCAGCCCTTGCAGAATCTGCTCGCCCAGGTCGGAGTTGGTATCGGCTGCGTTGTAACGGGTTTGCAACTGCAGGACTTTCAGCGGCTTAACCATCCAGGCGGCCCATCCACAGGCGGATCGCCTTGCGCAAATACGAGAGTTTGAGCAACACGCGCCAGTCGCTTGCCACCGCCTGGCGGTAGAACTGCTTGGCGGCACTTACGTCGCGAGCGATGTAGGCACTCCGAAACAGTGATAAACAGCGCTGCTTATGGAACGACGCACGTAACGACTGAAATTCGCTTGGCAGGCGACCGAAAACCTCATCGACCAGTCCAACCCCTCCAGCAAGGCTCGAGTGAAAATCGTGGCGCAGGCTGTCGCCGTGCTTATGCACGATGGCCAATGCCTCACGAAGCGTGCTGACCGAACCAAGCGCCATTGCCTGAGCGAAAACTGGAATGTCCTCGGCATTACGAAAGTGCTCGGGATACAGCCCTGCTGCAAATACCTCGCGATGTAGCAGGCTCGCACCGTTAGAAATGCTCAGGCTCTTGTCCAGCAAATAGCCACGTACACGGTCGAAGGCAGAATCTGGCAAGCTTGCTGGTAGATGCATGCGCTTATGGCCCGTCTCATCGACTGTCCAGTGCCCGCCAATGACCACTTTGGTATCCGTGTTCTCAAGAAGATGGTGCCGTATCAAAGACAAGGCGTTGGGCGTCATTTCGTCATCGGCATCGAGAAATATGAACCAGTCGCAGCGGGCCATCTCGATCCCCAGGTTACGGGCCGAAGCAGCGCCACCATTCTCTTTTCGCACGGCGCGGAATTGGTTACGGAACTCCCCCTGGAGCGCCTCTATGACCGCTGCAGTGGTATCGGTGGAGCCATCGTCGACGATCAACAACTCATCGTCGGCAGCCAATTGAGGTAAGACGGAACGAACTGCCCTGGCCAATGCATAGCCGTAGTTGTAAACAGGGATTACCACCGTAATTGCCATGAACCCGCTCACGTCCTAGCCCTTTTTACTTGCTCACGCAAAACATTGAAGCTACGCACTACACGTCCAACGCTTAAGAAACGCCACCATTGATTACGCAATATGCCTGGCGATACGGCTGGTCGCACCACCTGACCTTGCCCCCAGCCAGGCCGCCAGCAAAAACCATCTCGGCGCTTGCGGTAGATGGTGAGCACAGGAATACCCAGCATTGAGGCCAAGTGCCCAACGCCTGAGTCATTACCGATGACGTACCCCGACTCGTAAAGGTACGCCGCCAGCGCTTGAGCATCGGCAAACGCAGGAATCTCGAATTCCGTGCCAAATGCCTCAAGATGATCGCGGCGCTCCTTGGGAGACAGCACGAACTGCGGATCGTAACCGTCCGTGCGAAGCTGACGCGCCAAGGCCACGTACTTGTGTGCAGGCCAGTTCTTTTTTTCGTTGTAAGACAATGGGTGGAGCATCACGCGTCGAGGATAGTGTCGATACTTCAGTTCGAGCGGAATCTGTAAACCGACCCCGTCATGAGCGTCAACCAGCCCCATACGCATACGACAGAACGCCACAGCTTGATCGACCATGCTGACGCGGTCGTCGTCAAGGCAACGAAGCGGACCTGCAGCAGCCGCGAGAGGCGCCAGCAGCGATGCCTTGCAGGGTGATAACCTGGCCAAGGCGTCGACAGCGGGAAACTCGATGAAACGCGGATCGACCTTGAGAGTTCCTACGAACGCATAACGCCTGGCAAGCATGTCGGCGGCCTCGCCGTGACGAGTAACCATACTGCCGAGATCGGAAATGACTAGATCAAATTCATCCAACGCATTAAAGGTGCGCTCAGGCGGGGGAAGTGGCTGGGCATCGAATAGCTCAAACCAGTTGCTCAGGGCGCCCACATGGTTGCTGAACACGGTGACCTTGTAGCCCGCACGCGCGAGGTTCGCGGCCAAAACGAGGTAAATACATCCATCTCCCAAGCCCATGGAAGGAATCAGCGCCAACCGGCAATCGGAAGACGTCACGACGCCAGCCACTTCATGGTGTGTAGCCTCAGCCATTAAAGCTCCTTTAAACACTCTATCGTCCATGATCTATTACTGCGCCGAATGCCCTGTGGCAGACGGATCTGCATCGCCCTCTTCTAATCCCATGGCATGCAAACGAGCGTAGTAACCATTCTGTGCCAGCAGAGACTCGTGAGAGCCGCGCTCGACGATGCGCCCCTGATCCATCACCAGAATCAGATCGGCTTTCTCGATGGTCGACAGCCGATGCGCGATCACCAGCGTGGTGCGGCCTTCCATCACCTTGTCCAGCGCTGCCTGGATGTAGCGTTCGGATTCGGTATCCAGGGCCGAGGTCGCCTCATCGAGTATCAGCACAGGCGCACTCTTGAGCAACGCGCGGGCGATCGCCAAGCGCTGGCGCTGGCCGCCCGACAACATCACGCCATCCTCACCCACCTTGGTATCGAAGCCCTGCGGAAGCAGATCGATGAACTCACGCGCATAGGCCGCCTCGGCGGCCTGCTCGACTGCCTCGCGTGGCAAGTTACGCAGATCGCCATAGGCGATGTTATTCAAGACGGTGTCGTTGAAAAGCGAAACCTGCTGTGTGACCAGCGCGATATGTTTCCTCAGGTTTTCGACGCGATAGTCCTCGATCGGCGTGCCATCGAGCAGAATCTGCCCCTGATCATGCTGATAGAAACGTGGAATCAAATTGGCCAGCGTTGACTTGCCGCTCCCCGAGCGGCCCACCAGCGCCACCATCTGCCCCGGTTCGACGGTAAAGCTGATGTCCTGCAGAACGGTTTTCTCGGTCCCCGGGTAAACGAAACTCAGGTGTTTTACTTCGAGCGCACCGGTTACTCGCTCTTTCTCGACCGTTCCGTTATCGGGCTCGGTCACTTCGTCCAGTTGTTCGAAAATGCTCTCGGCGCCGGCAAGCCCCTTCTGGATGGTCGAGCTGACTTCCGAAAGCTGTCGAATCGGCTTGGGCAGGAGCCCTGCAGCCGTGATATAGGCCACCAGATCACCCACGCTGGCATCACCGCGCAGAAACAGCACAAGGAACATCAGGAACGCCATGGCGGCGTAGTTCACCAGTTGCAGGCTGGGCGTGTAGATCGCGCTGGTGCGGGTCATGCGCAGCTGCTTGCGGGTGCTGTCTTCGCTCGCTTCGTAGAAGCGCTCACGCTCATAGCGCTCGCCACCGAAGCTACGAACCACACGGTAATTCTGGATGGTCTCGGACGACACGTGGGTCAACTCGCCCATGGCACTCTGAATCTTGCGGCTCTGGCTACGAAATTTCTTGCTCGCGCTCTTAACCATCAGGGCAATGAGCGGCAGAATCGCCACCATCACCATGGTCAGTTTCCAGTTCATCCACAGCAGATAGCCAAACAGGAAAACCACCGTCAGGCCTTCACGCACCATGACCTTCAAGGCATCCGTCGCCGCGCCGGTAACCGAACCGACGTTGTAGGTGATGCGAGAGATGAGATAACCCGTGGAATGGTTATCGAAATAACGATTGGGCAGTGTCAGCAGGTTGTTGAAAAGCGCAATGCGCAGGTCCTGTACCAGCCCCAGCGATACCCGTGCCAGGTAATAGCCCCCGAGAAACGAGCCGATACCCTGCCAGAAGGTAATGAGTAAAAGTGCCAGCGGCACGCCGTAGAGCAGCTGCATGCTGCCCAGCAACGGCAACTCGACCATACCGGCTTCGGGAGCGGCAAGGCCGTCGACGAAGTACTTGAGCAGGCCGGCGAGCATTGGCTGGGTCGAGGCGAAGATGATGTAGCCAATCATGCTGACGCCGAACATGAACCAGTAGCGCCTCATGTAGCTCAACAGCCGCATGTACAACTTGAAGCTGGAGATCGAAGGCGATTGGGCGCTTGAATCAGGCATAAGATGCTGGCTCTGGGATTAAGCCGGCGATTGTACCATCAGGCAACCCGCAACCAAATGCAGGCGCCGAGCCGGGGCGCTTCGACACGACTGCGGCTGCGCGAGAACGCCGTGTTACACAACGATTCGCTACAGCCGTCGACATATCGATAGCCAGCCGAACTACGATTCCACGCTGCCGGACAGATCGCCGCTCGACGCAACGACACCGTCCTTGACCACCAGAATATCCTCCATGATCAGGTACTGCAGATCCGAGCCGAAGAACATGTTCAGGGCGTCGGTCGGCGAGCAGATCATCGGTTCGCCACGGCGGTTCAGCGAGGTGTTCAGCGACACGCCGTTGCCGGTGAGTCTTTCCAGCTCCAGCATCAGGTCGTACCAGCGCGGGTTGTATTCGCGCTTGAGCACCTGGGCGCGGGAGGTGCCGTCTTCGTGGACGACTTCGCTGACGCGCTCTTTCCACTCGTCGTTGACTTCGAAAGTGAAGGTCATGAACGGGCTCGGGTGATCGACCTTGAGCATCTGCTCGGCGACGGTGTCGAGCATCGATGGGCAGAAGGGTCTCCAGCGCTCGCGGAACTTGATCTGTTCGTTGATGCGGTCGGCCACGCCGGGAATGCTCGGGCAACCGATGATCGAGCGACCGCCCAGGGCACGCGGGCCGAATTCCATGCGGCCCTGGAACCAGGCTACCGGATTGCCATCGACCATGATCTGCGCGATGCGCTGCGGCATGTCGTCGATCTTCTGCCATTTCGGCGCATTCGGGTGGCGGGCGCAGGCGGCAATGACGTCTTCGTTGGAATAGGCCGGGCCGAGGTAGACGTGCTCCATCTTCTCCACGGGCACGCCACGCTTGTGGGAAACGTAGGCAGCGGCACCAACCGAAGTGCCGGCGTCACCGGAGGCCGGCTGAACGAACAGTTCCTTGACCTCGGGGCGAGCAATGATCTTCTGGTTGAGCTTGACGTTCAGCGCGCATCCACCGGCGAAGGCGATCTTGCCGGTCTCGCGGATGATGTCGCCCAGGTAGTAATCCATCATCTCCAGCGCCAGCTTCTCGAACAGCGCCTGCATGCTGGCGGCGTAGTGGATGTACGGGTCGTCGGCAATGTCGCCTTCGCGCTTTGGCCCCAGCCACTCGATCAGTTTGGGGGAGAAGTAGAAGCCCTTGCCCTTTTCCTTGTGGCGGCGCAGACCGATGACGTTGGCGTAGTCGGTATTGATCACCAACTCGCCGTTCTCGAACTTGGCCAGGCGGGAAAAATCGTACTTGCTGGCATCGCCATAAGGCGCCATGCCCATGACCTTGAACTCGCCGTCGAGCATTTCGAAACCGAGGAACTCGGTCACCGCGCCGTACAGGCCGCCCAGGGAATCCGGGTCAAAGAATTCCTTGATCTTGTGGATACGGCCGTTCTCGCCATAGCCGAAGAAGGTAGTGGCGTACTCGCCCTTGCCGTCGATACCGAGGATCGCGGCCTTCTCGGTGAAACCCGAGCAGTGATAAGCGCTGGACGCGTGCGCCAGGTGGTGCTCGACTGGCTCGATCTTGACCTTCTTGGCATCGAAGCCCAGTTGCTCCAGGCACCAGACGACCTTCTTGCGATAGCGCTTGTAGCGGCGGTTGCCCATGAGAATGGCGTCGAGGGCGCGATCCGGTGCGTACCAGTAGCGTTTGGCGTAGTGCCAACGCGCCTTGCCGAACAGGCTGATGGGCGCGAAGGGAATCGCCACCACATCGACATCCGATGGTTTGATACCGGCCTGTTCCAGGCAGAATTTGGCCGACTCGTAAGGCATGCGGTTCTTCGCGTGCTTGTCACGCACGAAGCGCTCTTCTTCGGCTGCTGCAATCAACTTGCCGTCGATGTACAACGCCGCGGAGGGGTCATGACTGAGGGCGCCGGACAGGCCAAGAATCGTCAATGCCACGGGTAAAGCCTCTTAACGCGGCTGCCTGACTCGACAACCGATACGGTTTGATTTCGCTGAGCCTTCCTCGGAAGGCTCAAATATATGTTGGCAAGCGCCGGTCGAGTTCACGATACAGGGCGCTGTCGGCGGCCCAGTTGCGCAGCAGACGCGCGCGATCACGTGCATAGGCGGCCTTGAAGCTGCTGGCCTGGCCATGGAACTGCATGGCATCCAGATCGATCAGCGCCCAGCGGCCATCCTGCCAGAGAATATTGTTGCCCTTGCAATCGCCATGACTGATGCGCTCGCGCAACAGCGCTGCGAACAACGTATCCAACGCCTGCAAGTCCGCCTCTGGCGGTAAGCCATCCGCCCCGCACGGCGCGAAACGGGCGATTATATCCATACCCGGCGTGTGTTCGGTAATCAGATAGGCCTGGCGGCGCAGCCACAGGGTGCGCCGCTCGAGCACCGCCAGCGGCCTGGGCGTGGCGATTCCGAGAAAATCCAGGCGGTTGCCTTCGCACCAGCTGTGCCAGGCCCGGCTGGGCCGCCAGAAGCGCCGCAGCCAATGGCCGAAGCCCTTGATGTTGTAGCGTTTGATGACCAATTGCCGGCCAGCCTGCTGGACGCGCGCCACGGTCGAGGAGCCGCCCAGTTTGAGTGGCTCGCCTGCAGCGATCGCCGCGTCGGGGTCGGCCAGAAGAGGCGCCAGCGCCGCGTCCTCTTCACGCCTCACCACCTGCAGGCGCGACGGCCCACGCCAGACGCGAAAGGCCGTGCACTCACGCTGAATCTTGGCCATGAAAGAATGAAGACGCAGCCCGCGCGCCTTGGCCACAGCCTTGAGCAGGGCCTCAAGCGGCAGAGCATGTTCGCCGTTGACCAACAGGTAGTGCACCAACAATTCTTCGATGAAGTCATCAATGGCGCGGGGAAACAGCGCGAAGAACAACCCCAGGTTTTCCAGCACGCGAGCTCGGGAGAGGGGCTGCCCGGGCGTCTCGGCGCGAATGCCGCCGCCATCGATGAGATGCAGGTGGCCGTCATGGCGCAGCAAATTGTCCAGGTGCAGGTCTTCCTGCCATAGCCCACGACGATGAAGCTGGCCGATGACGCCAAGCGCCTCACCCAGCACCTGCTGCTGCGCATCGCTCAGCCAGGGCTGATCAGCGACGGCCTGCCAGTCATCCGCCAGGCTGCGGGCGTCCTCCAGGAACTCGAACAACAGCCAGCCGCCCTCGCCCGCCGATACACCATGATCGAGCAGCAAGGGGGTGCACAACCCTTGTTCCGCCAGTAGCTGGGCACCTTGCAGCTCCCGAGCGAAGTGCCGCTCGGCCTTGCTGCCGACCAACATCTTGGCGAGCACCTGACGCCCCTGCCATTGCGCCGCGCCGACATAACGCTGGCCCGGCAACACACGCAGCAGGCTCTGCAACTCGAGCGACGTACCGCCCGGCAGCTCGATCGGCAGCGGCAGCGCAGGGCTGCGCCCCGCCTTGTTGAGGTGAACCAGTTTCATGGGCGTTGGGCCTTGTCCTTCAACCGCGCCGTAAGACGCTGCGACCAATGATCCACATGTTGCCCGCTGCCCAGATAGGCCGTCAGGAAACCCAGGTGATCCGCTTCATTCCAGGGGTTGGTGCGTCGCAGCAACGGCTCGATGTCCTTGACCCTGTCACGCTCGCCGAGAAACAGTGGCCGGGTCTTCTCCAGATCGATCAGCTGCGCCGCAAAACCCTCATCTCGGGGTTGCAGGAAGATATGTTTGGGGTAGAAACAGCCATGCACCTGTCCCTTCTCGTGCACGCGCCGAGCCAGACGTCCGCAAGCGCTCACGATCGCCTGGCGCTGCTCCGCTGCAAGCTGATGCCATTCGGGCAGCCAGCTGTCGAGGTCGCGCCAACCATCCAGCGCATGGGTCAGCAGAACGGCCCGTCGCTCACCGGCGATGCGCCGCTCGGCGTAGAACGCGGCGCTCATCGCCGGGATGCCGAGGCGCTGGTAACGGCGGATGTTGCGAAACTCCCGCGCCAGCGTCGGCTCACCCCAGGGGCGCTCCAGGCTGTGCGTCAAGTAGTTGCTCTGGCGCTTGAGGTAATAGCCATGGCCTTCCAGATCGAGCCGGTAGACCGTGCTCCAGCCGCCGCGCGGCGCCCGGTTGGGCTCGTCGACCGCATGCAGCTCGAGCGTCCAGAGCGCCTCGAAACTGGCCAGCCCATGACGTTCGAGCAGCGCTTGATCATCGCGCTCGATGAAGTCCTTCATTCTCTTCCCTCGAAGTAACGCACGATCTGGCCGATACGCTGCTTGTCGCTGTCGTTGAGCCGTTCACGCCCTCGATACTGCAAGTAGAAGCGCAGGCGCTGGGTACGCGACAGGTGATATTTGGCCACCTTATCCAGACAGGCGAGATCCTTTACGATGCGCCGACGTAGAAACGGCCCTCGCCAGAATGCACCGGTCGGGCAGTCGATGAAGTACAGGCGGCGGTGCTCGTCGACCAGCAGATTGCGCCACTTCAGGTCGTTATGGGCGAAATGATGATCGTGCAGGATGCGCGTGGCACGGGCCAGCTGACAGCTGACATCGTCGACCCAGGCCCGATCATGCAGGCGCGCGTCACCCGAGGAGGCCAGCCGCCACATGTCCGTGGTGTCGACCAGTTCCTGGGTGATCAGTGCCCCTCGGTGAAAGGCTGCACCCTTGCGCTCCAGCCCGTAGGCAGCGATAGGCGCAGTGGGAATCCCCCAACTCGCGAAATGTTTGAGGTTCTGCCACTCAGCCTTGACCCGCGGCCGGCCAACGAAGCGCCGAGCGCCTTTGCCGGCACCGTGGTAGCGCTTGACGTAGTAACGCAGCCCATCGAACTCCACACGAATGACGTCCGACAACGGATCGTGAGTAATAGCCTCGCCTTGCAGGGCAAAGACCGCATCAAGCGAAGCGAATGCCCTGGCCGCCTCGGGCGTGGCCAAGGCGGTGACACGCCACTGACTCATGCTTGCCCCTCCGTTTCGTACTTGCGCGCATAACGCGCACGCAGGCGGTCGGCCTTGCCCTGCAACCAGCGCAGCAGGGCAGCCTCGTCCTGCAGGACCTGACGCAGGGGACGGCTGTCGACGACGCCAAAGTAAACCTTGATGAAACGCAGCAGATCGCGCTTGGTGAGGCCTATGTTCAAGGCCGAGAAATACAGACCGGCCAGATCCTTGTCGCGCCAGCGTTTCGGCACGGCATTGCGTACCTGGGCGCGGTGCAGATCGATCACCGACAGGCGGAAATCATCAGCGTCGAATGGCTTGTCGGTATGCAGCAGAAAGTGACAGATGTAGCAGTCCCGGTGGTTCACGCCCGCAGCGTGCATGCGCCCGGTCATTTGCGCCACACGGCGCAGCAGTGCCCGCTTCACGATGGGCGACGGCGGCTGCTCGATCCAGGTCAGCGTCAATTGCTCGAGGTCGACGGTCGGCGCGAGCTCCTCGGTGACGATGAACGAATGCTGCTGCGCCGGGTTGCTGCCACGCTCGCCATAAGCCACCGCGGTCATGGTCGACACCCCGGCGTCGTTCAAACGCTGGATGGCTTTCCACTCTTGGCCCGCGCCCAGCACCGGCAGGCGGGCCGTGACCAGGTTCTTGACGATTTCCCCCCAGCCCACGCCACGGTGAATCTTCACGAAATAGCCCTTGCCATTCACCTCTGTACGCAGCGTTCGACGCGCCTCCAGTTCGCGGTACACCTGCCCCTGCAGGCCCTCGACCGCTTCAAAGGCATCCTTGCCGTCCCACAGGGACTTGAATGGTTCAGCAAGAATCAGGCGCATAGGCCTCCCTGTAGGAGCCGCGGTCTCGCGGTGAATGCTGAAGGCAACGCGAGCCTTGTGGAACGGCCACTAGGGCATCGCGCCGTAGGCGACGCATTTAAAGGGCCCAAGGTTGCCAAAGCGGTTGGGTTGCTCACGGGTGCGCCGCCAGAATCACATCCGCAGCCCGCTGCGGCATGCTGTACAGATCGGCCGTGTCGGCATAGGCCAGGCCATTTTGCTTCCATCGCGCGCGGGCAGCGTCGTCGGCTAGCATCTCGGCCAGCAGGCGATTCAGCGCGGGCTGCTCGAATGGACTGGGCACCACGCGGCCGGCGTCTGCATCCTCGATGTAATGGGCGTAGCCGCATACATCGGTGACCAGCACAGGCAGCCCGGCGACCAGCGCCTCAAGCAGCACGGTACCAGTATTTTCGTTGTAGGCCGGATGGATCAGTAGATCGGCGCCAAGCAGGAAGCGCGGAATATCGCTGCGTCCCTTGAGAATCTGCACCTGGTCGCTCAGGCCGAGTGCCTTGACCTGCAGCAGGAACGGTTTGGGGTCGTCCTGGCCGATGACCATCAACCGGGTGCACTGCTTTAGCTCCGGCGGCAAGGCGGCCAGGGCCTTGAGGCTGCGGTCCAGGCCCTTGGTCTTGAAGCCCGAGCCGATCTGCACCAGCAGCAGGTCGCTGTCGGCCAGGGCGAACTCGCGGCGAAACTCGACGCGGATTTCGGCGGCATTGGCCGGCGCGCGGCGATCCAGGGCGATGCCCGGCGGCAGCAGGTGGAAGCGCTCGGCTGGCGTGCCGTAATGCTTGACGAACAGCGGCTGCTGCACCTCGGAGATCATCAGAATCTCGGTGTCCGACTCGGGTGCGAACACAGCTCGCTCGTACTCGGCGAAATGCTTGTAGCGGCCCCAGCGGCGATACAGGGGGTTGCGCAGGGTCTGCGCCTTGTCCTCGTAGCAGCCATCGGCAGCGTAGTACACGTCCAGGCCCGGCATCTTGTTGAAGCCAATCACCCGGTCGACGGGGCGCTCGCGCAAGTCGGCCTGCACCCAGGCGGTGAGTTTCTCGTTGCGGTGATGGTTGAACAGTGCCTTGACCGGTACCACCACCACTTCGAAACCCTCTGGCACCTCGCCTTCCCAGATTGGCGTGTAGACGCGGATGCTGTGGCCGCGCCGCTGGCACTCCAGGGCGATACGCATGAAATCGCGCTGCAACCCGCCGTAGGGGAAGTACTTGTAGAGGATAAAAGCCAGGCGCATCGGCCCTCCGCTCGCTTGCATCAGTCCAGCCCCAGATCCAGCAGCAGGGCATGTAATTCGGTGAACACCCGCTGTGGTTTCAAATCATCGAAACAGGGTTTCTCGCGGTCGCCCTTGCCGGCATCCGGGCCGCTGGCGCACAGGTGCACCTGCGAGCGCCCGTAGGCACCCACCCGGCCCGGCAGGGTCGGGCCATAGAGCGACACGGTCGGCACATCCAGCGCTGCCGCCAGATGGCCCAGACCGGTATCGACGGCCACACAGGCCTGGGCACCGGCAAGCACCTTGGCCACACCTGCCAGGTTGAGCTTTGGCAATACCGCAGCGCCATCGATGCCGGCGGCGATACGCTCGGCGCGCGCCTTCTCGGCTTCGTTGCCCCATGGCAGGCGAATCGCCCAGCCGCGCTCGGCAACCTGCTCGGCCAGTTCGCGCCAGTAGGCTTCGGGCCAGTGCTTGCTGGCCCAGGTGGTGCCGTGCAGGAACACTAGATAAGGGCTTGCGGCCGGATCTGCAAGCTGGGCGCGGCTCAACCCGTAGTCGCCCAGACCAGCGGGCACGCTGTAGCTCAGCGCCTGGCCGAACAGCTGGCGGGTACGCTCCAACGCATGCTGGGCCCGCGGCACGCTGTAGGGGCGATCATAAAAGCGCGCAGCGATAGGCTCGCGGGCAGACTTTTTATCGAGCCCTGCCACCGGCGCCTTGACGTAGCGGGTCAGCCAGGCGCTCTTGAGCAGGCCTTGGGCGTCGATTACCAGGTCGTATTGACTCTCGCGCAGGCGCTGCTTGAACCGCGCCCACTCGCCACTGCGAAGGGTTTTCAGCGGGTGCTTGCGCCAGCGGCGGATGGCCACCGGAATCACCTGGGAGACGGCCGGATGCCAGGCTGGAATCTCGGCGAAGCCTTCTTCCACCACCCAGTCGAACCGGATGCCCGGGATCGCCCGGGCCGCGTCGGTCAGGGCCGGCAGGGTATGAATCACGTCGCCCAGCGATGAGGTCTTGATCACCAGCACGCGCATTCAGGGCATGACCTCGGCGGGCTCACCCGCCAGGCGCTGCAGCGCGTCGACGGCGACCCGTGGCTCGAGCTGCACCAGGCAGTTGTAATGACCGAAACGACAGGTACGCTCGAAGCACGGGCTGCATTCGATGCCCAGACGGATGATTTCCACCTGCTCGGCCAGCGGCGGGGTGAACTGTGGCGAGGTCGAGCCGTACACCGCCACCAGCGGGCGATCGAGCGCCGCGGCCACGTGCATCAGCCCGGAGTCGTTGGACACCACCGAGGCGGCGCACGATAGCAGGTCGATGGCTTGCGCAAGACTGGTCTCACCGGACAGGTTGACGGCCTCCTCGCGCAGGCCGGGAATCAGCCGCGATCGGATATCCTCGCCCACAGGGTGATCCTTCTTCGAGCCGAACAGCCAGACCTGCCAGCCTTCACGGATCTTCGTCTCGGCGACCTTGGCGTAATGCTCGCTGGGCCAGCGTTTCGCTTCGCCGAACTCGGCGCCTGGGCACAGGGCAAGAACCGGGCGATCCAGGCTCAGGCCGAAATGTGCCAGGGCTGCGTCACGAGTCGCGGGGTCGATGCGCAGGGACGGGCGCGGATATGGCTGCGGCAGCTCCGCGCCAGCCGGATACGCCAGGGCCATGAAGCGCTCGATCATCAGCGGGTAGCGATCCTTGTCCAGCTTGCGCACGTCATTGAGCAGGCCGTAACGCATCTCGCCCTTCCAGCCGGTACGCAGGGGGATGCCGGCGAAGAACGGCACCAGCGCCGACTTCATGGAGTTGGGCAGCAGGATCGCCTGATCGTAACGGCCGGCCAGGGACTTGCCGATGCGCCGCCGCGTGGCCAGCTCCAGCACGCCATGGCCGAGGGGAAAGCTCAAGGCCTGGCGAACCTCGGGCATGCGCTCGAGGATCGGCCGGCTCCAGTCCGGGGCCAGCACGTCGATGGCGCAGTCGGGATGACGCAGTTTCAGACACTGGAACAATGTCTGCGCCATCACCATGTCGCCTACCCACGAAGGGCCGATGATCAGAATATTCATAAGCTCAGTTTCGGTAGAGAAGCCCGATGGCGAACGACAGCCATCAACTCAGGCCCAGCTCACGCCAGATGCGCATCACATTGCGCCGGTGCTCGTGAAACTGGTCGCCGCCCACGATCCCGGGCTGCTTCTGCAAAGCCTGCCGATGGGCTGCCGAGCGATAGGCCTTGTAGGCGTCCTGCAGCAGGGTCGCCTCGCCATCGCGGAGCAGACCGAGCCGGTCCAGGCCTTCCAGAATGCGGATGTTATCGGTGAATTCGAGCAGCGCCGGGTGCTGCTCCGACCACGCCAGGGCCGCGTATTGCACCATAAATTCGATATCGACGATACCTCCGGCGTCCTGCTTGAGGTCGAAGGGCGAGGCCGCGTCGAAGGCATTCTCCGCCGTACCGGCGGCGGTGGCACGGCTGCCCAGGTTGTCACGCATCTTGGCGCGCATCTCGCTGACCTCGGCCTGCAGCTTGGCCTGATCACGCTCGCGGCCCAGCACGGCGCTGCGCACTTCGGCGAATGCAGCGCCCACGCGTTCGCAGCCGACCAGCACCCGGGCGCGCACCAGCGCCTGATGCTCCCAGGTCCAGGCCTCGCCCTCCTGGTAGCGGCGGAAGGCGCCCAGTGAGCTGACCAGCAACCCCGCCGCTCCGGAGGGGCGCAGGCGCATGTCGACGTCATAGAGCTGGCCGGAGTTGGTCTGCGCGGTCAGCAGGTGAATGATGCGCTGGCCCAGACGAGTGAAGAACTGCGCGCCGTCGATGGGCTTGGCACCATCGGTCTCGGCCTGCGGGTCGCCGTCGTGGATGAACACCAGATCCAGGTCAGAACCGTGGCCCAGTTCGATACCGCCGACCTTGCCGTAGCCGACGATGATGAAGTCCGGGGAGCACGGGCTGCCATCGGCGCGCAGCGGCGTGCCATGGCGGCTGACCATCTGCCGCCAGGCCAGGGCCAGTACCTGGTCGAGAATGGCCTCGGCCAACCAGGTCAGGTAATCGCTGACTTTCATCAACGGCAGGCTGCCGGCGATTTCCGAAGCGGCCACGCGCAAGCCGTGGGCCAGTTTGAAGTGGCGCAGCGCCTCCATCTGCTGCTCCAGATCCTCCTCGGGAATACGCGTCAGCCGCTCCTGCAGCTCGCCGGCCAACTCCGGCGCATGGGGCGGACTGAACAGGCGCCCCTCATTGAGCAGCTCATCGAGCAGCAGCGGGAAGCGGCTGATCTGCTCGGCGATCCACGGGCTGGCGGCGCACAGCGTCAGCAGACGCAGCAAGGCACCGGGATTTTCGGTCAGCAGCACCAAATAGGCCGAACGACGCGCCACTGCCTCGATCAGCGGCAACACGCGCTCCAGTACCAGATCGGGCTTTTCCTGCTCGACGGTGGCGGCCAGCAGCCGCGGGATGAAGGCATCCAGGCGCTCGCGACCCAGGCGCTGCATCGCGCGCACCTGGTTGCCGTTGCGCAGCCCCACCAGCCGCTGCCAGGCCGCCGGGGCGTTAGCGAAGCCGGCCTCGGCCAGTTGGCGGCAGGCGGCTTCTTCATCCTGGTCGTCGTTCCATAGCGGCAGCCAATCGGCGCCGACCATGGGCTCCTCATCGCCCTCCTGATCCTCGTCGGGGTCAGCGATGACCTGGCGGAAGTGCCAGTCGACCCGGCCGCGCCAGTGCATCAGTTGCTCATGGAAGGCCTCCCAGCCATCGAAGCCGAGCATGAAGGCCACCCGCGCGCGATCCTGATCGTTGTCCGGGAGCATCTGCGTCTGCCGGTCGTCGATGGCCTGCAGGGCGTGTTCGGTGTAACGCAGGAAGGCGTAGCCGGCGAGCAACTCGTCGACCGCCTGGCCAGGCAGGTAGCCTTGGTCCTTGAGGGTTTGCAGCACCTTGAGCAAGGAACGCTGCTGCAGGCTGAGATCACGGCCGCCATGGATCAGCTGAAACGCCTGGGCGATGAACTCCACCTCACGAATGCCGCCGGAACCGAGCTTGATGTTCTCGGCCATGCCCTTGCGGCGCACCTCCTGCTGGATCAGTTGCTTCATGGTGCGCAGCGCGTCGATGGCGGAAAAGTCCAGGTAACGGCGATAGACGAACGGGCGCAGCATTTCCAGCAGTTGCGCGCCGGCCTGCTGGTCTCCGCCGACCACCCGCGCCTTGATCATCGCGTAGCGTTCCCAATCGCGCCCCTGGTCCTGGTAGTACTGCTCCAGCGCATTGAAGCTGAACACCAGCGCGCCGCTCGATCCATAGGGGCGCAGGCGCATGTCGGTACGAAACACGAAGCCGTCGACGGTGATGGCATCCAGCGCCTTGATCAGCTTCTGGCCCAGGCGGATGAAGAACTCCTGGTTATCCAGCGCACGCTTCACGCCCTGGGTCTCGCCACCCTCGGGGTAGCCGAAGATCAGGTCGATATCCGATGACAGGTTCAACTCGAAGGCGCCGAGTTTGCCCATGCCGAGAATGACCATGTGCTGCGGCTCACCGCTGCGGCGGCCGACCGGTGTGCCGAATTGCTCGCAGTGCCGGGGGTACAGCCAGTGATAAGACAGGTCGATGCAAGCATCGGCCAGGTCGGAAAGGTCGCGACAGGTTTCCACCAGATCCGCCTGGCGGCTGATGTCTCGCCAGATGATGCGCAGCTGCTGGCGGTTGCGAAAACGCCGCAGGCTGCGCGCCAGGCCGTTCTCGTCCGCGCACTCCTGCAACTGCTCGGCGAGCTGCTGGCGCAATTCGCCGCCCGCCAGGCGCCGCTCCAGCTCGCCGCTGGCAGCCAGCTCGAGCAGCATCTGCGGGTCGCGCAGGCCCTGTTGCGTCACGAAATCACTGGCGGCCGTTACGCGCCGCAGGTGCTCTTTGCGCAGGGCCGGCCAGGCGGCGAAAGCGGCAGCGGCGTCAGCGGACAAGGCCGTGAACGCCTCGGCGAGCGATTGCTCGGCACGCTGGGCGATGGGGTGGAGCGAGGCAGGCAAAGAGACGAGCGCGGGCAAGCTCATGGTCTATCCTTTTCGGCGGGCTGGGAGCCTGGTGGAAAACCGGCGCAGACCCTGCGAAGGCTCGCCGCTTCTGGCTCTCGCCTGATTTGATTGTAGTTTCGCTACGACTGAATCGATCGAGAGAGCTGAAATCGCCGACGAAATGTAGTAAAACTACACGAAGCCGGATCTACCCAACCGGTACATCCAAGAATTAATGTGCCCGCCCAAAAAGCCGGCAACGCATCTGGTTTCCGATTCTGGAAGCCTTTCCGCTCTGGAGCAAGCCATGCAAGACCTCGATCCAATCGAAACCCAGGAATGGCTGGACGCACTGGAATCCGTCCTCGACAAGGAAGGCGAAGACCGTGCCCACTATCTGATGACGCGCCTGGGTGAGTTGGCCACTCGTAGCGGCACACAGCTGCCCTATTCGATCACCACTCCCTACCGCAACACCATTCCGGTCACGCGTGAAGCACGCATGCCGGGCGACCTGTTCATGGAACGCCGCATCCGCTCGATCGTTCGCTGGAACGCTCTGGCCATGGTCATGCGCGCCAACATGCAGGACCCCGATCTGGGTGGCCACATCTCCACCTTCGCCTCCAGCGCGACCCTCTACGACATCGGCTTCAACTACTTCTTCAAGGCGCCGACCGAAGAACACGGCGGCGACCTGATCTACTACCAGGGCCACGCATCGCCCGGCATCTACGCCCGCGCCTTCCTGGAAGGCCGCCTGAGCGAAGAGCAGATGCTCAAGTTCCGCCAGGAAGTGGACGGTGGCGGCCTGTCGTCGTACCCGCACCCGCACCTGATGCCGGATTTCTGGCAGTTCCCGACCGTTTCCATGGGCCTGGGCCCGATCACCGCGATCTACCAGGCACGCTTCATGAAGTACCTGGAAAACCGCGGTTTCATCCCGGCCGGCAAGCAGAAGGTATGGTGCTTCATCGGTGACGGCGAGACCGACGAGCCGGAAACCCTGGGTGCCATCTCCCTGGCCGGCCGCGAGAACCTCGACAATCTGATCTTCGTCATCAACTGCAACCTGCAGCGCCTCGACGGCCCGGTTCGCGGCAACAGCAAGATCATCCAGGAGCTCGAAGGCGTGTTCCGTGGCGCCAACTGGAACGTCAACAAGGTCATCTGGGGCCGTATGTGGGACCCGCTGTTCGCCCAGGACGAAGACGGCCGTATGCAGCGTCGCATGGACCAGGCGATCGACGGCGAATACCAGAACTACAAGGCCAAAGACGGTGCCTACGTGCGCAAGCACTTCTTCGGTGCCGATCCAGAATTGCTCAAGCGCGTCGAGAAACTGTCGGACGAGGAAATCTTCAACCTCAACCGCGGCGGCCACGACCCGTACAAGGTCTATGCGGCCTACCACCAGGCGGTCAACCACAAAGGCCAGCCGACCGTCATCCTGGCCAAAACCATCAAGGGTTATGGCACCGGTGCCGGCGAAGCGAAGAACACCGCGCACAACACCAAGAAGGTCGATATCGAGTCGCTGAAGAAATTCCGCGATCGCTTCGATATCCCGCTGAACGATTCGCAGCTGGAAGAACTGCCGTTCTATCGCCCTGCCGAAGACAGCGCGGAAATGAAATACCTGCGCAAGTGCCGCGAGAAACTCGGCGGCCATCTGCCGCAGCGTAACCGCGGCACCATCAGCATCCCGACGCCGCCGCTGGAAACCCTCAAGGCCGTTCTGGACGGCTCTGGCGACCGCGAAATCTCCACCACCATGGCGTTCGGGCGCATCCTCGCCTCGATGGTCAAGGACAAGGAGCTGGGCAAGCGCATCGTGCCGATCCTCGCGGACGAGGCCCGTACCTTCGGTATGGAAGGCATGTTCCGCCAGTTGGGCATCTACTCCCCCGTCGGCCAGCTGTACGAGCCGGTCGACCGCGACCAGGTGATGTACTACCGCGAAGAGAAGGACGGCCAGATCCTCCAGGAAGGTCTCAACGAGGCCGGTGCGTTCTCCTCCTTCATCGCTGCCGGTACTGCCTACAGCAACTACAACACGCCGATGCTGCCGGTCTACATCTTCTACTCGATGTTCGGCTTCCAGCGTATCGGTGACCTGGCCTGGGCAGCTGGCGACGGCCAGACCCGCGGCTTCCTGCTGGGCGGCACCTCCGGCCGTACCACCCTGAACGGTGAAGGCCTGCAGCACGAGGACGGCCACAGCCACATCCTCGCCAGCACCATCCCCAACGTGCGCAGCTATGACCCCACCTACGCCTACGAGCTGGCGGTGATCATGCGCGAAGGCACACACCGGATGATGACCCTGCAGGAAAACGTTTATTACTACATCACCGTGATGAACGAGAACTACCAGCAGCCAGCCATGCCCGAAGGTGTCGAGGACGGCATCATCAAAGGCATGTACCTGCTCGAAGAGGACAACAAGGAAGCCGCCCACCACGTACAACTGCTGGGCTGCGGCACCATCCTCAACGAGGTTCGCGAAGCGGCGAAGATCCTGCGCAACGACTACAACATCGGCGCCGATGTGTGGAGCGTCACCAGCTTCAACGAACTGCGTCGCGATGGCCTGGCCGTGGAGCGCAGCAACCGCCTGCATCCGGAACAGGAACCCAAGAAGAGCTATATCGAGCAGTGCCTGAGCGGCCGTCAGGGCCCTGTCATTGCCAGCACCGACTACATGAAACTGTTCGCAGAACAGGTTCGTCAGTGGGTTCCGGTCAAGGAATACAAGGTGCTGGGTACCGACGGTTACGGCCGCAGCGACAGCCGCCGCAAACTGCGTGACTTCTTCGAAGTGGATCGTCGCTGGGTCGTTCTGGCCGCGCTCGAAGCGCTGGCCGACCGTGGTCAGATCGAACGCAAGGCCGTGGCCGAGGCCATCGTCAAGTTCGGTATCGACCCCGAAAAACGTAACCCACTGGACTGCTGAGGAGACGCATTGTGAGTGAATTGATTCGCGTACCCGACATCGGCGGCGGTGAGGGTGAAATCATCGAGCTGTTCGTCAAGGTCGGCGACCGCATCGAGGCCGACCAGAGCCTGCTGACCCTGGAGTCGGACAAGGCCAGCATGGAAATTCCGGCCCCCAAGGCCGGCGTCGTCAAGAGCCTGAAGGTCAAGCTCGGCGACACCCTGAAAGAAGGTGACGAGCTGCTCGAGCTGGACGTGGAAGGCGACGCCGAAGCCGCGCCTGCCCAGCAGGAACAAGCCGCTGAGCCGGCAGCGCCTGCTGCCGCCGAGCAACCGGCCGCCGAGCCGCAAGCTCAGTCGGCTGGCAGTGCCGAGCCCCAGGAAGTCAAGGTGCCGGACATCGACTCCAGCGCCAAGGCCAGCATCATCGAAGTGGCGGTCAAGCCGGGCGACACCATCGAGGTCGATCAATCGCTGATCACCCTCGAGTCCGACAAGGCCAGCATGGAAATCCCATCGCCGGCTGCCGGCGTGGTGGAGAGCGTATCGGTCAAGGTCGGTGACGAAGTCGGCACTGGCGACCTGATTCTGGTGCTCAAGGGTGCCGGCGGCGCCCAATCCAAGCAGGCCGCCAGCGCGCCAGCGCCGGCAGCTGCACCGGCCGAGGCCGAAGCGCCAGCACCTGCCGCAGCCGAAGAGCCGGCAGGTGAGAGCAGTGAGGAAGTGCGTATCCCGGATATCGGTGACGACGCTGCTGGTGTCATCGAAATGCTGGTCAAGGTAGGCGACAGCGTGGAAGCCGAGCAATCGCTGATCACCCTGGAGTCGGCCAAGGCCAGCATGGAGATCCCAGCTCCAAAGGCTGGCGTGATCGAAAGCATTGCCATCAAGGTTGGCGACCAGGCCAAGACCGGCGACCTGATCCTGACCCTCAAGGTCCAGGGCAAGGCTGCCGCCAAACCGGCCGCCGCTGCACAGGCGCCTGCCGCTGCTCCCGAGCAGGCCAAGCCGGCCAACGTGCAAGGCAGCGCACCCGCCAAGGCCGCACCGCAAGCTGCTCCTGCAGCAGCACCGAGCCGCGATGGCAGCAAGGTACACGCCGGCCCGGCCGTGCGTCAGCTGGCCCGCGAGTTCGGCGTCGAGCTGGGTGCGGTGCCCGGTAGTGGCCCGAAAGGTCGCATCCTCAAGGAAGACGTACAGGCGTACGTCAAGGCCGAGTTGCAGAAAGCCAAGTCGGCTCCTGCCGCTTCTGCTGCTGGCGCGACAGGCGGTGCCGGCATTCCGCCGATCCCGACCGTCGATTTCAGCAAGTTCGGTGAAGTCGAAGAAGTGCCGATGACCCGCCTGATGCAGGTCGGCGCCGCCAACCTGCATCGCAGCTGGCTCAACGTGCCGCACGTGACTCAGTTCGATTCGGCTGACATCACCGAGCTGGAAGCCTTCCGCGTCGCCCAGAAAGCCGTCGCCGAGAAAGCGGGCGTCAAGCTGACCGTGCTGCCACTGCTGCTCAAGGCCTGTGCCTACCTGCTCAAGGAGCTGCCGGACTTCAACAGTTCGCTGGCGCCAAGCGGCAAGGCCGTGATCCGCAAGAAGTACGTGCACATCGGCTTTGCCGTCGATACGCCGGACGGCCTGCTGGTCCCGGTAATCAAGAACGTCGACCAGAAGAGCCTGCTGCAACTGGCTGCCGAAGCCGCTGCGCTGGCCGAGAAAGCGCGCAACAAGAAGCTGTCGGCTGACGACATGCAGGGTGCCTGCTTCACCATCTCCAGCCTCGGTCACATTGGCGGCACCGGCTTCACGCCGATCGTCAACGCCCCGGAAGTGGCGATCCTCGGTGTCAGCAAGGCGACCATCCAGCCGGTATGGGATGGCAAGGCCTTCCAGCCCAAGCTGATGCTGCCGCTGTCGCTGTCCTACGATCACCGCGTGATCAACGGTGCAGCCGCTGCCCGCTTCACCAAGCGCCTGGGCGATGTACTGACCGACATCCGCACCATGCTGCTGTAAGCGAACCGTTTCGAGCGCCACGCTCGTATCCTCGACCCCGCCCGATCCGGCGGGGTTTTTTTTGGCTTGCTCGTTGGTATACAACCGACCGTTCATCCCCTTTTTATCGATCTAATATCCTTTTCAAATCAGACAGTTGAAATAAAGACATCACAATGCCATTAGACTTCTTGTCAGTCGCCACACCATGGTGCAACCTAGGCCACCACTACCGCCCCATGGTGGCTGGAGCAGATACGGTAATCCCCTCGTTAGCGCTATAGTGAAGTGGCCGGGCAGTAACCTGTGCCAGCCGATGGATACAGCCAGTCGATGAAGAGCCATCCCGATACCGCAGGCCGTGCCATGGCCGAGGTCGTGACGCAATTACCCGTGCCCTCGCGGCTCGGCATGATGCGTTTCGAGCGGATGAATGAGGCGAACTGGCTCCTGCTGTTCATCGATGCGACCTGCGAAAAGCAGTTCGGCATCCCGCCCAGCGATCTTTGCAACCTCGTGGAAACGCCCTACGCCAGCCTGATGGAGCCCGAAGCGCGTTACCGGCTGCACGACTCAATCCAGCAACAGCTCGTGGAAAACTCGCGCTATCTGGTGCGCTACACCCTGCACACGCCCCAGGGCCCACTGCAACTGATGGAGCTTGGTGAGCCCTTCAAGCAACGCGGCCGTGCCCTGCTGCGCGGCTATCTGCTGGTTACCAGCGACGAGACAACCGCTCCGCCATTCCAACAGCAAGACACGCTGGAAGACCTGCAGCGCAGCCAAGCCGAGTTGCAGCAGCAGCAAACGCGCGCCTTTGCCCAGCAGCAGCTCATCGTGCGCCTGGCCAGTCAGCGCTATCAGGGCAATGACCAGCGTCGCGAGGCCGCCGAGCTGATCACCCGCAGCGCCTGCGAGATCTACGGCGTGGCGCGTGCCGGCATCTGGCACATCAATGGCGATACGCTCGAGCCCGTGGCGCTCTACCTGCAGGAGCAGGGCCATCACGAAATGCCGCTGCCGATCGACGGCCGGCGCTACCCGAACTACCTGCGTGCACTCAAGGAAGGCCGTGCGCTCGACGCCCACGATGCCGAGAACGACGCCCGTACCCGCGAGCTGCTCGACGACTACCTGCGGCCCAAGTCGGTGTCTGCGATTCTCGATGCCAGCATTCGGGTCGGCGGCGAACTGGTCGCCGTGCTGTGCCTGGAGCACACCGGCGGCCCCCGCGCCTGGCAAGCGGACGAAGTCGCCTTCGCCGGGGAACTGGCCGACCAGTACGCCAACGTGCTGAGCAATCAGGAGCGGCGCAACGCCACCAGCGCCCTTTACCTGTTCCAGCGCGCCGTCGAGCAGAGCGCCAGCGCCTTCATCCTGCTCAACCGAGACGGCATGGTGGAGTACGTGAACCCCAGCTTTACGGCCATCACCCAGTACAGTGCCGACGAAGTGCAGGGCCGTCAGCTCGCCGAGCTGCCGGCCCTGGAAAACCTCAGCGAGTTGCTGTTCGACAGTGCATCGGGGCTCGCCGAGCAGAACAGCTGGCAGGGCGAATTCAAGAGCCGGCGCAAGAACCTCGAACCCTACTGGAGCCAGTTCTCGATCTCCAAGGTGCATGCCGACGACGGCACCCTGACCCACTACATCGGCATCTACGAAGACATCACCGAGACCAAGCAGTCCCAGCAGCGCATCGAGCGCCTGGCCTACAGCGACAACCTCACCGGGTTAGGCAATCGCTACGCCTTCATCCGCGCGCTGGAAAAGCGCTTCAGCAGCGGCACCGCACCGGTCAGCCTGCTGCTGGTGGATATCGACAACTTCAAGCGCATCAACGACACCCTCGGCCACCAGACCGGCGACAAACTGCTGGTCAGCCTCGCCAAGCGCTTGCGCAACAGTTTCAGTGGCGAAGGCACCCTGGCACGCTTCGCCAGCAACGAATTCGCTATTCTGCTCGACAACTGCGAGAGCCCACGCGGCCAGCTGATCGCCCAGCAGGTTCTGGAGACCCTCGACAAGCCGCTGTTCGTCGACAATCAGTTGATCATCATCAGTGGCTCCGTGGGCCTGGCCTGCTCCCCGGAGCATGGCGCCGACCCGCAGACCCTGATGAAACATGCCGGTCTGGCGCTGCACAAGGCCAAGGCCAACGGCAAGCATCAGTTGCAGGTATTCACCGATGCGCTGAATGCCGAGGCCAACTACAAGCTGTTCGTCGAAAACAACCTGCGCCGCGCCCTGACCCAGAACGAGCTGGAAGTGTTCTACCAGCCCAAGCTGTGCCTGAAGACCGGCCAACTGCTGGGCATGGAAGCGCTGCTGCGCTGGCAGCACCCGGAAAAAGGCATGATCCGTCCGGACCAGTTCATCAGCGTGGCGGAAGAGACCGGGCTCATCGTGCCGATCGGCAAATGGGTGGTACGCCAGGCCTGCCGCATGAGCAAGCAACTGACCGCCGTCGGGCTGGGCAATCTGCAAGTGGCCATCAACCTGTCGCCCAAGCAGTTCAGCGACCCGGATCTGGTCGGCTCGATCGCGGCCATCCTCGAAGAGGAGCAGCTGCCACCCGAGCTGCTCGAACTGGAGCTCACCGAAGGGCTGCTGCTGGAAGCCACCGACGGCACGCGCAGCCAGCTCAACGCCCTCAAGCAGCTGGGCCTGACCCTGGCCATGGACGACTTCGGCACCGGGTACTCGTCGCTCAGCTACCTGAAGAAATTCCCCATCGACGTGATCAAGATCGATCGCAGCTTCATCAAGGACATCCCCGAGAGCGAGGACGACATGGAGATCACTTCCGCGGTGATCGCCATGGCCCACAACCTCAAGCTCAAAGTCGTCGCCGAAGGCGTCGAAACCCCCGCGCAACTGGCGTTCCTACGTCGCCAGCACTGCGACATCGGTCAGGGCTACTTATTCGATCGCCCCATACCGGGCCGCGATCTGGTAGAAAGTCTCAAGCGCTACTCGCGACGCCCGGCTGCCAGACGGTAATCAACCTCCGTCAGCCGCCGCGGTCTATCCCAGAACAACGATTCGGAGAACGGTCAACATGGCTCTACGCTCGGAAATTCTCGCCCACAAACTCGAACTGCCCAGCGCCGAGCAGGCGCTGCCGGGTCGCGAAACCCCGATTTCGGTGCCAGAGGCGCATTTCGTCAACGGCAACCCGCTACAAGGCCCCTTCCCCGCTGGCCTGCAGACCGCGCTGTTCGGCCTGGGCTGCTTCTGGGGCGCCGAACGACGGTTCTGGCAGCAACCCGGCGTGTGGAGCACCGCAGTGGGCTACGCCGGCGGCCATACGCCGAACCCGACCTATGAAGAGACCTGCTCGGGGCTGACCGGTCACGCCGAAGTCGTGCTGGTGGTATTCGATCCCAAGCTGACCCGCTACGAAGACCTGCTCAAGGTATTCTGGGAAGTGCACAACCCGACCCAGGGCATGCGCCAGGGCAACGACATCGGCAGCCAGTATCGTTCGGCCATCTACTGCGTCGATGAGCAGCAACTCGCTGCCGCCAGGCACAGCCAGCAGCACTTCCAGGAGGAGTTGGGCAAGGCCGGCCTGGGCGAGATCACCACCGAAATCGCACCCGCGCCAACCTTCTACTACGCTGAGGCCTACCATCAGCAGTATCTGGCCAAGAACCCCGAAGGCTACTGCGGGCTGGGCGGCACGGGTGTGTGCCTGCCACCGCAGGCCTGATATAGGAGCAAGCGACCGTGGAACTGAGCAGCATTGCCAGTCAGGTATCGAGTCAGGCATCGGCGCAGTTTTCTGCGCAGATGTCGCTCTTGCTGCTGCGCAAGACGCTCGAACTGCAGGCCGCCAGCGTCAGCGGCCTGGTGCAGGCAGCATCACCCGCCAGTGCCCCCGTCAATCCACCAAACCTGGGCAACAGCATCGACGTGATGGCCTGACGAACTACTGCCATCCCATCGTCAGTCCGACTAAACTTGTGGGCAATTAGCCAGTAATCGACGAGCACCGGATGCCCGCCAACCTGCCCTACATTTTGCCCGAGCAACTCTGTGTCGGGCTGTACATCCAGCTCGACTTGAGCTGGTGGGAACATTCGTTCGCGTTCAGCAATTTCAAGATCAAGGACGACGGCCAGCTCAAGCAGCTGCGCGCCCTGGGTCTCAAGCGCCTGCGTTATGACCCGGCACGCAGTGACTGCGCGCCCTTGCCACTGGCCGAAGCGCCGGTCGAGCAGCCTGCCGCGCCACTACCGCCCGATCCCCAGGAGCAGGCACGCCAGGCGCGGGTCAAGCAACTCAGCGTGCTGCGCAAACGCCTGTCGGAGGTCGACCGCGCTTTCGTCCAGGCCAGCCAGCGGGTCAAGGCCCTCAACCAGAGCCTGCGCAACCAGCCGGAGGAATCGGTCAAGCAGGCCGGTGCGCTGGTCAACGAGCTGGTTACCACCATGCTCGGCGAAGACGGCGTCGCCCTGCATAGCATCAACGGCAAGGCCGCCGAAGACTCTTACCTGCACTCGTTGAACGTTACCGTGCTGTCGATGATGCTCGGGCGCCAGCTGGGCCTGGACGCCGAGGCCAGCCACATGCTCGGCATGGGCGCACTGCTGCATGACATCGGTAAGCTGGAACTGCCCAGCAAGGTGTTGCTCAAGCCGCCACCGCTGACCCGCGCCGAGCAACAGTTGCTGGAAATGCACACGCTGTACGGCAAGCGCATGGGCGAGAAGCTGATGCTCGACGACGATGTGCTGCGCATCATCTACGAGCACCATGAACATTGTGACGGCAGCGGTTATCCACAGCAGCTGCGCGAGGCCTCCATCGGCCGTCTGAGCCGCATCGTGTGCATCGCCAACCACTTCGACAACCTGTGCAACCCGGTCGACCCGCGGACGGCCCTGAGCCCCCACGAGGCGCTGGCGCGGATGTTCCTGCCGCAGTATCGGGTACGTTTCGACGATGTCGCCCTGAAGGCCTTCATCCGCTGCATGGGTGTCTATCCGCCCGGCAGCCTGGTGCAGCTCGAGGACGAACGCTACGCGCTGGTGCTGGGCATGCATCCGACCTTGCCCCTGAAGCCGACCCTGATCATCTACGATCCGGCCGTGCCAAAGGAGGAAGCGCTGATCGTCAACCTAGAAGCCGAGCCGAAACTGGCCATCGCCGCCAGCATTCGCCCCTCGCAGCTACCGCCCGAGGCGCTGGAGTACCTCAACCCGCGCCAGCAATTGACCTACTTCGTCGACCCGCGGCGTCGCTAGGCAGCGGCGGGTGAGAACGTAGGAGGGGCTTTAGCCCCGAGCTTTATGAGGGCGTAAAGAGCTCGGGGCTAAAGCCCCTCCTACAAAAAGCACGCATTCACCAGCCGCTTCTGCCACTCAGCTGCCAAAAGGCTGAAAGATCGCGAACAGGCTCCTAGGGTCTGTTGACGTTTCACGCACGGCCGCGCCGGAGCCTGTTTTTGCGCGAGGCAAGGCACGAGATGCGAAGTTTGGCAGGTCAAATGAGCCATCGAGTAACGCCGCATCGCGCAAAAACGGGCCCGGCCCTTCGGGTTGCGCGAGAAAACTCGCCATGCGTTGTTGGAGGGCTTGGCAAGGGAACAACCATTGCCTGCGCCCTCCGCCTAGCCTGGCGAGTTTTCTCGCGGCAACGCGGCTCGCGTTGAAACGTCAACAGACCCTAGGCCTGCTGCTCGGCGATCAGCCAGTCCAGCCGCCAGTTGCCCTGGCTTTGCGCCAGGCGCTCGGCCAACCACGGCAGCAGCGCCCGCAGCTCCTCTTCCAACCCCCATGGCGGATTGCTGATCAGCAGGCCCGAACCATTGAGGCGCCCGGCGTCGTCGGCCGGATGGACGAACAACTCGGCACGCAGCAATTTCGGGGCGGCGCTCTTCTGCATGTCGCGGTAGAAGCGCTTGAGCTGGCGCTCATCCTTGATCGGGTACCAGACCGCCACGATGGTCTGACGCATGCGTCCGATCGCCTCGTTGAGAGCAGTCACGCAGCGCTCCAGCTCATCGGCCTTTTCGAACGGCGGATCGATCAGCATCACCGCGCGCTTCTCGCGAGTCGGCAGCAAGGCACGTGGCAGATGCCAGCCTTCGCCCAGGTGTACGGCCACGCGACGGTCGCCGGCCATGTTCTCCTTGAGCGCCTGGCCGTCGTCCGGGTGCTTCTCGTTCAGGTGCAGGCGGTCCTGCTCACGGGTCTGCAGGCGGGCCAGTTCGGGCGAGCCGGGGTAATGACGCAGCACGCCATCGGGGTTCATCGCGCGAATCACTTCCAGGTAGTCGAGCAGCGCCTCGGGTGCGTCAGTGGCTTCCCACAGCCGACCGATGCCTTCGCGCCATTCACCGGTACGGCTGGCCTGGTCGCCTTGCAAGTCGTAGAGGCCGACGCCGGCGTGGCTGTCCAGATAAGCATAGGGCGCGTCCTTGCGCGCCAGCAGCGCGAACAGGCGGCAGAGCACCAAGTGTTTGAGCACATCGGCGTGGTTGCCGGCGTGGAAGGCGTGGCGGTAATTCATCATCGGCTCCTGAGCAGGGGACGAATTGTAGCTGGCCTGGCCGCCTGGCGCAGCGCCCACCGGACGCCGTCCGGCTTCTCCCCGGGTATCACCGGTTTCGATGATGCTGGCCTCGTGTGGTGCGGCCCCTAGACTGGCTTCATTCCACCGGAGAGCCACCATGTCCGATACCCTGCTCAGCGCCCGCAACCTGGCATTCGAACTCTACGAAGTGCTCGACGCCGAGGCACTCAGCCAGCGCCCGCGATTCAGCGAGCACAACCGGGAAACCTTCGACGCCGCGCTAGGCACCGCACGCAGCATCGCCGAACACCTGTTCGCCCCGCACAACCGCAAGAACGACGAACACGAGCCCAGATTCGTCGATGGCGGCGCGCAGCTGATCGCCGAGGTCAAGCCGGCGCTGCAGGCCTTCAACGAGGCCGGCTTCCTTAACGCCACGCGGGATTTCGAGCTGGGCGGCATGCAGCTGCCCAACCTGCTGTCCCAAGCCTGCTTCGCGCATTTCCAGGCGGCCAATATCGCCACGGCGTCCTATCCCCTGCTGAGCATGGCCGCCGCCAACCTGATCGAAGCCTTTGGCGATGACGTGCAGAAGCGCCATTTCCTGCAGCCGATCATCGAGGGGCGCTTCTTCGGCACCATGGCGCTGACCGAGCCCCACGCCGGCTCCTCGCTGGCCGATATCCGCACCCGCGCCGAACCGACAGGCGACGGCAGCTACCGCCTCAAGGGCAACAAGATCTTCATCTCCGGTGGCGACCACGACCTCAGCGAGAACATCGTCCACCTGGTGCTGGCCCGCCTGCCCGACGCGCCAGCCGGTGTGAAGGGCATTTCACTGTTCATCGCGCCGAAATTCCTGGTCAACGACGACGGCAGCCTTGGCGCTCGCAACGACGTCACCCTGGCCGGCCTGTTCCACAAGATGGGCTGGCGCGGCACCACGTCCACGGCGCTGAACTTCGGCGATCAAGGCAGTTGCGTAGGCTATCTGGTTGGCAAACCCCATGCCGGGCTCGCCTATATGTTCCAGATGATGAACGAGGCACGCATTGGCGTCGGCATGGGTGCGGTGATGCTCGGCTATGCCGGCTACCTGTATTCGCTCGACTACGCCCGCCAGCGCCCCCAGGGGCGCCTGCCCGATGCCAAGCAGGCCGGCGGCCAGGTGGCGATCATCGAGCACGCCGACGTGCGCCGCATGCTGTTGGCACAGAAAGCCTACGTGGAAGGCGGGTTCGACCTGGTGCTGTACTGCGCCCGCCTGGTCGACGACAGCCAGACCCTCGACGATGCCGAGCAACGTGAACAGGCGCGCCAGCTGCTCGACCTGCTCACGCCGATCGCCAAGTCGTGGCCGTCCGAGTACTGCCTGCAGGCCAATGCCCTGGCGATCCAGATTCTCGGCGGCCATGGCTACACCCGCGACCACCCTGTGGAGCAGTACTACCGCGACAACCGCCTCAACCCGATCCACGAGGGCACCCACGGCATCCAGTCCCTCGACCTGCTGGGCCGCAAGGTCGGTCAGCACGGCGGCGCGGCGCTGCAGGTGTTGGGCCAGCGGATCACCGACACCTGCCAGCGGGCCGAGCCGTTCAGCGAGCTCGACGCCCTGCGCCAGCCCTTGCAAGCCCTGCTGGCACGCCTGTCCGAGGTCACCCAGGGCCTGCTCGGGGATCTGCAACAGGGTCGCATCAACACCGCACTCGCCGACTCGGCGCTATACCTCAAAGCATTCGGCCATCTGGTGCTCGGTTGGCGCTGGCTGGAGCAGGCGGTGCGCGCCGAGCAAGGCCGACTGGCGGGCAATGGCGCTGATACTGACTTCTATGACGGCAAGCTGCAGGCCGCGCGCTACTTCCTGCTGCGCGAAGTGCCGAGCTGCCACCACGACCTGGACATCCTGGCGCGCCGCGACGATACCTGCCTGGCGATGCAGGACGCCTGGTTCTGAACGCGGAAACACCACCAGCCAACATCACCTCGGGCAATGCGCCGGGTGTGCGGGGCAGCAGATACATCGCTTGCAACGTTTGCCGGCGGTATGGGGCACAGCAAAGGCACTAGAATCTTGCCGCCAAGCACCCAGCACTGAGCGACTCGATGATCTGGAGGAATGTGCGAATGAGCGATGCGGCGGCTTATACCGGCGGCTGTTTGTGCGGCCAGATCAGATTCAGTGTGCAGGGTGAGTTACGCGATCCCCATACCTGTTCATGCCAGCAATGCCAACGCCACTCAGGATCACTGACCCTAGCCTGGGTAGAACTGGACAAGGCCCAGTTGCGCTGGATCGGGCCATCTGGTGCACCACAACTGTGGCGATCGTCGGCAACTACTAGCCGCGCCTTCTGCCCGCACTGCGGATCGACCCTAGGCGCCATCGACGACGGCGCGACAATAGCGCTGACGCTCGGGGGGTTCGATGCACCGGGCAGAGAGCTGGCACCACAGTTTCATAGCTTCGCCGAGCAGCGGCCCTGCTGGTGGCGTGTGGAGGATAGCCTGTCACACGCACCAGCCGATGCTCCGAACTAGAACGCTATCGGCAGATAGACGATAGCGCTCGATGATCACTCAGCACGCTGATTGCTGCCTCAGCGTGCAGCGATCACCGGCGCACTGAGCTTCTCCAGCAGGCTGGCTTGCGCGCTGCGCGAGTTCTGGTTGCCGGTTGGCGACAGCCGCACGTAGCGGCCATCGGGCTGCAGCACCCAGGCGTGGGTGTTGTCGGTGAGGTACGCCTCCAGCTCCTTCTTGACCCGGGTGATGAGCTTCTTGCCCTCCACCGGGAAGCAGGTCTCCACACGCTTGTCGAGGTTGCGCTCCATCCAGTCGGCACTGGACAGGTAGATCAGTTCGTCACCGCCATTGAGGAAGTAGTAGACGCGGGTGTGCTCCAGGAAGCGGCCGATGATCGAGCGCACCTGGATGTTGTGGGACACGCCGGGGATGCCTGGGCGCAGGCAGCACATGCCGCGCACCACCAGGTCGATCTTCACGCCGGTCTGGCTGGCCTTGTACAGCGCGCGGATGATCTTGGCGTCGGTCAGCGAGTTGAACTTGGCGATGATGTGCGCCGGCTTGCCTTCGGCAGCGCTGGCCGTCTCCTTGGCGATCAGGTCGAGCAGCGTCTTCTTCAAGGTGAAGGGCGCATGCAACAACTTCTTCATGCGCAGGGTCTTGCCCATGCCGATCAGCTGGCTGAACAGCTTGGAAACGTCCTCGCCCAGCGCCACGTCGGCGGTCAGCAGGCTGTAGTCGGTGTACAGCCGCGCGTTGCCGGCGTGGTAGTTACCGGTACCTAGGTGCGCGTAACGGCGGATCTCACCGTTCTCGCGGCGCAGGATCAACATCATCTTGGAGTGGGTCTTGAAGCCGACCACCCCATAGATCACCACCGCGCCGGCAGCCTGCAGGCGGCTGGCCAGGGCCAGGTTGGACTCTTCGTCGAACCGCGCGCGCAGTTCGATCACCGCGGTGACTTCCTTGCCGTTGCGCGCAGCTTCCACCAGCGCATCGACGATTTCCGAGTTGGCGCCCGAGCGGTACAGCGTCTGCTTGATCGCCAGCACGTGGGGATCCTTGGCCGCCTGACGCAGCAGATCCACCACGGGGGTGAAGGACTCGAAGGGGTGCAGCAGCAGAATGTCCTGCTTGCTGATCACGTTGAACAGGTTGTCGCTGTTCTGCAAAAGCTTGGGGATCACCGGGGTGAACGGCGCGTGCTGCAATTCCGGGTGGCTATCGAGGCCGGTGATGCTGAACAGGCGGGTCAGGTTGACCGGCCCGTTGACCTGATACAGCTCGCTTTCCGACAGGCCGAATTGCTTGAGCAACTGGTCGGTCAGGTGTTTCGGGCAGCTGTCGACCACTTCCAGGCGCACGGCGTCACCGTAGCGGCGGCTGAACAGCTCGCCACGCAGGGCGCGGGCCAGGTCTTCGACGTCCTCGGTGTCCACCGACAGGTCGGCGTTACGGGTCAGGCGGAACTGGTAGCAGCCCTTGACCTTCATGCCGGGGAACAGATCGTCGGCGTGGGCGTGGATCATCGACGACAGGAACACATAGTTGGCGCCCGGGCCACCCACCTCTTCCGGCACCTTGATGATGCGCGGCAGCAGACGTGGCGCCGGTATCACCGCCAGACCGGAGTCGCGGCCAAAGGCGTCGACGCCTTCCAGCTCGACGATGAAGTTCAGGCTCTTGTTGACCAGCAGCGGGAAAGGGTGCGTCGGGTCGAGGCCGATCGGGGTGATGATCGGCGCGATCTCGTCACGAAAATAGCGGCGCACCCAAGCCTTGTGCTTGGTCGTCCAGTAACGGCGACGAATGAAGTTGATGCCGTGCTTGGCCAGCTCGGGGAACAGCACATCGTTGAGGATGGCGTACTGGC
Source organism: Pseudomonas sp. PA27(2017) (assembly GCF_001945445.1). GTDB lineage: Bacteria > Pseudomonadota > Gammaproteobacteria > Pseudomonadales > Pseudomonadaceae > Aquipseudomonas. The sequence continues at coordinate 145,487 of NZ_MSXW01000012.1, forward strand.
GGCCGACCTGCTCGTGCACCAGTTCGGAAATGCGCGACAGCGCCTGGTGCGGCTGCAGGCCGTCGGCACCGGCCTGCTCGCGGGCGAAGTTGATCTGTTTCTTCAGGCCGGCGACGCGAATCTCGAAGAACTCGTCGAGGTTGCTGGAGAAGATCAGCAGGAACTTCAGGCGTTCCAGCAACGGGTAGGACTCGTCCAGCGCCTGTTCCAGCACGCGGATGTTGAACTGCAGCTGCGACAGCTCGCGATGGATGTACAGGCTGCTGTCATCCAGGCTGGGCACGACCACGGGCGCTGCCGCGGCTTCGACTACGGGTGTTTCCACGACTGTTTCCACCGGCGCTTCGTCGATCACCGGCAGGCTGAGGGCCGGCACATCGAGCTGTTCGTTCTCACTGAGTCCTTCGTTGCTCATTGAATTACCCTGGAGGGGCTACTGCCCCTGTCGTATGAGTTCGGCCGCACGCACGGCGAAGTAGGTGAGGATGCCGTCGGCACCCGCTCGTTTACAGGCGGTCAGCGATTCGAGAATCACCGCCTCGCTCAGCCAGCCATTCTGGATGGCGGCCATATGCATCGCGTATTCACCACTGACCTGGTAGACAAAGGTCGGCACCTTGAATTCGCTTTTGACCCGGGAAACGATGTCCAGATAGGGCATGCCCGGCTTGACCATGACCATGTCGGCGCCTTCGGCCAGGTCGCTGGCCACTTCGTGCAGCGCCTCGTCACTGTTGGCCGGATCCATCTGGTAGGAGGCCTTGTTGGCCTTGCCCAAATTGAGCGACGAACCCACCGCATCGCGGAACGGGCCGTAGTAGGCGCTGGCGTATTTCGCAGAGTAGGCCATGATCCGCACGTTGACGTGATCGGCCAGCTCCAAGGCTTCGCGAATCGCCTGGATGCGCCCGTCCATCATGTCCGACGGAGCGACGACTTGGGCGCCGGCTTGGGCATGGGAAAGCGCCTGCTTGACCAGCGCATCGACGGTAATGTCGTTCTGCACGTAGCCGTCTTCGTCGAGAATGCCGTCCTGCCCATGGGTGGTGAACGGGTCCAGCGCCACATCGGTGATCACCCCCAGTTCAGGGAAACGCTCACGCAATGCGCGGGTGGCGCGCTGGGCAATGCCGTCCGGGTTCCAGGCCTCGCGGCCATCTAGGGTCTTCTTTTCCGCCGGGGTGACCGGGAACAGCGCCAACGCCGGAATGCCCAGCGCCACCCACTTTTCCGCTTCCTGCAGCAGCAGGTCGATGGACAGCCGCTCGACGCCAGGCATGGACGTCACCGCCTCGCGCTGATTCTCGCCGTCGAGCACGAATACCGGCAGGATCAGATCGTTGGTGGTCAGCACGTTCTCGCGCACCAGACGCCGCGAGAAATCGTCGCGACGATTGCGACGCAGGCGGGTGGCAGGGAACAGGCGGTTGGCGGGGGTAAAGCTCACGGCAGACTCCTGGGCCCGCTCGAGCGGGCGAAGTGTGACAGTTATAAGCCGCCATTATGACTAAATGATGACGACCACAACGAATACTGCGACGGTGCGTCGCAGCCAATAAGGCACATCGCAACGCGCAAAAGCTCGCCAAACCCCTTAGGTATGAACGCCATAAAGGTCGATGGGGATATTTCACAGGTTTTCGACAAATGCTGTTTTACAGTGTCGAACGGCGTAGCCTTGCCTCCCCATTTTCTACGGTCATCTGTAATGCTGGAAAATCTGTTGCAGCACTTCGGTTATCCGGCCCTGGCGCTGGGTACCTTTCTCGAGGGTGAAATGTCGCTGCTGCTGGCGGCCTACCTGGCGTTGCGCGGCATCCTGCAGATCGAGTTGGTGATGCTGTTCGCCTTCATCGGCACCTATGCCAGCGACCAGCTGTGGTTCCACCTGGGCCGCCGCCATGGCCGGCGGATACTCGAACGCCGGCCGAAGTGGCAGGCGCTGAGCGACAAGGCCCTGGTGTACCTGCGCCGCCACCCGGATCTGTGGGTGCTGGGCTTTCGCTTCTTCTATGGGATGCGCACGGTAATGCCACTGGCCATCGGCATTTCCGGCTATCCGCGACGCCGCTATGTGATTCTCGACGCCATTGGTGCGGCCATCTGGGCCATCGCGCTCGGTACCCTGGCCTACAAACTCGGCCGCGCGCTGGAGGGGTTGCTCGGTGAGTTGCACCAGGTGCAGTTCTACCTGTTCGGCGCCCTGCTGGTCATTGGCCTCGGCGTCTGGTTGTACCGTCGTAGACGGCGCGAGAGCTAGCAAGCAGTGGCTTGACGAAGGCGCCCGAGACGCTCAAAAGGCTGTAACAATTGGCTGACTGGCCAGTCATATCATCAAGCAGGTTTTTTCCAAGCGAGTGCCTTGCTCCAGTGCCACGCGAGGCTCGCCCTTCATCAGGAGTTGGTCGATGAACAAGAAAGTTGCAGTGATCCTTTCCGGTTGTGGCGTCTACGACGGCTCGGAGATCCACGAGAGCGTCATCACCTTGCTGCGCCTCGATCAGCGCGGCGCCCAAGTGCAATGCTTCGCGCCCGATATCGACCAGGCCCACGTGATCAACCACCTCAAGGGCGAGGAAATGCAGCCGGCCCGCAACGTGCTGGTGGAATCGGCCCGCATCGCCCGAGGCAACATCAAGGACGTGCGCGAACTGCGTGCCGACGACTTCGATGCGCTGATCGTTCCCGGCGGTTTCGGCGCGGCCAAGAACCTCTCCGACTTCGCCAGCAAAGGCGCCGACTGCACCGTGCAAGCGGACGTGCTGGCCGCCGCGCAATCCTTCGTGAGCGCCGCCAAGCCGGTCGGCCTGATTTGCATCGCCCCGGCCATGGCCGCACGCATCTTCGGCGCCGGCGTGACCTGCACCATCGGCAACGACGCCGATACCGCCGCCGCCCTCGGCAAGATGGGCGCCGAGCATGTCGACTGTCACGTCGAGGACATCGTCGAAGACACCGAACGCAAGCTGGTGACCACCCCGGCCTACATGCTCGCCAACTCCATCGCCGAAGCGGCCTCGGGCATCAACAAGCTGGTGGACCGGGTGCTGGAGCTGACCCACGAGTGAAAGCGCCAGCCCAGGACGGCGATGGGCGTGAACACCTGTCGTAGCCTGGGTCGAGCGCAGCGACACCCGGGACTCTGCCCTGGGTATCGCTACGCTCAACGCCAGGCTACAAAAGCGATTAGGCGCGCGATAGACGCGTCAGCAAGCGATCCAGCGAATTGGCGAAAGCCTGGCGATCCTTGTCGCCATAGGCCGCCTGGCCACCACCGACCTGCCCCTGCTCACGCAGATCGGTGAACAGGTTACGCACCGCCAGGCGCTCTCCCATATTGCGCTCGTCGAACTCGCGCCCACGGGGATCCAGCGCCAGCACGCCCTTCTTGACCAGGCGGTCGGCCAACGGCACGTCGCTGCAGATCACCAGTTCGCCGGGCACGGCGTGCTCTACTAGGTAATCGTCCGCCGCATCGGGGCCACTCGGCACCACGATCAGCTTCACGCAGGCGAAGTTGGGTCGCGCCACGGCCTGGCCAGCCACCAGCACCACCTCGAAATTACGCTTGAGGGCGAACTTGACCACCTGATCGCGGGCCAGCCCCGGGCAGGCGTCGGCGTCGATCCAGACACGCATGTTAAGAACCTTCTCAAAGGCGAGCGAGCTAGAGCCATGCAAGGCAAAAGCAGGCGAAAAAGCGGAGTGTACTTTTGTACATGAGCATTTTGAGGCTGCTTTTAACGTAGCAGGGCCGACGCGCAGCAGTCTTTGGGCAGATTCTTAGAGCGGTGCGCGGCGGACGGTAGCCAGCAATGCCGCGGCACCTACGAACAGCGCACCAAAACTGCGATTCATGATGCGCTGCTGACGCGGCGTGCGCAGCAGACGCAGCACCCGCACGGCCAGGCCGGTGTAGCCGGCCATGACGATCAGGTCGACGGTGACCATGGTCACGCCGATGATCAGGTACTGCTCGGTCAGCGGCGCATGGGGATTGATGAACTGCGGCAGCACCGCGAGCATGAACACGATGGCCTTGGGGTTGCCGAAATTCACCAGAAAGCCGCGCAGCACCAGGCTCAGCGGTCGACCGATGGGGCGTTCGCCATCCACGTTCATGTCCGCTGGCACGGCGCGCCACTGGCGCCAGCCCAGGTAAACCAGATAGGCCACGCCGAACCATTTGATCAGGCTGAACGCCAGGGCCGAGGTGGCGAGCACCGCGCCGACGCCCGCCGCGACGATGGCGATCTGCAGCGCCAGGCCCAGCTGCAGGCCCAGGGCATTCCAGTAACCGCGCCAGAAGCCGTATTGCAGCCCCGCCGACATCGAGGCGATGGCACCGGCACCTGGCGACAGGCTGATGAGCCAGCAGGCGACGAAGAAAGCGAGCCAGGTTTCCAGAGCCATGATGGCGACCTCGGTGAGGGATTAGCGAAACGTCGAAATTACCTGAATTGCCGCAACAGCGGCAGGGGCTGCAGATGCTATTTCACAGGCGGCGCACACGGCCCCAAATGAGTGCCGCGGCGCCGTCGATCAAGGCTCGATCTTGCGCGCCGTCGGCAGCTCGCCGTTGCGCCAGCGGCGTACCGCCTTCTGGAAGAACAGGCTGTTGGGAATCTGCAGCCAGGTGCCGGGCGCATCGCCGGTCAGGTCTTCCAGGGTGGTGTAGAACAAGTTGATGGCCAGCACGCGGCCGCGCACGCCCGGCTTGTCGGCGCTTTCCAGCACCTCCACGCAATCACCGATGCGGAATGGCCCGAGGGCGAAGATCAGCAGCGTGCAGAACATGTTGGAGAGCACGCTCCAGATCGCGAAGAAGGCGATCGCCGCCACCGCCACGAAGCCTGTCAGCGCCCCCCACAGCACCTGGGCGGACACGCCGAGGCGCTCGAGCACCAGCATGATGGCGCTGCCCAGGATCAGCCAGCGGGTCAGCCCGCGCAGCGGCATCAGCAGCTCCGGCGGCAACTGCGGGTAACGCTGGCCCAGACGGGTGATGCCGCGGGTGAGGATGCGCTGGGCGACCCACGCCAGGATAAGGATCAGCAGCACCTGGCCGGCGCGCATCAGCGGCTGGCTCCAGGACACCAGCCAGGCCCAATCGATCAGCTCCAGGTTCAAACCACGGCCTCCAGTTCACGTTGCAATGCTTCGAGGGTTTCCAGGGCTTCGAGCCAGCCCTCCTCCAGTTCGGCCTCGCGCGTTTTGAGCTGCGCCTGTTCGGCCAGGGCCTGGCGCAGCTCGTCCTTGCGAGCGGCTTCGTAGATCCCGCTATCGCCCAGGCGTTCTTCCAGCGCCGCGAGCTTGGTCTGCACCTGACCGAGCTCGGCTTCGAGCTTGTCGGCGGCCTTCTTGTGCGGCGCCAGTTGCTGACGCAGCGCTGCGGCGGCCTGACGTTGGCCACGCTTGTCGTTGCCGGCACCGGCAGCCGGTGCGGCGGCGACCGGCGCGGCCTGACGCTGGCGATAGTCGACCAGCCAGCGGGCGTAATCTTCCAGGTCACCGTCGAACGGCGCCACGCGGCCATCGGCCACCAGCAGGAATTCGTCAGTGGTGCTCTTGAGCAGGTGACGATCGTGGGACACCACCACCACGGCGCCGGCGAACTCCTGCAGGGCCATGGTCAGCGCCAGGCGCATTTCCAGATCGAGGTGGTTGGTCGGCTCATCAAGCAGCAGCAGATTGGGCTTGCCCCAGGCGATCAATGCCAGGGCCAGGCGGGCTTTCTCGCCACCGGAGAAATTCACCACCGGCTCGTCGCAGCGCGGGCCGCGGAAATCGAAACCACCGAGGAAATCGCGCAGGGTCTGCTCACGTTCGGTCGGCGCGATGCGCTGCAGGTGCAAGAGCGGGCTGGCCTTGTCGTCCAGGGCATCGAGCTGATGCTGGGCGAAGTAGCCGATCACCAGGTTTTCGCCGCGGGTCAGGCTGCCGCTCAGCGGCTGCAGCTCGGCGGAGAGGTTCTTGATCAGCGTCGACTTGCCCGCGCCGTTGGGGCCGAGCAGGCCGATGCGCGCGCCCGGCACCAGGCTCAGTTTGACCTGCTGCAGGATGGTCTTGTCGCCATAACCCAGGCGCCCTTCGCTGAGGCTGAGCAGTGGCGTGGAGATCTTGTCGGCTTCGCGGAACACGAAATCGAAAGGCGAATCGACGTGGGCCGCGCTCAGCTCCTCCATGCGCTCCAGGGCCTTGATGCGGCTCTGCGCCTGGCGGGCCTTGGTGGCCTGGGCCTTGAAGCGGGCGATGTACTTTTCCATGTGCGCGCGCTGCGCCTGCTGCTTCTCGTACGCCTGCTGCTGCTGAGCCAGACGCTCGGCGCGGGTGCGCTCGAAGGCCGAGTAGCCGCCGCGGTACAAGGTCAGCTTGCGCTGCTCGACATGGGCGACGTGATCGACCACGGCATCGAGGAAGTCCCGGTCGTGGGAAATCAGCAGCAAGGTGCCGGGGTAGCTCTGCAGCCAGCCTTCGAGCCAGAGAATGGCGTCCAGATCCAGATGGTTGGTCGGCTCATCGAGCAGCAGCAGGTCGGACGGGCACATCAGCGCCTGGGCTAGGTTCAGGCGCATGCGCCAGCCACCGGAGAAGTCGCCGACGCGGCGATCCATCTGCGCATTGTCGAAACCCAGGCCGGCCAGCAGCTTGCGCGCCCGGGCGTCGGCGGTATAACCGTCGGCGCTGTCCAGCTCGCTGTGCAGGCGGGCAATGACCGCGCCGTCGTGGCCCTGCTCGGCCGCGGCCAGCTCACGCTGCACGCGGCGCAGGTTGTGGTCGCCATCGAGCACGTAGTCCACGGCCAGGCGGTCGAGGGTGTCGACCTCCTGGCGCATATGGGCGATGCGCCAGTCGCCGGGCAGCAGGCAATCGCCGGAATCGGGCGTCAACTCGCCGCGCAGCAGCGCGAACAGGCTGGACTTGCCGGCGCCGTTGGCACCGATCAGGCCGGCCTTGTGGCCGGCGTGCAGGGTCAGCTCGGCGTTCTCGAGCAAACGCTGAGGGCCACGCTGTAGGGTAAGATTCTGGAGTCGGATCATAATGGCGGCGGATTCTACCAGAGTCCCCCGCCGCATACTCGGAGCACGCATGAGCCCTGACCTGTGGACTTTCGCCACCACCCTCTACGCCCGCCCAGGCGTGGAAGCCGCCTGCCTGGAATTGCAGGCCGCCGGCGCAGACGTCTGCCTGCTGCTCTGCGGCCTGTGGCTGGACAGCCGAGGCGTGGCCCATGACGCGGAGCGCGAAGCGCAGCTGCGACAAGCCGCCGAGCAGTGGCAGCGTGAGGTGGTGAAGCCGCTGCGGGCGCTGCGCCAGGGCTGGCGCGAAGCGGCTGGCCATGATTCAGCACTGAGCGGTCTGCGCGAGCGGGTTAAACAGCTGGAGCTGGAGGCGGAGCGGGAGCAGTTGGAGCGGTTGCAGGCGCTGGCGGAGGGGTGGAGTCAGCAGCCGAGTGAACAAGATCGGCGGTGGCTGGAGGCTTTTTCACCAGCAGGGCATGCCGAGGCATGTGCGGGGCTGCGTAGCGCCAGCCTGCTCTGAAGTTCTAATCACGGCGGGATCACCTGGGTATCGCTGCGCTCAACCACAGGCTACGGGCGACCCGTACTCAGGCCACCAATTCCTTATCCAGCACTTCCTCGATCTCGCTCTTGATCTTGCCGCTCATCACCGACAGCAGCAGGCCGAGGTTGAGTTGCAGCTGAACGCGGTCTTCGCTGACGGCGAGCCAGCCGTCGGCGCCGCTGCGTTTGAATTCCAGGGTGTCGCCCTTCCACTGGTAGCGCACGTCGTACTCGCGGGCCAGGCGTTCGGCGAGCTTTTCAGCCTTGCCACGGGCGGCCTCGATGCCCAGATTGTGGGGGCGGTCGACGGTGATTCTGGCCATCATGGCTCTCCTGACTGAAACGCGGGCGGGGCAATATACAAGATGCGCCCACAGGCCCACTACCACGTGTGCAGCCGGCGCCCGGCTTTTGGGTTTAGAATGCCCCCACTCGGCGTTGTGCAAGCGGTTGAACAGGCCGTGAAGCGGCCTGCCGTGCAGTACTCGATGGAAACGCTTATTTACCTCGGTAAACTCGCCTTTTCGCTTGTCTGACTCACTGGCATGCTGCGATGAGACGAGCCCGGCGCTGTCTCATGATCACGGTCACGCCATGCTGGGCTCCAAGCCCGCACACTGAGCAGACGCCAACGCCTCCCGGACTTCAGGAAAAGGGCCACATGAACGATCCGCGCAAGAACGACAGCAGCGAACCCACCACCCACTTCGGTTTCCAGGACGTTCCGGAAAGCCGCAAGGCGGAAAAGGTCGCCGAGGTGTTCCATTCGGTGGCCGCCAAGTACGACCTGATGAACGACCTGCTCTCCGGCGGCATGCATCGCCTGTGGAAGCGCTTCACCATCGAGCTGTCCGGCGTGCGCAGCGGCAACCGGGTGCTCGACATCGCTGGCGGCACTGGTGACCTGGCCCGCCAGTTCTCACGCATCGTCGGCGAGACCGGCGAAGTGGTGCTGGCCGACATCAACGCTTCGATGCTCAAGGTTGGCCGCGACCGCCTGCTCGACCGCGGCGTGTCCGGCAACATTTCCTTCGTGCAGGCCGATGCCGAGAAGCTGCCTTTCCCGGACAATCATTTCGACTGCGTGACCATCGCCTTCGGCCTGCGCAACGTCACCCACAAGGACGCGGCCATCGCCTCCATGCTGCGCGTGCTCAAGCCGGGCGGCCGCCTGTTGGTGCTAGAGTTCTCCAAGCCCAAGAGCAGCCTGCTGTCCAAGGTCTACGACACCTACTCGTTCAACTTCATGCCGCTGGTGGGCAAGCTGGTCACCAACGACGCCGACAGCTACCGCTACCTGGCCGAGTCGATCCGCATGCACCCGGACCAGGACACCCTCAAGGCGATGATGCTGGACGCCGGTTTCGACCGCGTGACGTACCACAACATGACCGGCGGCATCGTCGCCCTGCACCGCGGTATCAAGCCCTGATGCTCACCCAGGCCCTGCTGGCGGCCGTCGAGCGCGGCCTCAACCGTGTGCTCGAGCTGGACAGCACCGCACTGCCTCGCCTGGCCAGGCTCAATGGCCGGGTGATCGCGGTGCAGGCCCAGTCGCCGTCACTGCAGATGTTCATTCTCGCCGACGGCCAGGGGCTGCGCCTGGCCGGGCAATGGGCCGGCGCGGTCGACTGCACCCTGCGTGCCCCCGCCAGCGCCCTGCTGCGCCTGGCCCTGGCCCGGGACAAGCAGGCGGTGCTGCACGAGCCCGAGGTCGAACTCGATGGCGACAGCGGCGCGCTGATGGAGCTGGCCGGTGTGCTGCAGGATCTGGATCTGGACTGGGAGTACGAGCTGTCGCGCTGGCTCGGCCCGCTGCCCACGGCGCTGCTGGCTGGCCACCTGCGCAGCCGCGCCGGCTGGACGCGGGAGAACCTGCAAAGCCTGCAACTGAGCCTGGCCGACTACCTCAGCGAAGAATCGCGCACACTGGTCGGCCGCCGCGAGGCCGACGCCCGCTTTGCCGAACTCGATGACCTGAAACTCTCCCTCGACCGTCTCGACGCGCGCATCGAGCGCCTCGCCCAACGCCATAAGCCCATCGCATGAAGCTGCTTGCCGTTCGTCGTCTGTTGCGCATCCTCTACGTGGTCATCCGCTACCGCCTCGATGACCTGCTGTTCGCCCTGCCGCTGCCGTTCTGGCTGCGCGCGCCGCGCTTCCTGTTGCCATGGCGCTGGGTGCCGCGCGGCAAGTCGTCGCGCAGCCGCGGTGAAAGCCTGCGCCTGGCGCTGGAGGAGCTGGGGCCGATCTTCATCAAGTTCGGTCAGTTGCTGTCCACCCGCCGCGATCTGCTGCCGCCGGATATCGCCGACGAACTGGCGCACCTGCAGGACCGCGTACCGCCGTTCGACCCGGCCAAGTCCCTGGCGCTGATCGAAGAGCAGCTCGGCGTGCCGGTGAGCGTGGCGTTCGCCCGTTTCGACACCGCACCACTGGCCTCGGCCTCGGTGGCCCAGGTGCACGCCGCGCAGCTGAAAAGCGGCGAGGAAGTGGTGGTCAAGGTAGTGCGTCCCGGCCTCAAGCCGGTGATCAAGGCCGACATGGCCTGGCTGTTCCTGCTCGCCAAGATGGCCGAGCGCGCCTCGGCCGAAGCCCGTCGCCTGCACCCGGTGGACGTGGTCAGCGACTACGAGAAGACCATCTACGACGAGCTCGATCTGCTGCGCGAGGCGGCCAACGCCAGCCAGCTGCGGCGCAATTTCGAAGACTCCGGCCTGCTCTACGTGCCCCAGGTGTACTGGGACTGGTGCCGCCCCAAGGTGCTGGTGATGGAGCGCATCTACGGCATTCCGGTCAACGACATGGTAACCCTGGCCGACCAGCGCACCGACATGAAACTGCTGGCCGAGCGCGGCGTGGAGATCTTCTTCACCCAAGTGTTCACCCACAGCTTCTTCCACGCCGACATGCACCCGGGCAACATCTTCGTCAGCACCCGCACGCCGTGGAACCCGCAGTACATCGCCATCGACTGCGGCATCATCGGCAGCCTCACCCCCGAGGACCAGGACTACCTGGCGCGCAACCTGGTGGCCTTCTTCAAGCGTGACTACCGCAAGGTGGCGCAACTGCACATCGATTCGGGCTGGGTGCCCCAGGAGACCCAGGTCAACGACTTCGAGGCGGCGATCCGTACCGTTTGCGAGCCGATCTTCGAGCGCCCCCTCAAGGACATCTCCTTCGGCCTGCTGCTGATGCGCCTGTTCCAGACCGCACGACGCTTCAACATGGAAATCCAGCCGCAACTGGTGCTGCTGCAGAAGACCCTGCTGAACATCGAGGGTCTGGGCCGCCAGCTGTACCCCGACCTGGACCTGTGGACCACTGCCCAGCCATTCCTGGAGCGCTGGATGCGCGAGCGCGTCAGCCCACGCAACGTCATGCACAACCTGCAGAGCCAGGTCGAGCAATTGCCGCACCTGGCCAACATGACCCGCAGCCTGCTCGAGCGTATGGCCCAGCCCCACGCCAACGACCCGCCACCGCCATGGCGCGAACGCGATGGTTGGGCGGTGCGGCTGATCGGCGCCGCGCTGATCGGCGGCGGTGTGGTGACAGCCCTCGGCCTGGGCAACCTGAGCGAACCCGCCACGGCCTGGCCGGCCTGGCTGATGGGCGCCAGCGGTCTGTACCTGGTCCTGCGCCGATAGCCAGCCCGCGTCCCGGCTGGCACACTTGGCTTCGATTGAAGATGGAAATGCAATGAACGACTGGCTAGATGCAATCAAGTGGGACGACAACGGCCTGATCCCGGCCATCGCCCAGGACTACCAGACCGGGCGCATCCTGATGATGGCCTGGATGAACCGCGAAGCCCTGGCGTTGACCGCCAGCGAGCAGCGCGCCATTTATTGGTCACGTTCGCGCGGCAAGCTGTGGCGCAAGGGCGAGGAGTCCGGCCATGTGCAGAAACTCCACGAGCTGCGCCTGGACTGCGACGCCGACGTGATCGTGCTGATGGTCGAGCAGTTGGGCGGCATCGCCTGCCACACCGGCCGCGAGAGCTGCTTCTATCGGGTGTTCGAAAACGGTGCCTGGAAAACCGTCGATGCGGTGCTGAAAGATCCGCACACCATCTATTCGCCGGAGCACCGCCATGACTGATACCCTCAAGCGCCTGGCCGAGGTGCTGGAGTCGCGCAAGGGCGCGGCACCGGATAGCTCGTACGTGGCCAGCCTGTACCACAAGGGCCTGAACAAGATTCTGGAGAAGGTCGGCGAAGAATCGGTGGAAACCATTCTTGCCGCCAAGGACGCCGCCAGCAGCGGCGACTGCAGCGACCTGATCTACGAAACCGCCGACCTGTGGTTCCACAGCCTGGTCATGCTGGCCGCACTGGATCAGCACCCGCAAGCGGTGCTGGACGAACTGGATCGCCGTTTCGGCCTGTCGGGGCACGCGGAAAAAGCCGCGCGCAGCGACAGCGACACTCAATAAAGACGCTGACGAGGACTACGAAACATGGGCATTTTCGACTGGAAACACTGGGTCGTCATTCTGATCGTCGTGGTGCTGGTGTTCGGTACCAAGAAACTCAAGAACCTGGGTTCCGACCTCGGTGAAACCATCAAGGGTTTCCGCAAGGCGATGAACGAGGAAGACGGCAAGCCGGCCGAGCCGCACGCGCAACAGCCGCAGCAGCCGCAACAGCCTTACCAGCAACAAGCACCGCTGAACCAGCCGCACACCGTTGAAGGCCAGGCCAGCAAGGTCGAAGAACCGCTGCGCAAAGACTGAGGCAAAGCATGTTCGGTATCAGTTTCAGCGAGCTGCTGCTGGTCGGGCTGATCGCCCTGCTGGTGCTCGGCCCCGAGCGCCTGCCAGGTGCGGCGCGCACCGCCGGGTTGTGGATCGGGCGCATCAAGCGCAGCTTCAACGCGATCAAGTCGGAAGTCGAGCGTGAGATCGGCGCTGACGAAATACGCCGGCAACTGCATAACGAACGCATCCTCGAACTGGAGCGCGAGATGCAGGCGGTCAAGAACGACATCCTGCCGCCGGCGCCCCAGGCCAGCGTGCCGCCGCCTGCCATGCAACCGAGCACCGCTGCCGAGCCCGCTGCGCAAGCGCCGGTGGAGCCCGCTCCAGCGCCTGCAACACCGCCCTCCACGGCGCCCGTCGCCAGCCAGGACAAGACGCCGCAACCATGAGTCGACTGCCCGACAACGACCAGGAAATGCCGCTGGTTTCCCACCTCGCCGAATTGCGCACCCGCCTGCTACGCTGCGTGGCGGCGATCTTCCTGATCTTCGCCGGCCTGTTCTATTTCGCGCAGAAGATCTACACACTGGTCTCGGCGCCGCTGCGCCAGTACCTGCCCGAAGGCGCGACGATGATCGCCACCGACGTGGCCTCACCGTTCCTCACGCCCTTCAAGCTGACCATGATCGTCGCGGTATTCCTGGCCATGCCGGTGATCCTGCACCAGGTCTGGGGCTTCATCGCCCCGGGGCTGTACAAGCACGAAAAGCGCATCGCCATTCCGCTGCTGATCTCCAGCATCATCCTGTTCTATGCCGGCATGGCCTTCGCCTACTTCCTGGTATTCCCGATCATCTTCCACTTCTTCGCCAGCGTGACGCCCGAAGGCGTGTCGATGATGACCGACATCGCCAGCTACCTCGACTTCGTGATGACGCTGTTCTTCGCCTTCGGCGTGGCGTTCGAGATCCCGGTCGCGGTGGTGCTGCTGATCTGGATCGGCATCGTCGACGTCGAATACCTGCGCAAGATCCGCCCTTACGTGATCATCGGCTGCTTCGTGGTCGGCATGATCCTCACCCCGCCGGATATCTTCTCGCAGACCCTGCTCGCCGTCCCGATGTGGCTGCTGTTCGAACTGGGCATCCTGGCCGGCAGCCTGATCCGCACGCGCCGCGGCCAGCCGGATGAGGAAGACGAAAACGCACCGACCGACCAGCCGCCCAGCGTCCAGCCATGAATCTGCTGCTGCTCGAGGACGGTGACTTCATCGCCGCCGACCGGGTGCGCCTGAGCGGTCGCCGCCTCACCCATCTCAATGAAGTGCACCGCGCCGAGAACGGCGACACCTTGCGTGTCGGCCGCCTTGGCGGGCAGATGGGTCGTGGCCAGCTGTTGCAGCTCGATGGGGCGAGCGCGGAACTCCAGGTCGCCTTCGACCAGCCGCCACCGGCCAAATTGCCGATCACCCTGCTGCTCGCCCTGCCGCGCCCGAAGATGCTCAAGCGCGTGCTGCAGAGCGTCAGCGCCATGGGCGTGCCGCGGTTGGTGCTGCTCAACAGCTACCGGGTGGAGAAAAGCTTCTGGCAGACACCCTTTCTGGAGCCGGAAGCGATTCGCGAGCAGTTGATCCTGGGCCTGGAGCAGGCCCGGGATACCGTACTGCCCGAGGTGATCATCGAGAAGCGCTTCAAGCCCTTCGTCGAGGATCGTCTGCCCCAGCTGGCCGCCGGCACGCTGGGCCTGACCGGGCACCCCGGCGACTACCCGGCCTGCCCCCGCGCCGTCGAGCAAGCGGTAACCCTGGCCATCGGCCCGGAAGGCGGTTGGATTCCCTACGAAGTGGACAAGCTGGCCGAGGCCGGCCTCAAGCCAGTGCAGCTGGGTGAGCGGATCTTGCGGGTGGAAACGGCTGTTACCGCGCTATTGGCCAGGTTGTTCTGAGCGGTGCACGAGGGCGGCTTAGTGGCGGTAGCGGCCGTTATCCGATCCATTGTGGGAGCCGCGACCTCGCGGCGAATCGCTCAGGCACCGCCGAAATAGGCAGTCAGGCTGCAATCGTTTCGCCCCGAGGTCGGGGCTCCCACAGGTTGGTTTGAGTGTCTGCTTCTGCCTTACCAAGGCCATCGCGTAGCAGCAGGACATCCGGTAACGCCTTGCCCTGAGCAACGATTTGGCGCCAGCATGCGGTCTGCCTATGATGAATACCTCGTGCCCTCAAGGAGCTGTCATGCGCCGTCTGCTCACCGGCATCACCGTCATCCTGCTGTTGCTGCTCAACACGCTGATTCTCATCGGGCCGATGATGTTCATCGCCCTCGGCAAGTTCGTGCTGCCCGGCCAGGCGCTGAAGGCGGCCTGTTCGCGCCAGGTGATGCATATCGCCGAAGCCTGGGCCGAGAACTGCAAGCGCATCTTCGCGGCGCTCACGCCGACCCAGTGGGATATCCGCGGCAACGCCGAGCTGCGCCAGGACACCTCCTACCTGGTCATCAGCAACCACCAGTCGTGGGTCGACATTCCCGCGCTGGTGCAGGCCTTCAACCGCAAGACGCCCTACTTCAAATTCTTCCTCAAACAGCAGCTGATCTGGGTGCCCTTTCTCGGCCTGGCGTTCTGGGCGCTGGATTACCCCTTCATGAAGCGCTACAGCAAGGCCAAGCTGGAGAAGTACCCGCAGCTCAAGGGCCAGGACCTGGAAATCACCCGCCGCGCTTGCGAGAAATTCCGGGATCTGCCGGTTACCGTGGTCAATTACCTGGAAGGCACGCGCTTCACGCCCGCCAAGCAGGCCCAGCAGGGCTCGCCCTATCAGCACCTGCTCAAGCCCAAAGCCGGCGGGGTGGCCTTCGTACTCGCGGCCCTGGGCGAGCAGCTCGACGCCATTCTGGATGTCACCATCGTTTATGCCGAGGACACGCCGCCCGGTTTCTGGAGGCTGATCAGTGGCCAGGTGCCAAAGGTGATCATGGATATCCGCACCCGGCCGCTGGAGCCGGCGCTGTGGCAGGGTGACTACCAGAACGATGCGGATTTCCGCCTGTACGTACAGGATTGGGTCAGCGGCCTTTGGGAAGAGAAGGATGCGCTGATCACCCAGCTGAAGCAGGAAGCCAAGGGCTGAGCCTGCCCCAGCCAAACGACTTCATCAGTCCGGCAGGATCATATGGCCGGCCTCGTCGAGCGGCGCGAAGGGATTGTGCGCCAGCTCCCAAAGGTGGCCGTCCGGATCGGCGAAGTATCCTGAATAGCCACCCCAGAACACCTTCTCCGGCGCCTTGACCTGCTGCGCTCCCGAGGCGACAGCGAGCGCCATGGCCGCGTCCACGGCTTCCGGGCTTTCCAGATTGTGCGCCAGGGTGATGCCGGAAAAGCCTGCAGGGCCGGCTTCGGGCAAATTGGCGTCCTTGGCCAGCTCATCGCGTGAGAACAGCCCCAGGGCAAGGCCCTTGAGCTTGATGAAGACGATCTGCTCCTGGGACGCAGACGAGCGCGTCCAGCCCAGGCGTTCATAGAAGGCGGCGCTGGCCTGTACATCGGCCACGCCCAGGGTGATCAGGGAAATCCGCCGGTCAAAGCTCATGAGGTGCTCCTGCAGGTCGAGCCTGACAGGGTAGCAGCCGTGCTGACCACAGGAATGAAAAAGGAAGGTAAAGAAAAAGCGGAGCCTTGTGGCTCCGCTTTTCTGCTTCAGGCTGCGCTGAAGGTTTTGTGCGGGTCGATGACGAATTTCTTCGGCACGCCGGCATCGAACTCGCCGTAACCGCGCGGTGCGTCGTCCAGGCTGATCACCTGCACGCCAACCACTTCGGCGATGTTGATGCGATCCCACATGATGGCCTGCATCAGGGCGCGGTTGTACTTCATCACCGGGGTCTGCCCGGTATGAAAGCTATGCGACTTGGCCCAGCCGAGGCCGAAGCGGATGCTCAGGCTGCCGATCTTCGCCGCGGCGTCCACTGCGCCCGGGTCTTCGGTGACGTAAAGGCCGGGAATACCGATCTTGCCGGCGACCCGAACCACGCCCATCAACGAGTTGAGCACCGTGGCCGGCGCCTCGTGCTGGGCACCGGCATGGCCATGGCCGCGGGCCTCGAAGCCCACCGCATCGACCGCGCAATCCACTTCCGGCTCACCGAGCAGGTCAGCGATCTGCTCATGCAGCGGGGTGTCCTTGGACAGGTCGGCGATTTCGAAACCCTGGGCCTTGGCGTGCGCCAGGCGCACCGGGTTGACGTCACCGACGATCACCACGGCGGCGCCCAGCAGGCGAGCCGACGCGGCAGCGGCCAGGCCGACCGGGCCAGCGCCGGCGATATACACCGTGCTGCCCGGGCCAACGCCAGCGGTCACGGCGCCGTGGTAACCGGTCGGCAGGATGTCGGAGAGGCAGGTCAGGTCGCGGATCTTCTCCATCGCCTTGTCGCGATTCGGCAGCTTGAGCAGGTTGAAGTCGGCATACGGCACCAGCACGTACTCGGCCTGGCCGCCAGTCCAGTCGCCCATGTCCACGTAACCGTAAGCGCCGCCGGCACGCGCCGGGTTGACGGTCAGGCACACGCCGGTGTGTTGTTCCTTGCAGGAACGGCAGCGGCCGCAGGCGACGTTGAACGGTACCGAGACCAGATCACCGATCTTCAGGTTCTCGACGTCGCTGCCCTTCTCGATCACTTCACCGGTGATCTCGTGACCGAGCACCAGGCCGACCTGGGCGGTGGTACGGCCGCGCACCATGTGCTGGTCGGAGCCGCAGATGTTGGTGGAAACGACCTTCAGAATGACGCCGTGCTCGATCTTGCGACCGCGCGGATCCTGCATCTTCGGATAGTCGATCTTCTGGACTTCGACCTTGCCTGTGCCGAGATAGACGACACCGCGATTACCAGACATATGAATCTCCTTTCTTCTTGTGGATGCAAGGCGCGAGGTCTTGCGATGGAGTATTGAAGCGTCTGTCTCGGCACCCGCCGGTAAGGGCAGGACGGCTACCGAGCTGTCGTGCTGACGGTGAGGGCAGCGCGAATGGTCTAGCCAGACTAGCTAGCGTATGGCGCAGCCGCGGATGCAAAACCGACAGCCGCCGTTCTCTGCGCGGCACCGCCTCAGGTTAGAGGACTACGGTCCGATTGGCGTTGAGAAACACCCGGCGCTCGAGGAAGTAACCGACCGCGCGGGCCAGGGTCAGGCATTCGATATCGCGGCCTTTTGCCACCAGATCCTCGGGGTAATGCGCATGATCGACGCTTTCCACTCCCTGGGTGATGATCGGCCCTTCATCCAGGTCGTTGTTGATGAAGTGCGCTGTGGCACCGACCAGTTTCACGCCCTTCTGGTACGCCTGGTGATACGGCTTGGCGCCCTTGAAGCCGGGTAACAGCGAGTGATGGATGTTGATCGCCCGGCCGTCGAGCTTGCGGCACAGGTCGGCGGACAGCACCTGCATGTAGCGGGCAAGCACCACCAGCTCGGCGCCGGTGTCCTCGACCACCTGCATCACCCGGCGCTCCTGGGCGGGCTTGTCGTTGGGGTCGAGCGGAAAGTGGTGGTACGGGATGCCGTGCCAGTCGGCGAGCGGCTTGAGATCGGGATGGTTGGAGACGATGGCGGTGATGTCCATCGGCAACTGGCCGGTACGTTGGCGGTAGAGCAGGTCGTTGAGGCAGTGATCGGCCTTGGACACCATGATCACCACCTTGGCGCGGTAGCCCGGCGGCGTCAGCTCGGTGCGCATGTCGAACGGCGCAGTGCGCTCGTTGAGGCCGGCGAGGAAGGTCGCCTCGTCGAAATCGGCCTGGGTGCGGAATTCGACGCGGATGAAGAAGCGACTGGCCAGGCGATCATCGAAGCTGTGGTGCTCGGTGACGTAGCAGCCCTGCTCGAACAGGTAGCGGGTCACCACATCCACGGTGCCCAGCACGCTGGGGCAGTGGGCGGTGAGAATCCAGGTGTCGGGGGTACGGCTCATGAAAGCGATTCCTTATGGTGATCGCTCCCATGCGCTGACCGGCAGTGCACGATCTGGAGCGTCGTTGGCTGCACCTGTGCGCAGCCTTTGGGAGTGGTGAAGCTAAAGCAGGAGCGACGGTCTGTACTCGGTAATGTGGGAGCGGGCATGCCCCCACAGTCACGTAGGGTGGATGACGCTTCACCTACGCGGCCCGACCCATCCACCGTTGCGATCCCAAGGTGGACGAAAAAAGCGTCGTCCACCCTACGGTTCCAATGTCCTCAAGCCTCCACGGCCAACCCGTACTCGGCGCTGGCATCCTGCAGCCACAGCCAGAAGTAGTCGGAGAAACTGCGGCGGATCAGCAGCTCCCAGGTGTCTTCGCCGGTGTGGCGAATCACCAGTTGGGATTTGGCGAACACCGTGCCCACGGCCTTGCCCACCGGGAAGTTGTTCGGGTGCACGTCGTAGCTGCTGGACTTCATCAGCAGTTCGCGCACCTTCGGCCCGGACAGCTCCAGCAGGGTTTGCCCACCGCTGACGTTGACCACCGAGATGTGCTGGCCGTCGAGAGCCTCGCGCAGCTTGCGCTCGACCTCGAGCTCGCTGCCGCCAGGCACGATCAGCAGCCATTCATCCGGGCCCAGCCACTGCAGCGAGGTGTCGCCGCTGGCTACCAGCATCAGGGCGCCTGGTAGCTCCAGGCCCAGGGCCTTGTGCACGCCGCCGGCGAAGTTGGCGTCGTCGGCATCGCCACGCAGCACCAGGTGGCCCAGCAGTTTCTTCTCGCGCAGCGTCACCCCAGCGCCGGTGCGGCCCTTGCCGGCCAGCTCGTGCAAGCCGGCGTGGTGCAGCGGCGATTGCCCGGCGATGTCGGCGGGGCGTTGCTCGTAAACATTGACGTTAGACATTCTGGCGGTCCCCTTTCGGGTCATAGAACACGGGGCTGACGATTTCGGCTTCGATCACGCTGCCATCGACCAGCGGTGCGAACACGCGCTCGCCGATGCGCTTGAGGCCGCCCCTGACCAGGGCCATGGCGAAGGAATGGCCCATCGCGGCGCTCATGTAGCTGGACGTGACGTGACCGACCATGGTCATCGGAATCGACTGCTTGGGATCGAACACCAGCTGGGCGCCTTCCGGCAGCACCTTGTTCGGATCCACCGGCTTGAGGCCGATCAGCTGCTTGCGGTTTTCCTTCAGGCAGTCCTCGCGGTTCATGCCGCGCCAGCCGATCCAGGAGAACGGCTTGGTGCGACCGACGCACCAGCCCATGCCCAGGTCGTCCGGGGTGACCGAACCGTCGGTGTCCTGGCCGACGATGATGAAGCCCTTCTCGGCGCGCAACACGTGCATGGTCTCGGTGCCGTAAGGCGTCAGGCCGTGCTTCTTGCCGGCCTCGGCGATCTGCTCGAGAACGCCCAGAGCGTAATCGGCCTGCACGTTGACTTCGTAGCTCAGCTCACCGGTGAAGGAGATGCGGAACACGCGAGCCGGTACGCCAGCGACCTTGCCTTCCTTCCAGGTCATGAACGGGAAGGCGTCCTTGTCCAGATCGATATCGGTGACTTCGGCCAAGAGCTTGCGGCTGTTGGGGCCGGACAGGGTCAGGGTCGCCCAGTGGTCGGTGACCGAGGTGAAGTACACCTTCAGCTCCGGCCATTCGGTCTGATGATAGATTTCCAGCCACTCCATCACGCGGGCAGCGCCGCCGGTGGTGGTGGTCATGACGAAATGGTTGTCGGCCAGACAGGCGGTGACGCCGTCGTCGAATACCATGCCGTCTTCCTTGCACATCAGGCCGTAGCGGGCCTTGCCCACGTCCAGCTTGGTCCAGGCGTTGGTGTACACGCGGTTGAGGAATTCGCGGGCATCCGGGCCCTGGATGTCGATCTTGCCCAGGGTCGAGGCATCGAGAATGCCCACAGCATTGCGCACGGCCAGGCATTCACGGGCTACGGCGGCATGCATGTCTTCACCGTTCTTCGGGAAGTACCAGGGGCGTTTCCACTGGCCGACGTCCTCGAACTCGGCGCCCTGCTGCAGGTGCCATTTCTGCAGAGCGGTATAACGTTTGGGCTCGAACAGCTCGCCGCAATGACGGCCGGCGATGGCGCCGAAGGTCACCGGGGTGTAATTCGGGCGGAACATGGTGGTGCCCATTTCACCGATGCCGATGCCCAGCGAACGGGCGGCGATGGCCAGGCCGTTGATGTTGCCCAGCTTGCCCTGGTCGGTGCCGAAACCCAGCGCGGTGTAGCGTTTGACGTGCTCGACCGACTCGAAGCCCTCGCGGGTGGCCAGCTCGATGCCGGCGGCGGTGACGTCGTTCTGCTGGTCGACGAACTGCTTCGGCGCCCGCGCGGTGTTCTTGTCGTGCGGCACCTGGAACAGCGCGATGGTGGCTTCCTCGATACGCTTCTCGGCCTTTGGCAGGGTACCGGTAACGGGCTGGAAGCCCACTTCCGCGGCGGCCTTGGCACCGGCTTCGAAACCGTCGGCCAGGCTGTCGCCCATGCCGAACACGCCATTCACGGCACCGGCGCAATGACGCTTCTGGAAGCCCTCACCCGGTACGAAGGCCAGGATGTCTTCACGCCAGACCGGACGGCCGCCCAGGTGCGACGCCAGGTGCACGACTGGGCTGTAGCCGCCGGAGCTGGCGATCAGGTCGCAATCGAGGGTCTCGCCGGGGCTGGTGACCTTGTGCCTGGCGGCGTCGATGGCGCAGATGCGCGCACCAGTGACGCGCTTGCTGCCGCGCGCTTCGACCACGGCGCTGCCGGTGAGTACCCGCACGCCACGCCGGCGCGCTTCCTCGACCCAGCTGCCGCGCGGGTTGCTGCGCGCGTCCGCCACGGCCACCACCTGGCGACCGGCATCGAGCCAGTCGAGCACCACGCGGTAGGCGTAATCGTTGTTGGTCGACAGCACCAGTTTCTGGCCGGGCGCCACGCCGTAGCGGCGCACGTAGGTCGACACGGCGTCGGCCAGCATGTTGCCGGGCACGTCGTTGTTGCCATACACCAACGGGCGCTCGTGGGCGCCGGTGGCCAGCACCACGCGACCGGCACGCACCCGGTGCAGGCGCTGACGCGGCTGGCCCATGGGGGCGACTTCGCCGAGGTGGTCGGTGAGGCGCTGGTGAATGGTCAGGAAGTTGTGGTCGTGGTAACCGTTGACCGTGGCGCGTGGCAGCAGGGTCACTTCCGGCATGGCCCGCAGTTCGGCGATGGCCTTGGCGGCCCACTCGGCGGCGGGCTTGTCGTCGAGCATCTCGCGGGTGGAGAGCAGGCTGCCGCCGAACTCCTCCTGCTCGTCGGCCAGGATCACCCGCGCACCGCTACGGCCGGCAGCCAGGGCCGCGGCCAGGCCGGCGGGGCCGGAACCGACCACCAGCACGTCGCAGTGCTGGTTCATGTAGTCGTAGATGTCGGGGTCGTTTTCTTTCGGCGAACGACCGAGACCGGCGGCCTTGCGAATGTACTTCTCGTAGGTCAGCCACAGGTTCTGCGGGTACATGAAGGTCTTGTAGTAGAAACCGGGCGGCATCATGCCACCGCCGACCTTGCCGAGGATGCCCATCAGGTCAGTATTGACGCTCGGCCAGCCGTTGGTGCTGGTGGCGCTCAGGTTGGCGTACAGCGCCTGCTGGGTGGCACGCACGTTGGGGATCTGCGCCGCCTCGGTGGAGCCGATCTGCAGCACGGCATTGGGCTCTTCGGCACCGGCAGCGACGATGCCGCGCGGGCGCGAGTACTTGAAGCTGCGGCCGACGACGTCGACGCCGTTGGCAAGCAGCGCAGCGGCCAGGGTGTCGCCGGCGTAACCCTGGTAGGTCTGGCCGTTGAAGTTGAAGGTCAGCGGCTGGCTGCGGTCGATGCGGCCACCCTGGGAAAGACGATTGACCTGGCTCATGCCGTTACTCCTTGGTCAGCGGCCTTTTTCGCGGCGATGCCAGCCTCAGTCACGCTGGGGCGCTCGCCGATCTTGTAGGTCTCGAGAATCTCGTAGCTCACCGTGTGACGGGTGACGTTGAAGTACTGCCGGCAGCCCGCCGCGTGAATCCACAGCTCGTGGTGGATGCCACGCGGGTTGTCGCGGAAGAACAGGTACTCGCCCCACTCCGCGTCGGTGCAGGCGTTTGGGTCCAGTGGACGGGCGATGTGCGCCTGGCCACCAGCGTGGAATTCTTCTTCGGAACGCAGTTCGCCACAGTGAGGGCAGAAGATGTGCAACATGCTCGGTACCTCCAGAAAACCATCGTCCCCCTCTCGCCGAGAGAGGGCGCCAAAATCAGTGGGCTACGCCGGCTGCGCCGTGCTCGTCGATCAGCGCCCCATTGTGGAAGCGCTCGATGGAGAAGGCCTTGGCCAGAGGATGCATCTCGCCCTTGGCCAGGCTGGCCGCGAACACGTTGCCCGAGCCCGGTGTGGCCTTGAAGCCACCAGTGCCCCAGCCGCAGTTGAAGTAGAGGTTCTTCACCGGCGTCTTGGCGATGATCGGGCAGGCGTCCGGCGTGGTGTCGACGATGCCGCCCCACTGACGGTTCATGCGCACGCGCGAGAGCACCGGGAACATCTCGACGATGGCCTGCAGGGTGTGCTCGATGGTTGGGTAGGAGCCGCGCTGGCCGTAGCCGTTGTAGCCGTCGATGCCGGCGCCGATGACCAGGTCGCCCTTGTCGGACTGGCTGATGTAGCCGTGCACGGCGTTGGACATGA
Organism: Pseudomonas sp. PA27(2017); assembly: GCF_001945445.1. Lineage (GTDB taxonomy): Bacteria > Pseudomonadota > Gammaproteobacteria > Pseudomonadales > Pseudomonadaceae > Aquipseudomonas. Next base: position 168,431 of record NZ_MSXW01000012.1, read on the forward strand.
TCACCGTGTCGATGATCGGCTTGATCGGCTCGGAAACCAGCGCCTGCAGCGGGTGCGACTCCAGCGGCAGGCGGAAGCCGGCGAGCTTGGCCAGGTGCCCGGAGTTACCGGCGGCGACCACGCCGACGCGCTTGGCGCCGATGAAGCCCTTGCTGGTTTCCACACCGATCACCGCGCCGTCCTGCTTGCGAAAGCCGATCACTTCGGTCTGCTGGATCAGGTCGACGCCCAGGGCGTCGGCAGCGCGGGCGAAGCCCCAGGCCACGGCGTCGTGACGGGCCACGCCACCGCGGCGCTGCAGCGAGGCACCGAGGACCGGGTAACGGGTGTTCTTCGAGCAATCGAGGTAGGGAATCATCTCCGCCACCTGCTTGGCATCGACCACTTCGCCATCGATACCGTTGAGGCGGTTGGCGCTGACGCGGCGCTCGATGTCACGCATGTCCTGCAGGGTGTGGCCGAGGTTGAACACGCCGCGCTGGGAGAACATGACGTTGTAGTTGAGATCCTGGGACAGGCCCTCCCACAGCTTCATCGCGTGCTCGTATAGGTGCGCCGACTCGTCCCACAGGTAGTTGGAACGCACGATGGTGGTGTTGCGCGCCGTGTTTCCACCGCCCAGCCAGCCCTTCTCGACCACGGCGATGTTCTTCACGCCGAATTCCTTGGCTAGGTAATAGGCGGTGGCCAGGCCGTGACCGCCACCGCCGACGATGACCACGTCGTAAACCGGCTTAGGGGTCGGGTTGCGCCACATGCGCTGCCAGTTTTCATGGTGGCTGAACGAGTGCTTGAACAGGCCGAAGCCGGAATAGCGCTGCATAAGGGACTCCTGAATTCTGCTTGCTGTAGGAGCACACCCGGACCGCAGGACGTATGAAACCCATCGATCGACGATGGGTTCCGGCGTCCTAGGGCATCAAAGCGGCAGCTCCGACGTGAAGACGATGCGTTAGCGATAGACCGGGTAATCGGCGCACAGACCGGCCGCCAGGCCAGCCACCTGGGCCTCGACATCGGCGTCGCCGAGGTGCTCGAGGATGTCGGCGATCCAGCCCGCCAGCTCACGGCACTGAGCTTCCTTGAAGCCGCGGGTGGTGACCGCCGGCGTACCAATGCGCAGGCCCGAGGTCACGAACGGCGACTGCGGGTCGTTGGGCACGGCGTTCTTGTTGACCGTGATGCCGGCGCGACCCAGGGCGGCGTCGGCGTCCTTGCCGGTGATGCCCTGCTTGATCAGCGAGAGCAGGAACAGGTGGTTGTCGGTGCCACCGGAGACCACGTCGAAACCGCGCTCGATGAACACCGCAGCCATGGCCTGGGCATTCTTGATCACCTGGGCCTGGTAGTCCTTGAAGCCGGGCTCCAGCGCTTCCTTGAAGCACACGGCCTTGGCGGCGATCACGTGCATCAGCGGGCCGCCCTGGGCGCCGGGGAACACCGCGGCGTTGAGCTTCTTCTCGATCTCTTCGTTGGCCTTGGCGAGGATCAGCCCACCACGCGGGCCACGCAGGGTCTTGTGGGTGGTGGTGGTGACCACGTCAGCCAGCGGCACCGGGTTGGGGTACAGGCCGGCGGCGACTAGCCCGGCCACGTGCGCCATGTCCACGAAGAGCAAGGCACCGACCTTGTCGGCGATGGCGCGAAAGCGCGGGAAATCCAGGGTCTTGGAATAGGCCGAAAAGCCGGCGACGATCATCTTCGGCTTGTGCAAGGCGGCCAGGCGCTCGACTTCGTCGTAGTCGATCAGACCGGTGTCGGTGTCGATGCCGTACTGCACGGCGTTGTACAGCTTGCCAGAGGACGACACCTTGGCGCCGTGGGTCAGGTGGCCGCCATGGGCCAGGCTCATGCCCAGGATGGTGTCGCCGGGCTGCAGCAGCGCCAGGTAGACGGCCGAGTTGGCGGAGGAACCGGAGTGCGGCTGCACGTTGGCGAAGTCGGCACCGAACAGCTGCTTGGCGCGCTCGATGGCCAGCGCCTCGACCTTGTCCACATGCTCGCAACCGCCGTAGTAGCGCTTGCCCGGGTAGCCTTCGGCGTACTTGTTGGTCAGGCCGCTGCCCTGGGCTTCCATCACGCGCTTGCTGGTGTAGTTCTCCGAGGCAATCAGCTCGATGTGATGTTCCTGACGACGCTCCTCGGCCTGCATGGCACTGAGCAGGGCGTCATCGTAGCCTTGAATCTGATCTTGCTTGCTGAACATCACGTTTCTCCCCGGGGCGCCTCGCAGCGCCGCATCTGGCTCGGTTGCTCGATATGAGTCTTGTTGCAGCGATGGTATGACTCGCCCTCGAGAACCAGATGCCTATGTACGCCACGGGAGATTGCGTTTGCGACATGCCCAGGCGTCGCATTTGTGCATGCCCGAACAAGCCGTTTAGAGACTGCGCAGCGCCACCAAGACGAGAAAATGCGCCGGATAGAAGAGGTAAGCCCAGCGCCTGACCGGCGGCACCGAGAATGGCGGCTGGCGGCGCAATAGCAGCAGGCCCAGCAATGGCGCAAACAGGCACATGGCAAGCACGCTCCATGCGAAGGGATCACCACGGGCCGCATCGGCATAGAAAGGCGCCCAGTAATTGGCCGCCAGGCAGCCGAGCATAGGCAACAGCCACACGCCACGGGGCCCGCGCAGGGCCAGCAGGAAAGCCGCTGGCAACAACGCACCAAAGACGCCGAACATCAGCCATTCGTGAGCCAATACAGCGGTCGCCAATGCCCCGGCGCCCAGCCAGCGCGCCTGGATGTCGGCCCGCTGCACGGCATTGGCAATCAGCAGCCCGAGCACCAGGGTCGGCATCACGTTGAGCGATTCGGCGGTCGGCACCAGCAGCCGGTACGGCCATTCGGAGATCAGCGAGAACAGCAACAGCCAACCTAGGTAACGGGCGGTCACACCACCAGCGTTGCCCACCGTGGGCCGTGCGACGTTGGCGGCGATGGCCAAGCAGAACAATGGAAAGGCCAGGCGGCCAGGCACATAGAGGAAATACAGCTCGGGCCAGGCATGGCGCAGGTGATCGATCAGCATGGTCAGCAGCGCCAGCCATTTGATCAGATCGAGGGCCGCGTCGCGGCTAGGGGAAGGATGGTGTGGGAAAGAAGAAGGCATGCACGCCCATCACGCTGACGGATAAAGCATCAAGGTAGAGGTTGCCAGCGCCATGGCGCAAACGAAAAGGGCGGCGTAGAACGTACGCCGCCCTCAAGGCTTATTGCAGCTTTTCGTTGCAGCTGCTCGAGGCCGTGACCAGACGCTTCTGCAGCGCCGCATCCGGCGGAACTTGCTTGCTCATCTCGGCCATTTCCGCCTCGCTGAACTCTTGGCTGACCTTGGTCGCTGCGCAATCACAGAAGGCTGTCAGCTTTTCCTGCGAGTGGCCGGACTGAGCGCCCTTCACGCACTCCTGAACGAAGGTCGACTTGGCCTCCGGCGACCAGGGCTCGGCGGCCACGGCTGGTAGGGCGAAGGCAAGCGGTGCGAACAGTGCGATCAGATGACGGTAGCTCATGGTGGGCTCCTGTAGCTTGGGATCGGCGAGTCCTTGAGTGAACTCTCTGTTTTGTGAGCCCATCGGCGCCCGTGAGTTCACAATTAATGGCACGCCTGAGCATGGCTGGCCAACGGAACAATATGTCGCGCCAGCGAGTTCTATGCACCGGCGCGGCGGGATACAGTACCGGCATACGCCCGCACGGGGCGACGCAGACAAGGACTCCTCAATGCCCGACAACGCCCAGCAATTCGCCAGCGACAACTATTCCGGCATTTGCCCCGAAGCCTGGCAGGCCATGGCCGAGGCCAACCAGGGCCATCAGCGCGCCTACGGTGACGACGACTGGACGGCCCGCGCCGCCGACCACTTTCGCAGCCTGTTCGAAACCGACTGCGACGTGTTCTTCGCCTTCAACGGCACCGCTGCCAATTCCCTGGCCCTCGCCTCCCTGTGCCAGAGCTACCACAGCGTGATCTGCTCGGAGACCGCCCACGTCGAAACCGACGAGTGCGGCGCGCCGGAGTTCTTTTCCAACGGCTCCAAACTGCTCACCGCGCGCAGCGAGCAGGGCAAGCTTACGCCGGCCTCGATCCGCGAGATCGCCGTCAAACGCAAGGACATCCACTTCCCCAAACCGCGGGTGGTCACCCTGACCCAAGCCACCGAAGTCGGCACCGTCTACCGCCCCGAGGAAATCCAGGCGATCAGCCAGACCTGTGACGAACTGGGCCTGAACCTGCACATGGACGGCGCGCGCTTCTCCAATGCCTGCGCGTTTCTCGGCTGTACGCCGGCCGAATTGACCTGGAAGGCCGGCGTCGACGTACTGTGCTTCGGCGGCACCAAGAACGGCATGGCGGTCGGCGAAGCGATCCTGTTCTTCAACCGGGGCCTGGCCGAGGACTTCGACTACCGCTGCAAGCAGGCCGGCCAGCTGGCCTCGAAGATGCGCTACCTGTCGGCGCCCTGGGTGGGCATCCTGCAGGACGATGCCTGGCTGCGCTACGCCAACCACGCCAATCACTGCGCCCAGCTGCTCGCCAAGCTGGTGGAAGACGTACCCGGCGTCAGCCTGATGTTCCCGGTCGAAGCCAATGGCGTATTCCTGCAGATGTCCGAACCGGCCATCGCCGCCCTCACCGCGCGCGGCTGGCGCTTCTACACCTTCATCGGTGCCGGCGGCGCGCGCTTCATGTGCTCCTGGGATACCGAGGAAGCACGAGTGCGCCAGCTGGCTGCAGATATCCGCGAAGTCATGGCCGCCTGAGCAAAGCTTTGGGCCGGCATCGCGCCGGCCCTCATCCACAGCCTCCGCAACGCCCCGCCGCATCACTTCCTAACTGTGGATAACCCGTTCTACCCAGCACAAAAACCGCTGCTAAATCCCGCATGGGCAAGACATGGCCACGCGCTATGCTTCGCACACCAGTGAGCACTGCTCGACTACATCCCCAGATTCCGTGGAAAGCGCTGTGCATAAACTGTCGCTAGATGGCTACGGCCCAGCATTCACGAGGGCTTCCGGCCATCGTACAAAAAACGTTCTATTTCAATAGGTTGTGAATCAGGTTACGCACAATCGTTGTGCAGGAGCGCTTTCACAAGCTGTGCATATGTGGCCTCAGGCCTTGCTACTAAAGGCCTGTAGAAAGCTGATCACATTTTGACCAGTGCCTTTAGGTGCCAAGTAATCCACAGCACCAGCCAAGTGCGTTTATCTCTTGTGGACATCCATCCCCAGCAACCGGGGACGATAATGGGGATAAGCTGTCGGAAAAGTTATGAAATCCTTGCTATCAAAGGGCTACAGCAAATCGAACAAAAAATAATCGGCAACTTCGCCTTGGCAACTTATCTACACACAGAAACTGTGCGCGCTTCTGTGCATAAGTTGTAGTGAATGGGCTGGAGGCCTCAAACCGTGCGGCATTGAGAGAGATGAACGTTTTTTGATCAAGCGTCTGCGCCCAGTATTTTTGAGGCAGCAGCGCCATGAATCCTGCAGCAGGGTGAATAACCCGCCGCCCATTTTCCCCAGACTCCGTGGATCAAGCTGTGAACAAGCTGTCGCCACCAGGCTGAAAGCCTCGTGAACAGGGGCCTCCAGCCAGAAGATCAAAAAACATACAGGCGATCAAGCCGACGCTCAGGCAGCGCGCCGTGCAGGGCTGCATAACGCTGTGAATAGCGCTGTGGATAAGCTGTTCAAGCCTGCGCTCTTGAGCGGATAGCTCGCCGTCTATCCGTTCAAGAGCCGCTGATATAAAGGGTTAGCGAAAGATGTCGCCCGCCTTTCACACAATTACTGTGCGCCGGGCTGTGGACAAACTGTTGGATAGCTGCCACAGCGCCCGTAATCCGGGCGACGCAGCGGCGTGATCATATTTTGATCAGCAGGTCAGTAATCGATGCTAACGTCGTTACGCGGCACGCTGCAGCAGGACAGGATGTAACCCTCGGCCACGTCCTCGTCGGTGATCCCGCCGTTGTGCTCCATGTCCACGTCGCCCGCCGTTTTAAGCACTTTGCAGGTACCACAGATGCCCATACCGCAGGCCTTGGGGATATGCAGGCCGAGCTTGGCAGCCGCCGCGTGCACGGTTTCGCCGGGGCCGACCTGGATGCTCTTGCCGGTGCTGGTGAAGGCCACCTGGTTGCGTTCTGCGGCCGGAACCTCCGGAGCATCAGCGGCCAGCTCGGCCAGTTCCTTGACCTCCTGGCGCACTTCGGCCGGCACCGGGCCGAAGGCTTCCTCATGATAGCGGCTCATGTCGAAGCCCTTGGCCTCGAGCAGACGCTTGACCGCGCTCATGTAGGGCGTCGGGCCGCAGCAGAAGATTTCCCGCTCCAGATAATCCGGGGCCATCAGCTCCAGCATCGGCTGGTTGAGGTAGCCCCGGTAACCCGACCAGGACTCGCCAAGGCCGTGTTTCTCGCAGATCACGTGCAGGTTGAAGTTGGCGATCCGCGCGGCCATGTGTTCCAGCTCGCGCTGATAGATGATGTCCTTGGGCGAGCGGGCACTGTGCACGAACACCATGTCGACGTTGGCGTTGGTGTCGTAGAACCAGCGCGCCATCGACATCACCGGGGTAATGCCCACCCCGCCGCTGAGGAACAGTACCTTGTCGGCCGGAAAGTCGATGGCATTGAACAGCCCGACCGGGCCGTGCACCGCCAGCTCCTGGCCCTCGGACAGGTTGTCGTGCAACCAGTTGGAAACCTTGCCGCCCGGCACCCGCTTGATGGTGATGGAGAAGCTGTAAGGCACCGACGGCGAGCTGGAGATGGTGTACGAGCGCATCACCGGCTGGCCATCGATCTCCAGCTCCAGGGTGACGAACTGCCCCGGCTTGAAGAAGAACAGCACGGGTTGGTCGGCCATGAAACAGAAGGTGCGGACGTCCCATGTTTCCTGGATGACCTTGACGCAGCGCACCAGGTGGCGGCCGTTGCTCCAGGTCTGGGTAGTGACGGGATAGAGGAAGTCGTTCGACATGTCGGTTCTCTCGCGCACGCAGGCCGCTCACCGGCCCATTCTTTGCCGCGATTGTGCGCAACGCATCTGGGCCTCATTTACCTGCCAGCGACATCGGCATGCTAACGGCGACCTGCCCCGTAGACACTGGCGTACCCAGTCGGGAAATGATTCGGCCATGTCGCCCATGGATAAGGTTCGCGCCGCGCCGGGCTCCACACTCGCCCCCAAGCCGAACAGGATAAGAGCGTCCGCCGCAGCCCCTGAGCAATGCGCCACTCGGCAGGCGATCCGGGCCAGGCGACGCCACCTTGCGTCAACCGCAACAGCCTATTTCATAGCGGCCGCAGCGCGTCCGCCACGAGGAGTTTCCCGATGACCGTCACCTCTAATCTGAGCCTTGGCGACCCGCTGGAACCGGCCCGCGCCGCAGCAGCCGAAATGCTGCAGAACCGCGAGCGCACCTTTTCCCTGCCGCAGCCGTTCTACAACGACGAGCGGGTGTTCCAGCTCGACATGCAGGAGATTTTCCACAAGGAATGGCTGATCGCCGGCATGACCTGCGAGATTCCAGCCAAGGGCAACTACCTGACCCTGCAGATCGGCAACAACCCGATCATCGTCATCCGCGGCGCCGAGGGCGTCGTGCATGCCTTCCACAACGTCTGCCGCCACCGCGGCTCGCGCCTGTGCACCAGCGACAAGGGCAAGGTCGCCAAGCTGGTCTGCCCGTACCACCAGTGGACCTACGAAGTGGATGGCCGCCTGCTGTTCGCCGGCACCGAAATGGGCGCCGACTTCAACCTGGCCGACTACAACCTCAAGCCGGTCAACTGCAAGACCGCCGGCGGTTACATCTTCATCTCCCTGGCCGAGAACCCACCGGCCATCGACGAGTTCCTCGCCACCCTGGCGCACTACATGGAACCGTACGACATGGAGAACGCCAAGGTGGCGGTGCAGACCACCCTGATGGAAAAGGCCAACTGGAAGCTGGTGCTGGAAAACAACCGCGAGTGCTACCACTGCAACGGTTCGCACCCGGAACTGCTCAACACCCTACTGGAATGGGACGACACCAACGATCCCCGCGCGACCCAGTCGTTCAAGGACCACGTGGCCGAATCCGCCGCCAAGTGGGAAGCCGAGAAGATTCCGTATCTGCACGCCGGCTTCGGCCTGCGTAACCGTATCGTGCGCATGCCGCTGCTCAAGGGCACCGTGTCCATGACCATGGACGGCAAGCAGGGCTGCAAGAAACTGATGGGCCGCATCCAGAACCCGGACCTGGGCTCGATGCGCATCCTGCACCTGCCGCACTCCTGGAACCACGCCATGGGCGACCACCTGATCGTGTTCACCGTGTGGCCGATCAGTGCCCAGGAAACCATGGTCACCACCAAATGGCTGGTGCGCAAGGACGCCGTGGAAGGCGAGGATTACGACATCGCCCGCCTGCGCGAAGTCTGGGACGCCACCAACGACCAGGACCGTCGCCTGGCCGAGGAAAACCAGCGCGGCATCAACTCCACCGCCTACCAGCCCGGCCCGTACTCGAAAACCTACGAGTTCGGCGTGGTCAACTTCATCGACTGGTACAGCGAGCGCATGCTCAGCAACCTGGGCGCCGCGCCGGCGCCGTATCTGCGGGATGTGAAGACGCAGTAAGCGGCTGAGAACAAAAAGCCCCGCCAGCTAAACCTGGCGGGGCTTTTTTGCGTCACGAGGAAGGCTCAGGGCAAGCCGATCACCCGTCCGGCATAAACAGAACGCGGCGCTCCATGCTGCGCCTCGACCAGCTCAGCAATTCGCTCAGCCACCTCACCATCGAACGGCGCCGAACGACCATTGGCCGTGTCGATATTCATCAGCATCTGTTCGCTTTCCGCCACGATCTGCCCGTCGTCGCAGCGCTCGAGCAGGTGATGGACATGCAGGCGCTTGCGGTCATGACCGAGCAGTTGGGTGCGCACCTGAACCTCGACGCCAAGCTTCACCTCGGCCAGAAAGTTGAGGTGGCACTCCAGCGTATAGAGCGTGTGCCCAGTACGCGCCCTGCCCGCTTCGTCGAGGCCGATGAGATCCATCAGCCCGTCGGTGGCAAAACTGCAGATCAGCAGGTAATAGGCGTCGCGCAGGTGGCCGTTGTAGTCGACCCAGTCGGCCTGCACCGCGGTTGTGTAGGTAACCGGCAGCATGCTCAGTCCTCGAAGGCGAAGCCGTGGCGGGCCTTGGTTTCGCGGATCGCGCCAAGCACGGCCAGCAGGCAATCGTCACGGTAGCGCTCCAGCTCGGCGAGGCTGCGCTGGCCCTGCTGGACCGATGTGCCGGCGACCACGTCGTCGATCAGCTGGTCGGTCAGCTCGGGCGCCTGCAGGTAGGTCCAGGGCAGCTTCAGCGCCGGGCCGAACTGGGCCATGAAGTGGCGCATGCCGGCGTCGCCGCCCGCCAGGGTGTAGGTCAGGAAGGTGCCCATGAACGACCAGCGCAGCCCGGCGCCGAAGCGGATCGCGTCGTCGATCTCGCCGGTGGTCGCCACGCCGTCGTTGACCAGGTGCAGCGCCTCGCGCCACAGCGCTTCGAGCAGGCGATCGGCGATAAAGCCCGGCACCTCCTTGCGCACGTGCAGCGGGCGCATGCCCAGCGCGCTGTAGACGACGATGGCCGCTTCTACCGCCTCGGGCGCAGTACGCTCACCGCCAACCACTTCGACCAGCGGCAACAGGTACACCGGGTTGAACGGGTGACCGACCACGCAGCGCTCCGGGTGCTGCGCCTCGGCATAGAACTCGCTGGGCAGCAGGCCCGACGTGCTGGAGCCGATGATCACATCGGCCCGCGCCGCGGCGCTGATGCGCGCGTGCATCGCGAGCTTGAGGTCGAGCCGCTCGGGCGCGCTCTCCTGGATGAAATCGGCATCACGCACGCAAGCATCCAGCTCGCTGAAAAAGCGCAAGCGCTGCACCGACGCCCCCGGCGCCAGGCCCTGCTTTTCCAGCGCCGGCCAGGCATTGGCGATACGCGTGCGCAGGGCCGCTTCGGCACCGGGCGCCGGGTCCCAGGCGTGCACGTCCAGGCCATGGGCCAGGGCGCGGGCGATCCAGCCGGCGCCGATCACGCCAGTGCCCAAGGCGGCGAAAATCTTGATATCGGTAACGTAGGACATGTCAGGCTCCCGTTCGCAGGCTAGCGGCCTTGCAGATTCATCTTCGCCCGGCCCTCGGCTGGGCTGAGCACACGGCCACCGAGGCGCTCGATGATTTCCACCGCCCGCTCCACCAGCGAGCCATTGCTGGCCGGCACGCCCTTGTCCAGCCAGATGTTGTCTTCCAGCCCCACGCGCACGTTGCCGCCCAGCAGCATGGCCTGGGCGAGCATCGGCATCTGCATGCGACCGATACCGAAGCCGGCCCAGGTCAGGCCCGGCGGCAGGTTGTCGACCATCGCCTTCATGGTCGCGGTATCGGCCGGCGCGCCCCAGGGGATGCCCAGGCACAGCTGGATCAGCGGATCCTCCAGCAGGCCCTCCTTGAGCATCTGTTTGGCGAACCACAGGTGGCCGGTGTCAAAGATTTCCAGCTCGGCTTTCACGCCCAGTTCGGTGATGCGCTTGGCGCCCGCGCGCAGCTGCGCCGGGGTGGAAACGTAGATGAAATCGCCATCACCGAAATTCAGCGTGCCGCAATCCAGGGTGCAGATTTCCGGTCGCAGCTCCTCGATATGGGCCAGGCGGGTCAGCGGCCCGACCAGATCGGTACCGGCACCGAACGCCAGCGGCTGCTCGCCCTTACCGATCTCCAGGTCGCCGCCCATTCCGGCAGTGAGGTTGATGATCACGTCGGTATCGCTCTCGCGAATGCGCTCGACCACCTCGCGATACAACGCCACATCGCGGCTCGGCTTGCCGGTGTGCGGGTCACGCACGTGGCAATGAGCAACGGTGGCACCGGCCTTGGCGGCCTCGATGGCGGCCTCGGCGATCTGCCTCGGTGTAACGGGAATGGCCGGGTGGCGGCCAATGGTGTCGCCGGCGCCGGTGACCGCGCAGGTGATGATGACTTCGTGGTTCACGGTCGTGCTCCTTTATCGAGGACGAACGCCGCCCCCGCGCAGTGCGCGGTGACAGCAAGGGCTTGGGTTATTGGCTGAGTTTCAGGGCCTGGGCGGCCGGCTTGCCGTCGCGGCTGGTCACGCCTTCGAGCCACCCGGCAACCACCTCGGGGTTGGCCGCGATCCACTCGCGCGCCACCTTGTCGGGCGCCTGGCGATCCATGATCGGTTGCATCAGTTCGGCCTCCTGCTCGCTGGTGAAGCGCAGGCTGGTGAGCAGGCGATTGGCGTTGGCGCAGCGCTGTGCGTAGTCCGGCGAAGTCACGGTGGACACAGTCGCGGCGCCGTCGTTGGGGCCGAACACGTCCTCGGTACCGGACAGGTAGGTGATCGGCATCTGCAGGTTCATCGGGTGCGGCTTCCAGCCGAAGAACACCACCGGCTTCTCGTTGCGTACCGCTCGGCCAACGGCAGCGAGCATGCCAGCCTCGCTGGATTCGACCAGCTTGAACTCGCCAAGACCGAACTGATCGCTGTCGATCATCTTCTGGATCGCGGTGTTGGCGCCCGACCCGGCCTCGATGCCGTAGATCTTGCCGTCGAGCTGATCCTTGAAGCGGGCGATGTCGGCAAGGGTCTTGATGCCCTGCTCGGCCGCATAGGTCGGCACGGCGAGTACCGCCACGGCATCGTCCAGCGACGGCTTGTCGGCCACCTTCACGGCACCAGCATCGAGGAAGGGCTTGATGTTGTCGTCCATGATCGGCTTCCAGTAGCCGAGAAAGGCATCGACCTGGCCCTTCTGGATGCCGGCGAAGATGATCTGCTGCGAGGCCTGGGTCTGGGTGGTTTCATAGCCCAGGCCTTGCAGCAACTGGTTGGCCACGGCGGTGGTGGCGACCACATCGGTCCAGCCGACGGCGCCGAGGCGGACGGTCTTGCAACTGGCCTCTTCGGCGGCCAGCAGGGGCGCACTGAACAGGGTGACGGCGCAGCAGGCTGCGAACGCGGTGAGCGTTTTCATGAGCGGGGCTCCTCAACGGTTTAGTCTGGTTTTTAGTACCGTGTGACCGGAACAGCGGGATTCCGATGGCGCCACCTTACGCAGTTACTCGGTTGGCAATTCGCACCATATCGACATAAAACCAGAACATAACGACTTGAAGATCGGGTCACGCTGCCGTTAGATGGAGCTCTACGCAGCGAGTACTCCAATGCCTGATCGCTTCTGCTTTCTACTGTTGCCCGGCTTTTCGATGATGGGCCTGATGTCGGCCATCGAGCCGCTACGGGTCGCCAACCGTTTTCACGCGCCCCATTACCACTGGCGGCTACTCAGCGCCGACGGACAGGCCGTGCCGGCCAGCAATGGCATGTCGCTCAATGTCGATGGTGCTCTGGATGACGACCTGACCGACACCAGCCTCTTCGTGGTAGCCGGCTTCGAGCCACTGGCGGGTTTCGGGCCGCAGCTGGCCGCCCGCTTGCGGCGTGCCGAACGCGAATGCCGGGTGCTCGGCGCCATCGATACCGGCAGCTTTGTGCTCGCCGAGGCCGGGCTGCTGGATGCCCGGCAGCGATTTACCCTGCACTGGGAAGCGCTGGATGCCTTTCGTGAACGTTATCCACAGCTGCAACCGACCCAGGAGCTGTTCGAGATCGATGGCCGGCGCATCACCAGTGCCGGGGGCACCAGCAGCCTGGACCTGATGCTCGGGCTGATCGGCCGTGACCATGGCGAGCCGCTCTCGATCCGCGTGTCCGAGCAATTCGTGCTGGGCCGCATCCGCACCCGGCTGGATCACCAACGCATGCAGGTCAGCAGCCGCTACGGCATCCACGACAAGAAGCTGGCATTAGTGATCGCCGAAATGGAGCGCTGCACCGAGGAGCCGCGCAGCCCGCAACAACTGGCCGACTCCGTAGGCATCACCACCCGCCAGCTGGAGCGGCTGTTCCGCACGCACCTGGCCACCACGCCAGTCACCTTCTACCTCGCCCTGCGCCTGGACAAGGGCCGCCAACTGCTGCGTCAGAGCGACCTCAGCGTGCTGGAAGTGGCCCTGGCCTGCGGCTTCGACTCGGCCTCCTACTTCGCCCGCCGCTACCGCGCGCGGTTTGCAGTCAGCCCGCGGCAGGATCGGCACGAAACAGCCCCACCCACTCTACGACCGTGAAAAGTCGCAAGCATCCTACGGGCTGCAAAGTGGCGCAAGCGGCCGTTATTCGATCCACTGTAGGAGCCGCGACCTCGCGGCGATTCGCTCAGGCACCGCCGAAATAGGCAGTCAGGCTGCAATCGTTTCGCCCCGAGGTCGGGGCTCCCACAGGTTGGTTTGAGTGGCTGCTCATGCCTTGTAGCTGCATACCGTGGAACAGGCCTGCCCAAAGAGGCTTATCCACCGGCGACTCCGGCTTGACGCTTTCGGCAATCCCCCCGTCGTTTTTGCATCGGGTCGCCCTGGCGTCGAGGCATATGCTGCCCACAAAGCGCCAGCAGCGAATCTGGTGCATTCATTCAAGGGGAGCCGCCTGATGAGCCCATCCGAACTGCACGCCGACAGCATCGTCATCGACGGTCTGATCATCGCCAAGTGGAACCGTGAACTCTTCGAAGACATGCGCAAGGGCGGCCTGACCGCGGCCAACTGCACCGTGTCGGTATGGGAAGGCTTCCAGGCCACCGTCAACAGCATCGCCGCCAGCAGCAAGCTGATCCGCGAGAACGGCGACCTGGTGATGCCGGTGCGCACCACCGCCGATATCCGCAAGGCCAAGGAGCTGGGCAAGACCGGCATCATCTACGGTTTCCAGAATGCCCATGCATTCGAAGACCAGCTCGGCTACGTCGAGGTGTTCAAGCAGCTCGGCGTGGGCATCGTGCAGATGTGCTACAACACCCAGAACCTGGTGGGCACCGGCTGTTACGAGCGTGACGGCGGGCTGTCCGGCTTCGGTCGCGAGATCGTCGCCGAGATGAACCGGGTGGGCATCATGTGCGACCTGTCCCACGTCGGCTCGAAGACCTCCGAGGAAGTCATCCTCGAATCGAAAAAGCCGGTCACCTATTCGCATTGCCTGCCTTCGGGCCTGAAAGAGCACCCGCGCAACAAGTCCGATGAGGAACTGAAGTTCATCGCCGACCACGGCGGCTTCGTTGGCGTGACCATGTTCGCGCCGTTCCTGGCCAAGGGCATCGACTCGACCATCGACGACTACGCCGAAGCCATCGAGTACGTGATGAACATCGTCGGTGAAGACGCCATCGGCATCGGCACCGACTTCACCCAGGGTCACGGCCAGGACTTCTTCGAGTACCTGACCCACGACAAGGGCTATGCCCGTCGCCTGACCAACTTCGGCAAGATCATCAATCCGCTGGGTATCCGTACCGTCGGCGAATTCCCCAACCTCACCGAAACCCTGCTCAAACGCGGCCACTCCGAAAGCGTGGTGCGCAAGATCATGGGTGAGAACTGGGTAAGGGTACTCGCCGACGTCTGGGGCGAATGATGAATACCTGCGCAGCCTACTGCGCCCACCGATAGCGGCGTCGCGTCCTCGCGACAAGCTCGCCGTACAGTCGTACTGCTCGCGCTTGTCGCTGCGGGTCTCCTTGCTCTCGGCGTGCTCGCTACGGCTCCACAGGCATTCATCCGCACCGTTCAAACATGCAAGACAACGAATTCTGGAGTTAACAACACATGGCCACCCACGCCCCCGAAATGCCCATTCAGGTCGACGACGAAACCGGCGTATGGACCACCGATGCCCTGCCGATGCTGTACGTGCCGCGGCATTTCTTCGTCAACAACCACCGCGGCATCGAGGAAGTGCTCGGCGCCGACAAGTATGCCGAGATTCTCTACAAGGCCGGCTACAAGTCCGCCTGGCACTGGTGCGAGAAGGAAGCCGAGTGCCATGGCCTGCAGGGCGATGCGGTGTTCGAGCACTACATGAAGCGCCTGTCGCAGCGCGGCTGGGGCCTGTTCGAGATCCAGAAACTGGACATCGACGCCGGCTACGCTGAAGTGAAGCTCAAGCACTCGGCCTTCGTGTACGTGTACGGCAAGGTCGGCCGCAAGGTGGACTACATGTTCACCGGCTGGTTCTCCGGCGCCATCGACCAGATCCTGTCCGCCAAGGGCAGCAGCCTGCGCACCGTCACCGTGCAGGAATATGGCGGCTCGGAAGAAGGCCACGACGATGGCCTGTTCGTCACCCGCCCGCTCTGAATAACAACAGGCGCGCCACTCGCTAGGCGCTCCACCCCGCATTGACCGTGAACGCAGTGCAGCCGTCGAATCGAGGAGAAGGTCATGGCCTTCGAAGCAATGTTCCAGCCGATCCAGATCGGCAAACTGACCATCCGTAACCGCGTACTCAGCACGGCTCACGCCGAGGTGTACGCCACCGACGGCGGCATGACCACCGAGCGTTACGTCAAATACTACGAAGAGAAGGCCAAGGGCGGCATCGGCCTGGCGATCTGCGGCGGCTCCTCGGTCGTGGCCATCGACAGCCCGCAGCAGTGGTGGAGTTCGGTGAACCTGGCCACCGACCGCATCATCCCGCACTTCCAGAATCTCGCCGACGCCATGCACAAGCACGGCGCCAAGATCATGATCCAGATTACCCACATGGGCCGCCGCTCGCGCTGGGACGGCTTCCACTGGCCGACCCTGATGTCGCCGTCCGGCATCCGTGAACCGGTACACCGCGCCACTTGCAAGACCATCGAGGTCGAGGAAATCTGGCGCATCATCGGCAACTACGCCCAGGCTGCGCGCCGCGCCAAGGAAGGCGGCCTGGACGGCGTCGAGCTGTCCGCCGTGCACCAGCACCTGATCGACCAGTTCTGGTCGCCACGCGTGAACAAGCGTACCGACGAATGGGGTGGCACCTTCGAAGGCCGCATGAAGTTCGGCATGGAAGTGCTCAAGGCGGTGCGCGCCGAAGTCGGCGACGATTTCTGCGTGGGCATGCGCATCACCGGTGACGAATTCCACCCCGACGGCCTGTCCCACGAGGACATGAAGCAGATCGCCGCCTACTACGACGCCACCGGCATGCTCGACTTCATCGGCGTGGTCGGCTCGGGCTGCGACACCCACAACACCCTGGCCAACGTCATTCCCAACATGAGCTTCCCGCCGGAGCCGTTCCTGCACCTGGCGGCCGGCATCAAGGAAGTGGTCAAGGTCCCGGTGCTGCACGCGCAGAACATCAAGGACCCGAACCAGGCCACGCGCATCCTCGAAGGCGGCTACGTCGACATGGTCGGCATGACCCGCGCGCACATGGCCGACCCGCATCTGATCGCCAAGATCAAGATGGGCCAGATCGACCAGATCAAGCAATGCGTAGGCGCCAACTACTGCATCGACCGCCAGTACCAGGGCCTGGACGTGCTGTGCATCCAGAACGCCGCGACCAGCCGCGAATACATGGGCGTGCCGCACATCATCGAGAAGACCACCGGCGCCAAGCGCAAGGTGGTGATCGTCGGCGGCGGCCCGGCTGGTATGGAAGCCGCCCGCGTGGCTGCCGAGCGTGGCCACGACGTGACTCTGTTCGAGAAGCAGGACAGCCTCGGCGGGCAGATCAGCATCGCCGCCCGCGCCCCGCAACGCGACCAGATCGCCGGCATCACCCGCTGGTATCAGCTGGAAATCGCCCGCCTCGGCGTCGACCTGCGCCTGGGTACGGCGGCCGATGAAGCGACCATCCTCGACCTGCGCCCGGACATCGTGGTGCTGGCCAACGGCGGCCACGCCTTCCTCGAACAGAACGAACACTGGGGCGCGGCCGAAGGCCTGGTGGTCAGCGCCTGGGACATCCTCAGCGGCAAGGTCGAACCCGGCAAGAACGTGCTGGTGTACGACACCATCTGCGAATTCACCGGCATGTCGGCGGCCGACTACCTGGCCGAGAAAGGCAGCCAGGTGGAGATCGTCACCGACGACATCAAGCCCGGTGTGGCCATGGGCGGCACCACCTTCCCGACCTACTACCGCAGCATGTACCCCAAGGAAGTGGTCATGACCGGCGACATGATGCTGGAAAAGGTCTACGCCGAGGGCGACAAGAAAGTCGCGGTGCTGGAGAACGAATACACCGGCGCCCGGGAAGAGCGGGTGGTCGACCAGATCGTCATCGAGAACGGCGTGCGCCCGGACGAGGGCCTGTACTACGGGCTCAAGGACGGCTCGCGCAACAAGGGCCAGATCGACGTCGAGGCGCTGTTTGCGATCAAGCCGCAGCCGTGCCTGTCCGAGGCGGGCGACGGCTACCTGCTGTTCCGTATCGGCGACTGCGTGGCCCAACGCAACGTGCACGCGGCGATCTACGACGCCCTGCGCCTGTGCAAAGACTTCTGATCTAAACGACGCCCTTGTGGGAGCGGGCGGGGACGCCTAGTCCATGCCCGCGATTGATTTGCGCCAAGGCTGCGCCCGGTTGCGGGCCGGCCCGCTCCCACCACATCTCGTCCGGTGAGGACAGACCGATGCTGAACACCCTTCTACCCATTCTGCTCTTCGCCGCCCTGGCCCTCGCGGTCATCGGCGCGGCCAGGCGCTTCTTCATGTGGCGCCGCGGCCGCCCGGCCAAGGTCGACTGGATCGGCGGCCTGCTGAAGATGCCGCGGCGCTATCTGGTGGACCTGCACCACGTGGTCGAGCGCGACAAGTACATGTCCAAGACCCACGTGGCCACCGCTGGCGGCTTCGTGCTGGCGGCCGTGCTGGCCATCGTCGTGCACGGTTTCGGCCTGCACAACCGCATCCTCGGCTTCGCCCTGCTGGCTGCCACGGTGCTGATGTTCACCGGTGCCCTGTTCGTCGCCAAGCGCCGCCTGGACCCACCCTCGCGCCTGTCGAAAGGGCCGTGGATGCGCCTGCCGAAAAGCCTGCAGATGTTCGCTGGCAGCTTCTTCATCGCCACCCTGCCGGTGGCCGGGATTCTGCCCGCCGACTTCGGCGGCTCGGTACTGGCGGCGATCCTCGCCGTTGGCGTGGCCTGGGGCGTTTCCGAGCTGTTCTTCGGCATGACCTGGGGCGGGCCGATGAAGCACGCCTTCGCAGGCGCTCTGCACCTGGCCTGGCACCGCCGCAGCGAACGCTTCGGTGGTGGGCGCTCCACCGGCCTGAAGGCGCTCGATCTGAACGACCCGAAAGCCCCGCTGGGTGTGGAAAAACCCACCGACTTCACCTGGAACCAGTTGCTCGGTTTCGACGCCTGCGTGCAGTGCGGCAAGTGCGAAGCCATGTGTCCCGCCTTCGCCGCCGGCCAGCCGCTCAACCCCAAGAAGCTGATTCAGGACATGGTCATCGGCCTGGCCGGTGGCAGCGACGCCAAATTCGCGGGCTCGCCCTACCCAGGAAAGCCGCTTGGTGAACACAGTGGCGGCCCGCACCAGCCGATCGTCTCCCTGCAGGGCAAGGCCCTGGTCGATGCCGACACGCTATGGTCGTGCACCACTTGCCGTGCCTGCGTCGAGGAGTGTCCGATGATGATCGAACACGTCGATGCCATCGTCGACATGCGTCGTCATCTGACTCTGGAAAAGGGCTCGACCCCGAACAAGGGCGCCGAGGTGCTGGAAAACCTCATCGCCACCGACAACCCGGGCGGCTTCGCACCCAGTGGCCGGCTGAACTGGGCGGCAGACCTGAACCTGCCGTTGATGGCCGACAAGGGCAGCGCCGAGGTGCTGTTCTGGGTTGGCGACGGCGCCTTCGACATGCGTAACCAGCGCACCCTGCGCGCCTTCGTGAAGATCCTCAAGGCATCCGGCGTCGACTTCGCCGTGCTCGGCCTGGAAGAGCGCGACAGTGGTGACGTCGCCCGCCGACTCGGCGACGAAGCGACCTTTCAGCAGTTAGCCAAACGCAACATCGCCACGCTGAACCAGTACCGCTTCAAGACCATCGTCTCCTGCGACCCGCACAGTTTCCATGTGCTGAAGAACGAATACGGCGCCCTGGGCGGCAATTACCAGGTCATGCACCACAGCACCTTCATTGAAACCCTGCTGCAGCGCGGCAGCCTCAACCTGGGCCAACACAAGGGCGGATCGGTCACCTACCACGACCCGTGCTATCTGGGCCGCTACAACGGTGAGTACGAGGCGCCGCGGGCGGTGCTCAAGGCCATCGGCATCGAAGTCAAGGAGATGCAACGCTCGGGCTTTCGCTCGCGCTGCTGCGGTGGTGGCGGCGGCGCGCCGATCACCGACATCCCCGGCAAGCAACGGATTCCCGACATGCGCATGGAAGACATCAAGGAAACCGGCGCCGAGCTGGTCGCCGTCGGCTGCCCACAGTGCACCGTGATGCTCGAAGGCGTGGTCGAACCGCGCCCGCAGATCAAGGATATTGCCGAGCTGGTGGCAGAGGTGTTGATCGAAAGCGAAGTGCCGCAGAAGAAATCCGTCGCGCAACCCACTGCCGTGGAGGTGGCCTGAATGAGTGACATCATCCGCCGTGACCCGCGTGCCGAGCGTATCGCCCGCAACCGCCTGCATCCGCTGCACGCTGCCCTGCAACCCCAGCAGATCCAATGGATGGGCCCCAACGGCATCGTCCGCAAGAACCCGCACGCCGCAGCGGCCGGCTTTATTGGCCCGGCCGGCATCAAGCGCATCGACCGCAGTGGCGCCCAACAGGGCGGCAGCGGCAAGCGCCAGACCGGCAGCGCCCAGGTACAGCTGCCGCTGCATGTGGTCGAGCAGCCGGCCTTCATCATCGCCGTGGTACCGGACATGGTCGGTGGCCGCCTGAGCAGCCACGACAAGGATCTGCTCGGCCTCGCCCATCAACTGGCCGGCAAGGATGGCGCCGTGCTGGCCGTGGTTTTCGGCGAGCACAAGGAATCCGCTTTCGACAACGCGGGGGTCGATCGCCTGCTGCAACTCGAAGGCGACGAATACAGCGGCTACTCGCCCGAGCAGCGCGTGTTGGCGCTGCGCGCCGTGGAGAACCAGTTCGGTCCGCGCCACTGGCTGTTGCCGGACAGCCGCACTGGCGGTGGCGAACTGGGCCGCCGCCTGGCTTCCGGCCTGGGCGAGCGCCCGGCCACCCGCGTCTGGCAGGTCAAGGATGGGCAGAGCACGGGCCGCGCCGGTGCCGGTCGCGAAGATATCGCGCGGGCAGCGCCGCGGCTGATCCTGGCCGCCGCCGAGTGCGCCGAGCCGGTCAGCGAAACCCGCCATGAAGCACGCCAGGTCGAGCTGTCCGCGCAGGTCCCGCGCAATCTGCCACGCATCGAAGACCTGGGCTCGGTCGCCGTCGACCCGGCGCAGATTCCCATGGCCGAATCCGAATTCATCCTCTCCGGTGGTAACGGCGTGAAGGACTGGGACCTGTTCCACCGCGCCGCCGTCGCCTTGGGCGCCACCGAAGGCGCCTCACGGGTGGCGGTGGACGACGGCCACATGCCGCGGGCCCGTCAGGTCGGCGCCACCGGCACCTGGGTTACCGCGCGGGTCTACGTGGCGGTGGGCATTTCCGGGGCGATCCAGCACCTGCAGGGCATTGGCGCCTGCGACAAGGTGGTGGCGATCAACCTGGATCCGGGATGCGACATGATCAAGCGCGCCGACATGGCGGTGATCGGCGACTCGGCGGCGATCCTCCAGGCCTTGATCGAGCGCGTGGAAGCACACCGCAACGGAGCCAAGCGCGATGCCGCATGACTCTCTCGGTCGCTTCTGGTGGGAGCGGGCCATGCCCGCGAAATCGCACACACAACGGGAGATCCGGCATGGCTGATCTGAACGTCGTCACCCTGGTCTCCATCGGTTCGCACCCCGCCTCGGGCCGCCCGCGGCGCGCCGAACAGGATGCCCGCGCCGTCGAGCTGGGCCTGCGCCTGGCCGGTGAAAAACTCAACGTCGTGCATGCCGGCGACCCGCAGGAAGACACCCTGCGCGCCTACCTGGGCATGGGCTTGCCGGGTCTTACCGTACTCGAGCAGAGCCGCGAGGCCGACGCCCTGCCAGCCCTGGCCGAACACCTGCAACTGGCCAAGGCGCAGCTGGTGCTGACCGGCAGCCAGGCAGAAACTGGCGAAGGCTCGGGCATGCTGCCCTACCTGCTGGCCGAGCGCCTGGGCTGGCCGCTGGTCGTCGGCCTGGCAGAAGTGGAAAGCATCGAAGGCGGCAGCGCCCAGGTGCTGCAGGCCCTGCCCCGCGGGCAACGGCGGCGGCTGAAGGTGCGGCTGCCCTTCGTCGCCAGTGTCGATGGCGCCGCACCGGCAGCCCGGCAGAGCGCATTCGGCCCGGCACGGCGCGGCACCCTTGAGCGTGAAGCGGTGGAACTGGTCGACGACCCGCTATATGCCGACGCGCAATGGCAGCCGGCCCGACCGCGCCCCAAGCGCTTGAAAGTGATCAAGGCCAAGACCGGTGCCGAGCGCATGAAGGCGGCGACCGCAAAAGCGGCGGGCGGTGGTGGTCAGGTAATCACCGGCGTCTCGCCACAGGAAGGCGCAGAGGCTATCTTCAAGCTACTGCTGGATGAGGGCGTGCTGCGCTGACGGTACGCCGAATTCGAACTTGCCGCGAGGACGCCCACGATGATGCATACCGAACTGATCGACCAGGAAGATCTGCGCGAACGCCTGGTCGCCCTTGGCTTCAGCGTTCCCAGCGGCGCCACCGCCGAGCAGGCCTGCGAATACGCAGTGACCGGCTTGTGCCCGGAGCGCGCCCTCGCCCTGCGCCACATGGTCGAAGACATCCTCGCTGGCAGCGCGACCGTGCTACCGACCGTGCGCGAAGCCATTTCCCGCACATTGTTGCCGGCGCTGGTGCCTAGACCACGCTGAGTTGCAATCGAAGCACACTTGCGAGAGCTGCCATTGCTGTTTCAGCTCGCCCTCGTTTTTAAAAAGTGCAACTGCTTACCTTGCTAGCAGTAGCCGATGACTTGAGTTTGGAGGCCTACGGCTCTCCAGCGCTTCACACAGCCATCAGGACTCTGCGCGTGTATTGAAAAACGCCGCATTCCTGTATCTGTCGCACTCCCCCCTCCCAGCCGCACCATCGCTCCTGTAGCGCTAGTCGGCGCACTTAAATGCCAACGCAAAACAATATAAGCACCATCATTTCTACGGATGGAAAGCGAATTTGTAAATAGCCGCAGAGCAGGCAAGTACGCCGCAGGTAGTTACTTCCCCGAGACCCTCTATTTCCAAGCCAAACGGCGCTGTGGCCTCAGGCCCCGTTTCGTTCAGGAAGGCTTTACAAGGATGTACTCATGATTAATAAATTAATAAATGAAGACAATTACGTCCAAATTGATCAGCTGTGCAGCGCCAAAGTGCAACTCAAGATCGAAGGACTTAACCCGGCAGGCTCAATCAAACTCAAAACTGCTTATGCCGTCATTTCGGATCTTGAAAGCCGCGGGCTGATCACCCCCAGAACGCGGCTGATCGAATCCTCGTCGGGCAACCTCGGCGTGGCCCTGGCGATGGCCTGCGCGGCCAAGGGCTACCAGTTCGTCTGCGTCATCGACCCGAACACCTCGGCGCCCAACCGCAAGCTGATCCAGGCCCTCGGTGCGCAGGTGATCGTGGTCGACCAACGCGACGAAAACGGTGGTTTCCTCTACTCACGCATCCGCCTGATCGAACAGATGGTCGCGCAGAACCCCGACTACATCTGGCTCAACCAGTACCAGAACCCGAACAACCCCCTGGCCCACTACAACGCCACCGCGCGGGCCATCGCCGAAAAGTTCGGGCATGTCGACTACCTGTTCGTCGGCGCCGGCACCACCGGCACGCTGATGGGCTGCAAGCGCTACTTCGCCGAACACCATCCGCGCACCAAAGTGATCGCGGTGGACTCGGTGGGTTCGGTGACCTTCGGCCTGCCCGGCGGCACCCGCCACATCCCGGGGCTCGGCACCAGCCGCCGCCCTGAGATCTACGAGCCCAGCGACATCCACGCCTTCCTCACCGTGCCCGAGGTGCGCACGGTACAGGTATGCCGCTGGCTGGCGCAGCGCTACGGCCTGCTGTTCGGTGGTTCCACCGGCACGGTGCTGGCCGGCGTGCAGCAGTGGGCGGCGCAGATCCGCCCGGACGATGTGGTGGTGGCGATCTCCCCGGACATGGGCGAGCGCTATCTGGAACCCCTCTATTCAGACGATTGGGTCAGCCAACGCTTGGGCCCGGACGCGCTGCAACCGTTGTTCCCCGAACTCCCTCTCTCCCTTACGGCGTAACCAGTCATGACCGCACAAGCTTCGATTCCCACGTTTCACGTGATCCCCGGCGCCACCGTCAAGGACATCCTTGCTGGCATGCGCCAGGAGGCCATCGAGGTGGTCGCGCAGACCTACCTCACCCACGAGCGCGGCGAAACCGTAAACCCGGACAGCTATTTCCTGCGCTTCCCCGAAGAGTCGGCCAACCGCATCATTGCCCTGCCGTCGGCGATCGTCGACAAACAGGGCAAACAGTCGGTATCAGGCATCAAGTGGATCGCCAGCTACCCGGACAACATCCACGCCGGCATCCCAAGGGCCTCAGCAGTACTGATCCTCAACGACCCACAAACCGGCTACCCCTACGCACTGCTGGAAGGCGCGCTGATCAGCGCCGTACGTACCGCCGCCTCGGCCGTGCTGGGCGCCTGGCTGCTCAATAACAAACAAAAGCGTGCCGGTAGCCTGTCGATCATTGGCGGCGGCGTGATCGCCCGCAACATCCTCGACACCTTCATCGTCGGCGACTGGTCGTTCGGCCAGGTCGGCGTGCATGACCTCAACCGCGAATCAGCCGAAGCACTGGCCGGTTTCGGTGAGCAACTGGGCCTGCCGCAGGTGCAACTCTGGTCGCTGGAAGAAGCGCTCAAGGCCGATATCGTGGTGTTCGCCACCAGCGCCGGCACCCCCTACGTCAGTGGCGACGATATCTTCCACCCAGGCCAGATCGTGCTGAACATCTCGCTGCGCGACATCGATGCCGGCATCGTCGCCGCCAGCTACAACTACTTCGACGACGTCAGCCACTGCCTCAAAGCCAACACGTCGCCGCACCTAGCCGAGCAGCGCTTCGGCCACCGCGATTTCGTCACCGGCACCGTGGCGCAGATCCTGCGCGGCGAACTGCAGGTTAACCGTGACAAACCCCTGATCTATTCGCCGTTCGGCATGGGCATCCTCGACCTGGCCCTGGGCCGGCGTATCCATGACGTCGCCCTTGAGCAAGGCTCGGCTTTCGAGGTGCCGTCGTTCTTCGGGGAGGAGCGCAGATGGTGAGCAAATCCCTGCACATCGGCCTGGTAGGCTGCGGCTCGCGCGGGCTGTCGATCTTCGAGCGCCTGCTGAGCATCGCCGAAACCCGCCCGCAACAGCCGCTGCTGATCGACATCTTCGACCCCAATGTTTTCGGCACCGGTGCCCACTGGCCCAACCAGCCGGACTACCTGCTGCTAAACACCGTAGCCGGACAACTCGGGGTGTACCCCGACGCGGCGGCCTTCGGCCCCCTGCACGATGCCCGCGAACGCTCGGGCCCGGATTTTCTGGAGTGGTGCCGGGCCAAGGGGGTCAAGGTCGACCCGAAGACCGGCCTGGTTGCCGACGACGGGCGCGCGGTGGAGCCAGAGGACTTCCTCCCGCGCCGGCTGCTCGGCGCCTACCTGGCCGACGCTTTCTCGCACATCCTGAGCAGCGCGCCAGCCTGGGTGGCGGTGCGCCTACACCCGCACCCGGTGGTCGGCCTGCGCACCGATGCGCAGCAGGCCTACCAGCTCAAGCTGCCGTCGGGCGACTCTGTAACCGTTGGCCGCTTGATCCTGACCGTCGGCCATACCGGGCGGGTGCGGGCAGACGAGGAAGGCCGGGTGGGTGATATCTACCCGCTGCCGGGCAGCCTAGACAGCATCGCCGCCGGCGAAGCCGTGCTGCTCGAAGGGCTGGGCCTGGGGGCGATGGATACCCTGGCGGCGCTGACCGCTGGCCGCGGTGGCGCCTACCACCGTATGGCTGACGCCAGCCATGTGTACTTCCCATCCGGCAAGGAGCCGGTGATCTATATCCAGTCGCGTGACGGCCTGCCGTTCCGCGCGCGACCCAATGGCCTGACCCGGGCGCCACGGCATAAGCCGATCTTCCTCACCAGCACCCACATCGATGCGCTGCGCCAGCAGGCGCCAAACGGCCAGCTGGACTTTGAACGTGACGTGCTGCCGCGCATGCTCTTGGAAATGCGCGTGGCCGGCACGGCGGTGCTGCACGCCAAGACCGACCCGGCGCGCCAACGTGAAGTGCTGGAACAACTGCGCACAGTCAGCCTGCAAACGCCCACCGATACCCGCGAGAGCGAAAGCCTGCTGCGTCACTACGAGACGCTGTCCGGCGCCATCGACCCGCATGCGCTGATCCTGCACAGCCTGCCGGCGCAGGTGAACGCGCACAACTACCATGCGTGGATCTACGACGCCATCGAGGCCGACCTGCACGAGGCCCGCATCGGCCGCACCGAATCGCCGGTCAAGGCGGCCATTGAGGTGTGGCGCGACCTGCGTGACCGGCTGCGCGAGGCGGTCGACTTCGACGGCCTCACCGAGGCTTCGCACCGGCAGTTCTACGGCCGCTGGCACAAGGCGATCAACCGCCTGGTGGCCGGGCCGCAGAAGGAGCGCCACGCCGACCTACTGGCCCTCAGCGACGCCGGGCTGCTGACCTTCCTGCCGCCGGGCGCCGTGCCAGTCGCCAAGCCTTACCGGCGAGTGGCCGGTTACGTGCAGGGCAGCGGCGTGCGCGACAGCGACTGCGCCCCGGTGCGCGACCTGGCGCGGCTTGGCCTGATCCGCCCGCGCACTGACGTGCCGGCCCTGGATGGCATCGATGTCGACGCGGCCTGCCACCCTCGCGCCAGCAGCGGCGAATCGGTGCGCAACCTCTGGGTGCTCGGGCCGCTGGCCGAGGGCTCGTGCTACTACAACCACTACGTCACCTCGGCCGGCGCGCCGTCGCGGCTGTTCATCGACGCCCACAAGGTCGCCTCGGCCATCCTCGACACAAGGACCGCCCCATGAAGCTCTACTACCAGACCCACTCGCCCTACGCCCGCAAGGTGCTGGTGATGGCCC
Organism: Pseudomonas sp. PA27(2017); assembly: GCF_001945445.1. GTDB lineage: Bacteria > Pseudomonadota > Gammaproteobacteria > Pseudomonadales > Pseudomonadaceae > Aquipseudomonas. The sequence goes on from NZ_MSXW01000012.1 coordinate 194,571, forward strand.
ATGAACTCGGGCTCGCCGAGCGCCTGGAGGTGATCCACCACGAGACCAGCCCCACGACCCGCAACGAGACCATCTACCAGGCCAACCCGCTGGGCAAGGTGCCGGTACTGATGCTGCCCGAGGGCGAGGCGCTGTTCGACTCGATCGTGATCTGCGACTACCTCGATACCTTGCACCAGGGGCCGAAGCTGATCCCGCTGCAAGGCCCCGAGCGCTACCAGGCCCTGCGCCTGCAGGCGCTGGCCCAGGGCCTGTGCGATGTCGGCATCAAGCTGCGCTGGGAAGTCGAGCGCCGCCCGGCGCACCTGCGCTACCCGGCCTATGGCGAGGGCCAGAAGTACAAGCTCGAAGAGTCGTACCGCTACCTCGAACAACAAGTCGAACTCGACGGCCCGCTGAACGTTGGCCACGTTGCCCTGGGCACCGCTCTGGACTGGATCGTGTTCCGCGAGCTTTGCGACTTCGCCCAGCACCTACGCCTGAACGCCTGGTACCAGCGTTTCTGCGACCGCCCCTCGATGCGCGCTACCGAGTACAGCGGTCAGACCCACGATTAAGGAACACAGCACATGGCTGCTCTCTTGTTGCAAATGTCGCCCATCGGCCTGGTGATCGCCCTGATCCTGCTGGTGCGTCGCCCGCCGGTGCAGGCAGCGCTGGCCGGCGTCGCGGTGGTGTTCCTGCTGTGGGGCATGGGCGCCGCGGCACCGCTGTCGGCCGCCGCCAGCTCGGCGATCATCAAGGACACGATGATCCTGTTCCTCAGCACCGCCTGCGTGATCGTGCCGGGGCTGGCTTTCGTCATCCTGGTGGAGCGCGGCGGCGCGCCGCAGGCCATCGGTGCCTGGGTGCGCGAGCTGGGCTGGAAGCCACCGGCGCAGGTGATCTTCATCGTGCTGGGGTTGGCGCCGCTGCTGGAAGCGATGACCGGCTTCGGCGTCTCGCTGATCGCCACCGTGCCGCTGCTGATGGGGCTGTTCTCGCGCCAGGCCGGGATGAAGATCGCCCTGGCCGGCATGGTCATCATGCCGTGGGGCACCCTGGGCCTGGCCACGGTAATCGGCGGCTTGCTCACCCATGTGCCGGCCAACGAGCTGGGCAGCCATTCGGCGCTGATCAGCGCGCCGGTGTTCCTGGTGCTGGCGGGCATCGCCCTGTGGCAGGCCGGCATTCGCAGCGCCCTGCCATGGCTGGGCTTATGTGCGGTATCGGTGCTGTTCAGCGCGGTGCTGTACGGTATCAACCGCTTTGTCGGGCCTGAGGTATCGGGGGTGCTGGCGGGGCTGACCGTGGCCGCCGTGGGCCTGGTGATTTCGTACCTGCAGCGCAAGCGCCTGGTGCGCTGGCCGGCGGCAGCCTGGCCGTACCTGGCGCTGCTGGGGGTGATCGTCGCCTCGCGCGCGGTGTTCGTACTGTCGGGCTGGGATGGCGTGTGGGTGATCAGGGGCGAGCATGTTTCATGGAAGCCGCTGGCCTCGCCAGGGCTGGCGCTGCTTATCGTCACCGTGCTGATGACCCTGCGTCAGCGCGCCGACGGCAGCTTCCCGTGGGCTTCGCTGCTCAAGCGCGCCAAGTTCCCGGTGGCGACCATCTTCCTGTTCCTACTGCTGTCGCAGGTGATGGTCAACGCGGGCTTTCTGGTCGAAGCGCAGCGCGCCCTGCAATCGCTGTCGGGGATTTCCCTGGCGCCGACCGTGGCGCTGCTGGCGGGTATCGCGGGCTACGTCACCGGCTCCAACGTGGGCGGCAACACCCTGGTGATGCCGTCGATCGCCGCCCTGGGCAGCGACTACGGGCCGTGGCTGGCGGCGATGGTCAACAGCGCCGCCGGGCATGGTGCGCTGGGTTCACTGTCGATCCTGTCGCTGATCACCGGGCTGGCGGCCGCCAACCGCGATGAAGAGCACGGGCTGATCCGCTTCGCCTTCGGCCTGGTGGCGCTGAACATCGCCATCGTTGCTGCAACCGGGGTGGTTTTACTTTATGTTCTGGGAGGTCATTCCTGAGCTGACAAGAGACCCCATGGATCGGTTTGAAACTCCTGATAAACGCTGGCGGAGAGTCAAGGACTGGATCATCCGCCAGATCGACAGCGGTGAATGGCCGGCGCGAACCAAGCTGCCGTCGATCCGCACCCTGGCACGCCTGTTCGACACCAGCATCACCACCGTACAGAGGGCCCTGGCCGACCTCGAGGCCAACGCCTATGTGCTGACCGAGCCGCGGGTCGGCTACTTCGTCTCGGCGACTGGGCGCGCCAACCCGGCCAGCCGCTTCGACTTCTCCAGCGTCACGGTCAACGTCAACCACGCGGTGGTCGCCATGCTTTCCCAGGCGGCCAGCCGCACTACCCTGTCGCTGAGCTCGGCCGTGCTGCACGGCGACCTAACCCCCCACGTGCTGCTCAACAAGTGCATGGCTGCACTGGCCAGCAAGGCCGACCTGACAATCGCCGGACTGGTTACGCCACCCGGGCATGCGGCGCTACGTCGGCGCGTTGCCGGGCTGATGCTGGCCCGGGGCGTGGTCTGCGGTCCGGACGAAGTGCTGGTGACCTCCGGCGATACCGTCGCCCTGGAACTGGCTCTGGAGGCCGTGGCCCAGCGCGGTGCCACGGTGGCCATCGAAACTCCCACCTACTATGGCATCCTGCAGACCATAGAGCGTTTGGGAATGCGCGCACTGCCCATAAGCACCCATGCCGAAAGCGGAATCGATATAGATCATCTGGAGGAGGCACTGACGCAGAAGAAGGTCGATGTGATCTTTCTCAACCCTACACTGCAGAATCCACGCGGCTTCATCATGTCCGAAAATGACCGCGCTAAGCTTTCGCAGCTAGCCCGTGAAGCCGATATACCGATCATCGAAGACGATATTTTTTTCGATCTGGTGCCGGAGGGCGAACGGCCAAAAGCAATCAAGAGCTATGACCGAACCGGGCAAACCATCTACTGCTCATCGTTCTCCAAAACCGTCGCACCGGGTTATAGAGTGGGTTGGTGCGTCGCTGGCAAGTACCGCGATGCGATCCTCGCACAGATGTTTTCGCGCAACCTGGCGGTGTCGAGTCTCGCGCAATGCACACTCAATGAGTTCATTGGGCGCGGCTATCTGGAAGAACACTGCGCTCAACTGCGTAAACAACTGACGGCCATAAACAATATGGTACAGGCACTGGTGCACTCAGCATTCCCGCCAGGGACGACATACGTGCCACCGCGTGGGGGATTCATTCACTGGCTGGAATTGCCGGAAGAGACAGATATGGCCCGCTTGCAGCAGCTTGCCCAAGTGCGGGACTACCACATCGCCGACAGTGGAATCTTCTTCGCAGATGGCCAAGCCACCAAGGGACTAAGACTATGCCTAGGCAGGCCGCTTTCTCCAGAACTGGTTGCGGGCCTAACAGTATTAGGTGAGTGCGCCATGCAGGCTCAGCAGATTCGGCTAGCAACGGCCTGATATTTGGGCACATGAAATCGAAGCCAAATGGCCCCGGCAGCGCATGGGTTGAAAGACGCGGGCGTTGCTCCAAACACTGTGCGCAGGCCTGTGGATAAACTGTTGGATAACCGCGCAACGACAGGGTATCGGGCACTCCGCCAACTGGCGATTTATTGCTCAGCCCCTAACCGGCACGCTCAGCGAAACGGCCGGTTTGATTGGGTTTCAGGCAGGTCTCACCGGCAAGCCCCGCGGTATTCGGCTCACTGGTATCTTGCGCACAAATACTCTGTGCATAACTGTGGATAATCTGTGAAAGGCCGCGCAGACGCCGCGGATGGCGGGCGTCTGCGCCAGTTGCGCATTTTTTGCGCAGGCCGCCAGAATGGCGGGTCAGATCACCCGCACGCTGGCGAACGTCGACTCGCCCTGGGCACGGCTCAGCGCCGCCATGGCCGATGACGACTCGTGCAGCAGTTCATCGTGTACCGGCACCAGTGCCACGACGTTGGAGCTGCTGCCGGCACGCTCGTCACGCGGTGGAATGCCGAAGTACTCGCGGTAGCACTTGGAGAAGTGCGGCGTGGATACGAAGCCGCAGACCGAGGCCACTTCGATGATCGACATGGACGTCTGCTTGAGCAACTGGCGAGCACGGATCAGGCGCAGCTTCAGGTAGTAGCGCGACGGCGAACAGTGCAGGTATTTCTGGAACAGCCGCTCCAGCTGGCGACGCGATACGTCCACGTAGAGCGCCAGTTGGTCGAGATCGATCGGCTCCTCCAGGTTGGCTTCCATCAGCGCGACGATTTCCTGCAGCTTCGGCTGGTTGGTACCGAGCATGTGCTTGAGCGGCACACGCTGGTGATCCTGCTCGTTGCGAATGCGCTCATAGATGAACATTTCGGAAATCGCCGCCGCCAGCTCGCGGCCATGCTCGCGGCCGATCAGGTGCAGCATCATGTCCATCGGCGCAGTGCCGCCGGACGAGGTGTTGCGGTTACGGTCGATGGAGAACAACCGCGTGGTGATGGCCGCGCGTGGAAAGGCCTCCTGCATGGCGGCGAGAAATTCCCAGTGCACGCTGCAATCGTAGCCGTCGAGCAGGCCGGCCTTGGCCAACGCCCAGCTGCCGGTGCATACCGCGCCCATTTGCCGACCCTGACGAGCCTGGGCCTGCAGCCATTGCACATGATCGCGGGTGACGCTGCGCTGAATATCCACACCACCGCAGACGATCACGGCGCTCAGTGCCGGGGCGTTGGCCGTGCTGGCATCAGGGGTGATCTTCAAACCGTCGCTGGCGCATACCGGCTGGCCGTCGAGGGTCAGGGTGTGCCAGCGATACAGTTCCTTGCCGGAGAGCTGGTTGGCCATGCGCAGGGGTTCCACCGCCGAGGCCAGGGAGATCAGGGTGAAGTTGTCCAGCAGCAGAAAACCGATGGACTGGGGAACGCGACTCTGGAGCTGCGCTCCCTGATTGAACTGGGACATCAATGAACCCTCACGCTAACCAGGTTATGAGCCTTCATGGCGAGGCTCTGTTTTCTTGTAATTACGCCCGACTGGCAGTCAAGCAGATGACCTATGTAACGCAAAGGCCATGCCGACATTGAACGCCCGTTCAAACAAGAGCTGGCAGTAACTGAGAAGGCCGGTTGTCGGGCCTTGAAGGCACCCTGAAGCGGCAACGGGAAAAGGGCGCAATGTGCCATGCCACAAGGGCTTGAGCATTTTGGTAGCAGTAGCTGGCGTAACGGTGTTTCCGCACAGTCTGCAGGGGTAACCGAGCAGCACGACAAGAATATGACTGACCGGTCACGCAGGCGACATATCGGCCAGAAGCACCCATGCACCAAAAGCTGGCGAAAGCCCGCTGCGCTGAGCAAAAAATGCTCACTGCCGTGGGGCATCGACGCTTTTCTATCGGCTGGCCGATCGCTCCTCGGCTGCAGCCGCTGGCGGGTGCGATGAATGCCGGAAAAGCGCCGGCGGTTAGATGAAAACCACCGCCAACTATTCGCCCTCCGACGGTGGAAGACGCCATCGAACGGCTCGAAAACGACCGCAGCTGATACGCTTTTTGCTCACTACCAACAGCTTTACATACGTTTTTTTGAAATTAGCTGTAGCCCGCATGGCCCCTGGCCTTCACTGTGCTGAGGGCTGAAAACCGCGCCATGCGCGGCCTCCAGCCTTGGGCAAGTACAGAAAGAATCTGTTATGGTTTTTTTAGGCGAGGGCTCCGTGTCGTCGCCCAACACGTCAGGGTCGTAATTCGATAATTGCCACGACCGCAAGACTATATCGTTGAGTCAGCCGATTTCGTCGCTGCCGCTCTTGACCAGAGCGGCAGACTGGGGCCCACCGCCCCGGACCGAAGAACAGATAAGTGCTGGCTACCGCAACAGGGCGCCAGCCCAACAAGAAATTTCGGATGTACGCGCATCTCGGATGAGATGTGAATACCCAAAGGATTGGGCTTCGTAACACTGCCAGAGGGTTTGGAAAGCAGTTTGCAGCACGGCCACGCATTACATCATTCGTCACGTTCACCTATTGCGCTCGCCTCGGCGACCGCTCTGGGACGCGCTCGAGTGCCTGCAGAACGCCTTGTGACAGAACGCTGTCCAAACCCAGGAACCGTGTATATACCCACAAGCAAGAACAGTCTGCATCGCATGACGGGTGCCCGGTGGGCGCTCGGCAAGCTGCGTGTGACTGCTCTGATGTCTACTGAAGGGGAAACATCCCATGCAGTCTGGAAAAATCGTCGTCGAAAACCTCTACAAGGTGTTCGGCGACAAGCCGCAAGAAGCCATCGACCTGCTCAAGCAAGGATGGAGCAAGGACAAGATCCTCGCTGAAAAAGGCGCCGTGATCGGTGTCAGTGACGTGTCGTTCAGCGTCGAAGAGGGCGAGATCTTCGTCCTGATGGGCCTCTCGGGCTCGGGTAAATCCACCCTGATCCGCCTCATCAACCGGCTGGTCGAACCCACCGCCGGCAATGTCTACATCGACGGCCAGAACGTCGCCAAACTTCCCAAGGACCAGCTCATCGACCTGCGTCGTCGCGACATGAGCATGGTCTTCCAGTCCTTCGCCCTGATGCCCTCGCGCACCGTGCTCGAAAACGCCGCCTTCGGTCTCGAAGTCGCCGGCAAGGGCCGCAAGGAGCGTGAAGAACGCGCCATGCAGGTGCTCAAGCAAGTCGGCCTGGACACCTTCGCCAGCAAATTCCCCCACGAGCTGTCCGGCGGCATGCAGCAACGGGTCGGCCTGGCCCGCGCGCTCTCCGTGGACCCGTCGATGATCATCATGGACGAAGCCTTCTCGGCCCTCGACCCGCTCAAGCGCCGCGAGATGCAGGACATCCTGCTGGAGCTGCAGAAGACCCATCGCCGCACCATCATCTTCGTATCCCACGATATCGAAGAGGCCATGCGCATCGGCAACCGTATCGGCATCATGGAGGGCGGCAAGCTCGTCCAGGTCGGTACACCGCAAGAACTTATCGACAATCCTGCCAACGAATACGTACGCAACTTCTTCGATACGGTCGACACCAGCCGCTATCTAACCGCTGGTCAGCTGAAGGCCAACAGTGTTCCGGTCTACGTGCACAACGGCAAGGCACCCGATGCGCAGACCGTGTGCCGTGAACTGCAGGCGCAGGACAAGCACTACGCCTTCATCGTCGACGAAGACAACAAGTTCCGCGGCTCCATCAGCCTGGAGAAGATCGCATTGCTGGTCGAAGGCGGCGACTCCCCGGCACTCGATGGTGACGTGCTGAAAGCCATCAGCCCGGTTCCCGAAGACCTGCCTCTGGATCAGGTGATCAACCGCCTGGTGGACAACGAAGGTCCGATCCCGGTGGTCGACCAGGATGGCCATTACAGCGGCGCCATCAGCAAGGGCCGCCTCCTGACCCGCCTGCAGGGAGAATGACATGAGCGAGAAACTGGATCTGGGTAGCTGGGTCAACGACGCGGTCCAGCACATGCTGGACAACTACAGCGGCGTGTTCGACAGCATGGGCAGCGTGGTCAGCGGCTTCTCCGAAGCGATCGAGAACGTGCTGATGCTGCCACCGGCGTGGCTGCTGATCGCCATCTTCGTGGCCCTGGGCCTGTGGCGCATCGGCTTTCGCTTCGCGGTGTTCACCACCGTGGCCTTCGTGCTGATCGTGATGACCGGCTTCTGGGAGCAGACCGTGGTGACCCTCGGGCTGACCTTCTCGGCGACCCTGATCAGCCTGCTGATCGGCATTCCGCTGGGCATCTGGGCAGCCAAGAGCGAGCGCGTGTCGACCATCATCCGGCCGATTCTGGACTTCATGCAGACCATGCCGGCGTTCGTCTACCTGATTCCGGCGGCCATGCTGTTCGGCCTCGGCCGCGTGCCCGGCATCATCGCCACGGTGATCTTCGCCATGCCGCCGGCCGTGCGCCTGACCAGCCTGGGCATCCGCCAGGTCAACAAAGAAATCGTCGAGGCCGGCCAGTCGTTCGGCTGCAACAGCCGCCAGCTGCTGTTCAAGGTGCAGCTGCCCAATGCCATGCCGTCGATCATGGCGGGCGTCAACCAGACCATCATGATGGCCCTGTCGATGGTGATCATCGCCTCGATGGTCGGTGCCGGCGGCCTGGGTAACGACGTGCTGGCGAGTATCCAGCGTCTGGACATCGGCCTGGGCTTCGAAAGCGGTATGGCCGTGGTGCTGCTGGCGATCATTCTCGACCGCATCACCGAAAGCTTCGGTACACCGCAGACCGCCGCAAACCGCGCGGGTTGGCTGAGCTGGTTGAGTGCGCGACTGCAGCGCCAGTAAAAGGCCATACTCAGCTTCCTCTCAATCACACAAGGATTCGCGGATGAACATATTCCACAAGGCAGCGGGTGTCGGTTTGTTGTCCTGCGCCCTGGTGCAGGGCGCCTGGGCGCAGGAGCCGGCGAGCTGCAAACAGGTACGCTTCGCCGAAATCGGCTGGGCCGATATCGCAGCCACCACTGGCGTGGCCATGACCCTGACCGAAGGTCTCGGCTACACGCCGCGCAAGACCATGGCCTCGGTGCCGATCGCCTTCACCGGCGTGAAGAACAAGCAGATCGACGTGTTCCTCGGCTACTGGGCTCCCTCCATGGACTCGGTGATCGAACCGTTCACCAAGGACAACAGCGTCAAGGTGCTGGCCAAGCCGAATCTGGAAGGCGCCAAGTACACCCTGGCGGTGCCGACCTACGCGGCCGAAGCGGGCCTGAAGAGCTTCCAGGACATCGCCAAGTTCAAGGATCAGCTGGGCGGCAAGATCTACGGCATCGAGCCGGGTAACGACGGCAACCTGCTGATCGACGGCATGATCAAGGAAAACAAGTTCGACCTGGGCGACTTCAAGATGGTCGAGTCCAGCGAAGCCGGCATGCTGGTGCAGGTGCAGCGCGCGATCCGCAAGAAGGAGCCGGTGGTGTTCCTCGGCTGGGCGCCGCACCCGATGAATACCCAGTACGACATGACCTACCTGTCCGGTGGCGATGACGTGTTCGGCCCGGACTACGGCGCGGCCAAGGTCTACACCGTGGTGCCCACCGACTACGAGGAGCGTTGCGCCAACGTCGGCAAACTGCTGAACAACCTGCAGTTCAACGTCGAGATGGAAAGCCAGCTGATGGAGAAAGTCCTCGAGAAGCAGGACCCTGCCGACGTCGCCAAGCAATGGATCAAGGCCAACCCGCAGGTGCTCGATGCCTGGCTGCAAGGCGTGACCACCTTCGACGGCCAGGATGGTGCGGCCGCCGTGAAGAAATTCGTCGGGCTCTGAGCCCGCACTCACCGCGACCCGCCTGCACCTGGGCGGGTCAGGTACAGCAGGCGAGGCGGCACGCATCGCCTGTCAGCCGGGGGCCCAGGCCCTCTGCGCCGGTGCCAACAGGGCTATGCCCTGCTCTGCACAGCTGGTGCCGCAAGGCCCGCGATCAGAACGAGCCAGTAAACCACCTGAACTGCCACTCACTGACGGAGCAAGACCTATGCACAACTTCAAACGCCTCTGCCTGCAGAGCCTCGGTGCTGCTGCCCTGGCCCTGGGCATGTCCGGTGCCATGGCCGCCGACAAGCCGGCCCTCAAGATCGGCTACGTGAACGGCTGGGACGACAGCGTCGCAGTCACCCATGTCGCCGGTGAAATCCTCAAGACCAAGCTCGGTTACGACGTGACCCTGCAACCGGTCGAGCCGGCCATCATGTGGCAGGGCATCGCCCGTGGCGACCTTGACGCCACCCTCTCCGCCTGGCTGCCCGCCACCCACGGCGAGTACTACGAGAAACTCAAGGACAAGGTGACCGTGCTGGGCACCAACTACGACGGCGCCAAGATCGGCCTGATCGTTCCCGAATACGTTGAAGCCAAGACCATCGCCGACCTGGAGAAATACGCCAAGGACTTCGATGGCAAGATCACCGGTATCGACGCCGGCGCCGGTGTGATGCGCCGTACCGAAGACGCGATCAAGGAATACGACCTCAAGAGCATCAAGCTGATGCCGAGTTCCGGCCCGGCCATGACCACCGCCCTGACCCGCGCCGAGAAAGCCCAGAAGCCGATCGTGGTGACCGGCTGGATCCCGCACTGGATGTTCGCGCAATGGAAACTGCGTTTCCTGGAAGACCCGAAGAACGTCTTCGGTGAAGCCGAGCACGTCGACACCGTGGCCAACCCGGGCCTGGAAGCCAAGGCACCGGAAGCGGCGGCCTTCCTGAAGAAGATTTCCTGGAGTGCCGAGGAAGTCGGTTCGGTAATGCTGTCCATCCGCGACGGCGTGAAGCCGGATGAAGCGGCCAAGCAGTGGATCGCCAAGAACCCGGATCGCGTGGCCGAGTGGCTGAAGTGATCTGAGCGTTCGCTAGCGCGACGTCCCGCAAATGCCAGTCAGCCACCTGACTGGCATTTTTCGTTCAATGCCCCTCGTGACTGCCTGCCCGATCAAGTTTGGCTTCCCTACCGTCATATATTTTTGTATATAGCGGTAGCAAAAGTGGCCGCCATCTGCGGCCCTCACCCAGGAGCCATTCATGCACAGCCGCCTCGTTCGTCCGCTTCTTCTGCTTTGCGCCAGCTTCGCCCTGGCCGGCAACGTCCTCGCCGACCAGGTTCAGGTCGCGGTCGCCGCCAACTTCACCGCCCCCATGCAGGCCATCGCCAGCGCCTTCGAGAAGGACACCGGGCACAGCGTGCAGGCGTCCTACGGCGCCACCGGGCAGTTCTACGCGCAGATCAGCAACGGCGCACCGTTCGAAGTGTTCCTCTCTGCCGATGACAGCACGCCCGCCAAACTCGAGCAGGAAGGCCAGAGCGTAAAAGGCTCGCGCTTCACCTACGCGATCGGCACGCTGGTACTGTGGTCGCCGAAGCAAGGCTTCGTCGATGACCAGGGCGCGGTGCTGAAGAAGGGCGAGTTCAAGCACCTGTCCATCGCCAACCCGAAAGCGGCACCCTATGGCCTCGCCGCCACCCAGACCCTCGACAAGCTGGGCCTGAGCGACGCGCTCAAGGGCAAGATCGTCGAGGGCCAGAACATCACTCAGGCGCTGCAGTTCGTCTCTACCGGCAACGCCGAGCTGGGCTTCGTCGCCCTTTCCCAGGTCTACAAGGACGGGACGATCACCAGCGGCTCGGCCTGGGTGGTGCCGGAGACGATGTACGAGCCGATCCGCCAGGACGCGCTGATCCTCAAGAAGGGCGAAGCCAACCCGGCCGCCAAGGCGCTGGTCGAGTACCTGAAAGGGCCGAAAGCCGCCGAAATCATCAAGGCCTACGGTTACCAGCTCTAGAGAGCATGTCGGAACCCTTTGCGGGTCGATGCCGCAAGGGGCTGCTAGGTGGCGGTAGCGGCCGTTATCCGATCCATTGTGCCGCGACCTCGCGGCGAATCGCTCAGGCACCGCCGAAATAGGCAGTCAGGCTGCAATCGTTTCGCCCCGAGGTCGGGGCTCCCACAGGTTGGCTTGAGTGTCTGCTCCTGCCTTTTTACAGCCCTCCATTTGCAATGCCGGAACCAGCGTCGGAAGATCGTCAGCCGGCTATGGCACCCGTCTCACCGCCAACTTTTGAAAGGCCACCGAATGCCCCTGGGCCCCAATGACTTCGCCGCCATTCTCCTCACCCTGGAGCTGGCGACCCTGACCACCGTGCTGTTGCTGCTGGTCGGCACGCTCATCGCCTGGTGGCTGGCGCGCACAGACTCGTGGCTGAAGCGGCCGATCGGCGCCATCGTCGCCTTGCCGCTGGTGCTGCCACCAACCGTAATCGGCTTCTACCTGCTGATCAGCATGGGGCCCAACGGTTTCTTCGGCCAGCTGACCCAGGCGCTCGGCCTGGGCACCCTGACCTTCACCTTCGCCGGGCTTTTGATCGGCTCGGTGTTCTATTCCCTGCCGTTCGTGGTGCAGCCGCTGCAGAACGCCTTCGAGGCCATGGGCAGTGCCCCGCTCGAGGCTGCCGCCACGCTGCGCGCCGGGCCCTGGGATACCTTCTTCAGCGTGGTACTGCCGCTGGCCAGACCGGGTTTTCTCACCGCGGCGATTCTCGGCTTCGCCCACACCGTCGGCGAGTTCGGCGTGGTGCTGATGATTGGCGGCAACATCCCCGGCAAGACCCAGGTGGCTTCGGTACAGATCTACAACCATGTGGAAACCATGGAGTACGCCCAGGCCCACTGGCTGGCCGGCGGGATGGTAGCGTTCTCGTTTCTGGTGCTGCTGGCGCTCTACTCCAGCAACCGCCGCGCGCAGAAGGCCTGGACATGAACGACCTGCAGATCCACGCCCGCTTCGCCCTCAGCCATCCTGGCTTCACCCTGGACGTCGACCTGCAACTGCCCGGCCGCGGCGTCAGCGCGCTGTTCGGGCCCTCCGGCTCGGGCAAGACCACGGTACTGCGCTGTGTTGCCGGGCTGGAGCGATCTGGCAGCGGTTACCTGAAGGTCAACGGCGAAACCTGGCAGGACAGCGACAATGGCATCTGGCTGCCGGCCCACCAGCGCCCGGTTGGCTACGTGTTCCAGGACGCCAACCTGTTTCCCCACCTTTCGGTGCGGCGCAACCTGGAGTTCGGTTTCAGGCGCATCGCCAAAACCGCGCGCCGCGTGCCCTTCGAGCAAGCGGTCGAGCTACTCGGCATCAGCCACTTGCTCGAACGCCTGCCCGATCGCCTCTCCGGCGGTGAGCGCCAGCGCGTCGGCATGGCTCGCGCCCTGCTCACCAGCCCGCGCCTGCTGCTGATGGACGAGCCCCTGGCAGCGCTGGATCTCAAGCGCAAGGGCGAGGTGCTGCCCTATCTGGAGCGTCTGCACGACGAGCTCGACATTCCGATTCTCTACGTCAGCCACGCGCCGGATGAGGTAGCACGCCTCGCCGATCATCTGGTAGTGCTCGACGAAGGCAGCATCACGGCCAGCGGGACGCTCAAGGAAACCCTGATCCGCAATGATCTGCCATTCATCTTCGAGGACGAGGCAGAAGCGGTGATCGACGGGCTGGTCGCCCACCATGATGGCCACTATGGGCTGCTCGGCATCGACCTGGCCGGCACCACGGCAAGCCTGCGGCTGGCGCACGCGCCGCTGCCAGCGGGGCGGTCGGTGCGCATCAAGATAAAGGCCCGCGACGTCAGCCTGAGCCTCGAGCAGGCACGCGACAGCAGCGTACTGAATCTGCTCCCGGTGACGGTGCAGCGCTGGTTCGATCTGCCCAACCCGGCGCACCGTCTAGTGGAACTGCAGCTGGGCGAACAGCGCATCATCGCGCGCATCACCCGCTATTCGTTCGATCAGTTGAGCATCCAGGCCGGCCAGGCCTTGTGGGCACAGGTGAAGTCGGTGTCGCTGCTGGCGTCATAGCGCGCGCCAGAGCAACCCACCGTGGGAGCGGGCGGGGACGCCTGGTCCATGCCCGCGAAGCGATTTCGCGCATGCCGCCCCCAGGGAGTCGCTACCATCGCGTCCCGGGTGGGTGGAGCGACGTCAAACCAAGAATTGGCGATAACCGCGAGTCCAAGCACCGCGTAGCCCAACAGGCATCAACCTCCAAGCCGACGCTCGGCCTGTCGCAACACGTCGCGCAGCGCTGCCAGTTGATTCGCGTCGCCAGCCTCAAGCAGCTGCTCGAACGCCTGCTCGATCCGCTTGAGCGGTGGCGTGGCCGGCAGGTTGAGGTGCCGCGCCTCGATCTGCTCGGCTCCGCACACCAGCAGGGCAAAGTGCACCACGTTTTCCAACTCCCGCGTGTTGCCCGGCCAGTCATGCCGTTCCAGCACCTTCTGGGCAGCATGGCTGATGTTCGGCAACGGCAGGCGCAAGCGCTGGGTGTAAATACCCAGGAAATACTCGGCCAGGGGCAACACATCGCCGACCCGCTCACGCAGTGGCGGCAGTTCCAGATGGCCGTCACTGAGGTAATGGGCCAGACGCTCGTCGAACTTGCCGGCCTCGACCGCCCGCCACAGGTCGATGCTGGTCGCCGCGACCAGCCGCACATCCACGGGTGTCGGCGCCGATGCGCCGGCGCGCCAGGCCTCGCCGGTTTCCAGCACGCCCAGCAACTGCGCCTGCAACGCCAGGGGTAGGTCGGCGATCTCGTCCAGATACAGGGTGCCGCCATTGGCCGAGCCCAACCAGCCGGCGCGGCTGCTCGGCGCACCTTGATGGGCACCCGCGGTGTAGCCGAACAACTCGGCCTCGCCATGGTTGGGACTCAGGCCGCTGCAACTCAGGGCCACGAACAGGCCGGGGCGCTCACTGGAGCGATGAATATGGCGGGCCAACAGCTCCTTGCCGGTACCGGTTTCACCCTCGATCAGGATCGGCACTGGCAAGCCGGCGAGGCGCTCGACCTCCTCACGCAGCTTCCGGGTACGCGGGTCGATGAATACCAGCGCCTTGGCACGAATGCTCAGCGGGCTCTTGTCGGCGTCGGGAAAAATCAGCAGCGACGGGTCAGCTGCCGTAGACGGGCTCATACATGACTCTCCATGACGGTCAGGCCGCAAAAGGCCAGGCAGCGGCTACCGATCAGGCACGCAGGCGCAACTGCTGTTCGATGCGGCTCTGTAGGCGGAACAGGTAAGCGAAACCCTGATCCCAACGCTGGTGACCGGATTTCACGTTGATGTGCCCGGCACCGCTTAGAATGGCGACTTCACTGCCCCAATCCCGGGCCAGTTCGATGGCACGTGCGGCGCTGGCGGCCGAGTCGTTGTCGGAGCCCACCAACTGGCTGGGAAATGGCAGCGCCTGGCGTGCGATCGGCGCGAAGTTGCGCAGGGCCTCCGGGCAGTTGGGGCGCTCCACGTCGGCCGGCGCCACCAGCAGCGCGCCGCGCACGCGGCGTATGGATTCCGTCGACGCTTGAGCAGCCCAGCGGGCGACGGTGACGCAACCCAGGCTGTGGGCGATCAGGATCGCCGGGCGCGGATCGGCAGCGATCTGCCGTTCCAGCGCAGCGATCCAGTCCTGTTGGCGTGGCGCCAGCCAGTCCAGCTGCTCGACCCGCGCACTATTGGGCAGGCTGCGTTGCCAGTGGCTCTGCCAATGGTCATCACCCGAGCCCTGCCAGCCAGGGACGATCAGGTAGCGAACCGCTTCACTGCGCATAGAGCGCCCTCCGTATCTACATGACTTGCAGTGTACGAGGGCAAAATCCGATGTAAAAAGAATAAGAACTTATTTGCTTATTCCCTAATACGGCTCGTCGACTGATAGAAGCAAAACACTCGCATATTCTTAAAAGATATATAAATGTTCTTAAACAGTATTTTTAAGAATATTTCTAGCTGCTTAGTATCCGCTCCACGCCCCGCCACCGACAGCCGTCGCACCACGATTCGAGGGCAAGGAGCCAAAACCATGACCGCCACGCTTCGCAATCTGGAAGGCCAGGATGACGCCACCATCTTGCGCGAGATCCAAAGCGCCCTGAACGGCCTCAAGTTCGGCTCGGTTGAAATCACCGTGCACAACGGCCAGGTGGTGCAGATCGAGCGCAAGGAAAAATTCCGCCTCCAGCAGCCCGGCAGCAAGAACGCCTGAGCGCCTGAGCGCCTTTCGCCAACCCGACCACGGGCAGCCAACCATGAACCGCTACCAGTACTGCCGATGTAACCCGCGAATGCCGGCCTAGAGAGCAGACATCGCCTCGCCAGACACACAACACCGAATTCAGTATTTAGGAGCATCACCATGTCCATCCGCCGTTTCGCACTCGCTGCACTCGCCAGCGCCCTGGTTGCCGGCCCGGTAGCGGCCCAGACCCTGCTCAACGTGTCCTACGACCCGACCCGTGAGCTGTACGTGGAATTCAACAAGGCCTTCAACAAGCACTGGCAGGAACAGGGCAACGAGCCGCTGACCATCCAGCAGTCCCACGGTGGTTCGGGCAAGCAGGCTCGCGCGGTGATCGACGGCCTGCAGGCCGACGTGGTGACCCTGGCGCTGTCCGGTGACATCGACGCGATCAACCTCAACCAGCCACTGATCGACAAGGACTGGCAGAAGCGCCTGGCCGACAACAGCACGCCGTACACCTCGACCATCGTGTTCCTGGTGCGCAAGGGCAACCCGAAAGGCATCAAGGACTGGGATGATCTGGTCAAGGATGGCGTCGAGATCATCACCCCGAATCCGAAAACCTCCGGTGGTGCCCGCTGGAACTTCCTCGCCGCCTGGGCGTACGCCAAGAAGAAGTACGGCAGCGACGAAAAGGCCCTGGAATACGTGACCGAGCTGTACCGCCATGCACCGGTGCTTGACACTGGCGCCCGCGGCGCGACCATCAGCTTCGTACAGCGTGGCCTGGGCGACGTGCTGCTGGCCTGGGAGAACGAGGCCTACCTGTCGCTCGCCGAAGAAGGCGGTGACCAACTGGAGATCGTCACGCCGTCGCTGTCCATCCTCGCCGAGCCACCCGTGGCCGTCGTCGACAAGAACGTCGACCGCAAAGGCACCCGCAAGGCGGCCGAGGCCTACCTGCAATACCTGTACAGCGAAGAAGGCCAGCGCATCGCCGCGAAGAACTTCTACCGCCCGCGTGACGCCAAGGTGGCGGCCGAATTCAAGGATCAGTTCAAGAGCCTGGAGCTGGTCACCATCGACAAGGACTTCGGCGGCTGGGCCAAAGCTCAACCCAAGTACTTCGATGATGGTGGTGTGTTCGATGACATTTTCAAGAAGATCAACCAGTAAGTTCAGCTGATCGATCTGGCCCGCCATTGCGCAACTCAATGGCGGGCTTTGTTGTGGACCTGATCAAAAGGACTCTCCATGTCTCGTCGAACTTCCTCGGTCATACCCGGCTTCGGGCTGACTCTGGGCTTCACGCTTACCTACCTGGCGCTGATCGTGCTGATCCCGCTGGGTGCGATGTTCCTGTTTTCCATGCAGCTGTCCGCCGAACAGTGGTGGAGCCTGCTCAATAACCGCCAGCTGCAGTTCTCTCTGAAGCTGTCGTTCGGCACTGCCCTGGCCGCCGCGCTGCTCAATGGCATTCTCGGCACCATCATCGCCTGGGTGCTGGTGCGCTACACCTTTCCCGGCCGACGCCTGATCGACGCCATGGTCGACATGCCGTTCGCCCTGCCCACTGCCGTGGCCGGCATCGCCCTCACCGCGCTGTACGCGCCAAATGGCCTGATCGGCTCGCTGTTCCCGTTCAAGATCGCCTACACACCGCTGGGTATCACCCTGGCCTTGGTGTTCGTCACCCTGCCGTTCGTGGTGCGCACCCTGCAGCCGGTGCTGGCCGACATCCCCAAGGAAGTCGAGGAAGCCGCTGCGTGTCTGGGCGCCAAGCCGTTGCAGATATTCCGCCATGTGCTGCTGCCCAGCCTGCTGCCGGCCTGGCTGACCGGTTTTGCCCTGGCCTTCGCCCGCGGCGTGGGTGAGTACGGCTCGGTGGTGTTCATCGCTGGCAACATTCCTCTGAAGACCGAGATTCTGCCGCTGCTGATCGTCTCCAAGCTGGATCAGTACGACTACCCGGGCGCCACCGCCATCGGCGTGATCATGCTGGTGGTCTCGTTCATCCTGCTGCTGCTGATCAACATTCTGCAGCGCCGCATCCAGCCGCAACTCTGAGGAGCCCGTCATGAGCCTTGCAACCCTTGGCAAGAACGCGGCGCGCCCAGCGAGCCGCTCCCCCGGCGCCATCGCCCTGATCGTCGTGGCCTGGGCGGTATTCGCGGTGATCCTGCTGCTGCCGCTGTACATCGTGCTGACCCAGGGCCTGAGCCGCGGCCTGGAATTCTTCTGGGAGGCGATCCGCGAGCCGGATGCCATCTCCGCGCTCAAGCTGACCCTGCTGGCCACCGCCATTTCGGTACCGCTGAATCTGGTGTTCGGCGTCGCTGCCGCCTGGGCGGTGACCAAGTTCGAGTTTCGCGGCAAGAGCATCCTGGTCACTCTGATCGACATGCCCTTCTCGGTGTCGCCAGTGGTCGCCGGCCTGATCTACGTGCTGCTGTTCGGTGCGCAGAGCAAGCTCGCGCCGTACCTGCAGGACCATAACCTGCAGATCATCTACGCCGTACCGGGCATCGTGCTGGCGACCATCTTCGTGACCTTCCCTTTCGTCGCCCGCGAGCTGATCCCGCTGATGGAAGAACAGGGCACCACCGAAGAGGAAGCCGCGCGCCTGCTCGGCGCCAATGGCTGGCAGATGTTCTGGCATGTCACGCTGCCTAACGTAAAATGGGCGCTGGTTTACGGTGTGGTGCTATGCACCGCCCGGGCGATGGGCGAGTTCGGGGCGGTGTCGGTGGTGTCCGGCCACATCCGCGGTTACACCAACACGCTGCCGCTGCATATCGAGATTCTCTACAACGAATACAACATCGTCGCTGCGTTCAGCGTCGCCATCCTGCTGCTGGTGATGGCCCTGATCGTCCTGCTGCTGCGCCAATGGAGCGAAGCGCGGCTTAGCCGCCAGCTCAAGGCCAACGACGACTGAAACCCTTTTCGCCGGCGCCGCGCCCCTGCGCGAACCGGCCAGACCGACACAGGTGTATCCCATGAGTATCGAAGTCAGCGGCATCAACAAACACTTTGGCCAGTTCAAGGCGCTCAACGACATCAACCTCAACATCCAGAGCGGCGAGCTGGTCGCCCTGCTCGGCCCGTCCGGCTGCGGCAAGACCACCCTGCTGCGCATCATCGCCGGCCTGGAAACCCCTGACAGCGGCAACATCGTGTTCCACGGTGAAGACGTTTCCGAGCATGACGTGCGTGATCGCAAGGTTGGCTTCGTGTTCCAGCACTACGCCTTGTTCCGCCACATGACGGTGTTCGACAACGTCGCCTTCGGCCTGCGCATGAAGCCCAAGGGCGAGCGCCCGAACGAGAGCACCATCAAGAAGAAGGTCCACGATCTGCTCGGCCTGGTGCAGCTCGACTGGCTGGCCGACCGCTACCCGGAGCAGCTCTCCGGTGGTCAGCGCCAGCGTATCGCCCTGGCCCGAGCCCTGGCGGTCGAGCCCAAGGTGCTGCTACTCGACGAACCCTTCGGCGCCCTCGACGCCAAGGTGCGCAAGGAGCTGCGGCGCTGGCTGGCGCGCCTGCACGAAGAGGTGCACCTGACCAGCGTGTTCGTGACCCACGACCAGGAAGAAGCCATGGAAGTGGCCGACCGCATCGTGGTGATGAACAAGGGCGTGGTCGAGCAGATCGGCTCGCCGGCCGAAGTCTACGAAAAGCCGGCCAGCGACTTCGTCTACCACTTCCTCGGTGACGCCAATCGTCTGTACGTCGGTGACGACCACCACGTGCTGTTCCGCCCCCACGAAGTGAGCCTGTCCAGCGAGGCGCTGGAAGGCCATCAGGCCGGCGAAGTACGTGATATTCGCCTGCTCGGCGCCATCACTCGCATCACCCTGAAGGTCGAGGGACAGGACGAGCTGATCGAAGCAGAAGTAGCCAAGGACCACCTCAGCCTGGACAACCTTGCCCGTGGCACCACCCTGTACTTCAAGCCCAAGGGCGGCAAGCCGGTAAGCATCGCTAGCTAAGCGATCCGTGGGCGCCCGCACCTGATGCGGGGCGCCTGCGGCCAATCCCACGGCTGATCGGCGGAAGCCGCAAGTTCGGGCAAATGCAGTATCCTGCGCATCGTTCTAGACGACTGCCAGAACTGCCTTGACCCTAATCGCCTCCAGCAAGAATCTCGTGCTCCGGATCATCGCGCTGATGCAGCGCCATCCGGGCGCGATCGCCATTTTCGGATTTCTTTCCGGTGTCGCCAGCTTCGTGCTGGTCGATCGCCAAGCCGGGCTGGCCAAGGTGCTGGCCCTGGTGCTGCTGGTCAGCTGGCTGTGGCTGATTCTGGAAAACGTGCTGCGCGAACGCATCGCCGCGCGTTTCGGCTTCGAGCTGCCCCGGCCGTTGCTGCGCTACGCCACGCAGATGATTCACCAGGAAAGCCTGTTCTTCGTTCTGCCGTTCTTCTTCATCACCACCACCTGGAACAGCAGCCAGGCGTTGTTCAGCGGCTTGCTCGCCGCCGCCGCACTGGTATCGATCACCGACCCGCTGTACTACAAGTGGCTGGCACCGCGGCGCTGGATCTTTCTGGCCTACCACACACTGGCCCTGTTCGCGGTGATGCTCACGGCGCTGCCAATCATCTTCAAGCTCAACACCACCCAGAGCTACCAGTATTCACTGGCCGCAGCGGTGGTGCTGTCGTTTCCCAGCCTGTTCACCATCATCACCGTACGCAAATGGTGGCGTGGCCTGCTGCTGGTCGGCCTGACCCTGGCCATCGGCGCCTTCGGCTGGGTGACCCGCACCTGGGTGCCGCCGGCCACGTTGTGGCTGACCGAGGTGGCGATCACCACCGAATTCGACGACCAGAACCGCTCACCTGGTGAAGGCATCGATCAGTTGACCGTCAGCCAGCTACGCAGCACCGGGCTTTACGCCTACACGGCGATCAATGCGCCGCGCGGGCTGGACGAGCGCATCTATCACGTCTGGGAACACAACGGCCAGGAGCTGGAGCGCATCGCGCTGGACATCCACGGCGGCCGCGAGAAAGGTTACCGCGCCTGGACGCACAAGCAGAACTTCCCACAGGACGTGGAAGGTGACTGGCAGATCCAGGTACTGACCGACGCCGGGCAGTTGATCGGCGTACTGCGCTTCGAGGTCACCCCGGATGCCGACGCGGCGCAGAGCAGTGAAAAGACTCAGGACGAGTCCTTCCAGGAGCCCGGGCAGCCAGACGCCACGCCGCAAACCGAGCCAGAGCCGTCAGTCGATTCCATACCTGAACCTGCCGAGCCGGCGGATCAGCCGTCAAGCCCGCCGGATGGCGAGCCCGCCGCTCAACCGAAGAACCAGTAGCACACGGCGATCGCGGCAACTACGCCGGAGAACTCGGCCAGCAGCGCACACCCCACCGCATGCCGGGCACGCTGGATCCCCACCGCACCAAAATAAACGGCCAGCACGTAGAAGGTGGTTTCGGTGCTGCCCTGGATAATTGCCGCGGCCAGGGCCGGGAAGCTGTCGACGCCCTGGGTCTGCATGGTTTCGATCAGCATCGCCCGCGCCGCGCTGCCGGAGAAGGGTTTGACCATCGCCGTTGGCAGCGCATCGACGAAGCGGGTATCCCAGCCGCCCCAGGCGACGATCCAGCGGATGCCGTCCAACGCCAGTTCCAGGGCACCGGATGCACGCAGCACGCCGACCGCGCAGAGCATCGCTACCAGGTAGGGCAGCAGGCTCTTGGCTACGTCGAACCCTTCCTTGGCTCCTTCGATGAATTGCTCGTAGACCTGCACCTTGCGTAAAGCACCGATCACCAGAAACGCGATGATGATGCCGAACAGCGTCAGGTTGCCGAGCAGCGAAGAAAGCGCCGCCAGTGCCGTGGCGGACATGCCGGCAAGCATGGCCATGAAACCGCCGAGCAGCAGTGCGCCGGGAATCATGTAGGCCAGTACCACCGGATCCCACAGGCGCAGGCGCTGCATGATGGCCACCGAGAACAGGCCAACCAGGGTCGACACGCTGGTGGCCAGCAGAATAGGCAGGAATACCAGGGTCGGATCGGGCGCCCCCTGCTGGGCGCGGTACATGAAAATGGTGACCGGCAGCAGGGTCAGCGACGAGGCATTGAGCACCAGAAACAGGATCTGCGCGTTGCTCGCCGTGGTGCTGCTGGGGTTGAGCTCCTGTAGCGAGCGCATGGCCTTGAGGCCGATGGGCGTGGCGGCGTTGTCCAGGCCCAGGCCATTGGCCGCGAAGTTCATGGTGATCAGCCCAAGGGCGGGGTGGCCGCGCGGCACCTCCGGCATCAACCGTGCGAACAGCGGCCCGAGCACGCGCGCCAGTGCGTCCACCAGGCCAGCCTTCTCGGCGATGCGCAATAGCCCGAGCCAGAGGGTCAGCGTGCCGAACAGCAGCACCATCACTTCGACGGACAGCTTGGCCATGGCGAACAGGCTTTCCACCATCGCGCCGAATACGGCCGGATCGTCAGCCAACAGCCAACGGCTGAGCCCTGCTACCGCTGCCACTACGAAAAAGCTCAGCCACAAGCCATTGAGCATAAGTCACCCCCTAGAACATGGGGCGATGATAACGCGGGGAAAGGGGGAAAGAGTAAGGGTTGGAGGACGCGCAAAGCACGATTTGGTAAATGCCAGACGGAGCAACGGCGCCAATAGGCGCCGTCAGTAGCATCAGTACCAGTTGGGGTCTTTCTTCAACTGTTCCTGCAGCAGCTGCTTGACTCCATCGTCCGGCTCACCGAGCCAACGCAGATCAGCGTGCTTGCTGGGTGCCTTGTCCTGCGGCAAGCCGTCGGGCACCTGAACCCACAACGCGTAGGCATCATCCTTGTCAGGCGTGAAGGCGACATAAAGGCGCTGATTGAAACAATTGGAGGTTTCGCACAACTGCCCGACCAGATACTGGTCGCCGTCCTCTTCCAGCGTTTTCATCGGAGTGGCGACGCCGCTGAGGTTGATCACCCATTCGGGTAGTCGTTCCTCGTCCTGGATCAGATCCTGCCAGGCTTCACGATAGTCCGGGTTGCTCCCGAGCAGTTCGTTCAAGCGAAACTCGCCATCCGTGTTGGCGGCCAAGGCCGCCGCGCTGCCACCCAGCATCAGGGCAGCAGCGAGCGTCTTGAATCGATTCATCGTCATGCCTCGCCTAGCCCCGTGGGCGACGACCCATGATGAACGAAACGATGAACATGACCAGGAACACCACGAAAAGGATTTTCGCGATACCTGTGGCAGTGCCTGCGATACCACCGAAACCCAGTACAGCGGCAACAATGGCGATGATCAGAAAGGTAATGGCCCAACTCAGCATGGCGTTTCTCCTTGGTTTTTTGAGGTCTTGCGGGTGTAACACTAAAAATTTGGTCAGAAGGTCTCAGAACACCCAGCGGGTCTGCTTGGCAGGTGCTTCGACGGAGTCGGCGCGGACCCAGTCGCTATCGCTGTGCGTCTGGGGTGCGCTGATGGTCTGAAAAGTGGCCGGTACGGCCTGAATGGCTGCGGCGCGTGCCTCGGCAGGCGCTTGCATGGATACCGGCACCACCGCCTGGCCCGATACCTGCGGCGCCACGACCCGCTGCACGGGGGCTTTGGTCGCCACGCTCACCAGCAGGACCATCACAGCGGCGACGGCCAGAATCAGGATCTCGGTATGGGCGCGGTGAAGGTTCATGCTGGGCTCCTCAAGATCGTCGTCGAACGGCTTGGCGTTCAGTTCATGAGGAGATAATTGCAGCCTGCGTGCCAGCTTTTTGAAAAAATAAAATTTTTATAAATCAATAAGTTAAATTATGTAAAACAAATGCCATCGTTGGCATCCTGCACGATGGCCGTCTGCGGCTCGGGCGTTTTGCACGACGCCGCAGACGCCGCGATCAGCCGTTCTTGAGCTCGCGCATGCGCTGGTGACAGGCGCGTACCTTGGGCATTTCCACGGCGAGCAGCGCGCGGACATCGGGCTGAGCGGATTCCATGGCATCTTCGAAAGCCTCGAGAATGCGGTCTTCGGCCTCTTCGAGCTGCGCAACGTAGGTCGCCTCTTCGTCACTCGACAGCGTGGCGCGGGCGTCGGCATAGGCTTGGCGCAACTTGCCGACCAGGGTTCCGCTGCTGGTGGGCTCCTCGTGATTGGCGGCGACCTTGACGGCAAGCGCCTGGATCACCTGATGCTTGGCCTGCGCCATTTCGCGGAACAGGGCCTGCAGGCGCACGTCCTCGATCTCGTCGTGGGCATGCTCATAGAAGCGCTGGCCATCACGGATGATGGCGATCAGTTCGTTCAGTTGCTCGGTCTTGTAGCTCATGGTGGCTCTCCTGAAGAGGTTGGCGGCGCCGGCGACGCTGCAAAAAGTCGGCAGGCCGGGCGGCCTGCCTTGCTGTAGCGGCGTTAGCTGGCGATACGCAGGGCGTCGGCATCGACGCCTCGCACGCCACGAATGTT
The DNA here is from genome assembly GCF_001945445.1 of Pseudomonas sp. PA27(2017). Taxonomy (GTDB): domain Bacteria; phylum Pseudomonadota; class Gammaproteobacteria; order Pseudomonadales; family Pseudomonadaceae; genus Aquipseudomonas. The sequence goes on from NZ_MSXW01000012.1 coordinate 218,517, forward strand.
GCGGGCGGTCTCCACGGCCAGGCGCTTTTCGGCATTGCTGAGCACCGTGCCGCTGAGGCTGACGAAGCCCTCGCGGGTATCGACCTTGATGTTCAAGGCGTCGAGGTTGCGGCTATAGAGGAAGCTGGCCCTCACCTTGTTGGTGATCCAGCTGTCGCTGATCGAGGCCGCTGCATCGTTGGCGGCGTTCTGCGCTTCGGCGGTGGCGCTGTCGGCAGTGTTGATGCTCAGGTGGTTGTGCACCTCGCGTACGCCGTCGGTATTGGTCACCAGGTCACCGGCCAGTTCCTTGGCAGCCGGCGCTCCGGCATTGCCGCTGAGGCTTACCACGCCGTTCTCGGCACGCACCTGGATATCGAGCCCTTCGGTATTGCTGTTCCACAGCAGCTTGGATTTCACCGTGGCAGCCAGCGTCGCGTCGTCGAAACGTTGGGCCAGGGTCTTGTCGGTGACGAGCCTGGCCTGCTCCTCGAGGACCGGCGGGGCCAGGTCGGGATCGATCTGCAGCTTATTGTCGACTTCACGGACGCCTTCGATGCTGCCCGCCAGCTCACTGGCCAGCTCATGTTCGGCAGTGTTCTCGACCGCACCACTCAAGGTGGCGACGCCATCCTCCACGGATACCTGGATATCGAACGGATCCAGATGCCGATTGAGCGCGAATGCAGTGTCGATGGCCCCCTGCTGGCGGGCATCGCTCAATTGCCGTGACAGATCGCCTTCGGCTGCCTGCACCAGCGGAGCCAGGGTGATCAGACCGGCAATGGCCATGGCCAACGTGGATTGTCTCAACAGCATGTAACGCCTCCTTCTTTGCCAAAAAAGCCGCTCGAAAGCGGACCGGTTAAGGTCGCAAGTGATATGCCAGCCACCTGTAAAAATAAAAACCAACTAAAATCAGCTGGTTAAATCCAATGCCTGGCTAATGACCGCTTGCACGATGCAAGATCGCGCCATACTAGCCGTGCAACTTGCACGAAGATTTCCAGATAATCTCTGCCATTCACCCCATGGAGCACGTAAATGGAAGCAACAGGTCAGAGCGGGCGCATCCTATTGGTCGACGACGAAGCGGCTATCCTGCGTACCTTCCGCTATTGCCTGGAGGACGAGGGCTACCAGGTCACGACCGCCAACAGCGCTGCGCAAACCGAATCGCTGCTGCAGCGCCAGGTATTCGACATGTGCTTTCTCGATTTGCGCCTGGGGGATGAAAATGGCCTGGACGTGCTTGCCCAGATGCGTGTCCAGGCACCGTGGATGCGCGTGGTGATCGTCACCGCGCACTCGGCCATCGACAGCGCGGTGGATGCCATGCAGGCCGGCGCCGCCGATTATCTGGTCAAGCCGTGCAGCCCCGATCAGCTGCGCCTGGCCGCTGCCAAGCAGCTCGAAGTGCGCCAGCTCTCCGCGCGCCTCGAGGCCCTGGAAGGTGAAGTGCGCAAGCCCAGCGACGGCATCGACTCGCACAGCCCGGCGATGATGGCGATTCTGGAAACCGCGCGGCAGGTGGCCACCACCGACGCCAACATCCTCATCCTGGGCGAATCGGGTACCGGCAAGGGCGAACTGGCGCGCGCCATTCACGGCTGGAGCCGACGCGCGAAGAAATCCTGTGTAACCATCAACTGCCCGTCGCTGACTGCCGAGCTGATGGAAAGCGAATTGTTCGGCCACAGCCGCGGCGCGTTCACCGGCGCCAGCGAAAGCACCCTGGGCCGGGTCAACCAGGCGGATGGCGGTACCCTGTTCCTCGACGAGATCGGCGACTTCCCGCTGACCCTGCAGCCCAAGCTGCTGCGTTTCATCCAGGACAAGGAATACGAGCGCGTCGGTGACCCGGTGACCCGCCATGCCGACGTGCGCATCCTCGCCGCGACCAACCGCGACCTCAACGAAATGGTCAGGGAGGGTCACTTCCGCGAAGACCTGCTGTACCGCCTCAACGTCATCACCCTGACCTTGCCGCCGCTGCGCGAACGGGCCGACGACATACTCACCCTGGCCAACCGTTTCCTGGCCCGCTTCGTCAAGGACTACGCTCGCCCGGCCCGCGGCTTCAACGAAGATGCCACCAAGGCGCTGCTCGCCTACCAGTGGCCTGGCAACATCCGCGAACTGCGCAACGTCATCGAGCGCGCCAGCATCATCTGCCCAGGCGAATGGGTGGATGTCGCTCACCTGGGCATGAGCGCGCCGGCAACCAACAGTGCGCCGCGGGTCGGCGCCGACCTGAGCCTCGAGGAACTGGAAAAGGCGCATATCGCCGCCGTGCTGGCCAACAGCGACACCCTTGACCAGGCGGCCAAGACCCTGGGCATCGACGCCTCGACCCTGTATCGCAAACGTAAGCAGCTCGGCCTATGAAGCTGCGCAGCAAGCTGTTTCTCAGCACCAGTGCGCTGCTTACCGTTGCCTTGCTGGGGTTGAGCCTGGGGATATTCAGCGTGCTGCAACTGACCCAGTCGCAAAGCCGTTCGCTGGCGCACAACCTGGAAGTCATCAGCACCAGCCTCGACCTGCGCCAGGAACTGGGCAGGCAGCTGTTCATGATGCTCAGCGAGGATTTCAACGAGCGCACCGTGCAGACCCTGCAGGACTCCGACCGGCGCGTTCGCGGCTGGCTCGACGACAGCCTGAACGGCACCGTGAACGAGGGTGACCGCCAGGCGATCCTGGAAATCCAGACGGCCTATCAGAAATTCAGCACCCTGCTCGAAGACCCCATGACGGTTCGCCACGAGCTGCTGACCAACGACGATTTCGCCAAGACCATCGAGACCGTTCGCGATCGACTCAACGCCTTGCAGATTCGCTACGTATCCGCCGTCAAGGACGCGGAGGCGCAATCCCAGGAGCGTGCCTGGCTGATCGCCGGGCTATTGGGCTTGGTCGGCCTCGCGGTGCTGGTGATCGGTTTCATCACCGCCCACACCATCGCCCGCCGCGTTGGCCAGCCGATCGACGCCTTGGCCCGGGCCGCCGACCAGATCGGCCGCGGCGATTTCCAGGTCACGCTGCCGATCACGCCGGTTGCCGAGCTGTCGGCGCTGAGCCGCCGCTTCGGCCTGATGGCCGAGAGCCTGCGCCAGCTCAAGAGTAGCAACGTCGAAGCGCTGATGTCCGAGCAACGGCGCCTGCAGGCGGTACTCGACAGCATCGACGATGGCCTGCTGATCTTCGGCCGCGACGGCCTGCTGGAACACTTCAATCCGGTCGCTCAGCGCCAACTGGGCTGGGACGATCAGCCGCTCGGCCAGCGGCCCAGCCAGGCACTGGGCCGCCCCGAGCTGGACGAGCAGTTACAGCACGTTCTGCAGGGCCACAACCTGGAGCAGCGCCTGGCGGACCTGCAGGTCGAGGCCAACGGCGAGACGCGCCTGCTCAACTACAGCCTGACACCGGTAAGCCACAGCCAGGGGCACATTCTCGGCGCGGTGATGGTGCTGCATGACGTGACCGAGCAGCGCGCCTTCGAACGGGCGCGCAACGAGTTCGTGCTGCGCGCCTCCCACGAACTGCGCACGCCGGTGACCGGCATGCACATGGCCTTCGGTCTGTTGCGCGAACGCAGCAAGTTCGCCGAAGAGTCCCGCGAAGCCGATCTGGTGCGCATCGTCGATGAAGAAATGGAACGGCTGGTGCATCTGATCGAGGACCTGCTGAACTTCTCGCGCTATCAGAGCGGCGTGCAGAAACTCGAACTGGCGCCCTGCGACATCCCGGAGTTGCTCGAAAACGCAGCCAAGCGCCACATCGGCAAGGCCCAGGCCAGCAAGATTCACATGGAGTTGGAAGTAGCCGACGGCCTGCCACGCACCCACCTGGATCGGGCACAGATCGAGCGCGTGCTCGATCACCTGATCGACAATGCCCTGCGCCACAGCCCGGAAGGCGGAACGGTGCGGCTATCCGCCCAGCGCCAGGACGAACGCCTGCTGATCAGCGTCGAGGACGAAGGGGAAGGCATCGCATACGGCCAGCAAGCCCGCCTGTTCGAGCCGTTCGTGCAGATCGGCCACAAGAAAGGCGGTGCCGGCCTGGGCCTGGCGCTGTGCAAGGAGATCGCCCAGCTCCATGGCGGGCGTATCGGCGCCGAATCCCAGCCGGGCCAGGGCGCGCGCTTCCACCTCGCCCTGCCGCTGTAACCACTGCCCGGTGCTGCCGGGCTGCGGCTCAGCCCTTGGCCAGGCGGTTGACTTCCAGCAGCAGGGCCGCAGTTTCCGCGTCCGGCTGCCCGTCATAGAGCGCCTGGCGATACTTCATCTGGAAGGCACGAATTACGTTGCGCGTGGCTTCGTCGAGCACACCCGTGTTCGGCACCGTATAGCCCTGCTCCGCCAGCTGCTCCTGGAACCAGGCAACGCTCGGCAGGCTGGCGCTGAACACCGCCTGCTGGCGAGCGACCACCTCGGCATTCGGCCAGGGCATCAGCCCCGCGTCGGCCAGTTGCTTCCAGGGAAACAGCGGGCCTGGATCGACCTTGCGCTGCGGGGCGATGTCGCTATGCCCGATGATGCTGCCTGGCGGCAGATGGTGGCGCTGCATGATGTCCTTGAGCAGCACGATCAGCGTATCGATCTGCGCCTGGGCGTAAGGCTGCCAATAGCGGCCCTTGGGCGTGTCGAAATAACCCTGGTTGATCAGTTCGATACCGATGGTCGTGCCATTGAGCCAGGTGCGCCCCTGCCATTCGCTGACCCCGGCGTGCCAGGCGCGGCGGTTTTCGTCCACCAGTTGGTAGACGGTCGGCGGCACGGCGTTGATCAGATAATGGGCGCTGACTTCTTCCTTGGTCAGCAACTCCAGCGAGTGCGGCAGATCGGCCGAGGTGTAATGAAGCACGATGTACTGCACACGGCTGCTTTGCCCGCTGGCCGTGTAGCTGTGGTCGATGCGTGGGCCACTGCTGCAGCCGGCGAGCAGGATGGCGAACAAGGCAAGGCTGAGAACTTTCATGGCTGGATATGCAATACGCTCTGAATGTTGTCCAGCAGCATGTCGACGCTGAGCATGATCAACAACATGCCCATCAATCGCTCCACTGCGGTCAGCCCGCGAGGGCCGAGGAACCGCTGCAGCAAAGACGCCTGCAGCAGGATGAATGCGGTCGCGGCCCAGGCCATGATCAATGCCAGGTAGAGTTCCCAGAGCGCGCCTTCGTGGGTGTTGCGCAAGGTCATCAGCACCGCCAGCGCCGATGGCCCGGCCACCGCCGGTGTGGCCAGCGGCACCAGCATCGGCTCGCCGTCCGGCACGTCACCCAATACGCCTTGGGGGCTGGGAAAGATCAAGCGCATGGCGATGACGAACAGGATGATACCGCCGGCGATGGCCGTTGCCTCCCGCGACAGGCCCAGCGCGCTGAGCACTTTGTCACCAAAGGTAAGGAACAGCAGCAGCAGCGCCAGGGCGAACAGCAGTTCGCGCGCGGCCACCCACAGGCGTCGCTCGGGCGCGACGTTCTTCAAGGCGGCGATGAAGATGGCGATATTGCCGAACGGGTCGGTGACCAGAAACAGCAACACGGCGATGCTGAAGATATCCATTGTGCAAGGGCTCCTGAAAACAGCCGCGCAGTTTAGAGCTTACGGGCCGTCACGTCAGTGCCACGACCTTTGATCGCCGCCGGACGGCGCTGAACTTGTCATATCTCTACACGATCCAAATGCGGTCACTATGAGGGAATATGTCATGCGTGCGCTGCTCTGGTTCAAACAGGATCTTCGTCTCGATGATCACCCTGCCCTGCAGGCCGCACTCGGGTCCAATTGCCTGCTGCCGCTTTACGTGCTCGACCCGGCGCTGCTGCAGTTCGACGAATTCGGCAGTCGGCGCATCGGCGTGCATCGCGCGCGCTTCCTGCTGGAAAGCCTGACCGCCCTGGACAGTGCACTGCGCCAGCGCGGCTCCAAGCTGCTGGTAGTGACCGGCAAGCCGGAAGAAGTGATCGCTCAATTGGTCGGCCAGTTCGACATGCGCCAGGTGCTGACCCTCGACGAAATCGCCCCTCAGGAACGCGCCGTGCTCGCCCGCGTGCGTGAAAGCCTGGGCACGGTGCCGTTGCGCACCGCCCAGGGCAATGGCCTGTTCAGCGAAGCGGAATTGCCGTGCACGCTCGATCAACTGCCCCAGGTCTACAGCCAGTTCCGTGCGCTGATCGACGCCCGCCAATACGTGTTCCAGCCGCAGTCGGCTCCCGACCAGCTGCCGCCGTTACCGGAAGGCCTGGATGCGCAGGCATACGCGCTGCCGACCCAGTCGCAGATGGGCCTGGGCGATGCCCTGAGCCTAACGCCGAGCGCCTTCCCCTTCTCGGGTGGCGAAACCGCCGCTTTGGCGCGCCTGCGCGATTACCTGTGGGACAGCCAGAACGTGCGGGCCTACAAGGAAACCCGCAACGGCATGATCGGCAGCGAGTACTCGTCCAAGTTCTCGCCATGGCTGGCCAACGGTTCGCTGTCGCCACGCCGCACCGCCGCCGAACTACGCCGCCATGAGTCGCTTTACGGCGCCAACGAATCCACCTACTGGCTATGGCTGGAGCTGCTGTGGCGCGAATTCTTCCGCTGCACGCTGCAACGCTATGGCCAGGCGCTGTTCGAAGCTGGGGGCCTGAAGGCCACCGAGCGGGCACCGCAGCAGATCGACGAGCGCTTCGAGCAGTGGACTCAGGGCCGCACAGGCATGCCGCTGGTGGATGCCAACATGCGCGAGCTGATCGCCACCGGCTACATGTCCAACCGCGGTCGTCAGGTGGTCGCCAGTTATCTGGTCAGCGACCTGCAGCAGGACTGGCGCCACGGCGCGGCCTGGTTCGAGGAGCATCTGATCGACTATGACCCATCGAGCAACTGGGGCAACTGGGCCTACCTGGCCGGAGTCGGCAGCGATCCTCGGCTCAAGCGCACCTTCAACGCGCTCAAGCAGGCCCGTGAATACGACCCCAAGGGGGAATACGTAAGCTTGTGGATACCGGAGCTGCGTGCCTTGCCAGAGCACCTGCGCCATACGCCGTTCCTGCTGCAGGCGCAGCAGCTCGACGCCATCAACTACCCACGGCTGGAGCGGATTCCGGATTCCTGGCAGCGCCACCTCAACGAAGTGGCCTGAGGGCGAGCCGAGCCTGTCTCAAGACAGCTCGGCGCCTGGCAGCGCCTGTTCAAGCCCCGGGCGTGAAGTGCTTCTGGGTGGTGCCGCGTGCGATCAGGCGGGACAGATAGTCCAGCTTCTGCGGGTCGCGATCAACGAAGCGAAACACCACCTGCAGCCATTCGCTGTCCGGCTTCGGCTCGAACGCCGCAATGCTGTGCAGGTAACCGTTGAGGCGAGCCACTTCCGAGGCTTCACCCTGCTCGAGGTCGAGCACCGCGCTTTCCAGTACCTGGGGCAACAACTCGCCGCGCTTGACCACCAGCAACGCTTCCTTGAGGCTCAAGGCCTTGACCACGCAGGCCATCATGCCGCCCGGCAAGCGCAGCTGGCCCTGGCTACGGCCCACCGGTGCCGCCGCGGCGGCCTTGGCAGGCGCAACGGCCGGGGCGGGTGCAGCGGTCGGCTGCGCAGGCGCGGTTGGGCGCACCACTTCGCTCTTGCCTCCGGTCAGGGCGGCCAGCGAATCATTGGCGAAGGCACCAGTGCTGAGCATTTTCGGCGGAGCGGCCGACATCAGCGCAGCCAACTTGCCGGCGCGCTGCAGGGCCTTCTTGACCTTGGTGATCAGTTGCTCGTTGGAGAACGGCTTGCCGATGAAGTCCGAGACGCCGGCCTGGATGGCCTGCACGACGTTTTCCTTGTCGCCACGGCTGGTGACCATGATGAACGGCACGCCCTTCAGCGCTTCCTGCTCACGGCACCATTGCAGCAGCTCGAGGCCGGACATTTCCGGCATCTCCCAATCACAGAGAATCAGGTCGATCGGATTTCGGCCGAGAATCTGCTGGGCCTTGCGCCCGTTGACCGCTTCCTCGATCTGGATACCAGGAAGGTGGTCACGCAGCCCCTTCTTCACCAGATCGCGGATAAAGGTGGCGTCGTCCACCACCAGTACACTGACTTTGCTCATCGACCACTCCCTCGAATGGCCATTAGCATAGACGTGTGCACTGGCTCATTGCCAACACTAAAGCATAACCCTGCGGGACTGAGCACAGCGTGCCGCAGGGCCGGGCGTCACTGCTTGGCGCCGCCCTGCACTTCTTCCTGCATGCGGGTCAGGCCAATGTGTTTGACGTCGGTGCCGCGCACCAGGTAGATCACCAGCTCGGCGATGTTGCGCGCGTGGTCGCCGATGCGCTCCAGCGAGCGCAACGCCCAGATCACGTTGAGCACGCGGGAGATCGAGCGCGGGTCTTCCATCATGAAGGTGACCAGTTCACGCAGGGCGGTCTTGTACTCGCGGTCGACGGTCTTGTCGTACTGGGCGACCGACAGCGCCAGGTCGGCGTCGAAACGGGCAAAGGCATCCAGCGCTTCCTGCACCATCTTGCGCACCTGATCGCCGATATGACGAACCTCGACGTAACCGCGCGGCGACTCACCCTCTTCGGTCAGCAGGATCGCGCGCTTGGCGATCTTGGTGGCTTCGTCGCCGATACGTTCGAGATCGATCACGGACTTGGAGATACTGATGATCAGGCGCAGGTCCGAAGCGGCCGGCTGACGTCGGGCGAGAATGCGCACGCACTCCTCGTCGATGTTGCGTTCCATCTGATTGATCTGATCATCGATCTCGCGCACCTGCTGGGCCAGACCGGAGTCGGCCTCGATCAGCGACGTGACCGCGTCATTGACCTGTTTCTCGACCAGGCCGCCCATGGCCAGCAGGTGGCTGCGCACCTCCTCCAGCTCGGCGTTGAACTGCTGGGAAATGTGGTGGGTCAGGCTGTCTTTGTTGATCATCTGTGTCGCTCCGCGGGCTCAAAGCTCCAGGCTCCGAGCTCCAAATTAATCGTCGTCAGGTTCGCGTACCGCTCGCCACGTACGGTTTGCTGGGGCAATCAACCATAACGGCCGGTGATGTAGTCTTCTGTCTGTTTCTTGGCCGGGTTGGTGAACAGCGCGTCGGTATCACCGAACTCGATCAGCTTGCCCATGTACATGAACGCCGTGTAGTCGGAAACCCGCGCAGCCTGCTGCATGTTGTGGGTCACGATGACGATGGTGTACTTGGATTTCAATTCATAAATCAGCTCTTCGACCTTCAACGTCGAGATCGGGTCGAGTGCCGAGCACGGCTCGTCGAGCAGCAATACTTCCGGCTGCACCGCCACGGTACGGGCGATCACCAGGCGCTGCTGCTGGCCGCCGGACAGGCCCAGGGCCGATTCATGCAGGCGATCCTTCACTTCGTCCCACAGGGCGGCGCTCTTCAGGCCCCACTCGACGGCTTCGTCGAGCACGCGCTTCTGGTTGATGCCCTGGATGCGCAGGCCGTAGACCACGTTCTCGTAGATGCTCTTGGGGAATGGGTTGGGCTTCTGGAACACCATGCCGACGCGACGACGCAGCTCGGCCACATCCTCGCCCTTGCGGTAGATGTTGCGCCCGTCGATGTTGATCTCGCCTTCCACGCGGCAGCCGTCGACCAGGTCGTTCATGCGGTTGAAGGTGCGCAGCAGGGTCGACTTGCCGCAACCCGATGGGCCGATGAAAGCCGTCACGCGCTGCTTGGGGATGTTCATCCTGACGTCGTACAGCGCCTGCTTGTCACCGTAGAACAGGTTCAGGCCGGGCACTTCGATGGCGACGGTTTCATTGGCCAGGTTCAGGCTCTGCCTGTCACGGCCCAGGGCCGAAATGTCGATGCCGTGGGTAGCGGTTTCGTTTTGCATCAATAATCTCCTTCGGGGCTACAGGCTTCAAGCGGCAGCGCTGGCCGGCTCACACTCGGCGCCTCGCGCTGCGGCCTGTAGCCACCTTAATGATCCAGGGCCTTGTACTTCTCGCGCAGGCGGTTGCGCAGGTAGACGGCCGTAAGGTTGAGAATCGCGATGACCATGACCAGCAGCAGCGCAGTGGCGTACACCAGCGGGCGAGCGGCCTCGACGTTGGGGCTCTGGAAGCCGACGTCATAGATGTGGAAGCCCAGGTGCATGATCTTCTGGTCGAGGTGCAGGTAAGGATAGTTGCCATCCACAGGCAGGCTCGGCGCCAGCTTGACCACACCGACCAGCATCAGCGGCGCCACCTCACCGGCGGCGCGGGCCACGGCGAGAATCAGGCCGGTCATCATCGCCGGGCTGGCCATTGGCAGCACCACCCGCCACAGGGTTTCTACCTTGGTCGCACCGAGCGCCAGGGAACCCTCGCGCAGCGAACGGGGAATCCGCGCCAAGCCTTCCTCGGTGGCGACGATCACCACCGGCACGGCGAGCAGCGCCAGCGTCAGCGAGGCCCACAGCAGGCCCGGCGTGCCGAAGGTCGGTGCCGGCGCGGCTTCCGGGAAGAACAAACGGTCGATCGAGCCACCCAGCACATAGACGAAGAAGCCCAGGCCGAACACGCCGTAGACGATCGCCGGCACGCCGGCCAGGTTGTTCACCGCGATGCGGATCACCCGGGTCAGCGGCCCCTGCTTGGCGTACTCACGCAGGTAGATGGCCGCGATCACGCCGAACGGAGTGACGATCACCGCCATGATCAGGGTCATCATGATGGTGCCAAAGATTGCCGGGAAGATGCCGCCTTCGGTGTTCGCCTCACGCGGGTCGTCGCTGACGAACTCCCACAGCTTGCTACCGTAGAACCCGAGTTTGTCCAGGGTCGACATGGCGTTCGGGCGATAGGCGCGCACCACCTTGCCGAGGCTGATCTCCTGCTCGCGGCCATCGGCCGAGCGCACGGTCATGCTGTCACGGTTGAACTGCTGATAGCGGGCGTTGAGCTCGGCTTCCAGCTCCTTGTACTCGGCGTCCCAGCGAGCGCGCTCGGCGGCCAGGTCGGACTGCGCGGCGTCGGTTAGCTGGCCATCGAGTTCCAGCTTGCGGGTTTGCAGGCGCACACGCTCCAGGCCTGCGTTGATGCGGCCGATGTCACGCTTCTCCAGCCGGACGATCTCGCCGTGCAGCTCGTCGACCCGTTCCAGGCGTTTCTGCAGTTCCGGCCAAGCGGCATCACCCTCGGCGACCAGGCGGCCTTCTTCCTTGACGTTGATCAGATAGCCGTAGAAGTTGCCCCACTCACGGCGCTCGAAGGCGGTCAGGTCGGCCGGCTTGCGCTGCTCGCCGAGCCACTCGCCGACCACCCAGGAGAAGTCAGCACCGTACAGGTCACGGTTGCCGACCTTGAGCAGCTCGCGAGTCATGAACTCTCCGCCCTCGACATTCACCGGCAGCCCGGCGGACGCCAGGCGGGCGCGGGGAATCTCCTCCTTCTGCACCACTTCGCCGGCCATCATTCGGGCCTGCTCGCCAGGAACCTGGTAACTGGCTTCGATGATGTCGGCCGGCCAGAAGTGGCCCAGGCCGCGCACGGCGATGACTGCCAGCAGCCCCACGGTCATGATGATGGCGATGGACACCGCACCGGCGTTCATCCAGATCCACGGCGACCCGCTCTTGAACCAGGATTTCAGATTGTGCTGTTTCACGGACATGGTCTTGCAGTCCTCAGAGCGAAGCGTACTTGACGCGCAGGCGCTGACGCACCAGCTCGGCCAACGTGTTCATGACGAAGGTGAACGACAGCAGCACCAGGGCGGAAAGGAACAGCACCCGGTAATGGGTCCCGCCGACTTCCGACTCGGGCATTTCCACCGCCACGTTGGCTGCCAGCGTGCGCAGGCCTTCGAAGATGTTCATGTCCATGATCGGCGTGTTACCGGTGGCCATCAGCACGATCATGGTCTCGCCGACGGCGCGGCCCATGCCGATCATCACCGCCGAGAAGATGCCCGGGCTGGCCGTCAGGATCACCACGCGGGTCAGGGTCTGCCACGGCGTGGCACCGAGCGCCAGGGAGCCGAAGGTCAGGCTCTTCGGCACGCTGAATACCGCGTCCTCGGCGATCGAGTAAATGTTCGGGATCACCGCGAAGCCCATGGCCAGGCCGACCACAAGAGCGTTGCGCTGGTCGAAGGGGATGCCCAGGTCATTGGTCAGCCAGCCACGCATGTTGCCGTCGAACAGCCAGTTCTCCAGGTGCCCGCTCATGCTCAGCGAAACGATACCGACCAGCAGGATCACCGGAATCAGCAGCGCGGCTTCCCAGCCGTCCGGTACACGCAGGCGGATGGACTCGGGCAGTCGGCTCCAGATGAAGCCCGCCAGCAGAATGCCGATTGGCGTAAAGATCAGCAGACTGAAGATGCCGGGCAGATGCCCTTCCACATAGGGCGCCAGGAACAGGCCGGCGAAGAAGCCGAGGATCACCGTCGGCAGCGCCTCCATCAGTTCGATCACCGGCTTGACCTTGCCGCGCATGCCCGGAGCCATGAAATAGGCGGTGTAGATCGCCGCGGCGATGGCCAGCGGCGCCGCCAGCAGCATGGCGTAGAAGGCGGCCTTGAGCGTACCGAAAGCCAGTGGCGCCAGGCTCAGCTTGGGCTCGGCATCGGTGCTGGCCGAGGTCGACTGCCACACGTAAGCCGGCTTGTCGTAGTTCTCGTACCAGACCTTGCCCCACAGTGAGCTCCAGGAAATTTCCGGGTGCGGATTGTCGATCAGGATTCGCTCGAGCTTGCCATCGGCCTCGACCAGCGCGCGGTTGGCGCGCGGCGACAGGGCGGCGATGCTGAAGCCCTGGGCGACCGGCTCGACCAGCAGCGTGCGATGCGCAGTACTGTGGAAAATGCCCAGGTTGCCCTTGGCATCCACGGCGATGAAGCCCTTGCGGCGTTCCTCGGAGATGATCTGGCTGATCGGGCTGTCGGCCATCTTGAATTCGCGCACCTGCTTGAGCGAGGACTTGCCGTCCTCATCGCGCACCATGAACCACTGGGCGATACCGCCGGCGCTGTCACCGGTGAGCAGGGAGATGCCGCCCAACAGCGAAGTGGCGTGGGTAATTTCCCGCACGCCGTCGTTGAGCAGCTTGTAGCGACCGTTGAGGGCCTTGGTACGCAGATCGAAGACGTCGGCGGTGGCGCGCCCGTTGATCACGAACAGCCAGTGCTGGCGCGGCTCGATGATCAGTTCCTTGATCGGCTCGGCGATCTGCGGCAGCGCCAGGCGATCCTCGCTGACCTCCACTTCGCCGGTCATCATGTTCTCTTCGCGGCTCAGACTCAGCACCTGCAGCTCGCTATCCACGGAGCCGGCGATCAGCAGCGTGCCGCTGTTCACGCTGATGCCCATGTGCTCGAGCGGACGGCCTTGGGGATCGATGGTCAGCGGCGTTTCACCGAACGGGTAAACGATGGACGGCGTGATGGTTTTAACGTCGTTCGGGTAGGTGATGCGATAGGTGTGTTCGAACACCAGCGCCTGGCCGTTGGACAGACCGAGGGCGACACGGTGGCTGCCCGGCTGGTCTTCACCGACCGACACCACTTCGCTGCCGGCTGGCAGGGGCAGATCGACCGTGGTCAGAGCCTCCATGCTCTTGGCGTCGAAGAACTGGATCTTGCCATTGCTGGCCAAACGCATGCCGACCTGGTTCTGTTCTTCCAGCGCCATCAGCAGCGGTTTACCGGCATCGGCCAGCCAAGCTGGCTGCACGGCATCGCGCTTCTCGATATCGGCGCCCTGGAACATCGGCAGCACGACATAGGCAAGATAGAAGAAGATCAGGGTGATGGCACCAAGCACGGCCAGACCACCGATGGATACGCACCAGCGCGCCAGGCGATCCTTGAAAGCACGTATACGGCGCTTACGCTGCAGGGCCGGGGTATTGAAGTCCAGCCCGAGGGAATTTGGGGAGGCGGTCATGGGGTCACTTGCCAAGTCTTTCATAAGGGAGAGCATCTCTGCGCGGCCATGAGCGCGCCTTATTTTTCGCCTATTTCGCGAGCCTCGCCAATCTAGCTCGCCTGTATGACAGAAAAGTTACAGAGCGGTGACGCGACGAAGCCCGCCTCTCGAGAGAGGCGGGCTTCGGGATTGCCTAGAACCTGTTTACGATCTCGCGAGCTAGAGCGATAAAAGGCAAAAACAAGCGAGGAAGCGGAGTTTACAAGTGGTAAATGAGCATTCCGAGCTTGTTTTTAACGCAGTAGCGCCGACGCGCAGCAGATCGTAAACAGGTTCTTACTGCGGTCGGCTTACAGACCCAATTCCTTGCGGGTCTTCTCGATGACCTTCAGCGGCAGCGGGATGTAGCCGTCCTTGACCACGACGTCCTGGCCCTGCTTGGACAGGATCAGTTTCAGAAACTCGGCATCCAGCGGGCTCAGCGGCTTGTTGGGCGCCTTGTTGACGTAGATGTAGAAGAAGCGAGCCAGCGGGTATTTGCCCGACAGTGCGTTGGTTTCATTGGCTTCTTCGACTTCACCCTTCTTGTTGACCAGGGGAACGGCGCGCACGCTGGCGGTGCGGTAGCCGATGCCCGAGTAACCGATGGCGTTGACGGTGCTGGAGATCGACTGCACCACGGAAGCCGAACCCGGCTGCTCGTTCACGTTGGCTTTGAAATCGCCTTTGCACAGGGCCTCTTCCTTGAAGTAGCCGTAAGTGCCGGACACCGAGTTACGGCCGAACAGCTGCACCGGCTTGCTGGCCCACTCGCCGGTCAGGCCGATGTCGCCCCAGGTTTTCAGGTCCTTGGCTTCGCCGCACAGACGGGTGCTGGAGAAGATCGCATCGACCTGCTGCATGGTCAGTTGCTTGATCGGGTTGTCCTTGTGCACGAACACGGCCAGGGCGTCGATGGCGACCGGAACGGCGGTCGGCTTGTAGCCGTACTTCTGCTCGAAGGCCTGGATTTCGCTGTCCTTCATGGCGCGCGACATCGGGCCGAGGTTGGCGGTGCCTTCGGTCAGCGCGGGTGGCGCAGTGGAGGAGCCGGCAGCCTGAATCTGAATGTTCACGTTCGGGTAGGACTGCTTGTAGCTCTCGGCCCACAGGGTCATCAGGTTGGCCAGGGAGTCGGAACCGACGCTGGACAGGTTGCCCGACACGCCAGAGGTCTTCTCATAGGTCGGCAGAGCCGGATCGACAGCGGCAACCGCGTTGGCAGTGGCGACGCCAGCGGCGACAAACGTCATGGCCGCCATCAAACGCTTCAGTTTCATGCCTTGCTCCTAGCAGAGTGGTAATCATCGAGAGGCCGGCGTGCCGTGGTCGTAGCGCCCGGTTGCGACCTGCTCACGATTGGGGTCGTGTTGGTTGGAACGGGGCTCAGTATCATCAGCCTATGTGAACACTCTATGTAATCAATGTGACAGTTGGATGACGACGCAAACAGGCATGTCGAGTTCGGCAAATGCACGTGCGCAAGCGCCTGCAACGCGCTAAGGTCGCGGTGTTGACACCCAGTCGGTATACTGCCCAACCGGGCCCACCACTGCGCCGCGAGCCGTGAACAGATGAAAGATTTCGAACAGGAAGACCCGATACCGCAAGGCGACCTGGCACTGCAAATCACTGCGCTGCCACGCGAAACCAATGGCTTCGGCGACATTTATGGCGGCTGGCTGGTTTCGCAGATGGATCTGGCCGGCACTGCCATGGCCAGCAAGGTGGCGGCAGGGCGCGTGGCGACCGTGGCGATCGATCGCATGGCCTTCCTGGTGCCGGTACCGGTTGGCGCGCAGCTGTCCTTCTATACCCAGGCGCTGGAAATCGGTCGTAGCTCGATCCAGATGCTGGTGGAAGTCTGGAGTGACGATCCGCTGTCCAGCGAGTGGCGCAAGGTCACCGAAGCGGTGTTCGTGTTCGTAGCCATCGACGCCAGCGGTCGCACGCGCGCCGTACCACGCCGCTGAGTTCGTGCCGCGCCTGGTCGCGGCAAACTTTAATTACCCTGCCCGAGCAACTGGCCGACCCGCGCACGATCAGCGGCAAAGCTGTTCTGCGCCTGTGTACGGGTTGCCTGGTAGCGCTCGATGTCCTTCTTGATGCGCACCTGCTCGTCACGCTGGCTGGTGATCTGGTCGAGCAGCGGCTTGGGCACTTCACGCCCCGCACGCTCCTGATCCGCCGCCTGTTTCTGCAGGTTGGCCTGCTGCTGACGTACCGACTGCAGGTTGCCCTTGGCCACGCCGATCAGGCCGTCGAGCTCGGCCAGCTTGCGCGCCTGGGCACGGTCGACGTCCTCCAGGCTGCTGTACAAACGCAGCAGCTGCGCATCGGATTTCGCCCGTTCGCGATCGGCGAGGATCTTCTGCATCTCTTCGGCGGTAGGCGCCGGCGGCACCACACGTACCACACGCCCTTGCTCGTTGAGCACCTCGTAGCCCTTGGCGATGAATTCACTGGGCACGCCCTGCCGGTCGATCACCGTGATGCCCTGGGCATTGGTGTAGCGATACATCTCCGCCGCGTTCGCCCATAACGGCAGCAGCAGACCAAGCCAGAGGGTACGGCGCATCAGGGGCGAGGTGGACATAGGCACGTTCTCTCGGCGAGCCGCCGGTCAGATGCCGAATTCGGCCCGGTAGGCTTCCACGGCGGGCAGGTGTTGTTTCAGTTCAGCATCATCGGCCAGATATTCCAGCACCTGCTGCAGGGAAACGATGCTGACCACCGGGATGTTGAAGTCGCGTTCGACTTCCTGGATCGCCGACAGCTCGCCGCGGCCACGCTCCTGGCGGTCCAGGGCGATCAGCACGCCGGCGGCCTGGGCACCCTGGGCCTGGATGATCTGCATCACTTCGCGGATGGCCGTACCGGCGGTGATCACGTCATCGATGATCAGCACGCGGCCGTTGAGCGGCGCACCGACCAGGGTGCCGCCCTCGCCATGATCCTTGGCTTCCTTGCGGTTGAAGCACCATGGCGTATCCACGTCGTGGTGCTCGGCCAGAGCCACGCCGGTGCTGGCCGCCAGGGGAATGCCCTTGTAGGCCGGGCCGAACAGCACGTCGAAGGAAATGCCGCTGTCCACCACGGCTGCCGCGTAGAAACGCCCCAGCTTGGCCAGTGCCAGACCGCTGTCGAACAACCCGGCATTGAAGAAATACGGGCTGACGCGACCGGACTTGAGGGTGAACTGACCGAAGCGCAGAACGCCTCGCTCGATAGCAAATCGAATGAAATCGCGCTGATACGTTTGCATGAATGACCTTGAGGCAGCACAGGATGTGGCTTTGAATTACTAAACGGCGTCTAGCTCAGGTATCATACACGCACGTGTTTTTGGGGGCCATTTATGCGGATCATCAGTGTGAACGTGAATGGTATTCATGCTGCAGTCGAGCGCGGTTTGCTCAGTTGGCTGCAAGCACAGAATGCCGACGTGATCTGCCTGCAGGATACCCGCGCCTCCGCCTTTGAACTGGACGACCAAGCCCTCCAACTGGATGGCTATTTCCTCTATGCCTGCGATGCAGAAGTACCAAGCCAGGGTGGCGTGGCGCTGTACTCGCGGTTGCAACCCAAGGCGGTAATCAGCGGGCTCGGTTTTGAAACGGCCGATCGCTACGGGCGCTACCTGCAGGCTGATTTTGACAAGGTGAGTATTGCCACGCTGCTGCTGCCATCGGGCATGGGCGGTGACGAGAACCTGAATCAGAAATTCAAGTTCATGGACGATTTCTCCAAGTACCTGGACAAGCAACGCCGCAAGCGCCGCGACTACATCTATTGCGGCTCGCTGTACGTCGCCCACCAGAAGCTGGATGTGAAGAACTGGCGCGACTGCCAGCAATCACCCGGCTTCATGGCGCCCGAGCGCGCCTGGATGGATGAAGTCACCGGCACCATGGGCTACGTCGATGCTGTACGCGAGGTCAATCGCGAGGCCGACCAGTTCAGCTGGTGGCCGGATAACGAGCAGGCGGAGATGCTCAACCTGGGCTACCGCTTCGACTACCAGTTGCTCACCCCCGGCATGCGCCGCAGCGTACGCAGCGCGCGCCTGCCGCGCCAGCCGCGCTTCTCGCAGCACGCGCCACTGATCGTCGACTACGACTGGACGCTGACCGTCTGATCCCATCGTCGCCAGCCAAGACGCCCCGACCCGTTCGGGGCGTTTTCTTTTCTACGCCGCTGTATGGGGAAAAACGCCGGTAACTGTGGCGTGTCAGCTGCGGCCATCCGCGCTAGCCTGCCCGTCCGCATACCACCACCCGAGGCCGCGCCCATGACACCCAAGGACATTCTGCTGGCCGCTGTGGTGATCGTCGCCTGGGGCGTGAACTTCGTGATCATCAAGGTCGGCCTCGATGGCGTGCCGCCCATGCTGCTCGGCGCCCTGCGCTTCATGCTCGCCGCCTTTCCCGCGATCCTCTTCATCCGCCGCCCGGACATGCCTCTGCGCTGGCTGCTGGCCTACGGCCTGACCATTTCCCTGGGGCAGTTCGCCTTTCTGTTCTCGGCCATGTACGCCGGCATGCCGGCAGGCCTGGCGTCGCTGGTGCTGCAGGCGCAGGCGTTCTTCACCCTGGGCTTCGCCGCGCTGTTCATCGGTGAGTCGGTGCGGCGCAGCAGCCTGATTGGCCTGGTGGTGGCCGCGGCGGGCCTGCTGCTGATCGGCAGCGAAAGCGGACGCGCCTTTACCCTGGCCGGTTTCGTGCTGACGCTGTGTGCAGCGGCGATGTGGGGGCTGGGCAACGTGGTTACCAAGCGCATCGGCAAGGTCAACCTGGTCAGCCTGGTGGTCTGGGGCAGCCTGATTCCGCCGCTGCCGTTCCTGACCCTGTCGTTGATACTGGAAGGCCCGGCACAGATCGAGACGGCGCTGCGCAGCATTTCCCTGAACTCGGTGCTGGCCATCGCCTACCTGGCCTTCGTCGCCACGCTACTCGGCTACGGCCTTTGGAGCCGCCTGCTGTCGCGCTACCCAGCCAGCCAGGTGGCGCCGTTCTCGCTGCTGGTGCCGGTGATCGGCCTCAGCTCGGCATGGTTGTTCCTCGGCGAAGCATTGAGCGCCGTGCAGTGGCTCGGCGCCGCCATCGTGATGCTCGGTTTGTTGATCAACGTGTTCGGCCCGCGCTTGCTCCAGCAACTGCGCGGCGCCACGGCCTGATCAGCGCTGGCGCGACATGCGCCAGCAGAACCACCCTGCCCCGGCCAGGGCGAAGGCTATTATGGCGTGCGACAGCAGCGTCAGCACGTAACCCAGCGGGTGGGTAGCGAACGGATAAAAGGTCGCCGGGCCGATTCTGGACGGTGAGATGGCTACGCCGCTGTACAGCGCCTGCGCCACCGTGAACAGCAGGGTAGCGGCGCAGATCACCATGACCGTCGCGGTCAGTGGCAACAGTAGGCGCGCCGCCCAGGCCGCACGGGCGCTGGGTGGCGGCGTCTGCCATTGCGGTCGATTGCGCGCGTGGCCGGCGCGCCGAGTCTGGCGCCTGGACAGGCGAGTCATCGGCTCAGTCGACGCGCTCGAACTTGAGGTCCCAGACGCCGTGGCCAAGGCGCTCGCCGCGGCGCTCGAACTTGGTCACCGGGCGCTCGGCAGGCCGCTCGACGCAGCGACCGTCGGCGGCAAGGTTACGATAGCCCGGCGCCACGTTCATCACTTCCAGCATGTATTCGGCGTAGGGCTCCCAATCGGTGGCCATGTGCAGCACACCGCCGACCTTGAGCTTCTGGCGCACCAACTCGGCGAATGCCGGCTGCACGATACGGCGCTTGTTATGACGCGCCTTGTGCCAGGGATCGGGGAAGAACAGCAGCACGCGGTCGAGGCTGGCATCAGGCACGCACTGGCGCAGTACTTCCAGCGCATCGCAGCTGTAGACGCGCAGATTGGTCAGGTTCTGCGTCATCACGCCATTGAGCAGTGCGCCGACGCCCGGGCGGTGTACTTCGACGCCGATGAAGTCCTGCTCAGGCGCCGCGGCAGCCATTTCCAGCGTGGAGTGGCCCATGCCGAAGCCGATTTCGAAGGTCCGCGGCGCCTGGCGCCCGAATACCGCATCGAAATCCTGCATGCCATCGCTCAGTTCCAGGCCGAACTTCGGCAGGCCCAAGTCGAAGCCGCGCTGCTGCCCTTCGGTCATGCGCCCGGCACGCATCACGAAACTCTTGATGGCGCGCATGTGTCGCGGGTTTTCTTCGGCTGGGGTTTGTTCGATATCGCTCATGGGGGCACTCGGCAACGCAGGTATTAAATGGATAAAGGAAAAGCAGCGAAATAACGATCTTGCGAGCTAGAGCCATGCAAGGCCTAGGCGGCCCCGCAAAAACAGGCGAGGAAGCGGCCGGGGTCGCGGGCGACTGTACTTTTGTACATGAGCATTACTCGCTTCGCTCGCTCCTTCGGAGCCGTCCTAAAGGACGTTAGCCGCAAGCGGCTTTTCCGAGCCTGTTTTCAACGCAGCAGGGCCGACGCGCAGCTGATCGTGGAGAGTCAGCGGATCAGGCCGTCTAGCGGCGACGAGGCACTGGCATAAAGTTTCTTCGGCATGCGCCCCGCCAGGTAGGCCAGGCGACCGGCCTCGATGGCGTACTTCATGGCCTGGGCCATCAACACCGGCTGCTGGGCATGGGCGATGGCACTGTTCATCAGCACCGCCTCGCAACCCAGTTCCATGGCGATGGTGGCATCAGACGCGGTGCCCACTCCGGCATCCACCAGCACTGGAACGGTCGCTTCTTCGAGGATGATGCGCAGGTTGTAGGGGTTGCAGATGCCCAGCCCGGTGCCGATCAGACCGGCCAGCGGCATGACGGCGATGCAGCCCATCTCGGCCAACTGGCGGGCGATGATCGGATCATCACTGGTGTAGACCATCACGTCGAAGCCCTCCTTGACCAGCACTTCGGCGGCCTTGAGGGTTTCGATCACGTTGGGAAACAAGGTCTTCTGGTCGGCCAGCACTTCCAGCTTGACCAGCTTGTGGCCATCGAGCAGCTCACGGGCCAGGCGACAGGTACGCACGGCCTCGACGGCGTCGTAGCAGCCAGCGGTGTTCGGCAGGATGGTGTAGCGATCCGGCGAAATCACGTCGAGCAGATTCGGCTCGCCCGGGTTCTGGCCGATATTGGTACGGCGCACCGCCACGGTCACGATCTCCGCGCCCGATGCCTCGATGGCGTCGCGGGTCTCGTCGAGATCCTTGTATTTACCGGTGCCGACCAGCAGGCGCGACTGATAGGTGCGGCCAGCCAGGGTAAAAGGCTTGTCGTTGACTGCGTGGCTCATGGAAATTCCTCTGCAGAAAGTTGGAAGGGCGCGGCGCCGGGCTCAACCGCCGCCGATGGCATGGACCACTTCGAGGCGGTCGCCGTCGGCCAGCGCCGTGCTGCCGTACTGGCTGCGCGGAACGATATCGAGGTTACGCTCGACCGCCACGCGGCGCCCGGTCAGCTCCAGACGCTCGATCAGATCGGCGACGCTGGCGCCTTCGGGCAGCTCGAGGGTTTCACCGTTCAACTGGATATGCATGGCGACCCGTCACGACAGGAGAAAGGGCCGGCATTCTAGCCCGATCCCCGACGATGACCAAGGCGCAGACCCGCCGTTGGTCTCGCGCAATCTCAGAGCCTGTTCATGATCTCGCGAGCTGGCGCTCGTTTTTCTAACGCAGGAGCGACGACGCGCAGCAGATCATGGGCAGGTTCTAGGCCATGCGCCAGGCCGCCACACCCAGACACGCCCAGCCGGCCAGAAAGGCCAGGCCACCGAACGGGGTGATGATGCCCAGCTTGCCGATACCGCTGAGGGTCAGTGCGTAAAGGCTACCCGAAAACAGCAGGATACCGGCAGCGAAGAAACCGCCGGCCAGGTTGACCAGACGCCCTGGCGCAACCAGCGCCAAAATGGCCACGCCCAGCAAGGCCAATGCGTGGATCAGCTGGTAATGGGTGCCGGTCTGAAACACGGCCAGGTACTCGGCGCTCAGCCTGCTCTTCAAACCATGGGCCGCGAACGCGCCCAACGCAACCCCGGAAAAGCCGGCGAAAGCCGACAGCAACAACCACAGGCGAACCATAGCGTTCTCACCGATAGCCAACAGAGAGGCGCAGTTTACGCCGCCATTGGCCCAGGCGCGCCTCCCCGATTGCCGCAGCGAGCCGTGGCATTGCCCGCAACGGCGCCTGGCACCTTATACTAAGCGGCCAATCAAGCCCGGCTCCCTGCCCATGCTCCGATCCCTTCGCCGCCTCCTGCTGAAGCTGCTGCTCTGGTTCATTGCCGGCTCCTTCCTGCTGGTGCTCGCCCTGCGCTGGGTACCGCCACCGGGCACGGCGCTGATGGTCGAGCGCAAGATCGAGTCCTGGGTCGACGGCAAGCCCATCGACCTGCAGCGCACCTGGCGCTCCTGGGATGCGTTGCCGGATGACTTGAAGATCGCCGTGATCGCCAGCGAAGATCAGAAATTCGCCCAGCACTGGGGCTTCGACGTCGAAGCGATCAAGGCGGCACTGTCGCACAATCAGCAGGGCGGCTCGGTACGTGGCGCCAGCACCCTAAGCCAGCAGGTGGCCAAGAATCTGTTTCTGTGGTCCGGTCGCAGCTACCTGCGCAAGGGTATCGAGGTGTGGTTTACCGGGCTGATCGAACTGCTGTGGCCCAAGGAGCGCATTCTCGAGGTTTACCTCAACAGCGCGGAATGGGCCGACGGCGTGTTCGGCGCAGAAGCGGCCGCCCGGCATCACTTCAATATCGGCGCGTCCTACCTGTCGGCCCGCCAGGCCAGCCTGCTGGCTGCAGTGCTGCCCAATCCGCGGCAATACGATGCGGGGCGGCCCAGCGGCTACGTCAACCAGCGCGCCAACTGGATCCGCCGGCAGATGCGCCAACTGGGTGGCAGCCATTACCTGAGCCAGTTGCAAGCGCCACGTCCGGCCTGGTGGGCGAAGTAGGCCAATGGAACGATGTAGCGGTGGAAGGTAAAACCGAACCGTAGGCTGCTGCGCGATCGATGTTCATTGTGGGAGCCCCGCCTCGGGGCGAAGGGTGCGAACAACGCCGGCTTTGCAGTGTGGCCGCAATCGTTTCACCCTGGGGTCGGTGCTTCTGTAATGGCGGCCATACCGCAAAAATGCAGTTGGTAATATTCGCCTCGGATCGAGGCGTTGACCGATAGGTTGGCCCACACCATTTCGTGCTCATCGCGCAAATTGCTACCCAAACAAAAACGCCCCGAACAGGGTCGGGGCGTTTTGGGTGTTGCTGGCCGAATCAGGCGGCGATGGAGCCTTTGAGCTTGTTCATCGCATTTTTCTCCAGCTGACGGATACGCTCCGCCGAGACGTTGTACTTGGCTGCCAGCTCGTGCAGGGTGGCCTTTTCTTCGGCCAGCCAGCGCTGCTGCAGGATATCGCGGCTGCGCTCGTCGAGCGCTTCGAGCGCCTCGTGCAGGTTTGCACTGGAGGTGTCGCTCCAGTCCTCGTCTTCCATCTGCCGGGCCGGATCGTAGCGATGATCTTCCAGATACTGGGCCGGCGACTGGAACGCGCTGTCGTCGTCGGCATCGGCAGCCGGGTCGAAGGCCATATCCTGACCGGTCAGGCGACTTTCCATCTCGCGCACTTCACGAGCCTCGACACCCAGGCTCTCGGCGACGGCATTGACTTCGTCATTGCTCAACCAGGCCAGGCGCTTCTTCTGGCTACGCAGGTTGAAGAACAGCTTGCGCTGGGCCTTGGTGGTGGCGACCTTGACGATCCGCCAGTTTTTGAGAATGAACTCGTGGATTTCCGCACGAATCCAGTGCACGGCGAAAGACACCAGGCGCACACCCATTTCCGGGTTGAAACGCTTGACCGCCTTCATCAGACCGACGTTGCCTTCCTGGATAAGGTCGGCCTGGGCCAGACCATAGCCGGAGTAACTGCGCGCGATATGCACGACGAAACGCAGGTGGGCCAATACCATCTGGCGGGCCGCGTCGAGGTCCTGCTTGTAGAAGAGGTTACCGGCCAGTTCACGCTCCTGCTCGGGCGTCAGCAGCGGAATGCTGTTAACGGCATGCACGTAAGCTTCCAGGTTGGCGCCTGGAACCAGAGCATGAACAGGTTGCAAAGAAGTGGACATTAGAATCCTCCGATTCACGAAACGTACGCAGTGTAGCACTGCGCAATATGACCGGAAGCCACCATCCTGGTTCCCCGGTCAATAGTCAATATCAACCAAATCAATATGTTAGCGAAGCGTCAAACTGGCGACTTAGCGGGGAGCAAGCTCCCTCAGATGTCGCGCCACCGCCAGCCACGCACCGATATACCCCAACAGCACCGCTCCCAGCAATAGGGAGAAGCCGTCGCCAACGGGTACGCCGGCCAGGGCGAAATCGCTGCCATACAATCCGGACAGACGCACCACGGCATCGTTCAACCAGTTCAACCCAAAGGCCAGCACCAGCCAGGACAGCACACCGGCGCCCAGGCCATACAGCGCGCCCATGTAAAGGAAAGGGCGACGCACGTAGCTGTCGGTACCGCCGACCAGCTTGATCACTTCGATCTCGGTACGGCGATTCTCGATATGCAGGCGAATGGTGTTACCGATCACCAGCAGCAGCGCCATGATCAGCAAAACCGTGAGGCCAAAAACGAAACGGTCGCCCAACTTGAGGATTGCGCTCAAACGCTCGACCCAGACCAGGTCCAGCTGTGCCTGCTCAACGTTGGGCAGCTCTGCCAAACGTAAACGCAACGCCTCAAGGGTGGCTTTGTCGACTTCCTTGGGTGTTACCAGCACAGCGCCAGGCAATGGATTGCTAGGTAATTCCTTGAGGGCTTCGCCCAACCCGGACTGCTGCTGAAACTCTTCCAGGGCCTTTTCGCGACTGATCCATTCGGCTTCGGCCACGTCGTCCATGCCCGCGATTTCTTCGCGCAGGGCCTGGCCCTGACTATCGCTGGCGTCGATCTTGAGGAACACCGAGATCTGCGCAGCACGCTCCCAGGTGCCGCCAAGACGCTCGACGTTGCCTAGCAGCAACGACAGGCCCATGGGCAAGCTCAGCGCCACGGCCATTACCAGGCAAGTAAAGAAGCTGCCGATCGGGTGCTTTCCAAGGCGGCGCAGGCTGTCGACCAGGCTGGCGCGGTGGCTTTCCAGCCAGGCGCGGGTCAGGGTGCGAAAATCCGGTTCGTTGTCCGGCCCCTGTGGCTCGGCGTTCTTGGGTGCCGCGCCGACGCGCTGAGACGGCTGCGGTGGCGGGATGCGGGAAGCACTCATTCGCCGGCCTCCCCGTCACCAATCAGGCGGCCGCGTTGCAGGGTGAGCATGCGGTGGCGCATGCGCGCGATCAGTGCCAGGTCGTGACTGGCGATCAGCACGCTGGTGCCGAGGCGGTTGATGTCTTCGAATACGCCCATGATTTCCGCCGCCAGACGCGGGTCGAGGTTACCGGTAGGTTCGTCGGCCAGCAGCAGGGCCGGACGATGGACGATGGCGCGGGCGATGCCGACGCGCTGTTGCTGCCCGGTGGACAGGTCACCGGGAAACTGCTCGGCCTTGTCGCTCAGCGAGACCCGCTCCAGCGCCGAACCGACGCGGCGGCCGATATCGCTCTTGGACAGGCCGAGAATCTGCAGCGGCAGGGCCACGTTGTCGAACACGCTGCGGTCGAACAGCAGTTGGTGGTTCTGGAACACCACGCCGATCTGCCGGCGCAGGAAGGGAATCTGCGCGTTGCTGATCTGCCCCAGGTCTTGCCCTGCCAGCAGCAGCTTGCCCGAGGTCGGGCGCTCCATGGCCAGCAGCAGGCGCAGCAGGGTGCTCTTGCCGGCGCCGGAGTGGCCGGTGACGAACAGGAACTCGCCGCGCCGCACGCGGAAACTCAACTCATGCAACCCGACATGACCGTTGGGGTAACGCTTGCCGACCTGCTCGAATCGGATCATCACTGCTCCCGTTGCTGGAAAAGCGCCTGAACGAAGGGTTCGGCCTCGAAGGTGCGCAGATCGTCGATCCCCTCACCCACGCCGATGTAACGAATCGGCAGGCCAAACTGCTTGGCCAGGGCGAAGATCACGCCGCCCTTGGCCGTGCCATCCAGCTTGGTCAGGGCCAGGCCGGTCAAGTTCACCGTCTGGTTGAATTGTTTGGCCTGGTTGATGGCGTTCTGGCCGGTGCCGGCATCGAGCACCAACAGCACTTCGTGAGGCGCGCTGTCGTCGAGCTTGCCGATCACGCGGCGAACCTTCTTGAGCTCCTCCATGAGGTTGTCCTTGGTGTGCAGACGGCCGGCGGTGTCGGCGATCAGCACGTCCATGCCACGGGACTTGGCGGCCTGCACGGCGTCGAAGATCACCGAAGCCGAGTCGGCGCCGGTGTGCTGGGCGATGACCGGGATCTTGTTGCGCTCACCCCACACCTGCAGCTGTTCGACAGCGGCGGCGCGGAAGGTATCGCCGGCAGCGAGCATGACCTTCTTGCCCTCGCCCTGCAGCTTCTTGGCCAACTTGCCGATGGTGGTGGTCTTGCCGGCGCCGTTCACGCCGACCACCAGGATCACGTAGGGGCGCTTGGCGCTGTCGATCTGCAGCGGCTGCTCGACCGGGCGCAGCATGGCGGCCAGCTCTTCCTGCAGCGCCTTGAACAGCGCGTCGCTGTCGGTCAGCTGCTTACGCGCGACCTTCTGGGTCAGGCTGCCGATGATCGCCGTGGTGGCCTCGACGCCTACGTCAGCGGTGAGCAGGCGGGTCTCGATCTCGTCGAGCAGGTCGTCGTCGATGGTCTTCTTGCCAAGGAACAGGCTGGCCATGCCTTCGCCGATGCTGGCGCTGGTCTTGGACAGGCCCTGGCGCAGACGGGCAAACCAACCGCCCTTGTTGTCCGAGGGTTTGTTCTGCTCGACCACCGGCTCAGCGACCGCTTCGGCTGGCACAGTCAACACCGCGGCCGGCGTGGCGGGCACGGCATGCTGCACGTCGCTGCCCGATGCCAGAGCAGCGGGATGCTCTGCCGGGGCCGCCGGCTGCTCGGCAATCGGCTCGAGCAGTGCTTCGGGGCCATGGCGGGTGGCATCGTCCACTACGGGCTCGGCGGCGACCGCCGGCTCGCTGACAACGGGTGCCTCGACCGGGTCACGATTGACCGGGTCACGTTCGACCGGGTCGCGTTCGACCGGGTCGCGTTCGACCGGGACGTTTTCGAGCGGAGCGCTCTCGATTACCTGGGCAGCCTCAGCAGGCTGCTCCGGCTGGCTCTGCGCCGCTGCCTCGGGCACCTCGGCCTGCTGCGCGGGCTCGGCAGCGGCAGCCTCGGCCGGCTTCTTGCGCAACCAGCCGAACAGGCCGCGTTTCTCGGCTTTCTCGGCGCCCTGCTCGGGGGCCGGAGTCTTGTTGTCGTCTTTTGAACCAAACATGGAGGACGGCTATCTCACTGGGGCGAACGCCATGGCGCCTGGGCACGGGGGCTGAGGGCTTGCAAATGGGCAGCTGGTGAATTGCAAACTGCCATTGCTAGACGTGGTCGCCGTTAAAACGGATGCGTATCCTAGCACCTCCGCAGCCGCCACGGCTAAGCCGTGCGACCGCTCTGACAGCCCGTCAAGGCCACGCTGCACCGCGCTCACACCCGACCGCAATCCCACGCCCGGCGTGGTTCAACGAGGAGAGAGGTTTGTCCAGTTCACTTGCCCGCCATCTCGCCGGCCTGCTACTGGCCGTCTGTGCCCTGCCCTTCGGGGCGCAGGCCGCGGCACCGCAACCCACCCATGAATTCACTCTGGACAACGGCCTGAAAGTCATCGTCCGCGAAGACCACCGCGCCCCCGTGGTGGTCTCGCAGATCTGGTACAAAGTCGGCTCCAGCTACGAGACAGCCGGCCAGACCGGCCTGTCACATGCTCTGGAACACATGATGTTCAAGGGCAGCCGCAAGCTCGGCCCCGGCGAAGCCTCACGCGTGCTGCGCGACCTGGGCGCCGAAGAGAACGCCTTCACCAGCGACGACTACACCGCCTATTACCAGGTACTGGCCGCCGACCGCCTGGGCGTCGCCTTCGAGCTGGAGGCCGACCGCCTGGCCAGCCTGCGCCTGCCGCCGGAAGAATTCGAACGCGAGATCGAGGTGATCAAGGAGGAGCGCCGCCTGCGCACCGACGACAAACCCTCGGGACTGGCCTTCGAGCGCTTCAAGGCCATGGCCTACCCGGCCAGCGGCTACAGCATCCCGACCATCGGCTGGATGGCCGACCTCGACCGCATGAGCGTGCAGGAGCTGCGCCATTGGTACGAAACCTGGTACGTGCCCAACAACGCCACCCTGGTGGTGGTCGGCGACGTCACCGCGGACGCCGTGAAAACCCTGGCGCAGCGCTACTTCGGCGCGATCCCCAAGCGTGCCGTGCCGGCCGCGAAGATTCCTCTGGAGCTACCGGCGCCGGGCGAGCGGCAGATCACCCTGCATCTGAAGACCCAACTGCCCAGCCTGATGATGGGTTTCAACGTACCGGGCCTGGCCACCGCCAAGAACCCGCGTGACGTGCACGCCCTGCGCCTGATCGCCGCCCTGCTGGACGGCGGCTACAGCGCGCGCCTGGCCACTCGCCTGGAGCGCGGCGAGGAGTTGGTTGCCGGCGCCGGCGCCTGGTACGACGGCTACACCCGCGGCGACAGCCTGTTCACGATTTCCGCCACGCCCAATGTGCAGACCGGCAAGACCCTGGAGCAAACCGAGGCCGGCATCTGGCGCGAGCTGCACGACCTGCAGAACACCGCGCCCTCGGCCGAGGAACTGGCCCGCGTACGCGCCCAACTGATCGCCGGGCTGGTCTACGACCGCGACTCGATCAGCAGCCAGGCCACCGCCATCGGCCAGCTGGAAACCGTCGGCCTGTCCTGGAAGCTGATCGACCAGGAACTCGCCGAGCTGGAGGCCGTGACCCCGGCCGACATCCAGAGCGTCGCCAAGACCTACTTCACCCGCGACCGCCTCAGCGTCGCCCACGTTCTGCCCGAGGAGAAGCGCGATGAGTAAGCGCAACGGCCCGCGCTACGCCCTGTTGGGGCTGTTTCTGATCGCCCTGCTGGCGGCCCTGGCCTTCACCGTCAAACGCGCACCGGACGCTGCCGAGCCTACTGCCCAGTCCGCACAGGTCGCCCAAGCCGACGACAGCAAACTGCAGTCACTGGCCGAACTGGACGGCAAGGAACCCGAGCGCCGCAAACTGGACATCCAGAGCTGGCAGACTGCCGAAGGCGCCAAGGTGCTGTTCGTCGAAGCCCGCGAGCTGCCGATGTTCGACCTGCGCCTGACCTACGCCGGCGGCAGCAGCCAGGACGGCGACGTGCCTGGCCTGGCGCTGCTGACCAATGCCATGCTCAACGAAGGCGTGCCCGGCAAGGACGTCGGCGCCATCGCTGCCGGCTTCGAGAGCCTGGGCGCCGAGTTCGGCAATGGCGCCTACCGCGACATGGCGGTCACCAGCCTGCGCAGCCTCAGCGCAGCCGAGCAGCGTGAGCCGGCCCTGAAGCTGTTCGAGCAGGTGATCGGCCAACCGACCTTCCCCGCCGATTCCCTGGCGCGCATCAAGAACCAGATCCTCGCCGGCTTCGAATACCAGAAGCAGAATCCCGGCAAGCTGGCCAGCCTCGAGTTGTTCGAGCGCCTGTACGGCAAGCATCCCTACGGGCCCCCCAGCGAAGGCAACGCGCAATCGGTTCCGGGCATCAGCCGCGAACAGCTGCAGGCCTTCCATGCCAAGGCCTACGCCGCCGGCAACGCGGTGATCGCCCTGGTCGGCGACCTGTCCCGCGAGGAAGCCGAGGCCATGGCCGCCGAGGTATCCGCTGCACTGCCCAAGGGCCCAGCCCTGGCCAAGACCGTCGCACCCGAAGCGCCAAAGCCCGGCCTGACCCACATCGACTTTCCGTCCAACCAGACCCACCTGTTGATCGCCCAGCTCGGCATCACCCGTGAAGACCCGGACTACGCCGCCCTTTACCTGGGCAACCAGGTGTTCGGCGGCGGCGGTTTCGGCACCCGGCTGATGACCGAAGTGCGCGAGAAGCGCGGCCTGACCTACGGCGTGTACTCCGGCTTCACCGCCATGCAGGCCCGCGGCCCGTTCATGATCAACCTGCAGACCCGCGCCGAGCTCAGCGACGGCACCCTGCAGCTGGTCAAGGATCTGCTGCGCGAGTTCATCGCGGGCGGCCCGACCCAGGAAGAACTGGACGCCGCCAAGCGCGAGATGGCCGGCAGCTTCCCGCTGTCCACGGCCAGCAACGCGGCCATCGTCGGTCAGCTCGGCGCCATCGGTTTCTACGACCTGCCGCTCACCTACCTGGAAGATTTCATGGCCCAGGTGCAGGCGCTCAGCGTCGAGCAGGTGAAAGCTGCCATGGCCAAGCATCTCGACCCCGAAGCACTGGTGATCGTCACTGCAGGGCCTAAGGTGGAGCAGAAGGAACTGCCGCCGCCCACCGATAAGCCGGCAGAAATGCCCGCCGCCGTACCGGAGCACTGATGGCCAGACGACCGACCTCCGACAAAGCCCCCGTCGCCCACGGTGGCGACGGGCAACTGCGCATCATTGCCGGGCAATGGCGCAGCCGCCAGTTCGCCTTCCCCATGGCCCATGGCCTGCGGCCCACGCCCAACCGCGTGCGCGAAACCCTGTTCAACTGGCTGGCGCCTTATGTAGAAGCCGCCCGGGTACTTGACCCCTTTGCCGGCAGCGGCGCGCTGTTTCTCGAAGCGCTGTCGCGCGGTGCCGGAAGCGCCCTGGCGCTGGACCTCAATCCGGCGGCAGTAACCAGCCTGCGCAGCCACCTGACCACCCTGCGCTGCGACAACGGCCAGGTGCTGCAGAGCGACGCTCTCGCCTACCTGCAGAGCCAGCCGGCCACGCCGTTCGACCTGGTGTTCCTCGACCCGCCCTTTAGCCAGGATCTGCTGCTGCCCGCCTGCACGCTGCTGGAAGAGCGCGGCTGGCTGGCCGACGATGCCTGGGTCTACACCGAGAGCGAGCAGGTACCTTCCAGTCTCGGCATGCCCGGCAACTGGCGCCTGCACCGCGAGCAGAAAGCCGGCCAGGTGCATTACGCACTCTGGGAGCGCCGCCCTGCATAGCTGCCCCGAAGCGGGGCTCTCAGGCACCGCTGACCTGGGCAGGCTCGTGGGGGCGTCGCCCTTGACGCGAAAGATGGTGGGCTTGTCGCACTGTTGACGCGCACTCGCAAGGGCGCGCATCCCCGCAGGCAGTTCGACTGCCTGTTGCAGAGGAGCGGGTATCAGCCATGAGCAGAACTTTCCAACCCGCCTGGTGGCTGCCAGGGCCGCACCTGCAGACCCTCTGGGGGTCGCTGTGCCGTCGCCCGGCGGTGCTCGAACGCCAACGTGAGCGCCTGTGGCTGCAAGACGGTGACTTCCTGGACCTCGACTGGCACGGCCCCCACGAAGCCCACGCCCCTCTGGTTCTGGTGCTGCACGGCCTCACCGGCTCCTCCAGCTCCCACTACGTGCTCGGCATGCAAGGCCGGCTGGCGGCTCAGGGCTGGGCCAGCGTGGCGCTGAACTGGCGTGGCTGCTCGGGCGAACCCAACCTGCTGCCACGCGGTTACCACTCCGGCGCCAGCGAAGACCTCGCTGAAACCATCCGCCACCTGCACGCCAAACATCCCCTGGCGCCACTGTTTGCGGTGGGCTACTCGCTGGGCGGCAACGTGTTGCTCAAATACCTGGGGGAAACTGGCGCGGACAGCGGCCTGCAAGGCGCCGCCGCGGTGTCGGTACCGTTTCGCCTGGACCAGTGTGCCGACCGGATCGACGTCGGCTTCTCGCGGGTCTACCAGGCGCATTTCATGCGCGCCATGGTCGCCTACGTGAAGGACAAGCAGCGCCTGTTCGCCCACCAGGGCCAGGCCGATCGCCTGT
>NZ_MSXW01000046.1 GCF_001945445.1 Pseudomonas sp. PA27(2017)
GCCACACCTTTCTTGCTTGCCCAAGAAAGGTGTGCCAAAGAAGGGCACCCCGACATCCGGGTTTCGCTGCGCGAAACTTCCCTCGCTCCGGCGCCGCTCCGGGGGCCGGCTTACATGGGCCATCCCTGGCCCATTAAGCCTCTCGCCGTATCCATGCGGCTCGTCCCCCTACGCGACACCTACACTCGGCCTCCTGACGGGACCGGACCGCGAGCTTGCAAGATTTCTACAGGCTCAAGCTCGTCGGTGCCTGTTTTTGCTTTTGAGCTGCAATCGCACAGGCGACACCCAAGTCCCCTTCAGCAGGCCGAATGGAATCGCCACGTAAGGGGCCGGGCGGGTAGCCATGAGCGACATGGATGTCGCGAGAGCTGCGATGGGCCAGGGATGGCCCTTCGTCAGTGGGCCGCATCCGGTCGTGCCCCTGGAGTGGTGATGGAATGAGGGAACCCCGGCGCAGCAGGGCGGGGGCGCCTAGCCCGGATGGTGGGGTGCCCTTCTCTTTGGTTACTTTCTCTTGGGCAAGCAAGAGCTACGAAGCGCAGCGAAGTAACAGCCGTAGGCTGGCCCGAAGGGTGAGCGCAGCGAATCAAGTGACTCGCCCGTAAGGGGCGAAACCCATCAGGCCAGGCGGCATGCTAATGGAGAGTGCCAAGTCATCGGCAGCGCACACTGATTTGCCAGCCCAGTCTCAACCAGGCGCTTCCCAACAGCGGGAAGAACCTTTATCTGGCTCGCTGGAAAAGGCGACGCAGCGGATGCCGCATCGCTCTTGTACGTTTAACGCCCTGCGGTAACCGCGACCGGCTTCTCGCTACCCACGCTGCGGCCCTGCTGGATCAGCGCGAACACCTCGTTCCACATCGCCTGGGTACGGGTCTTCAGCTCCGCGGAGTGCGCGTTCAAGCGCGCAGACAGCGCCTGCATCTGCACCGGATCGGTAAGGTTGTCGAGGGCGCGGTTCAGCTCCTCGTCGCTCAGGTTGATGTCCAGTACGCCTTCGGAGAATCCGTAGTCGGCGAACAGCATCTGGTACTTGTGGCTCCAGCCGGTGGCCAGCGACGGCACGCCCTGTGACAGCGCACTGACCAGGCCGTGGAAGCGGCTGCCCAGGGTGCCGCGGCAAGCACCAAGGATGCCCTTGATGGCCAGCGGATCGGTCTCGCGCAGGATCGGCAATCCCCCTACGGCTCTGGAGACCTGCTCGGCCAGACGCGCATCGCCCTCGCCTTCGTGGATCAGCAGGAACGGCTTGGCGCCACGCTCGACCAGCGCCTTGGCAGCGCGCTCGAGGAACGGCGCATAGCCCTTGGCGATGCTGTCGTTGGTCTTGTCGAGCATGCGGCAGTTGGGTACCAGGCAGATCTGATGAATTTCGGGGTCGAAATAGTCCGGCACCGGGCCCGAGATCAGGTTGGTGAAATCCGGGGCGATCTTGATGTTGTCGCGCTCGCCGACGATCTCGGTCAGGTAATCGTAGGAAATCTGTTCCCGGGCGAAGATCAGGTCGCAGTTGTCGACGAACGCCTTCACCGCCTCGCGGCTGCGCGGGTCACGGAACGGGCCGAACGCCTGGGGCAGCAGAATCACTTTGGAGCCCTGCTTCTTCCAGCGCTGGCTGGAGCGCGCCAGTTCCTCGGACAGATCCGGGCCCCACTGGTCGCTGTAGGCGAAGCCGGCGGCGTCCAGCACCACGTTGATATCCTTGTCGAGCACGATGCCGTACTGCTCGCGAATGCCAGCCGGTACCAGCGCCGCCAGGTCGCCGAACGGGATGCCCTTACGCCACAGCCAGGCCTTCTGATACAGCCCCAGAGAGGCGCGATTGAAATAGGGATAGGGGCTATTGGCCCGGCCGGGCTCCATCACCACCTTGGCAGCCGGCACGTTCTTGCGCACTTGCTGCAGGGCGGCGTGCAGCATCAGCGCAGCCCCCTTGTTGACGAAACCGGCTTTGCGAATCTCGACGTACATATCACGTTCTCCTGAATTCACGAATCAACTGGGGCACGCTTAGGAACACGTGCAGGCAAATACTCTTGGTCATCATGATGAACAGCGGCCGTGTCTTGCGTGACAGCAGCAAGCTCACGTAACCGGCGATGGAATAGGAAATCAGCGTCGCCCAGGCCGAACCGACCACACCGTGACTCTGGATGAGGTAGTAATTGAGCACGATGTTGCTCAGCGCGCCGAGGCCCTGGGTGACCAGGGAAAAGATGAAGGCCTCCTCGATGATGATCCACTTGCTGAACAGCGCACGCATGAACACGAAGGTCGCGGCGAAGATGTGGATTGCCAGCACCGGGCCGGCATCGGCGTACTGGACGCCATACAGGACGTGCACGATCCAGTCGGAAAGGAAGAACACCACCACGGCCAGGGCGAAGGCCATGAAGAACAGCACGTCCAGCGCCACCTGCATGAAGCGGTTGTAGCCGGCGGTATCGGTCTTGTGCAGGTCGATCATCTTCGGGAAGACCGACGCCATGAGAATGGTCGGGATCAGGTACCAGGCCTCGGACAACCGCGACGCCGCCGAGTACACGCCCACGGCGTATTCGCCGAGCATGTACTGCAGCATGATCTGGTCGACCTTGAGGTAGATCACCGCCGACAGTGAGCCCAGGAAGATGAGGAAACTCTTTTTGAGCAGGGTCTTGCCCAATGGCCAGGAAAAGTCGAAGCGGAAATCGCGCTTGAGCATCACCGCGTAGCTGACCAGGATCGCCGAGGTGACCATGACCACCACCACGTGAGCCAGGGCGATGTACACCAGGCCCGCGCCGGCGATGGCCAGAATCATCTTCAGGCCGTTGCCGCCCAGCTGGCCGACGAAGCCGGCGACCGCCGCGTACTTGGCCTGCACCCGCGCCTGGAACCAGTCGATGAGCATTTCGAACGGGGTGAAGAACAGCGCCAGGGCGGTGAACAGCAGCACCAGGAAGTTCTGGTCGTTACCGAACAGGTAGGTGCTCATCATGATCGCGAAGGCGATCACCGAGCAGCCCACCTTGATCACGAATACCGTGGAGAGAATCTGGTCTTCGTTGTCCGGGTTGCTGCGCAGCTCCTTGACCACCAGACCAGTGAGCCCCAGGTGCACGACGATGCTGAGCAGTCCCAACAGCGCCAGCGCATAATTCAGGTAACCGAAATCCTCGGGCCCCAGGTAGCGCGCCAGCACCACCGTGGTGGCCAGGCCGATGGCCAGCATGAGGAATTTCTCGGCCAGCATCCAGCCGGAATTGAGGAGGTACTTCATACCCTCCTGGACACGCGAGGCACTCATCGAGCGGGCGACTCCAGACGCATGTAGCTGCGGGCTTCCTCCAGCGAGAGCTTCTGCGAGTAAGGCACCAGGCCGGTATCAGCGGCGTAGCCAAGGGAAATGAACATCACGATGCGCTCATCCGCGTCGAGCTTGAGAAGCTTGGCCGCCGCCTCTTCGCGCTCGGGAATGTCCGGCCAGTTGATCGAGCAGGACGACACGCCCTGGGTCTCCAGCGCGAACATGAAGGACATCGCCGCCAGGGCGCCATCGATGTAGATCACGTGGCGATCACGGACGTGGGGGTAGGCGCGCAGGCGGCCGACCACGGCGACGATGGCCGGGAAGTTGTGATCGAAGCCAGCCACCCCCATGGGCAGGCGCGAGGCCTGGGCCACCGAAGCGGGGTCATCGAACACCACGAAGCGATAAGGCTGGCGGTTACAGGCACTCGGCGACTGCACGGCGACTTCCACGGCCTTGTCGATCACCTCGCGCGGCACCGGGCAATCCTGCTGATACCAGCGCACCGAGCGACGCTTCATCGCCAGTTGACGCATGGCGGTGAAATCCACGCTGGGCGTGCTCACGTCGGCGGCGAACGGCACGCGCTCTGCGTCCGGATGACGCAAGGTTTCCGGCGAGCCACTGGGGCGCTCGAAACGGGCGAACTTTTCGCGGGCACGGTTGAGCACCGGGTGATCACCGGTGACGGCGAAGTACTCGGCGAGCACGTCATGGGCCCAGCTGACCTCGTCACGATCCACGTTGCCGTTGAGCGAGGCGATGTAGCTGTCCACGGTGTCATTGATGTAGTCGAGGGCGAACACCTGGCGCCGCGGCTGCATGATCAGGCCCTTCTCGATGCGGTGCACGGCGCGACGCAGGAAGTAGTTCACCGGCTCGGCGCCGGAGAGGTTCTGCTCATGCTGCAGATGGCCGACCACTACCGCATAGGCTTCGCGGTCGAAGGCCGAGGAGAAGAACGAGTAATGGAAACGGCGCAACATGGCCGAGCGCGACAGCGCGCGGATCCAGCCCATGGCAAGTTTCTTCTGCAAGGCCTTGAGGTTATCGATACTGTCCCGCGGCAAGACCTTCTTGAGGGATTCCTTCAACATTTTCATAGGCTGTGATTACCGTTCAATGGTTAATATCTCCCCCACAATCGCCGTAACGGTACGGCGACACTCGATTGATGGACGCTGGCAGTTAGCAACCGAACCGCACGCATCTGCACACCCGTGAATGCTCATCGAGGTCGTGCAGAGAGCAGCATCCCTTCCCTTGGCAACCCACCGCACGCACTGCTCCTCGGTTCGGGCGCAGGCATAAAAAACGGCTTCTGGTGCTGCAACGGTTCGACATCCAACCCGGTGCTTCGAGGGTGTTGGAGGCGGCGTTCTGGGGTGCCGCTATTCGTTGTCAGGGTTTAGGACTACGGAGCAACGCTTTGATTCCGCATCCGCATGCTTTGCGTGAAAAAAGTTGCCGAAAGGCCGTGGCAGCGCGCCGCGAGCGCTCAGGATCGCCCCGGCAGAAGCTCGCCAAGGGTCTCGCCCAGCTCACGCATGGAGAATGGTTTGGCGATGCTTTTCAGCGCAGGCGCCGCAGCCAGTTGGCCGATATCCGATGCAGCGACGACCAGCAGAACCGACAATCCGGGGCGTACGCCCTGCGCCGCCTTGGCTAGCTGAACACCGCTGATCCCGGGCAGGCTGACATCGGTAATCAACAGGTCGAACGCCTCGCGATCGAGCAGATCGAGCGCTGCCTGCGGGTCGGCGGCATTGACCAGATCATGGCCGCGTTCGGCCGCTACCTCGCCAACCAACAGGCAAACCGACGAATCGCTCTCGACCAGCAGAATGCGCGACTGCGCCAGTGGTGCCTCGCTGGCTGGCCTGTCGGCCTCGCGGGCCGGCGTCTCGACCACAGGCAGGTACAGACGCACCGTGGTACCTACCGCAGGCTCACTGTGAATGGTCACCTGGCCGCCGCTCTGGCGTGCGAAGCCATGCACCATGGGCAGCCCCAGGCCGCTGCCCTGACCGACCGATTTGGTGGTGAAGAAAGGATCGAAGACCCGCTCCAGGGTCTCACTGCTCATGCCGCTGCCGGTATCCGACAGGGCGATCAGCAGATAGCGGCCGGCTTTCAGATCCGGCAAGGCCGCACGGTTTTCCTGCTGCAGATCGACGAGCGACGTATGCAGGCCGATCTGCCCGCCGCCCGGCATGGCATCACGGGCATTGACGGCCAGGCTGAGCATCGCACTTTCCAGCTGCCGTGCATCGGCAAGCACGCGCACGGCGCCATGCCGATAGTCGCCCTGCAGGGAGATGCCATCGCCGATGGAACGCCTGATCAACGCCTCGAGCGATACCAACAGTGGCCCCACTTCGACGGGTCGCGCCTCCAGCGGCTGACGATGGGAAAGCGTCAGCAAGCGCTGGGTCAGCGCACTGGCGCGGTCGGCGGAAATACTGGCAGCCTCGATGAAGCGCGGCAGATCATCGAAGCGCCCGACGGCCACGTGCCGTTTCATGATGTCGAGCGCGCCGATGACGCCAGTCAGCATGTTGTTGAAGTCATGGGCCACACCATCGACTACCGATTCGACGGCGTCCATCCGCTGGCTCTGCTGCTGGGCCAGTTCCTCGTCAGACGAGCGTCGTTCAGAATCCGCTCGTGAGCGGCCCTTCAGCGCCATCACCGCGCTGCACAGGGCGCGAGCGGTGAAAGGTGGCTCCACTAGCAAGGTGGAGGCGCGGCCGGTCAGCGGTGGCAGCTGAGCGTGACCGGCAACGCCAAGAATCACGACCGGAACGGCCGATTCGGCGAGCCGGGCAAGCTGCGCATCGTCCGCTCCAGCGAACATCTGTTCGGCCAGCAGCACGGTATCGACCCGCCCATCCAGGGCATCGAGCATTGCGCCAAGATCATGGACTACACGGCAGGTCGCGCCCAGGG
Source organism: Pseudomonas sp. PA27(2017) (assembly GCF_001945445.1). GTDB lineage: Bacteria > Pseudomonadota > Gammaproteobacteria > Pseudomonadales > Pseudomonadaceae > Aquipseudomonas. Next base: position 6,245 of record NZ_MSXW01000046.1, read on the forward strand.
GTTCGAGCAGCGGCATCAGTTGGCGGGACTCGTGGCTGCAGATCAGGATGCTCATCGACGGACTCCCCGCATCGACGCCAGTGCGCTGATGCAGCATGTGGGCGAACTTCTTGGCAGCACGCCCAGCAGTGACCAGACGATCACGGCCACCCATTCGCGATACCGACTTCGCGATGGGCAATCTGGCATCGACCGACGCCCGCCCTGCACCTTCATCCATGGACATCGCACTCTCGACACACGGCTCTATTCGGGGCGCATGAATACGCGCCTCGGCTTGCGCAGCGTTCGACCGCTACGGCCAAGAGGCGTTCCGCTTGTGAAGAGGAGAACGAGAGCGTTACCGGGCAGGTAAGTGCGATCAGCTCGGGCCGATCAGTTCCTTGACCTTGGCGATGACCAGATTGATGTCGAAGGGCTTGTCGAACACCGCGGCGAACAGCTCGGGGCTGGCGCGCCCGACGCTGCCCTGAGCGCCGCTCATGAGAATGATCGGCAGTTCCGCCGAGCCGGGCCTGGCGCGAACGGCCCGGGCGAATTCTAGACCATCCATGACCGGCATCATGAAATCCGTGATCACCAACTCGGGGCGCTCACGGTCGAGCACCTCGAGGCCGCGACGACCATTGCTGGCCTTCACCACCATGTAGCCTTCGTCTTCCATGGCATAGCCGAGAATATCCGCTATCAGGTATTCGTCGTCGACTATCAGGATGGTTGTCATAGTTTTTCGGCTCGGTCAGGCACACATGGCTCAGGCGTCCTGCGCAGGGACGGCATTGCCCGACAGCGCACCAGCCGCATGTCTGAAGGCCTTGCTGAGTTCAATACCATGATCACTGATGACCACTTCCAGGAGCGAGGGATCGTAACGGCTGTCCCTCATCTTAAGGATGGATAGGAGCCGCTTTAGTTCAGCGTCTTTTTCAACGAATCGCATGAGGATCAGGTTGTCGACGATGCTCGACAACTCCGGCGCCGGCGCGTTGATCTCGGCGGCGAAAATGTCGCGCATTTCCCAGGTGGCGAACACCGTGACCCCCATGGCGCGCAATTGGCTCATCAATGCGCTGAAGAACTCGATCAGGCGCGCGCTGCCGGTGGCCAAACGGGCCATGCCGCCCAGGCTGTCGATATGCAGGCGTTTGATGCCCTTTTCGCGCACCGCCTTGATGACCCGTGCGCCTACACCATCGATCAGCCCTTCGGTAGTCGGCTGCCACATGATGTGCAGCGCGCCGCTGGCTTCCAGTGCATTCAGGTCGATGCCCAGGGCCTGGGCCTTGAGGCGCAGGCGTTGCGGCGTTTCATAGAAGCCGAAATGCAGGCCCGGCTCCTCGGCGGTAGACTGCGCCAGGAAATTCAGTCCCAGGGTGGTCTTGCCGACGCCCGCCGGCCCCATGATCAGGGTGACCGACGATGCCGACAGGCCACCACCGACCAGGTCGTCCAGGCTGGGGATGCCACTGGAGACGCGCTGCAGCGTATCGCTGTCCGGTTGGCTCGGATGGCTGTAGAGGCTCTCCAGACGCGGATGAATGACCAGCCCGTCATCGGTGATCTCGCACTCGTGCAGGCCGGACAGGGCGCCGCTGCCGCGGGTTTTGCGCAGGTGAATGCGGCGCACCGAGCGGGCGCCGAACAGCTCTTCGCCCAGCTCGATCACGCCATCGACCATGGTGTGTTCGGGGCTGCCGTCGTCCAGCCGCGAGCTGGTCAGGAACAGCACCGTGCAGCCGGCGAAGGCAGCATGGCCCTGTAGTTCGGAGATGAACTTCTTGGTGTCGATCTGGTTCTCCGCCTTGGAGCGGGCGTTGAGCAGGCCGTCGACGATAAGCAAGGTGGCCTTCTGGCGACTGATCTCGCGCCGCAGCAACTTGACGACTTCGTCGAGCCCCTCGTTTTCCAGCGTGTCGAAGGCGCTGACGAACTGGATCTCGGCGCCGACCTTGGTCGGGTCGAAGAAGGTCATCGTAGAAAGAAACTGAAAGAGCCTCTCATGGGACTCTGCCAGCAGAGTGGCCACCAGAACACGGCCCCCGTCGCGCACGTGGTTGAACGCGACCTGGTTGGCGAGAATCGTCTTGCCTGAGCCGGGGCGCCCCTGAACGATATAGGATGCACCGGCCACCAGACCGCCCTTCAACAGAGCGTCAAGTCCCTCGATCCCACTTTGAAGGCGTTGTAGCTGTTCCAAGATCTGGCTTGCCTCAGTCGAATTTACGCAAATATGGCCTGGGTCGACATACGCATTTCCCAGGCCCCGCAGCGCTGGCTGAAAAGGTGATTGGCGATACTACCATGTTCATGCCGGCGCAACTGCCGCCTGAGCACAGGATGCCGGCAGGTAGATCTCCATGATGGTTCCCTGGCCGCTCACGCTCTCGACCTGCACCCCGCCACCCGCCTGGCGGGCAAAACCATAGACCTGGCAAAGGCCAAGCCCGGTTCCCTTGCCGACGTCCTTGGTGGTGAAGAACGGCTCGAACAACCGTGGACGAATCGCCGGGTCGATGCCGCAGCCCTGGTCCGCCACGGCGATCACCACGAAGGCGCCATGCAGGCCGTCCACCTCCCCCGCTAGTTGTCGGTTACCTGCCTGCAACTGCACCGTGCCGACGCCGCCCATGGCATCGCGGGCATTGAGAACCAGATTGAGCAGGGCCATTTCCAGCTCGCTGGGGTCCAGCTCCACGGTGTGCAAGGCATCGTCCACCTGCATCTGCAGGGTCATGGTTCTGGGCAGCGCCTGGCTGAAGAAGGTGGCAGCCGAATCCAGCAGTTCGTTGAGGGCGACCTGGCGGGTGTGCTTGGGCTCGTTGCGGGCGAAAGTCAGTAGGTTGCGGGTCATTTGCGCGCCCCGCTCGCCGGCCGTCTGGATGTTGTCCAACAGGCTGGCCAGGCGCTCGGGATCGTCGGTGCGGCTGGCCAGCTTGGCAGCACCGAGGATGATGGTCAGCAGGTTGTTGAAATCGTGGGCCATGCCGCCGCTCAACTGGCCAAGGGCCTCCAGTTTCTGGGCCTGGAAAAGCTGGGCACGCAGGGCGTCGTAGCGACCTTCGGCTTCGCGGCGGTCGGTGATGTCGCGGGTAATCTTGGCCAGGCCGATGACGTCGCCCTGCTCATTGCGAATCGCATCGATCACCACCAGCGCCCAGAAACGCGTGCCGTCCTTGCGCACCCGCCAGCCTTCGTCTTGGGCCCGGCCTTCGCGCAGCGCCCGTTCGAGCAGGTAGGCGGGTTTGCCTGCGCGGCGGTCCTCGTCGGTGTAGAAAACGGACAGGTGCTGGCCGATCGCCTCGGCTGCGTCATAGCCCTTGATACGCGCCGCACCGGCGTTCCAGGACACCACGAAGCCGGCGGGATCAAGCATGAAGATGGCGTAGTCGACCACCGCCTGAACCAGCATTTCATAGTGGCGCTCGGTCAGGGTGCCTGGCGAGAGAGGCGCAAACTGGCTGTTCATGATGGCCCGTTCCAGGCGGCGATGGAGGTGCAGTGTAGTCCGCGACCGATGCCGAGTGACAGTGAGTTGTACCATCCGTCCATCCCGCGGCGATTGCCAGATGACGGGCGGCCTGATATCTGTATAAAAAAACAGTACCCCGCCTGCCTCATGTCTTCAAGCATCGATCTGCGTTTCTATTACCTGCACAACTTTCGCAAGGCCCTGGCCTGGATCGGCGATCGCCATGCCGACCTGCTCGACGCCCGCGAACAGGCTTTCCTACAGGCCTTCGATGCTCTCGACTGGTCGGCCCAGGCCTTGTTGGTACGGATGATCATGCGTAAAGGCGTGCACTTTCGCGCCAGCAAGCTCAACTACGAAGAGATCGGTTGCTGTCGCCAGGCAGCTGCAGCGCTGATCGCCACTGGTTGGGTGCTCGACGATGCGCCGTTGCCACTCGACGCGTTGCTGGGCCTGCTGCGCAAGGACGAGATCGTCGCCAGCTTCGCCGCCCAGCTCAGCGACCGGCGCGCCCGCAAGGACGACCTGGCCCTGCAACTCGCCGAGCAGTTCCAGGCCAGCCAGCCCTTCGCCGCCTGGTGCCCGGCACTCGACGACGCGCTCTACAGCCTGACCATCGATGACCTGAGCGAGCGCCTGCGTCTGATGTTCTTTGGCAACCTGCGCCAGGAGTGGTCGGAGTTCGTGCTCGCCGACCTGGGCATCTTTCGCTACGAGAGGGTCGACTTCCCGGCGGACTCGCGAGCCCTGCGTTGCCGCGAGGACGTCGACGACTACCTGCACCTGCAGCGCTGCCGCGAAGTCTTCGAGGCAGGCGAAATCAGCGATCAACTACTCGCCTGCATCGACGCGCGCCGCTATGACAATCCCTATATTGCCGAGCGCCGCGCCAAGTTGCTGTTTCGCATCGGCCAGCATCTGGAACGCTGCGCAGAGTTCGATCTGGCACTGCAGGTTTACGCCAGCAGCGGTTATGGCGCGGCGCGGCAACGGCGAATCCGCGTGCTGGAGCGCACCCTGCAGCACCGCGAGGCCTTCGAGCTGGCCAGCCTGGCCGTGGCCGAACCGGTCAGCGACGGCGAGCTGCAACTGGCCGAACGGGCCCTGCTGCGCCTGGCCCGTCATCTGGGTCTGCCGACGCAAAAACGCAGCAGGGCGCAGGCCCCGGCACGCCTGGATCTGCAACTGCCCAGAACGCCCATGCTGTCGGTCGAGCAGCGGGTGCAGCTGCATCTGCAGCGCACCGAGGCACCGGTGCATTACGTCGAGAACACGCTGATCTGCAGCCTGTTCGGGCTGCTCTGCTGGCCGGCGATTTTCGCTGCCATTCCCGGTGCGTTCTTTCATCCATTCCAGCATGGCCCGGCGGATCTGCTCACCGCCGACTTCTACCCACGCCGCCGCGCGCTGTTTGCCGAATGCCTGGCGCAGCTCGATGATCAACGCTACCGCGACAGCATTCGCCAGATGTACCACGACAAATTCGGCATCCAGTCGCCGTTCGTGTACTGGGGCGTGCTCAGCGAAACGCTGCTCGAGCAGGCCCTGGATTGCCTGCCGGCGGCACATCTTCAAGCCTGGTTTCGCCGCCTGCTGGGCGATATCCAGGCCAACCGCTCGGGCATGCCGGATCTGATCCAGTTCTGGCCCGAGGAGAAGCGCTACCGGATGATCGAGGTGAAGGGCCCCGGTGATCGCCTGCAGGACAATCAGCGGCGCTGGCTGGCGTTCTGCGCCGAGCACGACATGCCGGTGGACGTCTGTTACGTGCAGTGGGCCGACGCGTGAGTTACCGCGTGGCGGTGCGTGCCCTGTGCGAGTTCACCGCCAAATGCGGCGACCTCGACCTACGCTTCACGCCCTCGCCCACCGCCCAGGAGGGCATGGCCGGCCACGCCACGGTGGTCGCCCGGCGCGGCGAGCACTACGAGGCCGAAGTGCCATTGGCCGGGGAGTTCGCCTCCTTGCAGGTGCGCGGCCGGGCCGACGGCTTCGACCCATTAGGCAACCTGCTCGAAGAGATCAAGACCCACCGCGGCGACATCGCCCGTATTCCCGACAACCACCGCCAACTGCACTGGGCCCAGGCGCGGGTGTACGGCTGGCTGCTCTGCCAGAGCCGCGGCCTGCCGCAGATCGATCTCGCCGTGGTGTATTTCAACGTGCTGACCCAGAAGGAAAGCGTGTTTCGCGAAACCCGCACGGCCGCCGAGCTGCAGGCGTTCTTCGAGACGCTGTGCCAGCGCTTCGTCACCTGGGCCGAGCAGGAGCAGGCGCACCGCCGCAGGCGCGACGCCACGCTGAGCGAGCTGCGCTTTCCCCACGCCGAGTTCCGCCTCGGCCAGCGGCAACTGGCCGAGGCGGTGTACCGCGCCGCGCGAGACGGCCACTGCCTGATGGCCCAGGCCACCACCGGCATCGGCAAGACCCTGGGCACGCTGTTTCCACAGCTCAAGGCGTTCCCGGAAAAACAGCTCGACCGCTTGTTCTTCCTGACCGCCAAGACGCCGGGCCGCCAGTTGGCGCTGCACGCCCTGCAAATTCTGCGCGGCGACGCCCTGCCCCTGCGGGTGCTCGAACATGTGGCGCGGGACAAAGCCTGCGAGCACCCTGACAAGGCCTGCCATGGTGAGTCCTGCCCGCTGGCCCGCGGTTTCTATGACCGCTTGCCGGCTGCCCGCCAGGCGGCGGTCGAGCGCGTCTGGCTGGACCAGGCTGCGGTGCGCGAGATCGCCCTGCGGCATGAAGTCTGCCCTTACTACCTGAGCCAGGAGCTGTCCCGCTGGGCCGACGTGGTGGTGTGCGACTACAACTATTACTTCGACCTCAGCGCCCTGCTCTACAGCCTCACGCTGATCAACGAATGGCGGGTGACGCTGCTGGTCGACGAAGCCCACAACCTGATCGAGCGCGCCCGGCGCATGTACAGCGCCGAACTCGACCAGGCACGCTTCGAGGCCATGCGCAGCAACGCCCCCAAGGGCCTGAGCGCGGTACTGACGCGCATCAGCCGGCACTGGAAGCAGCTGCACAAGGAACAGCGCGAGGATTACCAGACCTATCCGCAGCCGCCGGACCTGCTGCTCCTGTCCCTGCAGAAAGCGGTCAGCGCGCTCACCGACCACCTCACCGACCAGCCCACCGGCAACGATGGCGAACTGTTGCAGTTCTACCTCGACGCCATGGCTTTCTGCCGACTGGCCGAAGCCTTTGGCCCGCACTCGCTGTTCGATATCACCCGCAAGCAGGATCTGCGCAAGCGCAGCCACTCGGTGCTGTGCCTGCGCAACGTGGTGCCGGCGCCCTTCCTGGCCCCGCGCTTCGAGGACAGCCACAGCACCACGCTGTTCTCCGCCACCCTGAGCCCGGCCCGTTACTACGCCGACCTGCTCGGCCTGCCCGAGGCGACGCCGTGGGTGGATGTCGAATCACCATTCCAGGCCGCGCAGCTCGAGGTGCAGGCGGTGAGCAACCTGTCGACCCGCTACCAGCACCGCGAGCGCTCCCTGGCGCCCATCGTGGCACTGATGGCGCGGCAGTTCAGCGAGCGCCCGGGTAACTACCTGGCGTTCTTCAGCAGCTACGCCTACCTGCAGCAGGTGCTGGAACTGTTCGACCACCAGCACCCGCAACTGACGCGCTGGGTACAGGCGCGGCAGATGGATGAAGGCGAACGCCAGCAGTTTCTCCAGCGCTTCGAGCCCGGCGGCCAGGGTATCGGGTTCGCGGTGCTCGGCGGCGTGTTCGGTGAAGGCATCGACCTGCCGGGTGACCGGCTGATCGGCGCCTTCATCGCCACCCTGGGGCTGCCGCAGATCAACCCGATCAACGAGCAGATCAAGCTGCGCATGGCCGAAATGTTCGGCAGCGGCTACGACTACACCTATCTGTATCCTGGTTTGCAGAAGGTCGTGCAGGCCGCCGGGCGGGTAATCCGCACGCCCCAGGACAGCGGCGTGGTGCATCTGATGGACGACCGCTTCACCCAACCCGAAGTGCGTGCCCTGCTGCCGGGCTGGTGGCAGGTGCAACGCAGCCGGGTACCGCAAACGCCCATACCGGCGATGATCCGGCAACCGACAACACGCTCGCAGCCGTCGCCAGCCCAGCAACTGCCCGCCCTCGGCCAACGCGGCCTTTTCGACCCGCCAGCCTGAGACAAGCCGGCAGCCGCTTGCCGCCCGTGGCAAAAGCCTGCCTTTCGGGTATCGGTACCAGAAAAAATAACTATCGATATCAGCCAGTTACCACCACGCAGCGGCATGGCACAGGCCTTGCTGAGCTACAGGTTCACGGTCAAGGAGGCACGCCATGAGCATCATCGGTTCGCTCACCCACTACGGCATGAGCACTGCGCTGCAGCGCACCCGCGCCGAGGAACTGGACTTCAAGAAAAGCAGCGATGCAGCCCTTCTTGTCGAGCCCGGCAAACCACGCGAGAACGAGCGGGTAGCCCCGGCGTTCAAGAGCGATGACGCCAACGCCCACCAGCAGGCGTACGACGAAGCCTTCGCACGGATGCTCGTCACCCTCAACAGCACGTCCAACCCGCCCAGCGGTGACGATGGGCAGAGCGCGGGCGCACTGTCGACCGGCGACGAGGCAAAAGCCCTGGCCAAGCCGAGCGCCGTGGATGAATTCATGGCCTACATGGCCATGACGCCGGCGGAGAAGATGCGTGACAAGATCCTCAAGGAAGTCGGCATGACCGAGGAAGAACTGGAGAACCTGCCCCCTGAGCAGCGCGCCGCGGCGGAACGGGAAATCGCCGAAAAGATGCAGACCCTCCAGGAGTTGCAGGCCACGCAGGATGAACAAGGCACCCTGCACGAGCATGCCTGATCAGCGCAGGCGGCCGACCATCTGGCCGATCACGCCGAGCATGTCGCCCGCCAGTTTCATCGAGCGCTCGCCGCTCCAGCCGGTCGTTGGGTTCGGCGTGTCGTCATGGTCCTTGAAGGGCATCTCCAGGGTGAACGACAGGCAATCGAACGCCTGCCCGACTGCATTGCAGGCCAGGTTCAGGTTAGCCCGGCCCGGTGCGCTGCGCGGGTAGCCGAAACGCGTCTGGAACTCGGCACCACTGTCCACCAGGCGCTGGCGAAACTCGGTTTCCAGGGCTTCCAGGCGTGGCGTGAAGCCCGGGTTGCCTTCGCAGCCGGCGGTGAATACGTGGGGAATTTCCTCGTCGCCGTGGATATCGAGAAACAGATCCACGCCAACATCGCGCATCACCTGCTGGACGAAAAGGACCTCCGGGCTTCGCTCCAGGCTCGCCGACTGCCAGGCGCGATTGAGATCCTGACCCGCTGCATTGGTGCGCAGATGGCCGCGGAACGCGCCGTCCGGATTCATGTTCGGCACCAGATACAGATCGGCCTGCTGCAACAAGGTGTCCAGTTCACTATCGCCGGCATCGCCAAGGCGCTTGATGATGCCCTCCATGAACCACTCGGCCATGTGCTCGCCCGGATGCTGCTGGGCGATGATCCATACCTTGCGCGTCGCGCTCGCATGACGATGCACGCGCAACAGCTCGATATCGCGGCCCTCGAGGCTGTGCCCGCAGGCCTGCAGTTCGACACCTGGCAAGGCCAGTGCCTGCTCGATCAGCGCGGCGTGGCGCTCACGGCTGTAGGGTTCGAAATAGGCGAACCAGATCTGCGCCTGCTCAGGCTCCAGGCCGAAGTGCAGCGCGCCATTTTCGAAACGGCTCGGCACCCGGAACCAGCTCTGCTGGTCGTACGAAGCGGCGGCGTGGTAGCCCGTCCAGGCATGGCTGTAGGCCGACTGCCCGGCATTGGTGATGCTGAAGTCGTGGCGCGCGCCGGGAGTCAGGCCCTCGACGTGAAAATGAAACCACTGGAAATGGTCGCTGTTGAGGTCCTTGCGCATGGCCAGCAGCACCTTGTGCGGGTCGCTGGCGTCCTGCACGAGGATGTTGCCGCTGTCGAAATCCGAACTGATCTTCATGGCTCTGCTCGTTGCTGTATTCACGGTGGCCGCAGCATCGCAGGTTCCCGGCGCCGAGGAAATGCACAGGTGACGATTGCAGCGCGCGGTGCGCCGCCGCACACTGGCGCCTTCATTTACTGAATCAGCGGAGCTACCGTGTCCCTAGCCGATGACCCAAACCGCCAGCACGTGCTGGACGCCGCCGACGCCCTGGATTGCACGGTCTATCGCCCGGACGAGGACGACCTGGACGCCGAGGAAGAAGACCTGGGCGATGCCAAGGTGCTGTTCACCGGCCCGTTCGAGCCGCCCCAGGAGTGGGACGCTGCCGAACGCGAGGATTACTTCGACGGCACCGACCCGGCACTGTTCGTCACCGCGCTGATCGCCTGCGAAGCCAAGCCGGGTTCCAAAGCCTTTTTCACGCCCCAGGCCGGTGACCTGCTGGCCGCCATGAACGCGGGCAAGGTCGAGATGTACTTCATTTGCGAGCGCCTGGACGACGAGAACGGCAGCAGCTACGTGCTGATCCGTGACGATGAGACCGACTGAGTAATCCGACCCAGCGAAAAGATCCGCCCTCTCGCGCTATAGGATTCGACTCCAATCGGGTAGGAGCGTCGACCCGGCGCGAATGCGGTTGTGGCCATCCTGAATATTTGCGGGTTGCCTAGCATTCGCCGCGGGGTCGCGGCTCCCACAATTCAAATGTGGCCATTGCGAGATCCATCTCCGAGCCCATTCCCCGGCAAGCAAAGTGCATCCTTGACCCGGAATCTTCCGAGGCTGCGCCATCGGCTACAGTCGTGCCGCCCGGCGCGGCGTAGGAGTCGGCTCGCCAGCAATTTTCCTGCGGGGCGTAGGAAAACACAGAAATGAAAAAGGCGGACCATCAGGCCCGCCTTTCGTACATCCAACTCGGTTGATCAACTACGGATCAGGTGATCGAACGCGCTGAGCGAAGCCTTGGCGCCCTCACCCACGGCGATGACGATCTGCTTGTACGGCACGGTGGTCACGTCGCCAGCGGCGAAGATGCCGGGCAGCGAGGTTTCGCCACGGGCGTCGACGATGATCTCGCCGCGGTCCGACAGCTCGACCGAGCCCTTGAGCCACTCGGAGTTGGGCAGCAGGCCGATCTGCACGAAGATGCCTTCCAGCTCTACCGGGATGAACGCGTCGGAGTTGCGATCCTTGTAGACCAGGCCGGTGACCTTCTGGCCGTCGCCTTTCACTTCACTGGTCAGGGCGCTGGTGATCACCTTGACGTTGGGCAGGCTGTAGAGCTTCTTCTGCAGCACGGCGTCGGCGCGCAGCTTGCTGTCGTACTCGAGCAGGGTTACCTCGGCGACGATACCGGCCAAGTCGATGGCCGCTTCCACGCCGGAGTTGCCACCGCCGACCACCGCCACGCGCTTGCCTTTGAACAGCGGGCCGTCGCAGTGCGGGCAGTAGGCCACGCCCTTGTTGCGGTACTCCTTCTCGCCCGGCACGTTCATCTCTCTCCAGCGGGCGCCAGTGGACAGAATCACGGTCTTGGCTTTCAGACTCGCACCGCTCTCGAACTTCACTTCATGCAGGCCGCCTTCGCTGGAAGCCGGGATCAGCGCGCTGGCACGCTGCAGGTTCATGATGTCGACTTCGTACTGCTTGACGTGCTCTTCCAGGGCGCGGGCCAGTTTCGGGCCTTCGGTTTCCTGGACCGAGATGAAGTTCTCGATGGCCATGGTGTCGAGCACCTGGCCGCCGAAACGCTCGGCGGCGACGCCGGTGCGGATGCCTTTACGGGCGGCGTAGATGGCAGCTGCAGCGCCAGCCGGGCCGCCGCCAATGACCAGCACGTCGAAGGCTTCCTTGGCGTTCAGCTTCTCGGCATCACGGGCCGAGGCGCCGGTGTCGATCTTGGCGAGAATCTGCTCGGCGTCCATACGGCCCTGGCCGAACAGTTCGCCGTTCAGGTAGATGCTCGGTACCGACATGATCTGGCGGGACTCGACTTCATCCTGGAACAGCGCGCCGTCGATGGCGACGTGGCGGATATTCGGGTTGAGCACGGCCATCAGGTTCAGCGCCTGGACCACGTCCGGGCAGTTCTGGCAGGACAGCGAGAAATAGGTCTCGAAGTTGAATTCGCCTTCCAGATTCTGGATCTGCTCGATCACCTCGGCCGCCAGCTTCGACGGGTGGCCACCGACTTGCAGCAGGGCCAGCACCAGCGAAGTGAATTCGTGGCCCATCGGCAAACCGGCGAAACGCAGGCTAATGTTGCCATTCGGGCGATTCAGCGCGAACGATGGTTTGCGGGCATCATTGCCATCGGTTTTCAGGGTGATCTTGTCGGTCAGGCTGACGATATCGTCCAAGAGGCCTTTGAGCTCCTGGGACTTGTCGCTGTCATCGAGGGACGCGACGATCTCGAACGGCTGGCTGACCTTTTCCAGGTACGCCTTCAACTGGGTTTTAAGGGTTGCGTCCAACATATACGAGTCCTCAATGACGAAATTCGGGCAATAAAACGCCCGGGCGGGTTACGCCCGGGCGTTCGGGCGCGCTTCCAGAATCAGCGGTTGATTTGGTCTGCGCGGAAAACGGATTGGGAAACGTAGCGAGCGGTGTCGAGGCAAGGCGAAATCAGGCTCGGGCGAGGAGTTTACGAGCTGTAAATGACGAGCCCGAGCCTGGTTTCAACGCCGCATCGACGACGCGCAGTAGTTTCCCGGCCGTTTTTAGATCTTGCCGACCAGGTCCAGGGAAGGAGCCAGAGTCTGAGCGCCTTCTTTCCACTTGGCTGGGCACACTTCGCCCGGGTGGGCAGCGGTGTACTGAGCGGCTTGCAGTTTGCGCAGGGTCTCGGCCACGTCACGAGCGATCTCGTTGGAGTGGATTTCGACGGTCTTGATCTGGCCTTCCGGGTTGATCACGAAGGTGCCGCGCAGTGCCAGGCCTTCTTCAGCGATGTGCACGCCGAAAGCGTTGGTCAGCTGGTGAGTCGGGTCGCCGATCAGCGGGAACTTGGCTTTGCCAACGGCCGGCGAGGTTTCGTGCCATACCTTGTGGGAGAAGTGGGTGTCGGTGGTCACGATGTAGACCTCGGCGCCAGCCTTCTGGAAAGCTTCGTAGTTGTTGGCGGCGTCTTCGATCTCGGTCGGGCAGTTGAAGGTGAACGCGGCGGGCATGAAGATCAGTACCGACCACTTGCCTTTCAGGCTTTCTTCGGTGACTTCGATGAATTTGCCATTGTGAAAGGCATTGACCTTGAACGGCTGAACTTGAGTGTTAATCAAAGACATCTGTGAACTCCTTCGAGGGTTGAAAAATTTACAGGAGGGATAGTAGCCCTATGTGGAACAAAGAGCCCATTGATTGAAAGCATCAAACCAATAAGCTGAGTCAATCGAACCACATAAAAAGCCTTTTAAAACAGTAATCTGAAAATTTCGTGCTCTGCAATGGGCGAACGTTCAGCATACCGCGAGCGACCGATGACCAGATTTCAGACCACCTACCGTTGCGACACCATCCTGTCCCGACTGGTTCGCCACAACCCGGCGTACCGGCTCGCTCTGGCGCTTGCCCTGATGAGCGGCACCTGCCTGGCCGAGCAAGCCCCGCTGCGCTTCTCGATCACCGAAAGCGGCGTAATGCCGATGGTACTCATCAGCAACGGCGAAGCGGTCGACGGCATTCTCCATGACCTGGCCATCCAGGTGTCCGAAAAAGTCGGCCGCCGTGCCGACCTGCAGGTGATGCCGCGCATGCGGGTGCATCGCGCGTTGCTGAATCAGGAGATCGACGTGCGCTGCTACGTCAACCCGACGTGGCTGGACACGCCCTACCCAGGTTATGCCTGGAGCGTACCATTCATGCTGCAACGTGATCTGCTGGTCAGCCGCTCCGCACAACCTGTCGCTCCCGAACAACTCACCATGCAGTCGATCGGCACGGTTCTGGGCTTTCACTATCCGACACTGGAAGCTCTGTTCGCCGCCGGGCAGTTGCAACGCGACGATGCGCGCACGCAAGGATTGGTACTGAGAAAGCTGGCAGCCGGACGTTACGATTATGCGGTCACCAACGAGCTGGCCCTGCTGTGGTTCAACCGCGGCCGTAGCGAGCCCGAAAAACTTCATGAAGTGCATGAACTGACCCACGTCGAGGTCGCATGCCTGATCCGTGATGCACCTGACGTCCCCACCCAGGCACTGCTCCAAGCGATGCGCCAGATGGAGGAAAACGGCGAGTTCGCCGCCATCCTGCAGCGCTATCGCTGAAAGCTGCGCAGGTCACGATGGTTTTCTCGGCCTGCCAATGTGTGAATAATGCCCCGCCTGATTCGCCGCACCCCATGAGGTAAACCATGAGTGGCTCCGCCCACGCCGCCCCGCGCCTGAGTGCTGGGGCGATCCTGCTGATCGAACTGGCCCTGGCACTTGGCGGCTTCGCCATCGGCACCAGCGAATTTTCCATCATGGGCCTGATGCCCAACGTAGCCCAGGATCTGGGCGTCAGCGAACCCCAGGTCGGCCATGTGATCAGCAGCTACGCCCTGGGCGTGGTGGTCGGTGCGCCGATCCTCGCACTGCTGGGCTCGCGCCTGCTACGCAAGCACCTGCTGTTGCTGCTGATGGGCGTGTTCGCGGTCGGCAACCTGGCCAGCGCCCTGGCGCCTGACTACCTATCGCTACTGGTGTTTCGCTTCTTCGCCGGCCTGCCCCACGGTGCCTACTTCGGCGTAGCCATGCTGGTGGCCGCCTCCATGGCGCCGCCGCACAAACGTGCCAAGGCCGTCAGCCGGGTGCTGATGGGCCTCAGCGTGGCGATTCTGATCGGCAACCCGCTGGCCACCTGGCTGGGCCAGAGCGTGAGCTGGCGCTATGCCTTCGCGCTGGTCAGCGTGATTGCCCTGGCCACCGTGGCGATGATCGCCCTGCTGTTGCCGCTGGATCGCAGCGAGGTGCGCAGCAGCCCGATCAACGAACTGCGCGCCTTCAATCGCGCACCGATTTGGCTGGCCCTGGGCATCGGCTCGATCGGCTTCGCCGGCATGTTCTGCGTGTTCAGCTACATGGCGCCAACGCTGCTGGAAGTCACCCGGGTCAGCCCGGGCATGATCCCGGTGGCCATGGCGGTGTTCGGCGTCGGCTGCATTCTCGGCAACATGGCCGGCGGCTGGCTGTTCGACCGCCTGCGCTTCAAGTCGGTGGCGTGGATCCTGCTGTGGAGCGCGCTGGTGCTGCTGGTACTGCCCGCGGCCACGCACTCGATCTGGACGGTGCTGCCAGCGATTCTGGCCTTGGGCACCATCGCCGCGCTATCGCCGGCCTTGCAGACCCACCTGATGGACGTGGCCACCGGCGCCCAGACCCTGGCCGCAGCCTCCAACCATGCCGCTTTCAACATCGCCAACGCCTTGGGCCCGTGGCTCGGTGGCCTGGCCATCAGCGCCGGTTTCGGCTGGACCTCGACGGGTTACATCGGCGCGGCGACCGCGGTCGCCGGCCTGCTGATGTTTCTCTGGGCCTGGCGGGTGCAGAAGGCGCAAGCGCCGGCCTAAGCCGACGTCGGCTCCAGCACCGGCACTGGCACAGACGGCTTGCGCCAGGCATGCAACGGCGCTGCGCCCTTGCCCGAGAGCAGCCAGCCGGTGCGTGCGCCGACCAGAGTGGTCACCGCGTGGTGACGGCCCATGGGCAGATGCCGCGCCACGAACAGGGCACTGTCGCGCAGCACCGCCAGCACGCCGCTATGCGACTGGAACAGCGGCGTCAGCAGGCGGCTGGCCTGGCGGTAGTAACCCAGGTGAGCGCGGCGCACAGCGCCATAGGCGGCGAAGCAGGCCGCAGGATCGGCAGCCTGGCCAATCCCGCATGTGCCCAGGGCATCGCCCAGCACCACGGCATCGACCAGCGCCATATTGGCGCCCTGCCCCAGCTGCGGGCTCATGGCGTGGGCGCAGTCGCCGATGGCCAGTACGCGACCGTCATGCCACTGATGCATGCGCACGTCGGCATAGCTGGCCAGCATCAGCCGCTCGGGCGACTCGAGGGCATGCAGGAAGGCTTCGGCCGGCTCGCCTGCCAGCTTGCGCACCGCGTCCTTCCAGGCTTCCAACCCGGCCTCTTGCCATGTGCCGTGGCTGGCGACTGGAAGGCTCCAGAACAGGCTGCTCAAACGCGTATGGCGGTCGGCGTGGGTGCAGCCGGTCGGCATGATGCCGAACATCTGCGAGCAGCCGCGGTACCACTGCCGCAGGTCCGTGGAGTCGGCGCCTTCGGGGGTCGGCACGATGCTCCACAACGCGCCCCAGGGATAGGCCTTGACCGCCTGGCGCACCTGCATCTGCGCACGCAGCTGCGAGCGAGTGCCGTCGGCGAGGATCAGCGCGGTGTGCTCGCCCAATATGGCTTCGTTGCCCTGGCCATCGTCGGACAGCAAGCGCACGTGGGAAGGCGACTGCACGAAACGGGAGATGGAGACGCCGGTGCGCAGGGTTACCCCGGCTGCACGCGCAGCGTTGAGCAAGGCGGTCATCAGCACGCCGCGGTGGATGCCGAGACCAAAGGAGTCGGCCTGCCAGTGGGCATAGCGGGTGTCGAGAATCACCCGCTGAGCGCAGGCCGAGGTGCCGAACAGGCGGCTGACCGGCGCGCCGAGCGCGGTGCATTCATCGAGCAGACCCAGGTGGCGAAGCGCCGCGAGCCCCGAGGGCTGCAGCAGAATGCCGGCGCCCACCGGCTGCAGGTCGGCGACGCGTTCATAGAGAGTGACCGACCAGCCCTGGCGGGCCAGCAGGATGGCGCTGGCCAACCCTGCGGTGCCAGCGCCGACGATCGCGATGGGTAGATCTTTCACGGGCACATCCTGTGCGGTATCGAGTGAAGGACGATTCTACCTCGCCTGTTCGGGAAGAATGTCGAAACCACCACGGTTCTGGCTGACGATGCGCAGATTGGCCACGCCGCCGGCCTCGACCTTCACCGCCACTTCGCGGTTGAGGCGACCCTTGCCGCACAGGGTTTCATCTTCGCTATCAGCGGCAATGCCGACGATGCGATTGCCCGCCGGCACCTGGAAGCGCCCCCGTTCACCGACGGCGATACGCGCCGCCACCTTGCGGTCGACCAGTACGGCCACGTAGCAGCCGCCTCCCATCAGGCCCAGGTCACGGGTGACCACCACTTCGCCACCGCCCTGCACCGGCTCCTGATAGGCGCGCAGGCGCTCGCTCGGAATGTCGGTGATCTTTTCGGGATCGGCCTGGTAGGACGAGCAACCGGCCAGGACCAGCAGAGGCAGTACGGCGAAGATCAGACGCATGGGTTCTCTCCAGAGAATCACGGGGATGTCGAGCGACAGGCTCTGCTCACAGACAAGCACATTGCCATAAGCGTGCAATAAATCCATCGCGCTGGCCGGCACCGGTTGGCCGCACCATAATGGCGCCCCACTCCCTTACGAGCGAACCGCATGGACACGCGCAAGAACATCGATGGCCTGGCTGGCGGCCTGATGGTTGGCCTGTGCATGATCTGGGGCATGCAGCAGGTGGTGCTCAAGGCTGCCGCCGACGACGTGGCGCCGGTATTGATGCTGGCCCTGCGCTCGGGCATCGCCGCCCTGCTGGTGGCGGTGCTGATGTTGTGGCGGCGTGACGGGCTGGGGGTGCGCGCCGGTAACTGGCGGCCTGGGCTGGTGGTGGGTTTCCTGTTCGCCCTGGAATTCATGCTGGTCGGCGAAGGGCTGCGCCACACCAGCGCCTCACATATGGTGATCTTTCTCTACACGGCGCCGATTTTCGCTGCGCTGGGGCTGCACTGGCGGCTGCCTGCCGAGCGCCTGCGGCCCTTGCAATGGCTGGGTATCGGCGTCGCCTTCATGGGCATCGTGGTGTCGTTCGCCGGCGGTTCCAGCGGCGCGGAAACCAGGGACGCCGGGCGGCAACTGTATGGTGACCTGCTGGGCCTGCTCGGCGCCATGGCCTGGGGCGCCACCACCGTGGTGGTGCGCTGCTCGCGGCTGTCCAACGCGCCGGTCACGCAGACGCTGTTCTACCAGTTGCTGGGCGGCTTCGTGCTGCTGATCCTGGCCTGCGCGGTGACGGGCCAACTGGGATTCAACCCGACGCCGATCGCCATCGGCGGGCTGATCTTCCAGGCGCTGCTGGTGTCGTTCGCCAGCTTCCTGGCGTGGTTCTGGCTGCTGCGCAATTACCTGGCGTCACGCCTGGGCGTGCTGTCATTCATGACGCCGATGTTCGGCATCGTATTCGGCGTGGTGCTGCTGGGCGAACCACTGGAGGTCAACTTCATCGTCGGCGCCCTGCTGGTACTGGGCGGCATCCTGCTGGTCAGCGGCTACGAGTGGCTGAGCCAGTGGCTCAAGCGGCGGGTGCGCTAAACAGGATCGACGCCAGCCGATGCACTGACAGGAAAACGATGCGGGACTGCGTTTCTCGCCTCGCCCGCAGGCTACGGCCTGCGGACGAGCTTTTCGACGAGGCCGCCCAGCTCCGACGGCCCATGAACGTCGCTCAGGCGCTCTGAAAACGCTTCACCAGCCTGGCCTGCAGTTTTTCCAGCTCGGCCGGGTCGGCCTTGCCACTGGCGTGGTTCTGCAGCCCCTGCTCAGCGAAACGCGGAATCACGTGCATGTGGATATGAAACACCGTCTGCCCGGCGGGCGCGCCATTGAACTGGGCGATCTGCACGCCATCGGGCTGCAGCTCGTCGGCCAGCACACGAGCCACCTTCTGTACCGCCAGGGTCAGTTTGATCAGGCTGTCGGCATCGATTTCCAGCAGGTTGCGGGCCTCGGCGCGTTTGGGGATCACCAGGGTGTGCCCGAACGACTGCGGGAACAGATCCAGGAACACCAGCACGTCGTCATCTTCGTACAGCTTGTAGCAAGGCATCTCGCCGCGAATGATCTTGGCGAAGATGTTCTGCGAATCGTAATCGCCGTAAAGGCTCATGGGCTTCTCCATCGCGTTATTAACGTGCTCGCACCATACCGGCTCGGCCGGCAGGTGCAAAATAGCCGCGCGCTTAACGTCCCTTGCGCAGCAGGCTCAACCCAATCAGTACGCCCACGCCACACAAGGCGATCAGGTAGTACGCCGGGCCCAGCGGGCTCCATTTGACCAGCAGCGACACCGCCACCGGGGTCAGGCCGCCGAACACCGCGTAGGACATGTTGTAGGAGAACGACAGGCCGCTGAAGCGCACCGCCGCCGGGAAGGCATGCACCATCACGAAAGGCACTGCGCCGATGGTGCCGACGAACAGGCCGACCAGCGCATACAGAGGGAACAGCCATTGCGGGTTGGCATGCAGGCCGCTGTAGAACAGCCAGGCGCAGACTGCCAGCGCCGTGCAGCCGACCACCAGCACCCGGCCGGCACCAATGCGGTCGCACAGGGCGCCGCTGACGATGCAGCCGATGCTGAGCATGACGATGGCCAGGCTGTTGGCCTTCAGCGAGGTGACCGCATCGAAGCCGTAGAGGGTCTGCAGGAAGGTCGGCGTCATCAGAATCGCCACCACGATGCCAGCCGACAGCAGCCAGGTCAGCAGCGCGGAAATCGCCACGCTGCCGCGATGATCACGCACTACGGTTTTCAGCGGCAGCTCCGCGGCCAGGGCCTTGCGCTGCTGCATCTCGGTGAACACCGGGGTTTCGTGCAGCCACTGGCGCAGGTACATGGCGAACAGGCCGAACACGCCGCCGATCAGGAACGGCACGCGCCAGGCCCAGTCGAGCACCTGCTCGGCGGTGAACACGCTGTTGATCAGGGTGGCCATCAACGAGCCGAGCAGGATGCCGGTGGTCAAGCCGCAGGTTAGCGTTCCGCAGGCGTAGCCGATATGGCGCGCCGGCACGTGCTCGGAAACGAATACCCAGGCGCCCGGCACTTCGCCGCCGATCGCCGCGCCCTGGATGATGCGCATCAGCAGCAGCATCAGCGGCGCGAGGATGCCGATCTGCGCGTAGGTGGGCAGCAGGCCCATGATCAGGGTCGGCACCGCCATCATCAGGATGCTCAGGGTGAACATGCGCTTGCGGCCGATCAGGTCGCCGAAGTGCGCCATGATGATGCCGCCCAGCGGGCGTGCCAGGTAGCCGGCAGCGAAGATGCCGAAGGTTTGCAGCATACGCAGCCAGTCGGGCATGTCCGGCGGGAAGAACAGCTTGCCGACGATGGTGGCGAAAAACACGTAAATGATGAAATCGTAGAATTCCAGTGCGCCGCCGAGTGCGGACAGGGACAAGGTCTTGTAATCGCTACGAGTCAGGGGCCGGCCGGGGGCCGACGGGGCTGCAGATTGCATGGGGGGATTTCTCGGAGGTCTACGGAACCGCGGTGCGCTTGGCCCGCGGGGCGCTCACGATAGCAAATTCATGGCCCGAGGGCAGCGCCACAGCGCAGCGGAATCGGGCCTGACGGCGAAATTGTATGCGTATATTTCAGCTTGGCGACAGGTTGCGATGGAGAAAATGAAGCCTCGCCGGGTCATACCCGCATTCCGCATCCGTTAGCCCTCATTAAGGAACCCCATGGACTGGCTACACCTGCTCGTTCTTTCGCTCATCCAGGGCGTCACCGAATTCATCCCCGTTTCCTCTTCCGCTCACCTGATCCTGCCCTCGCAATTGCTGGGCTGGCCGGACCAGGGCCAGGCCTTCGACGTCGCCGTGCACGTCGGCACCCTGATGGCCGTGGTGCTCGCCTTTCGCCAGCAGATCGCCGCCATCGTCAGCGGCTGGCTGGGCCATGTGCTGCACCGCCGCGCCAGCCCGGAAAGCCGCATGGGCTGGATGATCATCCTGGCGACCATTCCGGCCGCCGTGGCCGGGTTGGTGTTCGAATCGCTGATCGAGCAGTACACCCGTTCCATGCTGGTGATCGGCACCACCACCATCGTCTTCGGCCTGGTGCTCTGGTGGGCCGACGTGAAAGGTAGCCGCGACGCCGACATGAGCCGCATGACCTGGCGCCATGCGCTGCTGATCGGCCTGGCGCAGATGCTCGCGCTGATTCCCGGCACCTCGCGCTCGGGCATCACCATGACCGCGGCGCTGATGCTCGGCTTCGACCGCAAGAGCGCGGCCAGCTTCTCGTTCCTGCTGTCGATCCCGCTGATTCTCGCCGCTGGCAGCCTCAAGGCGATGCACCTGATCGAGCAAGGCGATGGCGCGCACTGGGGCGACATGGCCTGGGGCATCGGCTTGTCGTTCGCCTCGGCGTTCCTGTGCATCAAGCTGTTCCTGGCCGCGCTGGATCGCGTCGGCATGCTGCCCTACGTGATCTACCGCCTGATCCTCGGCACCTTCCTGCTATTCGTGGCGCTCTGAGAGCCTGTTCACGATCTTTCATTCCATGTTCGCCGACGTTGGCGGCTAAGCGGCGGGAGCGGTTAGCGGCGCAGTGCCTGTGGGAGCGGGCGGGGACGCCTAGTTCATGCCCGCGATTTTTCGCGCGCATGGCGCGCTCCCACAGTGGATCGGCGAACGGCCGCTTCTGCCTTGCAGCTGCCGCGTCATGCGCACGAAAATCTTGAACAGTTCTTGAGCACGGGTCGAGCCCCGGCAGGCAAGCAGGCTGGCCCGGCGTTACCTTCTTCTACATCCGCCCGCCACGCTGCCCGGCAAAACCCCAAAGCGGGCGACGCCGGGCACGGGCATGCTTATTGCCTGATTCTCGGACCCGTTACGAGAAGGCGTGCCCCCATGCAGCACTCCCACCTGACCACCCTTCACGCCGTCGTGCTGGCCCTGGATACGCTCTGCCAGGACGGCACCTGCATCGACGAACTGCTGGCCGGCAGCGGTATCGCTCCGGCCGACCTGCAGCGCCCCGAGATGCGCATCAGCATCGCCCAGGAGCGTCAGGTGTTTCGCAACGCCACCGCCCGCTGCCAGGATCTTGGCCTGCTGCTGGGCCGGCGCATGCACGTGTCGTCCTACGGCTTGCTGGGGTTCAGCCTGCTTTCCGCGGCGACGCTGGGTGAAGCGCTACAGGTAGCATTCAGCTTTCCAGCCTTGCTGGGCACCCTGTTCGAACTGCGTCTGCGTCGCGATGGCGCGCAGGCGTGGATCGAAGCCAGCGATTACCGCGACGCTGCGGAGCTCTCCACCTTCAATACCGAGTTCTGCCTGGCCTCCCTGAAGCTCATCTGCGATGACCTGCTCGGTCGCCAGCTGCCCCTCGAAGCCGCTCGTTTCAACCACCGCGCGCCGCGTTATCAGCGCCAGTACAGTCGCGATTTCGGCTGCCCGGTGCAGTTCAACGCCGCCGCTAACGTCATCGTCTTCGACAGCCAGTGGCTGGACCGCCGCCTGCCGCTGGCGGACCCGGTGACCCACCGCGACACCCTGGAACGTTGTCGCCAGCTGAATCGTGAGTTCCTATCCCATCAGGCGCTGATCAGCCGCGTACGCCAGCTACTCGCCAGCCAATTGCCCGACTCGCCGGGCCTGGATGGCCTGGCGCGCCAGCTGCGCTGTTCGTCGCGCACCCTGCGCCGGCAGTTGCAGGAAGTGGGCACCAGTTACCAGAGCCTGCTCGATGAGCTGCGTTTCGAACAGGCGCGTCGCCTGCTGGGCGAGGAGCGCCTGCCCATCGCCCGTATCGCCGAAGCCCTGGGCTACAGCGAAACGGCCAGCTTTCGCCACGCCTTCCAGCGCTGGAGCGGCACCTCGCCAAGCCGCTATCGGCGCCCTGCCCTGGCTTGACGGCGGCACTCGGAGCCGCCGCCAGCATGGCAGTCAGGCGCACCGATTCGGTTCGGCGATGCGCGATCTGGTGGCCACATCTATCCCTTTTTGGCCGCTCCGCTCATTTCCCTGACGCCGAAATGCGACCAAGAATGCAGCTACCCAAAAGCGGAGGGCCGAGCATGCGCACGATCTATAGCGATGACCATCACCTGCACCATGGTCGCTGTGAAATCATCGACGGGGAGCTCAAGCCCTGCTTCGAGATGCCGTCACGGGCCGACCATGTGTTGGCACGCGTGCGCCAGCAAGGCCTCGGCGAGGTTATCGCACCGCGCGAGTTCGGCCGCGCACCGATCGAACGCATCCACGATGCCGATTACCTGCGCTTCTTCGAAGGCGCCTGGGCGCGTTGGGCGGAGATGGGCCGCGACGGCGACATCCTGCCCTTCACCTGGCCGGCGCGTACGCTGCGCAGCGTGCTGCCGGACAACCTGCTCGGGCAGCTCGGTTACTACAGTTTCGACGGCGGTGCGCCGATCACCGCCGGCACCTGGCAGGCGGCCTGGAGCTCAGCCCAGGTCGCTCTCACCGGCCAGGCGCTGATCAGCGACGGCGCCGGCAGCGCCTTTGCCCTGTGCCGCCCGCCAGGCCATCACGCCGCTGGCGATCTGATGGGTGGCTACTGCTATCTCAACAACGCTGCCATCGCCACCCAGGCATTTCTAGACGGCGGCTGCCAGCGGGTGGCGATTCTCGATGTGGACTATCACCACGGCAATGGCACCCAGTCGATCTTCTACGCACGCAACGACGTGCTGGTGACCTCGATCCATGGCGACCCGTCCTTCGAATTCCCGTTCTTTCTCGGCTATCACGACGAGATCGGCGAAGGCGCCGGCATGGGTTTCAACCTCAACCTGCCACTGGCCGCCGGCAGTGGCTGGGATCGCTGGGCCGCCGCCCTGGAACAGGCCTGCGCACGCATCACCGAGTACGCGCCCGATGTGATCGTGGTGTCGCTTGGCGTGGACACGTTCAAGGAAGATCCAATTTCCCAGTTCAAGCTCGACAGCCCCGACTACCTGCGCATGGGCGAACGCATCGCGCGCCTCGGCAAACCCACCCTGTTCGTGATGGAGGGCGGCTATGCGGTGGAAGAGATCGGCGTCAATGCGGTGAACGTACTGGAAGGCTTCGAGGGTTCCTGACCCTGCAAACTGCCGATAACCACGCATACAACGGAGCACATAACGATGAAAAACCTCCACCGTCTGTTCGGCGCCACGTTCTGCGGCGCTGCCCTGCTGGCCGGCAGCGCCATGGCCGATGCGCGGGAGCTGCGCGTCTATAATTGGGCCGACTACATCCTGCCGCAAACCCTCAAGGACTTTCAGCAGCAGAGTGGTATCAAGCTGACCTGGGACACCTTCGAGACCAACGAAGCGCTGGAAGCCAAGTTGCTCACCGGCAACTCGGGTTACGACCTGGTGGTGCCGTCCAACATGTTCCTCGACACCCAGATCAAGGCCGGCGTGTTCCAGCCGCTCGACAAGAGCAAGCTGCCCAACTGGAAGCACCTCGACCCGGCGCTGCTCAAGCTGCTGGAAACCAACGACCCCGGTAACCAGTACGGCGTGCCCTACATGTACGGCACCGTGCTGATCGGTTACAACCCGGACAAGGTCAAGGCCGCGCTCGGCGACGACGCGCCGGTGAACAGCTGGGACCTGGTGTTCAAGCCCGAGAACATGGAAAAGCTCAAGCAGTGCGGCGTGACCATGCTCGATGCGCCCAACGAAATCCTGCCCATCGCCCTGCATTACCTGGGCCTGCCGCCCAACAGCACCAACCCGGATGATTACGAAAAAGCCACCGAGCTGTTGATGAAGGTGCGTCCCTACGTGACCTACTTCCACTCGGCCAAGTACATGACCGACATCGCCAATGGCGACATCTGCGTGGCCATCGGCTACTCGGGCAGCTTCTACCAGTTCGCCAACCGCGCCAAGGAGGCCGGCAACGGCGTCAAGGTCGAGTGGCGCCTGCCCAAGGAAGGCGCGCCCATCTGGTTCGACACCTTCGCCATTCCCAAAAGCGCCAAGAATGTCGAGGAGGCCCACGAATTCCTCAACAATCTACTAGACCCGACGGTGATCGCGCCGATCAGCGACTTCCTCGGTTACCCCAACCCGAACAAGGATTCCATGCCGCTGGTGGACAAGGCGATCAGCGAGAACACAGACCTGACTCCGACACCAGAAGCGCAGAAAACGCTGTACAGCGTCGAACCGCTGCCACAGAAGATCGAACGCATCCGTACCCGCGCCTGGACCAAGATCAAGAGCGGCAGTTGAGCCACCTCCCTCCCCGACGACCCCGCGCCTGACGCGGGGTCTGCATTTATGGCCGCCGCTGCGCCGCGGTTGTCTGAACCTGCCAGCGGCGCGGCTGCTCACATGCAGTGAATCGCCCGGCTACGCTTGAGAGCGACCGCTGACTCAACCAACGCCGGCGGGCAACACAAATAAATCTCTAATGACAATAGTTTTCATTAGCGTCGTTTTGTCGCTAGAGTGGTAACCCTGTCCGGGCCACCCGCGCCCCCCCATGACCGGTCAAGCCATACGAGGATAGAGATGTTCAATCGGATCCGCTTGCGCACCCTGCTCGCCGCTCTTCTGGTATCCCTGCTGCCGCAACTGGCCGCCGCCGAAGGCAAATTCAAGGTGGTGACCACCTTCACCGTGCTCGCCGACATGGCCCGCCAGGTGGCCGGCGATGCGGCCGAGGTCGAGTCGATCACCAAGCCCGGCGCCGAGATCCACAACTACCAGCCCACCCCGGGCGACATCCTCAAGGCCCGCGATGCGCAGCTGATCCTGCGTAACGGCATGAACCTGGAGCTGTGGTTCGAGCGTTTCCTGCAGCGCCTGCAAGGCGTGCCCGCGGTGACCCTCAGCGAAGGCGTCGAGCCGATCGGCATCGCCGAAGGCCCCTACAGCGGCAAGCCCAACCCCCATGCCTGGATGTCGCCGGATGCCGCGATGATCTACATCGACAACATCCGCGATGCGCTGGCCAAGCACGACCCAGCCAATGCCGCCACCTACGAGCGCAACGCCGAAACCTACAAGGCGCTGATCAAATCTACCGTGGGGCCTATCCGCGAACGCCTGCAGAAGATTCCCGAACAGCGCCGCTGGCTGGTGTCCAGCGAAGGCGCGTTCAGCTACCTGGCCCGCGACTTCGACCTCAAGGAGCTGTACCTGTGGCCGATCAACGCCGACCAGCAGGGCACGCCCCAACAGGTGCGCAAGGTGATCGACGCGGTACGCGCCAACAAGATTCCCGCGGTGTTCAGCGAGAGCACCATCTCCGCCTCGCCGGCCCAGCAGGTGGCCCGCGAAACCGGCGCCAAGTACGGCGGCGTGCTCTACGTCGACTCGCTCAGCGAGCCGAGCGGCCCGGTGCCGACCTACCTCGACCTGCTGCGCGTCACCTCGCAGACCATCGCCGACGGGCTGGCCGACTGATGCCCAGCGCCCTGCACGAAGAAGATAGCCTGAACGGCATTCGCGTCGACGGCATCAGCGTGACCTACCGCAACGGCCACACGGCGCTGCGCGACGCCAGTTTCGGCAGCCCCGGCGGTAGCATCACCGCCCTGGTGGGCGTCAACGGCAGCGGCAAGTCAACGCTGTTCAAGGCCATCATGGGTTTCGTGAAACTGGCCCAGGGCAGCATCAGCGTACTGGGCATGCCGGTGCGCGACGCGCTGAAACGCAACCTGATTGCCTACGTGCCGCAGAGCGAGGACGTCGACTGGAATTTCCCGGTGCTGGTCGAGGACGTGGTGCTGATGGGCCGTTACGGCCACATGGGCCTGCTACGCCGGCCCAAGGCCGCCGACCGCGAGGCCGTGGACGCGGCCCTGGCGCGGGTCGGCATGGGCGAGCTGCGCAAGCGGCAGATCGGCGAGTTGTCCGGCGGCCAGAAGAAGCGCGTGTTCCTGGCCCGCGCCCTGGCCCAGGATTCGCGGGTGATTCTGCTCGACGAGCCATTCACCGGCGTCGACGTGAAGACCGAAGACGCCATCGTGCGGCTGCTCGGCGAACTGCGCGACGAAGGCCGGGTAATGCTGGTGTCCACCCACAACCTGGGCAGCGTGCCGGAATTCTGCGACCGCACGGTGCTGCTCGCGCGCACCGTGCTCGCTTACGGGCCAACCCAGCTGGTGTTCACCCGCGAGAACCTGGAGCGCACCTTCGGCGGCGTGCTGCGTCACTTCGAGCTGCCAGGCGAAGGCCAGCGCAGCTCGCCGCTGATCGGCATCATCACCGACGACGAACGCCCGCTGGTGCTGTACGACGGCAAATCGACCATCCGCGGCCGCGTCGACGACAAGGATCAATAGTGCCCAACCTGCTCGAACCCTTTTCCTATGGCTACATGGTCAACGCCATGTGGGTCTCGACCCTGGTCGGCGTGGTCTGCGCGCTGCTGTCGGTATACCTGATGCTCAAAGGCTGGTCGCTGATCGGCGATGCCCTGGCCCATTCCATCGTGCCTGGCGTCGCCGGTGCATACATGCTCGGTCTGCCCTTCGCCCTCGGCGCTTTCGGCGCGGGCACCCTGGCCGCCGGCGCCATGCTGTTTCTCAACCAGCGCAGCAAGCTCAAGGAGGATGTGATCATCGGCCTGATCTTCTCTTCCTTCTTCGGCCTCGGCTTGTTCATGGTGTCGCTGTCGCCCACCTCGGTAAACATCCAGACCATCGTGCTCGGCAACATCCTGGCCATCACCCCAGGCGATACCCTGCAGCTGCTGCTGATCGCCGGCATCACCCTGGCGGTGCTGGCGCTGCGCTGGAAGGACCTGATGGTGGTGTTCTTCGACGAGCACCACGCGCGCACCATCGGCCTGAGCCCGGCGCGGCTCAAGGCGATCTTCTTCATCCTGCTGTCGGCCTGCACCGTGGCGGCGATGCAGACGGTCGGCGCCTTTCTGGTCATCGCCATGGTGGTCACCCCGGGCGCCACCGCCTACCTGCTCAGTGACCGTTTCGAAAGGCTGCTGCTGATCGCCGCCTGCATCGGCGGGCTTTCCAGCTTCATCGGTGCCTACGCCAGCTACTTTCTCGACGGCGCCACCGGAGCGATCATCATCGTGCTGCAGACCTGCGTATTCCTGGTGGCGTTCGTCTTCGCGCCCAAACATGGCCTGCTCGCCGCACGCCGCCGGGCCGCCCAGGCGCGGCTGGAGATGTGACCATGGAAGCCTTGCTGCTACCGCTGCAAATCGACTTCATGCAGTACGCCCTGCTGATCGCCGTGCTGGTGGCGATTCCGGCAGCGCTGCTGTCGTGTTTCCTGGTGCTCAAGGGCTGGGCGCTGATGGGCGACGCCACCGCCCATGCGGTGTTCCCCGGCGTGGTGATCGCCTATATCGTCGGTTTGCCCTATTCGCTCGGCGCCTTCGTGGCCGGCATGCTCTGCGCCATCGCCTCGGGGTATCTCAAGGAAAACAGCCGCATCAAGCAGGACACCCTGATGGGCGTGGTGTTCTCCGGCATGTTCGGCCTGGGCCTTTTGCTCTACACGCAGATCCATAGCGACGTGCACCTGGACCATATTCTGTTCGGCGACATGCTCGGCATCGGCTGGGCAGATTTGCTGGAGAGCGGCCTGATCGCCCTCGTCGTCACCGCCTTCATCGGCCTGAAATGGCGCGACCTGCTACTGCACGCCTTCGACCCTGTGCAGGCGCGCACCGTCGGCCTGCCGGTGGGCCTGTTGCACTACGGCTTGCTTGCGGTGATGTCGCTGACCATCGTCGGCGCGCTGAAGGCCATCGGCATCGTGCTTACCGTGGCCCTGCTGATCGCCCCGGGCGCCATCGCCTTTCTGCTCACCCGCACCATGGGCGCCATGCTCCTCACCGCGGTGGCCATCGCCGTCGGCGCGGCATTGAGCGGCGTGTACCTGAGCTTCTTCATCGACAGCGCACCGGGACCGACCATCGTGGTGCTGCTCAGCGCCCTGTTCGTCGGCGTGTTCATCTACTCCAGCAGGCGCGAGCACAGGAGGGCCGCGCAGCTGTAGGAATTACCACGTCTCTACACTCGCGAACGCGTTCGTGGCCCGACCACCAATCCGGCATATGGCCTGGCGAGGCTCGCCCTGCGCTTGCCCATCGAGCGCCGGAACCCGATCGCCGATGGCCAGGCCCGCCTACAGCACAGCCAGATGCCGTTGATTGCCGATCAGCCCTTCAATGAAGGCCAGCTCGTGTTCATCGACTACTCGCCATGGCGACACAGGGCCGGTGCGTCGGCCAAACGCTGACCTCGGCACCGTCGAGTGACTCGACGCACTCGCATATCTGGCATACCACATACCAATAAGGTAGGCTCACCGTACCTGTGAAATAGCTAAAAGCCAGCATCGAACCCTGCGCTTCTCGACCGCTCTTGACTCAATAACAACATCCCTCGCCCGAGCAGGAACCACCGTGAACATCAAACAGAAGCTTACCTGGGGCTTTGCGGCCATTGCCTGTGTGCCCGTGGTGCTGGTCGCCATCGTGGTCGTCATCAACTTGCGCGAGCAGGCCCGGGAAGATTTTCTCGATAGCAGCAGCCGCGAGATCAGGCAGATCGACAACGCGATGAACCAGTTCTTCGATGCCATCGCCCAGAACGTCGAATACCTGGCCAAGAGCGATCTGCTGCGCGACACGCAGAACCTGAAGGACTACACCGCAGCCGACGCTGCCCGGGCGCCGCTACCGGCCAGCAATCAGGCGCTGCTGTACGGGCTGAACCAGTTCGCCACCAGCCATCCGACCACCGCCTACCTGCAGGTGGGCCACCAGGATGGCGGCTACCTGGTCTGGCCGGACGACCCCAAGCTCAACAGCTACGACCCGCGCCAGCGTCCCTGGTACAAGGCCGCCATGGCCACGCCCGGCAAGATCGTGCGCACTCCGGCCTACTACTGGGCGCCCGATGACGTGGTGCTGATGGGCACCGTGCACACCGTCGACAACGCTCAGGGCCAGCCGCTGGGCGCCATCGGCCTGGACGTGTCGCTCAAGCAGCTCACCGATCTGGTCAAGCAGATCAAGCTGGGCCAGAGCGGCTACCTGATGCTGCTGGAGAACAGCGGCAACGTGCTGGTCGACCCGCGCGATGCAGCCCACAACTTCAAGCGCCTGGACGAACTGGGTGACGGCTACCGCGAATTGGCGGCGGTCAAGAGCGGCTTCGCCGAGGTCGAGCTGGGCGGCGTGCGCTACATGGCCAACGTTTGGTCGTCGGATAAGCTGGGCTGGCGCTTCATCGGCCTGATCGAACGCAGCGAAGTGATGGCCAAGGCCACCAGCCTCACCTGGCAGATCGGCGTGATCGCCGCAGTGCTGGCCGTGCTGTTCGCCATCGTTGGCGCCAGTTTCGCCGGACTGATCGTCAAGCCGATCCGCAGCGTGGCCGGTGGCCTGGAAGGCATCGCCCAGGGCGAAGGCGACCTGACCCGCAACCTCGACGTGCGCGGCAACGACGAAACCGCCCTGCTGGCGCGCTGGTTCAACCAGTTCCTCGGCGCCATCCGCACCCTGGTGCAGCGTATCGGCAGCGCCTCGGCGGACCTGCAGACCGCTTCCGACGCCACAACCCGCGTCGCCCTGGACATGAACGATGCCGCCGTGCGCCAGCGCGAAGCCGTGGAGCTGGTGTCCACCGCCTTCAACGAGATGGTCGCCACCGCCAACGAAGTGGCCCGCTCGTGCAGCCAGGCAGCCAGCTCGGCGGACTCCGGCCAGCGCCAGGTGCATGGCGGCCAACTGCAGATCGACGAAGCCACCGGCAGCGTCACCCAGCTCAGCGAGAACCTGCAGAAATCCGCCCAGGCCATGCAAGTGCTGGAGCAGGACAGCAAGAACATCAACGCCATCCTCTACACCATCCGCTCGATCGCCGAGCAGACCAACCTGCTGGCCCTCAACGCGGCCATCGAGGCCGCCCGGGCCGGTGAACAGGGCCGTGGCTTCGCCGTTGTCGCCGACGAAGTCCGCGCCCTGGCCAAACGCACCGCCGACTCCACCGGCGAAATCGACAGCCTGCTCGGCGGCCTGGCCAAGCGTACCCAGGACGTGACCAAGCAGATGCAGAGCAGCCTGAGCATGTCGCAGCAGAGCGTGGAGCGCATCCAGCAGGCGCGCGACAGCTTCGAGCAGATACGCGCCTCGGTGGACGAAATCCGCGATCAGAACAGCCAGATCGCCACCGCCGCCGAAGAGCAGCATCAGGTCGCCGAGGACATCAACCGGCACATCGCACAGATCCACACCGATGCCCAGCTGGTCGAGGAACTGGCCCACTCGGCACGCAGTGACTCGCAGCGCCTGGAGACCCTCTCCGGCGAGCTCAACGGCCTGGTTCGCCGCTTCAGAACCTGATACGCCCCTCCCCCGCATCCCGCCATCAACGCCTGCCCATCACGTGAAAAAACCTGATGGGCAGGCGCTCAAGTTTGCGCTCACCACGCCGACTCAGTGTTCACAATACCTACAAACTCGCCAACCAGCCTTTCTGCCTGCTTCAAAGCCGTAAAAACCCAACAAAAACGCTTTACCACCCAGCAGGAACCACCGTGAACATCAAACAGAAACTCACCTGGGCCTTCGCGGCCATTGCCTGTGTGCCCGTCGTTCTGGTCGCCGTCGTGGTGGTGGTCAACCTGCGCGAACAGGCGCGGGACGACTTCCTGGACAGCAGCAGCCGCGAGATCAGGCAGATCGAAAACGCCATGAACCAGTTCTTCGACGCCATTGCGCAGAACGTCGAGTACCTGGCCAAGCTGCCGGTGGTGCGCAGTGCAGGCGAGCTGAAGGACTACTCGGGCGCCCATGCCGCGACGGTCCCGCAGACCGAGCAAGGCAAGGCCTTTCTGGAGATGTTCGGCCAGTTCGCCGCCAGCCACCCGAGCACCGCCTACCTGTCGCTCGGCAAGAGCGACGGCGGCTACGCTTCCTGGCCGGACGACGCCAAGCTGAGCGGTTATGACCCGCGCGTACGCCCCTGGTACAAGGCCGCCATGGCCTCGCCAGGCAAGACCGTGCGCACCGCTGCCTATTACTGGGCGCCCGATGACGTGGTGCTGATGGGCACCGTGCACACCGTCGACAATGCCCAGGGGCAGCAGGTCGGCGTGGTCGGCCTGGACGTGTCGCTCAAGCAGCTCACCGAACTGGTCAAGCAGATCAAGCTTGGCGAAAGCGGCTACCTGATGCTGCTGGAAAGCAACGGCAACGTGCTGGTCGACCCGCGCACCCCGGAACACAACTTCAAGCTGATCAGCGAGCTGGGTGATGGCTATGCACAATTGGCCGGTGTCGAGAGTGGGCTGGTCGAGGTCGAACTGGGCGGCGTGTCCTACATGGCCAACGTCTGGTCGTCGAAAAGCCTCGGCTGGCGCTTCATCGGCCTGATCGAACGCAGCGAAGTGATGGCCAAGGCCACCAGCCTGACCTGGCAGATCGGCGTGATCGCCGCGGTGCTGGCCGTGCTGTTCGCCATCGTCGGCGCCAGCTTCGCCGGGCTGATCGTCAAGCCGATCCGCAGCGTGGCCGGCGGCCTGGAAGGCATCGCCCAGGGCGAAGGCGACCTGACCCGCAGCCTCGACGTGCGCGGCAACGATGAAACTGCTCTACTGGCGCGCTGGTTCAACCAGTTCCTCGGCGCCATCCGCACTCTGGTGCAGCGTATCGGCAGTGCCTCGGCTGACCTGCAGACCGCCTCGGATGCCAGCACTCGCGTGGCCCGTGACATGAACGACGCCGCCGGCCGTCAGCGCGAGGCCGTGGAGCTGGTGTCGACCGCCTTCAACGAGATGGTCGCCACCGCCAACGAAGTGGCCCGCTCGTGCAGTAACGCCGCCTCGTCCGCCGACTCGGGCCAGCGCCAGGTGCACGACGGCCAACTGCAGATCGACGAAGCCACCGGCAGCGTCACCCAGCTCAGCGAGAACCTGCAGAAATCCGCCCAGGCCATGCAAGTGCTGGAGCAGGACAGCAAGAACATCAACGCCATCCTCGACACCATCCGCTCGATCGCCGAGCAGACCAACCTGCTGGCCCTCAATGCGGCCATCGAGGCCGCCCGGGCCGGTGAGCAGGGTCGCGGCTTCGCGGTGGTCGCCGACGAAGTTCGCGCATTGGCCAAACGCACAGCGGATTCAACGGGGGAAATCGACGGCCTACTCGGTGGGCTGGCGCGCCGTACCCAGGATGTGACCAAGCAGATGCAGAGCAGCCTGAGCATGTCGCTGCAAAGCGTGGAGCGCATCCAGCAGGCTCGCGACAGCTTCGAGCAGATCCGCGCCTCGGTGGACGAGATCCGCGACCAGAACAACCAGATCGCCACCGCCGCCGAGGAGCAGCATCACGTGGCCGAGGACATCAACCGGCACATCGCACAGATCCACACCGACGCTCAACTGGTCGAAGAGCTGGCCCACTCGGCGCGCAGCGACTCGCAGCGCCTGGAGTCGCTTTCCGGCGAACTCAACGGCCTGGTGGGGCGATTCAGAACCTGAACCTGCCGAGGCGCAAGCACCCTGCTTGCGCCTCGCGGCCAGCGCATCCACCCCGCTACGGCGCTCCGTAGGCAAGCCGCGCCGTTGCGCACCTCACCCAAGCCCCGCTTGCGGCGCTGGCCTCCCAGGCACTGGGGCTCGCGCCTTCATAATGGCCCTAGCCCCCGCGCCCCAAAAGTGTGCATCGCGAAACTGAGCACCTTCGCAACAGTGGCCGATTTGGGCTAACTGCGCCCCTTGCCACTTACCTACCATCGACTCGGCCCAACTGGTTCTGAGCGCGACATTCGGATGCGAATGCCGTGACCGGCAACCGACTGCTGCTGCCGCGCACGGCACGCCAAAGGCACTCATAAAAGCCAAGCGCCGCAGCGTATGCCCAACTGCGCCAGACCTGCACTTCCGACTCGAGAAATGCCATGACAATCAATACAAGAATCGATTTCCTCTACCTCTCCGAGCAGGACATGATCCGCGCCGGCGTGACCGACATGCTCGCTTGCGTCAATACCATGGAGGAGGTGTTCGACCTGCTCTACAAGGGCGACTATCGAATGGCCGGCGCCAACAACGATTCGCACGGCGCGCTGGTCTGTTTTCCAGAAGACTCACCGTTTCCCGACATGCCTCGCCATGCTGCCGACCGTCGCATGATGGCGATGCCCGCCTACCTGGGCGGCAGCTTCCGCACCGCTGGCGTGAAATGGTACGGCTCCAACGTCGAGAACCGCGAGAAGGGCCTGCCCCGCTCGATCCTGATGTTCACCCTCACTGACGTCGACACTGGCGCTCCGCTGGCGCACATGTCGGCCAACCTGCTGTCGGCCTATCGCACCGGCGCGATTCCAGGCGTGGGCGCACGTCACCTGGCCCGCAAGGATTCCAAGGTCGTCGGCCTGCTCGGTCCTGGCGTGATGGGCAAGACTACGCTGGCTGCCTTCATCGCCGTTTGCCCGCTGATCGACACCCTCAAACTCAAGGGTCGCAGCCAGAAGAGCCTCGAGGACTTCATCGACTGGGTGACGCAAACCTATCCGCAAATCACCACCATCGAAGTCGTCGACAGCATCGAAGAGGTGATGCGCGGCTCGGACCTGGTCACTTACTGCACCTCCGGCAGGACCGGCAACCCCAGCGAGTACCCGCTGGTCAAGCGCGAGTGGGTCAAGCCCGGCGCCTTCCTGGCGATGCCAGCCGGCTGCAACATCGATGAAGGCATGGAGCAGCATGACGTACGCAAGGTGCTCGATAACATCGGCCTGTACCAGGCCTGGTACGAAGAGCTGCCCAAACCTGCCCACAACCATGTGCCGGTGATCGGCGTACGTTTCATGGACATGCTCGAGGAAGGAAAGCTGACCCTCGACCATCTCGAGGACATCGGCAAGATCATCGCCGGCGATGCCCCGGGCCGACGCAGCGATGACGAAATCATCATCATGTCGGTTGGTGGCATGCCGGTCGAGGACGTGGCCTGGGGCACCGTGGTGTACCGCAAGGCGCTCGAACTGGGCATCGGCGTGAAGCTGAATCTCTGGGAAACCCCAGCCCTCCGCTAACCCTCTCACTCCTTCAAGGACGCTATGCCATGACCACCATCAGCAAAGTCAAAACCGGTTCCAAGTACGAAGAAATGGGCAGCTACTCCCGCGTGGTCGCGGTGGGCGACTGGATCTTCGTCTCCAACACCGCTGGTCGCAATCCACAGACCAAGGAAATCTCCGAGGACCTGGCCGAGCAGACCCATCAGGTGTTCGCCAACATCGAATCGGCACTCGCCGCCGTGGACGCCAGCCTGGCCGACGTCGTGTGTTCGCGCGTGTTCATCCAGAACCCGCAGGACGTGCCAGCGGTGATGACCATCGTCGGCGAGAAATTCCGCGGCATCGATCCGGCCTCGACGGTCACCTGCCCCCCCCTGGGATCGACCGTCTACAAGGTCGAGCTGGAGCTGACCGCCTTCCGTGGTGCCTCTCGCGCCGACGTGAAGAAGATCAACCTGGCTCAGTGAGCCAGGCTCGCGGCCACGTCATCCCCATTATTGTTGAGTGCTCTTTAATGTCGCCTCGAATAGAGCCCGTACAAACTTCGACCGAGTTTCCCTCGAACAGCGCGGTGGTCATCATCGGTGGAGGCATCATAGGCCTCACCGCGGCCCTGACCCTGGCCGAGCGGAACATTCCGGTGGTGGTATTGGAAAAAGGTCGCATCGCGGCCGAGCAGTCTTCGCGCAACCTCGGCTGGGTGCGCAAGACCAACCGCCATATGCATGACATTCCCCTGGCCCTGGCCGCCGAACGGTTGTGGCAGCAGATGCCGGAACGGGTCGGCCAGGATGTCGGCTTTCGTCAGGCTGGAATCCTGTTCGTTGCCCGCAATGACGCGCAGATGGGCATGCACGAAGGCTGGTTGAAATCGGTGGCTTCACTGACCCTGGACTCACGCCTGGTAAGCGCCGCGCAAATCGCCAGGATGGCGCCCGGTGGCCAGGGCCAGTGGGCCGGTGGTATCTATACACCCTCCGACGCCCGCGCCGAACCCACCCTGGCCTCCAGTGCGATCGCCAAGGCGGCGATGGCCAAAGGCGCGCTGATCATCGAAAACTGCGCAGTACGCACCTTGGTCACCAGCGGTGGGCGCATCACTGGCGTGCTGACCGAACGCGGCGAAATTCGCTGCGAGCAGGTGCTGCTGGCCGGTGGCATGTGGTCGCGGCGTTTTCTCGGCAACCATGGCATCAACCTGCCGACCCTGCCGCTCACCTGCTCGGTGATGCGCACCAAGCCGATGGACGGGCCGACCGAGATCGCCCTGGGCGCGCCGGACTTCTCGTTCCGTCGCCACAAGGATGGCGGCTTCATCGTCACCCAGCGTGGCGCCCTGGATGCGCACCTGACCCTCGACCACCTGTTGATCGGTATGCGCTATCTGCCGCAGCTCAAGGCCCAGCGTGATTTCCTGCGGGTGTCCTTTGGCAAGGAGTTCTTCAAGGATCTGGCCCTGGCGCGCAGCTGGAGCGGCAGCTCGGTCACCCCGTTCGAAAAGGTGCGTACCCTCGATCCGGCCGCCAACCCGTCACTCAATGACGAGGCGATGCGTAACCTGATCGCGGCCTGGCCGATGTTCGCGAACGCGCAGATCGAGCAGAGCTGGGCCGGTGTCATCGATATCACCCCGGACTCCAACCCGGTGATAGGCCCGGTCGCCAAGCTGCCCGGTCTGACCCTGGCCACCGGTTTCTCCGGTCATGGCTTCGGCACATCCCCGGCCGCCGGGCAACTGGCTGCCGACCTGTTGTGCGGCACTACACCCCTGGTCGATCCGACACCCTATCGCTTCGAACGCCTCTGATAACAACCGCGCGCAAGCAAAAAAGCCCTTCTATTTTGAAGGGCTTTTCATTCAAGCAATCGCCTCAGCGATTGAACTCGGACTCGGCGGCCTTCAGCTCCTCCATCGCCTCATCGAGCTTGGCCTGGCGCTTGGCGATCTTTTGCGGGTCGCCCGCCAGCTCGGCTTCACGCAAGTCGGCCTCACGCTCGCGGATCTCCTCGCGGGCCTCGTTGACCTTGGCTTCGAATTCGCGCGCCAGCTTCTGGTCCGAGCAATTGTCGCGCACGCCTTCCAGGGCCGCACTGAGCCCCTTGGCTTTTTCGGTATGGCCCTCGGCCCAGGCCGCCTGGAGCTGCTTCTCGATGTTCGCCGCCTTCGCTTCGCACCGTGGGTTGGCAGCCGAGTCGGCCAATGCCGGCAGGGCGGCAGCGAGCAACAGGGTGGAAATCAGGGCTTTCATCACAACACTCCATTAACCGCGGAACAGCAACGCCGGACGGCGCGCCGGCATACAGACCACGGATTATCCCGATGATTTCATGGGCTAGGCAAACGTCGCGGCCAGGCAGACCGACAGGCGCTTAGCATGAACTTCACGCCACCTCGCCTGCCGATTGAATACAGGCCGGACAATGCGGTTCGGCGTTGCAGAGGAGTTGATGAAATGCCCGATGCTCAAGGCAAAATTCGTTACGCGGTCGTCGGCGGCGGCTGGATCTCCCAGGGTGCATTCATGCCCGGCGTAGGCCAGACCGACAATTCGGTGATCACCGCACTGGTCACCGGCGACCCGATCAAGGCCGACAAGCTGGCTGAGCTCTATAACATCAAGAGCTACCGCTACGAGGAATTCCCCGCCCTACTCGCCTCGGGCGAGATCGACGCCATCTACCTGGCCACGCCCAACTTTCGCCACCGTGAATTCGCCGAGCCGGCCCTGGACGCCGGCATCCACGTGCTGCTGGAAAAGCCCATGGCCACCAGCGTGGAAGACTGCAAGGCCATCACTGCGGCGGCGGAACGCTCGGGCGCCAAGTTGATGATCGCCTATCGCCTGCATTTCGAGCCGGGCACCGTGGAGATGATCCACCGCATCCGCGCCGGCGATATCGGCGATCCGCGCTTGTTTACCGCCACTTTCACACAGACCGTCGACCCGGCCAACCATCGCATGCAGAGCGGCTACTGGGCCGGCCCGGTGACCGACATGGGCCCCTACCCGATCAACGCGGTGCGCAACCTGTTCGATGACGAGCCGCTGGAAGTGCGCGCGGTGGCCGTGCAGACCCCGGGCCGAGAGATCAACACCCCCGATACCGTGACCGTGACCATGCGCTTCGCCGAAGAGCGCATGGCGGTGTTCACCGTGAGCTACAGCCTGCCGAGCACCGAGCGCCTGCAAGTGATCGGCAGCAAGGGTGAGTTCGAGGCGTCACCCTGCTTTGGCTTCGGCGAGGGCACGGCGATCAGCTACCGCGCCACCATCGGCGACGATACAACCGAGCACGCGCATCCGGTGGTCGACCAGTTCGCCGGGGAAACCCAGTACTTCTCCGACTGCATCCTGCAGAACCGCGAGCCGGAGCCCGATGGCGACGAGGGCTGGCGCGACGTGCGGGTACTGGAGGCCATCGAGCGCGCCTTGGAAAGCGGCCAGCCGCAGCGCCTCGATGCACTTCCCAAGCGCCCTGGCGTCAGC
Source organism: Pseudomonas sp. PA27(2017) (assembly GCF_001945445.1). Classification (GTDB taxonomy): domain Bacteria; phylum Pseudomonadota; class Gammaproteobacteria; order Pseudomonadales; family Pseudomonadaceae; genus Aquipseudomonas. The sequence goes on from NZ_MSXW01000046.1 coordinate 44,010, forward strand.
GTCGAGCAGGCACGCCGCCTGCCACTGGCCGAGGTGCCCGAGTACGTCAACACAAGCGAGCCGGTAAGCTGAGGTTCATCAGGCTGAAAACAAGAAGGGACGCCGAAGCGTCCCTTTTTGCATGCCGTTACTGGGCGCGAATTACAGCTGCACCACGTCGAACTGGACGTCGGTAGCCACGTCAGCGTCGTAGTCCACGTCGCTGCGTTCGAAGCCGAACAGGTTGAGGAATTGCTTCTTGTAACCGGCATAGTCAGTCATTTCGAACAGATTCTCGGTGGTCACCTGTGGCCACATGGCCTTGCAGGCGTCCTGTACGTCGTCGCGCAGTTCCCAGTCGTCCAGGCGCAGGCGGGATTTTTCGTCGACTTCGGCAGGAGCGCCGTCGGCGCGGTACAAGCGGTCACGGAACATGCGGTCGAGCTGGTCCTGGGTGCCTTCGTGAACCCCCTTCTCCTGCATGATCTTGAAGACCATCGACAGGTACAGCGGCATCACCGGAATGGCCGAACTTGCCTGGGTTACCACCGACTTGAGCACTGCCACGTTGGCACCGCCTTTGACTTCACCGGCCAGTTTCTTGTCCAGGCGCAGGGCAGTTTCGTCCAAGTCCTGCTTGGCCTTACCCAGCGCGCCGTGCCAGTAGATCGGCCAGGTGATTTCCGTGCCGATGTAGCTGAACGCCACGGTACGTGCGCCTTCGGCCAGCACGTCGGCGCCAGCCAGGGCATCGATCCACAGCTGCCAGTCCTGGCCGCCCATGACGGTCACGGTGTCGGCAATTTCCTGCTCGCTGGCAGGTTCGATGGACGCTTCGATGATCACGTCCTTGTTGGTATCGATGGCAGTCGACTTGTAGGGCTGGCCGATGGGCTTGAGCGCCGAACGGATCACTTCACCGGTCTGCGGCAGCTTGCGCACCGGCGAGGCCAGGGAGTAGACGATCAGGTCGACCTTGCCGCCCATCTCGTTCTTGATCAGTTCGATGACCTTGGCTCGGGCTTCATCGGAAAACGCGTCGCCGTTGATCGACTTGCTGTAAAGGCCCTCGGCCTTGGCGAACTTGTCGAACGCTGCCGAGTTGTACCAGCCAGCGGTGCCGGCCTTGGTTTCGGTGCCCGGCTTCTCGAAGAACACGCCCAGGGTATCGGCGCCAAAGCCGAAGGCGGCAGTGATGCGCGCCGCCAGGCCGTAGCCACTGGAAGCACCGATCACCAGCACCTTTTTCGGACCGTCATTACGCACGCCCAGTTTGCGTGTCGCCTCGATCTGCTCGGCCACGTTGCGCTCGCAACCCAGCGGGTGGGTGGTGGTACAGATGAAGCCACGAACTTTAGGGTGAATAATCAACGCGTTTACCTCGTCATCGTTTTTTGGGCAGGCGACAGTTTACTGCCGATTTTGCGCCTGAGAAAAAGGCTAATTAGACCTATTGGTCGCTCCAAAAGCCAGCCAGGCCACATTTTGCCGGGCAGTTGTTTTGTCGCAGGGCTCTGACGACGCGCTGAGCAGGCTACTGGCCAGCGGTACATCGCCTCGGCCAGTAGCCCGGGCAGAGCGCAGCGAAACCCTGTAGGCCAACGCCGGTCATATCCACGGCACTGGCCTTCGCGACGGCGATTCCTTACCATCGCAAGCCTTCCATCGCCAAGGCCGCACAGGCCGTATCGCGCCCCGCCTCCTGCCGGGCGTCCGTCTTGCTCGATCAGGTAACCCATGAAAATCGCTCGTCTGCGCGCCGATGTCCTGGCCGGTCTCACGTCCTCGTTCGCGCTGGTGCCCGAGTGCATCGCCTTCGCCCTGGTGGCCCAGGTCAACCCGCTGATGGGCCTGTACGGCGCGTTCTTCATCTGCCTGATCACCGCTTTGTTCGGCGGTCGCCCCGGCATGATCTCCGGCGCGGCAGGCTCCATGGCGGTGGTGATCGTCGCGCTGGTGGTGCAGCACGGCGTCGAGTACCTGCTGGCTACCGTGCTGCTCGGCGGCCTGATCATGATGGCCTTCGGCTTGCTGAGGCTCGGCAAGCTGGTGCGTATGGTGCCGTATCCGGTGATGCTCGGTTTCGTCAATGGCCTGGCCATCGTCATCGCCACGGCGCAGTTGGAGCACTTCCAGCGCGATGGCCGCTGGATCGAAGGCAACGAGCTGTACCTGATGCTCGGCCTGGTGGCACTGACCATGGCCATCGTCTACATCCTGCCGCGCCTGACCAAGGTGATCCCGCCGGCCCTCGCCGCGATCCTTACCGTCGGCCTGCTCACCTACTTCTTGCACCTGCCCACCCACACCCTGGGCGACATGGCGAAGATCGCCGGCAACCTGCCGGTGCCGGCACTGCCGCAGATTCCCTGGAACCTGGAAACCCTGAAGATCATCCTGCCCTACGCGGTGCTGATGGCCATGGTCGGCCTGCTGGAAACCCTGCTGACCCTCAACCTCACCGACGAGATCACCGAGAGCCGCGGCCACCCGGACCGCGAATGCGTAGCCTTGGGCGCGGCCAACATCGCCTCGGGCATGTGCGGCGGCATGGGCGGTTGCGCGATGATCGGCCAGACCATGATCAACCTCAGCTCCGGCGGCCGCGGTCGGCTGTCCGGCATCGTCGCCGGGGTGATGATCCTGCTCTATATCCTGTTCCTGTCGCCGCTGATCGAGCTGATCCCGCTCGCCGCTCTGGTCGGCGTGATGTTCGTGGTCGCCCAGCAGACCTTTGCCTGGGCCTCGCTGCGGGTGCTCGGCAAGGTGCCGCTCAACGACGTACTGGTGATCATCGCGGTGACCATCATCACCGTGCTCACCGACCTCGCGGTGGCGGTGTCCTGCGGCATCGTCATCGCCGCGCTGAATTTCGCCTGGCAGCACGCCCGTGAGCTGCACGCCGAAAGCCGCCTGGAAGCCGACGGCAGCAAGCTCTACGTGCCCCGCGGCACGCTGTTCTTCGCCTCCACCACGCAGTTTCTCAACCAGTTCGACACCGCCAACGACCCCGAGCAAGTCACCGTGGACTGCCGCCTCCTGAGCTTCGTCGACTACTCGGCCATCGCTGCCCTGATGACCCTGCGCGAGCGCTACACCAAGGCGGGCAAGCACCTGCGCGTGGTACACCTGTCCGAACGCTGCAAGCAGTTGCTCAAGCGCGCGGGTATGCAGCCGGTTTGATGCGCTAGACGACAGTTAGAAAACCACTGCAGCGCTTTCCTGCGCCGAGATCTGCACACCAAAGCTTCTGATGTTAGCCAACGTGGCGGTGTGGTGGGTGATGATCTCGGCTGCACGCGCGTGTGGCTTGTCGTGGGTCGTGTGGGCGTCACTCACCAGAACCACGTCGTAGCCCAGGCCAGCTGCGCTACGTACCGTGGTATCGACGCAGAACTCGGTGGCATAGCCGCAGACTACGATCTGCGAAACACCGGCCTGTTTCAGCAGCGCATCCAGATCCGTTCGCAGAAATGAATCTGGCGTGGTTTTACGCACAAAACTGTCGCGCTCATCCGTCACGAGACCAGAAGCGAGCTGCCACGCCGCACTCCCGTAGGTGAAGTACTCCCCGGTCGTGGCCTCGTGCTGAACCAAAATCACCGGAACGTCGTGCAGCCGGGCGCGCTGGGTCAGCTTATTGATCCGCGCGATGATGTCGCTGGAAAAGGCGGGCTTGGGCTCAGGGCCAAAGAGCCCCTCTTGTACGTCAATAACGATTAGCGCCTTCAAGCATTGCACTCCTGAGTTGGGCGCCGCTGGCGGCAGATGATGGGTTCGCAGAGCTATCGAAGCGGCAGTCCCGCGAATGTATCCAGCACGCGGATCATGCCAGCGCAGCCTTACCAATTAATACCCGTTAATCGCTATTGCGAGCCTCTTTCATCAGGCAGCGAGCGCTGTCTGCTAGGCAGTCTTAACGCCTACGCGACGTCCGCCGCGGCTGCAATGCATCGAGCGCCGGTGCATTGTCGCGGGCCCAGCCGTAGATCATCTCGATAGGCTCGACCAACCGCTGGCCAAGCTCGGTCAGCGAGTAGTCGACCGTGGGCGGTACGCTGTCATGTACCTGGCGGTCGATCAGGCCGCTGGTTTCCAGTTCGCGCAGGGTTTGCACCAGCATTTTCTTGGAGATACCGGGCAGGCTGCGGTGCAGCACGCCGGTGCGGGCGATGCCGCCGTGGCGGGCATGCAGGGTGTGCAGGATCATGCTCGTCCACTTGGTGGCGAACAGTTCGAGTACGCGTCGCGGCGCGCAGTCTTCGCGCCATTGTTCATCGGGAGTGCCGGGTTGCATCGGGGTGGTTACCTTTTGGTGCCGTCTTGGTTTGAGTCTGCAGCGTCGCTATGGTGCCAATACTCGTTCTTGTGGAGGAATAGATTCATGGCACATCACGCACTGGTCGTCGGCGCCAGCGGTATCGTCGGCAGCGCCACATCGCGCCTGTTGGCCGAACAGGGCTGGCAGGTCACCGGCCTGGCTCGCAACCCGAACACCGCCGAAAACGTCACCCCGCTGGCCGCCGACCTGCTCGACCCGGCATCGCTGGCAAGCGCGCTCGAAGGCATCGAGCCGACTCATGTATTCCTGACCACCTGGGCGCGCCAGGCCACGGAGGCAGAGAATATCCGCGTCAATTCGGCGATGGTCCGCAACCTGCTCGATGCCCTGCGCCCAGCCGGTAGCGTCAAGCACGTCGGCCTGGTCACCGGCCTCAAGCACTACCTCGGCCCGTTCGAGGCCTATGGCAAGGGCGTGCTGCCACAAACGCCGTTCCGTGAGGAACAGGGCCGCCTGGATGTGGAGAATTTCTATTACGCCCAGGAAGACGAAGTATTCGCTGCTGCCAAACGCGATGGCTTCACCTGGAGCGTACATCGCCCGCACACCGTTACCGGCGTGGCGGTTGGCAATGCCATGAACATGGCGACCACCCTCGCCGTCTACGCCTCGATCTGCCGGGAAACCGGCCGCCCGTTCCGCTTCCCCGGCTCGGCCGTACAGTGGAACAGCCTCACCGACATGACCGACGCCCGCCAACTGGCCAAGCAACTGCACTGGGCCGCGACCACCCCGGCAGCAGCCAACCAGGCATTCAACATCGTCAACGGTGACGTGTTCCGCTGGAAATGGATGTGGCAGCGCATCGCCGAATGGTTCGGCATCGAAGCCGCCCCTTTCGACGGCGAGCCCGCTCCGCTGGAAGAACAGATGGCCGGTGACGCCGCAGCCTGGCTGGAACTGGTCGCCAAACACGACCTGGCCGAAGCCGACATAACCCGCCTGATCTCACCCTGGCACACCGACGCCGATCTGGGTCGCCCCATCGAAGTGGTCACCGACATGTCGAAAAGCCGCAAGTTGGGCTTTGTCGATTACCAGGCCACCGACGATGCCTTCTTCGCGGTATTCGAGCAGTTGCGCGCGGCCAGGCTGATTCCCTGAGCAGCAGGTCGGCACGATCTGGAGGCCCGCAACGGGCTTCCCGCACCGAGGCGGCGCCCAGCCCAAACATTCCCAGCAAGCCCCCTCGCGCCGCTTCGTTAACCTGAACCAACCCGGCCCTTCCCGCCCTAACCAGTACCGCTGCAGGGAAAGGGAACCGGGCTGGCGTGGCCGGCTGGCAGCGTAATCGGGTTTGGGAATTTGGGCGTATTGCCCTATCCTCGCGCCCCTTCGAATAAGACGACCAAAGGAAGACGCCCGTGTCTGCGTTGCTCGATGCCTTCTCCGGCCTGCTCTGGACCTACCTTGCCATCCCCATGCTGCTGCTCAGCGGCATCTACCTGACCTACGTATGCCGCGGTGTGCAGTTACGGATGATTCCGGAAATGTTCCGGGTGATCCTCGAGCGCAACCATGGTGACAAGGAGGCGATTTCCTCCTTCAAGGCCTTCACCATTTCCGCGGCGTCGCGGGTCGGTACCGGCAATATCGCAGGCGTCGCCACGGCCATTGCCCTGGGCGGGCCGGGTGCGGTGTTCTGGATGTGGATGGTGGCGCTGGTCGGTGGCGCCACCTCGTTCGTGGAGTCGACCCTGGGCCAGCTGTACAAATCGGACAAGCAGTACCGCTACCATGGCGGCCCCGCCTATTACATCCAGCGCGCCCTGGGCTGGCGCTGGCTGGCGGTGGTGTTCGCGGTGATGATCAGCATCACCTACGGGCTGGTGTTCAACTCGGTGCAAGCCAACTCCATCGTCGACGCCATGCAGACCTCCTTCGGCGGTGAAGGCGGCAGCCGCGAGCTGGCCTGGGGCGTGGGCATCGCGCTGACCGTGCTGACCGGCCTGATCATCTTCGGCGGCGTACAGACCATCTCCAAGGTGTCAGTCACCGTGGTCCCGGTGATGGCGGTCATGTATCTGGGCATCGGCCTGGTGGTGATCATCCTCAATATCGGCGACGTGCCGGCGGTGTTCGCCGACATCTTCGCCCACGCCTTCGGCCTGCGCGAGATCGCTGGCGGCGGCATCGGTGCGGCGATCATGATGGGCGTGCGCCGCGGCCTGTTCTCCAACGAAGCCGGAATGGGCTCGGTGCCCAACGCCAGCGCCACCGCGTCGGTGTCGCACCCGGTCAAGCAGGGCCTGGTTCAGACCCTGGGCGTGTATTTCGATACCCTGATCATCTGCACCATGACGGCGCTGATCATCCTCCTCGCCGACCCGGGCCATGCTTACGGCGACGCCGCCCTGGGCGCCAGCCTGACCCAGTGGGCGCTGGCCGAGCAGCTCGGCGGCTGGGCGATCCATTACCTGACCTTCGCCATCCTGCTGTTCGCCTTCACCTCGGTGATCGGCAATTACTACTACGGCGAGTCGAATATCCAGTACATCTTCGGCAGCAAGCTGTACCTGAACCTGTTCCGCGTGCTGGTGATGGCCTTCGTGCTGATCGGCTCGGTGGTCAAGGTGTCGGTGGTCTGGGCCATGGCCGACGTATTCATGCCGCTGCTGGCATTGACCAACCTGGTCGCCATCCTGCCGCTGGCGGCAATCGCCGCGCGCCTGCTCAGCCACTACAACGCCCAACGGCGCAAGGGCGTGGAGCCGGTGTTCCACCGCGACGACATGCCGGACCTGAAAAACGTCGAGTGCTGGGACGGCAGCGACCATATCACCTGCGCAGAAACCTATAGCGAATCGGCCAGCAAGGCGCTGAAGAACTAGAGGCGAAGCAGCGCTGCTCGAACGAACGCCGACCCAACCCAGGTCGGCGTTCTGCCATCCGGCGCCAGCCTAGGCGGCCCGCACTGCCAGCAGCCGCACGCCCAGGCCGATGAACAGCGCGCCAGTCAACCGCTTGATCAGCGAAATCCAGGAGGCTCCACCAAGGCGCTTGCTGAAGCGAAAGGCGGTGTAGCAATACAGCGCGTGCACGCTGATGACCACGGCGGCGATGGTCAGGTACATGATGATGAACTGCCCCGTCACCGAACGATCCGCCTGCAGGAACTGCGGCAGGAAGGCGCACAGGAAGATCATCGACTTGGGATTGCTGATCGACACGAGAAACGCCTCGCCGGCGATCCGCCAGCTCGCGACCGGGCTGGCCGCAGGCGCCACCACGCCCGTGCTGGCGCCTGGCTGGCGGCCGAGCAACTGGCGAATCCCCAAATAGATCAGGTAGCCGGCGCCGATGATTTTCAGGGCCAGGAACGCCGTGGGCATGGCAACCAGCAGCGCGCCGACGCCCAGTGCAACCCCGGTAACGACCAGAAGTTGAGCACTCAGGTTACCCAGCAAGGTAGCGCCCATGGCGGCCGGCCCGTGGCGCAACGCGTTGCGCACCACCAACAGCACGTTCGGCCCCGGAGTGAGGGTGGTAGCCAGGTAGGCCAGGAAGAAGGTGAACCAGAGATGCAGGGCCATGGCGGCGGCTCGTGGGGGCTGACGAGCCTGATGCTAGCAGTAACCAAATAGTTCAGGCAGCGCTGAATTCAACCGAGGCGCTTCATGCCCGTTCCGAGCTGCTGATGGCGAACGAGCAGCGGCTCAGCCAGGCCAGCAGGTCAACCGCCTCCAGCGGCCGCGAAATATAGAAGCCCTGGGCTTCCTGACAGCCCCAGTCGCGAATCACCCTGAGGGTGTGTTCGGTTTCGATGCCTTCGGCGACCACCCGCTGGCCCAGTTCCTTGGCCAGGCTGATCAACGCACGCACGATGTTCCAGTCCTTCTTGCCAGGCTGCAGGTCGTCCATGAACGAGCGGTCGAGCTTGACCGTATCGGCGGGGATGTCACGCAGGTACGACCAGTTGCTGTAGCCGCTGCCGAAGTCGTCGATGGCGATTTCCACGCCCATGGCCTTGAGCCGCTCGATCTGGGTGATCACCACGGAAAAATCGCCGACCAGCGCGCTTTCGGTGAACTCCACTTCCAGGCACGAGCCGTTCAGCTCGTTGCGCGCCAGCAGGCGGACGATCTCGTCGGTCAGGTGGTCGTTGTTCAGGTCTTCGGCAGAGACGTTGATCGCCACCTTGAGATCCACACCCTCGCGGCGCCAGGCGTCGATCTGGCTGATCGCACTGTTGACCACCCAGAAGCTCACCGCGTGGATCAGCGGCGTTTTCTCGGCCAGGGGAATGAATTCGGCGGGGCTGATCTCGCCCAGGGTCGGATGCGTCCAGCGTAGCAGCGCCTCGACGGACAAGCAGACGCCGGTGTGCAGGTCGACGCGCGGCTGATACACCAGGCGCAGTTGGTCGTCGGCGCGCACCGCGTCGGCCAGGTCGTTGAGCAGACGGTTACTGCGTTGCTGCGCGGCGTCCATCTGTTCGTCGTAGTAGGCCCACCCCAGGCCCGAGATGCGCGCCTCATCGGCGGCGCAGACGATCAGGCGCATCCAGTCCCCGGGCACCGCACCGGCCTCCAGGCGCAGCACGCCGATGCCGATCTGCGGCAACACCGGCAACTCCTGGCAATGAATGGGCTTGCCGAACGCTTCGATCAGGGTGGCGAATACCGCTTTGGCCTGCTCCAGCTGGTCACCGGGCACGGCGCAGGCGAAGCGCAGCGCACTGATCTTGTATAGCTCCCAGCTGGCTGGCAGCAGGCTACGCAGGGTGTTTCTCACCGACAGGGTGAAATCGGTCAGGAACTGGAAGCCCAACGACTTGAGCATGTCATTGAGTTGCGCCGGCGACACCAGTTCGATCGCCACCGCCAATGGGTTGTCGCCCTTGTCGATCGACTCACTGATGTCTTCGTCCAGCTTGGCGTGGTTGTACAGCCCGGTAGTGCCGTCGATGAAGGCCGCGGTGCGCATCTCGTCCAGTCGTGTGACAGCCAGGCGAGCGATCTGCTGCAGCATCGCCATATCGGCGGCGGACATCGGCGGGCGCGGCTGGGTATCGATCACGCACAGGTTGCCGAGCACCAGCCCGCCCTCGAGCACCAGCGGCACGCCGGCGTAGTAACGAATGCCCGGCTCACCGGTAACCAGCGGGTTGCAGCGAAAGCGATCGTCCTGCTGAGCATCGCAGACCTCGACGCTTTCACCGATGGCCACGCTGTAGGCGCAGAAGGAGTCGGCACGCGGGGTTTCCTGCAGGTCGGTGCCTACCCGCGCACGGAACCACTGGCGCTTGCGGTCGAGAATGGTGATCAGGCAGATGGGGGTGTTGAAGTACAACGCAGCGATCTTCACCACCTCGTCGAGGAACGAATCGCTATTGCCTTCGGTGAGGCACGGGTGTGCGTCGATGAGGCGCTGGCGGTTGAGTTCGTTCAACGGCAAGGGTGGGTAAGGAGCCTGCATGGTCGTTCTCTCGGTTCTTGCGTACGGAAGCGGGTGCCGGAATCCCTTTCGCAGACCTTCCCGCAGATGATAACTAAATGACATCACAGCCAGTAGAGAGTTGCGCAAATCTTTGCAACCGTTCGGCCGATGAGAAGCCGACACATTGGCCGGCTTGCGGATATCAGACATCAGTCAAGGTATGGAGTGCGGTGAACGCGTAAACTGGCCACTCGACATGGATGTTCACGAGGTTCACATGGGACGTCGCCGCTTGCTTTACGGCTGCGTAGTGATGGCCGCTCTGTGGTGCAGTATCGGCCAGGCGCAGAGCCTGTCGGGCGGCACCGCGCAGTGGCCGCCCTACAGCTACCAGGATGAAAATGGCCGCGCCACGGGCATCGCCGTGGATGTGATGCGCCGGGTCATGGCGCAAAGCGACAACCAGATGGCGATCGTCTTCCTTCCGGTCAAGCGCCTCAACGCCCTGCTCGAGCAAGGCCGGCTGGATCTCAACTACGCCGACTCGCCGGTCTGGAACGCCCCGGATGCCGCCCAGCGCTTCGTCTATTCGCAGCCTTATCTGCAGGTGCGCGAGTACCTGTATTTTCTCGACGATCATCCGGCCCGTCACCTGCCCATCGAGCAATTGCGCGGGCTGCGTATCGGCATGGTTCGTGGCTACACCTATCGCAAACTGGACGCTGCCCTGAGAAGTGGCCAGCTGAGCAAGCTGGAAACCTCGCGCGACCGCGCCCTGCTCGACCTGCTGCTGCGCCGCCGGGTCGATGCCATCGCCCAGATCGACGACGTGTTCGATGATCAACTCGCTGCACGCGGGCTCAGCAGCAAAGGCTTCGTCCGTGGCGCCCAACTCAGCGACGCGCCGCTGGTGATCAAGCTGCAGCGCCAGCACGCCGAGCAGTTGCCGCGCCTCGATGCAGCGCTGCAGGCGCTGGTGCGTAGCGGCGAGGTCGAACGCATCCGCCGCAGCTATCTGCGTACGGCGCCCATCCAGCCTGGCAGAGCTACCGCTGAACGTTGAAAGCGGCGCGACAGGCGAAGCGGCGTGTGCACAGGTCGTCGAAAACGCCCAAATATGGCGGAACGCCGCAGCGTTTTGGCCGCTCTTAGCTAGTGCCTCGATTACTGCGCTCGCCTTATGATATGGATCAGTTGACCAAGCCAGCCCCCAAGCAAACCGTTGCCGACCCCCTGGCGTTCACCGCCAGCGGTGGAAAGATCGGCGACCTGCTGCGTCGGTTCGACGAAAGCACCTCGCCGCTGGGCGCCCTCGCAGATTGGTCGACGGCCCTGAAAACCCTGATGAGCACCGTGCTGCCGGTGAAGGCGCAGATCGTCCTGTTCTGGGGCCCGCAATACATCGCCCTGTACAACGACGCCTATGCCCCGAGCATTGGCAACAAGCACCCCCGTGCCCTGGGCCGGCCGGCGGTGGAGAACTGGACCGAGCTGTGGGACGACCTCGAGCCGTTGCTGCGCGGCGTGCGTGAAACCGGCGAAACTTTTTCGGCCAAGGACCGACCCTTCTACATCGAACGCCATGGCCGTGGCGAAGCGGTGTATTTCGATGTTTCCTATTCACCCGTGCATGAGGCAGACGGCTCGGTCGAAGGCGTGCTGTGCGTGGTCAATGAAACCACCCAGCGCGTGCAATTCGAGCGCCGCCAGGCGTTCCTGCTGGAATTGGGCCAGGCACTGCCATCGATCAGCGAACCGGCTCAGGTCGAAGCGCTGGTATTGCGCAAGCTGACCGAAGAGCTGAACGCCTCGCAAGTGTTCTTCGCCGAAAACCCGGGAACCGAAACACCACGTGCCACACCCGAGCAGCTCCTGCCGCGCTATGACCACGTGCAGAATCAGGTGCTGCTCGCCGGACACCCGCTCGTACTGGAGCGAACCGCCAGCTCACCCGCCGCACTGCACGTGCCGGTGGTGCGCCATGGCGCGCTCGATGCGGTGCTGGTGATCGAGCATGACGACAGCCACATCTTTTCCGACTATGAGGCCCATCTCGCTGAAGAGACCGCCAAGCTTGCCTGGGCGTGGATCACCCATGCGCGCGGCGAAGTCGCGCTGCGCCTGAGTTCCACGCAGTTGTCGGCGATGTTCGACCAGGCCGGTGCCGGTATCGCCGTGTGCGACGCCAGCATGACCCTGGTGCGTGTCAACGACCACTATTGCGAGATCGTCGGGCGCAGCCGCGCGCAACTGCTTGGTCAGAGCCTGCACGAGCTGGCTGAATCGGGCGAATGCGCGTCAGTCACCTCGGCCTGCGAATACAGCCTGCGCCACGGCCGCTCATTCGAGAACACCCGCTGCTACAGCCGCGCCGATGGCAGCGTGGTGTGGGTGCAGAATCATGTCTCGCCGCTGCTCGATGAACAACAGCGCGTCGCCGGCACCATCTGTGTGTGCGTCGATATCAGCGAACGGGTACGCGCCGAAGCGCAACTGCGCGAGCTGAACGAGTCCCTCGAAGATCGCGTCGCCACCATGGTGGCGCAGCGCGAGGCGGCCGTGGCGCAACTGCACGAAGCGCACAAGATGGAGATGGTCGGCCAACTCACCGGCGGCATCGCCCACGATTTCAACAACCTGCTGACGCCGATCATGGCCTCGCTGGAACTGATTCGCCGACGCCTGCCGGACGAACGCTGCACCAAGCTGGCCGACGGCGCGCTGCAGGCTGCCGACCGCGCGCGGATTCTGGTGGGCAGGCTGCTGACCTTCGCCCGCCGGCAAACCCTCAAGCCACAGCCCGTGGCCCTGTGTACGCTGATTCGCAACATGCGTGACCTGATCCAGCGCTCCCTCGGGCCGATGATCGAATTGCGCATCGATATTCCCGAGCGCATGCCCACCGTGTTCATCGACCCTCATCAGCTGGAGCTTGCGGTGCTCAACCTGGCCGTCAACGCCCGTGATGCCATGGGCGAAAGTGGCCGACTGAGCATCGCTGCCGAACTCGATGAAATGCCTGGTGAGAACGCCGCGGGATTGAGCGGCGGCCAATACGCCCGTCTGGTGCTCAGCGATTCGGGCTGCGGCATGGATGAAGAAACCCTGCGGCGCTGCGCCGAGCCCTTCTACTCGACCAAGGGCGTCGGCAAGGGCACCGGGCTGGGCCTATCCATGGTGCAAGGGTTGCTGGTGCAATCGGGTGGTGGTTTCGCCATCGACTCGGCGCCCGAGCACGGCACTCGGGTCAACTTGTGGCTGCCGACCACCGATGCGCCGGTCGTCTGCGAGAAGCCCGAACGCGATGAGGAGGTGCCGCGTGCGTCACGGCCCACCCATATCCTGCTGGTCGATGACGAAACGCTGGTGCGCGATACCACCAGCCTGCAACTGAATGACCTGGGTTATGAAGTGACCGAAGTGGAGTCGGCTGCGGCGGCCCTCAAGCTGATCGAAGAGGGCTTGCGCCCGGATGCGCTGGTCACCGATCACATCATGGAAAACAAGACCGGCGCCCAACTCGCCCAGGAACTGCGCCAACGCATTCCGGAGCTGCCGGTGCTGATCATCACTGGCTACGCCAACCTGACGCCGACCCAGATCAGCAGTTTCGACGTGCTGGCCAAGCCCTTCCGTCGCCGGGATCTGGCTGATCGGCTGGCGCAGCTGCTGCAAACGACCGGCTCAGGCTAAGCCAGCGCACCTTTTTCAGGCGCGAATGCCGCTTTGCAGGGCACTACGCTCACGGCTCGGCACATGCGTGGACTCCAGTACGGTCACCTGCTGGCGCAGGCGCAGCACGAGTTGCGATATGGAACGAGAGCTGGACAGTTCGCTGCGCTGAATGCCCTTGACGCCAAGCAACATCTGATCGCCACCGACAGCGCGGATTTGTACGGTCAAGGTGTCGTCGGCCTCGACAAGGCAGCGGCAGTTGAGCGGCAGAAAGGCAGATTCGATGATCTGCCGTTGTTCGAGAATTGACATCATCACAGATCACCTTTGGAGACTGAGTGGCAGATTGGTCGCGCAAGCGTGCAATAGCACGGTTCGGATCGACAACAACCATGCATTGGTGATGCCAGAAAGTTTTCCCAACGGAAACAAGGGTGTTCGAAATAATCGTCATGCACAATGCAATTAACGGCTCTTAGAACCCGGCATTTTGCATGCTCGCCCATCGCCATTGCGCGTAGCCATGCAAGCACTTCAATAGCAAAATGTGCCACTCGTCCTTTATTCAATTATTAACTTCGAACAAAAACCTTCGCCGCTAATTCGTATTTCCTGAGGTTTGCGTTATTCCCGAAAAACAAGGAGACGAAAATGGCTCACCGCAATCCAGGTAACTTTGCAAACGATCCAACCAAAGCGGCGGAAGCTGGCCGCAAGGGCGGAAAGAAAAGCGGTGGCAACTTTGCCAACGACCGAGAGAAAGCTGCCGAGGCAGGCCGCAAGGGCGGCCAGAACAGCCATGGCGGTGGCGGAAAAAAATCGTCTTGAGTGAGAACCGCCAGGCTTGATAGCGGGCCTGGCATTTACCAGTGTTGTGGTTGGAGATGATTATCGAGTCGTCCCACTCGAGAACTTATACAAAAGAGAACATTGCATAATTATCGAGTTAAATGGCACGCATGTTTTTCCGAACCCAAATAAACCAGCTACCCGCCATTGCACAACGCTAATCAATTAACCACCCTGTACAGCCATCATAAATGTACAGCTTTATAATAAACTGCATTTTTCTGTCGTATGAGCAGGCGCGCTCGCCGTAGAACTTCGGCGATGAAAAAACAGTAATCCAAATCCTTCCTTTTGTTGCATAACCCGCCACTCAGTTATCGCCATGCGTCGCGGCGCAGCGGGTTATTGGCCTGGCTGATCATCGAGCACAGCCATGCAAGACGGCGCTCTGCCACTTGCGCACAGTGAAGCCCCCCACAGGAGGCTCCATGAATACCGCAACCGCACTTCCCGCCCCTACCAACGATTGGGCGTTGCTGTTCCTGCGCGTGACCGGCAGCCTGGTGCTGATGCTCGTGCATGGCGTGCCCAAGGTGATCAACTTCCAGGCCGAGCTGGGTCTGATCGAGGATCCGTTCGGCCTCGGCCCGCACCTGACACTGAGCCTGGCGATATTCGCCGAGGTACTGTGCCCGCTGCTGATCATCACCGGCCCGTTCGCCCGGCTGGCCACGCTGCCGGTACTGGCGGTGATGCTGGTGTCCCTGGTGTTCGTCCATCCCGAGTGGAGCCTGGGTGAAGGGCAATTCGCCTGGCTGCTGGCAATTATCTTCACCACGCTGCTGATCGCAGGGCCCGGCAGGTTCTCCCTCGGCAAACGGCTGTCGTGGCAATGAGGTGCTTCGCGCTGATGTCGACGGCTGAAAAGCGACCCTTTGCGGTCGGCACCCGTGCACCAAACAGTAAATTGACGGGCCAAAGCCGTGATCGATTCGACACACGGCCGGCGCGGTGACTGAAATCCCTGGCGCAAGCGTCTACAGTGCGATTATCGGGGTATGAAAGTGGCGGCTGAATCAGAAAAAACAGTCCGAACTTTTTACCGCTCCAACACCCTGTATGAACACTGCAAACGACGTCCGGGAACACCATGCTCAAATCCGCCAAACACCGCGCCACCGTCATCTGCCACCAGCAGGGCAAAGTCCTGTTGGTGCGCAAGGCCGACGCGAAGTGGACACTGCCCGGCGGCAAGATCGAAGCCCATGAAGGGCCGGCCGAGGCTGCGCTGCGCGAGCTGAGCGAGGAAACCGGGCTGGACAGCCAGGCGCTGGAGTTTCTCGCCCTGCACGAGTTCGACAGCCGCCCCCATCACGTCTTTCGCGTGTCGGTACCAGAAACCCTGGCCGCGCGGCCGCTGAACGAAATCGCCGATTGCCGCTGGTTCTCGACCGTCGACCTGGACAAGGCGATCAAGAAATCCGCACGCAAGCTGCTGGAACTCTACTTCCCCGCCAACTCCAGCGAACCGGCCTGATCGATTGCAACCCCGGGCTCAGACCTGGCGGTCACCCTCGATCATCTCGTGAATGCGGTTGGCGATCGCCTGCATGGTGAAGGGCTTGGTCAACAGGCGCATACCCGGCTCCAGATGGCCGTTGCCGATCACCGAGTTCTCCGCATAGCCGGTGATGAACAGCACCTTCAGATCCGGCCGCTCCAGACGAGCCAGATCGGCCAGTTGCCGGCCGTTCATGCCGCCGGGCAGGCCGACGTCGGTGACCAGCAGATCGATGCGGGCATCCGACTGCAGAATTCGCAAACCTGACGCACCGTCACCGGCTTCCAGGGTGGTGTAACCCAAGCCCTCGAGCACTTCCATGACCAGCATGCGAATGGCCGGCTCATCGTCGACGACCATCACCGTTTCACGGCCGGCACTCTGCTCGTCGGCTTCCGGCTCGGCGGGCTCGGCGTCCACCTCGTCACTGCCGTAGAGGCGCGGCAGGTACAGGCACATGGTGGTGCCCTGGCCCACCTCGGAATAGATGCACACCTGGCCCCCGGACTGGCGTACGAAGCCGTAGACCATCGACAGCCCCAGGCCGGTGCCCTCGCCTATCGGCTTGGTGGTGAAGAACGGCTCGAAGGCGTGCTCGATCACTTCCTCGCTCATGCCGGTGCCGGTGTCCGTCACGCACAGCGACACGTACTGGCCCGGCGGCACGTTGCGGCCGCGCGCCGCGTAGTCGTCGATCCACTTGTTGGCGGTCTCGATGGTCAGCCGACCGCCCTGAGGCATGGCATCGCGAGCGTTGAGGCACAGATTGAGCAAGGCGTTTTCCAGCTGCGGGCCGTCGATGAAGCTCGACCATAGCCCCGCAGCCAACACCACTTCAGTGGTGATGTGCGGGCCGACGCTGCGGCGCACCAGCTCTTCCATGCCGGTGACCAGGCGATTGACGTTGGTCGGCTTGGGGTCCAGGGTCTGCCGGCGCGAGAACGCCAATAGTCGATGGGTCAGCGATGCGGCACGCCGCGCCGCGCTCTGCGCCGCACTGACATAGCGATCGAGATCGCCCAGGCGCCCCTGGCCGAGGCGCATCTGCAGCAGCTCCAGCGAACCACTGATGCTGGTCAACAGGTTGTTGAAGTCGTGAGCGATGCCACCGGTCAGCTGGCCTACCGCTTCCATTTTCTGCGACTGACGCAGGGCGTCCTCGACCACCCGCAGGCGCTCCTGCTCCTGCAGCCGCTCGGTGATGTCGTAGACGAACTGGTAGGCGCCGATCTGCCGGCCTTCGGTATCGTTCAAGCGGCTGAAATGCATCTCGAAATGGCGGGTTCCCTGCTCGTTGTCCAACGGCACCACCACCTCGAACTCTTCACCGGCCAGCGCACGTTGCCAGGGGCCGAGCACGGCTTCGAGGTGTTCGGGCTGATCCTTGAGGGCCTCCTGAAAGTTCTCGCCGATCTGCGGGCGGGCGCCGAACACCCGCTCGTATTCGCGCATGCCCGAGCCATTGATGGCGATCCAGCGGTAGTCGAAGCCCATGATGAAGATCAGCGCGTCGGCACTGTCCACCACGCCGGCCAGCACGCGACGCGCCTCGTTGGCATCGCGTACCCGCGCTTCCAGGGTTTCGTTGAGCTGGCGCAGCGACTCCTCGGCCTGCTTGCGCTGGGTGATGTCCTGAAACAGCACCGCTACCTGCTTACGGCTGGCGGGGCCGACGCGAAAGGCACTGATTTCCAGGTGCCGGCCGGTGGCGACCAGTTCCTGCTCGAAGCGAATCGACTCGCCGGTGTGCAGCACATGGGCATAGCGTTCGACCCAGCTGTCGGCTTCCTCGCCGACCATCTCGCGCAGTTTCTGCCCGACCACGTTACGGATGCCGGCGTGCTCGGCGTAAGCCGGATTGGCTTCGATATGCACGTAATCGCTGAGCGGGCCGTGAGGGCCATCGAAGAATTCGATGACGCAGAACCCTTCATCCATGGTGTTGAACAGGAATTCGTAGCGCTCACGTTCCTGGGCGAAGGCATGCTCGACGCGGCGCTGCTCGGCGACGTCGATTTCCTGAATGAACAGGCCTTCGACCCGCCCCTGGGCATCGAACTGCGGCTGGTAGCTGAAATCCAGCTGCTGCCCAGGCCGGCCCGGCACCTCGAAATTGCGGGCACGCACCGCACGGCCGCGCCGATAGGCCTCTTCGAGCAGATCGATGAATCGCCGCGCCATACGCCCACCCAGCACCTCCCGCGCCGGTTGACCGATCACCTCGCCGAGGCCCAGCAGACGCTGGTAAGCCGGGTTGATGGACTCGAACCGCAAGTCGGCGCCGCGCAACACGGCCATGGCGGCCGGCGCCTGCTCGAAGATCTGCCCGAAGTGTTCTACGCCAGCCGTGCCCAGGCCGGTGCCAGCAGCAGCCAGACGGGCCTTGAGATCGGCATTCTCTGCCTCGAGCGTCTGCAACCGCTGCCGAAGCGCTTCGGCGTCATCAGATATCACGATAGATCCCAAGCTGGCAGAGAAAGGAGGCGGAGCGAGGCGCCATTGAAGCCTGTCTGGTGGTTTTTTGCTACCGGCCCGCCATTTAAATTCACAGCTGGCCGCAGTGCTCCGTGGCTGGGGTGACGCGCGGTTGCCCGCGCGCCAATGCCCGCTCAGCGGTGGTGTTTCACGCCAGTTTGAAGCGGTTGACCTGGGCTTGCAGGTCGGCGCCCAGGCGCGCCAGATCGATGCTGGCAGCCGAAGTTTCCTCGGTAGCCGCCGACGACTGCTCGGCCACGTCGCGGATGCTCGACACGCTGCGATTGATCTCCTCGGCCACCGAACTCTGCTGCTCGGCGGCAGTGGCGATCTGCTGGTTCATCTGCTGGATTTCCGAGACTGCCGCATTGATCGCGCTCAGGGCGCCGTTGGCCTGCTTGGCCGCGTGCACGGTGGTTTCCGCCTGGGCGCAGCTCTGCCCCATCATGGCCACGGCTTTCTCAGCGCCGCTCTGCAGATTGCTGATCAAGCCCTCGATCTGCTCGGTGGACTCCTGGGTACGCCGCGCCAGGGCGCGAACCTCATCGGCCACCACGGCGAAACCGCGACCCGACTCACCAGCCCGCGCTGCCTCGATGGCCGCGTTGAGGGCCAGCAGGTTGGTCTGTTCGGCGATACCCTTGATCACGTCGAGCACGGTGCCAATGTTGCCGCTGTCATGTTTGAGCGACTCGATGGCGTGGGCCGAATCCTCGATGGACACGGCCAGTTTCTCGATACGCGCCACCGCCTGCTGCACGGTCTGCTGGCCTTCCTGGGTCTGCTCGTCGGCGTTGCGGGCGTATTCGGCGGCCGATTCGGCGTTGCGCGCCACGTCCAGCACGGTAGCGGTCATCTCGTTCATGGCGGTGGCCACCTGCTCGGTTTCCATGCGTTGCTGAGCCACCCCGGCGCTGGTCTGTTCCGTCACCGCAGACAACTCCTCGGCCGCCGTGGCCAATTGCGCAACGCCGTTGCCCAGGCGCCCCAGTAGATCGCGCAGGCTCTGGGTCATGTCCTGCATGGCCTGCATCAGTTGGCCCAGTTCGTCGTGGCGATCCGGCACGATATCGGCGGACAAGTCGCCATTGGCCACCTGCTTGGCCACACCGACCACACGCTGCAGCGGGCCGACGATCAGGCGGGTGATCAACAGCGCGCACAGCACACCAAGGACGAAGGCGATGGCGGCGGCACTGAATAGCAGTGTCTTGGCATTGCTGGCGTCGCTGTTGAGCAAACCGAACTGAAGCGCCAGGGCCTGGTTCGAGGAGTCCGCAACCTGACGGGCGCGCTGGGTCATGTCGTTTTCGGTGGTGGCGTAATCGGCAACTGCCTTGCGCATGTTGCCGAACTGTTCGTTGTACTGCTGCAACTGGACCAGCGCGGCTTCGACATCCGCCTGGTCATCGGGGTTGCCTAGCGAGCGAGTGAGGATCAGGCCCTTTTGCTGCAGCGACGCGAAATGCTGCTGCAGCAACGTGGCGTATTGCTCGTCCTTGCGCAGCAGAAAGTCTTTTTCCCGACGGCGTGCCTCGAGCAGCTCCACGGCCAGTGCATTGGCCTGGTTGGCTTGATCGAGCACATCGATACTGGCCTGATCCCCCGTCAGACGAATTTGCTCGACGGCCGCCTTGCGCAGACGCTCTTCCAGGGATGAGAACTTCTCAAGGGCGGCCCGCGCCGCGTTTTCCATGGCCGCCTGCGCCGAATGACTGTTCGCGGTGGCCTGTTTGAGGCTCAGCAGCTCATCTCGGTAGCCCTGCACATCGCCCTGAATCTTGCGCATCAGCTCCTTGTTCTGCGGGCGCTGCATCTGGTCTTCGCTGGCTTTGGCCTGTTGCTGGATCTCGTCGGTCATGGCAAGTGCCTGCTGCATGTACTTGTCGTCGTCACGCAGGATGAAGTTCTTCTCCTGCTGACGCGCCTGGGTCAGCTTGGCATCGATGCTGCTGACCCCCAACAGCACGTCGAAACGCCGCAAGGTGGTCTGCAAGGCCGACTGCCCCACCCAGACGATGACCAGAGTAATGGCCAGAATCAGACCAAAACCGACGAACAGCTTCTTTCTGACGCTCATGTCGAGCAGCAAGTTAGAGAAGGACATATGCAGACTCCCTGGATATTGCGATAAGGCCAAAGCCCTTTGGTCACGCGCCCTCCGGCGCATGCAGCAAGCGCAGTGGAAGCCGGCCGTGCGGAGGCGGCGGTTTTCCTGCGGCATGTCCAACACTATCGGCGGGCAGATATGAAACTGTAAGTTTTGTAACCATCCATAACCAGAGCACACGGCTCCAGCGGCTTCCAGGGCCAGCACAAAGGTGCTCCGGGACAGGGAATCGCGCGCTGTATCCGCCTGGCGACGGATTGCAGCAAAGCAGTGGCGCGGCGAACCGGGCGACGCCGGCCAGCGTGGTAGACACCCGGAGCCATCGACGACGGCCCCGCGCTCGCCAGGCAGCGAGCGTCGATCAGTGCTCGGGAAGCGAGGCCCGCACCTTCTCCAGCAGCTCGTTCATCTTGAACGGCTTGGCCAGCAGTTCCATACCGCTGCTCAGAAACACCTCGCGGTTGATGGCCTTTTCGGCATAACCGGTCATGAACAGGATCGGCAAGCCCTTGTGCAGGGCGCGCGCCCGCTCGGCCAGTTCGCGGCCGTTCATGCGCGGCAGGCCCACATCAGTGAGCAACAGGTCGATCTGCGCAGCGCTCTGCAGGTGCACCAGGGCAGTTTCCACATCACCGGCCTGAGTGCAGCGGTAACCCGCCTCTTCAAGCACTTCAGCGACGAAAGCGCGCACCGAGGGCACGTCCTCGACGATCAGCACATGCTCGCCGGCACCACGGTAATCCGACTGTTCGGCGCTGCCCTGCTCCAGCAGCGGCTCGCTGCTGACCGGCAGCATAACGGTCACTTCCGTGCCTCGCCCTGGCGCACTGCGGATGCCCGCGTGCCCACCGGACTGACGGGCGAAACCGTAGATGGTCGACAACCCCAGGCCGGTGCCCTGGCCCACCGGTTTGGTGGTGAAGAACGGGTCGAATACCTTGTCGATCAACGCGTGCTCGATGCCGGTACCGTCATCGCGCACCGACAGGGCGATATAGGCGCCGTCGGCCAGATTGGGATCACCACTGAAATGGGCGGTGTAGGTGGCCACCCAGATGTGGCCGCCCTGGGGCAGCGCATCGCGGGCGTTGATCACGAGATTGAGCACCGCACTTTCCAACTGGCTCGGGTCGACCAGAGCGATCGATGGCTTGCCGTTGAGCTCCAGAGTCAGGGAAATCTGCTCGCCGATGGTGCGCACCAGCATTTCTTCCAGCGAACGGATACGCTCGTTGACGTCCACCGCACGATTATCCAGAGGCTGCTTGCGGGCGAAGGCCAGCAGGCGATGGGTCAGCGCCGCCGCACTCATCGCCGAGTTGAGTGCCGCATCGGTATACAGCTGCACGCGATCCAGGCGGTGCTCGCCGACCCGCTTCTGGATCAACTCCAGGCTGGTGATGATGCCGGTGAGCATGTTGTTGAAGTCGTGGGCGATTCCGCCGGTGAGATTGCCCAGGGCTTCCATCTTCTGCATCTGCAACAGCTGCGCTTCGGTACGCGCGCGCTCGGCCACTTCGTAGGCCAGCTGGTTGGTGGCATCGTCCAGCTGGGCCTTGTGCAGGCGCTCACGGCGGCGATGTTCGGTGACGTCCTCGACGAACACCAGGCTCAGGGCCGAGTCCCGATAGGGCGACACCTGCCACTCGGTTTCCCGCGCCTCGCCGTGTACCTGCATGGTCAGCGAGCCCTTCCAGCGCTCGCCAGCCGCGAGCCGCGCGCGCAGCTCGTCGAGCATGCTCGCCTGGTCGTCGGCGAAGCACCGGCGTAGGCCCTCCTCGCCATCGATCAGTTGGGCGAAGGCGTGGTTGCACTCGTGCACCGCCAGGTCGGCATCCAGCACGGCGATGGGCGCGCTGACGTTGACGAATATCTCGCGAAAGCGCGCCTCGCTGGCGCGCAGGGCGTCTTCGGTGATGCGCACGCGCAACAGCGTGCGCAGCGTGGCCAGCAGTACGTCCGGGTCGACCGGGTGCACTAGGTAGGCGTCGGCTCCCGCTTCGAGGCCGGTGACGATGTCGCCGGTCTGGATCGACGCGGCGGACACGTGGATCACCGGCAGCAGCGCGGTACGCGGCTCAGCCCGTAGAGTGCGGACGATATCGAAGCCGCTCATGTCCGGCAGGTTGACGTCGAGGATCAGCGCGTCGATGGCCTCGCTGCGGATCAGCGCCAGGCCGTCGCTGCCGGTTCCGGCTTCGAGCACCTGGTAACCGTGACGCTCCAGGCGCCGACGCAGGGCATAGCGGGTGGCTGCATTGTCGTCGACGATCAGGACACGGCTGTCATTGCTCATCGGCGACCTCGGCGGCAATGGCCAGCGGGATGGTCACCGAGAACACCGAACCCACGCCCGGCTCGCTCTGCACAGCCACCTCGCCGCCGAGCAGCGCCGCGAAGCGCTTGCACAGCGACAGCCCCAGGCCGGTGCCGCGCAGGCGCTTCTGCAGCGGCGAGTCGATCTGCGAGAAGTCCTCGAACAGGGCGTCGTGCAACTCGGGGGCAATGCCGATGCCGGTGTCGCTGACCGCGAACCGTATCCGGTCATTGCCTTCCAGGCGCGCCGACACCCGCACTTCACCGCGGGTGGTGAACTTCAGCGAATTGGAGATGAAGTTGCGCAGGATCTGCGCGAGCTTCTTGTCGTCGGTATAGAGGCGCGGCAGGCCGACCGGTTCTTCGAAGATCAGGTCCACCGCGCGGGCATCGACTATGGGTCGAAACATACCGCGCAGCGCCGAGAACAGGTCGAGCATGTCGAACCAGGCCGGCGAAATGCTGATGCGCCCCGCTTCGATCTTGGCCAGGTCGAGCAGGTCGTCGACCATGTCGCTTAGCTCGCGTGCCGCCGTGCTGACGAAGGCGACCTGACGGTGCTGCTCATCGCTCAGCGGGCCATCGAGTTCGTCGCTGAGCAGGCTGGTGATGCTCAGGATCGAGCCCAGCGGGGTGCGGAACTCATGGCTCATGTAGGACAGGAAGCGGCTCTTGAGGTCAGACGCCTGGCGCAGCTCATCGGCCTGGTTGTCGAGCTCGGCGTACAGGGCTAGCACGCCCTGGTTGGTTTCCTCGAGCTCTTCGCGCAGTGCGGCGCTTTCGCTGCGCAACTGGGCGATCAGCGCGGCCTGCTCGGTGTGGCTGAGGTTTTCGGGTTCAGCCATGGATGGCCTCCAACGCGATGACCACGACCGTGACATCGTCACGGCCGCGGCAGAAATCTCGGTGCAGCACGGCGGCGATCACCGCCGGGTGACGATAGGCCAGGCCCGGGTAATCGTTCAGATTCCAGCGCGACTGCAGGCCGTCGCTGTGCAGAATCAGCAGTTGCCCGGTCACCTGCTCGAAGTCGAACGGCTGCGCCTTGCGGTACTGGCCGCCGACGATGCCAGGATGCGATGCCAGGCCACGCGACTTGCCGGCGCTGATAAGGTTGGCGGCGATGTTGCCGATCCCGACGAAGCGCAAATGGCCGCTGTCGAGCTGGGCCTGGGCGACGGCCACGGCGCCGCCGCGGGTGCCGTGCATGGCGCGGTGCAGGTCATCGATCAACAGCAATGGGTCATTGAACGGCCCCTGGGCGAAGGTTTGCGTACAGACCTCTGCCGCCTGCTGCGCTTCTTCACCATGGCCCAGCCCGTCGACCACCAGCGCGCTGACGGCGTTTTCGCCGAGCACCAGGTACCAGCCGTCGCCGCAGGCCGGGTCGCCGTTGAGCGCGTGCTGGCTGACGCCGAACGGCAGGTCGGGCTTCTTGGCCGAACGTGGATAGAAGCGCGCCAGCAGCACGGCGCCGCGGGCATCGGCGTAGGCGTCGAAGACCTCGGCCTGACGGCTGATCGCGCCGAGGCCGATGCCCTGGGTGCCGCCTGTGGAATAGCCGTCGGTCAGGCAGGCATCGAGGTCGAAGCCGGCGGCGCGGTCCACGGCGACGATCTCCACCCCGGCGCCATTGCTGCGCGGCAATACGCGCAGATGCAGCTCGCCACGCCCGGCATGCTTGAGCAGGTTGCTGGCCAGCTCCGTGGCCACCAGCGCCACCCGCCCGGCATCGGACGCGTCGAAGCCCTGCCCCTCGGCCAACTTCTGCGCGGTGCGTCGGGCGTGGCCGACCTGGCTGTCGTCGTCGATGGGCAGCACCTGGGTGACGCTGCCGCTGATGTTCATGTCCATCGGGTAATCGTGATCCTGGTGCCTTTGCCCGGCTCGGTGTCCAGTTCGAATTCGTCGACCAGGCGCTTGGCGCCGGTAAGGCCGAGGCCCAGGCCGTTGCCCGAGGTCCAGCCGTCGGTCATCGCCAGCTTGAGGTCGGCAATGCCCGGCCCTTCGTCGCGAAAGACCAGGCGCAGGCCGACGCGGGTGCTGTCGTCGAGCACCTGCCAGTCCATGTCGCCACCGCCGCCATAGACCATGGTGTTGCGTGCCAGCTCGCTGACCGCGGTGACCAGCTTGGTCAGATCGATCAACCGCATGCCGCACTCGGTGGCCAGCTTGCGGGTGGTCTGGCGGGCCAGCACCACGTCCTGCTCGATGGCGATCGGCTGGGTACCACTGCTGCGTACGATCATCGCCGCGCCACCCGCTCACGCAGGCGCTGCATGCCGCGCTCGACATCCAGCGCGGTGCTGACGCCCGGCAGGGTCATGCCCAGTTCCACCAGGGTAATGGCCACCGCCGGCTGCATGCCGACCAGCATGGTCTCGGCATCCATGATTCGCGAGAGGCCGGAGATGGTGCCGATCATCCGGCCGATGAACGAATCGACCATGTCCAGCGCGGAGATGTCGATCAACACGCCGCGAGCCGACGTCTTGCTGATCAGTTCAGCGAGATCCTCTTGCAGGGTCAGGGCCAGTTGGTCGTGCATGTCGACCTGGATGGTCACCAGCAGGAACTCACCCATTCGCAAAATCGGAATGCGCTCCATGGGCTTACACCATTTTGTCGAGGCTGACGCCCTGGCGGCTCAGCGCCAACTTCAAGGCATCGGCCAGGTTGGCCTTGGTGCTCACACCCTGCAGGTCCAGGCCCAGGTGCACGATGGTCTGGGCGATCTGCGGGCGGATGCCGCTGATGATGCAGTCGGCGCCCATCAGGCGAATGGCGGTCACGGTCTTGAGCAGGTGCTGGGCGACCAGGGTGTCGACGGTCGGCACGCCGGTAATGTCGATGATGGCGATTTCCGAACCGGTGTCGACGATGCGTTGCAACAGCGACTCCATCACCACCTGGGTGCGCTGGGAGTCCAGGGTGCCGATCATCGGCAGTGCCAGGATACCGTCCCACAGCTTGACCACCGGGGTGGACAGCTCCAGCAGCTCTTCCTGCTGACGCTTGATCACCGCCTCGCGGGATTTCTGAAAGGTGCGGATGGTGTGCATGCCCAGGTTGTCGAACAGCTCGGACACGTCCAGCAGTTGCTGTGCCTGCTCTTCCGGCCGGTCGCGGTAATGACGCTGCAGCAGGGCGAACAGCGGGCCCTTGAGGACGAAGATGAAATTGGCGGTCTGGTGCGAATCATGGCCCAGCAGTGCGCGGCTGGCCGACAGACGCTCAAGGAACTGGCGTACCTTCTCCCAGTCCGGTGTGGCGATGTTCGAACCACCCTCGCCCTCCAGAGCAGCCAGGGTCAGTTGCAGAAACTCGGCGGTCTGCTGATGCAGCTCCTGCTCCTTGATATTGCGGGTCGCGCCACTGGCCTCCAGGCCCTTGCTCCACTCATCCAGCAATTGCGCCTGGTTGTTCTTGATCGCCTGGACGGTGCCGGTCTGCAGTGCTGCCATGAGTCAAAACTCCTAAACGGATACAGGCCGACTTTTCTGATCGGCGTGAGAAAGTGACAGTGAGGGGTGGCAATAGTTGGAGCAGGTTTTGGCCGCGAATAGTACGGGTAAACAGGTGGCGTGCAGAAGCGCAAAACACCGTTAAAGTGACATCATCCGCAACGCCGCGGACCGGCGCTCTGACGGCTCATTCAAACGTAGTTGGAAAATTTTCTACAGCCTGCTCTGCGGTGCTGTTTTCCGGGCATCCGTACAACTTTCCGAGCGGTCAGAAATGATGGCGCAGCAATCTTTAAGTGACCGTATACTGGCGCCACTCCAATGACATGGAACTAGACCCATGCGCCTCGACACGCTGACACTCAAGACCCGACTGATCATCGCAGTGGCCATCCCCTGCATCGCCCTGGTTCTGGTCGCGGTGACCAGCCTCAACAGCATGTCGAACATGCAGAAAGAGGCCAGCGCGCTCTACCTCAATACCTCCGCCCCAATGCGGGCGATGGCCGAAGCCGCCTCGCGCATCCCGCGCATGCGTGTCGGCATCGACATGATGCTGCTGCAGGAGACCGCTCTGCGCGACGAACGCGGCGTCAAGACCCGTGTGCAGGAAGCGCTCAACGAAGACATTCCCGGCATGCGCGAAGCCATGCGCAATGCTGTCGAGGCCCAGGTCAACCCCGAGCGCCGCGCCCAGGCGCAGCGCTTGCTCGACCAGTTCGAAAACATGGTCAGTGGCGAGCTAACGCCGATGCTGCAGGCGCTCGACACCGGCGACATGGCCCGCGCCCAGCAGATTTACCGCGATCAGTACGCCAAAAGCTACGGCGTGATGCGCGGCGGCGCCAACGAGCTGCTCGACGCCCTGCTGCAACAGGCCGAACAGCAGAACCAGCGCAGCACCGACAATTATGAAGAAGGCCGTGTACGGCAGTTGGCGATCATCGCCCTGGGCCTGCTGGTATCGTTCGTCGCCTCCTGGCTGATCGTTGCCAACCTGCGTCGTCGCGTCTCCACGCTGCAGAGCAGCCTGGGCAACGCCGCCGACAACCTGGCGCTCAATGCCCGCATCGAGCTCAGCGGCAGTGACGAGCTGAGCGACATCGCCCAGAGCTTCAACCGCTTCCTGGAACGGGTGCACGGCATCATGCAGCAGTTGGCCGGCAATTCCCGCCAGCTCTCAGCCATGGCCAGCGATGTAGCCGAGCGCGCACGCCTGACCCAGAGCAACTGCGTGGCCCAGAGTGACCGCACCGTGCAGGTGGCCACCGCCATCCACGAGTTGGGTTCGACGGTCAACGAAATTGCCGGCAACGCCGAGAACGCCGCCCAGGTAGCCCGCGAGGCGACCGGCTACGCCAATGGTGGTCGCGAAGTGGTGGACCAGGCCAACCGGCAGATCGACGCGCTCAGTGGCGAGCTGGAGCAGACCGCCAAGGTGGTCGGCGAACTGGCCGGGCAGATCGAGGCGATCAGCGCGACCCTGGGCACCATCCGTAGCATTTCCGAGCAGACCAATCTGCTGGCCCTCAACGCTGCCATCGAAGCGGCCCGTGCCGGTGAGCAAGGCCGCGGTTTCGCCGTGGTGGCCGACGAGGTACGCACGCTTGCCAGCCGCTCGGGCGCTTCCACCGAAGAGATTCAGAAGGTCATCGACCGCCTGCAGGCCGAGTCACGCTCGGCAGTCGAAGCCATGGCCAAGGGCCGCCAGCAGAGTGAACGAGTGGTCGAATACGCCGGCAAGGCCTCCGAGGCACTGGAGCAGATCAACGGCCATATCGGCCAGATCAGCGACCAGAACATCCAGGTCGCCACCGCCACCGAGGAGCAGTCCGCCGTGGTCGAGGAAATCAACCGCAACGTCGAGCAGATCAACCAGTTCACCCAGGAGACCACGCAGATCGCCGACCAACTGAACGACGCCAGCAGCAACCTGCAAGACCTGTCGCGCCAGCTCGACGAACTGGTCGGCAACTTCAAGCTCTGAGCCCGTTGCCACCGCCGGCGCGATGCCGGCGGTGGTGCTTCGCTATCCCTTCGCCTCGCGCTCCGGCGCCAGCAGGCGCGCGCCCAGCACCACTGCCCCGCCCAGGTAAGCCACGGCGCTCCACGCCGCCATCAGGATGCCGCCGAAGCGCTGGTCATCGAGTTGTTCGAAGCCGAACGCACCCAGGCACAGCTCAGCGGGATAGATCAGTTTCGGCGCCATGATCAGCACCACACCCAGCATGGTCATGTGCACGAACGTCAGGAAAAAGCCGAACATGGCCGCCGCCAGGCCACGGCGCGAATCGCTGGCGAACCCGAGCAGCCAGACGCCGAGCCCCACGGCAAGAAAACTGGCCTGCTGGGCGACGAAAGCCCAGACGTTGAGCGCCGCCGCTTCGTGCAAGGGCGGTGCATGCCAGCCCCACACCACCGCCATTTCGGCGGCGAATATCAGAGAGATCGCCGCACTGCTGTGGCGCAGCCGATCCATCCGCAGCCCGGCTCGGGCCAGGCCGATGGCCAGCAGCGGCGCAGCCAGCGCAATTACCCCCAAATGCAGCAGCATATGGGCGGAAAACGCCGTGCGACTCATCGCCGGCAACGGGCCCAACCAGCAGGTGGCCAGCACCACGAAGCCAAGAATCAACGGCCAGTTGCGCCCTGCAGTGCCTTTTCCGCGTCGCTCAGCCATCGCCTGAACGCCCCATCGCACTGGTGATTTCCCGGACCGCATCGGCTGGCGCCATTTGCAGCGAAATCAGGCTGGCCAGCTCCCCGTCCGGGCTCATCAGGTAAACCGAGCCGGTGTGATCGAGCATGTAGGTATCGCCCATCGGCACCTTGCGAAAATATACGCCGTAGGCGTCCGCCACCTGCCGGACCTGCTCCAGGCTGCCGGTCAGCCCGACGATGCGGGGATCGAAAAAGCTCGTGTAGGCGGCCAGCACCTCGGGCGTGTCGCGCTCAGGATCCAAGCTGATGAACAGCGGCTGGACGGCCGCACTTCGCTCGCCAAGGCCATCGAGCACCCTGGCGATCTGCAACAACGTGGTCGGGCAGATATCGGCGCAGCGCGTAAAGCCGAAGAACACCAACAGCCAGCGGCCTTCGAAGCTCCGCTGGGTAACGTCGCGCCCCTGTTGATCATGCAGCTCGAACGGCCCGCCGATGCGCTGGCCGGCATCGACGACGGCCGCCACCGGGATGCGTGCCGGCCACAGCTGATACGACAGCGGCAACGCGGCGAGCAGTAGCAACGCCAGGCCTGCGCTGGCGGCCAGGGTGCGGTTCACGTGGGCGGCCTCCTCGTCATGGTCGGCAGCGCGAGGTGGCTGCCTGCTGGTAGTGACCACGCCCACCCAGGCAGAGTGCAACCTGTTGAAGGTAACCGCGCGTCTGCGCCCGGCGCGTCACACCTTGGCCGACGACGACAGTTGCAGCCAGACCGAGAACGCACCCAGCCCGGCCCAGAAGATGGTGAACATCCAGGGAGAGCGCAGTGAGAAACGCAAGGACTTCAAATAGCGCTCCTTGCTGGACTCGTGCTCGCTGAACAGCGGCGATTCGTCATATGCATGGCCGAACTTCGGCTCGCTCTGCAGCAACTGCTCCTGCTTGAAATGCCAGTGCGAGATGATCGCCGCCGAGGCACGAATGCCCGGCCAGGCATTGAGCGAGCTGACGATGCCCAGCAGCGCCAGCAAGGTCGGTACCACCAGGGTGAACATGTCGCCCCAATCGGGATTGGCGTTGGCCATCGAAGAGGCATAGGCGATGACCAGAAACGACTGCGCCGCCAGGTAGGCGTTGGTACGGTCGGCCATCAGGTTGGTTTCGTACTGGATTTCCCGACGGTAGAAATCCAGGCGTTCCTTGGGCGTACCGAACATCAGCGAGTCGGACACTTCGCTGCTTTCGGCGGGGGGTTCGGGGTCGGCGGAAACGATGATTCGGGACAATTGGAGATTACTCGTACGGCGGTGATCGGGGTCGAGCGCGGCGCTTGCAGCGGGCTGCAGGCGCCGTCACGCATTAGCGCTTGGCTTGGGTGTCCGGCGCTTCCGAGCGGGTCAGGAAGGCATCGGTAAGTTCCGGCAGGTGATCCTTGATCCACTCGGCCATCGCCTCTTCCTGGGGCAGGATGGTTTCGCAGACTCGTTGAGTCTCCCGATCCCCCGCCGCCTTGGCCGCAGCGATCAGCACGGTGTAGGACGCGATCTCGAGGTTTTCGAACACGTAGCCGCTCATGGCGCCCTTGATCACTTCATCGCTCATCACCGAGCCACCGACAGCCTGGCCGAAGGCAGTCAGCTTGCCGGCGATATCCTTGAGCATCGACGGCTTCTCGCCGAGACGCTCCAGGCAGCCTTCCAGCAATTCGCGCTGGCCCTGGGTTTCCTCGATGTGTCGTTCGATACGGGTCTTGAGCTTTGGATAATGCTCGAGGCGCGAAGCCTGCGCCTTCAACATCTGTTCGGCCTGCTGTTCCATCGCATGGGCATCACGCAGCCAGCTCAACAGGTTTTCAGTCTTGGTCGCCATGATCGTTCGCTCCTGGGATATTCGAAGATTCATTAGTGGGAACGGGGCCATGAGCGATACGTTCGCAATTAAGGACGAGCGGTTATTGAATGAATCAACATTCAACAGAGCCTGATCATTCATTTGATATGAAAACCATACAACTCACATAAAACCTATACAGCAGGGCTTTATATATAATTATCCGTATAAAAAATAACGGCCAGCTACTTCATTGGCGCAAATAAAAAGCCCCGCGAAGTGCGGGGCTCGGCAGCGGTATCGCTCAGGCGGTTGGGCGCTGGCGACGATCCAGGTTGCGGCGCGTCCACATCAATTTGGCGGCAGTCGGGCTCACCGGTGCTCCCGTGAAGGTAGGCAGCTTGCGGCGCACCCAGCGGGCGCCAGCGCCCTTCCACGAAATCTCGCCGCTGACCAGCTTCTGATCGCGCTCGAGCTCGTGCGCCAGGGCATGCAGCTCGCTATGGTCGACCACGGTACGGCGATCTATGGCACGGCAAAGTTGAGTAGCGCCACCCTTGGCAACTGTCAGCAGAAATTTTCCATCCGGGCGCGGCGTCAGAGTGATTTCGTGATCGGGCAACGCAGACGCAAGCACTTCAATGGCAACAGCAGTCATCGGAAAACTCCCTTGGTGAATGACGATTTAACGTCACTCGGTAGTGCACACTGCATGCCAATACGACAACGTTAGCGAACACCTGTAAACAGGGCACTTTTCCGAACTTTCACCAGAGCCGATAGTGCAAAGTGCAAGATACAACTTCAAACGCACCGCATTTTGCATGCCATCAAAATACAACTATGCCGAATTGATTTACCGCCATATATAACCAACCATCTCCAGCTAATTTACAAAGCTTACGAAATTAACGAAGTGCTTTCTTATATAGGCAACAAGAACTATCTATTGGGTGCGAAGACCGCCCTCAGGCGATCCTCGCTACTACCACTCAAGGCCGCAGGATGACCTTGCGGCAATCGTCTTCCTGCTTGTCGAACAGGCGATAGCCTTCTGCGGCATCGGACAGGTTCATTCGGTGGCTGATGATGACCTCCGGCTGCAGCGCGCCGTTCTGGATGCGCTCCAGAAGGTCCGGCAGCAGGCCGTGCACATGGGTCTGGCCCATCTTGAAGGTCAGGCCCTTGTCGAAGGCGTCACCGAACAGGAAGCCATGGATGAAGCCCGCATATACCCCGGGCACGCTCACCGTACCGCCCCGCCGAACCGCGGCGATGCACTGGCGCAGCGCCTTGCCGCTGCTGCCCTCGAGCTTGAGCTGGGTGAGCAGGGTTTCCGTGGCACTACCCTTGGCCTCGAAGCCGACCGCGTCGATAGCGGCGTCCACGCCACGATAGCCTTCGGTCTGCTCGATGATCGCCTCGGCCGGGTCATCGACCTTGTCGAAATTGATCGGCACCACGCCATAGGTCGCCCGGGCATATTCGAGGCGGTACGGCTGGTTGTCGACCATGAAGATCTGCCTGGCACCGAGCATCCGGGCGCAGGCGGCGGCCATCAGCCCTACCGGGCCGGCGCCATAGATGGCCACGCTGCTGCCCTCCTTCACGCCACCGTTGATCACCGCCTGATAGCCGGTCGGCAGGATGTCGGTGAGAAACAGCACGCGCTCATCGTCGAGCTCATCGGGAATCTTGAACGGGCCAGCGTTGGCCTTCGGCACCCGCACCAATTCCGCCTGGCCGCCGGGCATGCCGCCATACAGGTGGCTGTAGCCGAACAGCGCGGCGCCGGACGGAATCTGCTTCTTATTGAGGATGGCGCCGCGGCCGTCGTTGGTGGTTTCGCAGGCGGCATGCAGGTTCATGTCGCAGAAGAAGCAACTGCCGCAGGCGATCACGAACGGCACGATCACCCGGTCGCCCTTGCTGACCGCCGTCACGGCGCTGCCGACCTCCTCGACGATGCCCATGAACTCATGGCCGAACACGTCGCCGTGCTTCACCTGAGGAATCTTGCCGCGGTACAGGTGCAGATCCGAGCCACAGATCGCAGTGGCGGTCACCCGCAGAATGATGTCATCCGCTTCCTGAATGACGGGGTCGGGTACGTTGTCGACGCGAACGTCGTGGCTGCCGTGGTAGGTCAATGCGCGCATGCTGCTCTCCAGAACGAGGGTTTGGGGTGCCTGTTCTAAAGTCCGAGGAAGCGCCGAATCCTTTAGTTCAGCCGCCAGGATGAGTGGCCTGCACCCGCCGCTTACGCTTGTGGGGCGGGGCTTTTCGGCATTTTGAAGGGTTCAGGCGAGCGGCCCCTGCCCGTGTCAGGCACTACAGCCGACGGTGCGGGTGACGGCCAGGCCTGCACGCCATTGCGCGCCGCCGACGCCCGGCTTGCTACTATCGCCAGCTGCATCCACCGCGCGAGCCCCCCATGAGTGATGACCGACCACCCCGCAAGCGCGCGAGCCTACCCGCTGGCAAGGCGCCGACCCTGGCAGACGTCGCCAAGGTTGCCGGGGTCTCGCCGATCACCGTATCGCGCACCCTCAACCAGCCGGAGATCGTGCGCACGGCACTGCGCGAGAGAGTCTTTCGCGCCGTACAGCAGACCGGCTACGTACCGGCCATGCTCGCCGGCGCTGCCGAGCAGCGCAGCCGCCTGATTTCGCTGCTGGTGCCGACGGTAGCCAATTCGATCTTCGCGGACACCGTACAGGCGCTGATCGATACCCTGACCGAAGCCGGCCACGAAACCCTGATTGGCCTGACCAACTACAGCGCCGAGCGCGAAGAGCAACTGCTCGACACCATCCTGCGCCGGCGCCCAGACGGCATCGTGCTCACCGGTACCCTGCACACCGAGGCCAGCCGCATGCGCCTGTCGCATTCGGGCATCCCCATCGTCGAGTCCTGGGACCTGGCGCCGCGGCCGCTGGACATGCTGGTGGGCTTTTCCCATGAAGCGGTCGGCGCGGCCATCGCCCGCTACCTGACAGCCAAAGGCTATCGGCGTTTCGCCGTGGCGACATTGGATGACCCGCGCGGCCTGCGGCGCTGCGACAGCCTGGCCGAGGAGTTGGCCAGCCTGGGCATCGACGCCGTGCCGCGCGTCGTACTGCCACCTCCGGCAACGGCCAACCTCGGTCGCGAGGGCCTGCAACGCTTGCTGGCCGCCGGTGAGCGCCCGGAAGTACTGGTGTGCAGCTCAGATACCCTGGCCCACGGCGTGCTGGTCGAGGCGGCCGAACGGGGCATCCGCGTGCCGGATGATCTGGCGGTTATGGGCTTTGGCGACCTGAACATCGCTGCGCACTTGCAGCCTTCGCTGTCCACGGTTCGCATCAACGGCGCCGAGATCGGCCTGCAGGCCGCCCGCGCCCTGCTCCAGCGCCTCGACCATCCCCATGAGGAACCGGTGAAAGTGCGCGTCGATACGGGCTTCAGCATCGTCGAGCGGCAGAGCGCCTGAGGCGCCGAAATCCACGGCTTTGCTGTTTGGCCGGTTGGTGGCGGGAGCGGTCGTTATTCGATCCACTGTAGTAGCCGCGACCTCGCGACGATTCGCTCAGGCACAGCCGAAATAGGCAGTCAGGCTGCAATCGTTTCGCCCCGAGGTCGGGGCTCCCACAGGTTGGTTTGAGTGGTCGCCTCTGCCTTGAAGCAGCCCTCAGCCCTGTTCAATCCCTTGAATGATTACCTAATCAGCTTAACGTCTGGATTCACGCCAGTGTTTTCAACCACCTGGCGGCCCCAACAAGAACGTCAAGCGAGGTAATCCGCGTGAGTGAACACACCCTTTCCCATGGCTGCGCAGACCAGGACCAGATCGCCTGGGTGCGCATCGCCTCGGTCTTTCTGCCCCTGGCCAACCCGATCAGCGATGCCAAGGTGCTGACCGGCCGGCAAAAGCCGATGACCGAAATCGCCATGCTGTTCGTGGAAATCGAAAGCAAGGACGGCCATCTCGGCCTGGGCTTCAGCTACTCGAAACGCGCTGGCGGCCCTGGCCAGTTCGCCCATGCCCAGGAGATCGCCCCGGCGCTGCTCGGCGAAAACCCCAGCGATATCCAGAAGCTGTGGACCAAGTTGTGCTGGGCCGGCGCCTCGGTGGGCCGCAGCGGTCTGTCGACCCAGGCCATCGGCGCCTTCGACGTAGCCCTGTGGGACATGAAAGCCAAGCGCGCGAACCTGTCCCTGGCCCGCCTGCTCGGCGCTCAGCGCGATTCGGTGCGCTGCTACAACACCTCCGGCGGTTTCCTGCACACGCCGCTGGAGCAACTGATGACCAACACCGACCTGTCTCGGGAAAAGGGCATCGGTGGCATCAAGCTGAAAGTCGGCCAGCCCGATTCGGCCCTGGACCTGCACCGCGTCGGTACCATCCGCAAGCACCTGGGTGACGAATTTCCGCTGATGGTCGACGCCAACCAGCAGTGGGATCGCCCCACCGCACAGCGCATGTGCCGACGCTTCGAAGACTTCAACCTGGTGTGGATCGAGGAGCCGCTCGACTGCTACGACGCCGAAGGCCACGCCGCCCTGGCCGCTGCGTTCGACACGCCGATCGCCACCGGTGAGATGCTCACCAGCGTGGCCGAGCATGCCGAGTTCATCAAAACCCGCGGCGCCGACTACCTGATGCCCGATGCGCCGCGGGTTGGCGGTATCACCCCGTTCCTGAAGATCGCCGCCATGGCCGAGCAGGCCGGCCTGATGCTCGCGCCACACTTCGCCATGGAGCTGCACGTGCACCTGGCTGCTACCTACCCGACCGAGCCCTGGGTGGAGCATTTCGAGTGGCTGGAGCCACTGTTCAACGAACGCCTGGAAACCCGAGACGGCCGCATGCTGGTGCCGAACCGGCCGGGCCTGGGCCTATCCCTCAGTGAGCGGGTGGCCGGATGGACCGCCCAGCAGGCGGAATTCGGCCAGCGCGGCTAAGCTTCCCACAACGCGAAAACGCTACCGGCCCAGTGCCGGTAGCGTCGTTTGCGCAAGAAACGATTGACGCCATTTTTTTGTGCAATGGCCCTTTAACAGCAAACGTCGAGGTACTACACTTCGCGCCCCTCGCGGTGGAACATCCTATAAATCGCGTGGAACGTCGGCGAACAGAGCGCCTGGTATTAAAGGTTCCGCGGCTCTGGTCGAAGTAATGGAAACCCAAGGATCTTTTCTCTGTCAGGAGCTGCGGCATGCAGTCGTTAAAGTCGCTGTACGATTCCATCGAGATGCACTTTTTCGATACCTTGACCAAGAAATTATCCAGCCTCTTCCTGTTGGTGCTGGTCAGCGGCCTGCTGGTCTGGGTAGCCCTCAGCCTGCGTGACGACATCGTACAGTTGCTGCACGGCGCGCAAATCGACCCGGCCCTGCTCAAGCAGGTGGAAGGCAAGCTCGACACCCTCGGCACTGCCCTGGCGCTCAGCGCGCTGTTCACCCTGGGCATGGTCAGCTTCATGGTCTGGTATTTCCGCCACCTGATCGTGCGCCCCGTGGACAACATGACCCGCGCCTTGGAGGAGATCGCCAGCGGTGAGGGCGACCTGTCCCGCGACCTGCCGCTGCTCACCCACGACGAAATCCGCACCCTGGCCAGCACCTGCAACCGCTTTCTGGCCAAGCAGCGCGAAATCATCAGCAACGTGCAGGCGCTGACCGTGCAGATCGCCGTCGAATCGGCCCGCTCACTGAAGAACATCAGCGACTCCAGCGACAGCGCCACCCACCAGGCACGTTTCGCCAACGAGGTGATGAGCGAGAGCAACAGCGCGGTCGGCCGCATCGAAGAGGTCTCGCAGCAGACCCAGGCCATCTCCACCACCACCGCGCACAACCTGGGCATGGCCCAGGATTCCTACGCGGAACTGCTGGAAGTGACCGGCAACATCAGCGCCATTTCCAACAGCCTCAACGAGTTCAGCACCCTGGTCTCGGCGCTAAACGAGCGTTCGTCGAACATCAAGTCGGTGGTCGGCCTGATCCAGCAGATCTCCTCGCAGACCAACCTGCTGGCCCTCAACGCGGCCATCGAGGCGGCCCGCGCCGGCGAAAGCGGCCGAGGTTTCGCAGTGGTTGCCGATGAGGTGCGCACCTTGGCGCAAAACGTCAGCCAAGCGACCGGCGACATCTCGCAGAACATCGACGCCATGCTCAAGGAAGTCAGCACCACCCACGAGCAGACCGCACGCATCAGCCAGAGCGCCCGGGAAACCCAGGTGGTGGTCGAGCGCGCCACTGGCCACTTCGAGGTCATGATCAGCGATTTCGAATCCACCAACGGCAAGCTGGCGGAAATCGCCGAGCACATCCAGCAGGTGGCAGATGCCAATACCGGCATCAATGATCGCGTGACCCAGATCCATGCCGACAGCCAAGCCATCGACCAGCGTATGCAGCGTTCGGCCACTGCCACCCGGGACCTGTCCGCCGTTGCCGAGCGGGTGCAGGAATTGCTCGGCCGCTTCGTGCTCGGCGAGGGCGAACTCGATGCCGCCATCACCCGCGCCACCGGGTGCCGCGATGCCCTGCAGACTCGCCTGGCGACTTTGCAGCGCGAAGGCGTGAACCTGTTCGACCAGAACTACAAGCTGATCGCCAATACCGATCCCAAGCAGTACATGACCGGCTACACCGAGCGCTTCGCGCAGATCTGCCAGCAAGAGATCGACCGCCTCACCAAGGGCACGCCTGGCGGCATCGTCACCTTCATCGTCGACACCAAGGGCTATTGCCCGGTGAACAACAGCTGGGTATCCAAAGCGCCGACCGGCAACCGTGCAGTCGACCTGCCGGTATGCCGCAACAAGCGCATGTTCTCCGACCCGGTGGGCCTGCGCGCGGCGAGCAACACCCAGCGCTTCCTGCTACAGACCTACCTGCGCGACACCGGCGAGATCATGACCGAGATCGACGTGCCGTTCTTCTTCGAAGGCCGCCACTGGGGCAACATGCGCATGGGCTTCGACGCCTCACGTCTGCTGGGCAAATCCTGATGTGCGCGAGTTGATCGGCCCTAACCCGGGCCAAAGAAAGCCCCGAATCATCGGGGCTTTTTCATGGGCGCATGATGCGCTCAATGCAGGGAATCCAGGTTGCGCCGCGACCACATCGTCTTGGCTGCGGTCGGGTTGACCGGCGCACCGGTGAAGGTCGGCAGCTTGCGCGACACCCACTGCGCCCCGATGCCCTTCCAGTTCACCTCGCCGCTGAGCAATTTGCGATCACGCACAATCTCGCGCTCGAGGGCACGGGCGCCGTCCTCGCTGTCCACGGCCAGCTTGTCGACGGCCTTGAGGAATACAGCTTCGCCTCCCTTGCTGATGCTCAGCAGGTACATGCCATCCGGGCGCGGTTTGATGGAAATATCGTGATCGGGCAGTGCAGTGCAAAGTTGTTCGATAACGGCAGTATTCATTTGGATGACCCTTCAGTGGTGGCAGGCGACTGCTTACAAGTACCAACAGACAGGTGCATCACATATGCCAACTTTATCGCTCAAGGAGTTCGCTGATTTCATTGATCATCGAGCCGCTTACGCTTGTGCCGCGCTCTTGCACTTTGCATGAATCGGTTTTATTGCACGGGCATCATGCATGCTCCAGCAAACGCCATTAAAAAGCGGTTTTAAAAGGCCATCATGGCCGAGCATCTTTTCAGGCGAACTTAATCAACTAAAGGCATTTCGTAATTGAACAGGGCTATAGCCCCGCCACACGCCGCAACGTTCGATCAAGCAATGGAGAACATCTCGGCAAGGCGCTTGCGACGTACTGTCCCAACCCGCGAACACCCCGACTTCACGGGCCTTCGCTGTAACGAAAGGAGATCCACCATGGGCGATCCTTCTGTGCTTTTCTGGCTCGGCGCATTCGTCGTAATCGGTTTCGTTGATCTTGTCACTGTCATGAATCTGTGGCGCAGTGAAAAGAGCTTCAATACGCGACTTATGTGGGCACTCATTATCGTGTTGCTGCCAGTAATTGGTTTGATCATCTGGGGCTATGCCGGCCCGCGCGGCATGCCAAAGCCCCCCACTTCACCGGAGCAAAGTAAGTAATCTCGATTGACAATAACGAACCGCCCTGCATTATTGCCTTAATAAAGGAGCAATGCCGAGAGCAATAATTGTGGCAAAGATGAAATTTCTGGACGCTGCTACGTTGCTGTACAACTATTTCCAGCCACTTATTGTACACGTGTCATTGGAGTCGCCAACGAGTATGGTCGTGCGGCTTTCGGAAATGGATTCGACGACCTCCCTCGAAGTGCGCGATATCCCTTGCAGGACATCGCTCACTCCAACGGAGGTTTTCGCTATCATCGAGCAGATCGAGGAACGCATCCGCCGTGAAAAGCCCGAGCTGTTCAACCGCCATTGCGTGAACAAGATGCGTCTGCCCTGAGACTCAAGCCTGAGGCTCGCGCTGGCGATCCTGGTAAATGGCATCGAGCAAGACCACCAGCTCGGCTGCCGTGGGTATGGTACGCCCGCCCAACTCATCCTGCACCGAAGCGCGCACACTCTTGGTAGCGAGCCCGAAGCGGCTCAGTGCGTCACTCATCGCCTGGTCATCCAACCCTTGTTGTTCGAGCAGGCGCATCAGGCTGTCCCACACGTCACGCAGGTCCAGCTGATGATCACGGCCATCGGGCCATGGGTGGCCTACTCGCGGTTCGGGATGCATTTCCGCCACGGTCACTTCACCTTCGTAGGCGCGCACCGAACCACCCTTTTCGGCGATGCGCGCATCCCGTGAGGCACGGTTCCAGGCAGCCTGCGCCAGTGCCGGCGAGGTGGTCGCGCATTGCAGTTCCTCGTCGAGATAAATCCTGAATTCGCCCATGTCGTTCTCCCATCGATTGATTGTCGACTGTCCTCAGATTCGATTCGGTCGACGCCCAGGGATTCAGGTTTTCTGCCGCCCGGAGGCTGCGAAATCAGCGTGCTTGAAGCATCCGGATACATACGTCGATTGTCCGAACTCAAAGTGCAGTCGAGGCCTCGTAACTATCAGGGGCTGCCTGACCAGCCCTTCGATCATCAACCAGGAGGAAGTACCCATGAGCCAGACGCCAATCGACCCGACTCCGCCGAACAGCCCTGCCAAGGACGTGGAAGGCGACAACGTCAACGTGGTGAAAAAGGAAAACCAGCGTCCTGGAGAGAAGACCGAGACAGTGGATCGGGCCATTACCCCGACCACCATCAAGACCAAGGAGCAGGAGGCGGAAAAGATCAAACAAGCGTCTGAAGAAGCGCGTCGCAAGCTCGAGGAATAAGCCCAGGGCAGCCTTCGATCATCGTGAGAGCCGAGCCCCCCCGGCGAATGGTGGTTACGGCGCCGTTACCGCAGCAAGGCCGCTATCGGTTCGCGCCGGGTCGGCGCTCCTACACGGACGGTGGGCTGCTTGCGATAACTGTGGGAGACGCGACCCGCGGCGAATGGTGGTTACGGCGCCGTTACCGCAGCAAGGCCGCTATCGGTTCGCGCCGGGTCGGCGCTCCTACACGGACGGTGGGCTGCCTGCGATAACTGTGGGAGACGCGACCCGCGGCGAATGGTGGTTACGGCGCCGTTACCGCAGCAAGGCCGCTATCGGTTCGCGCCGGGTCGGCGCTCCTACACGGACGGTGGGCTGCCTGCGATAACTGTGGGAGACGCGACCCGCGGTGAATGGTGGTCAAGACGCCGGTCCTGCAGCAAGGCCACTATCGCCATCGCGCCGGGTCGGCGCTCCTACACGGACGGTGGGCTGCTTGCGATAACTGTGGGAGACGCGACCCGCGGCGAATGGCGCAGGCAACGATACTATTTCGGAAACGGGCCCGCAGCGGGCGTACTGCGGGCCCCGGGCCTTACGGCAGCGGATTGCCGCCGGTCACCCCAAAGGTTTCACCGGTGATGTAGCTCGACTCCTGGGAAGCCAACAGCACGTACAGCGGCGCGCACTCGGCCGGCTGGCCTGGGCGCTTCATCGGCACCTGGGAGCCGAAGGTGGGAATTTTCTCCTGGGGTTGGCCGTCGCTGGGTTGCAGCACGGTCCAGATCGGACCCGGTGCGACCGCGTTGACACGGATGCCCTGCCCGATCACCTGGCTCGACAGTGCCTTGGTGAACGCGACGATGGCCGCCTTGGTGGAGGCGTAGTCGAGCAACGTGCCGGATGGGTCGTAGGACTGGATCGACGCCGTGTTGATGATCGCCGCACCCGGCGGCATCTGCGCAACCGCCGCCTTGCACAGCCAGAACATGGCGTAGACGTTGGTTTTGAAGGTGTGGTCGAACTGCTCGGTGGTGATCTCGGCAATATGCTTCTGGGTGATCTGCTTGCCGGCCACATTGACCAGAATGTCCAGGCCGCCGAGGGCGCCGACCGCATCGCGCACCAGCGACACGCAGAAGGCCTCGTCCTTGAGGTCGCCGGGAATGGACACTGCACGACGGCCCTCGGCCTCGATCAGTTTGATGACTTCCTGGGCGTCTGGCTCTTCCTCGGGCAGGTAGTTGAGCACGATGTCCGCGCCTTCACGGGCGTAGGCGATGGCTGCCGCACGGCCGATCCCGGAATCGGCGCCAGTGATCAGCGCCTTGCGTCCGGCCAGGCGGCCGAAACCGATATAGCTTTCTTCGCCGTGATCGGGCTCGGGAGTCATTTCCAGATCCAGGCCCGGCTCGGACTGATGCTGCGCCGGAAATTCCGGCTGCGGGTACTGGGTCAGCGGGTTCTGCATGGCAAATTGGTTGGAAGTGTTGCGGGTCATCGGACTCTCCTGCCATTTGGGTGAATGCACGGTTGCCGCCACGTCTGAAGCGCAATCGCTGCAGGCGAAATCACCTGCGTTCCAGATTGGGAGAAAAGCCCGCCGCTTGAAGTTCCACCCTCCCGAGCAGCGGGCATGAGCCGCTCTAGCACGGCCGCTTCGCTTGTTCCTACGACGAAACGGTGTGCTAATCAGCGCTGAGTGGCGATCAGCGTCGGTCGTGCATCGCCAGGCGCCACCGCAGTACTCGGGCTGAGTGTCACAGGGATGGATTTGGCGGCCGGCACCTTGCTGCGTTCGGCGTGGTGCCAGAGCGGCACCAGCGGATTGCACTCGGGGTAGTACGCCGCGCAGCAGCCCTGGGGGATGTCGTAAGCGAGAATCTGCAGCGGCCCGACTTGGCGCTCGACCTCCGGCTCCACGGCGGTGGTCACGTCCACCCAATCGCCGCCGGCCAGACCAAGGCGCACGATATCGTCGGCGTTCATGAAGATCACCGAACGGGTGCCATGCACACCGCGAAAGCGATCTTCGTAGCCGTAGATGGTGGTGTTGAATTGGTCGTTACTGCGGATCGTCATCAGTTGCAGCACATCGCGCCGCTCATAGGCGGCGCTCACGCCATTATCGGCGAGGAGCGGCTGCGGCACCGCGAACTGCGCCTTGCCGCTTTCGGTCGCCCACTCGCGCTGCGCCGCGGCCACCGGTCGTCGAAAACCGTCCACCTGCCACATACGCTGCTCGAAGTCGTGGAAGATCTCCGGATAAATGGCCGTGATGGCCTTACGAATGCGTCCGTAATCTCGTCGCCACGCTTCCCAGTCGATATTGACCTCGTCTGGTAGCGTGGCACGCGCCAGCCCAGCGATGATTGCTGGCTCCGACCGTAAATGCTCACTCGCCGGCTCGCTCCTGCCGCGCCAACCACGTATGTAGCCAGTGCTGTCCTCGACGCTGTGGCTCTGCTCGACGCCGTCCTGACGGTCAATCTCGATACGCCCCAGGCAGGGCAACAGCCAGGCCTGCTCACCGGGCAGCAGGTGCGAGTGATTGAGCTTGGTGGCCACCTGCACGTTGAGCGCCAGGCGCTGCCAGGCCGGCTCGATCTGCCCGGTATCCGGAACCGCGCGCAAGAAGTTGCCACCCAGGCTGACGAAGCCGCGCACCCGGCCATCGAGCATGGCGGTGCAGGCATCGACGGTGTTCAGCCCCATGCGCTCGGGCACCTTGAACTTGAAGTGCCGCTCGATCAACTCGCCCGGCACCTTGGCGGGATCCTCGGTAATGCCCACGGTACGCTGGCCCTGCACGTTGGAGTGGCCGCGCACCGGGCAAATGCCGGCGCCCGGCTTGCCGATATTGCCGCGCAGCAACAGCAGGTTCACCAGCATCTGCACGTTTTGCACGCCCAGGCGATGCTGGGTCATGCCCATGCCATAGACGATCATCACCCGCTGCGATTGCGCATAGACCAGCGCCGTCGCCTCCATGGCCGCACGCTTGAGGCCGGTGATGGCCTCGATCTGCGCCCACTCCTGGCCCCGTACATAGGCGATGAAATCGTCGGCGCCGCTGGTGTGCTTGGCGATGAACGCCATGTCCAGCACGCCGGGCTCGCCACGCTGACGGGCGGCATCGTGCAGATCGAGCAGTGCCTTGCTGACACCAACGATGGCTGCGGTATCGCCACCGATGGCGACCTGGTGATACTGGGTGCTGATCTGCGTGGAATTAGGCCCGAGCATCTCGATTGGCGACTGCGGGTTGACGAATTCCTGCAGGCCCCGCTCCTTGAGCGGGTTGAAGGTGATGATCGGCACGTCACGCTGTCGCGCCTCCTGCAATTGGTGAAGCATGCGCGGGGCGTTGCTGCCGACGTTCTGGCCGAAGAACAGCAGGCAGTCGGCGTGCTCGAAATCGTTCAGGGTCACGGTGCCGACCGGCACGCCTATGCTCTCCTGCAGGCCCACCGACGTGCTCTCGTGGCACATGTTGGAACTGTCCGGCAGGTTGTTGGTGCCATAGGCGCGAGCCAGCAACTGGTACATGAACGAGGCCTCCAGCGAGGCGCGGCCGGAAGCGTAGAACACCACCTCGTCCGGCTGCAGCGCACGCAGGCCCGCACCAATTTCCTGGTAGGCGGCCTCCCAGCTGGTTTCCTCATAGCGGTCGGTGCCCGGGTTGTAGCGCATCGGATGGGTCAGGCGGCCGTGCTTTTCCAGAGCATGGGCCGACCAGCCGCGCAATTCGCTGACGCTGTGCTCGGCGAAGAACTGCGGGCTGCTGCGCTTGGCCGTCAGCTCCCATGCCGTGGCTTTGGCGCCATTCTCACAGAACTCCACCAGGTGGGTATCGCCAGGTTTGGCCCAGGCGCAACTCACGCACGCGAAACCTTCGGGCTTGTTCTGCTTGAGCAGCGCAACGCCGATCTTTGCCACCGCTCGTTCACGCAGCAAGATACCCGTCACCGACTTGGCCGACCCCCAGCCCCCGGCGGCGTTTGTATAGGGTCGAAATCGAGTTTTTGGATCAGTCAACATATCCCTCTCCCACGCGTGGCTCGTTCTGGTACGACGAAGCCATCTCGCGAAAGGTTCGGCTAAAGGCCAGGCTGGCGGACATGCGATTAGTGAGGGCATATGTCGAACAAGCGAAACGGCGCACCGACGGGATTCTGGCAACGCGCGAAGGCACCTGCATGAGGTGCCTTTGCGGATGAGCCGGGCTTACTTGTTGGCGGTCAGCGCCGCGTAGCTGGTCATCAGGTTGCGGTAGTCCGGGATGTGATCCGAGCAGATCGATGTACTGCGCGTCCGGGAACAGCTCCTTCAGCTCTAGAACCAGCGGGCCGTTGGGGCTGGTTTCGAAGCGGGTGGTGAGGATGGTCGGCAGATTGAAGAACTTGGCGATGTCGGCCAGAGCTTGAGAGCCTACTCTAGGCTCGGTGCGGTCGCGTCGCAGTCAGTTTAGGCTGCGAGAAAAGGCCCGAGGTGCGCACACTGATCGACTTTCTGGCGGAAGAGTTTGGGCGGGGTGATATGGCGTGAGGCATTTCGAAAGCCTGCGGGCACTGTTAAGAACCGACTCGCTGCGCTGGCAGGTACTGCAGCACGTGCGAGCGCTGCATCTGCCTGATTGCTGGGTGGCCGCAGGCTTCGTACGCAGTGCCATCTGGGATCACCTGCATGGCCGCATTGCATGCTCTCTGCCGCCCGATATCGATGTGATCTGGTTCGATCCCGACAGTGCTTTGCCGGAGCAAGACGCCGAGCTCGAAGCCCAACTGCTGCAGGTCGA
Organism: Pseudomonas sp. PA27(2017); assembly: GCF_001945445.1. Lineage (GTDB taxonomy): Bacteria > Pseudomonadota > Gammaproteobacteria > Pseudomonadales > Pseudomonadaceae > Aquipseudomonas. Next base: position 88,656 of record NZ_MSXW01000046.1, read on the forward strand.
TAACCGGCTCAACTGGTCGGTGAAGAACCAGGCACGCATGCACCTGCGCAACGGCGATGAACCTTATGCATCAGCAACGGATGCGATGACTCACTGGCCCGAAACCGCAACGGCAGTCGCCGTAAGGCTGGCTGCAGATAACGAATTGGAGATCGCCGCGCCCTTTGGTTTGGATGATCTCTTCAATCTTGTCCTGCGCCCAGCCGGAGCGTTTCAGGGGGAGAAGCGGCATCTGTTCGTCGAGCGGCTGCAGAACAAAAATTGGCTCAAGAAATGGCCCGGCCTAACCGTGCTCGACTAGGCCGGTAGGGTGGATCACGCTTCTCCGATCCACCGCCCTACGGTGCGCCACCCTGTAGCCTGGGTCGAGCGCAGATACCCAGGCATCGATCTACCGGGTATCGCTACGCTCGACCCGGGCTACGAAAGCCCATCACATAACTGCATGCTGAACAGACGCAAGTGCATGACGGATCGATGCAACCATCGCAGCCTCCACTTCGCCCTCGCTAACATGCTTCCCGAATACCGCGCAGGTCACCGTGCCGGCGTCGGTGACGCAACGGTAGACCGCAATCACACTACCCGGACCGCAGCCGGTATGACCGCATAGGGTTAGACCACCTTCCACATCGCCATGCATCAAGCCCAGGGCATAACCCGCTACGACCCAGGGCCGGCCTGCAAGTGGACCTCCCAATACGCGGCGTGTCTGCATCTCGTCTCGCAGCACCTGCGGTAGCAGGTCTGTACCTAGCAGCCGGTCCAGCAGCAGCGCTGCATCGGACACACGGCCAACCAACAGGCCGTGATAAACCCAGCCGGGGTGATAAGCAGCGGCGCTGCCCTTATCGACGTCGTGCAAATCTGCCGGCGTCTTGGCCAGACGAACACCTGGCAAACCGAGCGACTGCACGACCCGCTGCTCAATGGCTCGCTCCAGCGTAGTGCCGGTGAGCGTCTCGATCAGCCGAGCGATATACAGATAGCCGACATTGGAATAACCCCAGCCCAGTCCCGGCTGGTAACGCAGGCGCGTAGCGTCGAGGCGCTCAAGCATTTCATCCGCAGGCCAAGGCTGATCGCCGCGGGCAACGGCAGCGTGATAGTCAGCAAGCTCACCGTAGTCGGCCAAGCCAGCTTCGTGTCTCAGCAGTTGCCGCAGCGTGAAGGGCCTGGCAGGCATGACCTCGTCGAGCGACACCACCCCATCGCGCACCAGGGTCAGCACGGTCGCCGCCAGCACGGTTTTGGTGAAGCTCCACCAAGGTACGAGCGGCTCGGAAGATTCCGAGGCAGAGAGCTGGGCGTTTACAACCAGTGCGTTTGAAAAACCAGTCATCGGGCTCTCCGCCGCCCTGAAAGACGGCCTATTGTCTTTTGGTTCGATGTAACCCCGTAGGGTGGATCACGCTTCACCGATCCACCATCGCGGATGTAAAAAGCGACATCCGCCCTACGGGCTGGTCTACGCCCATGCCGCGCTCCCACACAGGCAAGAGCATCTCCCGCTTCGTAGCCTGGGTCGAGCGCAGCGATACCCAGGGCATCGATCTCCCGGGTGTCGCTACGCTCGACCCGGGCTACCAGAGCGCCAGGCGATCACCCCTCCACCTGACTCCACTGCTTGCTCAGGCGCTTGTCCGACACGGCCATCTTGGTGCCCAGCTGCTGGGCCCAGAGGGATACGCGGTACTCCTCGAGCATCCAGCGATACAGGGTCAGGTTGGGGTCGCGCTTGCCTTCCTGCAGGTGCTTGCCCAGGCGCGCCAGGTATTGCTCCCAGTAGCCGGCCAGCTCGCCGCTCCACACGCGGTCGCGCTGCAGTTGCGCGGCGATCTTGTCGAAGCGTTGTTCGATGGCCTTGAGGTAGCGCGGCAGTTCCTTGAGCCATTCGGCCGGGGTTTCGCGTACGAAGCCGGGATACACGAGATTGCCCAGCTGCGCCTTGATGTCGTTGAGCGCCACGGCCTGGGCCAGGTCGATCTTGCCCTTGAAGCGCTTCTGCAGGCCGTGCCACAGCTTGAGAATCTCCAGAGTCAGGCGAGCCAGCTTCTCGGCGTGCTCGGCCCAGACGCCACGCCTCTTCTCGGCCAGGGCGGCCAGGGCTGCGCCGTCACGGGGCAGCGACGGCTCGCCTTCGAGGATGCAGCTGTCGAGGCTGGCCAGGAGGATGTCCTCGACGAGCGCCTCGACGCGGCCCAGCTCGCGGTGCAGCAGGCCCAGCTCGGTCAGCCCCGGCAACTTGCCACGCAGGAATTTGGCCGGCTCGGCCAGCTGTTGCAGCAGCAGGCGCTGCAAGGCACGACGATGCTGGAACTCGGCCTCGGCCTGGGTCGGGAAACGCCCTTCCTTGACCACGCCACCGTCCTCGACCAGCGCTGGGAACACGGTCATGGATAGCCCGGCCACCTTCTGCTGGGTCTTCTCGGCAACCTGGGCAAAGCCCTTGGCTTCCACCGGCTTCTGCACCTTGTCAGCTTGCGGGATGGCCAGCGCGGCCTGACTGGCCTCGGCGAAGCGGGCGGTCAGCTCGGCCAGGTCGCGGCCTTCGCCGAGCTGCTTGCCATGGGTGTCGACCACTTCGATGTTCATCTTCAGGTGGTCTTCGAGCTGGCGGGTAGCCTCGGTCCATGCCTCGCCGTCGATCCGCGCGCCAGTCATGCGCTGCAGCTCTCGGGCCAGGCTTTCCGGCAGGCTGCCCTGGCCGAAGGTGAGCTTGCTCAGGGCGGCGCCAACGAAATCCGGCACCGGCACGAAGTTCTTGCGCAGCGCCTTGGGTAGGCCTCGCACCAGATCGATGGCCTTGGCTTCGATCAGCCCCGGCACCAGCCATTCCAGACGCTCGCCCGGCAGTTGCGGCAACAGCGGCGCCGGCACACGCAGGGTGACGCCGTCACGGGGGTGGTTGGGCTCGAAATGATAGGTGAGCGGCAATTGCAGCTCGCCGATATGCAGGTTGTCCGGATACTGCGCGGCGGTGACTTCCAGGGCCTCGCGGGCCAGCACGTCCTCCTCGCGCATCATCAGCAGTTGCGGGTCCTTGGCGCTCTCGCACTTGTACCAGCTCTCGAAGGTGGCGGCCTGATAGATGTCCTCTGGAATCCGCGCCTCGTAGTAGGCGAACAGGGTTTCCTCGTCGGCGAGAATGTCGCGGCGCCGCGCCTTGGCTTCCAGTTCGTCGAGCTTTTCCAGCAGTTGGCGGTTGGCGTTCAGGCACTTGGCGCGGCTGTTGATTTCACCGCGTACCAGGCCTTCGCGGATGAACAGTTCGCGCGAAGCCTGCGGATCGATGGGCCCGTAATGCACCGGGCGGCGCCCCACCACGATCAAGCCGTACAGGGTGACCTGCTCGTAAGCCACCACCTGGCCGCGCTTCTTCTCCCAGTGGGGCTCGAAGTGGTTCTTCTTGATCAGGTGCCCGGCCAGGGGCTCGATCCAGTCCGGCTCGATCTTGGCGACCTGGCGGGCGAACAGCTTGGTAGTCTCGACCAGTTCGGCGGCCATGATCCAGTTGGGTTTCTTGCGACCGATCACCGACGACGGATGCACCCAGAAACGCCGCTGCCGCGCCCCCTGGTAATCGCCCTCCTCGGTCTTCTGGCCGATCTGGCTGAGCAGGCCGCTGAGGATCGCCTTGTGCACTGCGGCATAGCTCTTGGCGCGCTGCGCCGCCTCGCTGGCCTCGGCCTGCTCGCGCAGGATCACGTTGACCTTGGTATCGGTGGTCGCCTGCACCGGCTTCGCCGCGCTCTTGCCGCCCTCGGCAGTTTGCGCCGCGGCCCTGGCGGGCGCCAGCTGCAGATCCTTGGCGAGCAGCACCAGTTGGCGGTGAGCATCGCGCCATTCGCGCAAGCGCATGTAGTTGAGGAAGTTCTTCTTGCACCAGGTGCGCAGCGGATTACTGCCCAGTTCCTGGCGTTTTTCCTCGAAGCCGCGCCACAGGTTGATCAGCGCGGCGAAATCCGAATCCACGTCCTTCCACTGCGCGTGGGCCTGGTCGGCGGCCTGCTGGCGATCCATCGGCCGCTCACGCGGATCCTGCACGGACAGCGCACTGGCGACGATCAGCAACTCCTGCAGGCTGCCGAGCTTGGCCGCTTCGAGCACCATGCGGCCCAGGCGCGGGTCGATGGGCAGGCGCGCCAGCTGGCGGCCCAGGGGCGTCAACTGGCTCTCGCGGTTGACCGCCGAGAGTTCCTGCAAGAGGTTGAAACCGTCGCTGATGGCCTTGCCATCCGGCGGCTCGATAAAGGGGAAATCCTCGATGCTGCCCAGGCGCAGATGCAGCATCTGCAGGATTACCGCCGCCAGGTTGGTGCGCAGGATTTCCGGATCGGTGAAGGTCGGCCGGCCGAGGAAATCCTCCTCGCTGTACAGCCGCACGCAGATGCCCGGCTCGACTCGCCCGCAACGACCCTTGCGCTGGTTGGCGCTGGCCTGGGAAATCGCCTCGATGGGCAAACGCTGCACTTTGGCGCGGTAGCTGTAGCGGCTGATGCGCGCCGTGCCGCTGTCGATCACGTAGCGAATGCCCGGCACCGTCAGCGAGGTTTCCGCCACGTTGGTGGCCAGCACGATCTTGCGCCCGGCCATGGGCGCGAAAATCTTCTGCTGCTCGGCGGGCGTAAGCCGCGCATACAGCGGCAGCACTTCGGTAAAGCGCAGGTTGGCCTTGCGCAGCACCTCGGCAGCGTCGCGGATCTCACGCTCGCCGGGCAGGAAGATCAGCACGTCGCCGGGGCGCTGACCGACGCTTTTCTCATGGGCGGCGATCTCGTCCAGCGCGGCGAGAATGCCCTGATCGACGGTCAGGTCGTCGAGCAGGCTTTCGCCCTCCTCGTCCACTTCCGCGGCCAGCGGGCGATACCAGGTTTCCACCGGGTAGGTGCGCCCGGAGACTTCGACGATGGGCGCATCCGGCCGCCCATCACCACCGAAGTGCTTGGAGAAGCGGTCCAGATCGATGGTCGCCGAGGTGATGATCACCTTGAGGTCGGGTCGGCGCGGCAGCAGGGTTTTCAGATAGCCGAGCAGGAAGTCGATGTTGAGGCTGCGTTCGTGGGCCTCGTCGACGATGATGGTGTCGTACTTTTCCAGAAAGCGGTCGTGCTGGGTTTCGGCGAGCAGGATGCCGTCGGTCATCAGCTTGATCAGCGTGCTGTCCTTGCTCTGATCCTCGAAGCGCACCTGATAGCCGACCAGCTCGCCGAGCGGCGTACCGACCTCCTCGGCCACCCGCGTGGCCACGCTGCGCGCCGCCAAACGCCGTGGTTGGGTGTGGCCGATGAGACCGTGCTGGCCGCGGCCGATCTCCAGGCAGATCTTCGGCAACTGAGTGGTCTTGCCCGAACCGGTCTCACCGGCGATCACCACCACCTGGCTCTTTTCCAATGCCGCCTTGATCTCGTCGCGCTTCGCGGCAATCGGCAAGGCATCGTCATAACGCATCACCGGCACGCTCAGCCGCCGCGCTTCGACCTTGGCGCACGACGCCTGAAAACGCTCCAACCACTGCGCCTGCTTGGCCTCGTCGGGCTTTTTCTGCAGCTCGTGCAACTGCCGACGCAAACGATGGCGGTCGGCGATCATGGCGTGGTCGAGGTTCTTCTGCAGGGCGGCGAGGTCAGTCATCTGGATCGAGGCAATCAGGGCAAAGGCGGGATTGTCGCAGATTACAGTGTAGGGCGGGCAGGCTATGCCGCAGCGGAGGGCGTGAAGGGGGGAGACAGATTTCAGCCAGAAGCGGACATTTAGGCTGACTGATTTTGTGACGTTTAAGCAAGAGCTGGGTACTCTTTGCCGGGTATCACTTCAGATACCGCGCTCCTGCCCATCATGGTGCAACGGCTGGTATATTCCGTTTCAGGGAAAGCTGCCTGCATCAGAGATGCAGCGCGCTTAGCGGCTGGCGTCCTGATTTGCTTTGTCTCCGACTCGACTTAAACGGATATAGAGCGGACTCGGAGACGATGAAAATGGTCGTAGACTGCAGAAATAACAGTACGTGAGGCTAATAGATTGTTAACCACAAGGGATGCAGCAAGACTATTCTCAAGCAAGCGCATTGCTGAGATTGCATCTGGAGATTTTTCTTATCTATTGGACATTGCGGCACTCTATCAAAATTCGCTTGAAGAAAACTTCACAGCAGCCGAAGTTATTGATCACGCATACTCCGAACTTTCAAGAAACTATAGGGGCGAGTATTTTTACAAAAACACAGTCGCTGAAAGACTGTTGCTTGGACGACATTCAGTTAACACTGCCACAGTTCTACCGGAGTTCAGAGTTGGACGTAGCAAGGCTGATTGCGTGATATTGAACGGCACTTCTACTTGTTACGAAATAAAGTCAGACTTCGATAACTTGGACAGATTACCAGAGCAACTTTCATTTTATCGCAAGATTTTTGACAAAACATATGTTGTCGTAGGCAAAGCCCATTTAAACAAGGTGCAAGGGCTTTGCCGTAATGACATTGGCATTATCGAGCTTACCCCTAAGAAAAGCCTGCGCATAACTCGAGAAGCAGAGGTCTCCAAAGACCCAGTTGACATCTCAATTCTAATGCGATCTTTACGGGTAAGTGAGTACAAGGAAATTGCCTCCACCGTTTCCAAATCGAACATCGACTACTCTAACACTGAAATTTTTTCTGCCTGTGAAGAAATACTTAAAAACTCCCCACCCGAGGATGTTCGAAAAGCATTTTGCTCTACTTTAAAAAAGAGCAGAAAAGTCGAGGGGGCGTATGTGCTTTCACTTCCTCGCTCGTTATTAATGGCAGGAATAGGATTCAAGCTGCGAGCTAATCAAAAGCGCGACCTTGTAGAAAACCTAAACAAAACATTCAGTAAGGATGCTCTATGTACTACCCAATTTTACGAGGTAAGCAATTTGAACTAATTGCTCTCAGAGAGCTGGCTGGGCACATTCAGCCTGACGTTATTCGCCCTGTGATTGAGCCTGTGAGAGGCAACCTGGCCCCAATAATCAAGACGTTAGAAGCACTATCCGAATCGGGGATAGTTCCTTTGGTGATAATGAACCCGGCCATAGGTGATTTTGCCAAGAGTTCTGATGGGTTGTCTGAGCTTACTAAAATCACCGCCAATTTCACTCCCTGCATAAAAGTAAGAGGCACTGATGACTTATCATTACTAGCTAAGCTTGAACTTTCCTTGTCTAATAGCGCAATCTTTATAGAGGGTGGAATAGACAAGGCGCTAGTTGACCGATTGCAAGAGGCAAGCTGTATCCTCGTGAACAAGGACAAAGTTCACTCAGGTGCAATATCACGCTTAAATAATGTTGTGCTTTTTGGTGATTTCTTTGAAAAGAAGATCCGAAATGCCGACTATAAAGAAAAATCCTTTTATTCTTCCCTTCACACTGAATGGAGGACTTATAAAAATGCTATAGGATTTGGCGACTATACCATCCTGAGTGAAGAGTACAGCGAGGCCGGTGGTCCGGCTTATGTGGTCACCATCCACCTAAGCTATGTTGATGGTGATGAATTTGATGCAATGTACGTTCGGCACTTTTCGTCTTTCAATGACGATTCGCCTGCAAACCCAGGGGGGAAATTTAAGTCGGCGCTTGATAAAGTCCATGAATACATAAATAAAAATCCAGGGATTTTCGTTAGAACAACAGGACTCAATGAGCTATTAAATCTTCATGGAAATCCATTTCCCGGATTAGGGCAAGTGAAGAAATACTCAATGAAGCATCACATTGAAACCACCTGCGAATTTGTTCGGAGGTGAATGATGCCTAGATGCTGCGTTCGATGCTTTCAAGACTCCGTAATTGTAGCAAAGATCATTTCTGAAGGAGAGATTAGTCGCTGTAGTTATTGCGGAACCAATCAGGTTTCCTGTATAGATCCGAGAGCCTTAACCGATAAGCTTGAGCTGTTTACTTACGGCTTATATGCAGATAAAGATGGCCATCCATTTCCTGAAATCCTGGAACTTTACGGACTTTTTAGCGCGCAAGTCCGAAAACCATTAGAGTTAATCGTCGATATATTTGGAGAAGGTGCCGCCGATCGGCGATTTCAGTTTGAATTCAATATCGCCACATACATGGATCAGTGGGAAGAGTTCAAGCTTGAGCTTAAACATAAAAATCGCTTCTTTCCAAAGGCAACCATTCACTCATCCCTGTTCAGCAGGTCAACTACCGACGGCACAGAAGCCGTTCTATTTCAACTTCTGGAGCAGCTAAAAACCCCTGTAAATGAGAGGGAGAGCTTCTTTAGAGCAAGAATATCGGAAGTCCCGCTGGATGCTAACCAAATGGGCTGCCCCCCTCGCGAGCGAGTTACAGGAGGCAGGGCGAACCCACTTGGAATTCCTTACCTTTATGTTGCGGATGATCTACTAACCTGCATTAGCGAGGTAAGGCCTAGCAACTCAAGCTGTGTATATGTCTCTGAGATCACTCCAGTCCGGGAGCTCTCTGTTTTAGATCTAACCTCGCCACGAAAACTGTGTTCCGCCTCTGCTTTTGGGGAAGAGCAATTATACGCTGCATTAGGATTTCTTGGACTTCTTGAGCTGTTCTCCGAAGAACTATCCAAGCCTATTCGGCCGGAAAATGGAAATTTAGACTATATTCCTACTCAGTTCCTTTGCGAATTTATCAAGAGCGAAGCAAAGTTCGATGGAATTATTTTCAATAGTTCATTCGGAGGTGGGAAAAATTTCGTGTTCTTTGATGGTGACAATTTAACCCCTGCGATGCCGAAGAAGTATGTAGTTCACAGAACGTTTCATGAGTATGAGCCTGGATGAAAAGGCTCATTTTCTTCAAGCACGGAGCAAGGAAGAGGCAGATGTCCCCATACACCAATAAGTCAGATTTGGGCCGATAGCAGCCACTTCCACGCCTTGCCCTCTCCCCTCACCCTGCAATGTGGCCGACAAGTGCTCGTTGCAAGCAGCAGTCGAGTGTCGGGCGGTGTCGCTGGCCAAGCTGTTGCGGCGAATGCCAGAGTCGGAGCTGACCAATAGCGCCAGTACGCTGCTGAGCGAATTGATCCTGCTCTACCACCTGGCTATTGCCCTGGCAGCCGGGAGGGTCCCGCAGATGTCCGGAAAGCGCGATTTGCCCGACGCTGGTTGTGCACGCTCTACGAGCCGCCTGCCAGGGCGGCTCGCACCACCTGGTTTCTACTCGGCTTCGAACTGCAGCTGCGGTGGCTGGCGGCGCAAGCCGCCGGTCAGCCAGAGCAGGTAGAGGCCGCCGAGTACCAGCCAGGCGCAGCCGAGCATGATCGCCAGTCGGTCGAGGCTGGCCATCAGCCACAGCGTGGCCAGCAGGCCGATCAGTGGGCAAAGCACATAGAGCAATAGTTGCAGCGGGCCGCGCGCCTGGGGTTGGCGGGTGAAGTGGACGATCACCGAGAGGTTGACCAGGCTGAACGCCAGGAAGGCGCCGAAGTTGATGAACGAGGTCGAGGTGGTCACGTCCAGTTTGAGGGCCAGCAGCGCCACCACGGCGCACACTAGGATAGCGCCCACCGGCGTGCCGAAACGCGGGCTCAGGGTGCCGAGCAGCGCGCGAGGCAGCACGCCGTCGCGGCCCATGGCGAACATCAGCCGCGAGGCACTGGCTTGGGCCGACAGCCCGGAGGTGAACTGGCCGACGATCAGGCCGATCAGGAACACCGACACGAACACATCGCCGCCGATATTGCGGGCGATTTCGTAGGCTGCCGAGTCGCTGCTCTGGAACACCACCGAAGGATGAGCCAGTTGCACGAAGTAGGCGGTGGCCACGAAGATCAACCCGCCGATCAGGGTGATCAGCAGGATCGCCCGCGGGATGGTGCGCTCGGGGTCGTGGGTTTCCTCGGTCAGGGTGCTGACCGCATCGAAACCCAGAAACGAGTAGCAGGCCACCGCCGCCCCGGCCATCACCAAAGACAGGTTCATGCCCTCACCGAAAAATGGCTGCAGCGACCACAAGGGTTTGCTGGAATCGCCCAGCACGTAGTGCACGCACAGCGCCACGAAGGCCAGCAGCACCAGGAACTGCACCAGCATCAGCACACCGTTGATGCCTTTGGCCAGGCGCAGCCCCACCACGTTGATCACGCTGGTGACCACGATGAAGGTCAGTACCCACAGCGCCTGGGGCAACTGCGGGAACGCCGAGTGCAGGTAGGCCGCGCCGATCAGCCAGATGGCCATGGGCAGGAACAGGTAGTCGAGCAGCACCGCCCAGCCGGCGATGAAGCCCAGGTGATCGCTGATGCTGCGGCGCACGTAGCTGTAAGCCGACCCGGCAACCGGGAACAACCGGGCCATGCGGGCATAGCTGAGCGCGGTGAAGAACATCGCCACCGAGGCAGCCACGTAAGCAGCCGGCACGGCGCCGCGAGTGATCTCGGCGAGAATGCCGAAGGTGCCGAGCACGATGATCGGCGTCATGTAGGCGATGCCGAACAGCACCACCGCGCCCAGGGAAAGGGATCGTTGCAGACGAGCCATTACTTGCTACTCCAGTTTTATACGTTGTTATGGCAGAGCCGAAGTCGGCAAAAGCGCGCGGCCGGGCCGCAGCGGGCGCTTCTATGGCGCCCGGCAGGTCAATCAGGGAATCAGTAGCTCACGCAGGCCGTTGGCGTGGTCGACACGCGTGCCCGGCAGCGCCATGCGCCGCTCTTCCAGGTAGCGGTAATCGCGGCGGGCTTCGGCCAGGCGCTGGAAGTCCAGGGTGATGCTCTGTCGGCACGGCTCGCGGCCGGCTTCCAGCAGCAGGCTGCCATTGGGGTCGACCACCGCGCTGCCGCCGGCGAACACCAGGCCGCCGTCGCCCTCGCCCACACGGTTGCTCATCACCGCGTAGGCCTGGTTCTCCATGGCCCGCGCCATGATCGCGGTGCGGTGCGTCGGCCCGTACGGATCCATGTTGCCGTTGGTGACGATCAGCAGTTCGGCGCCCAGCTCGCCCAGGGCACGGGCGCTTTCCGGGAACTCGATGTCGAAGCACACCAGCAGGCCGACCCGCACGCCGTCGAGCAACGCCGTGGCGTAGCGATCGCCCGGGGTGAACACGCCACGGTCGGACGCCCACAGATGGGTCTTGCGGTAGCTGAGCAGCAGGTTCTGCCCGTCCAGCAGCACCGTGGTGTTGTAGAAGGTGCCACCGTCGTTCTCGGCGAAGCCGATGGCCACTGCTAGCCCGCGTGCGGCGGCGGCCTGGCCGATGGCGGTCAGGCTGGGGCCATCCAGCGGCTCGGCCAGCGCGGCGATGTTGTCTGCGGTCGGGAAACCGGTCAGGTAGGTTTCCGGGAACACCAGCAGGCGCGTACCCGCCTGGCACGAGGCGATGGCCTCCAGGGCCTGGGCGAGGTTGTGGGCCGTATCACCGTCACGTCCGGTGAGCTGAGCGAGTTCGACTTGCATGACGGGGCTCCGTTCTTGTTGTTGCATCACGCGGGGGGCGCACACAGAATGCCGACACCCATCCGCCGGGGTTCGAGTATGGAGGCTGAGCCACCCAGGCGAAATCACGCACGCGGGGTAACCCCACAGGGGTAGACAGATGACCATGACCTTGCACGACATCGCCTTCCACCGCAGCGTGGCCGAGCTCATCGAGGCGCTGCACAGCCCGCCATTCTGGCGCACCCTGGCCCGCACCCTGGCGCAATACGTGCACCACGACAGCTGGGTGGCGCTGATCTTCAGCGAAGGTCGCCCCCAGGTACTGGCCGAGAGCCCCGGCAACGACGGCGCGCCGGATCTGCTGTTCCAGGACTACCTGCACGGTCTCTACCTGCTCGACCCCTTCTACATCGCCAGCCGCGAGAGCACGCGTGAAGGCCTGGTGCACCTGAGCGAGGTCGCGCCGGAATGCTTCGATCAGACGGACTACTACCAGCGTTACTTCAGCCTCAACGTGGTCGCCGACGAGGTGCAGTTCAACGTTGCCTTGCCCGATGCACGTACCCTGTGCCTGTCCCTGGGCTCACGGCAACGCTTCCAGCCGGAGCAGATCGCCCTGCTCTCCCTGCTGCAACCCTGGGTGGCAGCGCTGATGCGCCAGCGTCTGGGCTTCGAGCCCGAACCCAGCGAGCCCACCGCCGCACCACCCTGGCAGGAGCGCCTGGAGCAGATGGCACATCAGGTGGAAACGGTGCTGACCGGCCGCGAGCTGGAAGTGGTGCGCCTGATGCTCGCCGGCCATTCCAGCAAGGAGGTCGCCCGCAAGCTGGCCATCTCCTCGGAGACCGTGAAGGTGCACCGCAAGCACCTGTACAGCAAGCTGGGAATCAAATCGCAGTCGGAGCTGTTCGCCCTGTTCCTGCAAGCGCAGCGCGGCTAGCCACAGCGACCTGCAGCTAGGCGATCAGCGAGGGTGAAGCGAGATGCTCGGCTGGCTGCTGCCCGGCACCACCACCATCAGGCAGGCGGGTAGTTTGCCGCGCAGGCGCGCGGGCATTTCCACGGCGAAGGCGATGCGCCAGTGGCTGCCCTCACGAATGGAGTCGAGTCGGTAGCTGCCGACGTCCTCTTCCGAGAGGCCCAGATAATCGGCGAGTTGGCGATTGGTAGGTTTGGCGCTCATAGATAACCCTTTCCATGGATTTCGACAGGCACACAAGAAGGCAAGGCCGCCACTGTTTCGCGGCGTTATTGCAGAGTGGTTCATGTTCTGGCGATATGCAAAATAAAACCGGAACCATTTGCAACAGCCCATCTCGGATTTAGATCGCGTTCACACTTTCTGTGCCTGCAGCCACTTTCACGGAAGACAAAACAATGAATCTGAGCGAACACCCCGTCCAGGATCTTTCCGCCGACATCCTCAAATGTTTGCCCATGGGCATGGCTCCGCGCCTGGAAGCCCTGGTGGCTGCACAGAACTCGACCATCACCGACGAAATCATTCGTGCCATCGAAGCGCACCTGTGCAGGCAATCCAAGGCCAACATCCTGGCCATTGCCCGCGAGGCCAACGTGCTGCTGCAACGCGAAGCCTAGTCAACGGCGCTGCGGTCGCCTGGTTCGACCCGCTGCACCACCACTTCCTGCTGGGTGTACATGTCCGTCAGCACCACGTCGCCGTCGCTGAAATCCGGGGTGATCATCACCGAGCGGATCAGCCTCACCTCTTGCCCTTCGCGCTTCTGAATGTTTTCGAACGCCACCACGATCGACTTGTTGCGCCAGTGCCCGACATCGAAGCCACCGGCGGCGATGAACTGCCCGATATCGCGCTCATCGTTGAAGGCCGCCGCCGGCAATACCAGCGGCCGATCCCCGAGGAACACTTCGAAGTACTGGTGGCTGCTCGCCGGGAAGTTACGCACGATCACATGCTCGATGCGCCAGTGATACACCGAGTTCTCGTAGACCACCTTGCGCTCCACCGGCTTGCCGGTGCATGCAGTGAGCAGCGACAGGAGCAAGGCGCCGAAACACAGGCCTAGTTTACGCAGCATGAAGGATGGCTCCTCGCAAGGCATGGCGCTGCCCTGAACGAAAGGCTGACGCCGTTCGCCCTGGCAGCGGTTCGCAGGGTTTCGCTGACGCGGTAAAGCTGAGCGCGCGGTGGCCGCGCTGTCAGGCATCGCTCTCAGCGGTTGCAGCCGACTCTTTCGGCTTTTGCTGAGCGCGGCGCATCTGGCTGCGCTGCCGCCTGGCCTGCTGCTTGGCATGCAGCGCCTGGGCCGCGGTCACGGTACCAGCCGGCTGGCCGTTCAGATCCAGGCGCGGAGCATCTTCGACCATGCTGGCCCAGTAGCGACCGCCCCTGCACCAGGATGCCAGGCCGAGCTTGAGCTGCTCCTGGGTGATGCCCAGCTTCTCCAGATGCTGCTCGGCATCCTTGAGAATGCCTTCCTTGAGCGGCACCTTCGGCGCAGGGTTGACCGGGAAGGCCAGCGGGAAGTGCTTCTGCAACCGCCAGATCGCCTCCAAGGCAGGATCCTGGTCCTGAGGCTTGCGTGGCGCGGCAGGCTGGCGCTTGCGCTGCTTGGTACTCTCGGTCTTCACCTGCTCTTTCTTTTCAGCTCGCAGGCGGTCGCGTAGATCAGCTAGTTGCTCAAAACCCATCGTTCAGTTCACAGCTTGGTGGTTGATTAAAGGCGCAAGCTTATCCCATGCAGCCCTTCAGGGCAGCCCACAGGGGCATTTACTGTTGGCTTCGCCGTTGGGCACCTGCCAAAGCGAGCGCTCGAAGGGTTCGCGGAACACCCGCAAGAACCCTGTTTTCAGCCTTGCCAATCCACCTGTGGCCCCTCTCGGCAATGAATTCCGCTAAGGTCGTCCGCTCGATCAGGTTTCGGAAGCCCCTTCATGAAGTCGCTGTTTCGCTTAGAGGATTTGGAGTTCAGCCAGGCGCAACTGCGCCTGGTGGTGGTTTTCGTCGTATCGCTCTATGCCGTGATCATGTATCCACTGGGGCTGCTCGACGCCGAGCTGCTCAAGGCCGTTCTGGTTACCGGCACGCTATTCACGCTGCTGTCGGTGCTGCTGCTCGCCCATCTCTGGTTCCTGCCGCAGCCCATGGTGTGGCGACGGGTTGCCGCCATGCTGCTGGACAACCTGGGCGCCTGCGCGGTGATGATCCTCGGCCAGGAGGCGCTGCTGCCCACGTTCTGCGTGCTTTTGAGCATGACGGTCGGCAATGGCGTACGCTTCGGCCGGCCCTATCTGATTCTGGCCACCACCTTTGGCCTTGCGTCCCTCACCCTCATCGCGCTCTTCGTGCCCTTCCTGCAGGAGCATCCGGCGGTTCTGGTGATGATGGTGCTGAGCATGCTGGTGCTGCCCACCTTCAGCTATTTTCTGCTGGGGCGTTTGCAGGAGGCCATGGCAGCTGCCAAGCGCGCTGACCAGGACAAGTCGCGCTTTCTGGCGCAGGCCAGCCACGACCTGCGCCAACCCATCCACGCCATCGGCTTGTTCACCACCTGCCTTCGCGGCACTCCGCTCAATGCCGAGCAGCATCAGCTGATCGACAGCGTCGACCGCTCCCTGCTCAGCGTCGAGCAGCTCTTCCGCTCGCTGCTCGACATCTACACGCTCGACCAGCAGCAGGTGATGCCGCGCAAACAGACGGTGGACCTGCATCGGCTGCTGGTCGACCTGAAGAAGCAGAACGGCGAGGCCGCGCGCTGGGCCGGGGTGGATATCCGCCTACGCGGCGCCGCCACCCTGACCTACAGCGACCCCGCGCTGCTCGGCACCCTGCTGCAGAATCTGATATCCAACGCCATCAAGTACGCGCCAGGCAGACCGTTGCTCATCGCCTGTCGCCGGCGTGGTTCGACCCTCACCGTACAACTGCATGATCGCGGCCCGGGCATTGCCGAGGAGCACCTGCCGCACCTGTTCGAAGAGTTCTATCGCGTACGCCAGGAACGTGACCGCGACGTGGAAGGCATCGGGCTGGGGCTGAGCATCGTTCGGCGCATCGCCACCCTGCTCGACCTGCAGATCAGTGTCGCGTCGAAAGTCGGCCGCGGCACCTCGATCACCCTGGCAGGCCTGCCCGCAGTCACGCCCCAACGGACCGCCCAGGCACTACCGTCAGCCGAGCCTGTCGCCGATCTGCAAGGCATTCACGTGCTGCTCATCGAGGATGACCGCAGCGTGCTGGAGGCGATGGCCAAGCTACTGCGCGCCTGGGGCTGCCAGGTGACCGCCATCGACGGCCCACCCAATGCAGCGTTGCCTTGCGATGTGGTGGTGACGGATTTCGATCTGGGCCACGAGGCCACCGGCATCGAGTGCCTGGCACAACTGGAGAAGTGGCATGGCCGCCCGTTACCGGCCGTGATTCTCACGGGCCACGACCCGCAGAAAATCCGCTCGGCGCTACCGGATCCACGCATACCGCTGCTCTCCAAACCTGTTCGCTCAGCCGAACTGCAACGGGTCATCGCCGAATTGGCTGGGCGCCGGGTCAGCGCTCCCCTTCACTGACCTGAGCAGTGCGACTTGCAGCGCCCAGCCCATGTCGGGCGCCTAGCGCCGCGGCTGCCGAACGCGAACTCAGTTTGAGAACGCTGAGCAGCGCCGACACGTGAATACGCACGGTAAAGGGCGAGATGCGCAGAATCTGCGCGATCTCCTTGTTGCTCAGGCCATCGGTGATCAGCTGCAGCACCTCGAATTGCCGCGCCGTGAGCGACGAGAAACAATCGGCGGCAGCCGGCGGCTCGTACGCGGTAAAACTGCCCTGGGACGCACAGCGCACCACAGGCTCGCCATTCAGCGCGGCCGCAAGCGCCTCCGCGACTTCGCTCGGGGGAAGCGACTTGCCGATAAAGGCGCTGGCCCCCTGGTTCATCACGCGCTCGACCACCAGCGGGTCTTCGCGCATCGATACCACCACCAGCAACGAGGCGGGAAACTCCAGGCGCCAGTCGGCAATGGATGCCCACGCGTTATCGCTCGAATACATCAGATCCAGCAGGATGCCCGCCGGAGCCTGCGCTCGCGCCAGTTGCAAAGCCTCGTCCAGCGTCGCCGCTTCCCTGATCATGGCCTCCGGTCGCGCCTGCGCGAGCAACCGCACCAGCCCATCACGAAAAAGCGGGTGATCGTCGGCGACGATGAAAAGATCATGGGGCATCTGCGTTGAGCATCCGGGCGTCTGTGGTCGACACCATACTCCATCGTCGTCGGCGTCGCAGCCTGGGTGTAGCTGGCCGATTTGCAGAAAACCGGCCATCTTTCGATTCAAGCGGCAACGCTTGCCGATCATGTAAGCATCATCTGCGTCGCCTGGTAGGAGGCTTGCGTCGTTGGCGGCGCCAGCTTGCGCGCCGACACCACTTAGCTTCTGCAAAAAGAGACTTGAGAATGGCAAACAAAATGGAGCTTCATGAGCGCTTGGATGAAGTCAGGGACTCGGTAACCTTCCTGGAATTCGCGCAAGCCCTTGTAAAAGACAAAGGGGCCGATAACGGTGACTGGCAGAACATCTCGATAGAAGACTTTCTTGAGAGCGCTATTGCCTGGGCCGAGGACAGCGACTTTGGTTTGAAACAAGGGCTAGCGTCATCCAATCCGTGGCAACAGTTCGCGGTCTTTCTGTACTGCGGGAAGATTTATGAGTGATGCGCTGTGCTGTGTAGCGAATTGTGCAGATCAGCATTAAGGTACGAGTCAGAGCCCATGAATCTGGTATTTCGCGTTGTCGCACCGTACATACGCGCTAGCCATAACCGAGATAAATATGCCGCGTAATAATCTCGGCCGTTGGCCAGGCCGCTGCAAACGGATGTTACTCACCCTCACGCTGCTGGCGACGGCCCTTTACGCCGGGCTCAGCAGTGCTGCCCCCTATGTAATGCGCCTGGGCCAGAACGCGCCCTATGATTTTCTCACTTACGCCAATGCAGATGTGACGAGCGCCAGCCGCGCTTCACGGGCCGTGGTGCTGGTGCACGGGGTGCGGCGCAACGCCGACGACTATTTCGAAACGGGCCTCAAACTGCTGAATAACGCAGGCCTCGATGCCAGCGACAACCTTCTACTGTCGCTCAACTTCCTGACCGCCGAGGATCGCCGCGCAGGTAACGACATGCCTCTGTGGGCGCGGGACAAATGGATGCACGGCACGGCGTCGGAGCAAGGTCGGCCGGGAATCGAGGCATTTGCGGTGCTCGATGACGTGCTGGCGTACCTGGCGGATCGCAAGCGCTTCCCTGCGCTGAAGGAAGTGGTGCTGATCGGCCATTCGGCCGGCGGCCAGCTGATGCAGCGCTACGCCGTGCTTGGCGAAGGCGATGGACGCCTGGGGCGCCAGGGCATTGCGGTGCGCTATGTGATTTCCAGCCCTTCGTCGTACCTATATCTCGACGGCGACCGGATGCAGGCGGGCAATATCGGGCCCGTTTCCGTCGCCGACTGCCCGGATTACAACCGCTACCGCTATGGCCTGGAGGCAGCACCGCCGTACCTGGCGCGCCAACATCTGGGTGTCGAGCAGTTGGTTCGCCGCTACGCTGCCCGCGATGTGACCTTCATGGTCGGCGAGCGTGACGACAACCCCGAACACCGCGTGCTGGATCGCTCCTGCGCCGCCGCGCTCCAAGGCCCCAATCGGCTGGAGCGCCAGCGCAATTACCTGCGCTACGAGGCGTATCTCTCGCAAAAGTGGGGCGTCGCCATCCATCATCCGCAGATAACCGTGGCTGGCGTAGGCCACGACGCGGCGAGGCTTTTAACGCGGGATAGCGTTGCCAGGCGGTTGTTTCCCGAACACTAGGCTCACAAGCCAAAACAGCGCGAACTCAGGAGCGCCAGCGGACGGTCTGCCTGCCAAGGCAAAAGACGTACTGCTTAGCCCCTACGCTCTAGCCGCCCTGCCCCCAATCAACGGCATATCGCCGCAGCCACCGCCCTGGATCGCCAGGCAAACCCCAACACCATCAGCAGCCCGAGCGCCGCCATCGCCGCGCCGGCCAGGGAAATTGCCGGGTAACCGAGACCCGCGCTGATCACCGCGCCACCCAGGGCCGCACCAACGGCGTTGCCGAGGTTGAAGGCGCCGATGTTCACGGCCGAAGCCAGGTTGGGGGCGTCCTTGGCGGCTTCCATCACGCGCATCTGCAGCGGCGGCACGATGGCGAAACTGGCGATACCCCAGATGAGGATGGCGACGGCGGCCGGAAGCGGCCAGCGCATCAGCACCGTGAAGGCCAGCAGCACCAGGATAAGCGCGCCCAACGAGGCGATCAGGGTGCGGTCGATGGAGCGATCGGCCGCCTTGCCGCCCCACATGTTGCCCAGCGTCAGGCCCACGCCGTAGAGCACCAGCATGGCGGTGATGAAGCTGGTGGAGGCATGGGTCTGGGTGCTGAGGATCGGCGCGATGTAGGTAAATACGGTGAACATCGCACTGGATCCGACCACGGTCAGGGCCAGTGCGGCGAGTACCGGGCCACGACCCAGCACGCGGATTTCGGCGAGCACGCCATCGCTCTTCGGCAGCTCGACGTTGGGCAGGGCGAACCACAGCGCGAGCATGGTGATCAGGCCTAGGCCGGCAATGCCCCAGAACGCCGTGCGCCAGCCGAGCAGCTCGCCGAACCAGGCAGCCAGCGGCACACCGCCGATGGTCGCCAGGGTCAGGCCCATGAACATCGCAGCGACTGCGCCAGCCCGTTTGTCCGGTGCGACCAGGCTGGCGGCGACTACCGAGCCGACGCCGAAGAAGGCGCCGTGGTTGAGCGAGGTGACCACCCGGGCGATCAGCAGGCTGGTGTAGTCGGTGGCCAGGGCGGACATCAGGTTGCCAAGGGTGAAGATCGCCATCAGCCCGATCAGCAGGTAGCGCCGGGGAATCTTGCCGGTGGTAAGGGTCATCAGCGGCGCGCCGATCAGTACGCCGATGGCGTAGGCGCTGACCAGCAGGCCGGCAGCGGGAATCGACACGCCCAGATCGCTGGCGATGCCGGGCAACATGCCCATGGGGGCGAACTCGGTAACGCCGATGCCGAAAGCACCGATGGCGAGCGCGACGAGGGGTGGATTGATACGCATGAGAGGCTCCTTATCTATGCCGCAAATGCTACGATCCCGCTCTCAATGGCGGTAGGCCGCATTTCTGGCAAACACCTTTGCCTTGGAGGCACAAGTGGACGTAGGCGGCCGATCAGGCGAAATGGAGGTGCTGGTGCGCGTGGCGCAGGAAGGCAGCCTGTCGGCGGCGGCGCGCACACTGGGCCTGACGCCTTCGGCGGTCAGCCGCATCATCGCCCGCACCGAACAACGCCTGGGCACCCGCCTGTTGCTGCGCACCACCCGGGCGATCACTTTCACGGCCGAAGGCGAGGCTTACCTGCGTGGCGCCCGGCGCATCCTCGCCGACCTGGCGGAGGTCGAGGACGCCATCGCCGACCAGAGCGTGCCCAAGGGGCGCATCCGCGTCAGCGCTGCGCTCGGTCATGGCCGGCTGGCCATCGTGCCGCTGGTGGCAGCGTTCAGCGCGCGCTACTCGAACATCGTGGTGGACCTGACCCTGGGTGACGAAGTGGTGGATATTCTCGGCGGCGTGGCTGATGTGGCGGTGCGCTTCGGCCCGCTGCCGGACAGCCCGTTGACCGCCCGCAAGATCGGCGACACCGGCCAGGTGGTGGTGGCCTCGCCCGATTACCTGGCACGCCACGGCACGCCCCAGGTGCCGGAAGATTTACTGCAGCACAACTGCCTGCGCTTCAACTTCCGCCGCGCCGAACCCAACTGGCCCTTCGTGCGTGAAGCCGAGGTGTTCTCCCTGAAGGTGTGCGGCAACATCGAATGCAGCAGCGGTGAGGCCCTGGCACAACTGGCCCGGGTCGGCGCCGGCATCGCCCGCATCGGCGCCTTCACGGTCAACGAGGACATCGGCCGCGGCGACCTGATACCGCTGCTCGAAACGTACAACCCCGGCGAACGGGAACCGATCCACGCCGTGTTCGTCGGCGGCCCGACCATGCCGGCGCGGGTGCGGCTGTTCGTGGATTTTCTGATCGAGCATCACCAGCTGTAGGTGACTGTCGTGCGGCAGACAATGCGCTGCTTGTTCGCCGTTGCGGTTTCGCAGTGGTCGATGGGTCAAACGCTGCTTACCCTAGATGCTAGGCGAGCAAAAAGATGCAAAGGATGGTGATCGACAGGACAGTGAAGATCACGAAGCCGATGAAAGTCGGCAGGAAATACAGGTAGCTGTTGGTGTCCTTGTAACGACCACCTGTCAGTAGCTTCAATATCCATAATCCGAATAGCCGGAAGCCGCGCTCGACTAATCCGCCAAGGTAGTTCACAACCTCATCCATGATGCCCTGCCCACTCACCGATTCAGGCACAGCACGAACAGCAAATAAAGCCCGAACCCCACGACTGGCACCAGATGCCAGAGATTGGACAGCCAGGGCGCCGAGCTCAGGTAGCCGACCACCAGCAGGCCGGCGGTGGCCAGCGAGATGCTGGGGAGCAGCAGCATCAGGGTCGCCAGCAGGCGATCCTGGAAAGGTGTCAGCTCGCTGTTGTTGGCAATGGCGGCGCCCGAGAAGACCACGATCAGGCCTTGCAGGCCGGCGAAGAACAGTTGGGCGAATACGCCAATGATCAATGTCGTGAGGGACATGGGTTCGATTCCTTTCATTCACCCGGTTGCAGGTTGGCCAGCAACTTGCCGGTGAGCGCATGCAGCTGCTGTTTTTCCTCGTCACTGAGGGCTGCGAGTAGGTGTTGCAGGTTAGCAACATGGGCGGTGAGCATGTTGTCGATCAGTTCAAAGCCCGCGGGCGTCAGCGCTACCAGTATGCCGCGGCGATCGGTGGGGTGCTTGTGCCGCTCGATCAGCCCGGCTTTCTCAAGGCGGTCGATGCGGCTGGTCATGCCACCGGAAGAAATCATCGCGCTTTCGTACAACACCGTGGGCATCAGCGCATAGGGCTCACCAGAGCGGCGCAGGGTGGCCAGCACGTCGAACTCGCCGGCCTGCAGGCCATGGCTGGCGAAAAACGGCAGCAGGTGATCGCGGCTAAGCACCTGGGTCAGTTCGCCCAACCTGCCCATCACTGCCATGGCGAAGCCGTCCAGATCCGGGCGTTGTTCACGCCACTGCTCGGCAGCCAGTTGTGCTCGATCCTGCATATCGCCCTCGATTTATCTTGCCATCAAGATACTTTTCAAAAAGAATGTTTGCATCCTAGCGTATCCAGCCCAAGGAGGCACCTGCATGGCAGGCACGCAGCATCGACCCTTTATAGCCCTGGCCCTGCTGTTCACCGTCGGCACGCTGATGGGGCTCACCAGCATTCTGGTCAAACTGGCCGGCAGCGCTGGCTGGCAGCCGATGGCCTATCTGCTGTGGGGCCTGCTGGGCGGTGGCCTGCTGCTGTTGCTGTTCGCCTGGTGGCGGGGCGAGCGACCTGGCATGAGCCTGTCGCAACAACGCTACTACCTGGCCTCGGGCCTGCTCAGCATCGCTGTACCGAACGGCCTGCTGTTCAGCTCCATCGGCCATGTCGGCGCCGGTTTCGCCTCGATGTGCCTGGCCTTCCCGCCCCTGTTCACTTACCTGCTGGCCCTGGCGCTGCGCATGGAAGCGCTCAGCCGCATCCGCTTGCTGGGCATCTGCATCGGCTTGTCCGGCAGCCTGCTGCTGGCCCTGGGCAAACTGCGCGGCGGCGACAGCCCGGCTTTGTGGGTGGTGGCGGCGCTGTGCGTGCCGGTATTCCTGGCGCTGGGCAATATCTACCGAGCCCGATACTGGCCCAGCGGCGCCACGCCGCTGTCGCTGGCGCCCGGCATGCTGCTGGGCGGCGCGCTGCTGTTGGGGCTTACGGCGCTGTTTGGCGTGGACTTCTCGCCCAACCTGAACAGCCCCTTGGCCGTCGGCCTGATGCTGGTGCAGATGCTGTTGTTCGCAGCGGTCTATGCGCTGTTCTTCATCCTGCAGAAGCTGGCGGGTACGGTGTTTCTCAGCCAGATCGGCTCGGTGGCGGCAATCACGGGCGCGGCCATGGCCATCGGCCTGCTCGGCGAGCAGGGCAGCCTGAGCCTCGCGCTGGCGGCGCTGTGCATTGTGGTCGGCGTACTGCTGGTGGCCTGGCGTGCTGCTCAGGAGACCGCACAATGAAAAAGCAGCCCCTGTTGCTCCTGGCGATCATTCTGCTGGGCCTGAACCTGCGACCGGTACTCGCGGCCGTGGGCCCTCTGCTCGACCGCATCCAGCTGGACACGCACCTGGGGCATGTGGGCGCCAGCCTGCTGACCAGCCTGCCGATCGTGATCATGGGCCTCGGCGCCCTGGCTGCGACCTTTCTGCGTGGATGGCTCGGCGAGCGACGCGGCATTCTGCTCGGCACCCTGCTGATCGCCCTCGCCTGCCTGGCCCGCGGCCTGCTGCCGAACGCCACGCCGCTGTTGGTCAGCGCGCTGCTGGCCGGCGCCGGCATCGCCTTCGTACAGGCGTTGCTGCCAGGCTTGATCAAGGCGCGCTTCAGTCATGATGCCGGTCGACTGATCGGTTTCTACAGTTGCGCGATCATGGGCGGCGCGGCCTTCGGTGCTGCGCTGACGCCCTGGCTCGCGCAGTGGCTGGGCTGGGCCTGGGCACTGGCGGCCTGGGCAGCACCGGCCATCGTCGCCTGCGCTGTGTGGAAGCGCGTCGCGCCGGCCGACGAGCCAAACGCGAACAGTTCGGGGGCACCACTCAACCCCTGGCGCTCGCCGCGCGCCTGGCTGCTGATGACGTTTTTCGGGGTCGGCACCGCGGGTTATACGCTGGTGCTCGCGTGGCTACCGCCCTACTACACCTCGCTGGGCTGGAGCGCCGAATCCAGCGGCCTGCTGCTGGCCGCCCTGACGCTCTGCGAAGTGGCGGCCGGCCTGTTGGCCTCGAGCCTGCTGGCACGCTGCCCCGATCGCCGGGTGCTGCTGGGTTTCGTGCTGACGTGCCTGCTGCTCGGGCTTATCGCCCTGGTGGTCGCACCCTTGGCGCTGGTGGCGGTGATCTGCGTGCTGATAGGCATTGGTATCGGCGCGCTGTTTCCGCTGTCACTGGTAGTCGCCCAGGACCATCTCGACGACCCACGCCAGACCGGCGACCTGCTGGCCTTCGTACAAGGCGGCGGTTACCTGATCGCCGCCACCTCACCACTGCTCGCCGGCCTGCTGCGCCAGTACACCAACGACCTGCGCCTGAGCTGGCTGATGATGGCCGCAGCCACACTGCTATTGATGATCATGACCGCGCGCTTCAAGCCGGGCAGCGGGCATTTCCATACGCGACTCTGCACGTGACCGGGCTCGGAAACGCCAAGACGTAAGGCAGGCTCGGAAGCGTCAGCGGACAGTCCCCATTTGCGACACTAGGCGCACTGCTTCGCGGGTGCGCCGTATGGTGCGGCTTCGCGAAGTATAGAAACGACCGAGTCGGCAGGCCGCCCCCGCGCACGCCCTGCAACACTTTTCATCTTCCGCTCCTGTGCAAAACGTTTCGGGCGCTATCTAAGCTCCATGAAAATGCCCTAGCGGCGCCCACAGGATGATGCCATGAACGACAATAACGAGACGCGCGCACCTTCGATGGAAGAACCCTCCCAGTCAGCCCCGCCAAGCAGCACGGCGGCGCGCTGGAAGCTCATCGGCCCGGGCATCGTGGTCGCGGTCACCGGGGTCGGCGCCGGCGATCTGGTGGCGACCCTGATCGCTGGCTCGCGCTTCGGCTATGCCTTGCTCTGGGCCGCGGTGGTGGGCTGTATCGTCAAGATCGCCCTTGCCGAGGGTTCGGCGCGCTATCACCTGGCGACCGGCTCGACGATTCTCGAAGGCTGGCGCTCGCTGGGCAAATGGACGTACTGGTACTTCGGTATCTACATCGTGATCTGGGGCTTCGTTTACGGCGGCACGGCGATGAGCGCCACGGCATTGCCGCTGGCCGCGCTGTTCCCGGACGTGATGCCGTTCTGGATGTGGGGCGCATTGTCGGGGATCGCCGGCGCGGTGTTCGTGCTGTTCAACCGCTACAGCGCCTTCGAGACGGTCATGAAGCTGTTCATCGGCATCATGTTCGTCGTAGTGGTCGGCCTCGCCATTCTGGTCATGCCCAACCTCGGCCAGGCAGTGACCGGCCTGGTGCCGAGCATTCCCGAAGGCTCGGCGATCTATACGCTGGGCCTCATCGGCGGCGTTGGCGGCACCATCACCATGGCCTCCTACGGTTATTGGGTGCAGGCCAAGGGTTGGCGCAACCCGGCCTGGATGGGCATGATGCGCCTGGATAACCGGGTGGCCTACATCGCCACCGGCATCTTCGTGATTTCGATGCTGATCGTCGGCGCCGAGCTGCTCTATACCGCCCAAGTCACCCTAGCGGGCGGTGATCGCGGCCTGCTCGACCTCGATGAAATCCTGCGCGAGCGCTTCGGCAGCGTGGTGTCCACCCTGTTCCTGATCGGCTTCGCGGCGACCACCTTCTCCTCGATCCTCGGTGTCTGGCACGGCGTGTCGCTGTTGTTCGCCGACTTCGTGCGCCAGGTGCAGGGCGGCGAGCAGGCCAAAGGTGCCCGGCAAGACCTGGAAAAAACCCCGGCCTTCCGCTTCTACGTGCTCTGGCTGACCTTCCCGCCGATGCTGCTGCTCACCCTGGGGCGGCCATTCGGGCTGGTGATCGCCTACGGCGCCTTCGGTGCGTTCTTCATGCCGTTCCTGGCGCTCACGCTGATCTGGCTGCTCAATTCGCAACGGGTGCCGGCAGAATGGCGCTCGGGCTGGCTGTCCAACGGCCTGCTGGGAATTGCCGCGGCGCTTTTCGTGGTGCTTTGCCTGAACGAGTTGGCCCGCCTGATCGGCTAGGCCCACACCAGCCGCCGCGGGGGTTGGTGGCGCCGTATTGCAAGGGGCACCGGCTGCGCAATTAATCCGGGAGCGTCGCAGCGCTGACCGCGGTCTGAAACTCCCTGCACAGCTGATTCCGAGACTTGCCCATGTCCACACCCCGCATTGGCTTCGCCTGCCAGTACCGCCACCCCGACCGCAGCCTGTCGGCCGGCGAGCTGAAAACCATCGAGGCGGCCTTCAACCCGCGTACCACCACCCTGCGCTGGATGGACAGCGTTGCGCCGGCCGTGGCCCATGAGAAGCTCGCGGAGATCGTAGAGCACAACCTGCTGGCCCAGTTACGATTGCTCGCCTATGTGGTCACCCTGCCCGAACCGTTGCAGATGCTGCGCCTGAGCAGCGACCTGCTGCCGTTCTACAGCCACCCGAAAGTCGCCGCGTTCTACCAGCGACCGGAGATGCAGCAGCGCCTGATCGAAGGCTTCGCAGCCATCGGCGAAATGGCACGTACAGCCAACATTCGCCTGTCCATGCACCCCGGCCAGTACTGCGTGCTGGGCTCCGATCGCCCGGACGTGGTGGAGAACAGCCTCGCCGAGTTCGAATACCACGCCGACATGATCCGCATGATGGGCTACGGCCGCACCTTCCAGGACTTTAAGTGCAACCTGCATATCGCCGGCAAGCTGGGCGGCGATGGCATCCGCGCGGTGTGGCCGCGGCTGTCCCATGAAGCGCGGCAGTGCATCACCTTCGAGAACGACGAGAAGACCTACGGCGTGGATGCCTGCCTGGCGCTGGCCGATCTCGCCCCCGTGGTGCTCGACGTGCACCACTGCTGGATCCACGAGGACGATTACATCGACCCGCACAGCGAGCGCGTGGCGCGGATCATCTACAGCTGGCGCGGCGTCCGCCCGACCATGCACCTGTCGCAGCCCCAGGAGCGCTTGCAGGAGCTGGGGCTGAGTGCCGAGCAAAAGCTGGAAATGCCTGAGGTGCTGAAGGTCGCGCCCAAACGTGAGCTGTACGGCCACAGCGCACGCATGTGGAACGAGTGGACGAACCGCTATGTGCTGCAGTTCCTGGACCGCTTCGACATCATGTTCGAATCCAAGGACAAGAACGTGGCGACCGTGGAGTTCTACGCGCGTTATCTGAAAAACGCCTGAGTCGACGCCAGGCATTACTCGGCACCGCGTTACTCAGCGACCGATGGGAGCCGCGGCGAATGGCTCGGGCAACCTGGATAGCAAAGTGTGTCGGCCATTCGCCCCGGGTCGGGACTCCCACTGGTAGGCAGCGGTTTATCCGGTGCGGTCGGATCGATTCAGTTGCCCAGCAGATCGCCCTGAGTATCGTCGCGCTCGATCCGGCCTACGCCGGCTCAGGCACCCTCGCCTTGTTGTTCCCAGCCGCCACCCAACGCGCGGTACAGGCCGACCAGCGCCAGCGCGGTGGCCTGGCGGCTGTCGAGCAGTTCTTCCTCGTTGCTCAGCAGGGCCTGCTGCACGCTCAGCACGTTGAGGTAATCCACCGTGCCTTGCTGGTATTGCAGCTCGGCATTGTCGAGCGCCACCCGGCTCTGCTCGACCGCTTCGCGCAGGCGATCATGACGGCGTTGCTGGGCCTGGTAGGCGGCCATGGCGTCGTCCACTTCGTGCCAGGCGCCGAGCACGGTGCGCTGGTAGGCGATGGCCGCTTCCTGCTGCTGCGCCGCACGCAATTGCAGGGTGCCGCGCCGGCGCCCGCCATCGAACAGCGGCACGCTGATCGCCGGGCCGATGGCGAAGCGATGGGCGGACCAGCCGTCCAGATCGCTGAGCTGCAACGCCTGTAGGCCAAGATCGCCGGACAGCGTGATGCGCGGATAGAAGTCCGCCTCGGCCACGCCGATGCTGGCGGTGGCCGCGTGCAATTGAGCTTCGGCCTGACGGATGTCCGGGCGGCGGCTGGCCAGTTCGCTGGGCAGGCCGACCGGCACGCGAGGCGGCCCTTGGGGGATGTCGGCCGGCGCGCCCAACTCCGCCTGCAGGCTGCCGGGCGCCTGGCCGAGCAGCAGCGCCAGGGCATTGCCCAGCCGCCGTTCGCGCAGGCGCAGCGGCTCCAGGCGGGCCTCCAGTGACGCCACACGGGAGGCCGCCTCGGCGACTTCCAGGTGGGTAGCCACGCCATCGTCCAGGCGGGTCTGGTTGAGAGTCAGGCTGCGCTGGGCGATCTGCAGGTTCTGCTCGGTGATCAGCCGCAGTTGCTGGGTGCCGCGTAGCTGGATGTAGTCGCTGGCGGTTTCCGCCAGCACCGACAGCGCCACGCCGTCGCGCAGGGCCTGGCTACCGCCGAGTTGCGCATCGGCAGCCTCCACTTCCCGGCGCACGCGGCCCCACAGGTCCAACTCCCAGCTGGCGCCGAGGCCGGCCTGCCAGAGGCTGTAGTCGTCCTTGCCGGCGTTGCCGGACGGGTCGTTGAGGCCTACCTCGCTGTTACGGGCACGGCTGTAACCGGCCCCGCCATTCAGGCTCGGCGCCTGCGCGGCGCCGCTGCTCAGGCGTACGGCGCGGCTCTGCTGGACGCGGCTAGCGGCCAGTTGCAGGTCGAAGTTGCCGGCCACGGCGCGCTGCAGCAAAGCTGAGAGTTGCCCATCGGCGAAGCTTTCCCACCAGCGCGCCTGCACGCTGGACGCTTCGGGCTGGCTGCGTACCGGGCCTTGCTGCAAGGCCCAGGCTTCCGGCAGATGGGCATCGGGGCTGCGAAAATCCGGGCCCAGGGTGCAGGCGCTCAGGGCGACGCTCAGGCCAAGCAGCGTCAGTCGATGAAATCCCTTCATGTCAGTGCGCCTGCGCCAGCTGTCGGTCATCGAGTTGGTGGGTGTCGATGCTCGCCTCCACCGACATGCCGACGCGCAGATAACCCACCACCGGCTGGTCGGCATCGAGCACGATCTTCACCGGGATGCGCTGCACAACCTTGGTGAAATTGCCGGTGGCGTTGTCTGGCGCCACGGCGGCGAAGGTCACCCCAGTGGCCGGCGCCAGGCTCTCGACGTGGCCGCGCAACTGCAGATCCGGGTAGCTGTCGACGCTGATGCTCACCGGCTGGCCCGGGCGCACGCGGTTGAGCTGGGTTTCCTGGAAGTTGGCGACCACGAAGGCCTGCTCCAGCGGCACAACTGCCAGCAGCTCGTTGCCGGGGCTGACGTAGGCACCGACGCGCAGGGCGCGGCGACCGACCATGCCGTCCATGGGCGCACGCAGTTCGGTGTACGACAGATCCAGTTCGGCACGCTGCAATTCGGCGGCAGCCCGCTCGACCGCCGCGGCGGCCGCATCGCGCTGGGCGATGAGGATCGCCGTCTGCTGCCGAGTGGCGGCCAGTGCCGCCTGGTTCTGCTGCTGGCGCGCCAGGGCGGTATCGAAACGGCTTTGCGCCTGCTGGGCATTCTGCAGGGTGCCGGCGCCCTGCCCGGCCAGGTGTTTGTAGCGCTGCAGTTCGTGCTCGGCGAAACGCACTTCGGCCTGATCGGCCTTGACCGTGGCGGCCGCCTGGTCGATCACCGACTGCTGGCGCTGCACGCTGGCCTCGGCATTCACGCGCTGCGCCTCGGCGCTGGCCACGCCGGCCTTGGCCACATCCAGCGCGGCACGGTAATCTCGGTCGTCGATGCGCGCCAGCAGTTGGCCAGCCTTGACGCGCTGGTTGTCCTCGACCAGCACCTCGCTGACGAAGCCGCCGATCTTAGGTGCCACGAGGGTGAAGTCGGCGCTGATGAAAGCGTCATTGGTGCTTTGCTGATAGTGCTCGGCGAACAGCAGTTGCCAGGCGCCCCAGACCAGCAGGCCGGCGACTGCCAGGCCGATCAGCAGAGCGGATTTGCGCAGGGTGTTCATGGTGGTGTCCATCGGTTCAGTGGGCGGCACGCGGCGGATAGATGCGCGTGGGCACGAAGGGAATGATCAGGATCAGCGCGAAGGCGACCAGCGCCACGCACAGGTAGAGGTCGGCGTAGGTCAGCACCAGGGCCTGCTGATGCAGGCGGCTGGCCAGGTGGCTCGCAGCACCGTCGGGCAGCAGCGGCTGGTTGCCGAGGCGGTCGACCAGATTGTTGGAATGCAGATGCAGGCGCGCGGTGGTCAGCAGATCGAGAACCGCGGTGGCCACCACGGCGGCCAGGCCCTTGACGGTATTGAACCAGGCCGAGGCGAACGGCCCCTGGATCGGCTGGATGCTGCCGGTGGAGAGCATCAGCAGCGGCAGAACCGACATCGGTTGGCCAAAGATCTGCAGCAGCTGGATCAGCAGGAAGTCGTCACGAATCCACGCCGAGGTCAGCTGCGAGCCGAGCACGCAGGCCAGCCCCATCATTCCCAACCCAGCCGCCAGCACGTAGCGGCAATCGACCTGACGCAGGTTGCACAGCGCCGCCACCAAGGGCAATGCGAGCAGTTGCGGCACGGCCACCCAGAGCAGCATCGGTGCGGTTTGCAGCGGCCGGTAGCCCTGGACCTGGGCCAGGTAGGACGACGGAATCAGGCTCGCGGCCAATAGCACCAGCAACACCCCGGCCAGGGTGAACAGTGCGAAGGCGAGGTTGCGCGACTTGAGCAGTTGCAGCTTGAAGAACGGCAGCGGATGGTGCCATTCGTTGAGCAGAAACAGCACCAGCAACAGGCAGCCGCCGCCGAGTAGGCTGACGATCAGCGGCGAGTGCAGCCAGTTCAGGCGCTCGCCCTGGAGTAGGCCGATGACCAGCAGATTGATCGCCG
The DNA here is from genome assembly GCF_001945445.1 of Pseudomonas sp. PA27(2017). Lineage (GTDB taxonomy): Bacteria > Pseudomonadota > Gammaproteobacteria > Pseudomonadales > Pseudomonadaceae > Aquipseudomonas. Next base: position 118,732 of record NZ_MSXW01000046.1, read on the forward strand.
ACAAGCCGAGCAGCAGGCCGCGCCAGTTGAACTGGGCGAAGCGCTCCAGGCGCAGCGGGTCCTGGGGCAGACCCCAGGCAACGGCGGCCATGGCCAGCAGACTGCCGGGGATGATCTGCCAGAACGCCCACTGCCAGCCAGCGTATTCCACCCAGAAAGCAGCCAGCGGCGTGCCCATGCTGGGGCCGAAGGTCGCCGTCAGCGCATAGGTGCCCAGGCCGTAGAGCTTGATGTTGGCCGGCAGAAAACGCAGCGCCACACTCATCAGCATTGGCGGCAGCGCCCCGCCGGCCAGACCCTGCAGCGCGCGCAACAGCATCAGCACACGTTCGTTGGGCGCCAGCGGCGACAGCAGGCCAAGTAACATGAAGGCGCCGATGGCGCACAGGGTGAAGCGGCGGATCGACAGGGTTACCGCGAACCACGGTGCGAACGCCATGGCGCTGACCGAGGCGGCCATGTAAAGCGCCAGCAGCCAGCTACCTTCGTCATGGCCAATGCCCATGGCGCCGCGGATATCGACCAGGGCGATCTTGGTGACGTTCTCGTTGAAGCCCGAAACCAGCACCGCCAGCAGCACACCGAGCAGGCCGACGACGATGCGCAACCCGAACGGGGTCGCCTGCATCGGCGCGGCTTGAGGGCCGGGAGGCGCGGCAAGGGACGCGGGGGCGAGCGCAGGTGCGTTCATGACGATGCGCACCCGCCCGCGTGGCAGGAGCCAGGCATGCAGAAATATCCAGTAACGTGTTTAGCCCGGCAGTCTAGGGAAAACGACCATTACCGAAAATTGCAATGTTTCTAATCAATGATTGCGCGAAACGCAGCTATCAGACGCCCAGCGCATTCTCTTCGCAGCAGCGCTTGATCAACCCCCTCAGCCAGCGATGGGCCGAGTCGTTGTCGAAACGTGGGTGCCAGGACTGATGGACCCGTACCGGCGACAGCGGCAAGGGGATCTCGAAGCTGCGCAAGGCCAGGCCAAGCTGGTTGCACACGGCGACCACCGGATTGGGCATTGGCAGGATCAGGTCCGAATCGCGCAGCGCCAGAACCGCGGAGAAGAAGCTTGGCGACACGGTGACCACACGGCGCGATAGACCCTGCTGTTCGAGCACCTTGTCGATAGGCCCGCGAGCCAGGCCACGGCGCGACACGCTGATCTGGTCAAAAGCGGCGAAGCGCTCGGCGTTGATCATCTCGTCGAAGATCGGATGATCGGCCCGCGCCAGGCCCACGAAGCGGCTCATGAACAGGCCCTGATGCTTGATTTCCGGCGGCAGTTGTAGCGACGCGCCGATGGCCAGGTCGATGCGCCCGGCACGCATGGCGTCGTCGTCGCCGTCGATTTCCGGCACGAAGCGTAGCATCACGTTGGGCGCCTGCTCGCGAACCAGTTCGACCAGCCGCCCGCCGTAACAGACCATGAAGATATCGTTGGTGCGGATATTGAACGCTCGATCGAGGCTGGTCAGCTCCACCTCCTGGGAACGGAATATGCCGCTGGCCTGCTCGACCAGATCGCGCACTTGCTCGCGCAGCTCCAGGGCCCGCGGCGTCGGCACCAGGCCGCGGCCGGCACGCACCAGAATCGGGTCACCCACCGCTTCGCGGATGCGCGTCAGGGTGCGACTCATGGCTGGCGGGCTGAGATGCATGCGCCGGGCGGCGCCGACCACGCTGCCCTCCTCCAGCAACACATCGAGGGCGACCAGTAGATTGAGATCGGGTAATTGCATCACAGACACGCCTCGAGTGCTGACCAGTGCACAGAGCACAATTCTAGGCATTATTGCTCGGAGGGAAGAGATTTGGGTATCGCAGGGCTCGACCCAGGCCACGGGAGTCGGAAGTTTGCTCTCCACAACGCAAAAGGCCCTGCAAAGCAGGGCCCTTCTATGCGGCGTGACGGCGGTTACTTCTTGCCGAGCTTCTTGAGCTCTTCGTCGCGCAGTTCGCGGCGCAGGATCTTGCCGACGTTGGTGGTCGGCAGGCTCTCGCGGAACTCGACCTGCTTGGGTCGTTTGTAGCCGGTGAGGTTGTCATGCATGTGCTGCATGACCTGTTCCTTGGTCAGGGTCATGCCCGGCTTGACCACCACGAACACCTTGATCGACTCGCCCGAGCGCTCGTCCGGCACGCCGATGGCCGCGCACTGCAGCACGCCCGGCAGGGTCACCAGCACTTCTTCCAGCTCGTTCGGGTAGACGTTGAAGCCGGACACCAGAATCATGTCCTTCTTGCGGTCGACGATGCGAATGTAGCCGTCGGGCTGGATGATGCCGATGTCACCCGTCTTGAACCAGCCGTTGGCATCGATCACTTCGTCGGTGGCCTCCTGGCGCTGCCAGTAGCCCTTCATCACCTGCGGGCCCTTGATGCACAGCTCGCCGGTTTCGCCCATTGCCAGGTCATTGCCTTGGTCGTCGATGACCTTGAACTGGGTCGACGGTGCGGGAATGCCGATGGTGCCCATCTGGTTGCAGGTGACCGGGTTGACCGACGCCACCGGGCTGGTTTCGGTCAGGCCGTAACCTTCGCAGATGGCGCAGCCGGTGACTTGCTTCCAGCGCTCGGCGGCCGCCTGCTGCAGCGCCATACCGCCGGACAGGGTGACTTTGAGCTTGGAGAAGTCGAGCTTCTGGAACCCTTCGTTGTTGCTCAGCGCCACGAACAGCGTGTTGAGACCGACGAAACCGCTGAACTGGAACTTGGCCAGGTCCTTGACCATGGTCGGCAGGTCACGCGGGTTGGTGATCAGGATGTTGTGGTTGCCGCAATGCATCATCGCCATGCAGTGAAAGGTGAAGGCGTAGATGTGGTAGAGCGGCAGCGGCGCGACGATGATCTCGCAGCCCTCGCCCAGGTTCGAGCCCATCAGCTCGCGGCACTGCAGCATGTTGGCGATCAGGTTGCGGTGCGTGAGCATGGCGCCCTTGGCCACGCCAGTGGTGCCACCGGTGTACTGCAGCACGGCGACGTCCTGGGAGGCGGGGCTGGCTTCGCTGACCGCCTTGCCGCGGCCCTGGCCCAGGGCGTCGGTGAACTTGACGGAGCCCGGCAGGTTGTAGGCCGGCACCATCTTCTTCACGTACTTGACTACGGCGTTGACTAGCAGGCGCTTGAGCGGCGGCAGCATGTCGCCGACTTCGGTGACGATCACCGTCTTCACGCCCGTCTTGGGCACCACCTGCTCGGCCAGGTGCGCCATGTTGGCCAGGCACACCAGCGCCTTGGCGCCGGAATCGTTGAACTGGTGTTCCATTTCCCGCGCGGTGTACAGCGGGTTGGTGTTGACCACCACCAGGCCGGCACGCATCGCGCCGAATACCGCCACCGGGTACTGCAGAACGTTGGGCAGTTGCACGGCGATGCGGTCGCCGGGCTTGAGATCGGTGTGCTGCTGCAGGTACGCAGCGAAGTGACCGGACAGCTCGTACAGCTGGCCGTAGGTAATCGTCTTGCCCAGATTGGTGAAAGCGGGCTTGTCGGCATAACGCTGGCAGGACTGCTTCAGCACCGCCTGAACGTTGGGGTACTGGTCGGGATCGATCTCGGCCGCGACCCCCTCGGGATACTTGTCCGTCCAGAAGTTTTCGGTCATGGACACCCACTCCTAAGCAACAGCTTGTCGTCACCGCCGAGGCGGTTGTTTGTTGTATGTATGCCTGGCTGTTCGCCCCTGTGGGGCGCAAAGCGGGCCGAGATTAGCAGAGTTGCCGGATACCGACCAGAGCCATAAAAGGCCGATCGGTATCAGAAATGACCACATCAAAAAAATTGGTCACGAGGCAGTTGCGTGTAAAACCGGCTGACAGAGATTGCCAATCGGCAGGCAATGCCCATGATAGACGCCTGCGGCCTTTTTTGCCGGGCCCGATCGGCAATTGGAGAAGGTGATGCTAGCCGGCGCCTGGCGACGCCGGTACGCGCTTGCAGCCTGGGTCGAGCAAAGCGACACCCGGGAAACAGCTCTAAGAAACTGTCCAAAGTCTTTTATGCGCATGAAGGCAACTACGAGGCAAAAAGCGGACATCGTTGCTTTACCTATGGGAACGGGCGGCAAAAGCATGCTGCAAGCAAGTCACGGCGTACTGCCTTCGGCAAGTACGCCAGACGGTAAGTGCAAATACGCGCACGTTCAAAGACGTGATGCAGAGCCCTTGGCGCCGAATCACGCCGCGAGCTAGGCTTTGCCAGCCGCCTTCAACGCTTCGTCGCGCAGTTCGCGGCGCAGAATCTTGCCGACGTTGGTCATGGGCAGCGACTCCCTGAACACGATCTGCCTCGGCACCTTGTAAGCGGTGAAGTTTTCCTTGCAGTAGGCCTTGAGTTCCTCGACGGTGAGGCTGTCGTCGCGCTTGACCACGAACAACTTGACCGCCTCCCCGGACTTCTCGTCCGGCACGCCGATGGCCGCGCAGCTGGCCACCTTGCCGTGGGCCATCACCACGTCCTCGATCTCGTTGGGGTACACGTTGAAGCCGGAGACGATGATCATGTCCTTCTTGCGGTCGACGATGCGCACGAAGCCCTCCTCATCGATCACCGCGATATCGCCGGATTTGAACCAGCCTTCGGCATCCAGCACTTCAGCGGTGGCTTCCGGGCGATTCCAGTAGCCCTTCATCACCTGTGGGCCCTTGATGCACAGCTCGCCCCGCTCGCCCAGCGGCAGCTCGTTGCCGTCATCATCGATGACCTTGAACGCCGTGCCCGGCACCGGAACGCCGACGGTGCCCAGGCGAGCCAGGTCGCCACTGGGGTTGGCGCTGGCGATCGGCGAGGTTTCGGTCAGCCCGTAGCCCTCCACCACCGTACAGCCGGTCAGTTGCTTCCAGCGCTCGGCAGTGGCCTTGACCAGCGCCGTGCCGCCCGAATTGGTGACCTTGAGGTGGCTGAAATCGAGCTTGGCGAAATCCGGGTGATCCATCAGCGCCACGAACAGGGTGTTGAGTCCCAGCAGCGCGGAAAACTCCCATTTGCCCAGTTCCTTGACGAAACCAGGAATGTCCCGCGGGTTGGTGATCAGCACGTTGTGGTTGCCGTTGACCATCATGCACATGCAATTCATGGTGAAGGCGTAGATGTGGTACAGCGGCAGCGGCGCGATCATCACCTCCTGGCCGCGCTTCATCAGCGGCGTGCCATCGGGGCCGTGCTGCGACATGCAGGCATTGGCCTGCAGCATGTTGGCGATCAGGTTGGCATGGGTGAGCATGGTGCCCTTGGCCACGCCCGTGGTGCCACCGGTGTACTGCAACACGGCGATGTCGCCTTGCGATGCGCTGACCGGCCGCACGTCGAGCCGCGCACCGTCGGCCAAGACCTGCTTGAACGACATCGCCTGGGGCAGATGGTAGGCAGGTACCATCTTCTTGACCTTCTTGACCACCGTGTTGACCAGCCAGCCCTTGAGCGTGGGCAACAGATCGCCCATGCGCGCCTCGATCAGGTACTCGATCTCGCTGTCGGGCAACACCTCCTGCACCAGCTTGCCAAACATGTTCAGGTACACCAAAGCGCGTACGCTGGCGTCCTTGAACTGGTGGCGCATCTCGCGGGCGGTGTACAGCGGGTTGGTGTTGACCACGATCAGCCCGGCGCGCATCGCTCCGAACACGGCGATCGGGTACTGCAGCAGGTTGGGCATCTGCACGGCGATGCGGTCGCCGGGTTGCAGATCGGTGTGCTGCTGAAGGTAGGCGGCAAAGGCGGCGGACAGCCTGTCCAACTCACCGTAGGTCAGGGTTCTGCCCAGATTGCTGAAGGCGGGACGGTCGGTGAACGTCTTGCAGGAGCGTTCGAACACCTCGACCACCGACTGATAGGCGTCCATGTCGATGTCGCTGGCCACGCCGGGGGCACGTTTATCGTTCCAGAAATCGGGCTGCATTGTTGTTATCCCTTGTTTTCCGAAGATGCATGATGTCACCGGAAGAACTTAGCAGCCGGCCACGGCCCGGCAAAGCCACAATCAATACCGTGAATTTCAGTACGTGCGAATGCCCTGGCAAGGCCCATGACAGGCCGGATATCTGGGGGCTCGACGCTGGGTGTGCGGGAACCGACAGGCCAAGACACACCACTCAACCCGTGGCGCCCGACTCTTTGAACGCCTGCCGTCAGCAGAGCGCGCCGCCCCTGCGTCTTATCGTTCCGGTCGCCAGACCGCCCCGGCCAGCCCGCGAGGACAGCCCCATGCAACCTGTTGCACCCGCCTCAAGATCCGCACAGTTTTCGCAGATTCAAGCCGACTCCAATACCGCATCCGCCGCCCCGGGTAGTGCCGCTGGAGGCAGGGCCGCCTCGCTACCGGAATTCATCCGTATCGGTGACATGGTCGTCGGCCTTGGCAGACTCAATACCAGTCTGTCCAGCGCCCAAAAGGAGCTACTTGATGCGGTATTACGAGCCGGCCCCGAGACCTTCCGCCAAGAGCTTCAAAGCGACTCGACCCCGGGTGTACACGCTCGCACCGTAGCGACGAAAGATCTGTTTCCCACTGACGCTCCAGCCCGGGATCTACCGCCGAAACTTCGCGCGTCCTTTGAGCTTCATGCTTCCCCAGGCACGCCATCCACCTCGTTGGCGCGACTGCAGATCACCGACCTGAAAAGTAACAACCTCTATTGTAATGCGGGCTTCGAGCCGGTGGCGGCAGCCGGGCAAAGGGCATCTTCCCCATCGGACAATGCCTTACCCGCGACGACCTCGGCGCGACAGCCGAACAGCGATGATACGAGCAAGCGCACGCACCTGATCAGTTCACTTCTAAGCTGCTTCGTGGGCAAGGCCGAACCATCGAACGATCAGCCAATGCGCTCGCTGCCGGCCTCGACCAATGCGCCCACGGCCACCAGCCGCTCGTCTGCAAGCGTTGTTCAAGCAACGCGGCACTTCACAACACCAACCCCTGGCATGAACTTTTTCACCAACCGTATCGGGGAACAGTATTTCGCTCAATCAGTGCCCAGGGTGGCTGTAGATCTGGGGGCGGGCGGCGGGCGCGACACACGTTACCTTGCCGGGAAAAACTGTCGAGTAAACGCGGTCGATCCCGATCCCCAGATGGAAGGCGCGTTAGCTGCCGAAGCAGGGCCTCGGTTGCGAACCATCACCAGCACGCTGCGAGGGGCAGCCTTCGAGAACGACTCGATTGACCTGATCAACGCGCAACGCGTCCTGCCCTTCATTCACGGGGAGGATCTGAAGGCCGACCTGCGCGAAAGCTTCCGTATTCTCAAACCGGGCGGCCATTTGAACGCCTCGTTTTTCGAGACCGGTCACTCTTGGAACAAGCAGAACAATCCCAAGATCCACTTCGACTCGGAGGCCACGGTTCGCTCGCTTTTGCGCGATGCAGGCTTCGAGATGGGGCCTGATGATTGCCATGTCAACAATGTCAGGAACCACAAGTCTGCCAGCGGGAAGATCGTGGAGAACTGGAAGGAAATCTGGGTCGTCGCGACCAAGCCGCAAGCGTCGTCCTGATGCGCCTCATCGACTCGGAACCTAGGCGGCGGACCTTGATTCCGGCCTCAGGTCTTCATGCGCCAGCCAGGCCTGGGCTGACTGGCGAGCAGAAAGCACCGCCGGACGATCAATGTGACGAGGCGAGAACGAACAGGGCATTACGCCCACCAGTGCCGATCTTGCGCAGCGACACTGAAGGCGGGCTGTAAAAGCCACAGACCTGCTTCTACAATGGTGCATTGGCTCAGCCCAAGGATCTCGCCATGCAGCACGACAGTCTGTGGCTCAATGGCAATGACGCCTCACCGTTTTTCGTCAATTGCTGGTCACCCGACAAGGAACCCAAAGCGGTTGTCATGCTCGCTCACGGCATGGCCGAGCACAGCGGCCGCTATGCGCGCCTGGGCGCTGCATTGGTCGCTGCAGGCCATGCGCTCTACGCGCTTGACCACCGCGGCCATGGGCAGACGGCGCAGCACGGCCTGTTCGGCCATTTCGCCGACGAAAACGGCTGGAGCCATGTGGTCGGCGACCTCTCCACGCTCAACCATCACATTCGCCACCAGTGGCCGCAGACGCCGATCATCCTGCTCGGCCACAGCATGGGCAGCTTCATCGCCACCGCCTACCTGATGCACCACAGCAGCAGCGTGCAGGGCGCCATTCTCAGCGGCTCCAACCACGGCAAGCTGGGCACCTATCGGGCTGCGGCGCTGGTCGCCCGCTTCGAGCGCTGGCGCCAGGGTGCGACCGGACGCAGCGCGCTGCTCCACCGGCTGTCGTTCGGTTCTTTCAACCAGGCCTTTGCACCTGCGCGCACGCCGTTCGACTGGCTCAGCCGTGACAACGACGAAGTCGATCGTTACATTGCCGACCCCCTGTGCGGTTTTCGCTGCACCAATGGGCTGTGGCTCGACCTGCTGGATGGCCTGCAGCGCATAACCCCGCGCGCATCGCTGAAACAGATCGCCCCGCAGTTGCCGATCCTGATCATCGGTGGCGATCAGGACCCGGTCAGCCGAGGCGGCGGCCTGCAACGCCTGGCCGATGCCTTGAGGCAAGCCGGACACAACCGCACCACATTGAAATGCTATTCACAGGCCCGCCACGAACTGCTCAACGAAACGAACCGTGACGAGGTCACCCAAGACCTGATCGACTGGCTGGAACAGACGCTCGCACAGCCCCAGCAGCGACCATTACATCCTCAGGAACCCAACCCATGACGCAAAGCAGCAACACGCCTTACGAAGCCCTCGAAGTCGGCCAGACCGCCAGCTATAGCAAGACCGTTGAAGAACGCGACATCCTGCTGTTCGCCGCAGTTTCCGGTGACCACAACCCGGTGCATCTGGACGCCGAATACGCCGCCACCACCATGTTCAAGGAGCGCATCGCCCATGGCATGTTCAGCGGCGCGTTGATCAGTGCGGCAGTGGCCTGCACCCTGCCCGGCCCCGGCACCATCTACGTGGGCCAGCAGATGAGTTTCCAGAAACCGGTGAAACTGGGCGACACCCTGACCGTACGCCTGGAAATCCTCGAGAAGCTGCCGAAATTCCGCGTGCGTATCGCCACCCGCGTGTTCAACCAGCACGACGAATTGGTGGTCGACGGCGAAGCTGAAATCATCGCGCCACGCAAAGCCGTTACCGTCGAGCTGGCCACTCTGCCGCCGATCAGCATCGGCTGACAGGCTGATGAAAAACTACCTGCGTTGCCATCACTGCGTTAAAAACAGGCTCAAAATGCTCATGTACTACTCGTACACTCCGCTTTCTCGCCTGTTTTTGCCTTGCGCTGGCGGCCTCGCCTACGTTTTTCAATCGCCTGTTCGTTTCATATCCTAAGGTTTACTGCTTTCTGGAGCCTCCATGCCTCTTTCCATGCATTCCATTTCCATCCCGGTGTTCACCCGCCAGCTGACCAACCTGTCGACCATCCTCGGCATCGCTGCCGCCAACGCCGAAGCCCGCAAGATCGAGCAGAGCGTGCTGCTCGCCTCGCGTCTGGCTCCGGACATGTTCCCGCTCAGCCGCCAGGTGCAGATCGCCTGTGACACCGTCAAGGCCGGTGCAGCCCTGCTGGCCGGCGTCGAAGCGCCGAGCCATGCCGATGACGAAATCAGCTTCGCCGAGCTACAGGCACGTATCGCCAAGACCCTTGAATTCGTCCAGGGCATCAGCGCCGCACAGCTCGACGGCAGCGAAGACCGCACCGTGACGCTCAAGCGCCGTGACAAGGAAACCCACTTCCAGGGCCAGGCCTTCCTGCTCGATCATGTGCTGCCCAACCTGTATTTCCACATCACCACCACCTACGCCATCCTGCGCCACAACGGGGTGGAACTGGGCAAGCGCGACTTCCTCGGCACCCGCTGAGAACGTTCGTGACCTCTTGGTGCGTGCCCGCCCGGCAGCGCACCAAGACAGGTCAGCCATGGTGACAACTCACAAAGAAATCGCATCTATTCGCTGAAAATCCACGCCTGATTGTGCACTTCGCACAACCGATACTGTACGCGCCACCCAAACGATAGGTTGGCACGTCGCCTGCTATAGCCATGGCTTCCCTCACCCTGTGGAGCCAGGCCATGACCCACCCCACCACCGACAGCGACTACCCTTTGAGCGAAGTGCCGGCAGGCGCCCGCAAGGGGCTGTTCTCCACGTCGATCATGCTGTTCTCCTTTACCTTCTTCACCGCCACCATGTTCGCCGGCGGCAAGATCGGCATGGCCTTCGACTTCACTACGCTGATCTGGGCCGCGGTGATCGGCAACCTGCTGCTCGGTGCCTATGCCGCGATCCTCGGCCTGATCGCCTGTCGCAGCGGCCTCAATTCGGTATTGATGGGCCGCTTCTGCTTTGGCGAGGCCGGCAGCAAACTCTCCGACGTGCTGCTCGGTTTCACCCAGATCGGCTGGTACGCCTGGGGCACCGCCACGGTAGCCATCGTGCTGGTGAAAATTCTCGGCCTGCCGCAAGGCCTGACCATTCCCCTGATGGTGCTGTTCGGCTTCGCCTTCTGCATCACCGCGTTCATCGGCTACAAGGGGCTGGACATCCTGTCGCGCATTTCCGTGCCGGCGATGCTCGCCCTGCTGGTCTGCTCGCTGTGGATCGCCACCGACGACATCGGCGGCCTGAGCGCGCTGATGGCCATCGAGCCGACCCAGAGCATGACCCTGAGCGTGGCCATCACCATGGTCTTCGGCACCTTCGTCAGCGGCGCGACGCAAGCCACCAACTGGACGCGCTTCGCCCGCACCGGACGCATCGCGGTGATCGCCAGCATGGTCGGTTTCTTTCTTGGCAACGGCCTGATGATCGTCGCCGGGGCTTACGGCGCCATCGTCTACCAGCAGCCGGACATCGTCGAAGTACTGGTGCTGCAGGGTCTGTCCATGGCCGCGGTGGTGATGCTGTTCCTCAACCTGTGGACGACCCAGGACAACACCATCTACAACTTCGCCGCCGCCGGCTGCAACCTGCTGCGCACCGGCCGGCGCAAGACGGTGACCGTGGTCGGCGCCGGCATCGGCACGCTGCTGGCCATCGGCGGTATGTACGAGATGCTGATTCCGTTCCTGATCCTGCTCGGCTCGATCATCCCGCCGATCGGTGGTGTGATCATGGCCGACTATTTCTACGGCCATAAGAGCCGCTACCCGCTGCTCGCCGAGGCGCGCATCCCCGCCTTCAACTGGGTCGGCCTGGGCGCTTACGGCGTCGGTGCGCTGTGCGCCTACTTCTCGCCCTGGGTCGCGCCGCTGGTGGGCATTGCCGTCGCCGCGCTGGTGTACATCGCCCTGTTCGAAGCGAAGAAGCTCTTCGCCGCCGGCGACGTGGTCGCCCGCGCATGAGCCTGAGCGTCGCCGATGTTCTGGTCCTGCCCGGCCTGCACGAGCTGCGCCTGCGCGCTGGTCGGGCAGCGCTAGGCAATCCGGTGCGCTGGCCCTACGTGGCCGAGAACGAGGACATCGCCGCCTGGGTGATGGGCGGAGAGCTGGTGTTCGTCACCGGCATCAACCACCCGCGCGACGAAGCCAACCTGCTGCTTCTGGTGCGCCAGGCAGTCGAGCGGGCCACCGCCGGGCTGGTTATTCTCACCGGCGCCGAATACATCCAGGCGATTCCGCCGGCGGTGATCGCCGAGGCTGAGCGCCTGGGCCTGCCGCTGCTGGAGCAGCCCTACGGGCTGAAGATGGTTGTGGTCACCCAGGCCATCGGCACCGCGCTGGTGCAGCAGCAGATGCTCGGTAGCTCGCGCCAGCACGTGCTGGAGCAACTGCTGGAAGGCGATTACCAGTCCCTCGACGTGCTGCTGCAACGTGCTGCCAGCCTCGACCTGCCGCTGGGCGTGCCGCGTCAGGTCGCCCTGTTGCGCCTGCAGAACAGCGAGCAGCTGTTCGACGGCGAGGCAGCGGCCAGCGGCGAACGCCTGCTGCGCGACAACCGCCAATGCCTGCAGCAGTACCTCGAGCAATGTCTGCAACAGTTGGGCGCAGCCCTGCCGCTGATCAACCAGGGCGAGCACTGGATCGCCCTGCTGCCCTGCACCGGTAGCCACGACGAGCAGCGCAACCGTCGGACATTGATGGACTTACTCGGCGAGCTCGACGAACGTCTGCAACCGCAGCGCCTGTTTATCGGCCTGAGTAGCGGCAATCACCACCCCGAACATTTCGCTAGGGCGCTCGGCCAGGCCCGCCAGGCGCTGGTCGCCGCCCAGGCCTTTCCAGAACGCCTGGGGTTGTGCAGCTTCAACGAACTGGGGGTGATCGAACTGCTCGCCGCGATCCGCGACCGCAGCCTGCTCGAGCGCTTCGTCGAGCGCACCCTGGGCCCGCTGATCGGCGATGATTCACGCCACGAACCGGTGCTGATGCCCACCCTGGAAGCCTGGTTCTTCGAGAACGCCAACCTGGCCCTGGCCGCGCAACGCCTGGGCGTACACCGCAACACCCTGAGCTACCGTGTACAACGTATCGAAGCGCTGACCGGCTGCTCGTTCGATGACCCTCACGACCGGCTGAACATCAGCATCGCCCTGCTGATCCGTCGCCTGTCGTCTCATAGCCTGCCAAGGAGTACCCCATGAACATCGTCAACGCCCGCCTGCGTGGCCGCGAAGGTCTTTTCCAGATCGCACTGGACGGCTCGCAGATTGCCGCCATCACCGCACAATCCGCAGAGGTCAGCGCCAGCGAAGGCGATCTCGACGCCGCCAATAACCTGGTGGTCGCGCCCTTCGTCGAGCCACACATTCACCTCGATGCCACCCTGACCGCCGGCGAGCCGAACTGGAACATGAGCGGCACGCTGTTCGAGGGCATCGAGCGCTGGGCCGAGCGCAAGGCGCTGGTCACCCACGAAGACACCAAGACCCGCGCCAAGAAGACCATCGACATGCTGGTCGACCATGGCATCCAGCACGTGCGCACCCATGTCGACGTCACCGACCCGACCCTGGCCGCCCTCAAGGCGATGCTCGAAGTACGCGAGGAAACCCGCCACCTGATCGACCTGCAGATCGTCGCCTTTCCCCAGGAGGGCATCGAGTCCTACGCGGGTGGCCGTGCGCTGATGGAACAGGCGGTGGAACTGGGCGCCGACGTGGTGGGCGGCATTCCACATTTCGAGAACACCCGCGACCAGGGCGTGTCGTCGATCAAGTTCTTGATGGACCTGGCCGAACGCACCGGCTGCCTGGTGGACGTGCACTGCGACGAGACCGACGATCCGCAATCGCGCTTTCTCGAAGTGCTGGCCGAAGAGGCCCGGGTGCGCGGCATGGGCGCGCGGGTCACCGCCAGCCATACGGTGGCCATGGGCTCCTACGATAACGCCTACTGCTCCAAGCTGTTTCGCCTGCTGAAAATGAGCGGCATCAACTTCGTTTCCTGCCCCACCGAGAGCATTCACCTGCAGGGACGCTTCGACAGCTACCCGAAACGCCGCGGCCTGACCCGCGTGGCGGAGATCGATCACGCCGGCATGAACGTCTGCTTCGGCCAGGATTCCATCGTCGATCCCTGGTACCCGCTGGGCAACGGCAACATCCTGCGCATTCTCGAGGCCGGCCTGCACATCTGCCACATGCTCGGTTACGAAGACCTCAAACGCAGCCTCGACCTGATCACCGACAACAGCGCCCGCACCCTGCACCTCGGTGAGCGCTATGGTCTAGAGGTGGGTCGCCCCGCCAACCTGCTGATTCTTTCGGCGCCCGACGATTACGAGATGATCCGCACCCAGGGCCATGCGCTGGTTTCGGTGCGTCATGGTGAAGTGCTGATGCGCCGCACTCCGGCGAGCGTGCAGCGCGGCTGAGCCGACTGCACCGGCAAATGGCTGCTCAGGCGTAGGAGCCCCGAGCCGGGGCGAATTCGAGGGTGGCCTTGCGGCAAAACCGCCGTCGTACCCACGATTCGCCGCGGGTCGCGGCTCCTACAATAATCGCAGGCAACCGCCTGTCTGTGTGGGAGCGCCGACCCGGCGCGAAATGATTGCGGCCTTGCTGCAAAACCGGTGTCGTACACAGGATTCGCCGCGGGTCGCGGCTCCTACAATAATCGCAGGCAGCCCACTGTCTGTGTGGGAGCGCCGACCCGGCGCGAAATGATTGCGGCCTTGCTGCAAAACCGGCGTCGTACCCACGCTTCGCCGCGGGTCGCGGCTCCTACAATAATCGCAGGCAGCCCACTGTCTGTGTGGGAGCGCCGAGCCGGGGCGACTTCGAGGGTGGCCTTGCTGCAAAACCGGCGTCGTACCCACGATTCGCCGCGGGTCGCGGCTCCTACAATAATCGCAGGCAGCCCACTGTCTGTGTGGGAGCGCCGACCCGGCGCGAAATGATTGCGGCCTTGCTGCAAAACCGGCGTCGTACCCACG
>NZ_MSXW01000013.1 GCF_001945445.1 Pseudomonas sp. PA27(2017)
ACGATGTACGGAACGCCTACCTGACGGGACAGCAGGATGTGCTCACGAGTTTGCGGCATCGGACCATCAGCGGCCGAGCAAACCAGGATAGCGCCGTCCATCTGGGCAGCACCGGTGATCATGTTCTTGACGTAGTCAGCGTGACCCGGGCAGTCAACGTGCGCGTAGTGACGTACGGACGAATCGTACTCTACGTGTGCAGTGTTGATGGTGATACCACGAGCCTTCTCTTCCGGAGCGCTATCGATCTTGTCGAAGTCGACCTTGGCCGAACCGAAAACTTCGGAGCAGACGCGAGTCAGAGCAGCGGTCAGAGTGGTTTTGCCATGGTCAACGTGACCGATGGTGCCAACGTTGACGTGCGGTTTGTTACGTTCGAATTTTTCTTTAGCCACGACAGTGAACCTCTTGCCTAAAGGGCTGAATCAGCCTTGTTTTTTAACCAGAGCTTCGACGATGTTCGCCGGAGCCTCGGAGTACTTGGAGAATTCCATGGAGTAGCTTGCGCGACCCTGGGACATGGAGCGAACGTCGGTTGCGTAACCGAACATCTCACCCAGCGGAACCTCAGCACGGATAACCTTACCGGAAACCGAGTCTTCCATACCCTGGATCAGACCACGACGACGGTTCAGGTCACCCATCACGTCACCCATGTAGTCCTCAGGGGTTACAACTTCTACTTTCATGATCGGCTCAAGCACAACACCGCCGCCCTTCTGGGCCAGCTGCTTGGTCGCCATGGAAGCTGCCACCTTGAACGCCATCTCGTTGGAGTCGACGTCATGGTAGGAACCGTCAAACACGGTCGCCTTAAGGCCGATCAGCGGATAGCCGGCAACGACGCCGTTCTTCATCTGCTCTTCGATACCTTTCTGGATGGCCGGGATGTATTCCTTCGGAACCACACCGCCCACGACTTCGTTGACGAATACCAGACCTTCCTGACCTTCGTCTGCCGGAGCAAAGCGAATCCAGCAGTGACCGAACTGACCACGACCACCGGACTGACGAACGAACTTGCCTTCGATTTCGCAGTTCTTGGTGATCTTCTCGCGGTAGGAAACCTGCGGCTTGCCGATGTTGGCCTCGACGTTGAACTCGCGCTTCATGCGGTCAACGAGGATGTCCAGGTGCAGCTCACCCATACCGGAGATGATGGTCTGGCCAGTCTCTTCGTCGGTCTTGACGCGGAACGACGGGTCTTCCTGAGCGAGCTTGCCCAGTGCGATACCCATCTTCTCCTGGTCAGCCTTGGTCTTCGGCTCAACGGCTACCGAGATAACCGGCTCCGGGAAGTCCATACGCTCGAGGATGATTGGCTTGTCGGCGTTGCACAGGGTGTCACCAGTGGTGACGTCCTTCATGCCGATCAGTGCGGCGATGTCGCCAGCGCGCACTTCCTTGATCTCTTCACGCTGGTTGGCGTGCATCTGCACCATACGACCAACGCGCTCTTTCTTGCCCTTGACCGAGTTGATGACGGAGTCACCGGAGGTCAGGAAGCCGGAGTAGACGCGGACGAAGGTCAGAGTACCCACGAACGGGTCGGTAGCGATCTTGAACGCCAGAGCCGAGAACGGCTCGTCGTCGGAAGCGTGACGCTCGTCGAAGTCGGCGTCGACCAGCTCTTCCTTCGGCTTCTCGATCAGATCAGGGTGGATACCCTTGATCGCCGGGATTTCGGTAGGAGCAGGCAGGAAGTCGATGACCGCGTCGAGAACCAGGGGAACGCCCTTGTTCTTGAACGAGGAACCACAGACGGCCGGAACGATTTCGCTGGCCAGGGTGCGCAGGCGCAGACCGGCTTTGATTTCCTCGACGGAGAGCTCGCCCTCTTCGAGGTACTTGTTCATCAGCTCTTCGTTGGCTTCGGCAGCGGCTTCGACCATGTTGCTGCGCCACTCGTTGGCGAGTTCGAGCATTTCCGCCGGAATTTCTTCCTCGCGGTAGGTGGTGCCCTTGTCGTCATCGTTCCAGTAGATAGCCTTCATCTTGATCAGATCGACCTGACCTTCGAAGTTCTCTTCTGCACCAATGGCCAGCTGGATCGGCACCGGAGTGTGGCCCAGACGGTTCTTGATCTGACCGACGACGCGCAGGAAGTTGGCGCCTGCACGGTCCATCTTGTTGACGTAGACAACGCGCGGTACGCCGTACTTGTTGGCCTGACGCCATACGGTTTCGGACTGCGGCTCGACGCCGGAAGTACCACAGAACACAACGACAGCGCCGTCGAGTACGCGCAGCGAACGCTCTACTTCAATGGTGAAGTCAACGTGGCCGGGGGTATCGATGACGTTTACGCGGTAGTTGTCGTACTGACCACGCGAACCTTTCCAGAAGGTGGTAACGGCAGCGGAGGTAATGGTGATACCACGCTCCTGCTCCTGCACCATCCAGTCGGTAGTGGCTGCACCGTCATGCACCTCACCCATCTTGTGGCTGAGACCTGTGTAGAACAGGATCCGCTCGGTAGTAGTGGTCTTGCCCGCATCGACGTGCGCGCAAATACCAATGTTACGGTAGCGGTTAATTGCTGTATTACGAGCCATAAAGCCCTCGCAAATTGAGTGATGCCGGATTTAGAAACGGTAGTGCGAGAACGCTTTGTTGGCTTCGGCCATACGGTGCACGTCTTCACGCTTCTTGACTGCGGCGCCTTTGCCTTCGGCAGCGTCCAACAGTTCACCAGCCAAACGCAGAGCCATGGATTTCTCGCCACGCTTACGGGCGAAATCCACCAGCCAGCGCATGGCCAGAGCGTTACGACGGGACGGACGAACTTCGACCGGAACCTGGTAAGTAGCACCGCCTACACGGCGCGACTTCACTTCGACCAGCGGAGCGATGGCGTCGAGAGCTTTCTCGAAGATTTCCAGGGGATCGCTGTTCTTACGCTCTTTGACCTTGTCCAGGGCGCCATAAACGATACGCTCGGCAACGGCTTTCTTGCCGCTTTCCATCACGTGGTTCATGAACTTGGCCAGGATTTGGCTTCCGTATTTTGGATCGTCAAGCACTTCGCGCTTGGCTGCTACACGACGTCTTGGCATTTGATAAGCCCTCAAACGGTCTTCAGGTTAGCCCGGAACTGTAACCATCTGGTTACGCCCGACCTTACTCTTATCGACTCAATAAAATTAGAAACTGCATTCAGTACCGACGGCCGATCACTTCGGACGCTTGGTACCGTACTTCGAACGACCCTGGTTACGGCCTTTGACACCCGAGGTGTCCAGCGAGCCGCGAACGGTGTGGTAACGCACACCTGGCAAGTCTTTTACACGACCGCCACGGATCAGCACGACGCTGTGCTCTTGCAGGTTGTGACCTTCACCACCGATGTACGAGGAAACCTCGAAACCATTGGTCAGGCGTACACGGCAAACTTTACGCAGTGCCGAGTTAGGTTTTTTCGGCGTGGTGGTATACACGCGAGTGCACACGCCACGACGCTGGGGGCAGTTCTGCAGCGCAGGTACGTCGGATTTCTCGACGATACGCTTGCGCGGCTGACGCACCAGCTGGTTGATAGTTGCCATCTACTAGCTCCACTGTCCGTCTTTCGACGCTATTTATTTACACCATAAATAAATGGCAGGGCTGAAGCCCTGCCATATTTAGGGGTGCATGAGTCTAAAGAGACTCGCTCCCCCAGTCAAGATACGTTACCCGGCCGCCAGGCAGCCGGGTCGCGCTCTCAATTTTCGCTGGAGTTCAGCGCTTCGGTCAGCGCTGCTTCCACTTCGCTGGCGCTGACGCGCATCGGTTTCTCGGCATCACGCTTGCGCTTGCGCTCGCTGTGATAGGCCAGACCGGTACCCGCCGGGATCAGACGACCCACGACCACGTTCTCTTTCAGACCACGCAGGAAGTCACGCTTGCCGGTAACCGCCGCCTCGGTGAGGACGCGAGTGGTTTCCTGGAAGGATGCCGCCGAGATGAACGACTCGGTGGACAGCGACGCCTTGGTGATACCCAGCAGCACGCGAGTGTACTTGGCAACGAACTTGTCCTCTTCGGCCAGGCGCTCGTTCTCGCCCAGTACCTGAGTGAGCTCCATCTGGTCGCCCTTGATGAAGCTGGAGTCGCCAGACTCGGACACTTCGACCTTGCGCAGCATCTGGCGCAGGATGGTCTCGATGTGCTTGTCGTTGATCTTCACGCCCTGCAGACGGTAAACGTCCTGGATCTCGTTGACGATGTACTTGGCCAACGCGCTGACGCCCAGCAGACGCAGGATGTCGTGCGGATCGCTCGGACCGTCGGAGATGACTTCACCCTTGTTGACTTGCTCACCTTCGAACACGTTCAGGTGACGCCATTTCGGGATCAGCTCTTCGTACGGATCGCTGCCATCGGTCGGCGTGATGACCAGGCGGCGTTTGCCCTTGGTCTCTTTACCGAACGAGATGGTGCCGCTGATTTCCGCCAGGATCGAAGCTTCTTTCGGACGACGCGCTTCGAACAGGTCGGCAACGCGCGGCAGACCACCGGTGATGTCACGGGTCTTCGAGGTTTCCTGCGGGATACGGGCGATAACGTCACCGACCGCAACCTGCGCACCATCAGCCACGCCGACCAGGGCGTTGGCTGGCAGGAAGTACTGAGCCGGTACGTCGGTACCCGGCAGCAGCAGGTCCTTGCCGCTGGCGTCGACCAGCTTGACCGCAGGACGAATGTCCTTGCCGGCGGCTGGACGATCCTTGGCGTCGAGAACCTCGATGTTGGTCAGACCGGTCAGTTCGTCGGTCTGGCGCTTGATGGTGATGCCCTCCTCCATGCCGACGAAGGTAACGGTACCCTTCATTTCGGTCACGATCGGGTGGGTGTGCGGGTCCCACTTGGCGACGATGGCGCCTGCGTCGACCTTGTCACCTTCCTTCACGGAAATGACCGCACCGTACGGCAGCTTGTAGCGCTCGCGCTCACGACCGAACTCGTCGGCAACGGCCAGCTCACCGGAACGCGATACCGCGATCAGGTTGCCGTCCAGACGCTCGACGTGCTTGAGGTTGTGCAGACGAACCGCACCACCGTTCTTCACCTGGACGCTGTCGGCAGCCGAGGTCCGGCTCGCCGCACCACCGATGTGGAAGGTACGCATGGTCAGCTGGGTACCCGGCTCACCAATCGACTGGGCTGCGATAACGCCGACGGCTTCACCGATGTTGATCTGGTGACCGCGAGCCAGGTCGCGGCCGTAGCACTTGGCGCAGATGCCGTAGCGGGTTTCACAGCTGATCGGCGAACGCACGACCACTTCGTCGATGCTGTTCAGCTCGATGAACTCGACCCACTGCTCGTCGACCAGGGTACCGGCCGGAACGATGACGTCTTCGGTGCCAGGCTTGAACACGTCACGGGCGATGACACGGCCCAGTACGCGCTCACCCAGCGGCTCGACCACGTCGCCGCCTTCGATGTGCGGAGTCATGTGCAGACCCTGCTCGGTGCCGCAATCGATCTCGGTCACTACCAGATCCTGGGCCACGTCGACCAGACGACGGGTCAGGTAACCGGAGTTCGCGGTCTTCAGTGCGGTATCCGCCAGACCTTTACGAGCACCGTGAGTGGAGATGAAGTACTGCAGTACCGACAGGCCTTCACGGAAGTTCGCGGTGATCGGCGTCTCGATGATCGAGCCGTCCGGCTTGGCCATCAGACCACGCATACCGGCCAGCTGACGGATCTGCGCAGCGGAACCACGCGCACCGGAGTCGGCCATCATGTACATGGAGTTGAAGGACTCCTGATCGACTTCGTTACCTTCGCGGTCGATGACCTTCTCTTTCGAGAGGTTGGCCATCATCGCCTTGGATACTTCGTCGTTGGCCTTCGACCAGAGGTCGATCACCTTGTTGTACTTCTCGCCCTGGGTAACCAGGCCGGAGGCGTACTGCGATTCGATTTCCTTCACTTCCTCGGTGGCGGCGTCGATGATGCGCGCCTTCTCATCCGGGATGACGAAGTCGTTCACGCCGATCGACACACCGGAGATGGTCGAATAGGCAAAACCGGTGTACATCAGCTGGTCGGCGAAGATGACGGTGTCCTTCAGACCCACGGTGCGGTAGCACTGGTTGATCAGACGGGAGATCGCCTTCTTCTTCATCGACTGGTTGACCACGTCGAACGACAGGCCCGCCGGCACGACCTGGAACAGCAGCGCGCGGCCGACGGTGGTGTCGACGATGCGGGTGTTCTTGGTGATGGTGCCGTCACGGTCTTTGATGACTTCGTTGATGCGCACTTTCACACGGGCGTGCAGGGACGCTTCGCCGGCGCGGAATACTCGGTCGACTTCCTGCAGGTCGGCGAACACGCGACCTTCGCCTTTGGCGTTGATGGCCTCACGGGTCATGTAGTACAGACCCAGTACCACGTCCTGGGACGGTACGATGATTGGCTCACCGTTGGCTGGCGACAGGATGTTGTTGGTCGACATCATCAGCGCGCGCGCTTCGAGCTGGGCTTCCAGCGTCAGCGGCACGTGAACGGCCATCTGGTCACCGTCGAAGTCGGCGTTGTACGCCGCACAAACCAGCGGGTGCAGCTGGATGGCTTTACCTTCGATCAGTACCGGCTCGAACGCCTGGATACCCAGACGGTGAAGCGTCGGTGCACGGTTGAGCAGTACGGGGTGTTCGCGAATCACTTCGGCGAGAACGTCCCACACTTCCGGCAGCTCGCGCTCGACCATCTTCTTGGCGGCCTTGATGGTGGTCGCCAGACCACGCATTTCCAGCTTGCCGAAAATGAACGGCTTGAACAGTTCCAGAGCCATCTTCTTCGGCAGGCCGCACTGGTGCAGGCGCAGAGCCGGGCCTACGGTAATAACCGAACGGCCGGAGTAGTCAACGCGCTTACCGAGCAGGTTCTGACGGAAACGACCCTGCTTACCCTTGATCATGTCAGCCAGGGATTTCAGAGGACGCTTGTTCGAACCGGTGATGGCACGACCGCGACGACCGTTGTCGAGCAGGGCATCGACCGCTTCCTGCAGCATGCGCTTTTCGTTGCGCACGATGATGTCCGGCGCGGACAGATCGAGCAGGCGCTTGAGGCGGTTGTTACGGTTGATGACGCGGCGATACAGGTCGTTCAGGTCGGAGGTGGCGAAACGGCCACCGTCCAGCGGAACGAGCGGACGCAGGTCTGGCGGCAGAACCGGCAGAACGGTCAGCACCATCCACTCTGGCAGGTTGCCGGAGCCCTGGAAGGCTTCCATCAACTTCAGACGCTTGGACAGCTTCTTGATCTTGGTTTCCGAGTTGGTCTGCGGAATCTCTTCGCGCAGGCGACCGATCTCGTGCTCCAGGTCGATAGCGTGCAGCAGCTCGCGAACGGCCTCGGCCCCCATGCGGGCGTCGAAGTCGTCACCGAACTCTTCCAGCGCTTCGAAGTACTGCTCGTCGTTGAGCAGTTGGCCCTTCTCGAGGGTGGTCATGCCCGGATCGATAACCACGTAGCTCTCGAAGTAGAGCACGCGCTCGATATCACGCAGGGTCATGTCCATCAGCAGGCCGATACGGCTCGGCAGGGACTTCAGGAACCAGATGTGGGCAACGGGAGAAGCCAGTTCGATGTGCGCCATGCGCTCACGGCGAACCTTGGCCAGGGCGACTTCGACGCCGCACTTCTCACAGATCACGCCGCGGTGTTTGAGGCGCTTGTACTTACCGCACAGGCACTCGTAATCCTTGACCGGGCCAAAGATCTTGGCGCAGAACAGGCCATCACGCTCAGGTTTGAACGTACGGTAGTTGATGGTTTCCGGCTTTTTAACTTCACCGAACGACCACGAGCGGATCATCTCAGGCGAAGCAAGACCGATGCGAATGGCATCGAACTCTTCGACTTGACCCTGGTTTTTCAGCAAATTCAGTAGGTCTTTCAAGGCCTTTCCTCCTGGCGGAGCAGGCAGCGGGATTTTCGCCCCGCTGCCGATTCACGTCGTGTTATTCGGTTTCCAGATCGATGTCGATACCGAGCGAACGGATCTCTTTGATCAACACGTTGAAGGACTCGGGCATGCCCGGCTCCATGCGGTGATCGCCATCCACGATGTTCTTGTACATCTTGGTACGGCCGTTCACGTCGTCCGACTTGACGGTCAACATCTCCTGCAGGGTGTAGGCGGCGCCGTATGCTTCCAGAGCCCAGACCTCCATCTCCCCGAAGCGCTGACCACCGAACTGCGCCTTACCACCCAGCGGCTGCTGGGTAACCAGGCTGTAGGAACCGGTAGAACGAGCGTGCATCTTGTCGTCCACCAAGTGGTTCAGTTTCAGCATGTACATGTAACCGACCGTGGTCGGGCGCTCGAACTGGTTGCCGGTACGACCGTCGAACAGGCGCATCTGGCCGCTCTCCGGCAGATCAGCCAGCTTCAGCATGGCCTTGATCTCTTTCTCCTTGGCACCGTCGAACACCGGCGTGGCCATCGGAACGCCCTTGCGCAGGTTGTTGGCCAGAGCCAGAACTTCCTGGTCGCTCAGCTCGTCGAGGTTTTCCTGGCGACCACCGATCTCGTTGTAGATCTCGCTCAGGAAGCCTCGCAGCTCAGCGATCTTGCGCTGCTCTTCGAGCATCAGGTTGATCTTCTCTCCCAGGCCCTTGGCCGCCAGGCCCAGGTGGGTTTCGAGGATCTGACCGACGTTCATACGCGACGGTACGCCCAGCGGGTTGAGGACGATATCCACCGGCGTGCCGTTGGCATCGTGCGGCATGTCTTCAACCGGCATGATCACCGAGACCACACCCTTGTTACCGTGACGACCGGCCATCTTGTCACCCGGCTGGATGCGACGGCGGATGGCCAGGTAGACCTTGACGATCTTCAGTACGCCCGGTGCCAGGTCATCGCCCTGCTGCAGCTTGCGTTTCTTGTCTTCGAACTTGTCGTCGAGCAGCTGACGGCGGTCGGAGATGTAGGCCTGGGCCTTTTCCAACTGCTCGTTCAGGGCGTCGTCGGCCATGCGCAGCTTGAACCACTGGCCACGCTCCAGGCCGTCGAGCACTTCATCAGTGATCTCGGCACCTTTCTTCAGGCCAGCGCCGCCTTCGGCGACCTTGCCAACCAGTGCAGCGCGCAGACGCTCGAAGGTCGCGCCTTCGACGATGCGGAACTCTTCGTTCAGGTCCTTGCGGATCTCGTCCAGCTGGCTCTTCTCGATCGACAGGGCGCGCGCATCGCGCTCCACGCCGTCACGGGTGAAGACCTGTACGTCGATGACGGTACCCTTGGTGCCGGTCGGCACGCGCAGGGAGGTGTCCTTAACGTCGCTGGCCTTCTCACCGAAGATCGCGCGCAGCAGCTTTTCTTCCGGAGTCAGCTGGGTCTCGCCTTTCGGGGTGACCTTGCCGACCAGGATGTCGCCCGGGCCGACTTCAGCGCCGACGTAGACGATACCCGCTTCGTCGAGCTTGTTCAGTGCAGCCTCACCCACGTTCGGGATGTCCGCAGAGATTTCCTCTGGGCCGAGCTTGGTGTCACGGGCCACACAGGTCAGTTCCTGGATGTGGATCGTGGTGAAGCGGTCTTCCTGAACCACGCGCTCGGAGAGCAGGATGGAGTCTTCGAAGTTGTAACCGTTCCACGGCATGAACGCGACGCGCATGTTCTGACCCAGCGCCAGTTCACCCATGTCGGTGGACGGGCCGTCGGCCATGATGTCGCCACGTGCCACCACGTCACCTTTCTGCACCAGCGGACGCTGGTTGATGCAGGTGTTCTGGTTGGAGCGGGTGTATTTGGTCAGGTTGTAGATGTCCACACCGGCTTCACCGGTTTCGACTTCGTCATCGGCAACACGAACCACGATACGGCTGGCGTCGACGGAGTCGATCACACCGCCGCGACGAGCGACCACGCAGACACCGGAGTCACGGGCGACGTTGCGCTCCATGCCGGTACCGACCAGCGGCTTGTCCGAACGCAGGGTCGGTACAGCCTGACGCTGCATGTTCGAACCCATGAGTGCACGGTTGGCGTCGTCGTGCTCGAGGAACGGGATCAGCGAGGCAGCGACGGAAACGACCTGCTTCGGCGAAACGTCCATCAGGGTGACGTCTTCCGGCGCCTTGACGGTGAACTCGTTCAGGTGACGTACGGCAACCAGCTCGTCGATCAGCTGACCCTTGTCGTTCAGGGTCGCGGACGCCTGGGCGATCACGTGGTCGGCTTCTTCGATGGCGGACAGGAACACGATCTCGTCGGTGACCTGGCCTTCCTTGACCACACGGTACGGGCTTTCCAGGAAGCCATACTGGTTGGTACGGGCGTAGGCCGCCAGGGAGTTGATCAGACCGATGTTCGGACCTTCCGGCGTTTCGATCGGGCACACGCGGCCGTAGTGGGTCGGATGTACGTCACGGACTTCGAAGCCGGCGCGCTCACGGGTCAGACCGCCCGGGCCGAGTGCGGAGACACGGCGCTTGTGGGTGATCTCGGAGAGCGGGTTGTTCTGGTCCATGAACTGGGAAAGCTGGCTGGAACCGAAGAACTCCTTCACCGCCGCCGCAACCGGCTTGGCGTTGATCAGGTCCTGCGGCATCAGGCCTTCGCTTTCGGCCATCGACAGACGTTCCTTGACCGCACGCTCGACGCGCACCAGACCAACGCGGAACTGGTTCTCGGCCATCTCGCCGACGCAACGCACACGGCGGTTACCCAGGTGGTCGATGTCATCGACGATGCCCTTGCCGTTACGGATGTCGACCAGGGTCTTGAGCACTTCGACGATGTCTTCGCGGCTCAACACGCCCGAACCTTCGATCTCGGTACGACCGATACGACGGTTGAACTTCATGCGGCCAACGGCGGACAGGTCGTAACGCTCGGCGCTGAAGAACAGGTTGTTGAACAGGGTCTCGGCGGCATCCTTGGTTGGTGGCTCGCCAGGACGCATCATGCGATAGATTTCGACCAGCGCTTCGAGCTGGTTAGTGGTGCTGTCGATTTTCAGCGTGTCGCTGATGAACGGACCACAGTCGATATCGTTGGTGTACAGGGTCTCGATGCGAACGACCTGAGCCTTGGCGATCTTGGCCAGCAGTTCGACGCTCAGCTCGGTGTTGCACTCGGCGAGGATCTCGCCGGTAGCCGGGTGCACGATCGCCTTGGCGGTGGTGCGGCCAATCAGGTAGTCGAACGGTACGTCCAGCTCCTTGATGCCAGCCTTGTCCAGCTGGTTGATGTGGCGAGCGGTAATACGACGACCCTGCTCGACGATCACCTTGCCGCTGCCATCCTTGATGTCCTGGCTGGCGATTTCACCGCGCAGACGCTGCGGTACCAGCTCCAGGCTCAGGCCTTCGGCTTTCACATGGAAAACGTTGGTGGTGTAGAAGGCATCGAGCACTTCTTCGGTGCTGTAGCCCAGTGCGCGCAGCAGTACCGAGGCCGGCAGCTTGCGGCGACGGTCGATACGCACGAATACCGCGTCTTTCGGGTCGAACTCGAAGTCCAGCCAGGAACCACGGTAAGGAATGATGCGCGCGGAGTACAGCAGCTTGCCCGAGCTGTGCGTCTTGCCACGGTCGTGGTCGAAGAACACACCTGGGGAACGGTGCAGCTGGGAAACGATCACGCGCTCGGTACCGTTGATGACGAAGGTACCGTTCTCGGTCATGAGCGGAATTTCGCCCATGTACACTTCCTGCTCTTTGATGTCCTTGATCGCTTTGTTCGACGATTCTTTGTCGAAAATGATCAGGCGCACTTTCACGCGCAGCGGCACTGCGAAGGTCACACCACGCAGCACGCACTCTTTGACGTCGAACGCCGGCTCACCCAGACGGTAGCCGACGTATTCCAGAGCAGCGTTGCCGGAGTAGCTGATGATCGGGAATACAGATTTGAAGGCCGCATGCAGGCCGATGTCGCGGAACTGTTCCTTGCTCGCGCCTTGCTGCAGGAATTCGCGGTACGAATCCAGCTGGATGGCCAGGAGGTAAGGCACATCCATGACATCCGGCAACTTGCTAAAGTCCTTGCGGATACGTTTTTTCTCAGTGTATGAGTAAGCCATCAGCGTTCCCCAGCTTGGTCACCTGCTTATTTGGCTTCTCCGACGGGAGCAGCCAGAAACTCGTGCAAACCCTAGGTTTGCTCCACCTCGTTGGTGGGTTTTTCACGCTCCAGGCCAAGGCTGTGGAACAGCCGAACTAGAACGGAAAAAGGCCGGTGGCAAGAGCCACCAGCCGTCAGCCTTGTGCGAGTCGCGCGGGCTGTAGACGCAAGGTCGTCGCTTACTTGAGCTCGACTTTGGCGCCTGCTTCTTCCAGAGCTTTCTTGGCAGCTTCGGCTTCGTCTTTCGACACGCCTTCTTTGACCACGCCAGGAGCGCCGTCAACTACTGCTTTGGCTTCTTTCAGACCCAGACCGGTCAGTTCGCGAACTGCCTTGATCACGTTCACTTTCTTGTCGCCAGCTTCAGCCAGAACGACGGTGAACTCGGTCTGCTCTTCAGCAGCGGCAGCAGCCGGGCCAGCAGCGGCAACGGTGGCAGCAGCAGCGGTAACGCCGAAGGTTTCTTCCATCGCTTTGATCAGCTCGACGATTTCCATAACGGATTTCTGGCCGATCGCTTCGATGATTTGCTCGTTAGTCAGAGACATGACTATCAATTCCTGTATTGGGGTGACGGCCTACGCGACCATCAAATTAAACATGTGATTTCGAAAGGTGCTACGCGGCCTTAGGCAGCGGCGGCTTCTTTCTGGTCGCGAATGGCTGCCAGAGTGCGAGCGAGCTTGCTGGTGGCGCCTTGGATAACGCTCATCAGCTGTGCGATACCCTCGTCGCGGGTCGGCAGGCTTGCCAGTACGTCGATCTGATTGGCTGCAAGGTACTTGCCCTCGAACGCAGCTGCTTTGATCTCGAACTTGTCCTGACCCTTGGCGAAATCCTTGAACAGACGGGCAGCGGCGCCCGGGTGCTGGTTGGAGAACGCAATCAGGGTCGGGCCTTTGAACACGTCGTTGAGCACGTCGTACTGAGTGCCTTCAACGGCGCGCTTGAGCAGGGTGTTACGTACGACACGTACGTATACGCCAGCTTCGCGGGCCTCTTTACGGAGTCCGGTCATCGCACCTACGGTCACGCCACGGGCATCGGCCACGACAGCGGACAGGGCAGCTTTGGCAGCCTCGTTGACTTCAGCGACGATGGCCTTCTTGTCTTCGAGTTTAATTGCCACGGGTTTACTCCTGGATGTTACCGTTTCGCCCAGCCTAGGCCGGACGGCGTTTTGGTGTCTGATTCGGTAAGAATCGGGAGCACCATCTGCGTAGGGTTGAAGATCGCTCTTCGGGTTTGAGACTTGCGCCCCCTACGGTCTTGGATAGCCCCCGCCAGGCAGGGACCCCAATTTTTCGCAGCAGGCGCACCAGGTGCGCCTGCCGTCATGCATTAAGCGTCCAGCGAACCTTGATCGATCAGCAGACCTGGGCCCATGGTGGTGCTCAGGGTCACGCGCTTGACGTAGACACCTTTCGAGGTCGACGGCTTCAGGCGCTTCAGATCGGCCAGCAGCGCTTCCACGTTCTGCTTCAGCTTGTCGGCTTCGAAGCCAACCTTGCCGACGGAACCGTGGATGATGCCGTTCTTGTCGGTACGGAAACGTACCTGACCAGCCTTGGCATTCTTGACTGCGGTAGCGACGTCCGGGGTTACGGTGCCGACTTTCGGGTTAGGCATCAGGCCACGCGGGCCGAGTACCTGGCCCAGCTGGCCAACAACGCGCATGGCATCCGGGGAAGCGATGACGACGTCATAGTTCAGGTCGCCGCCTTTCATTTCGGCAGCCAGATCGTCCATACCTACGCGATCAGCACCGGCAGCCAGAGCAGCTTCAGCGCCCGGACCTTGAGTGAAGACAGCGACGCGAACGGTTTTGCCGCTGCCGTTAGGCAGAACGGTGGCACCACGAACGACCTGATCGGATTTACGCGGGTCAACGCCGAGGTTGATGGAAATATCAACGGACTCGGAGAACTTGACTGCGGAAATTTCGGCCAGCAGCGCAGCAGCATCGTTGAAGCTGTAGGCTTTGCCCGGCTCGATTTTGGCTGCGATAGCCTTTTGACGCTTGGTCAGCTTAGCCATTACACGCCCTCCACGTTGAGGCCCATGCTACGAGCAGAACCGGCGATGGTGCGCACGGCTGCATCCATATCAGCTGCAGTCAGATCAGCCTGCTTGGTCTTGGCGATCTCTTCGAGCTGGGCACGGGTAACGGTGCCGACCTTGACAGTGTTCGGACGAGCCGAACCGCTGGTCAGACCAGCTGCTTTCTTCAGCAGCACGGAAGCCGGGGTGCTCTTGGTTTCGAACGTGAAGCTACGGTCACTGTATACAGTGATGATCACTGGAGTCGGCAGACCAGGTTCCATGCCCTGGGTCTTGGCGTTGAACGCCTTGCAGAATTCCATGATGTTGACGCCGTGCTGGCCCAGAGCGGGACCAACGGGTGGCGACGGGTTGGCCTGACCGGCCTTTACTTGCAGCTTGATATAAGCCGTGATTTTCTTAGCCATTAGCTACTCCAGTTACGGGTTCTAGCGCCTTTCAGCTCCCCGACTATTGCCTGTTTATCCCAGTGACAACAAAACCCCGCAGCCTATGACTGCGGGGTATGGGATGCGTGTGTCAGTTACGACTTCTCGACCTGACTGAACTCCAGCTCGACCGGAGTGGCACGACCGAAAATGGTCACCGCCACCTGGATACGGCTCTTCTCGTAATTCACTTCTTCGACGACGCCACTGAAATCAGCGAACGGACCATCGATAACACGAACCATCTCGCCCGGCTCGAACAGCGTCTTGGGCTTGGGCTTGTCACCACTATCGGCGACACGACGCAGAATGGCGTCAGCTTCTTTCTCGGTGATCGGCGCCGGCTTGTCGGCAGTACCACCGATGAAACCCATCACTCGGGGCGTATCCTTGATCAAGTGCCAAGTCGCCTCGTTCATTTCCATCTGCACCAGCACGTAGCCTGGAAAGAACTTGCGCTCACTCTTGCGCTTCTGGCCGTTACGCATCTCCACCACTTCTTCGGTGGGGACCAGAATTTCGCCGAACTCATCTTCCATTCCGGCGAATTTTACGCGCTCGATCAGCGAACGCATTACATGCTTCTCGTAACCCGAGTAAGCATGCACAACGTACCAACGCTTAGCCACGGGACACCCTATCTCAACTTACAATAAACGACACAAGCCAACCGAGGAGCGAATCGAGCCCCCAGAGCACCAGAGCCATGACAAGCACGACCAGGACGACGATCAGCGTGGTTTGCGTGGTTTCCTGACGGGTCGGCCAGACAACCTTGCGAATCTCGACGCGAGCTTCTTTTGCCAGACCGAAGAAGGACTGGCCTTTTGCCGTTTGCAATGCGATCAGCGCAGCGACGACCGCCAGCACCAGCAAAGCAACGACACGATACAGAATCGGCTCACCCGAAAAGTACTGATTACCGACCACTCCAGCGACCACGAGCAGGGCCACCGCGATCCACTTGAGCAGATCAAAACGAGAGTCTTTGGCTTCAGCCTTAACATTCATGAACAAGGATCCTGTGAGAAGACACGCCAAATTCGTTAGAAAATGGCAGGTCAGGAGGGAATCGAACCCCCAACCTGCGGTTTTGGAGACCGCCGCTCTGCCAATTGAGCTACTGACCTAGAACAAAATCAGGCCGACCATTATGCCGGCCTGAGGGGGACAGATCAATCGATTATTCGACGATCTTTGCTACAACACCAGCACCAACGGTACGACCACCTTCGCGAATGGCGAAGCGCAGGCCGTCTTCCATGGCGATCGGCTTGATCAGGGTGACAACCATTTTGATGTTGTCGCCCGGCATTACC
>NZ_MSXW01000014.1 GCF_001945445.1 Pseudomonas sp. PA27(2017)
CGCTGCCCCGATAAGGGCTGAGCTGCGCATCGAGGATCACGTGTGAGCGCACATTCATCAAGGCTACGAGGCGCAGCATCGGAAAGGGTGTCTGGCGCTCGGTGCCCGTATTACCAGAGCCAAAATGCTCCCTCAGCTCAGGAGAATCAGGGGTTCTCAGTAATGCGCCATCTACCGCGAACACTTGCAAGCCGTGCCATTGATCACCTTCGTAGCGCTCGCAACCCCACTGCATGCCTGTTTGGCGGAACAAGGATTCGACCGGATCAGCTCCCAGTCGCTTACGCGCTTCGGTGACTCCGCTGCGCGCCAGCAACTGATCGGAAGCCAGGCCTTGAGCACAGATATTCAGCCGTCTGGCCACCTCATGCACAGGCTCATCGCGGAACAAGGCCATGCCCAGTACCAGCCAAAGCACTTGATCACTCGGCAGGCGCCTGCGCCGAATAGTGGCTTGAGCGGAGAGATTGAGCGCACTGGCGACCCATTCGACAGGAATGTTCTGAGTGAAGGTGCTGAGGTCGGAGAAGTTGAAGAGATCGCCGAGGTCGAGCAACTGCTGCTGAATGGGCATAAAAAATCCGATACCAGGAAGCTGGTATCGGATTTTCTAGAAACCCCGGCTTGGACTCAAATGCTTAAGTGAACAGCATTACGCACGCTGGCGGGGCTTGCTTTCGATACGTCAGCTCGCGTTACCAGCCCACACCGAAACCGATGGTGTAGCGGGTTTCGTCCTTGTCGCCATCCGAGCCACTGACCTGATCTTTCGAGGCCTTCATGTTCAGCGAGGCCCAGTCGGTGACCTTGTAGCGCAGGCCCACTTCGGCATCCAGTGCGTAATCGGCGGCACTGGCAAGCGGCTTGCCCACTTCGCCGGTGCTGAACAATTCGAAGGTCTTGCCGATCAGGTAGCGGTTGTAGTCCCAACGCATACTGATGGCGTAGAAGTTGTCCTGCTCGCCATTGGCATACTCGTAGTCGGAGCGGTTGAGCAGACCGGCAACGGAGAATGCGCCCAGCTCGTTATCCCAGAACTGGTAACCCGGACCGGTACCGATGGTGCGCTGACGCTCCAGGTCTTCGACCTTGTCGCGCTTGTATTCCAGGCGCCCTTGCCAGAACCACTGTTCGTCGAGGAAACGGTCGAGGGCGTATTCGGTGCCCCAGTTGTCGGTGCTGACCACGTCATTGCGCAATTCACGGTTGTAATCGACCGTCGCGTTGTGGCGCCATTTGCCATGACGGGCCTGGGTCTTGAGGTCGACGTCGTAGTCGTCGGTGTCGCTCTCGGCCCGTTTGTAATCCATGGCCACATCGACGTTACCCTTCCACATGAAGTCTTCGACGAAGGGCTTGGGCTTCATGATCTGCTTGATGCTGGCCAGCTCTACGGTCTTCGGCGCGTCGCCATTGGCGAGAATAACCTTGCCCGAATCGGCGGCCTGCAGCGACTTGGCCCGCTCGCCGGTGACGTCGTTTTCCTTGACCAGCAGCTCGCGATCACTTTCCAGGGTGGCGACCTGTTTCCAATCCAGCGGGATGGAACCACCGTAGGCGGTTTCCAGCATCAGTTTGCCGCCGTCGAAAACCTTGATGGTTCCGGTCAGGCGGTCGCCGTTCTTCATCCATACGGTATCGGCCAGCAGCGGAGTGGCGGCTACGCTGAGGCCCAGGCACAACAAGGTACGAGTAAACATAAGCGGATGCTGTTGCTCCGGTTCGCGGTAAATCGGGCATTATCCGCATACCCGACATTTGAGCAAGAAATGACCGACGGAAATGCCTCAAGTTCATCGACGGCCGACAGCCAAGCGGAACCAGGAGCCTGCCATGCCAACACGACAGTCCAATTACAGCGCGCCGCTGGCCGACGGTGACCAGCAGGCCCGCCGTGATGCGCTGTACCTGGTGCTGGCCCAGGTGCCGGCCGGCAAGGTGGTCACCTATGGCGAGCTGGCCGCGCTGGCAGGCCTGGGGCGCGCCGCACGCTGGGTCGGCCGGACCCTCGGTCAACTGCCCGATGGCACCGCCCTGCCCTGGCATCGCGTGGTCGCTGCCGGGGGCCGACTGAGCCTGACGGCGGACTCGCCAAGCGGGGTTGAACAACGTGCCCGATTGCGCGTCGAAGGGGTGCTATCCCACAATGGTCGGGTGGATATCCGACGTCACGGCTGGCGGCCCCTGGAGCACGAGACATGAGACTCGGCGCACCACACGCAACCGGCTTGCACTGACCCGACCCTAGCCCCTAGAGTGCGCCACTTGTTCATGCTTTCTCCCCCCAGGCCGACCCCTTTCAATGCATCGTAAAAGCTGGCGCGACGCGATCGCCGCCTACTCCAGCCCCTCGACACTGGTTCTTCTGGTGCTTGGGTTCGCCGCCGGCCTGCCTTACATGTTGGTGTTCTCGACCCTGTCGGTGTGGCTGCGCGAAGCCGGCGTGGCGCGCGAAACCATCGGCTTCGCCAGCCTGATCGGCCTGGCCTACGCCTTCAAATGGGTGTGGTCGCCACTGCTCGACCAATGGCGCCTGCCGCTGCTCGGCAAGCTCGGCAGGCGGCGCTCCTGGCTGGTGCTGTCACAGATACTGATCGCCATCGGCCTGGCCGGCATGGCACTGTGCGATCCGCACACCCACCTGACCTGGCTGATCGCCCTCGCCGTGCTGGTGGCCTTCGCCTCGGCGACCCAGGACATCGCCGTCGATGCCTACCGCCTGGAGATCGTCGACGACACCCGCCAGGCCGCCCTGGCCGCCAGCTACATGGCCGGCTACCGGGTTGCCGCGCTGCTCGCCACCGCCGGCGCGCTGTACGTCGCCGAGGGCCTTGGCTCGACCACCCTGCTCTACCAGCACGCCGCCTGGGCCGGCACCTACCTGCTGTTCGCACTGCTGATGCTGCCTGGCCTGCTGACCAGCCTGTGGATGAAAGAACCGGCGGTGTCGATGAAGACCCAGCTGGCCGCCGCCAAGTATGGGTTCAGCCATCAGATCGCCTCGGTGCTGGTGCTGATCGTGCTGTTGGTGTCGGTACCGGCGATGTTCACCCAGCTCTACAACACCGACTTCCCCAGCCTGGTGACCGGCGAAGCCACGTTGCTGGACCTGCTGCTCGAGGATCGCGCCTTCCTGCGCGCCATCCTCTATACGATCCTGACCGCCCTGTGCCTGTCGTCGATGGGCCGCCGCGGCCTGGCACCGGTGCTCACGCCGGTCAACGACTTCATCCTGCGTTACCGCTGGCAGGCCTTCCTGCTACTGGGGCTGATCGCCACCTATCGCATGTCCGACACGGTCATGGGCGTGATGGCCAACGTCTTCTACATCGACCAGGGCTTCACCAAGGATCAGATCGCCAGCGTCAGCAAACTGTTCGGGTTGATCATGACCCTGGTCGGCGCCGGTGCCGGCGGGTTGCTGATCGTGCGCTTCGGCATCATGCCGATCCTGTTCATCGGCGGCGCGGCGTCGGCAGCCACCAACCTGCTGTTCATGGCCCTGGCCGGCATGGGCGCCAACCTGCAGATGCTGATCTTCACCATCTCGGCGGACAACTTCAGTTCCGGCCTGGCGACAGCGGCGTTCGTCGCCTACCTGTCGAGCCTGACCAACCTGAAGTTCTCCGCCACCCAGTACGCGCTGCTGAGCTCCATCATGCTGCTGCTACCACGGCTGATCGGCGGCTATTCCGGCGTGCTGGTGGAGAAGTTCGGCTACGCGGATTTCTTCCTGATCACCGCGCTGATGGGTGTGCCGACCCTGCTGCTGATCCTGCTGCAGTGGCATCGCCAGGGCAACCGGGCCAGTGCGATACCGGCCGACGAGCCGCCTAAACAGCAATAACAACGCCCATGAAAAAGCCGACTCTCGTCGGCTTTTTCGTTTCAGCGGGCCGCGTTTCAGCCGGCCTTGCCCTGCTGCACCATCTGCACCAGGCGCGGCGGCTGCGCCAGCTCGACACCCTCGGCGCGCAGACGATCACGCACGCTCTCGTTGAGCATGAAGATCACCGGCCAGTAGTCGCCGGCTGCCGTCCACATGCGCAGCGACAGGTTGATCGAGGTTTCGCCCAGGTTGGATACCACCACCACCGGCGCCGGCTCCTGATGCACGCGCGCGTCCTTGGAGAGCTCCAGCAGCACTTCGCGAGCCTTGGCCAGGTCGGCGTCGTAATCGAGCTTCACGTCGTACAGCACCTGGCGGGTGTTCTGCCGCGAGTGGTTGGTGATGATGCCGTTGGACAAGGTGCCGTTGGGCACGATCACCACCTTGTTGTCGCCGGTTCGCAGCACGGTGTGGAAGATCTGGATGTAGTCCACCGAACCGGAAACACCCTGGGCCTCGATGAAGTCGCCGGCCTTGAAGGGGCGGAACAGCATGATCAGCACGCCGCCGGCGAAGTTCGCCAGGCTGCCCTGCAGCGCCAGGCCGATGGCCAGGCCGGCCGCACCGATCACAGCGATGAACGAAGTGGTCTCCACGCCGATCATCGACGCCACGCTGATGATCAGCAGCACCTTGAGCACGATGCTCGCCAGGCTGCCGATGAAGCTGCTCAGCGCGCGGTCGACCTTGCGGCCGTCCATCAGGGCGCTGACCTTGCCTGTCAGCTTGCTGATCAGCCACCAGCCGATCAGCAGGGTAACGATGGCCAGGGCCAGCTTGCCGCTGTACTGCAGCAATACCGGAATCCAGGCCTGCGACATCACGACCAGCTGGTCGATGCTCATATCCATCGGGCATTCCTTCTAGCAATTCAAACGAAAACGCCATGGCAAGCCATGGCGTTAGCACGGGCGCTCACGAAATTGCGACGCCCGTCGTTCGCCGGGGTTCAATAAACCCCGCCGTATCAGTCGCGGAAATTGTTGTACTGCAGGGGCATACCGAAGTCCTTGCCACGCAGCGAGGCGATGCATTCCTGCAGGTCGTCGCGCTTCTTGCCGGTGACGCGCACCTGCTCGCCCTGGATGGCGGCCTGCACCTTGAGCTTGGCTTCCTTGATGTGGGCGACGATCTTCTTGGCCAGCTCCTTGTCGATGCCTTCACGGAATTCGACTTCCTGCTTGACCACCTTGCCGGACGCGTAGGGGTCCTTGGTTTCCATGCACTGGCTGTCGATCTTGCGCTTGATCAGGCAGCCACGAATGATGTCGAGCATCTGCTCGAGCATGAAATCGGCTTCGGCGGTCAGCGTGACGGCCTTGTCCTTGACCTCGAAGCTGCACTTGCCGCGCAGGTCGAAGCGCCGCTCCAGCTCCTTGGTGGCATTGTCCAGGGCGTTGGTGAGTTCGTGTTTGTCCAGTTCCGAGACCACGTCGAACGAGGGCATGGAATTCCTCCAGATAAAAAGCGCGACCGGGCAGCGCTGCTTCCGATTCGCCTGCTGGCTGCCACCTGTGCAGCGACGCGAGCTGCATCGTGCTGGGCGCCAGTTCGCGAGATCGAGAATAAGTTCTGCGCAAATCGCGCGGATGGCTTGACGATAAAATTGGCGCGATCATTATATCCGCTCTGATACAGACCGCTCGGCGTTGTATTGGTTACTCCCCTTCCCTCGACCCGTTTTCCTGCCAGCGAGTGCCATAAAAAACATGCCCAACCCCCATCTCAGTATTCTGGTGGTGGACGATGCCAAGTTCTCGAGCGCCATGATCGGGCGCGCATTGAGCCAGGCTGGATATCAGGATATTCGCTTCGCCAGCAGCGCTGCCGAAGCCATCAGCAACCTCGAACAACGCCCCGCCAGCGTGCTGCTGGCCGACTGGCTGATGCCCGAAATGGACGGCCTGGAGCTGACCGGACGGGTGCGCCAACTCGACGAGGCGGCCGAGCATTACACCTACATCATCCTGCTGACCGGCAAAGAAGGTGAGAACGTGCTCAACGAAGCCTTCGACCGCGGCGTCGATGATTTCATCAGCAAGTCGGCCATGAACGAACAGTTGCTGCCGCGGGTATTCGCCGCCGAACGCCTGTGCAGTACCCTGCAGCGCCTGCTCCAGGAAAACGCCCTGCTGGTGCAGAACATCGCCAGCCTGGAAGAGCGCAACCTGGTCGACCCGTTGACCGGCCTGGGCAACACCCGCTACCTGAAGCAGAAGATGGCGGACAGCCTTCGCCAGGTGGAATCGCGCGGCGGCGCGCTGTGCTACCTGCTGATCGGCTTGCAGGGCGCCGATGAGCTGGGCGCACGCCACGGCAAGGCCTTCTACAACGAATTGCTGCGCAGCGTGGCCCGTCGCCTGCAACAGCTGGTGCGCCCGCTGGACGTGCTGGTGAGCCTGGACGACCGCCATTTCGCGCTGATCACCCTGCTCGAAGACCTGCAGGAATGCTCGCCGAGCAGCTTCAAGCGCCTGCACGAAGGGCTCAACCTCAAGGCCTTCAAGACCAGCGAAGGCTTCATCAGCCTCAAGGCCGGCATTGCCGTGGTCGGGCTGGACAGCAAGGCCATGCCGATGGAGCAGCAGCAACTGCTCGACCTGGCCACCCGACTGTTACCCGAAGCCCATGCCAGCGGCCGCGTGACCGCCGTACGCTTGCCGCGCACATGAGCTGGCACGTACTCGGCGCCGGCAGCCTGGGCAGCCTGTGGGCCACCCGCCTGTTTCGCGCCGGCGTACCGGTGCAGCTGATTCTCCGTGACCCGCAGCGCCTGGCCGCCTACCGCCAGGGGGGCGGGCTGACGCTCGTCGAACACGGCCAGGCCAGCCTGTACGCCATATCCGCCAGTGACTTGAACGAGCAGGCGCCCATCGACCGTCTTCTGCTGGCCTGCAAGGCCTACGACGCCGTAGAGGCCATCGCGGCGGTAGCCCACCGGCTGACGCCGGAGGCCGAGGTGATCCTGTTGCAGAACGGCCTGGGCAGCCAGGACGAAGTGGCCGTGCAGCTACCCGGACGCCGTTGCCTGCCCGCCTCCAGCACCGAGGGTGCCTTTCGCGATGGTGACTGGCGGGTGGTGTTCGCCGGCCAGGGCCACACCTGGATCGGCGATCCGCTCGATGCCACAGCGCCAGGCTGGTTGAACGATCTGCAGCGCAGCCAGATTCCGCATACCTGGAGCCCGGACATTCTGGCGCGGCTATGGCGCAAGCTGGCGCTCAACTGCGCCATCAACCCGCTGACCGTGCTGCACGGCTGTCGCAATGGCGAGTTGGCCCGCCACCGCGATCAGGTCGATGCACTGTGCGCCGAACTCGACGGACTGTTGCGCAGCTGTGGCCGGGCTGACGCCGCCCAGGATCTGCAACGGGACGTATGGCGGGTGATCGAGGCCACGGCTGCCAACTACTCCTCCATGTACCAGGACGTGGCCGCCGGTCGCCGCACCGAAATCAGCTACCTGCTCGGCTACGCCTGCGCCGCCGCCGAGCGCGCAGCGCTGCAGGTGCCACACCTGAACGCCGTGTACCGGCAACTGCTCGAGCATCTGGACCGCCACGGATTGCCGCGCTATTGAGTCACGCGCTAACCTGCGCCCTCACCTGCCACCACGAAACACGCCCATGCGCCTGCGCCACCGCCTGAAGAACCTTCCCGTTGGCCGAAAACTGCTCGCGGCGCTGCTGGTCCTGCTGGCCGCCGTGCTGGTGGTCGCCAACATGACCTTCATCAGCGCGGCCTACTGGATCTCCCAGGAAAGCGTCGCTCCCCAGGCACTGCAGACCCTCGGCCGGCTGTTCGCCACCCCGGCCCTGAGCCGTGAGGCCCTGAGTTCGCGCGAGGCGGCCCATGAGCTGCTCAAACGCCTGGATGGCTATGGCCCGCTGCGCGCAGCGGTGATCTACGACGCCGCCGGCAACAGCATGGCGCAACTGCAGCGTGGCGAAAAACTCGATTTGCCCACCCAGGTCGATGCCCTGGACAACTGGCGCATTGGCGAATTTCGCGCCAACCAGCTGATCGAACTGCCCCAGGCCGATGCGCCGCCCGGGCACCTGCTGCTGGTCGCCTCCAGCGAGCTGCCGGGCGCTTTCTACACCGGCACCGTGACCGCCAGCCTGGTGATCCTGGGCTTCAGCCTGGTGCTCTGGCTGCTGGTGGCGCGGCAGATCCGCCGCCTGGTCACCAGCCCGATCAAGCGCCTCGAAGAGCTGACCCGCCAAGTCACCCGTGAAGAGAACTACTCGTTACGCGCGCGACGCGGCAACCGCGACGAAATCGGCAGCCTGGCCGAAGCGTTCAACACCATGCTCGAACGCATCGAAGCGCGCGAGCAACAACTCAAGCGCGCCCGCGACGACTCCGAGGAGGCCTACAACCAAGCCCGCGGCCTGGCCGAGGAGACGCGCCTGTCCAACCGCAAGCTGGAACTCGAAGTGCAGGTGCGCAGCAAGATCGAGAAGAAGCTCACCGGTTTCCAGAACTACCTCAACAGCATCATCGACTCCATGCCCTCGGCGCTGATCGCCCTGGACGAACAGCTCTACGTGGCGCAGTGGAATCAGGAGGCCAGCGCGCTGTCCGGTACCTCCATCGACGAGGCGGTCAACCAGCCAGTGTTCCTCGCCTTCCCACTGCTCAAGCCGTACCTGTCCAAACTCAAGCGCACCGCCGAGCAGCACCGGGTCGAGAAGATCGAACGCGTCACCTGGATTCGCGATGACGAGCCCCACCACTACGCCCTGACCTTCTACCCGCTGATCGGCAGCATAGGCCGTGGCGTGGTGATCCGAATCGACGACATCACCCAGCGCCTGAATCTCGAAGAGGTCATGGTGCAGTCCGAGAAAATGCTTTCCGTTGGCGGCCTGGCGGCCGGCATGGCGCACGAGATCAACAACCCGCTGGGCGCCATCCTGCACAACGTGCAGAACATCCGCCGGCGCCTGTCGCCGGAACTGCCGCGCAACCAGGAGCAGGCCGAACTGGCCGGCGTCAGCCTGCCGGCCATCGACCGCTACCTGAGTGCCCGGGAAATTCCCATGCTGCTCGACGGCATCCAGCAGGCTGGCGCGCGGGCCTCGAAGATCGTCACCCACATGCTCAGCTTCAGCCGCCTGAGCAACCGGCAGCTGGCGCCCTGCCAGTTGCCGGCGCTGATCGACCAGGCCGTGGAGATCGCCAGCAACGACTTCGACCTGACCGAAAGCTTCGACTTCAAGAGCCTGCTGATTCAGCGCGAATTCGACCCACAGTTGGGGCCGATCCCCGGCATCGCCAACGAACTGGAACAGGTGCTGCTCAACCTGCTGAAGAACGCCGCCCAGGCCATCCACCTGCGCGACGACGACAGCGTCCCCGGCAAGCTGATCCTGCGTACGCGCCTGGCGCCGCCGTGGGCCGAAGTGCAGGTCGAGGACAACGGTGTGGGCATCCCCGAAGCCGTGCGCAAGCGTATCTTCGAACCGTTCTTCACCACCAAGGAAGTCGGCCAGGGCACCGGCCTGGGGCTCTCGGTCTCGTACTTCATCGTCACCAACAACCACAAGGGCCAGATGGAGGTGCACTCGCGCACCGGCCAGGGCACCTGCTTCACCCTGCGCCTGCCATTGGGCGTAGGCAACTGATCATCGCCACGGAGGCTCCATGGGTTATCGACTCTCGAAAATCTACACGCGCACCGGCGATGCCGGGCAGACCGGCCTGGCCGATGGCCGTCGCGTCGCCAAGGATCATCCGCGCATCGAAGCCATCGGCGAAGTGGACACCCTCAACAGCCAGCTCGGCCTGCTCCTCGCTGACCTGCTCGAGCAGCAGGCGAACCACCCGGGGCTCGGCGAACTGGTCGAGGTGCTCGCGCCCTGCCAGCACCGCCTGTTCGACCTCGGTGGCGAGCTGGCGATGCCCGAGTACCACGCGCTGCAGGGCGCCGAGATCGAGCGCCTGGAAGCGGCCGTCGACCGCTGGAACGAGGAAGTCGGGCCGCTCACCAACTTCATCCTGCCCGGCGGCTCACGGCTGATCGCCCAGGCCCACCTGTGCCGCAGCAGCGCCCGCACCGCCGAGCGACGCTGCGGCCAGCTGCATGCCGTAGAGCCGCTGCGCGGTGAGCTGCTGGCCTACATCAACCGGCTGTCCGACCTGCTGTTCGTGGCCGCGCGGCTGATCGCCAGGCGCCAGGGCATCGACGAAGTGCTCTGGCAGGCCGCCGTCAAAGGCTGAGGCGACTCTCGAAGCGGCGCAGCTCGCCGCTCAGCGGGTCACTGAACGACAGCCCACGGGCCAGCAGCTTCAGCGGCCGCTCGTAGTCGTCGGGCTCACCCTCGGCGCAGCTGACTTCGGGATAGAACGGATCGTTGAGGATCGGCGCGCCCAGGGCTGCCATATGCACCCGTAACTGATGCTTCTTGCCGGTGACCGGCTGCAGACCGTACAACCAGTGCTCGGCGCGCTTCTCGATCACCTCGACACGCGTGCGAGTGTTCGCCACCCCCGGCGCCTCGCGCATGCGAAAGAACGGCTCCCCGGCTTCGAAACGCGTTTCGCGCAGCAGCGGAAACTGCAGCGCCGGCAAGGGAGCAGCCAGCGCCTCGTAGCGCTTGTCGATGGCGCGCTCGCGAAACATTGCCTGGTAGCGCCCGCGAGTGTGCGGGTTGCAGGAGAACAGCACCAGCCCGGCGGTGTGCCGGTCGATGCGATGCAGGGGCACCAGATCGGCATTGCCGGTACGCTTGACCAGCCGCGCCAGCAAGGTCTGCTCGACGTAGGCGCCGGCCGGCATCACCGACAGGAAATGCGGCTTGTCGGCGACCAGAATGTGCTCATCGACATGCAGGATGGCTTCCTCGAAGGGAATCAGCGGCTCGGCGGGCACCTCTCGAAAATAGTGCACGCGCAGGCCGACCCGATACGGGTGATCGACGCCGATGGGCGCGCCTACGGCGTCCAGCACCCGGCCGCGGGCCATGCGCTCGAGCCAGACGTCCCGTGGAATCGCCGAGAAATGCGCGCACAGGCAGTCAAGCACCGTCGCCCAGTCACCGGCAGGCAAGTGAAGGGTGCTGGGGCGCAGGGTCGGCTGATCGGATGGTGGCATGCAGAGGCTCCAGGCGCGGTAGTCAGGGCGCGATCAGGTAGAGACAGATCGACAGCGTCACCAGCGAGCCCAGCGTCGACAACAGGATGGTGCTCGACACCTCGGCACCGTCACGGCGATAGAACTCGGCGAGCATGAACGGCCCGGTACCGGTCGGCAACGCGCTGAGCAGCAGCGCGGCGTGGGCCCACATCGGCGGCAGGCGGAACACGTAGACGGCCAACACCCAGGTAATCAGTGGATGAGCGACCAGCTTGATCAGTACCAGGCCAGTGCCGCGCTGCTTCGGCCCTGCGTGCTTTTCAGCCAGGAACAAGCCAAGGGCGATGAGCGCGCAGGGCCCGGTGGCAGCAGCGAGCAATTTGAGAAACTGGTGCAGGGGCGCCGGCAGCGGCTGCGCCGTAGCCGCCCACAGGCCACCGAGCAGCGGCGCCATGACGATGGGGTTCTTGATCAGGGCGACAGCAACTTTGCGCACCGCAGCCAGCAGGCTCTTCTCGTTCTGCAGGCCCACTTCGATGCACACCACCGCCAGGGCGAACAGCACGCAGATGACGATCAGGCAGGCGATCAGCGCCGGCTCCATGCCGGCATCGCCGAATACCAGCAGGCACAGCGGAATGCCCATGTAGCCAGTGTTGGCGTAGGAGGCGCTGAGCCCACGTAAGCTGGCGTCGGCGAGGCTGCCGGTACGACGCAGGGCTACCAGCAGTACCAGAACGAAGAGCCCCAGGGTGGCGATGCCATAAGCGAGGATGAAGCCGGGCTGCCAGATCTCGTCCCATACCACGGTGGCCATCGCCTCGAACAGCAGCGCCGGCAGGCACAGCCAGACCACCATGCGGTTGATCTCCGAGGCGGCGGTGGCACCCAGCAGGCCCAGGCGCCGGCAGGCGAATCCGGCAAGGATCAGCGCGAAGATCGGCAGGATGACGTTGAGAACGGAGGCCATGGGCCGTGGATCACTCGAAAACAGGACGCCGCAGGGTAGGCGCTACGGCCTGCTCACACAAGCGCAGCCGTCAGCGCTGACGCTCGGGCCAGAACGCACGAATCCCGGCTACGCCCTGGGCACCGGCCTGCCAGGCCTGCTCGACCTGCTGCGGCCCCACACCGCCGAGCAGGTAGCACGGCTGGTTGAAGTCCTTCAACAACTCGATCGCCTGCTCCCAACCCAGCGGCTGGGCATCGGGATGGCTTGCGGTGGCCTGCAAGGGCGACAGGGTGACGAAATCGGCACCGATTTGCGAGGCCAGCTCGAGTTCTTCGGCATTGTGGCAGGAAGCAGCCAGCCAGCGGCCCTCGGGCAGTGGACGGCCCTTGCTGGCGTACTTGCGTAGCTGCTCGGCAGTGAGGTGCCAGCCGGCTGCGGGGAAATCGCCCAGCCACTCCAGCGGACCCTTGAGCATCAACTGCGCCTTGCCGGCACAAAGCCCCTGGACGTCCACGGCGATGTCCCGGTACTGGGCATCGAACATCGCTGGCGCCCGCAGCTGGATCAGACGAATACCGCTGGCAATCGCTGCACGCACGCCAGCCAGCAGCTCGGGGCCGTCCAGGCCTTCCGGGGTGATCAGGTAATGCTCGGGCAGCCGAGCAGCGGCGACGATCGGTCGGTTGGCGGCAGGAAATTCGTAGTCGCCCAATTGCCGTGCGCTGACCCACGCCAGCGGCTGGCCTTCGGCGCCGTGGGGTTCACCCGCGAAGCGGCTGACTTCCCAGACATCCAGCAGCACATGCTTGTCGCTGTAATCGTGGCGCACCTGGATCAGCGGCCGCGCCGCCTCGACGGTAATGCCCAGCTCCTCGTGCAGCTCGCGCGACAGCGCCGCCAGAACGCCCTCGCCCCCCTCGACCTTGCCGCCTGGGAACTCCCATAGCCCGCCCTGGTGTTTGTCATCAGGGCGTTTGGCGATCAGGATCCGGCCATCGTCACCGCGGATTACCGCGGCCACTACATGCACGCGTTTCACGTCTTCTCCTTCAAAGCATCCTGCAGCCAGCGCTGGAACGCCGGCCACTGAAAAATGGTGTCCACATAGGCCGCTGCATCCGCCGGAAGTTGCACGCCGTAGCTGCGCAACCGGCTGGCGACCGGGGCGAAATAGGCGTCGGCAATACTGACGTCGCCGAACAGGTATGGACCGCCCTGGCCGAAGCGCTGGCGGCAACCGGCCCACAACGCGACGACACGCTGGATATCGTGCTTGACGTCGTCCGCCACGCTGGCCAGCGGCGCATTGCGCTGCATGTCCATCGGCATGTGGCTGCGCAGCGCACCGAAGCCGCTGTGCATCTCCGCGCAGACCGAGCGGGCCATGGCACGGGCAGCCACATCACGCGGCCACAGTGCCACCTCGGGAAAGCGCTCGGCCAGGTATTCAGCGATCGCCAGGGAATCCCAGATC
Organism: Pseudomonas sp. PA27(2017); assembly: GCF_001945445.1. GTDB lineage: Bacteria > Pseudomonadota > Gammaproteobacteria > Pseudomonadales > Pseudomonadaceae > Aquipseudomonas. Next base: position 13,397 of record NZ_MSXW01000014.1, read on the forward strand.
ACCCCGGCATCCTCGGTCTTGAGCACCGGCACTTTGGCGGTCGGCGAATGCTCCAGCAGCCTTGCGTGGGTGTCGGCCCGAAACAGCGGCACCAGGGTTTCCCGGTACGCCGCGCCGCTGAGATCGAGCAGCAGCCAGCCGCGCAGCGACCAGGACGAGTAATTCTTGTTGCCTATCACCAATTCGAGCGACATCTATTTCTCCAGCGATCAGAAGGAACAGAACGACAGCTTCGCCGTTGGCTGCCGGCAAGGCAAATTCCGCTCGCTCATGGGGCCATGCACGAGCGGAATGAACGCGCCAGCCGCCCTGTCGGCGACCGGCACGAGGCTCAGGTGCGGTATTCGGCGTTGATCTTCACGTACTCGTGGGACAGATCGGTGGTCCAGATGGTCTCGCTGCAGGTGCCACGGCCCAGTTCGATGCGGATGGTGATCTCCTCTTCGGCCATCACCGCGGAGCCCTGCTCTTCGGTGTAGGTCGCGGCGCGGCAACCCTTGCTGGCGATGCACACGTCGCCCAGGAACACGTCGATCTTGCTGACGTCCAGCTGCGCCACGCCGGCACGGCCGACGGCGGCGAGGATGCGCCCCCAGTTGGGGTCGGAGGCGAACAGCGCGGTCTTGATCAGCGGCGAATGGGCCACTGCATAGCCGACGTCCAGGCACTCCTGGTGCGTCGCCCCGCCGTTGACCTGCACGGTGACGAACTTGGTAGCGCCTTCGCCATCACGAACGATGGCCTGAGCCACGTCCATGCACACCTCGAAAACCGCCTGCTTCAACGCGGCGAACAGCGCGCCGCTGGCCTGGGTGATTTCCGGTAGGGCCGCCTTGCCAGTGGCGATCAGCATGCAGCAGTCGTTGGTGGAGGTATCACCGTCGATGGTGATGCGATTGAACGACTTGTTCGCGGCGTCACGCAGCAGGTCCTGCAACACGCCCTGGGCGACCTTGGCGTCGGTGGCGATGTAACCGAGCATGGTGGCCATGTTCGGCTTGATCATGCCCGCGCCCTTGCTGATGCCGGTAACGGTGACGGTCACGCCCTCATGGGTGAACTGGCGGCTGGCACCCTTGGGCAGCGTGTCGGTGGTCATGATGCCGGTGGCGGCATCGGCCCAGTTGTTTTCAGAGAGGTTGTCCAGCGCGGCCTGCAGAGCGCCTTCGATCTTCTCGACTGGCAGCGGCTCACCGATTACCCCGGTGGAGAACGGCAGCACTTCGCTCTCATCGACGCCGGCCAGGCCGGCCAGGCTTGCGCAGGTGCGCATGGCGTTCTGCAGGCCCGGCTCGCCGGTACCGGCATTGGCATTACCGGTATTGGTCAGCAGGTAGCGCACGCTGCCGGAGGCTCGCTTCTTGGCCAGGATCACCGGCGCCGCGCAGAACGCGTTGAGGGTGAACACCCCCGCCACGCTGCTGCCCTCGGCACAGCGCATCACCACCACATCCTTGCGCCCCGGGCGCTTGATACCGGCAGAGGCGATGCCCAGCTCGAAACCTGGAACCGGATGCAGGGTAGACAGCGGGCCAAGACCAACAGCCATGGTGAAGCTCCTCGAATTAGGTGGATGGGCACAGCATGTTCGATGCGAAAACGCCGCGAAGGGCTAGCCCTCGCGGCGTTGGGATTTTACAGCTCAGGTAAAGAACCTGATCACGACCTTGCGAGCTAGAGACCTGCAAGGCGAAAACAGGCGAGGAAGCGGAGTGTACTTTTGTACATGAGCATTCCGAGCCTGTTTTCAACGCCGCAGGGCCGACGCGCAGCTAGTCGTGTTCAGGTTCTCAGTTGACCTGACCGTGGCAGTGCTTGTACTTCTTGCCGGAACCGCAGGGGCACAACTCGTTGCGGCCGATCTTCTGCTCGGCACGTACCGGGGCGGTCGCCACGGCGACATCGCCGTCCTGGCCTTCGGCTTCCGGCTCTTCGAGCGCGGACACTTCGGCGTGCTGGAACTGCATGCGCTGGGCCATGGCTTCGGCTTCGCGGCGCAGACGGGCCTCTTCCTCGGCCGGATCCTCACGGCGAACCTGCACGTGGGACAGTACCCGAATGGTGTCGCGCTTGATCGAATCCAGCAGCTCCTGGAACAGGGTGAAGGACTCGCGCTTGTATTCTTGTTTCGGGTTCTTCTGGGCGTAGCCGCGCAGGTGGATACCGTGACGCAGGTGATCCATGGTCGACAGGTGGTCTTTCCACAGGTCGTCGAGCACGCGCAGCAGGATCTGCTTCTCGAAGGTACGCAGGGCTTCGGCGCTGGCCTGGGTTTCCTTCTCGTTGTAGGCGTCCACCAGTTCCTTGAGGATGCGCTCGCGCAGCGTTTCTTCGTACAGTTTGTCGTCTTCGTCTAGCCACTGCTGGATCGGCAGGCGCAGATTGAAGCCCGCGTAGATCGCTTCCTCCAGACCCGCGATGTCCCACTGTTCGGGCAGCGACTGCGGCGGCATGTGAGCATTGATGGTGCTGTCCAGCACTTCCTGGCGGAAGTCCTCGATGGTCTCGCCGACGTTGTCGGCGGACAGCAGGGTGTTGCGCATGTGGTAGATCACCTTGCGCTGCTCGTTGGCCACGTCATCGTATTCGAGCAGTTGCTTGCGCATGTCGAAGTTGCGGCCTTCGACCTTGCGCTGCGCCTTCTCGATGGCGTTGGTCACCATGCGGTGTTCGATGGCTTCGCCCGGCTGCATGCCCAGGGCCTTCATGAAGTTCTTAACGCGGTCGGAGGCGAAGATGCGCATCAGACTGTCTTCGAGAGACAGGTAGAAGCGGCTGGAACCGGCATCGCCCTGGCGACCGGCACGGCCGCGCAACTGGTTGTCGATGCGGCGCGACTCGTGACGCTCGGAGGCGATCACATGCAGACCACCGGCTTCCAGCACCTGCTGGTGGCGCTTCTGCCAGTCGGCCTTGATCTGCGCGACCTGCTCAGGGGTGGCATTCTCCAAGGCAGCGACTTCAACTTCCCAGTTGCCGCCGAGCAGGATGTCGGTACCACGACCGGCCATGTTGGTGGCGATGGTCAGCGCGCCGGGGCGACCGGCCTGGGCGATGATCTCGGCTTCCTTCTCGTGGAACTTGGCGTTGAGCACCTTGTGCTCGATGCCTTCCTGCTCGAGCAGGCGCGACACGTACTCGGAGGTCTCGATGGTCGCGGTACCGACCAGGATCGGACGACCCTGAGCCTGGCATTCCTTGATATCGGTGATGATCGCGGCGTACTTCTCTTCCTGGGTCAGGTACACCAGGTCGTTGAAGTCCTTACGGGCGATCGGCTTGTTGGTCGGGATGACCATCACGTCCAGACCGTAGATCTGGTGGAATTCGAACGCTTCGGTGTCCGCGGTACCGGTCATGCCGGACAGCTTGGTGTAGAGACGGAAGTAGTTCTGGAAGGTGGTCGAGGCCAGGGTCTGGCTTTCGGCCTGGATCTGCACGCCTTCCTTCGCTTCGATGGCCTGGTGTAGGCCTTCGGACAGGCGACGGCCCTGCATGGTACGACCGGTGTGCTCGTCGATCAGGATGACCTGGCCGTTCTGCACGATGTACTCGACGTTGCGGTGGAACAGGGTGTGGGCGCGCAGGCCAGCATAGACGTGGGTCAACAGGCCCAGGTTGTGCGCCGAATAGAGGCTCTCGCCCTCGGCCAGCAGACCGGCCTGGGTCAGCATGTCTTCGATGACCTGATGGCCGTCTTCGTTGAGCTCGACCTGGCGGCTCTTCTCGTCGACCTTGTAGTGGCCTTGCTGGGTGACCACGCCCTCTTCTTCCTCGATGTGCTGCTTGAGGCGAGGAATCAGGCGGTTGATCTCGGTGTACATCTTCGAGCTGTCTTCAGCCTGACCGGAGATGATCAGCGGAGTACGGGCTTCGTCGATGAGGATCGAGTCGACTTCGTCGATCACCGCGAAATTCAGCTCGCGCTGGAATTTCTCTTCCAGACTGAAGGCCATGTTGTCGCGCAGGTAGTCGAAACCGAATTCGTTGTTGGTGCCATAGGTGATATCGGCAGCGTAGGCAGCGCGCTTTTCTTCCGGCGGCATGAACGGCGTGACGATACCGACCGACAGGCCGAGGAATTCGTACAGCGGGCGCATCCAGTTGGCGTCTCGGCGGGCCAGGTAGTCGTTGACCGTGACCACGTGCACGCCCTTGCCTTCCAGGGCATTGAGGTACACGGCCAGGGTACCGACCAGGGTCTTGCCCTCACCGGTACGCATCTCGGCGATCTTGCCTTCGTGCAGGGTCATGCCGCCAATCAACTGGACGTCGAAGTGGCGCATGCCCATGACGCGCTTGCCCGCCTCGCGGGCTACGGCAAAGGCTTCGGGCAGCAGTTGATCCAGGGTTTCGCCTTTGGCCAGGCGGGCCTTGAATTCTTCGGTCTTGGCACGCAGTTGCTCATCGGAGAGCGCGAGCATCTGCTCCTCGAATGCATTGACGGCCTGAACCGCCTTGAGCATGCGTTTGACTTCACGCTCGTTCTTGCTTCCAAAGAGTTTTTTCAACAAAGGCGCAAACATATCGACAGGATCTTCCACGCTATGAATGGAGGGCGGCCCCGTGAGTCGCCCATGCAGCCCTTATGGCTGCGTGCGAAGGGGGCATTCTACCCGGAAACGGAATTGAAGAAAGAGCGCGATTGGCACAGGGCCATCGGCGCAGTGCGAGCCGGCCTTGGCCGGCTCGATCAGGGCTCGTCGCTGACGCGGGCGATATAACTGTGCGGATTGACCAGCTCACCGTTGCGGGTGACTTCGAAGTGCACATGATTACCGGTGGAACGCCCGGTACTGCCGACCGTGGCGATCGCCTGACCGCGCTGGACCAGATCGCCGACCTGCACGGTGTTGCTGCGGTTGTGTGCATACAGGGTGACGTAGCCATCGGCGTGGCTGATTTCCACGGTATTGCCGTAGCCGTTGCGGCGCCCGGCGAAGGTCACCACACCGGCACCGACCGCTACCACGTCGCTGCCCGCCTTGGCGGCGAAGTCCACACCCTTGTGCACGCTGATGCGCCCGGTCAGCGGGTCGATGCGCCGGCCGAACGGCGAAGATACATAGCCCTGCAGGACCGGGTGGCCGGACAACATGGTCGCCTCGTCGAGACGACGGTCAGCCAGCAGTTGCTCCAGCACTTCGAGCTGCTGCTCGCGGCTGTCCATACGCAGGGCCAGCTCATCGAGCGTACTCATGAACGGCGGCGGCGCATAAGCCGCCCCGCCAATCGGCTCTTCCGGGCCGCCCTGGCCTACACCCAGCGAAAAATCGAATTCGCTGGCGTCCAGCTCGGCCAGCTCGGTAAGCCGCTCACCCAGAGCATCGAGCCGGGTCAGGCGGGCCTGCAGTTCGGCAACGTGGGCGGCGAAAGCATCCAGTTGGCGCTGGGCGTCGACGCGAACCGCGCCGACCTCTTCGCGCTGGGCATCGAGTGCCTGGCTGACCACGGCGCTGTCCAATACCGGCGCCGATTGCGGCGCCATCCAGGCACCCAGTGCCGCACCACCACCCACCGCCAGCACGGTCAACAACCCCAGGCCGGCCAAAAGCCAGCGCAGATCGAGGCTGAGCGAGCGCGCGGCGCCATGGCGTCGGCTGAGCAAAATGATGTGCATGACATCCCCATCTGAAAAAAGCGGAACCCGAGCGGTCAGCAGAGGTTCTGCTACCATGACGGCCCCAAAACGTAGCAGGCTTCCTGCCATGAGTTTTCGTCCCTTGCCGGCCAAGGCGCCCGCCGCGCTACTGCGCGAGGCGAAGCCGCTGAAAGCCCTGTTCAACCAGGCTCAACGCCTCGACCACCTGCAACAGGTGGTGGAAACCCAGCTGCAGCCTGCCGCCCGTGAACACTGTCGCGTGGCATCGTGGCGGGAGGGCTGTCTGCTGCTGATCGTCACCGATGGCCACTGGGCCACTCGGCTGCGTTATCAACAAAAACGCCTGCAACGACAATTGCAGGCGCTCGAAACGTTCGCGACCTTAACGAAAATCCTCTTCAAGGTGCAACCTTCGAGCGGCGAGAAACGCGAGGCACCACGGCCTTTCGAGCTCTCCGACAGCGCCGCCGACAGCATCCAGGAAACCGCCGAAGGGGTCAGTGATCCGCGCCTGAAAGCCGCTCTGGAGCGTCTCGCCAGTCATCGTCGCCGCAGCCATTCCTAAACCCATCAGCTGGTTAGATCCACCAGACCGCGAACGCCATGAAAATGACAGCCCGATAACCGATGCGCGCCTGACGCGCATCGTATGCCTCCGTGGCCGTCTGTCGGCCACTTGATCGCGGCATAAAAAAAGGCCACCCGAAGGTGGCCTTGAAAGAGATAAAACTAGGAGAGAGTGCCTTACACCGCCGCAGCCGGGCGCATGTAAGAGATCGGAGCAGTGTCGGCGTCTTCGAACGTCACCGTTTCCCAAGCATCCGGCTGTGCGATCAAGGCTCGCAGCAGACGATTGTTCAGGCCATGGCCGGATTTGTAGCCGCGGAACTCACCGATCAGGCTGTTGCCGAGCAGATAGAGGTCACCGATCGCATCGAGAATCTTGTGCCTGACGAATTCGTCCTCGTAACGCAGGCCGTCTTCATTGAGCACACCGTCTTCGTCCACCACGATGGCATTGTCCACACTGCCGCCGCGCGCCAGGTTGTGCGAACGCAGGAATTCGATATCACGCATGAAACCGAAGGTGCGGGCACGGCTGACTTCCTTGACGAACGAGGTGCTGGAAAAATCGACACTCGCGGTCTTGGTGCGGTCGTGGAATACCGGGTGATCGAAGTCGATCTCGAAACTCACCTTGAAGCCATCGAACGGAACGAAGGTGGCGCGCTTGTCGCCGTCCGTCACGGTCACTTCACGGGTGATGCGGATGAACTTCTTGGGGGCGTCCTGCTCTTGCAGACCAGCCGACTGAATCAGGAAAACAAAGGGACCCGCACTGCCGTCCATGATCGGCACTTCACAGGCAGAGAGCTCGACGTAGGCGTTATCGATGCCCAGGCCAGCCATGGCCGAGAGCAGGTGCTCCACCGTATCCACCTTGACATCACCATTGACCAGCGTGGTCGACATGGTGGTCTCGCCGACGTTCAGGGCGTGCCCTTTGACCTCCACCACAGGGTCGAGGTCGGTACGGCGGAACACGATACCGGTATCCACCGGAGCCGGCTTCAGGGTCAGGTAAACCTTTTCCCCGGAGTGCAGGCCGATACCCGTGGCGCGGATGATGTTCTTCAGGGTGCGTTGTCTGATCATGGGTCTGGCCGCTTTACGCTAGGTGCGAATTGTTTTCAACAAAGGCTGGCGATAATAGCAGAACCGACCTTTGCTGAACACCAATCACCTTTATGCTCCTGATAGATTTCATTAATCCGCCTGACGACGCAGGAATGCCGGAATGTCCAGGTAATCCAGGTCGTCCTGCGGGTTCATTTTTGCCGCAGTGGCAGCGCCACCATGGCTCTGACGCTGAACGGTCGGGCGCTCGTAGTCTTTGTAGTTGACGTTCTGCTCGGCGCGAACCGGAGCGGCTACCGGCGCTACGGCTTGAGCAGCGGCGACCTGTACGGTGTTGTCGACCACCTTGACCGGCTTCTCCATGCGCGCACCCAGGCCAGTGGCGACCACGGTCACGTGCAGCTCGTCACGCATGTCCGGATCGATCACGGTGCCGACCTTGACGGTGGCATGCTCGGAAGCGAACTGTTCGATGATGTTACCCACATCGGAGTACTCACCCAGGGACAGGTCCGGGCCAGCGGTGATGTTCACCAGGATGCCGCGGGCGCCCTGCAGGTTGACGTCTTCGAGCAGCGGGTTGCGGATGGCCGCTTCGGTGGCTTCACGCGCACGGTTCGGACCACTGGCGCAGCCGGTGCCCATCATCGCCATGCCCATTTCGCTCATCACGGTCTTCACGTCGGCGAAGTCGACGTTGATCATGCCCGGACGCTTGATGATGTCGGAGATACCACGCACGGCGCCGCTCAGCACGTCGTCGGCCTTGGAGAAGGCGGACAGCAGGCTGGCGTCCTTGCCGAGGATGGTCAGCAGCTTCTCGTTGGGGATGGTGATCAGCGAGTCGACGCTTTCCTGCAGCGCGCGGATGCCTTCGTCGGCGATCTGCATGCGCTTGCGGCCTTCGAACGGGAATGGACGGGTCACCACCGCAACGGTGAGGATGCCCAGCTCCTTGGCCACTTCGGCGATCACAGGCGCCGCACCGGTACCGGTACCGCCGCCCATGCCGGTGGTGATGAACACCATGTCGCAGCCCTGCAGCACTTCGGCGATGCGCTCACGGTCTTCGATTGCGGCCTGACGGCCGACTTCCGGGTTGGCGCCAGCGCCCAGACCCTTGGTAACGCCAGTACCGAGTTGCAGCACGGTACGTGCGCCGATGTTCTTCAGTGCCTGAGCATCGGTGTTGGCGCAGATGAATTCGACGCCTTCGATGTTGCTCTTGGCCATGTGGTTGACTGCGTTGCCACCGCCACCACCGACACCGATAACCTTGATGACCGCGCTTTGCGGAAGGTTGTCTACGAGTTCAAACATGGTCTCTCTCCTGTATTTTCTAGTTTTTAACGCCTACTGCCGGTGACGCCGCACACGCCCGTGCCGCGCCGCCCACATTAGAAATTGCCCTGGATCCAGCGCTTGAGCCGCTCCAGGACGGGTGCCTTGGTTTCATCACCGTACCCGCCATTGCCGGGCATCGGGATGTCGTCGGACTGCTTGCGCAGGCCATACATCAACAGGCCAACGCCCGTCGAGTAAATCGGGTTGCGGACCACGTCGCTGAGCCCCTTGACGCTGTGGGGTACACCGAGGCGAACCGGCATGTGGAAAATCTCTTCGGCCAGCTCGACCGCGCCTTCCATCTTCGCCGTACCACCGGTGAGTACGATGCCCGCCGGGATCAGATCCTCGTAGCCGCTGCGGCGCAGCTCGGCCTGGATCAGGGTGAACAGCTCGTCGTAACGCGGCTCGACCACTTCGGCCAGGGACTGGCGCGACAAGTCGCGCGGCGGACGATCACCGACGCTCGGCACCTTGATGGTCTCACCGGCACCGGCCAGCTTGGCCAGGGCGCAGGCGTAACGGATCTTGATCTCTTCGGCGTACTGGGTCGGGGTGCGCAGCGCCATGGCGATGTCGTTGGTGACCTGGTCGCCGGCGATCGGGATCACCGCGGTATGACGGATCGCGCCTTCGGTGAAGATGCAGATGTCGGTGGTGCCGCCGCCGATATCGACCAGGCACACGCCCAGCTCTTTCTCGTCGTCGGTCAGCACCGCATACGCGGAAGCCAGCTGCTCGAGGATGATGTCGTCTACTTCCAGGCCGCAACGGCGCACGCACTTCTCGATGTTCTGCGCCGCGTTCACTGCACAGGTGACCACGTGCACCTTGGCTTCCAGACGCACACCGGACATGCCCAGGGGCTCGCGCACGCCTTCCTGGTTATCGATCACGTAGTCCTGCGGCAGGGTGTGCAGCACACGCTGGTCGGCAGGAATGGCCACCGCCTGGGCGGCATCCAGCACGCGCTCCAGGTCGGCGTTGCTGACCTCACGGTCACGGATGGCAACGATACCGTGGCTGTTCAGGCTGCGGATGTGATTGCCGGCCACGCCGACGAATGCCGAGTGGATGCGGCAGCCGGCCATCAGCTGGGCCTCTTCGACCGCACGCTGGATCGACGCCACGGTGGACTCGATGTTGACCACCACGCCCTTCTTCAGGCCGCGCGATGGGTGAGTACCGATGCCGACGATTTCCAGCTGACCATCAGCGGTCACTTCGCCTACCAGCGCCACCACCTTGGAGGTACCGATGTCGAGGCCGACGATCATCTTGCCGCTCTGCACGTTTGCCATGTTTCCTGCCTTCTCTCTCTATTCACTGCACCGCAGCGGTATCGACCGCTGCCGATGCCGGCGGCTCGCGCCACGCGACGGCCAGGCCGTTGGCGTAGCGCAGATCGACCCGCGCGATATTGTCTTTCTGATCCTTCAGCGCCTTGCTGTAGATGGCGCCGAAACGACGTATTTTTTCCACCAGATGGTCGCGCCCCAGCAGCACTTCGATCCCCTGCCCCGTAGACAGGAACCAGCTACCACGCTCACGCAGCTCCAGGCGTGCCACGGTGAATCCCATTGGGCGCAGCATCTGGCTCAGCACCTGATACTGCTGCATCACTTGTTGCTGGGCCCGTTTCGGGCCGTACAGTTGCGGCAAATTCTCGTAATGCGCCAGCTCCTTGGGCGCGAACGCCTGGCCCTGGTTGTTGAGCAGCGCCTCGTTGCCCCAGCGGGCGATTGGCAGTTGCTCTTCCAGTCGCACCACCACCTGATCGGGCCACACACGGCGAACTTCGGCGTGGGCGATCCATGGCATCTGCTCCAGTTCGTGGCGCATACCGACAAGGTCGACACTGAAGAAGCTCGCGCTGACAAAAGGTTCAATGCGTTGTTGCACCGATTGCTGGCTGATGTAGCTCAGGTCGCCTTCCACGCTGATCTTGGCGATCGGCCGATCGGCGTAAGGCAGCAGGCGCAACGACAGTTCATAGGCGCCAAAGCCCAGTACCAGCAGCATCACCGGCCAGGTCAGACGCTTGAACAGGCTGAAGTTCGGCCGCGGCAAACGCACGCTGATCGGCTCCTTGGCCACCAGGCGGCTCGCACCGCGCGGCACGGCCTTGCCGCGTACCGGCGTGCCTGAACCTGGCTGATGACGAAGGATGGCGCCCATGCTTACCCCCGTGCCTCGACGCTGTCGGCGAGAATCGCCAACACCAGTTGCTGGAAGTCCAGACCGGCTGCCTGGGCCGCCATCGGCACCAGGCTGTGGTCGGTCATGCCCGGAACGGTGTTCACCTCCAGCAACCAGAAACGCCCATCGGCGTCCTGCATCACATCGGCGCGTGCCCAACCCTGGGTACCGACGGCCTCGCAGGCGCGCGCGGTCAGGGCCTTCAGCTCGGCCTCCTTGTCGGCCGAGAGGCCGCAAGGCACGCGGTACTGGGTGTCATCGGCCAGGTACTTGGCGTCGTAGTCGTAGAAGCTGTGCGAGGTGCCCAGGGCGATCGGTGGCAGCACCTGGCCACGCAGCATGGCGATGGTGAACTCCGGGCCATGGATCCACTGCTCGACCAGCACCTGGCTGTCGTAGCAGGCGGCGTCCTGCCAGGCGGCGATCAGGGCGTCCACGTCGCCGACCTTGGCCATGCCGATGCTGGAGCCTTCGTGCGCCGGCTTGACGATCAGCGGGAAGCCCAGCTCGTCAGCGGCGCGACGGCAATCGTCGGCGCTGGCCAGCACGGCGTGGCGCGGCGTGGACAGGCCGAGGCTCTGCCACACCTGCTTGGTGCGCAGCTTGTCCATGGCCAGCGCCGAGGCAAGGATGCCGCTGCCGGTATAAGGAATGCCGGCGCACTCGAGCAGGCCCTGCATGCTGCCATCTTCACCGCCACGGCCATGCAACACGATGAAGGCGCGGTCGATCTTCTCGCTGCCCAGGCGGGTAACGAAGTCGTCACCCACGTCGATGCCGAATGCCTCGACGCCAGCGCTCTGCAGCGCGCTCAGCACGGCATTGCCGGACTTCAGCGATACCTCGCGCTCGGCGCTCTTGCCGCCGAACAGCACGGCAACACGGCCGAATGCCGCTACCGGCAGTTGGGATTTCAGGGTTTCGGCACTCATTTGCGTTGACCTTGCGCGCTGAACAGCGGGCTCTGCAGCAGTTGTGGGGCGACGCCGCCGATGTCACCGGCGCCCTGGCAAAGCAGGATGTCGCCAGCACGCAGCAGCGGCTTGATCAGCGGTGCCAGGTCGGCGCCGCGCTCGATATAAATGGGATCCAGCTGACCGCGCTGGCGAATGCTGTGGCACAGCTGACGGCTGTCGGCACCGGGGATCGGCTCTTCGCCGGCCGGGTAGACCTCCATCAGCAGCAGCACGTTGGCGTCAGTCAGCACTTGCACGAAATCGTCGTACAGATCGCGGGTACGGCTGTAGCGGTGCGGCTGATAGACCATCACCAGGCGACGCTCCGGCCAGCCGCCGCGCACGGCCTTGATCACTGCCGCCACTTCGCGCGGGTGATGACCGTAGTCGTCGACCAGCATCACCTCACCGCCTTCGACCGGCAGTTGGCCATACACCTGGAAGCGTCGACCGACGCCCTGGAACTGCGACAGCCCCTGGACGATGGCCTCGTCACTGATGCCTTCATCGGTAGCGATGCAGATGGTTGCCAGGGCATTGAGCACGTTGTGGTTGCCCGGCATGTTCACCGACACGTCAAGCGGCTCGCAGTCGGGGCGCAGCACGGTGAAGAAGGTCTGCATGCCCTGCTGGCGCACGTTGATGGCGCGCACGTCGGCATCTTCGCTGAAGCCATAGGTCACCGTCGGGCGGCCGACCTGAGAGAGGATCTCGCGTACCACCGGATCGTCCACGCACAGCACGGCCAAGCCATAGAACGGCAGGTTGTGGAGAAACTCGATGAAGGTCTTCTTCAGTTTGTTGAAGTCGCCCTCATAGGTGCTCATGTGATCCATGTCGATGTTGGTCACCACCGACACCATGGGCTGCAGGTGCAGGAAGCTGGCGTCGCTCTCGTCGGCTTCGGCGATCAGGTAGCGGCTCGAACCGAGCTGGGCGTTGGTGCCGGCAGCGTTCAGGCGGCCGCCGATCACGAAGGTCGGATCCAGGCCACCAGCGGCGAACACCGAGGCCAGCAGGCTGGTGGTGGTGGTCTTGCCATGGGTGCCGGCCACGGCGATGCCATGGCGATAGCGCATCAGCTCGGCGAGCATTTCGGCGCGCGGCACCACGGGAATGCGGCGCTCGAGCGCGGTCGCCACTTCCGGGTTAGAGGTGTTGATCGCGCTGGAGACCACCAGCACGTCGGCGCTCTCGGCGTTTTCGGCACGGTGGCCGATGAAGATCTGTGCACCGAAATTTTCCAGGCGCTCGGTGACGGCCGAGGTCTTCAGGTCGGAACCGGACACTTCGTAGCCCAGGTTGAGCAGGACTTCAGCGATACCGCACATGCCGGCGCCGCCGATGCCGACGAAGTGAATGCGGCGGATACGACGCATGCGCCGCACTTCTGCCTTGACCGCTGCGGGGGATTTAGCCACGGGCCACCTCCAGGCAGACATCGACGACGGTACGGGTAGCATCAGGCTTGGCCAGGCGACGTGCGGTGCTGGCCATTTGTTTGAGTCGTTCGGGGTGCATCAAGACCTCGGTCAGCTGCGCTGCCAGATCGGCAGCGTCAGTGGAGCGTTGTGGCAGAAGAACGGCGGCACCGTCCTTCGCGAGATAGCTGGCGTTGCGCGTCTGGTGGTCGTCGATCGCGTGGGGCAACGGCACCAGGAAAGCCGGCAGGCCGGCGGCAGCCAATTCGCTGACGGTCAGCGCACCGGAGCGGCAGACCACCAGGTCGGCCCTGGCGTAGGCGCGGGCCATGTCGCCGATAAAGGGCGCGACCTGCGCTTCGACGCCCGCTGCGTTGTATCGTTCGCCGGTCACCTCGGCGTGTTGCTTGCCGGCCTGGTGGAAGACCTCCGGGCGCAATTCGGCGGACACCTGCGCCAGTGCCTCTGGCAGCAACTTGTTGAGCGGTTCGGCGCCCAGGCTGCCACCCAGAATCAGCAGGCGTGGCCGACGACCGGTCAGCGCATCGCGCGGCGTTTCCAGGAACAGCTCTTCGCGTACCGGGTTGCCGGTGGTGCGGCGCTTGTCCGACGCGGCGAAGGTATCGGGGAAAGCCTCGCAGACCCGGCTGGCGAATGCCACCAGACTGCGATTGGCGGTACCGGCCACGGCATTCTGCTCGTGAATGATCAGCGGCACGCCGGCCAGCTTGGCTGCCAGGCCGCCCGGGCCAGTCACGTAGCCGCCCATGCCGAGCACGCAGACCGGCTGCAGTTCGCGCACCACCTTGCGGGCCTGGAACAGCGCCTTGAGCAGCTGCAGCGGCGCCTTGAGCAGCGACAGCTTGCCCTTGCCCCGCAAGCCACTGACGTTAATCAGGTGCAGCGGCAGGCCGGCAGCCGGAACCAGTTCGTTCTCGATGCCACGCGGCGTGCCCAGCCAGTGCACGCGGTAGCCGCGTGCCTGGAATTCACGGGCGCAGGCCAGCGCCGGGAACACATGCCCGCCGGTGCCACCCGCCATGATCAGTACGTTACCGGCCATGCTGCACCTCCCGCTCGGGCTCGGGGAAGTCGCTTTCGTCGAACTCGACGTCTTCGCTGCCCAGACCATTGCGCGCTTCCCACTCGATGCGCAGCAACAGCGCCAGGCTGACGCAGCAGATCACCAGGGAGCTGCCGCCGTAACTCAGGAACGGCAGGGTCAATCCCTTGGTGGGCAAAAGACCGATGTTCACGCCGATGTTGATCAGGAACTGGCCGATCCACAGGAAGCCCAGGCCGAAAGCCACATAGGCCGAGAAGAACTGCTTGGCCTTCTCGGCCCACAGGCCGATGTACAAGGCGCGCACGCTGACGAACACGAACAGGCCGACGGTTGCCAGCGCACCGACCAGGCCCAGTTCCTCGGCCAGCACGGAGAACACGAAGTCGGTATGTGCTTCGGGCAGGTAGAACTGCTTCTGAATGCTGTTGCCCAGACCGACACCCAGCCATTCGCCACGCCCGAAGGCGATCAGCGCCTGGGTCAGCTGGTAGCCGGAACCGTACTGGTCGGCCCAAGGGTCGGTAAAGGTGATCAGGCGCTGCAGGCGGTACTCCTGGCTCTGCACCAGCACGAACACCGCGCCAACCGCCAGAGCTACCATCAGCAGGAAACGGAACAAGCCGACGCCACCGAGGAACAGCATGGCCATGGCCGCGCCCATCATCACCACGGTCGCCCCGAAGTCGGGCTCGAGCAGCAGCAGGAAGGCCATGGGCAGCAACACCACGAACGGCTTGAAGAAGCCCGCCCAGCTTTCGCGCACCTCTTCCTGGCGACGTACCAGGTAGCCGGCGAGATAAAGCACCACGAATACCTTGGCGATCTCCGAAGGCTGGATGTTGAAGGCACCGAAACCGATCCAGCGCTTGGCACCGTTGACCTCGCGGCCAATGCCGGGCAGCAGCACCATCACCAACAAGGCGATGGCGATCAGCAGCAGCAACCAGCTGTGGCGCTGCCAGGTGGCCAGCGGAATCATCAGCACCACGCCAGCTGCACCCAGGCCGATGGCCAGATAAATCAGGTGACGAATCATGTAGTACAGCGGGCTGCCGGTATTCACCGCCGCCACTTCGGTGGAGGCCGAGGAAATCATCACCAGACCGAGGCCGAGCAGCGCCAGGCAGCCGGCGAGCATCGGGAAGTCCATGTCCAGGCCACGGCGGCCGAGAAGCGGGGACGGATACGGACGCAGGAAGGACAGCATCAGACGAGCGCCTCCACGGCCTGGGCGAACAGGCGCCCGCGTTCTTCGAAATTCTTGAACATGTCCAGGCTCGCGCAGGCCGGCGAAAGCAGTACCGCATCGCCGCTTTGGGCGAGCGCGGCAGCCTGCTCGACGGCAGCCTGCAGGCTGTCGGCGCGCACGATCTCCACCGCGCCATCCAGCACCGCGGCCAGTTTGTCGGCATCGCGGCCAAGCAGCACCACGGCGCGGCAATGAGCGGCGACTGGCTTGCGCAGGCTGGAGAAATCGGCGCCCTTGCCGTCGCCACCGGCGATCAGCACCAGCTTGCCATCGATGTCGGCGCCCAGGCCTTCGATGGCCGCCAGCGCAGCACCGACGTTGGTGGCCTTGGAATCGTCGTAGTAGCTCACGCCACTGCGCTCGCCAACCCACTGGCAGCGGTGCGCCAGACCGGTGAAGGTTTTGAGGGTATCGAGCATGACGGCCATCGGCAGACCCACGGCATGGCCGAGCGCCAGCGCCGCCAGGGCATTGGACTGGTTATGGGCGCCACGCACCTTCAGCTCGCGCACCGGCAGCAGCGCCTCGAACTGATAGGCCAGGTATTTTTCGCCGTTTTCCTCGAGCAGGCCGAAACGCTTGAAGTCCGGCTTGCCGAGGCCGAAGCTCCAGCACGGCACCTGATCGGCGATCATCGGCCGCGACAGCGGATCGTCACGATTGACCACCACTTGCCGCGCGCCCCGGAAGATGCGGTGTTTGGCCAGGTGATAAGCGGGCAGATCGGCGTAGCGATCCATGTGGTCTTCGCTGACGTTCAGGCAGGTGGCCACTTCGGCGTTGAGCAGCTCGGTGGTTTCCAGCTGGAAGCTGGACAGCTCGATGATGTAAAGCTCCACGTCGTCGGCGAGCAGATCCAGCGCCGGCGTGCCCAGGTTGCCGCCCACGGCGACCTTGCGCCCCGCAGCTGCCGCCATCTCACCTACCAGGGTGGTCACGGTGCTCTTGGCGTTGGAACCGGTGATGGCGATGATCGGCGCCTTCGCCGCGCGAGCGAACAGGTCGATATCGCCGGACAGCTTGGCGCCGCGCATGGCCGCTTCCTGCAGAGCCGGCGTAGCCACGGCCAAGCCGGGGCTGACCAGCAGTTCGCTGGCACGGCTGAGGAATTCCACGTCCAGCTCGCCACAACGCACTTCGACCTGTGGGAACTGTTCACGCAAGGTGCTCAGCTCCGGCGGATTGGCACGGGTGTCGGCCACGGCGAAGCGCACGCCCTGGCGCGCGAGGTAGCGCACCAGGGACATGCCGCTCTTGCCGAGGCCGACAACGATGCGGAATTGGTCGGAAGCGATCAGGCTCATGCTGTCCTCAACGCAGTTTCAAAGTAGCGAGGCCGATCAACACCAGAATGACGGTGATGATCCAGAAACGAACGATGACCCGTGGCTCGGGCCAACCCTTCAACTCGAAATGGTGGTGAATCGGTGCCATGCGGAACACGCGCTTGCCGGTCAGCTTGAAACTGGCGACCTGGATGATCACCGACAGGGTTTCCATCACGAACACGCCGCCCATGATGAACAGGACGATTTCCTGGCGCACGATCACGGCGATGGTGCCCAGCGCAGCACCCAGCGCCAGCGCGCCCACGTCGCCCATGAACACCTGCGCGGGGTAGGTGTTGAACCACAGAAAGCCCAGGCCGGCGCCAATCAGTGCGCCGCAGAACACGATCAGCTCACCGGCACCCGGCACGTAGGGAATCAGCAGGTATTCGGAGAAATTCACGTTGCCCGACAGGTAGCAGAAAATGCCCAGGGCGCCGCCGACCATCACGGTAGGCAGGATCGCCAGGCCGTCGAGGCCGTCGGTGAGGTTCACCGCGTTGCTGGAGCCGACGATGACGAAATAGGTCAGCACCACGAAGCCGATACCCAGGGGAATGCTGACGTCCTTGAGCAGCGGCACGATCAGGGTGGTTTCGATCGGCGTCTGCGCAGTCATATAAAGGAAGACGGCCGCGCCGATGCCGAACACTGATTGCCAGAAGTACTTCCAGCGGCTCGGCAGGCCACGCGAGTCCTTCTCGATCACCTTGCGGTAATCATCGACCCAGCCGATGGCGCCGAACAGCAGGGTGACGATCAGCACCACCCACACGTAGCGATTGCTCAGGTCAGCCCACAGCAGGGTGCTGATGGCGATGGCCGAGAGAATCAGCGCACCGCCCATGGTCGGCGTGCCCTTCTTGGACAGATGCGACTGCGGGCCGTCGTTGCGCACGGCCTGGCCGATCTGGCGGATCTGCAGGGTACGAATCATCCAGGGGCCGAGGAACAGCGCCAGCGCGAGCGCCGTCAGCACGCCTAGAATCCCGCGCAGGGTCAGGTACTGAAAGACCGCGAAGCCCTTGTGGAACTGTTGCAGATACTCTGCCAGCAGCAGCAGCATTTAGTGACTCTCCCCACTGTCGCCACACAGCGCGGCGACGACGTTTTCCATCGCGGCGCTGCGTGAACCTTTAATTAGAATGGTGCTGTCGCCGGGCTCGGCGCGTACCGCGTCGATCAGCGCGGCCTGGTCGGCGAAATGCCGCGCCCCGGCGCCAAAGGCCTGCACGGCATGTTTCATCTGAGGACCGACCGCATAGAGCACATCGGCCTTGCCGACTGCGTAGTCGCCCACGTCGCGGTGGCCCTGCTCGGACCAGGCGCCCAGCTCGCCGATATCGCCCAGCACCAGCACCTTGCGGCCGTAGAAGCCGGCGAGGATGTCGATGGCGGCGCAGATCGAAGCCGGATTGGCGTTGTAAGTGTCGTCGATGACCCGGGCGCCGTTCTGCGCCAGTTGCGCAACGGCACGGCCCTTGACCGGCAGCAGGCTTTCCAGGCCGTTCTTGATGGCCACCAGCGGCACCGCCAGGGCATGGGCGGCAGCGGCAGCGGCCAATGCATTGGTCACGTTGTGCTCACCGAGCAGATTCAGTTGTACGCGGGCCTGGCCTTCCTGGCAGAACAGCATGAATGCCGGGCAGCCACGTGGATCACGGCTCAGCTCACGGGCATGGAAGTCGGCGCTGCTGTCGCGCAGCGCAAAACTGAGAACTCGGCGCCCGTCTGCACGCTTGACCCAACGCTCGAACGCCACGTCGTCACGGTTGAGCACGGCAATGCCGGTCTCACCCAGACCTTCGAGAATTTCGCCCTTGGCCAGCACGATGTTCTCGGGGCCGCCGAACTCACCCACGTGGGCGTTGCCGGCGTTGGTGATGATCGCCACTTGCGGTTTGGTCAGGCCGACGGTGTAGGCGATCTCGCCGATACCCGAGGCGCCCAGTTCGATGACTGCGCCAGTGTGTTCCGGGCCCAGTTCCAGCAGGGTCAGCGGTACGCCCAGCTGGTTGTTGAGGTTGCCGCGGGTCGCCAGCACAGCACCGCCGTCCTGAGCGCAGGCCGAGCGCAGGATAGCGGCCAGCATTTCCTTGACGGTGGTCTTGCCGCTAGAGCCGGTCACGGCGGCCAGCAGGCCACCGTAGGCCTGGCGATTGAGCGCGCCCAATTGGCCGAGGGCCAGCGTGGTATCGGCGACCACCAGTTGCGGCAGGCCGACGCCCGCGACTTCGCGCGTTACCAGCGCCGCCACAGCGCCTTTGGCAGCGACCTGGGCCAGGTAGTCATGCCCATCGAAACGCGGGCCGCTCAAGGCGACGAACAGCTGGCCCGGCACGATGCTGCGGCTGTCGGTGCTGACGGCCGAGAAGGCGCAGTCATCACCGACCACGCGACCGCTCAGGGCGCTGGCGATTTCGCTCAACCGCAATGCCTTAAGCATGTGCCGCCTCCCATGCAGCCAGTGCACGACCGGCCTCCAGCAGATCGGAAAACGGCTGACGCACACCGTCGATTTCCTGGTAATCCTCGTGGCCCTTGCCGGCCAGCACGACCACGTCGCCGACCTGGGCTTCGCCGATCAGCTGGGCGATGGCATTGCCACGACCGTGCATGAAACGCACGTGCTCGGCTTTGCCGAAACCGGCACGGATGTCGTCGAATATCTGCTCGGGCGACTCGGTACGCGGGTTGTCGTCGGTAACCAACGCGGCGTCAGCCAGGCGCTCGACCACTTCGGCCATCAGCGGGCGCTTGCCGCGATCACGGTCACCACCACAGCCGAACAGGCACAGCAGTCGACCCGTTACATGGGGGCGCAGCGCACCCAGCACCTGCTCCAGCGCGTCCGGGGTGTGGGCGTAGTCGACGACCACCAGCGGTGCATCCTGACCGCCGAGGCGCTGCATACGGCCAATAGGGCCCTGCAAGCGCGGAAGCACCTTGAGAATTTCGTCCAGCGGGTAATCCATGGCGACCAGCGCACCGACCACGGCGAGCAGGTTACTGAGGTTGAAGCGGCCCAGCAGCGAGCTGCGCAGGCTGCCCTCGCCGCGCGGCGTAACCAGCGTGGCGCGCACGCCCTGGTCATCGAAATGAATATCGCGGCAGAACAGATAGGCGCTCGAATCCTGAAGGCTGTAGCCGATCAGCCGGGAGTCACGCTCCTGAGCAGCCAGTTCGCGGCCCATGGCATCGTCCAGATTGATGACGCGAGCACGCAGGCTCGGCCAGGCGAACAGCGCGGCCTTGGCGGCTTGGTAGGCCTCCATCGAACCGTGGTAATCGAGGTGATCGCGGGACAGGTTGGTAAACACCGCCACGTCGAAATCCAGTGCGGCGACGCGGCCCTGATGCAGGCCGTGGGACGATACTTCCATGGCGATGGCCCGCGCGCCGTTCTTTTTAAGGCCAGCCAGGGTCGCCTGTACGCCGATCGGATCCGGCGTGGTGTGCAGGCCCTGAGCCAGCGTGCCGTAGAAGCCGTTGCCGAGGGTGCCGACGATGCCGCACGGCTCGCCGAGCAGGTCCAGGGCCTGGGCCAGCAACTGACTGACGCTGGTCTTGCCGTTGGTGCCGGTGATGCCGACCATGTGCAGGCCGCGGCTTGGCTCGCCGTAGAAGCGGCCAGCAATGGCCGACAGCTGACCGGCCAGGCCTTTGATGGCGACCAGTTCGGCACTTTCGGCGGTCATCGGCAGCGAGCCGTCGGTCTCGAAGGCAACCGCGGCAGCGCCACGGGAAATCGCGTCGGCGATATGCACGCGGCCATCCTGACGAGTGCCCGGCACGGCCAGGAACAGGTCGCCGGGGCGCACCTGGCGGCTATCGAGGGTCAGTTCACGGATCAACACGCCGCTGCTCGCCTGGGGCAACAACTGGTTCAATGGCATGGGCATCAGCCGCGCCCTCCATTGTTGGCTGCCGCTGGCGCTTCGGCTTGCACGGCCGTGGTCTCGGGCAGGTTATCCGGGGTGATGTTCATCAGGCGCAGGCCGCCGGCCATTACGCGACTGAACACGGGGGCCGATACCAGGCCGCCGTAGTAGCCACTCTTGCTTGGCTCGTCGATGACCACGGCAACGGCGATGCGCGGGTTGCTGGCCGGTGCGAAGCCGGCGAACAGCGAGCGATAGGCGTTGGCCTGGTAACCTTTGGTACCGGCAGCGGTCTTGCGCGCCGTGCCGCTCTTGCCGGCTACATGGTAACCCGGCACCTGGGCACGGAATACGCCGCCCGGGGCCTCGATCACCTGCTGGAGCATGCCCTGCAGGGTGTGGGCAACGTCTTCGGGGATCACCTGCACGCTGTCGCGCACGCGATCGGTACGTGTCAGCGACATCGGTACGCTGCGCCCGTTGTTGCCCAGCACGGCGTAGGCATGGGCCAGCTGCACGGCAGTGACCGACAGGCCATAGCCGTAGGAAAGGGTCGCGGTTTCTGCCTTGCGCCACTCACGGTGGTTGGGCAGGTTGCCGACGCGCTCACCCGGGAAGCTCAGGCCGGTGTCCTGGCCCAGACCGACCTGCTGCATCACGTCATAGATAGCCGCGCCACCGATATCGAAAGCGACCTTGCTCATGCCCACGTTACTGGACTTGATCAGAATGCCGGTCAGGTCGAGCACGCCGTCCGGCGCGCGGGACACGTCCTTGATGGTGTAACGGCCGATCTGCAGCGTACCGCCATGCACGTCGACCTTGTCGGTTGGTTTCCAGCGCCCGGTTTCCAGGGCGGCACTCATGGAGAACGGCTTCATGGTCGAGCCTGGCTCGAAAACGTCGATCATGGCGCGGTTACGCATGGCAGCCGGCTGCAGGTTGCGACGGTTGTTGGGGTTGTAGGTCGGCTGGTTGACCATGGCGAGGATCTCGCCGGTCTTCACGTCGAGCATCACCAGGCTGCCGGCCTTGGCACCGAACTCGACCAGCGCGTTGCGCAGTTCGCGGTGGGCCAGGTATTGCAGGCGCAGGTCGATGGACAATGCCAGCGCCTTACCGGCCTTGGCGTTCTGGGTGACCTGCACGTCGCGGATCAGACGGCCACGGCGATCCTTGAGTACCTGACGCTTGCCAGGTACGCCGGCCAGCCAGTCCTCGAACGCCAGTTCGACGCCTTCACGACCGCGGTCATCGATATCGGTGAAGCCGACCATGTGGGCAGTCACTTCACCAGCCGGGTAGAAACGACGAAACTCCTCGATGGAGTAAACGCCCGGAACCTTGAGATCGAGCACGCGCTGGCCCTGTTCGGGGGTCAGGCCGCGCACCAAGTACATGAATTCACGCTCGGCGTTGGCCTGCAGGCGCTGGGCGAAGGCATTCGGCTCCTGACCCAGCGCGGCCGCCAGTACCGGCCACTGCGCCTTGCCAGCCTGAAGCTCCTTACCATTGGCCCACAGGGTGGTGACCGGCGTACTGACCGCCAGCGGCTCGCCGTTACGGTCGGTGATCAGACCACGGTGCGCCGGAATCGGAATATGCCGCACGCTGCGCGCGTCGCCATGGGCCTTGAGGAAGTCATGATCGAACACATGCAGCTCGAAGATGCGCGCCGCGATGGCCGCGACCATCAGCGCGAGCAGCAGCATCACCAGGCGGAAGCGCCACGGGTAAAGAGCCCCTTCGAGCTTCATCATGGCGCCACCATACGCACTTCGGCGGCGTCGGGGATGCGCATTTTCAGTTGTTCGCTGGCCAGGGTCTCGATCCGGTTGTGAGCCGTCCAGGTGCTCTGCTCGAGGATCAGCCGACCCCACTCGGCTTGCGCCTTGTCACGCACACTGAGCTCGCCGTACAGGCTGTTGAGCAACTGGCGATTCCAGTGCGCGCTGTAGGACACCGCCAGCGCTGAACCGAGCACGCCGACGAAGAGCACCAGCATCAGGAGGCTGCCCTTGGGAAAACGCTTGAGGCCCACGCCGCTCATCGCAGTTTCTCCGCGACACGCATGACTGCACTACGCGAGCGTGGGTTGGCCTTGAGTTCGGCCTCGGAGGCGAACTGTGGTTTGCCGATCAGTTTCAGGCGCGGCTCGAAGGCCTTGGGGATGATGGGCAGGTCACGCGGCAGCTTGTCCATCTCGCCCTTGGCGTGCTTGCGCATGAACTGCTTGACGATGCGGTCTTCCAGGGAGTGGAAGCTGATCACCACCAGACGGCCGCCCACTTCCAGGTTCTCCAGCGCGGCGTCGAGGCCACGTTCCAGGTCGCCCAGCTCATTGTTGACGTGGATGCGCAGCCCCTGGAACGCACGGGTCGCCGGGTTCTTGCCTTTCTCCCAGGCGGGATTGGCGACGGTCAGCACCTGCGCCAGGTCGGCAGTGCGCTCGAAAGCCAGCTCCTGGCGACGAGCCACCACGGCGCGCGCCATGCGCTTGGCGAAACGCTCCTCACCGTATTCCTTGAATACGCGGGCGATCTCGTCTTCATCGGCAGTGGCGATGAACTGTGCAGCGCTGACGCCCCGCGAAGGGTCCATGCGCATGTCCAGTGGGCCGTCGTTGAGAAAACTGAAGCCGCGCTCGGCATCATCGAGCTGCGGCGAGGACACACCCAGATCCAGCAGAATGCCGCTCACGCCACCGGCCAGGCCGCGGACAGCGAGTTCGTCGCCAAGTTCCGCAAAGCTTCTCTGTACAACGACAAAGCGGCCGTCTTCGGCCGCTAGCGTATTTCCAGTCGCGATTGCGAGAGGGTCCTTGTCGAACCCCAGCAAGCGACCGCCAGGCCCGATCCTTTCTAGGATCAGCCGGCTATGCCCACCCCGCCCGAACGTGCCATCTACATAGCAGCCATCGGCGCGCGGCGAGAGCGCCGCAACGGCCTCTTCGAGCAACACGGTGATATGGCGGAAGGTAGAGGTCATGTTCACAGAATCAGGTCACGAAGGTCATCGGAAAGAGCACCCGGTTGCTTGATGGCGGCCAGATCGGCATCGGCCACGGCATTCCAGGAATCCTCATCCCACAGTTGAAATTTATTGAGCTGCCCCACCAACATCGCGCGCTTGTCCAGCTTGGCGTATTCGCGCAACCGCGGCGGAACCAGAAAACGACCGCTGCCATCCAGTTCGAGATCGACGGCATTACCAATCAGCAGACGTTGCAGGCGGCGGTTCTCTTCACGAAAGGAAGCCAGCTCGCGCAGCTTGTTCTCGATGATTTCCCACTCCGGCAACGGGTAGACACAAAGGCAGGGATCGATGGCGTCGATGGTGACGATGAGCTGGCCAGCCGAACGCGAAACGAGCTCGTCCCGATACCGACTTGGCATCGCGAGCCGCCCCTTGGCGTCAAGACTTATGGCGTTAGCTCCGCGAAACACGATCGCGTTTCCCCTTTATTCAGCCATCCGCATCCAAAAAAACCCACTTCATGCCACTTTTTACCACCGGAGCACACTATAGGAACGCGCATACCCCACCGTCAAGGCGCGCCAGAACGGAAAATTCCTTATAGAACGGAGATTTAGCGAATAAATGAGAAGTGGGGCGAGCGCCCAAAGCGGGAAAGATGGCTAAAAAACAACCACATACAAGAACCTACCCAACGAACTTAAAGTAGTTTGTTAAGAGTAAGATTTTTTCGGTATTAGAAATGAGGAGAAGAAGCAAAAGCAGTAGGAGGTGGAGAGTCGATCTATAAGCCGGGTTCTGTCGAGGACAGCCATTCCTCTACGACGTACATCACTGCACGCCTTTAGCAACCTACCCGGTTCCAGCGCGGGCCACGCCAATGGAACCCTATTTGGTCTTGCTCCGAGTGGGGTTTGCCTAGCCACGGACTGTTACCAGCCGTGCGGTGCGCTCTTACCGCACCTTTTCACCCTTACCGGCGCCGAAGCACTTAGGCGGTTGTTTTCTGTGGCACTTTCCGTAGGCTCGCGCCTCCCAGGCGTTACCTGGCACTCCGCCCTATGGAGCCCGGACTTTCCTCCCCCTTCCAGATGGAAGGCAGCGACTGTCCGATCGACTCTCCGCCGCCTAGGGTAACCGCTGGGACCCGGCAAGAACAAGTTCAACCGTCCTGCTGGCGCTCCAGCGCTGCCTGATAGAGCAGGTTCTTGCGCACGCCGGTGATCTGCGCGGCCAGCGCTGCCGCGCGCTTGAGCGGCATTTCGGCAAGCAACAGATCGAGCACGCGCAGCGCCTCGACACTCACCGCCGCCTCGTCTTCGGGCGCCTGCCAGCCTGCCACCAGCACCACGCATTCACCGCGCTGCTGATTGGCATCGGCCGCCACCCACTCGCACAACTGATCGAGCGGCATGCCCTGCAGGGTTTCGAAGGTCTTGGTCAGCTCCCGAGCCAGCAACGCCTGGCGCTCGCCGCCGAATACCTCGCGCATGTCCTGCAGGCACTCGAGGATGCGATGCGGCGCCTCATAGAAGATCAGCGTACGCGGCTCTTCGCGAACCAGTTCGAGGCGCGCCCGCCGCCCGACCGTCTTGGCCGGCAGAAAGCCTTCGAAGACGAAGCGATCGGACGGCAGGCCGGCAGCCGACAGCGCCGCGATCAGTGCGCAGGCACCAGGCACCGGAACCACGCGAATCCGGGCGGCCCGGGCCTGGCGCACCAGGTGATAGCCCGGGTCGGAAATCAGCGGCGTGCCGGCATCGGAAATCAGCGCCACATCGTCTCCCGCCAGCAGGCGCTCGATGAAGCGATTACCTTCGTCACGCTCGTTGTGCTCATGGCAGGCCGCCAGCGGCGTACCGATACCGAAGTGCTGCATCAGGCGCGCCGAGTGTCGCGTGTCTTCGGCGGCGATCAGCGAGACATCGCCGAGCACCTTCAGCGCCCGGGCACTGAGGTCGTCGAGATTGCCAATGGGCGTCGCCACCACGAACAGGGTGCCCGCAGCGGATCGGGGAGCTTCATTAGCGATCACGGAAATGCCTCATCAATAGCTGGAAAGGCGCCATTGTAACGCGAGCGAACCGCCAGGGCGGAAACGCGTCGCCAGCGCGAACAGCTGCGACCTCTGCGTACCGGTTAACACCTTCATCGTCGCGCCAAGGCGGTGCCTTGGGTACAATCCGGCGTTCATTTGCTCAAGACCCGGAATCGCTTACATGATTGCCTGCCTGCGTCCGCTCTCTGCACTCTGCCTAGCCGGCCTGCTCGTTGCCTGCAGCAGCTCGCCTTCCTCGAACCTTGGCGAACTGCCTCGCACGCCCCAGGCCAGCGTGGAGCAGATGCTCCAGCAAGCCGGCACCAGCCAGAGCGAAGACGCCCAGCTGTTGCGTCTGTCGGCCGCCGACCTGGCCGCCAAGCAGGGCAACGCGCAACGTGCCGAGAGCATTCTCGGGCAGGTCGACCTGCAACTGCTCAAGCCAGCGCAGCAGATCTACGCCAGCACCCTCAAGGCGGAACTGGCCCTGGCGCGTAACGATGCCAAGGCCGCCCTCGACGCTCTGGCCCACCCCAGCCTCGATCGCCTAGGCGAACTGCCGGTCGAGCAGCAGACCCGTACCCAATTGGCCCGCGCCAACGCCCTGGAAAAAGATGGCCAGATTCTCGCCGCGGCCCGCGAGCGGGTATTCATTGCGCCATTGCTGAGTGGCGACGACGCGCAGCGCAATCAGGATCACATCTGGAAACTGGTCTCCAGCCTGCCGGCCGAGCCGGCACCGACCGCCGACGACGCCGACTTGGCCGGTTGGCTGTCGCTGGCCCAGGTGGCCAAAACCGTTGGCACGCTCAAGCAGCAGCAGGACGCAATCGACAACTGGCTGGCTCAGCACCCTACCCATCCCGCGGCCCAACAGCTGCCCAAGGCCCTTGCCGACCTGCGCGCCCTGTCGAGCAAGCCGCTAGAGAAGATCGCCCTGCTGCTGCCCCAAGAAGGCCAACTGGCCTCGGTGTCGCGCGCCCTGCGTGACGGTTTCCTGGCCGCCCATTACCAGGCCCAGCAGGCAGGCGAAAACCCACCGCAGATTCAGCTGTACGACAGCGCCCGCCTGACCTCCCTGGACGATTTCTATCGCCAGGCCCAGGCCGATGGCGTGGAGCTGGTGATCGGCCCGCTGGAGAAGAACCTGGTCACCCAACTGGGTAACCGCGGCCAGTTGCCGATCACCACGCTGGCCCTGAACTACGCCGACCCAGGCGCCAAGAACCCCGCACAACTGTTCCAGTTCGGCCTGGCCGCCGAGGACGAAGCCCGCGAAGTCGCGCGCCGCGCCTGGGCCGACGGCATGCGCAACGCCGTCGCCCTGGTACCCAAGGGCGACTGGGGCAACCGTGTACTGGACGCCTTCCGCCAGAGCTGGCAAGCCGCCGGCGGCACCTTCCTGGGCGCTGAGCAGATCGACCAGCCCGTGGACATGGCAGGCCAGGTCGCTCGCCTGCTGCAGGTCAGCGGCAACTCGCGCCGCCAGGACGTGGACTTCATCTTCCTCGCCGCCACGCCGCAGCAGGCCCAGCAGATCAAACCGACCCTGGCTTACCAGTACGCGGGCGACGTGCCGGTGTATGCCACTTCGCACCTGTTCAGCGGCAGCATGAGCGCGGCCCAGTACCGCGACCTGGACGGCATCCGGTTCTGCGAAACCCCCTGGCTGCTGGACGCCAACGATCCGCTGCGCCAACAGGTCAACAGCCAGTGGCCGCAAGCCGGCGGCAGCCTGGGTCGCCTTTACGCCATGGGGGTCGACGCCTTCCGCCTGGCGCCGCGCCTCGACCAACTCAAGACCCTGCCCGACAGCCGCGTCGAAGGGCTGTCCGGCAACCTGAGCCTGAATACGTCGCAGCGCGTCGAGCGCCAGCTGCCCTGGGCACAATTCAGCAATGGCCAGGTTCAGCGCCTGCCAGAAACCAACATTGAGTGACGATCCACGCCATGCCAGCGGGCGAGCGGCCGAAGCCCTCGCATGCGAGCACCTGCAAGGTCATGGACTGAAGCTGATCGAGCAGAACTGGCGCGGACAGCGGGGCGAACTCGATCTGGTCATGCTAGATGGCGATACAGTAGTATTCGCCGAAG
This sequence comes from Pseudomonas sp. PA27(2017), assembly GCF_001945445.1. GTDB lineage: Bacteria > Pseudomonadota > Gammaproteobacteria > Pseudomonadales > Pseudomonadaceae > Aquipseudomonas. Next base: position 41,189 of record NZ_MSXW01000014.1, read on the forward strand.
TGCGCTACCGCAAGCACAGTGCATGGGGTGGCGCGGTCGAAAGCGTCGACAGACGCAAGCGTGACAAGCTGATCGCCACGGCCATGCAATTTCTGCAGCAGGAGAAGCGCTGGGCCAAACATCCCTGCCGTTTCGATGTCATAGCCGTAGGCCATGGCAGACCCGCATCACTGGAATGGATTAGAAACGCTTTCGACAGTTGAAGCTCAGGCTCGCTGCGATACCCTGATCCACCGCCGTTTCCAACGACAGCGCCGCGCGCCCAAGGGCCGGGGCCTCGTTATAGTCAAGGTCAAAGCTCTACATGGATATGCAAGCCCGTATTCGCCAACTGTTTCACGGCAGTATCGAAACCAAGCACCACGCCATGGAGGTCCTGCCTCCGTTCATCGAGCATGCCAGCCAGGTGATGGTTCAGGCACTGCTCAGCGAAGGCAAGATCCTGTCCTGCGGCAACGGCGGCTCGGCCGGCGATGCACAGCATTTCTCCTCGGAGCTGCTCAACCGCTTCGAACGCGAGCGCCCCAGCCTGCCGGCGATCGCCCTGACCACCGACAGCTCGACGATCACCTCGATCGCCAACGATTACAGCTACAACGAAGTCTTCTCCAAGCAGATCCGCGCGCTAGGCCAACCAGGCGACGTGCTGCTGGCGATTTCCACCAGCGGCAACTCCGCCAACGTAATCCAGGCCATCCAGGCCGCCCACGACCGGGAAATGACCGTGGTTGCCCTGACCGGCCGCGATGGCGGCGGCATGGCCTCGCTGCTGCTGCCCGAAGATGTCGAGATTCGCGTGCCGTCGAAGGTCACGGCGCGCATTCAGGAAGTCCATCTATTGGCCATCCATTGCTTGTGCGACCTTATCGACAGTCAACTGTTTGGGAGTGAAGAATGACCCGTTCACCACTGATCTTCGCCGCCTTGGCATTGAGCCTGATCCTGGGCGGCTGCGGCAGCCGCAGCATCGGCAACAAGATCGACGACCAGTTCGTCGGCCCGGATGTCGCCAATGCCATCACCCGTGCTCACGCCGACCTCGCCAGCCCCACCTCGCACATCGTGGTGACCAGCTATAACGGCGTGATCCTGATCGCCGGCCAGACGCCCCGCGCCGACCTGAAAACCACGGCCGAACAAGCTGCCCGCCGCGTTCAGGGCGTGCGCAAGGTACACAACGAGCTGCAGGTTCAGCAGCCCAGTTCACTGCTGGCGCGTAGCAACGACTCGCTGCTGACCACCAAGATCAAGACCCAGATGCTGGCCGACAGTGGCGTGCCGGGCAGTCGCATCAAGGTGATCACCGAGAACGGCATCGTCTACCTGCTCGGCGTTGTCAGCCGCCAGGAAGCCAATGCGGCAAGCAACGTGGTGCAGAACACCTCGGGCGTGCAGAAGATCATCAAGCTGTTCCAGTACACCGACTGATCACGGCGGCACAACGAAAAACGCCAGTCAGGCGGCACCTGACTGGCGTTTTTTTATACCTGAGGCTTGAGCGGCCAGCGCGATATCGCGCCCGGACCCAGTCACGGGCCTACCTTGGGATGACCAACCCGAGCCTCGCATTGCGGCAAGGCGACGTCGCTGCCCCCACCCGCAATGCCAAACGACAGGCAATAAAAAAGCCAGTCAGGTCACCCTGACTGGCTTTCTCGACGCAGCGGCTTCAGCCCGGATCAGACACCCGAGGCTTTGGCAGCAGCGACGTCCTTGATGGACAGCTTGATACGGCCGCGGTTGTCCACGTCCAGTACCAGCACTTCCACTTCCTGGCCTTCCTTGAGGATGTCGGTGACCTTCTCTACGCGCGCATCGCTGAGCATGGAGATGTGCACCAGACCGTCCTTGCCCGGCAGGATGTTGACGAAGGCGCCGAAGTCGACGATACGCTCGACCTTGCCGACGTAGATCTTTCCGATCTCGGCCTCGGCGGTGATCGCCAGTACGCGCTGCTTGGCAGCATCGGCGGCTTCCTTGGTTTCGCCGAAGATCTTGATCGAGCCGTCGTCTTCGATGTCGATCGAGGCCTTGGTCTCTTCGCAGATGGCGCGGATGGTGGCGCCGCCCTTGCCGATGACGTCACGGATCTTGTCCTGGTCGATCTTCATCGCCAGCATGGTCGGGGCGTTGGCTGACAGCTCGCTGCGCGACTGGGCGATCACCTGGTTCATCTGGCCGAGGATGTTCAGACGCGCTTCCAGGGCCTGGTTCAGGGCGATTTCCATGATCTCTTCGGTGATGCCCTGGATCTTGATGTCCATCTGCAGCGCGGTGACGCCATTGGCGGTACCGGCTACCTTGAAGTCCATGTCGCCCAGGTGGTCTTCGTCACCGAGGATGTCGGTCAGTACGGCGAATTTCTCGCCTTCCTTGACCAGACCCATGGCGATACCGGCAACCGGCGCCTTCATCGGTACACCAGCGTCCATCAGGGCCAGGGAAGCACCGCAAACGGAGGCCATGGAGGACGAACCGTTGGATTCGGTGATCTCCGAGACGATACGGATGGTGTACGGGAACTCGTCAGCGCTCGGCAGCATGGCGGCAACGCCACGACGAGCCAGGCGGCCGTGGCCGATCTCACGACGACCGGTGGCGCCCATGCGACCACACTCGCCCACCGAGTACGGCGGGAAGTTGTAGTGCAGCATGAAGGGGTCTTTCTTCTCGCCTTCGAGGGTGTCGAGCAGCTGTGCATCGCGGGCGGTACCAAGGGTGGCCACGACCAGCGCCTGGGTTTCGCCGCGGGTGAACAGAGCCGAACCGTGGGTCTTGTCCAGCACGCCGACCTCGATGTTCAGGCCACGTACGGTACGGGTGTCACGACCATCGATACGCGGCTTGCCGTTGACGATGTTCTCGCGCACGGTGCGGTATTCGATTTCGCCGAAGGCGTCTTTGACTTCGCCGGCGCTCGGCTGACCTTCCTCACCGGAGAACTTGACAACCACCTGGTCGCGCAGCTCGCCCAGGCGCGCATAGCGATCCTGCTTGATGATGATGGTATAGGCGTCGGAGATCGCGGCACCGAACTCGGCGCGGATGGCGTCCAACAGGCTGGTGTTGGCGGCAGCGGCCTGCCAGTCCCAACGCGGCTTGCCCGCTTCGGCGGCCAGCTCGGTAACGGCCTGGATGACGGCCTGGAATTCGTCATGGGCGAACAGCACGGCGCCCAGCATCTGGTCTTCGGTCAGCTCTTTGGCTTCGGATTCGACCATCAGTACGGCGTCTTTGGTACCGGCCACGACCATGTCCAGGCTCGATGCCTTGAGCTGCTCGTAGTTCGGGTTCAGCAGGTAGCCGGTCTCGGGGTGGTAGGCAACACGGGCGGCACCGATGGGGCCGTCGAACGGGATGCCGGAGATGGCCAGGGCAGCCGAGGTACCGATCATCGCTGCAATGTCCGGGTCGGTCTTCTTGCTGGTGGAGACCACGGTGCAGATGACCTGCACTTCGTTTTGGAAGCCTTCCGGGAACAGCGGGCGGATCGGACGATCGATCAGGCGCGAGGTCAGGGTTTCCTTCTCGCTCGGGCGCGCTTCACGCTTGAAGAAGCCGCCAGGGATCTTGCCGGCTGCGTAGGTCTTTTCCTGGTAGTGCACGGACAGCGGGAAGAAACCCTTGCTCGGGTCGGCAGACTTGGCGCCTACCACGGTGACCAGCACGGTTACGTCGTTGTCGACGGTGACCAGCACGGCGCCGGAAGCCTGACGGGCGATACGGCCAGTCTCGAGGGTGACGGTCGACTGACCGAATTGAAATTTCTTGATTACCGGGTTCACGGTGTTTTCCTTCTCTCTGTTGCCTTTGGGGGAAACGGTTCTTGCGAATTGGTGGGCAATCGCTGCGGGAGTCGGCCCGGCGCTGTCCAAAGTGGCTGAAGCCATAAAACGGGTGAAGCATAAACGCAAAAGCTGGAAGCAGGGCGAGCCCACTTCCAGCTTTTGCGGTCAACGACAGCTAAGCATTGCTTAGCGACGCAGACCCAGGCGACCGATCAGGGCGCTGTAACGGCTGGTGTCCTTACCCTTCAGGTAGTCCAGCAGCTTGCGGCGCTGGTTGACCATACGGATCAGGCCACGACGCGAGTGGTGGTCTTTGCCGTTGGCCTTGAAGTGGCCTTGCAGCTTGTTGATGTTGGCGGACAGCAGAGCAACCTGGACTTCCGGGCTACCGGTATCGCCTTCAGCTTGCTTGTAGTCGTTAACGATCTGGGCTTTTTCTTCAACGCTGAGTGCCATGTGGGCATCCTCTCATCTGGAGACGGTCGCAAGGACAGTCTCAATAGGCCGGGAATCGCTTCCCGTGTTTTAAAGGAGGTATGACCGTGCCTATTGACAGCCACCCTCGTTACGAGCCGCCGGAGCGGCTCGCCACGGTCACGCGGACCGAATCAGACGACGCGGCGCAATGCGCCCGTCTTCGCTCACTTCACCAATACCGATGAAGCGACCGTTGTGATCTTGCACCCGAACCATGCCGAACTTCGGCGCGTCCGCGGCGCGAACCGGCTGCCCTTGCAGCCAATAGAACGAACTGTGCTCCGAAAAGCTCAGCAGCGGCCAATGCTCCAGCCCGCTGTCCACCGGCAGCAGGAAGCGATCGACGGCTTCGTTGCCACCCTCCTCATGGGCCTGCAGCAGTTCGTCCAGGCTGATACTCTGGGACAAGTCGAACGGGCCGGCCTTGGTACGGCGCAGCTCGGCGACATGGGCACCACAGCCCAGCAGGTGCCCGATATCCTCGACCAGCGTACGGATATAGGTACCTTTACTGCAGTCCACCGCCAGGCTCGCCTTGTCGGCCGCACTGCTCAGCAACTCCAGGCGCGCAATAGTAACAGAACGCGCCTCGCGCTCCACTACTTCTCCGGCACGCGCAAGTTTGTACAGCGGCTGGCCGTCGCGCTTGAGCGCCGAATACATCGGCGGCACCTGGCTGATGTCACCACGAAAACGCGGCAGCAGCGCCTCGATGTCCGAGGCGTCGACATTCACTTCGCGGCGCTCGATCACCTCACCCTCGGCATCGGCCGTGGTGGTGGTGACGCCGAGCTGCATGACCGTCTCATAGCCCTTGTCGGCATCGAGCAGGTACTGGGAAAACTTGGTCGCCTCGCCGAAGCACAATGGCAGCACGCCGGTGGCCAGCGGATCGAGACTACCGGTGTGCCCGGCCTTCTCGGCATTGAGCAACCAGCGCACCTTCTGCAACGCCGCGTTGGAGCTGAAGCCCTTTGGCTTGTCGAGCAGGATGATGCCGTCAACCTTGCGACGAATACGCTTAACCTGGGCCACGCGCTTACTCCTTGGCCTCGGTGTCGCTGTCGACGTGCTTGCTGTCCTCGGTCACCGCACGCTCGATCAGCGCCGATAACTGGGCACCACGCACGATGCTTTCGTCGTAATGGAAACGCAGGTGCGGCACGCTGCGCAGCTTCATCGCCTTGCCCAGCTGCATGCGCAGGAAACCACTGGCGTCGTTCAGTACCTTGAGGCTCTGCGCGATGGGGTCTGAACCCTCTTGCGGCTCGGCGCCCATGACGGTGACGAACACCTTGGCATGGCTGGCGTCACGGCTGACATCGACCGCCGTAACGGTGACCAGGCCACCCAGGCGCGGGTCTTTGACTTCGGTACGAATCAGCTGCGCCAATTCGCGTTGAATCTGGTCGCCGATACGCTGGGCACGGCTGTAGTCTTTTGCCATCGTTGCTACCTTCCACTCGTCTCGCCGCCTGCAAAAGCAGCGGACTCAAAAGCGGCAAACGCCCGGCCGCGCAGATGCGGGGCCGGGCGTTGCGTGTTGCGACTCGCGATTACAGGCTGCGAGCCACCTGGACTTTCTCGAACACTTCGATCTTGTCGCCGACCTTGACGTCGTTGTAGCTCTTCACCGCGATACCGCACTCCATGCCGTTACGCACTTCGGCCATATCGTCCTTGAAGCGACGCAGGGACTCCAGCTCGCCTTCGAAGATCACCACGTCGTCACGCAGTACGCGGATCGGACGGTTACGGTAGACCGTACCTTCGACCACCATACAACCGGCGACCGCACCGAACTTCGGCGAACGGAACACGTCGCGCACTTCGGCGATGCCGAGGATGTTCTCGCGAACGTCGCTGCCGAGCATACCGGTGAGCGCCTTCTTGACGTCCTCGATGATGTCGTAGATGACGTTGTAGTAGCGCATGTCCAGACCTTCGGCCTCGACGATCTTGCGCGCACCAGCGTCAGCACGGACGTTGAAGCCGAACAGCACGGCGTTCGACGCCAGGGCCAGGTTGGCATCGGACTCGGTGATACCACCGACGCCGCCACCGACCACACGCACCTGTACTTCGTCGTTGCCCAGGGTGCTGAGCGAGCCCTGCAGAGCCTCGAGAGAACCACGCACATCGGACTTGAGAACGATGTTGAGGGTTTTCTTCTCTTCCTGGCCCATGCTCTCGAAGATGTTCTCCAGCTTGCCGGCGTGGGCACGTGCCAGTTTCACTTCGCGGAACTTGCCCTGACGGAACAGCGCAACCTCGCGGGCCTTCTTCTCGTCGGCCACGACGGTCATGTCATCGCCCGCCTCTGGCGTGCCGTCCAGGCCGAGGATCTCGACCGGGATGGACGGGCCGGCTTCCTTAACAGGCTTGCCGTTTTCGTCCAGCATGGCGCGGATGCGGCCGTAGTTGGAGCCGACCAGCACCATGTCGCCCTGGCGCAGCGTACCGTCCTGAACCAGCACGGTGGCTACCGGGCCGCGGCCCTTGTCCAGACGCGATTCGACGACCACGCCACGACCAGGCGCCGTCGGCATGGCCTTGAGTTCGAGAACTTCGGCCTGCAGCAGAACTGCTTCGAGCAGCTCGTCCACGCCGGTACCCATCTTGGCCGAGACATGCACGTAGGGTGCGTCGCCGCCCCACTCTTCCGGAATCACGTCCAGCGCGGCCAGGCCGTTCTTGATGTTGTCCGGGTTGGCATCGGGCTTGTCGATCTTGTTCACCGCGACCACGATCGGCACGCCAGCCGCTTTCGCGTGCTGAACCGCTTCCTGGGTCTGCGGCATCACACCGTCGTCGGCCGCCACCACGAGGATGACGATGTCGGTAGCCTTGGCACCACGGGCACGCATCTGAGTGAACGCAGCGTGACCCGGGGTATCGAGGAAGGTCACCATGCCGCGCTCGGTTTCCACGTGGTAGGCACCGATATGCTGCGTGATACCACCTGCTTCACCGGACGCGACCTTGGCACGACGAATGTAGTCGAGCAGCGAGGTCTTACCATGGTCGACGTGACCCATGACGGTCACCACCGGCGCACGGGAAATCGCCTCACCTTCGAACTTCAGGGACTCGGCCAACTGCTCTTCGAGCGCGTTGTCGCTGACCAGCTTGACCTTGTGGCCCAGCTCTTCGGCGACCAGTTGAGCGGTTTCCTGATCCAGCACCTGGTTAATGGTGGCAGGCGTGCCCATCTTGAACATGAATTTGATGACTTCAGCAGCCTTCACCGACATCTGCTGGGCCAGTTCGCCCACGGTGATGGTTTCGCCGATCGACACTTCACGCACCACCGGGCCGGCCGGAGCCTGGAAGCCATGCTGGTTGCGCTTCTTGAGCTTGGACTTGCCACGGCCACCGCGGCGGAAACCATCGCTCTCTTCGTCGATGGTACGCGGCGCGACACGTGGAGCAGGCGCCTTTTCCTTGACGGTCGGGCGGTGCTGAGTGGTCTTGCGCTCACCACCACGGCGGTCGGCATCGTCACTACGCGCCTTGTCGGGGCGACGCGGCTCGTCCTTCTTGCGCTCGTCGACAGCCGGAGCAACCGGCGCGTCGACGACGGCCGGCGCCACAGCCGCTTCGACGGCGCGCGCGGTCGGCGCTGCGGCCGCCTGGCGCTTGGCGTCTTCTTCGGCCTGGCGCTTGGCTTCTTCCTCAGCCTTCAGACGAGCAGCTTCCGCCGCAGCACGTTGCTCTTCGAGCTCGCGCTGTTTCTCGGCTTCGATCTCTTCGTTGCTGCGCTTGACGAAGGTCTTCTTCTTGCGCACTTCAACGCTGATGGTCTTGCTACCAGCAACCCTGAGGGTACTGGTGGTCTTGCGCTGCAAGGTAATCTTGCGCGGTTCCTCGGCTTTCTTGTCGCCGTGGCTGCTCTTCAGGTGAGCAAGCAGGGCCTGCTTTTCGTTATCGGTGACAACTTGCTCGGCACTGCTGTGCGGCAAACCCGCCTCTCGCATCTGCTGCAGCAGGCGCTCTACCGGTGTGTCGACCACTTGGGCCAGTTCTTTCACCGTGACTTGCGTCATGCACTTCTCTCCTCAGGCCGTAAAACTTACTCGAACCAGTGGGCTCGGGCGGCCATGATCAGCTTGCCGGCACGCTCTTCGTCGATGCCGTCGATGTCGAGCAGGTCGTCGATCGACTGCTCGGCCAGGTCTTCACGGGTAACCACCCCGCGTACTGCCAGTTCCTGCGCCAGGCCTTTGTCCATACCCTCGACTTCGAGGAGGTCTTCGGCCGGCTGGGCGTCTGCCAGTTTTTCTTCCGTGGCGATGGCCTTGGTCAGCAAACGATCCTTCGCTCGAGAGCGCAGTTCGTTGACGATTTCTTCGTCGAAACCGTCGATGCTGAGCATCTCTTCCATCGGCACGTAGGCGATTTCTTCCAGGCTGGTGAAGCCCTCTTCGACCAGCACCTGGGCCAGTTCTTCGTCGACTTCCAGCTCGTCGATGAAGCTCTGCAGAATGTCACCGGTCTCGGCCTGCTGCTTGGCCTGGATGTCCGACTCGGTCATCACGTTCAGCGTCCAGCCGGTCAGCTGACTGGCCAGGCGCACGTTCTGGCCGCCACGGCCGATGGCCTGGGCCAGGTTGTCCTCGCCAACGGCGATGTCCATGGCATGGGCATCTTCATCGACGATGATCGCCGCAACTTCGGCCGGCGACATGGCGTTGATGACGAACTGCGCCGGGTTGTCGTCCCACAGCACGATGTCCACACGCTCGCCGACCAGCTCGCCGGAAACAGCCTGAACGCGCGAGCCACGCATGCCGATACAGGCGCCTTGCGGGTCGATGCGCTTGTCCTTGGAACGCACTGCGATCTTGGCGCGCGAACCCGGGTCACGGGAGGCGGCCTTGACTTCGATGAGGCCTTCGGCGATTTCCGGCACTTCGATACGGAACAGCTCGATCAGCATTTCCGGCGCAGTACGCGACAGGATCAGCTGAGGGCCGCGGTTCTCGGTGCGGATTTCCTTGAGCAGTGCACGCAGGCGCACGCCGACACGGAAAGTCTCACGCGGGATGATGTCTTCGCGTGCCAGCAGAGCCTCGGCGTTGGCACCCAGGTCGACGATGACGTTGTCGCGGGTAACCTTCTTGACGGTACCGGCGATGATTTCACCCAGACGCTCGCGGTAGGCCTCGACGACCTGCGCACGCTCGGCTTCACGTACCTTCTGCACGATGACCTGCTTGGCCGTCTGGGCAGCGATACGACCGAACTCGATGGACTCGATCTTCTCCTCGAGCACATCGCCGACCTTGGCGTTGGCCTCGACCGCACGCGGCATGTCAGTCGTCACCTGGTGCGCTGGATCTTCGAAGTTTTCCTCGTCGACCACGGTCCAGCAGCGGAAGGTCTCGTAGCTACCACTCTGGCGGTTGATCGCCACCCGCAGTTCGACTTCATCTTCAAAACGTTTCTTGGTCGCCGTGGCCAGCGCCAACTCCAGCGCCTCGAAAATCACAGCGGCCGGTACGCCCTTTTCATTGGATACCGACTCAACAACCAGCAGTACTTCTTTGCTCATCGTACGCCTCGCCTTTCGCAATCCATTGGGATCGACACATTCCGATCCCGCGGGATCCGTGTCTCAATCAAATCGGGGGATAATGTTGGCCTTGTCGATCATATCGATCGGCAAAAGAAACTCGTGGTCATCCACCTGCACCACCACGTCCTCTTCCTCCACACCGCGGAGCAGACCCTGAAAGTTGCGGCGCCCTTCGAACGGTGAGCGCAACTTGATTTTCACCTGCTCGCCGACGTGACTGGCGAACTGGGCCAACGTGAACAGTGGCCGATCCATGCCAGGCGAAGACACCTCGAGGGTGTATTCGGCACTGATGGGATCCTCGACATCGAGAACGCCGCTGATCTGCCGGCTGACCTTCTCGCAATCGTCGATAAGAATGCCGTCGGCATGATCGATGTAGATACGCAGCAGCGAATGCCGCCCCTGAGACAGGAACTCGATACCCCAGCATTCGTAGCCAAGCGCTTCGACTACCGGGGCCACCAAGGCCTGCAACTGTTCTAGCTTGCTCGACACCTGAACCCCTCGCGCATGCTGTGCAAATAAAAAATGGGCGAAACGCCCATCTACAAGACCGCCCAGATGGCGGAAAATCTGTCTCCCAGCTAACAAAAAGCCCCTTGAAAGGGGCTCAGTGACAACTGGCTGCGGGGGGATGGACTTGAGCCAACGACCTTCGGGTTATGAGCCCGACGAGCTACCGGACTGTTCACCCCGCGCTAAAACTGGGAGCGGATTATACGGCTGAACCGCCACGCGGGTCAACCAACCCCCCAGATACAGAAAAGCCCGCATGCAGCGGGCTGTTCTGTTCAATTGGTACCGAGAAGGGGACTCGAACCCCTACAGCCTATGGCCACTACCACCTCAAGGTAGCGTGTCTACCAATTCCACCACCTCGGCAAATTTGACACTTACTGCGCTTCGGGAGCCTGAGGTACGTCTTGCTCACTCGAAGTTGGCGCTTGCTGTTGCTCAAGCACCGGTACATCTTCTGCAGGCTTGTTGCCCTGCGGCACTTCCATCACTGCCGGATCTGGCAAACCAGCCTGACCCAGTGTATCAGACTTTTGATTAGCAAAATACGCTAACCCCAAGCTGGTAATGAAAAAACTGGCGGCGAGTATAGCAGTAACTCGGCTCAGAAAGGTAGTGGTTCCTTGACTACCGAAAACGGTATTCGAAGCACCCGCACCGAACGAAGCACCTGCATCGGCACCTTTACCCTGCTGCAGCAGAACCAGCACAACCACACCGATCGCTGCCAGCAGATGAAGAACTACAACGCCTGTTTCCAGCATATTCTTAGTTTCCTGCAGCGCGACAGATCGCACCGAACTCATCCGCATTCAGAGAGGCTCCACCCACAAGCCCCCCATCGATATCAGGCATGCCGAAAAGCTCGGCTGCATTGGCGGCCTTGACGCTGCCGCCATAAAGAATTCTCAAACCACTCGCCACCTGCGGGTCTTTCGCAGCGACCTGCGCACGAATTGCCGCATGCACGTCCTGCGCCTGCTGGGGCGTCGCCGTCAGCCCGGTACCGATAGCCCAGACCGGCTCATACGCCACCACCGCACTCGAGAACACCGCAACACCCAGCGCATCGATCACGCTATCGAGCTGACCAGCAACCACCTTGAGGGTTTCGCCCGCCTCGCGCTGCTCCAGGGTCTCCCCAACGCACAGCACCGGCACCAGCCCGCTGACCTGAGCCGCCGCAAACTTGCGCAAGACCTGCTCGTTGCTATCACCCAGAATCAGGCGACGCTCGGAATGACCGATCAGCACCAGCTTGCAACCCGCATCACGCAGCTGCTCGCCCGACACCTCACCAGTCAATGCACCCTGGCCGGCCTCGACGGCACAGTCCTGGGCGCCTACCGACACCGCAAGACCACTGAGCCCCTCGACAACCTGACCGAGATGAACACTGACAGGAAACACCGCAACCTCGACATCGGCAGGCAGTGCCTGCCGATTCAGACCATCGATCAGCTCTGCGACACTAGCGCGGGTACCGTGCATTTTCCAGTTACCAGCAACCATTGAGCGACGCATGCTTTACCTCGTTGGTCAAAGAGGGCGCAGATGTTACCCAACCGCTTGGGGACTGGCAAGCCGAATCAAGCACAGACACGTGAGACAATTTCAGCCAATTCATCGGCATAGGCTCGAACCTGGGTTTCATCCTCGCCTTCGACCATCACCCGCACCAGCGGCTCGGTGCCGGACTTGCGCAGCAGCACACGGCCGCGACCGGCCATGCGCTGGGTCACACTGTCGCTTGCGGCCTGTACGTCGGGATGTTTGAGCGGGTCGACGCCACCGCTAAAACGCACATTGACCAATACTTGCGGGCATTTGCGCAACCCTTGGCGGGCCTCGGCCAGGCTCTGACCGCGACGACGAATGGCCAGCAGCACTTGTAGCGCGGCGACGATGGCATCGCCGGTCGTCACATGCTGGAAACACACCAGATGCCCAGAGTTTTCGCCACCCACCTGCCAACCGCGCTCGAGCAACTCGGCGATCACATAACGGTCGCCGACGTTGGCACGCACGAAGGGAATATCCAGCTCCTTGAGGGCGAGCTCGAGGCCCAGATTGCTCATCAACGTGCCGACGACACCGCCCTGCAGCTTGCCACGGGCCTGCAAATCCCTGGCGATGATGAACAGCAACTCGTCGCCATCGACTACCGCACCGGTGTGATCGACCATCAACACCCGATCAGCGTCGCCGTCGAAGGCGATGCCCAGATCGGCGTGGCGCGCCTTGACTTCAGCCTGCAGGTTCTCGATATGGGTCGAACCGCAATCAGCGTTGATATTCAGCCCGTTGGGCTGGGCCGACAGCACCGACACCTCGGCACCCAGCTCTTGGAATACCGCCGGCGCCACTTTGTAGGCGGCACCGTGGGCGCAATCGAGCACGATTTTCAGGCCCGAGAAATCGGTACTGGTCGGCACGCTGCTCTTGCAGAATTCGATATAGCGGCCGGCGGCGTCGTTGATTCGCGACACCTTGCCGAGCTGCTCGGACTCGACCACGGTCATCGCTGCATCAAGCAGCTCTTCGATCATCAGCTCGACTTCATCAGGCAGCTTGGTGCCCTGCCCCGAGAAGAACTTGATGCCGTTGTCATGGTGCGGATTGTGCGAAGCGCTAATGACGATACCCGCCTCAGCATGAAAGGTACGCGTCAGGTAGGCGATCGCCGGCGTCGGCATCGGCCCCAGCAGCATCACGTCAGCCCCGGCTGCGGAGAGCCCCGCCTCCAGCGCCGATTCGAACATGTAGCCGGAGATGCGCGTGTCCTTGCCGATCAGGATGCGACACTTGCCCTGTTTGCGAAACGCCATGCCGGCGGCCCAGCCCAGCTTGAGCATGAAGTCTGGAGTGATGGGGTACTGACCAACGCGCCCACGGATACCGTCGGTGCCAAAATACTTGCGACTCAAAACGACAACTCCCTTTTTCTATTTACTGCGCCGCTTCGACCGCAGCGACCATGCGCACCACGTCCACGGTTTCCGCCACATCGTGCACACGCAGGATATGCGCGCCCCTGGCTACCGCCAGGGCCGCCAGAGCCAGGCTGCCATAGAGGCGACCATCGACTTCGCGCCCCAGCACGGCGCCAATCATACTCTTGCGCGACACGCCGACCAGCAGCGGCAGACCGAGAGCCTGCAGCGCCGGCATGCGCCGGAACAGGCTGAGATTATGCTCCAGCGTCTTGGCGAAGCCGAAACCTGGGTCGAGCACGACGCGCTGCGCCGGTATACCGGCGGCCTCGCAGACCGCCAGGCGTTCGCGCAGAAAGTCGGCCACCGCCTCCAGCACGTCATCGTACCGGGGGCTTTGCTGCATGGTCGTGGGCTCGCCACGCATGTGCATCAGGCACACCGGCAAACCGCTCTCGGCTGCCGCCTGCAAGGCACCATCGCGCTGTAGCGAACGCACGTCGTTGATCAGCCCAGCACCTAACCTTGCCGACTCGCGCATCACCTCGGGCGTGGAAGTATCCACCGAAATGATCACGTCCAGCTCGGCGGCGACCGCCTCGACCATCGGCGCTACGCGCTCGAGCTCCTGGGCTGCCGAGACCGGGGCTGCACCCGGCCGCGTGGATTCGCCGCCGATATCGATCAGCGTCGCACCGGCGCGCACCATGCTTTCGGCATGCCGCAGCGCCGCATCGCGCAGGGCGAAGCGGCCACCATCGGAAAAGGAATCTGGGGTGACGTTGAGGATACCCATCACTTGCGGATGGCTTAAATCAAGAAACCGGCTGCCACAAGGCAGCCGGTCGTTTGTTTGCACGAGAGACATGGGACGACTTTTATACCTCGGCAGCAGGCCCGCCGATGGGTTTCTCAGGACGATCCGCCTCGTCAGGCTTGGCGGATGGCTTGCCCGCATCGTTGCCGCCACCGGTCCAGTCCTTTGGCTCACGAACCGTACGGCCGCTCATGATGTCGTCGATCTGATCGATATCGATAGTCTCGAATTTCATAAGCGCTTCGGCCATGGCATCGAGCTTGTCACGGTTGTCGGTCAGGATCTGCTTGGCCGTGTTGTAGCAACCGTCGATGATCGCGCGCACTTCGGAGTCGATCATCTTGGCGGTTTCACCCGACACGCTGGCACCGGAAGAACCGCCACCGCCACGCAGGAACGGCTGATCGTCGTCTTCCGCATAGAGCAGCGGGCCAAGCTTCTCGGAAAGGCCCCATTTGGTGACCATGTTCCGGGCGATCTGGCTGGCACGCATGATGTCATTGGATGCACCGGTGGTGACACCGTCGAACCCCAGAGTCATCTCTTCGGCGATGCGACCGCCGTACAGCGAGCAGATCTGGCTGGTCAGCGCACGTTTGCTGAGGCTGTAGCGATCTTCCTCGGGCAGGAACATGGTCACACCCAGGGCACGGCCGCGGGGAATGATGGTGACCTTGTAGACCGGGTCGTGCTCTGGCACCAGGCGACCGACGATGGCGTGGCCTGCCTCATGATAGGCGGTGTTGAGCTTCTCCTTGTCGGACATGACCATGGTCTTGCGCTCGGCACCCATCATGATCTTGTCTTTGGCCAGCTCGAATTCCTTCATTTCCACAAGGCGCTTGCCGGCGCGCGCGGCGAACAGCGATGCCTCGTTGACCAGGTTGGCCAGGTCGGCACCGGAGAAGCCAGGCGTACCACGGGCGATGACCGCTGCCTTGACGTCTTCGCCCATGGGGATCTTGCGCATGTGCACGTTGAGGATTTGCTCCCGGCCACGGATGTCCGGCAGGCCGACGACCACCTGACGGTCGAAACGACCCGGACGCAGCAGCGCCTGATCGAGCACGTCCGGGCGGTTGGTGGCGGCGATGACGATGATGCCATCGTTCATTTCGAAGCCGTCCATCTCCACCAGCAACTGGTTGAGGGTCTGCTCGCGCTCGTCGTGACCGCCACCCATACCAGCGCCACGGTGGCGACCAACGGCGTCGATCTCGTCGATGAAGATGATGCACGGGGCGTGTTTCTTGGCCTGCTCGAACATGTCGCGCACGCGGGAGGCGCCGACACCGACGAACATCTCGACGAAGTCGGAACCGGAAATGGTGAAGAACGGCACCTTGGCTTCGCCGGCAACGGCCTTGGCCAGCAGCGTCTTACCGGTACCTGGTGAGCCGACCATCAGCACGCCACGCGGAATGCGGCCGCCCAGTCGCTGGAACTTGCCCGGATCACGCAGGAATTCGACCAGCTCACTGACTTCTTCCTTGGCCTCGTCGCAACCAGCGACGTCAGCGAAGGTGGTCTTGACCTGGTCTTCGGATAGCAGGCGCGCCTTGGACTTGCCGAAGCTCATGGGGCCGCCCTTGCCGCCCGCCCCGCCCTGCATCTGGCGCATGAAGAACATGAACACGGCGATGATCACCAGAATCGGGAAGCTGGCGACCAACAACTGGGTCCAGATGCTCTGCTGCTCAGGCTGCTTGCCGACGATCTCGACGTTGTTGTCCATCAGGTCCTTGATCAGACCGTTGTCCTGGATCGCCGGGCGCACGGTTTCGAACGAGGAGCCGTCGGAACGCATGCCGCTGATGATGTAGCCATCGACGGTGACGCGCTTGACCCCGCCGCTCTGTACCTGCCCGATGAATTCCGAGTAGTTGAGCTTGTTGGTCTCACTGGGGCTCGAGAAGTTGTTCATCACCGTGACGAGGACGGCGGCGATGATCAGCCACAGGATCAGATTCTTTGCCATGTCGTTCAATTAGCTACCCTCTGAAGCAGGCCCCTTGCCGAAGCGTGCTTCGCATGACGACCAGTTATAAACCGATCTAACTTACTACAAACGCCCGCTCGTGGCTGACACCGTCTGTAACCCTTTATGAGACATCTGCCCATTACGATGCGCGTCTTGGCTTGGACTGACAACCACGCCATTGGTTTTACTCGGCACTCAGGCCCTTGAAACCTCGGGCCAGCAAATACTGCTCGCGGGAGCGGTCACGGGACGACAGGGGTTTGCGCATCTGCACCTTGTCGAACTGACGGCGCACCTCCTTGTGATACTCGTCGAAACCCTCGCCCTGGAAGATCTTGATCAGGAAATCGCCGCCGGGCTTGAGCACCCGGCCAGCCAGATCCAGCGCCAGCTCGCACAAATACATGGCACGCGGCTGATCGGCGGCCCTCACCCCACTCATATTGGGGGCCATATCGGAAATCACAAGGTCGACGGGATTATTGTCGATGGCCTCGAGAATCCGGGCGAACACGGCGTCGTCGGTAAAATCGCCCTGAATGAAGGTGACGTCCGGGATGCTGTCCATCTCCAGGATGTCGGAAGCGATCAACCGCCCCTTGTCGCCGATCACCCGGCTGGTGACCTGGGACCAGCCGCCCGGCGCAGCGCCGAGGTCGACCACGGTCATGCCGGGGCGCAGGATGCGATCCTTCTCCTGCACCTCCAGCAGCTTGTAACTGGCACGTGAACGGTAGCCGTCCTTTTGCGCCATTTTGACGTACGGATCGTCGAAATGCTCTTTCAGCCAACGCTGGCTGGTCTTGGAACGGGCCACACAACACCTCGAGAGAACAGAATGAATAACTGGGCGGGCCTCGGGCGGCTCGGTTAAAATAGCCCGCTTTCCCAGATTAATATGCAGGGTTCAGATTATGCCGCTCACTCAAGAGCAGAAGAAACAGTTCAAATCTATCGGCCACCACCTGAAACCGGTATTGATCGTCGCCGACAACGGTGTTACCGAAGGCGTACTGGCCGAGCTCGAGCGCGCGCTGAACGACCATGAGCTGATCAAGATTCAGGTTCGTGTCACCGAGCGCGACGACCGCCTGGCGGTGATCGATGAACTGTGCAAGGCCAGCAAGGCCGAACTGGCGCAGATCATCGGCAAGATGGCGCTGCTGTACCGCAAGAACCCCAAGGCCAATCGCAACCTGTCCAACATCAGCCGCTATCAGGGCTGATTCAGGTGCTCAGCCGACCTGCGGGTCGGCTGCCACGGCCTTGCGCGGCACGGGCTGCAACACCAGCAATACACCGAAGAACGCCAGCAGCAGGTAGCTGAACAGCTGCCAACGCAGGGCCTGCGGCCAGAGCATCAGCGAAACCAGAAAGGCCAGCGAGACGGCCAGTACCGCGAGCAGCAACTGCCCGCTACGCACTCGCCATGGTGCCGACAGTCCACACCGTCTGACCAACAGCACAAGCTGCAGCAGTGCCGCCACCAGCGTAACACCGATCATCTGCGGCACCAGGGTGCGCGCCACTTCCTCGATCAGCAAAGACGCCAGGCCGACACTGGCAAGCCCCGGCAGCACCAGAAAATGCAATGTCCAGATGCCACCGACCCAAAGGGTTTGCAGCAGCACCCAGGCGTTGGCTGCGCTGTCACGCGCAGCCGTGCGATCAGACGTGGCGAACTTCGACAATCTCGTACTCGACCAGACCACTGGGCGTGTTGACGCCAACCACGTCACCTTCGCTCTTACCCACCAGGGCACGAGCGATGGGCGAACCTACGGAAAGCTTGCCCTGCTTGATGTCGGCTTCGTCTTCGCCAACGATCTGGTAGGTCACGCTTTCGTCGGTCTCGACGTTGGCGATTTCCACGGTGGTGCCGAAGATCACCTTGCCAGTGTGGGCGATGGTGGTGACGTCGATGATCACCGCATTCTGCAGGCGGCCTTCGATGTCACGCACGCGCGCCTCGACCATGCCCTGCTCCTCGCGGGCGGCATGGTATTCGGCGTTTTCCTTGAGGTCACCCAGCTCACGGGCCTCGGCGATCGCCTGGCTGAGCGCTGGGCGACGCACCTTGGTCAGGTGCGCCAGCTCTTCTTCCAGGGCGCGAGCGCCCTGGATGGTCATGGGGTACTTGTTCATGCCTTGATTCCTGCGTGCAGATCCTGCAGACGGCGCACGGTCTTCTCGGGACCGAACTTGAGCGCCTCACAGACCGCCTGACCCGCCGCGATGGTGGTGGTGCAGTAGATCTTGTGCTGCAGAGCGTTACGACGAATGGAGTAGGAGTCAGCGATGGACTGACGGCCTTCGGTGGTGTTGATGATCAGAGTGACTTCATCGTTCTTGATCATGTCGACCACGTGCGGACGACCTTCGGTCACCTTGTTGACGCGACGAACCGGCAGGCCGGCAGCCTCGATCACCTTGGCGGTTCCGGCAGTGGCGACCACTTCGAAGCCCAGGGCGACCAGGTCGCGAGCGACCTGAATGGCCTCCGGTTTGTCGTCTTCGCGAACGCTGATGAACGCGACGCCTGCGTTCGGCAGAATCTCGCTAGCCCCCATCTGCGCCTTGGCGAAGGCTTCGCCGAAGCTGTCACCGACGCCCATCACCTCACCGGTGGATTTCATTTCCGGGCCGAGGATCGGGTCGACACCCGGGAACTTGTTGAACGGGAATACCGCTTCCTTGACGCTGAAGAACGGCGGGATGATTTCCTGGGTGAAACCCAGTTCGCTCAGGGTCTTGCCAGCCATCACGCGGGCAGCGACCTTGGCCAGCGACTCGCCGATGCACTTGGACACGAACGGCACGGTACGCGAGGCACGCGGGTTGACCTCGATCACGTAGATGTCCTCGCCCTGCACGGCCATCTGCACGTTCATCAGGCCGATGACGCCCAGTTCCAGGGCCATCTTCTTGACCTGGTCGCGGATCTCGTCCTGGATGTGCGCCGGCAGCGAGTATGGTGGCAGCGAGCACGCCGAGTCACCGGAGTGAACGCCGGCCTGCTCGATGTGCTGCATGATCGCACCAATCACCACGACTTCGCCGTCGCTGACCGCGTCCACATCCACCTCGATGGCGCAGTTGAGGAAGCGGTCGAGCAGCACCGGGCTGTCGTTGGAAACCTTTACCGCTTCGCGCATGTAACGCTTGAGCTCTTCTTCCTGGTAGACGATTTCCATCGCCCGGCCGCCCAGCACGTAGGACGGACGCACCACCATCGGGTAGCCGATGTTCTTGGACAGGGTCAGCGCTTCTTCTTCACTGCGCGCAGTGGCGTTGGCCGGCTGACGCAGGCCGAGGCGCTGCACCATCTGCTGGAAACGCTCGCGGTCTTCGGCGCGGTCGATGGCGTCCGGGCTGGTGCCGATGATCGGCACGCCCGCCTCTTCCAGGGCGCGGCACAGCTTCAGCGGGGTCTGGCCGCCGTACTGGACGATCACGCCCTTGGGCTGCTCGACGCGGACGATTTCCAGCACGTCCTCCAGGGTCACCGGTTCGAAGTAGAGGCGATCGGAGGTGTCGTAGTCGGTGGAGACGGTTTCCGGGTTGCAGTTGACCATGATGGTCTCGTAACCGTCTTCACGCATGGCCAGCGCGGCGTGTACGCAGCAATAGTCGAACTCGATGCCCTGGCCGATGCGGTTCGGGCCGCCACCGAGGATCATGATCTTGTCACGGCTGCTCGGATTGGCCTCGCACTCTTCCTCGTAGGTCGAGTACATGTAGGCGGTGTCGGTGGCGAACTCGGCGGCGCAGGTGTCGACGCGCTTGTAGACCGGCAGCACCTTGAGCTTGTGACGATGGCTGCGCAGGTTCTTCTCGGTGACGCCGAGCAGCGCGGCCAGGCGCGCATCGGAGAAACCCTTGCGTTTGAGGCTGAACATCAGGTCGCGGTCGATGCTCGACAGGCCCAGGGTCTGGATGCGCTGCTCGTCCTTGATCAGGTCTTCGATCTGCACCAGGAACCATTCATCGATGCGGGTCAGCTCGAACACTTCCTCGACGGTCTTGCCGGCACGGAAGGCGTCGCCCACGTACCAGATACGGTCGGCGCCCGGCACGATCAGCTCGCGCTTGAGGGTGCTTTCGGCTTCCGGGTCAGCCGGATCGAGCTTCGGATCGAAGCCGGCAACGCCAACTTCCAGACCGCGCAGCGCCTTGTGCAGGGATTCCTGGAAGGTCCGGCCGATGGCCATTACTTCACCGACGGACTTCATCTGAGTGGTCAGGCGGGCGTCGGCGTTGGGGAATTTCTCGAAAGCGAAACGCGGGATCTTGGTGACCACGTAATCGATGGCCGGCTCGAACGACGCCGGGGTACGACCGCCAGTGATGTCGTTCTGCAGTTCGTCGAGGGTGTAACCCACGGCCAGCTTGGCGGCGATCTTGGCGATCGGGAAGCCAGTGGCTTTGGAAGCCAGTGCCGAGGAGCGCGATACGCGCGGGTTCATCTCGATGACGACCATGCGACCAGTGTTCGGGCAGATGCCGAACTGCACGTTGGAGCCGCCGGTTTCCACGCCGATCTCGCGCAGCACCGCCAGGGAGGCGTTACGCAGGATCTGGTATTCCTTGTCCGTCAGGGTCTGGGCCGGTGCCACGGTGATCGAGTCACCGGTGTGCACGCCCATCGGGTCGAAGTTCTCGATGGAACAGACGATGATGCAGTTGTCCTTCTTGTCGCGGACCACCTCCATCTCGTATTCCTTCCAACCGATCAGCGACTCGTCGATCAGCAGCTCGTTGGTCGGCGACAGGTCCAGACCACGGGTACAGATTTCCTCGAACTCTTCGCGGTTGTAGGCGATGCCGCCGCCGGTGCCGCCCATGGTGAAGCTCGGACGGATGATGCACGGGAAGCCGACCTTCTCGAGCACACCGTAGGCTTCTTCCATGCTGTGGGCGATACCCGATACCGGGCAAGCCAGGCCGATGTCCTTCATCGCCCTGTCGAAACGCGAGCGGTCTTCGGCCTTGTCGATGGTGTCGGCGTTGGCACCGATCATCTCGACGCCGAACTTCTCCAGCACACCGTGACGCTCCAGATCCAGCGCACAGTTCAGCGCGGTCTGGCCGCCCATGGTCGGCAGCAGGGCGTCGGGGCGCTCCTTCTCGATGATCTTGGCCACGGTGGCCCATTTGATCGGCTCGATGTAGGTGGCGTCGGCCATGGCCGGGTCGGTCATGATGGTGGCCGGGTTGGAGTTCACCAGGATGACGCGGAAGCCTTCCTCGCGCAGGGCCTTGCAGGCCTGGGCGCCGGAATAGTCGAACTCGCACGCCTGGCCGATGACGATGGGGCCGGCGCCGAGAATCAGGATACTTTTGATGTCTGTACGTTTTGGCATTTTATCTCTCTCGAATCCGTAGGTCAGTCGGCGGGCTTAGCGGCGCTTGGCCATGGCTTCGATGAAGCGGTCGAACAGCGGGGCGACATCGTTCGGGCCCGGGCTGGCTTCGGGGTGACCCTGGAAGCTGAAGGCGTCCTTGTCGGTACGCTCGATGCCCTGCAGGGTGCCGTCGAACAGCGACTTGTGGATCGGGCGCAGATTGCTCGGCAGGCTGCTCTCGTCCACGGCGAAACCGTGGTTCTGGCTGGTGATCATCACCACGCCGGTGTCGAGATCCTGTACCGGGTGGTTGGCACCGTGGTGGCCGTGGCCCATTTTCAGGGTCTTGGCGCCGGAGGCCAGGGCCAGCAGCTGGTGGCCAAGGCAGATGCCGAATACCGGGATATCGGTTTCCAGAACGTCCTTGATCGCCTGAATGGCGTAGTCACATGGCTCGGGGTCGCCAGGACCGTTGGACAGGAACACGCCGTCGGGATTGAGCGCCAGCACTTCGCTGGCCGGCGTCTGCGCCGGCACCACGGTCAGGCGGCAACCGCGCTCGACCAGCATACGCAGGATGTTCAGCTTGACGCCGTAGTCGTAGGCGACCACATGGTACGGCAGCTCGCTGGCAGCGATCTCGGGATGGCTGTCGTCTTTCAGGTTCCACACACTGGAGCGCCACTCGTAGCGCTCGGTGCAGCTGACTTCCTTGGCCAGGTCCATGCCTTTCAGGCCCGGGAAGCCACGCGCCAGCTCCAGGGCTTTTTCCTCGGTGGCGTCGGCGCCAACCAGGATGCAGCCGTTCTGGGAGCCTTTTTCACGCAGGATGCGGGTCAGGCGGCGGGTATCGATACCGGCGATGGCGACGGTGCCGTTTTCCTTGAGGTAATCAGGCAGCGACTGCTTGTTACGCCAGTTGCTGGCGATCAGCGGCAGATCGCGAATGATCAGGCCAGCAGCCCAGACGCGATCGGACTCGGCGTCTTCCGGCGTGGTGCCGGTATTGCCGATGTGTGGATAGGTCAGGGTAACGATCTGCTGGGCATAAGACGGATCGGTAAGAATTTCCTGATAGCCGGTCATGGCGGTGTTGAACACCACCTCCCCGACAGTTTGGCCGTCGGCCCCGATGGCCTCGCCGCGAAAAATGCTGCCGTCAGCAAGGGCGAGTATGGCTGGCTTACTCAAGAAGACCTCCCGTAGATCGTGGAGCAAACGCAGATTGTAAAAAAGCGGGATGACGTGTGAAGGTCATCCCGCTTTTTTGATTGATTCATTCTGCGCAACTTTTAGTGGACACACTAAAGCGGAAAGCTTACAGGAAAAGTGCCTTTTTCGAAAGGCGTTCAAGGCCAAAAACCTGAAATCCGATCCGCGGCCGCCCCTGACAACCACCGAGGGCGCCATTGGCACCCTCGATTTCGGTCACTTCAGCCCCAGCACGTCCTGCATGTCGTAAAGCGCTGGCGAGCGCTGCTGCAGCCAGGAGGCCGCGCGCACTGCGCCCTTGGCGAAGGTCATGCGGCTGGACGCCTTGTGGGTGATTTCCACGCGCTCGCCGTCAGCGGCGAACAGTACGGTGTGATCACCGACCACATCACCGGCGCGCACCGTGGCGAAACCGATGGTCTCGCGCTGGCGTGCGCCGGTCTGCCCTTCACGCCCATAGACCGCGACCTTTTCCAGGTCACGCCCCAGCGCATTGGCCACCACCTCGCCCATGCGCAGCGCGGTTCCCGATGGCGCGTCGACCTTGTGACGGTGATGAGCCTCGAGCACTTCGATATCCACATCGTCGCCCAGGACGCGGGCGGCGGTATCGAGCAACTTCAGGCACAGGTTCACGCCCACACTGAAATTGGCAGCGAAGACGATCGGAATCTGTTTGCCGGCATCGACCAGCAACTGCTTTTCCGCGGCACTGAAACCGGTGGTGCCGATGACCATCGCCTTGCCGGCGCGGCGGCAGACCTCCAGGTTCTCGAGGGCCACCGAGGGATGGGTGAAGTCGATCAGCACGTCGAACTCGTCGAGCACGCTTTCCAGGCTGCCGGACAAAGCCACGCCCAGCTTGCCGACGCCCGCCAGCTCACCGGCATCGGCGCCGAGCAGCGTGCTGGTCGGACGCGCCACAGCGGCACCGAGCACGACGCCATCGGCCTGATGCACGGCCTCGATCAGGTTCTTGCCCATGCGCCCGGCGGCGCCCGTGACTGCAATACGCATATGCATAACTCCAAAGTCGGCGAGCAGCCGGCCACTGCCAGTTGCTCGCCGTGCATTACCGCATTAAAGGTCGCCGAAGAAGCGCTTCACGCCTTCGAACCAGCCATTGGCCTTGGGCGAATTGGAGCTGTTGCCCACCAGGGACTGACGAAACTCTTCGAGCAGCTCGCGCTGGCGACGGTCGAGATTGACCGGCGTTTCCACCGCCACCTTGCACATCAGATCGCCCGCACCGCCGCCACGCACCGGGGCGACGCCCTTGCCGCGCAGACGGAACAACTTGCCGGTCTGGGTGCCTTCCGGAATCTTCAGTTTGACCCGACCATCGAGGGTCGGCACTTCCAGCTCGCCGCCCAGAGCCGCATCGACGAAGCTGATCGGCACCTCGCAATACAGGTGCTTGCCGTCACGCTGGAAGATCGCGTGCTCGCGCACGTTGACCACCACGTACAGATCACCCGCCGGGCCGCCCAGGGTTCCCGCCTCGCCCTCACCGGACAGACGGATGCGGTCGCCGGTATCGACACCGGCCGGTACCTTGACCGACAGGGTCTTGTGTTCTTCGACACGACCATGGCCATGGCAGGAGCCGCAGGGATCGGTGATCATCTTGCCGCTGCCGTGGCAGCGCGGGCAGGTCTGCTGCACCGAGAAGAAGCCCTGCTGCATGCGCACCTGGCCGATACCGCCGCAAGTGGTACAGGTCACCGGGCTTGTGCCCTTCTTGGCACCCGAGCCATCGCAGGTCTTGCAGTTGACCAGGGTCGGCACGCGAATGGTCACCGTGGTGCCACGTACCGCCTCTTCGAGATCCAGCTCCAGGGTGTAGCGCAAGTCACTACCGCGCTGAGCACCGCCGCGCTGGCCACCACGCTGACCGCCGAAGAAGTCACTGAACACATCGCCGAAGATGTCGGAGAAATTCGCGCCGCCACCACCAAAGCCGCCACCGCCGCCCATTTGCGGGTCGACGCCTGCATGACCGTACTGATCGTAGGCGCTGCGCTTGCCGGCATCGGACAGCACTTCGTAGGCCTCGTTGGCTTCCTTGAAGGCATCTTCGGCCGCTTTGTCGCCGGGATTGCGATCGGGGTGATGCTTCATCGCCAGGCGACGGTAAGCCTTCTTCAGCTCCGCCTCACTGGCACCGCGCTCGACCCCGAGCACTTCGTAGTAGTCACGTTTAGACATGGGTTTCTAGCACTCTCAAAATTCTTACCGTCCAGACACGCCAACGCGGGAGCAAGCCCCCGCGCGGCGGATCGCCCTGTCACACCGCGGTGCGGCAGGGCGTAAACACAGGCAAGCCGGGGCTTACTTGTTGTCCTTGACTTCCTCGAACTCGGCGTCGACGACGTCGTCGGCAGAGCCCTTGGTTTCGCCAGCATCCGCCGCACCGGCGCCGGCAGCACCTGGCTGCGGCTGCTCGGCGTACATCTTCTGCGCCAGCGGAGTGGTGGCTTCGGACAGTGCGTTCATCTTCGCTTCGATGGCCGCCTTGTCGTCGCCCTTCACGGCAACTTCCAGCTCGCCCAGAGCGGTTTCGATGGCCGCTTTCTCTTCCACAGTGGCCTTGTCGCCGGCTTCGGTGAGCATCTTGCGGGTCGCGTGCACCAGCTGGTCACCCTGGTTGCGTGCGCCAGCCAGCTCTTCGAACTTGCGGTCTTCCTCGGCATTGGCCTCGGCGTCGCGCACCATACGCTCGATCTCGTCATCGGACAGGCCGGAGTTTGCCTTGATCACGATCGACTGAGTCTTGCCGGTGGCCTTGTCTTTCGCGCCAACGTGCAGGATGCCGTTGGCGTCGATGTCGAAGGTCACTTCGATCTGCGGCACGCCACGGGGAGCCGGCGGAATCTCGGCCAGGTCGAACTTGCCCAGGGACTTGTTCTGGCCGGCCTGCTTGCGCTCACCCTGCAGCACGTGAATGGTCACGGCGCTCTGGTTGTCGTCGGCAGTGGAGAACACCTGCGACTTCTTGGTCGGAATGGTGGTGTTCTTCTCGATCAGCGGCGTCATCACGCCACCCATGGTTTCGATACCCAGGGTCAACGGGGACACGTCGAGCAGCAGCACGTCCTTCACGTCACCAGCCAGTACCGCGCCCTGAATGGCAGCACCCATGGCCACGGCTTCGTCCGGGTTGACGTCCTTGCGGGCGTCCTTGCCGAAGAAGTCGGCAACGGTCTTCTGCACCAGCGGCATGCGGGTCTGGCCACCGACCAGAATCACGTCGTTGATGGAGCCGACGTCGATACCGGCGTCCTTCAGCGCGATGCGGCAAGGCTCGATGGTGCGCTGCACCAGGTCCTCGACCAGCGACTCCAGCTTGGAGCGGGAGATCTTCACGTTCAGGTGCTTCGGCCCGGTCGCGTCTGCAGTGATGTACGGCAGGTTGACGTCGGTCTGCTGGCTCGAGGACAGCTCGATCTTGGCCTTCTCGGCAGCTTCCTTCAGGCGCTGCATGGCCAGCGGGTCGCCCTTGAGGTTCATGCCGGTTTCTTTCTTGAATTCGTCGACGAGGTAGTCGATCAGACGAATGTCGAAGTCCTCACCACCGAGGAAGGTGTCGCCATTGGTGGCCAACACTTCGAACTGGTGCTCGCCGTCGACTTCGGCGATCTCGATCACCGACACGTCGAAGGTACCGCCACCCAGGTCATAGACGATCACGGTGTGGTCGCCCTTGGCCTTGTCCATGCCATAGGCCAGCGCAGCCGCGGTCGGCTCGTTGATGATGCGCTTGACGTCCAGGCCGGCGATGCGACCAGCGTCCTTGGTAGCCTGACGCTGGCTGTCGTTGAAGTACGCCGGAACGGTGATCACCGCTTCGGTGACGGACTCGCCGAGGTAGTCTTCGGCGGTCTTCTTCATCTTCTTGAGGATTTCAGCCGAGATTTGCGGCGGCGCCATCTTCTGGCCGTTCACTTCGACCCAGGCGTCGCCGTTGTCGGCCTTGGAGATCTTGTACGGCACCATCTGAATGTCTTTCTGCACGACTTCTTCGTCGAAACGACGGCCGATCAGACGCTTCACCGCGTACAGGGTGTTGTGCGGGTTGGTCACCGCCTGGCGTTTGGCGGACTGGCCGACCAGAATTTCGCCATCGTTGGCATACGCGATGATCGACGGCGTGGTGCGCGTGCCTTCGGCGTTCTCGATGACCTTGACGTTACCGTTTTCAAGAATGGAGACGCAGGAGTTGGTGGTCCCCAGGTCGATACCGATGATTTTGCCCATTTCACTCTCCCGAAACTTTGATATATCCGCAGCGTTGTCGTGACCGCTGCGGTAGCACTAATACGCTTGACTTACTAAATGGGGCTGAGCCCGCCGATTTCAAGCCTGCTCATCGATCGATGGCGGCGCTTCGGCCGGTGCCTTGCTGACCACGACCATGGCCGGGCGCAACAGACGACCATTGAGCATGTAGCCCTTCTGGAACACCTTGAGCACACTGTTAGGCTCGACGTTGGTGCTCTCCTGCATGGCCATCGCCTGGTGGTGCTCCGGATTGAACGGCGCACCGTGTGGGTCGATGGCTTCCAGCTGGTGACGCTTGAGGGTGTCGAGCAGCAGCTTGAGCGTTAGCTCCATACCCTCGCGTACCGCCTTGATCGAATCGTCATCGGCACTCGACAGCTCGAGACCACGCTCGAGGCTGTCGACCACTGGCAACAGGTCATTGGCAAATTTCTCGAGGGCGAATTTATGCGCCTTCTCGACATCCTGCTCAGCGCGACGGCGCACGTTCTGCAGATCGGCAGCCATGCGCAGCGACTGATCCTGCGCAGCCGCCAGTTGCTCTTCCAGCGTTTGCACGCGAGCAGCCAGGTCTTCGCTAGGCGCTGCGTCGTTCGCTTGCGCTTCGGAAGTCTGCGGATCCAGGTTCTGTTCGTCAGCCATGCATTTCTCCTCTGAATGATTCGACGAGCCTCAACTCGCGCGTCTGCCGCCTATATAAGGATGATTTGTAGGGTTTCAAGGGCCATGACCACTTTCCGGCAGCCGGTCGTCAGCGTATTGCCACCCCGAGGCGAACCACTGTATAAATAACCAGACAAATCCTGAGAGGCCTCGCCATGCTGGTGCACCTGTCCGTTCATAATTACGCCATCGTCGAACACCTGGATCTGGAACTGGATCGAGGCATGAGCGTCATCAGCGGCGAAACGGGCGCCGGCAAGTCGATCATGCTCGACGCCCTCGGCCTGACCCTCGGCGATCGCGCCGACAGCGGCGTGGTACGGCCCGGCGCCGACAAGGCCGACATCCTGGCCAGCTTCGATCTGGGCGACATTCCCGAAGCCCACGCCTGGCTCGCCGAGCGCGACCTGAACAATGACGGCCCGTGCATCCTGCGCCGGGTGATCACCGCCGAAGGCCGCTCGCGCGGCTACATCAACGGTACGCCCTGCCCGCTCGGCGACCTCAAGGCGCTGGGTGAACTGCTGATCGATATCCACAGCCAGCACGAGCACCAGTCACTACTCAAGACCGACACCCACCGGCGCCTGCTCGACGAATACGCAGGCGTACAGGAGCTGGCACGCCAGGTACAACTGGCCGCGCAACGCTGGAAACAGACCCGCAGCGAGCTCGAGCGCGTGACCTCCCAGGGCGACGAGCAACGCGCCCGCCATCAGTTGCTCAGCTACCAGCTCGAAGAACTGGACAATCTCGGCCTGGGTGACCATGAGCTGGAGCAACTGGAGCAGGATCACAAGGCCCTGACCAACGCCGAAAGCCTGCTCGGCGCCTGCCGCCAGGTCATCGACCAATGCAGCGAGAGCGATGCCGGCAACGTGCTGTCGGTACTTACCGCCAGC
This sequence comes from Pseudomonas sp. PA27(2017), assembly GCF_001945445.1. Classification (GTDB taxonomy): domain Bacteria; phylum Pseudomonadota; class Gammaproteobacteria; order Pseudomonadales; family Pseudomonadaceae; genus Aquipseudomonas. The sequence goes on from NZ_MSXW01000014.1 coordinate 69,685, forward strand.
CTCAACCGCCTCGGCAGCCTGCAAGGCCAACCAGGCGCGCTGAACGAAGCCACCAACCTGCTGGCCAGCGCGCAGATCCAGATCGAAGAGGCCGTGGGCGAGCTCAACCGCTTTCTCGACCACTTCGACGCCGACCCCGAGCGCCAGCAGCAACTCGAAGAGCGCCTGGACACCATCTACACCCTGGCTCGCAAACACCGCATCCACCCCAGCGAACTGCCCGCGATGCAGCAGCAGCTGTTCGATGAACTGGAAGGCCTGAACGCCGATGACCAGGCCGCCGAACGCCTGGGCGAGGAGCTTGCTGCCTACGGTCGTCATTACCAGGAAAAGGCCGCCGAACTAAGTGCCAAGCGGCAGAGAGCCGCCGGCAAGCTGGGCAAGGCCGTGGAAAAGGAAATGCAGACCCTGGGCATGCCGGGCGGGCGCTTCAGCATCCAGCTGCAACCCATCGATGGCAACGAGCCAAATGCAAACGGCCTGGAACAGGTCGAGTTTCTGGTCAGCGCCAACCCCGGGCAGCCGATCAAGGCTCTGGCCAAGGTCGCCTCGGGCGGCGAGCTGTCGCGCATCAGCCTGGCCATTCAGGTCATCACCGCACAAACCTCGCGCGTGCCGACGCTGGTGTTCGACGAGGTGGATGTGGGCATCGGCGGCCCGACCGCCGAGGTAGTCGGGCAATTGCTACGCCGGTTGGGCGAACGGGGTCAGGTACTGACCGTAACCCACCTGCCGCAAGTCGCCGCACAAGGCCACCAGCACCTGTTCGTGCATAAGGTACGCGGCAGCAATGCCACCCGCACGGCGGTCAGCAAACTGGGTGAAACCCAGCGCATCGAGGAAGTCGCACGCATGCTGGGCGGCATCGACCTTACTGACGAATCTCTGGCTCACGCCCGCAAGCTGGTCAGCAACGCCCAGAGCTGATCGGCGGCAAAAAGCTTTTCCGACAGACATGAAAAAGGCGACCTGAGTCGCCTTTTTCGTCAACCGATATGCTTACTTGGCAGTGCGACGTACGTAGAGCACCAGATTGTGATCCACCAGCTCGAAACCGTGCTCACGAACGATCTCCTTCTGGCGTTTCTCGATCTCGGCATCGAAGAATTCGATCACGTCGCCGGTATCCACGCACACCATATGGTCATGGTGGCCGCCATCGGCCAGTTCGAACACGGCATGGCCGCCATCGAAGTTGTGGCGCACCACCAGGCCAGCGGCCTCGAACTGGGTCAGAACCCGGTAGACGGTTGCCAGACCGACATCTTCGCCCGCATCCATCAGCGACTTGTAGACATCTTCTGCACTCATGTGACGCTGCTCGGCAGAGTCCAGCATCTGCAGGATTTTGACCCGTGGCAGGGTCACTTTCAGGCCAGCTTTGCGCAGTTCGCTATTTTCAACCATGGTCTGCTTTCTCGCGGAAGCGCTTCGCAGCTTCCCTTATTGCGGGTATGATCGGGGTTTACGTTGCCCAGCCAAGATAGTGGAAGACGCCCACCGATGCAAAAAACCAGACTCCTGCTGACCAGCCTCACCTTCATGGGGCTCATCGCACTCGCCGGTTGCTCATTCCCCGGGGTTTATAAAATCGACATCCAACAGGGCAATGTCGTCACGCAGGATATGATAGACCAGTTGCGCCCTGGAATGACCCGGCGCCAAGTACGGTTTATCATGGGTAACCCGCTGATCACGGACACTTTCCACGCCAATCGCTGGGACTATCTGTACAGCATGCAGGCCGGCGGTAGCCAGCGTCAGCAGGAGCGCGTGACGCTCAATTTCGATGGTAACGATCAATTGGTAGGCCTGTCCGGCGACTTCATGCCTGGCACTAGCCGCGACGATCAGATCCTCGGCCGCGACGGCGCCCCTGAACAGGCGCCGAACCAACAGCAGGACGAGCCAGCTGCACCGGGCTCGCTGCTCGAGCAGATCCAGCGCGACGTCGACAATGTCGAAACCGTACCGGTACCGACCCCGGAACCGCTGGAAACTTCGCCTCAGTAAGCACACAGCAAAAAGCCCCGGCACTGCCGGGGCTTTTTCATTGAGCACTGGAACGTGCAAGCTAGCGCCGATCGGCGGTGCCTTGCTGCTTCGCCCGCTCCGCCGCCTGGGCAGCGCGGCGCTTGCGCACTTCCTTGGGATCGGCCAGCAACGGCCGATAGATCTCCACGCGATCACCATCTTCCAGCACTTGCGTATCGGGCGACGCCACCACTTTGCCGAACAGGCCCAGCGGCGCTTCGGCCAGATCCAGCTCTGGGAAATCCGCCTGCAGCCCGGACTGCAAGGCCGCCTGGCGCACCGTGCTGTTCGCGGGCAGTTGCAGGGTGATCAGCTTCTGCCGGTCAGGCGCGGCAAAGACCACCTCCACCGACAGCCGATCACTGGCCATGGAGTTCCTTGGCGCGCTGGCAAAAGGCATCGACCATGGTGTTGGCGGCCTGATTGAACAGCGGCCCCAAGGTCGCGCGCATGATCGGGCCGGCGTAGTCGAAGGTCAGATCGAGGCTGATCTTGCAGGCCTTCTCGCCTAGCGCCTTGAACGTCCACTGGCCATGCAGGTGCTCGAACGGACCATCTTCCAGGCTCAGTTCGATCGACTGCCCCGGCACCAACACATTGCGCGTGGTGAAACGCTGGCTCAGGCCGGCCTTGGCCACTTCGAGGCTGGCGACCATGTGTGTGTCGCTGGCCTCGATGACCTCGCTCGACGCACACCAGGGCAGGAACTCGGGGTAGCGCTCGACATCATTGACCAGGTCATAGAGAGCCTGGGCCGGATAAGGGAGCAAGGCCGAGCGCTGGATGTGAGTACTCATAACGATTGAATTTCCACGGTTGACGACATCGCAGCAGCGCGATGTCGCGGGCTGATGCTCTTACAACAGACATCAACCCGAAGCGAGTATCACAATATTGTCGGGGATTCGCCCCGAGGGCTCAAGCGCACGGCCGCCGCCGTGCTTTTTAGGGTCTGCACGAAGAGTTTCCGAGCGAAGGTCAGGCGAGGCAAAAATCGGTGAGGATGCGGAGTTTACGAGCTGTAAATGAGCAGTCCGAATCGATTTTTAACGGAGCATCACCGAGCGCAGGTACTTTTCGTACAGAGCCTAGCGCGCCTGCATGGCGCTCTGTCACCGGACTCCCTATAATGCGCCGCCTATGGCTAAACAAAAGAAACATCCGCAAGGCAGCATCGCCCAGAACAAGAAGGCGATGCACGACTATTTCGTGGAGTCCCGCTTCGAGGCCGGCCTGGCGCTGGCCGGCTGGGAAGTGAAGAGCCTGCGCGCCGGCAAAGCTCAGCTGGTCGACAGCTACGTCCTGCTCAAGGACGACGAAGCCTGGCTGATGGGCTGCCATATCACGCCGCTGAAGACCGCCAGCACCCACGTCATCGCTGATCCGACGCGCACGCGCAAGCTGCTGCTCAATCGTCGCGAGCTGGAGAAGCTGTTCGGCGCCGTACAGCAGAAAGGCCACACCTGCGTGGCACTGTCGCTGTACTGGAAACAGCATCTGGTGAAGTGCGAGATCGCCCTGGCCAAGGGCAAAAAGGATTTCGACAAACGCCATACCGAGAAAGAGCGCGACGCCGATCGCGAAGTGCAGCGCGCCATGCGCAGCAAAGGCAAGGACGAGTAACTGCAGTTCCAGCAACTGCAGTGCGCTGCCCATCACCTCAACTGAGACAATCCCCGCGCCGCTCTAGAGCCCCTTGCGACGCTGCGCACGCAGTTCGCGTACTTCCTGCTGCAACACATCGGCCAACACTTCCTGCACGTAATCGATGTGCTGATTTGACAGCGTACGCGCATCCTCGGCACGCCCCTGCATGATCGCTTCGTACAGGGCGCGGTGCTGCGCGTTTAGCATGCTGCGAGTCTCGCCACGCAAGGCATACATGCCGCCGATGTTGGTGACCACATTGCGCTTGAGCAGGTCGAACAGCCCACGAATGGTGTGCAACAGCACGGCATTGTGGCTGGCCTCGGCGATGGCCAGGTGAAAGCTGGCGTCCGCCGCCCCCTCTTCCGCCCGCGTCACTTCGCCGGCGCGACCGTAGCAATCCTGCAGGCGCTCGAACGCCTCGCTCAGGCGCTGACGATCAACATCGGTGGCGCGCAATGCAGCGTAGTAGGCGCAGGAACCTTCCAGGGTATGCCGGAACTCGAGCAGATCGCGCTGCGCATCGGTATTGCTTTCCAGCAAGTGCATCAGCGGGTCGCTGAAGGTCGAGCCCAGGTTCTCGCACACGTAGGTGCCGCCGCCCTGGCGACTGATGAGCAGGCCCTTGGCAGCAAGTTTCTGAATGGCTTCACGCAGCGACGGGCGAGACACGCCGAACTGCTCGGCAAGCACCCGCTCGGCCGGCAGCCGCTCGCCAGCCTTGAGCGTGCCTTCGAGGATCATGGCCTCGAGGCGCTCGACGATATCGTCTGACAGCCGCCGCTGTCGCAGCGGACCAAAGTTCATTGTTTCAACACTCCACAACCCCCGCAAACGGCGCCAGATCGCCCGGCTGCCGAAAATCCGTGCAGCCTACCCAGTGGCATCTGGCGCCACAAGCACAGCACTCTTAGGCGCCCACTGCGACCAAAGTCGCAACGGTGCAAATTGACGCACCCAAGCAAAAGAAATTATTCTGGCGCTCGCCACTTGTAAATTGGTCTTACCAATAATAACAACCCGTTCGCAAAACTGCTCTGCACTCGGTGAATCACCAGCAGCTCGCGATCAGGCGATACCAACAACAATCAGCGAGCCTCCCCATGCAAACATGGCAACAGTTCTACACGCCGCTCGGCAGCCTTGGCCTGTCCGCACTAGCGGCCGTGATCCCCATCGTCTTCTTCTTTCTCGCCCTCGCCGTATTCCGCCTCAAAGGGCATGTAGCGGGCAGCATCACTCTGGCGCTGTCGATCATCATCGCCATCGCTGCCTTCGGCATGCCGGTGGACATGGCCCTGGCCGCCGCCGGCTATGGCTTCGCCTACGGCCTGTGGCCGATCGCCTGGATCATCGTCGCGGCAGTGTTCCTCTACAAACTGACCGTCAAGAGCGGCCAGTTCGAAGTCATCCGCAGCTCGGTGCTGTCGATCACCGATGACCAGCGCCTGCAGGTACTGCTGATCGGCTTCTCGTTCGGTGCTTTCCTCGAAGGCGCGGCGGGCTTCGGCGCACCGGTGGCGATCACCGCCGCCCTGCTCGTCGGCCTGGGTTTCAACCCGCTCTATGCCGCTGGCCTGTGCCTGATCGCCAACACCGCCCCGGTGGCGTTCGGCGCCCTGGGCATCCCAATCATCGTCGCCGGCCAGGTCACGGGCATCGACGCTTTCAAGATCGGCGCCATGACCGGCCGCCAGTTGCCCATCCTGTCGATCATCGTGCCGTTCTGGCTGGTGGCGATGATGGACGGCTGGAAAGGCATCCGCGAAACTTGGCCGGCTGCGCTGGTGGCTGGCGTGAGTTTCGCCATCACCCAGTACTACACCTCCAACTACATCGGCCCGGAGCTGCCGGACATCACCTCGGCGCTGGTCAGCCTGGTATGCCTGACCCTGTTCCTCAAGGTCTGGCAGCCCAAGCGCGCTGCCGACAGCCAGGTCGCCGGCACTTCCGGTGGCGCTGCGGTAGCCGGCGGTTTCGGCGGTGTGCGCAGCACCACGCCGTCGCCCTACAGCTTCGCGCAGATCCTCAAGGCCTGGTCGCCCTTCCTGATTCTCACCGCCATGGTCACCGTCTGGACGCTGAAACCCTTCAAGGCGCTGTTCGCCCCAGGCGGCGCGCTGGATCACCTGGTGTTCATGCTGCCGATCCCGCATCTGGATCAGTTGGTGGTCAAGGTCGCCCCCATCGTCACCAACCCGACGCCGATCGCTGCCGTCTTCAAGCTCGATCCGATCTCGGCGACCGGCACTGCGATCTTCTTCTCCGCCGTCCTGTCGATGCTGGTTCTGAAGATCAACATCAAAAATGGTCTGACCACTTTGAAGGAAACCTTTTACGAACTGCGCTGGCCCATCCTGTCCATCGGCATGGTGCTGGCATTCGCCTTCGTCACCAACTACTCCGGCATGTCGACTACCCTGGCCCTGGTGTTGGCGGGAACCGGCGCGGCCTTCCCGTTCTTCTCGCCGTTCCTCGGCTGGCTGGGCGTGTTCCTGACCGGCTCGGATACCTCGTCCAATGCGCTGTTCGGCTCGCTGCAAGCCACCACGGCGCACCAGATCGGCGTCAGCGATACCCTGCTGGTCGCGGCCAACACCAGCGGCGGCGTAACCGGCAAGATGATTTCACCGCAATCGATCGCCGTGGCCTGCGCCGCGACCGGCATTGTCGGCAAGGAATCCGACCTGTTCCGCTTCACGCTCAAGCACAGCCTGATCTTCGCCACCTTCGTCGGCCTGATCACCTTGACGCAGGCTTACTGGCTGACCGGCATGCTGGTGCACTGAGGTACGAGCAGCTGCGCGTCGGCCCTGCGGCCACGCGCTGTTCAGAATCACTGAATGCAAACGCAACGCCCTGACGGGGCGTGCTACACACCCAAAGCCCGCGACAGTGTCCGGGCTTTGTCGCTGCCGCGGCGACGCGCCAGCCCAGACACGGAATAGAGCCCATGATCATTTCTGCCTCCACCGATTACCGCGCCGCTGCCCAGCGGCGCCTGCCGCCGTTTCTGTTCCACTACATCGATGGCGGCGCCTATGCCGAGTACACCCTCAAGCGCAACGTCGAAGACCTGGCAGGCATCGCCCTGCGCCAGCGCGTGCTGAAGAACATGGCCGAGCTGAGTCTGGAAACGAGGCTATTCGGCGAAACCTTGTCGATGCCGGTGGCCCTGGCACCGGTCGGCCTGACCGGCATGTACGCGCGCCGCGGTGAAGTGCAGGCCGCCAAGGCAGCGGCGGACAAGGGCATCCCCTTTACGTTGTCGACCGTGTCGGTGTGCCCGATCGAAGAGGTCGCACCAGCGATCAGTCGGCCAATGTGGTTCCAGCTGTATGTACTGAAAGACCGCGGCTTCATGAAGAACGCCCTAGAGCGCGCCAAGGCCGCGGGCGTGACCACTCTGGTGTTCACCGTGGACATGCCCACGCCCGGTGCCCGCTACCGTGACGCCCACTCCGGCATGAGCGGGCCGAACGCTGCCATGCGCCGCATGCTGCAGGCTTTCACGCACCCGGCCTGGGCCTGGGACGTGGGCCTGATGGGCAAGCCTCACGATCTGGGTAACATCTCCACCTACCGCGGCAACCCGACTGGGCTGGCTGATTACATCGGCTGGCTGGGCGCCAACTTCGACCCGTCGATTTCCTGGAAGGATCTGGAGTGGATTCGTGAGTTCTGGGACGGCCCGATGGTCATCAAGGGCATTCTCGATGCCGAGGATGCGCGCGACGCGGTCAAGTTCGGCGCCGACGGCATCGTGGTCTCCAACCACGGCGGTCGCCAGCTCGATGGCGTGCTGTCCAGCGCCCGCGCACTGCCGGCCATTGCCGATGCGGTGAAAGGCGACCTGAAGATTCTCGCCGATTCCGGCGTCCGCAGCGGCCTCGACGTGGTGCGCATGATCGCCCTCGGCGCCGACACGGTGATGCTCGGCCGCGCCTTCGTGTATGCCCTGGCTGCCGCAGGTGGTACCGGGGTGAGCAACCTGCTGAGTCTGATCGACAAGGAAATGCGCGTGGCCATGGTGCTGACCGGCGCCAGGTCCATCGACCAGATCAGTGCCGACTCTCTGGTTCGGGAGCTCTGAGATGATCAGCCGCGACAGCCTGCTCAAACAACTACGCGACGCCGTCGGCCACGACCATGTGCTCACCGACGGGCAAAGCACCCGGCGCTTTCGCAAGGGCCACCGTACCGGCGAGGGCAACGTACTGGCCGTGGTGCGCCCCGCTACGCTGCTGGAACAGTGGCGGGTGCTCGAAGCAGCCGTGGCCGCCGACCGCATCGTCATCATGCAGGCGGCCAACACCGGCCTGACCGGCGGCTCGACGCCGGACGGTAACGATTACGACCGCGAAATCGTGCTGATCAACACCCTGCGAATCACCGGCGTACAACTGATCAACGAGGGCGCGCAGGTGATATGCCTGCCCGGCGCCACCCTCGACCGCCTGGAGCAGGCCCTGGCACCTCTGGGCCGTGAGCCGCATTCGGTGATTGGCTCGTCGTGTATCGGCGCTTCGGTGCTCGGCGGCGTGTGCAACAACTCTGGCGGCTCGCTGGTACGCCGTGGACCGGCCTACACCGAGCTCGCGCTCTATGCCCAGGTGAGGGCCGATGGTTCCTTGGAGCTGGTCAATCACCTGGGTATCGACCTGGGCAACAGCCCCGAGGAAATCCTCACGCGCCTGCAGCGCGGCGACTACAGCCCGCACCAGGTCTGCAACGAGGCAGCCGGCAAAGCCTCGGACCAGCGCTACGGCGAGCACGTACGCGATGTCGACGCCGACACGCCGGCACGTTTCAACGCCGACCCTTCACGGCTGTTCGAAGCCTCGGGCTCGGCAGGCAAGCTGTGCCTGTTCGCCGTGCGCCTGGACACCTTCCCCAAGGAGCCGAGTACGGTCTTCTACATTGGCACCAATGCCGCAGACGACCTGACCGAGGTACGCCGCCACCTGCTCAACCGGCTGCCGAGCCTGCCGATCGCCGGGGAATACATTCACCGCACCGCTTTCGACATCGGCGAGCGGTACGGCAAGGACACCTTTCTGTTGATCGACCGCTTCGGCACCGCCCGGGTGCCTGGGGCCTTCGCCCTGAAAAGCCGGGTCGATGGTTTCTTCGAGCGCTTCGGCCTGCGCGGCGTCAGTGATCGTATCATCCAGTTGGCCATGAACCTGTTACCCAGCCACCTGCCGGCGCGCATGCGCCAGTACCGCGACCGCTTCGAACATCACCTGATGATTCGCGTGGCCAACGACAGCCTGGATGAAACCCGGCGTTTTCTCGCCGAGTACTTCGGCAGCGCCACCACCGGAGCCTTTTTCGAGTGCGACGCCGACGAGGGCCGCAAGGCCTTCCTGCACCGCTTCGCCATTGCCGGCGCGGCGATTCGCTACCGTGAGGCGCACCCCGGCAGCGTCGAGGACATCCTCGCCCTGGATATTGCCCTGCGCCGCAACGACCGCGACTGGGTGGAAACGCTACCGGCGCAAATGGAGGCGCAGATCATCCACAAGCTTTACTACGGGCACTTCTTCTGCCACGTGTTCCACCAGGACTACATCGTCAAGAAGGGCGTCGATCCGATCGCCATGGAACACGCGATGTGGAAGCTGCTCGACGAGCGTCGCGCCGAGTACCCGGCCGAGCACAACGTTGGCCATCTTTACGTCGCCAAACCGGCCCTGGCGGACTTCTACCGCGAGCTGGACCCGACCAATGCCTTCAACCCGGGCATCGGCCAGACGTCGAAGAAAAAGCACTGGGAATCCTGCTGCAAGAATCACTGAGGCACGAAAAGAAGAAAGGGGAGACCTCTCGGCCTCCCCTCTCGTAGATGTCCTGTGCTGGCAATTCTGTCGCCGCTTTCGTCGCCCGCCTGGTTGGGCAGTGCGGACCCGGGTGCCGTGACGACCCGGTAGGGTCGGCGGCGCCAGCTCCCCTGATTGGGCGAGCCGGGTGGACGTGTCGTCCGGGCCGTGAAACTGAGGTAAAGATTACGCCCACGGCCGCGACGAAAGATTGCTAACATTGCTGACCATCCGAGCATTTGCGCAATAATAAATCGATAAATACACCAAAACAGCAATCTGATAACGAAATCGGTTACCCATGAACAAACTCGATCGCTACGACCTGAATATTCTCGCCGAATTGCAGCGCGACGCGACGCTGTCCAATCAGGAACTGGCCGAGCGTATCGGCCTGTCACCCTCACCCTGCTCACGCCGCGTCAAACAACTGCAGGATGACGGCTACATCACTGGCCAGGTCGCGCTGCTCGACCGCCGCCAACTGGGCCTCACCCTAACCGCCTATGTACTGATCGGCATGGATCGCCATACGCCCGAACGCTTCGAGCACTTCCAGGAAGAAATCCGCAAATGCCCGGAAGTGCTGGAGTGCTGCCTGGTTACCGGGATGGACGCCGACTACCAGCTCAAGGTGGTGGTGCCTGACATGGATCATTACCAGAAGCTGCTGCTCGGCACCCTGACCCGGATCGATGGCGTGTCCAGCGTGCGCTCGAGCTTCGTGCTGCAGCAGATCCTCTCCAGCACTCAACTGCCCCTGCAGCACCTGCGCGGCTAGGAACCTGTTCACAATCTTCCAGCCCAGGCTCGTCGATTCTGGCAGTTAAGTGGCGGGAGCGGCCTTTTGTAGGGTGGACCGGGTCGCGTTGACGACGCTTCACCTACGCGGCCCGACCCGTCCACCGCTCTGCGATCGCAATGGTGGATGACAAGAGCGTCAGCTACACGCCCCGATCCACCCTATGTGGCGGGCGACCGCTTCTGCCTTGTAGTTGCCTCTACATGCGCATACAAGACTTTGAACTTGGCCCGTTTTTGTGGGAGCCGCGACCTCGCGGCGAATTAGTCAGGCTCCGCCGATAGGCAGTTAGGCTGCAATCGTTTCGCCCCGAGGTCGGGGCTCCCACAGGTTAGTTTGAATGTCCGCCTCTGCCTTGTAGCTGCCGCTTCATGTTAATGAAGATCATGAACAGGCTCTAAGACCATCAGGCAACTACGCCTACTGGCCGGCAACGCTGTAATATCCACACCTTTGTTGTGCCTTGCCGCCCGCCCCCGGGCGGCAGCCGATGGATCGTCGCCGAGGTCAGGATGGAACCCGAGTTTTTCGAAGAGCTGATGATGACCCTGCTAGTCGGCGGCCTGGTGCTGTTCATGGCATTCATCGTCTGGGACCTGGCGAAAAAGCCCCGCGCCGGCCGCTTCGGCACCTTCATCCTGTTCTTCGCCCTGGGCCTGGGCGTACTCGGCTTTCTCATCAAGAGCCTGGTCATCGCTGGCCTGGAAGGCGTCTGAAACCCACAAAAAAGAATCGCGGCGCCCGCCGCATTGCCTTGTCTGCTGCCCATGGAGAAACACATGAACGCCACCGATCGCGTCATGCAGAGTTACGGACGCTGCTGTGCCAGCCCGGCCTTTTTCGACGATTTCTATCGGCACTTCCTCGCCAGCTCACCAGCCGTGCGTGAGAAGTTCGCCAACACCGATATGGCCGTGCAGAAGCTGCTGCTGCGCCAGGGCATTCTCAATCTGGTGATGCACGCCCGCGGCATGCCGGACACCAAATTGCGCGCCTTGGGCTGCACCCATGCGCGCAGCGCCATGGATATTCGCCCCGAGCTCTACGATCTGTGGCTGGAAGCGCTGCTCAAGACCATCGTGGAACACGACCGGCAAGCCGATGCGGCCACCTTGCAAGGCTGGCGCGAGGTACTGATCAAGGGCATCAGCGTGATCAAGGCGGGTTACGACGGCTAAGCCGCCCGCTTCAATCGAGGCGCGGCGACAGGTCGCGCCACTCCCCCGGCAGTAAGCCATCCAGGGACCAAGGACCGATGCGCACGCGCACCAGGCGAAGGGTCGGCAAGCCGACTGCAGCCGTCATGCGCCGCACCTGGCGGTTGCGGCCCTCGCGAATCACCAACTCCAGCCAGCTGGTGGGCACGCTCTTGCGAAAGCGCACCGGCGGATTGCGCAGCCATAGCTCGGGCTCATCCAATTGCCGCGCCTCGGCAGGCAGCGTCGGCCCATCGCTGAGCTGCACGCCGTCGCGTAATTGCTGTAGCTGCTGCGCGCTGGGCTCGCCTTCTACCTGCACCCAATAAGTCTTGGCCAGCTTGTGCTTGGGGTCGGCGATCTTCGCCTGCAGTTGCCCATCATTGGTGAGCAGCAGCAAACCTTCGCTGTCGCGATCCAACCGGCCAGCCGGATACACGCCGGGCACGGCAACGAAATCCTTGAGCGTGGCGCGGCCCTGGTCGTCATTGAACTGGGTCAGCACGTCGAACGGTTTGTTGAGCACGATCAACCTCGGCTCGGCGGGCGGGGCCTTGGCCACACGATAGGGACGCGGTGCGGGGCGTTTAGGTCGGGACATGCAACGAACATCATGGCGAAACGGGCGCGCAGTTTACCGCAACGCGGTTGCTATCCGCGGCACGATCGCGTCTGCCCAGGCGTTCAGCGGACGCTGCGGTCGATCACCGGCGCATGCAGCGCCATGAGCTCGATGATCCACTCGATGAACACCCGCAGCTTGGCGCTGACGTGACGGTTGGGCGGATAGGCGATGTACATGGGCATCGGCTCGAACTGCCAATCCGTGAACACCGCGACCAGCTCGCCGCGTTGCACGTACTCATCGGCCATGTAAGTGGGTAGCCACAGCACGCCCAAGCCGGCCAGGCCGGCAGCCTGATAGGCATTGCCGTCATCCACCGCCAGTACGTAGCGACCTTCCACCTCCAGGCGTTCAGCGCCGCGCTGCATGCGGTAGGCAAACAGCTTGCCGGCCCGTGCCCGCTTGAAGCCGACGATACGGTGGTGGCTGTCGACCAGTTGCTGTGGATGCAGCGGCGTACCACAACGCTGCAGATAATCCGGCGCGGCATAGACGCCGGAACGCAGGTCGCCGACGCGGCGGGCCATCAGTGACTGATCGGTGATCTCCCCGCCGCGGATCACGCAATCGACGTTCTCGCCGAGCAGATCGACGAGACGATCGCTGGCGCCGAGATCGAGCTGGATATCCGGATAGCGGGCATGAAAGGCCGGCAGCGAGGGCACTAGGATCATCCGCGCGAACGGGCTCGGCACGTCGACGCGCAGGCGCCCGCGGGGCTGGCTGCTGGCGTCGGACAGGCTGGTCTCGGCGTCGTCCATGTCGGCCAGCAGGCGCACCACGCGCTCGTAATAGGCAGCACCATCAGCGGTCACGGCAACCTTGCGGGTGGTTCGGTTCAGCAGGCGCACGCGCAACCGCGCCTCGAGCTGCTGCACCAGTTGGGTCACGCTGGTCTTGCTCATGTGCAGGGTGTCGGCTGCCTTGGTGAAGCTGCCTGACTCCACCACCCGGGCGAAGGCACGCATCGCATCGAATCGGTCCATCTGCTCAGCCGCTGATTGTTTGGGATTTGCAAACAGTGTTGAACGAACTGGCCTGTTTATCCAGCGCCCCAGCGTTTCTAAAGTGAACCCATCACTTGGACGGGCTACAGGCCCAAAGGAGACGACATGACAACGCGCGACGTGGTATTCCCCGCCGGCCGCCAGGCCCTTTACGAACGCAACCGCTACTCGCCGGCAGTGCGCTCCAACGGCTTTCTGTTCGTATCCGGCCAGGTGGGCAGCCGCCCGGACGGCTCGCCCGAGCCGGAGCTCAAAGCTCAGGTTCGCCTGGCCTTCGAAAACCTCAATGCAGTACTCAAGGCCGCCGACTGCAGCTTCGACGACGTGGTCGACGTGACGGTATTCATCGTCAACCCCGAAGAGCGCTTCGAGACCATCTGGGAAGTGGTGCCCGAGTATTGGGGCGAAGCGCCTTTTCCGAATATCACCTGCGTGGGCGTGACCTGGCTGTATGGCTTCCAGTTCGAGATCAAGGTGATCGCCAAGCTGCCGGACGCTTGATCGCCGCCCCAGGCGGCTCCAAAGGGCAGACGGTTGGGCGCTTGCAACCGCGCGCTGTGATACACTGCGCGGCGGCCAAAAGCTGCCCCTCCGCCACCGCAGCCCCTACCGGAGCCGAGATTTTCGATGTCCGATACTGCCCCCCCGAAGCCCATCGCCAGCGGCGAAAAATTCCGCACCGCGCAGGGTATTACCGCCATCAAGGACGGCCAGAAGCGCCGCGCCTCGACCGAAGCCAAGGTGTACGAGCCCAAGCCGAGCTGGTTGCGGGTCAAGGCGCCGGGCGGCAGCCGTTTCGAAGCGGTCAAGCGTAACGTCGGCGAGCATCGCCTGAGCACCGTCTGCCAGGAATCGCACTGCCCGAACATGGGCGAGTGCTGGTCCAACGGTACGGCCACCATCATGCTGATGGGTTCGGTGTGCACCCGTGCATGCCGCTTCTGTGCCGTGGACACCGGCAACCCGAACGGCTGGCTGGACAAGGAAGAGCCGCAGAACACTGCCAAGTCGGTGGAACTGATGGCCCTGCGCTACATCGTGCTGACCTCGGTGGACCGCGACGACCTGCCCGACGGTGGCGCCGCGCACTACGCGGCCTGCGTCCAGGCGATCAAGGCCAACACGCCGCAGGTGGTGGTAGAAGCCCTGACGCCAGACTTCGACGGCGACCTGGCGTGCATCGAGCGCGTAGTGGATTCGGGCCTCGAGGTATTCGCTCAGAACGTCGAGACCGTCAACCGCCTGACCCGTGAAGTGCGCGACCCGCGCGCCGGCTACCGCAAGACTCTCGACGTGCTGGCCCACGCCAAGCGCCATCGTCCCGACGTGCTCACCAAGACCAGCCTGATGCTCGGCCTGGGCGAGACCGATGACGAAGTGTTCGAGGCCATGGAGGACATGCGCGCCGTGGGCGTGGACATCCTTACCCTCGGCCAGTACCTGCAGCCAACCCGCAACCACCTGCCGGTCAAGCGCTGGGTGAGCCCGGACGAATTCAACCGTTTCCGCGATATCGGCCTGCAGATGGGCTTCATGGAAGTGGCAGCCGGCCCGCTAGTGCGCTCCAGCTACCGCGCCGACAAGGTGTTCGAGAAGAACAACCTGGGCCTGGCTGCACCGGTTCCGGTGCCGGGCCAGCAGGTCGACAACAGCCTGATCCCCGCGCTGAACGTCAACTGAGCACGCTCTGGTTGAGCCTTCGGGCAACCGGACGAACGAAAAGGGACGCCTCGGCGTCCCTTTTCGTTGCTTGCAGTTAGGCGTAGCCCAACCGTTGGCGCAGCACCTGCTCAAGGCGCTTGGCGACTTCATCGAAAGCAGGCGGCGCCGCCACCAGATCCTTCAACTGGGTCATCTTCAAGCCGGCATAGCCGCACGGATTGATGCGCCCGAAGGGCGTCATGTCCATGTCGACATTGAGCGCCAGGCCGTGGAACGAGCAACCACGGCGCACCCGCAAGCCCAGCGAAGCGATCTTGTCGCCCTTGACGTAGACGCCTGGCGCATCGGCCTTGGGCGCTGCCTGCACACCATAGCTGGCCAATACCTCGACCAGCGCCTGCTCCATCACCGTGACCAGTTCACGCACGCCCAGATCGAGGCGACGCAAATCCAGCATCAGGTAGCCGACCAGTTGGCCGGGGCCGTGGAAGGTCACCTGCCCGCCGCGCTCCACCTGCACCACCGGAATGTCACCCGGTGCCAGCAGATGCTCGGGCTTGCCCGCCTGCCCCTGGGTGAACACCTGTGGGTGCTGCAGCAGCCAGATCTCGTCGGGCGTGGCTTCATCGCGCTCGGCGGTCAGCGTGCGCATCGCCTCGAGGGTCGGCAGATAGTCCACCACCCCGAGGTGCCGCACGATCAACTCGGCTGCGGCCACTACAGCACCATGTGCACGCGGCCGGTGGCACGCAGGTCGACGTGGATGGCCTGCAACTGCTCGACGCCAGTGGCGGTGATCAGCACCTGCACGGAGAGAAAGCGGCCCTTGCTGCTGTCGCGCGTCACCAGAGTACCGGCGTCGAAGTCAGGCGCGTGGCGCTGCATCACCTCGATCACCATGTCGGTGAACCCGTCGCCAGCTTCACCGATCACCTTGATCGGGTAGTTCTTGCAGGGAAATTCGATTTTCGGGGCTTGTACGTCGGTGTCGGTCATGATGTTCCTGATCCAAAATGAAACGCCCTCAGTTCGAGGGCGTTCATCACAACATGGGGGCAAACTGTCAGTTAAACAACCCGTAGAAGAACAACCGGATGCTATCCCACAGCTGGCGGAAGAAACCACCCTCCTCGACGGCTTCCAGGGCGACCAGGTCGGCGCTGTGCACCACTTGGTCACCCATCTTCACTTCCACCTTGCCGATCACGTCACCCTGGGCGATCGGTGCGGTGATCTGCTGGTTGAGGGTCATGCTCGCCTGCAGCTTCTCCAGCTGGCCCTTGGGCAGCGTGAGGGTCAGGTCATGGGCCAGACCGGCCTTGACCTGGGACGCCTGGCCTTTCCATACCGGCGCCTGCGCCAGTTCGGTGCCCTTCTGGTAGAAGGTGCGGGTTTCGAAGAAACGGAAACCGTAGGTCAGCAGCTTCTGGGTTTCAGCAGCACGGGCGCTTTCGCTATCGGTGCCGAATACCGAGGTGATCATCCGCGCGCCGTCACGTACGGCCGATGCGACCAGGCAGAAGCCCGCTTCGTTGGTGTGGCCGGTCTTCAGGCCATCGACGGTGCGGTCGCGCCACAGCAGCAGGTTGCGGTTGGGCTGCTTGATGTTGTTCCACAGGAACTCTTTTTGCGAATAGATAGCGTAGTGCTCGGCATCTTCGTTGATGATCGCACGGGCCAGGATCGCCATGTCGTGAGCACTGGAATAGTGATCAGGATGGGGCAGACCGGTGGCGTTCATGAAGTGGCTGTTCTTCATGCCCAGGCGCTCGGCGGTGGCGTTCATCATGTCGGCGAAAGCGTCTTCACTGCCGGCGATGTGCTCGGCGATGGCGATGCTGGCGTCGTTGCCGGACTGAATGATTACACCATGCAGCAGCTCGTCGACGGTGGCCTGGCTGTTGACCGGCAGGAACATGGTCGAGCCACCCGAGGCAGCGCCACCGGTACGCCAGGCATGCTCGCTGATGGTGACCTTGTCCTGCTCACCGATCTTGCCGTTGCGAATTTCCAGCGTGGCGATGTAGGCGGTCATCAGCTTGGTCAGGCTCGCCGGCGGCAGGCGCTGGTCGGCATTGTTCTCGACCAGGACGTTGCCACTGGCGCCGTCCATCAGCACATAAGACTTGGCGGCCAGTTGCGGCGGAGCCGGCAGCGGCGCCTGGTTGGCCCAGGCGCTGGAGGCGCCGAGCAACGTAAGTGACAGGAAGATGCGTTGCGCGAAGCTGGTGATTTTCATCCGTCTCTCTAGATCGCTGGAGGGTGGAACAGGCCCTCGCGGGCCGATATGAAACGTGGGCGCCGCACCGCGACGACCCACTGGTTAGTCAGGCGGCGAGCCATTTAGTTGCTCGCCCATGAGCCGAAGCCCTCAGTCCGCCTTGACCAGGGTTGCTTGCCCTAGGTTAGCGACACGAATGCTATCACGCACCCGGTCAGCCTCGCCCTGGCTGCTGATCGGCCCCAGCCGCACGCGGTGCAGTATCTGCTGGTTGCGCACCACTGAGTTGATGAATACCGGCGCACTCACCGACTCGCTCAGCTTGGACTTGAGAAGCTCCGCAGCGTCGGGATTGGCGAAGGCTCCCACTTGGAGATACAGGCCAGACGCTGCGGCTGAACCGTTTTTTTTTGAGTCGATCTGCACCGGCACGGTGGCGGCTGCATGCTGCTGCGGGGGCGGCGAATACTGCTCCACCGGCGCGTTGGCCAGCCTCAGCTGCTCCATCTGCGCGGGTTTGACCTTGGCCATCTGCGGCTGCGCCATCACCATCGGCACCGGGCGGCCCTGCTGGGCCCACCACTCGGTGGGATCGATGCCTTCGACGCGCACCTGGGCCGTGCCCTTTTCGGCGTAACCGAGTTTCTTGGCGGCAGCGAAGGACAGGTCGATGATGCGATCGGAATAGAACGGGCCACGGTCGTTGACGCGCAGAATCACGCTCTTGCCGTTTTCCAGGTTGGTTACCCGCACGTAGCTGGGCAGCGGCAGGGTCTTGTGGGCCGCGGTCATGCCATACAGGTCGTAGGCTTCACCGTTGGCGGTGGCCTGGCCATGGAACTTGGTGCCGTACCAGGAAGCCGGACCGGTGGCCACGTAGCGGCGGGCATCGGAGAGCGGATAGTACTGTTTGCCGAACACCACGTAAGGGCTGGCCTTGACCGGGCCGTAGTGCGGCATCGGGATGGCGTCCTGGATCTTCGAGACGTCTACGTCCCACCACGGCGCGCCATCCTTGTGGGGACGGTTGAAATCATCCGGGCCGGACATCGAGCTACTGGCCTGGGTCGGCGACGAACTGGTCGGCGCCCGGCTGGAAGAACAGCTGGCCAGCAGCAGAACAGCGACGCCGCAGGCGGCCAGCTTGAACGGCAAGCGCGTCATTGATTGGCACCTCGGGCCTGAACCAGCAACTCGGACAACTGATTGACCGCCATGGCGTACATCACGCTGCGGTTGTAGCGGGTAATCACGAAGAAGTTGGGCTGGCCCATCCAGTATTCGGGCCCTTCGGCGCCGTCGAGACGGAACGCGGTCACCGGCAGGTCGTCGGCCAGCACGTCATTGCTCGACCAACCCAAGGCACGCAGCTCACCTACGGTTTTCTCGGGATCCAGACCGGCGCTCAGGCCCTGATCGGCCTGTTCGCCCTTGACGCTTGCCAGGCTGGCTACCGGCTGCCCAGGCTGCCAGTTGTGACGCTTGAAGTAGCTGGCCACGCTGCCAATGGCGTCGGTCGGGTCGCTCCAGATGTTGATGTGGCCGTCGCCGTCGAAATCCACGGCGTAGGCGCGGAAGCTGCTCGGCATGAACTGCGGCAGGCCCATGGCGCCGGCATAGGAGCCCTTCAGGCTGGCCGGGTCGACCTGCTCCTCACGGGTCAGCATGAGAAACTCGCGCAGCTCCTTGCGAAAGAACGGCGCGCGCGGCGGATAATCGAAGGCCAGGGTCGACAGGGCATCGATCACCCGGTAGCTGCCGGTGTTGCCACCGTAGGAAGTTTCCACGCCGATGATGGCGACGATGATTTCGGCCGGTACGCCGTATTCCTTTTCGGCACGCGCCAGGGCTTCGGCGTGCTCGTTCCAGAACGCCACGCCTTTGCTGATGCGCGCGTCGGTGATGAAGATCGGCCGGTATTCCTTCCAGGGTTTGACCCGCTCGGCAGGTCGCGAGATGGCATCGAGGATGGCCTGTTTGCGCTCGACTTCGGCGAACAGCGTACTCAATTGCTCGCTGGCGAAACCGTAGTCACGGGTCATCTCGGTGATGAACTCGCCGACCTGTGGCGAGTTCGCGTACTCCCCGGCGGCCATCGCCTGCGGCGCCCCAAGCAGGCCGGCGACCGCCAGCCATTGTGCATGTCGTGCGGCCCAGCCACGCAGAATCTGCATTGAATTCATAACCCCAATCAAGCCTGAGCGATCCACTTACGGTGCGTGTGGATGGACATCAGGATTCCGAAACTCGACAACAACGTAATCAATGACGTGCCGCCATAACTGATGAACGGCAGCGGCACTCCCACTACCGGCAACAACCCGCTGACCATGCCGATATTGATGAACACATAAACGAAGAAGGTCATGGTCAAACCGCCGGCAAGCAGCTTACCGAACAGCGTCTGCGCTTGCACGGTAATCACCAGACCGCGTGCAATCAACAGAATGTACAAGAGCAGCAACAGACAGACACCAATCAGGCCGAATTCTTCGGCCAGAACGGCAATGATAAAGTCCGTGTGGCTTTCCGGCAAAAAGTCCAGGTGCGACTGGGTACCGAGCAGCCAGCCCTTGCCGAACACGCCGCCCGAGCCGATCGCTGCCTTGGACTGGATGATGTTCCAGCCAGCGCCCAACGGATCGCTTTCGGGGTTGATGAAAGTCAGCACCCGGCGCTTCTGGTAGTCGTGCATGACGAAGAACCACATGGCCACGGCAATCGGTGCGACCGCCGCCACGGCGCCGGCGATCCAGCGCCACTGCAGGCCGGCCATGAAGAGCACGAAGGCGCCGGAGGCAAGGATCAGCAGCGAGGTGCCCAGGTCTGGCTGGAGGAGGATCAATACGAACGGCGTGACCACCAGGCCCAGGCTCACCGACACGTGCTTGAGGCTCGGCGGCAGGGTGCGCTTGGACAGATACCAGGCCATGGTCGCCGGCATCAGGATTTTCATGAATTCCGACGGCTGGAAGCGGATCACGCCGGGAATGTTGATCCAGCGCGTGGCCCCCATGGCGTTGTGGCCCATGACGTCAACCACCACCAGCAACCCGACGCCGCACAGATAGCCCAGCGGCACCCAGCGGGCCATGAAGCGCGGCTCGAACTGGGCGATGACCACCATCGCCACCAGGCCGATGCCGAAGGAGCTGGCCTGTTTCATCAGCAGGTCGACGTTCTTGCCGCTGGCCGAGTAGAGAACGAACAGGCTACCGGTGGCGAGCAGCAGCAACAACAGCAGCAGGATTCCGTCGATGTGCAGACGCTGCAGCAGGCTGGAGCGGCGGCGCAGAACGTCGTCACTGGACAGCGTGCGGTCGAAGCTGCCGGTCAGGCTCATGGTTGCTTCACCTCTGCATTGAGCGGCGCAGCGGCGCCGGGCTTGGCATATTCGGCCTTGAGCTGGCCGTTCTCGTCGAGCAGCCAGGCATCCATCACCTGCTTGACCACCGGTGCCCCAACAGCACCGCCAGCCTCTCCGTTTTCGACCATCACCGCGACCACGATCTGCGGGTTTTCCGCCGGCGCGAAACCGACGAACAGGGCATGGTCACGGTGGCGTTCCTGCACCTTGTTGCGGTCATATTTCTCACCCTGCTTGATCGCCACGACCTGGGCCGTGCCGCTCTTGCCGGCGATCCGATAGGCGGCAGTATCGCCAACCTTGCGCGCCGTCCCCCGAGGACCGTGCATCACCGATTCCATGCCCTGGCGCGCATAATCCCAGTACCTGGGGTCGCGCAGTACGATATCCGGGATCGGATTAGGATCGTGGGGCAGGCTGCCGTCGATGGTCCGCGCCAAGTGTGGGCGAACCCACTTGCCCCGGGTCGCCACCAGCGCGGTGGCCTGGGCGAGCTGCAGGGGAGTCACCTGCATATAGCCCTGCCCGATGCCGAGAATCAGCGTTTCGCCGGGGTACCAGGGCTGCCGGTAGCGGGCGCGTTTCCAGTCCCGCGACGGCATCAGGCCGGCGGTTTCCTCGAACATGTCCAGGGACACGCGCTGGCCAATGCCGAAACGGGTCATGTAGTCGTGCAGGCGATCGATGCCCATCTTGTGGGCAAGATCGTAGAAGTAGGTGTCGTTGGAGCGCATGATCGCGGTGTTCAGATCTACCCAGCCGTCGCCGGTGCGGTTCCAGTTACGGTACTTGTGGCTGTTGTTGGGCAGTTGATAGAAGCCGGGGTCGAACACCCGCGAGGTGGGCGTCACCACCCCGGCATCCAGGCCGGCAACCGCCACCATCGGTTTGATGGTCGAGCCCGGCGGATACAGGCCGCGCAGCACGCGGTTGTAGAGCGGCCGGTCGATGGAGTCGCGCAGCTCGGCGTAGGCCTTGAAGCCGATACCGGTCACGAAGGGGTTGGGGTCGAAGCTCGGCTGGCTGACCATTGCCAATACCTCGCCAGTCTGCGGCTGGAGCGCCACTACCGCGCCGCGTCGCCCGCCCAGGGCATTCTCGGCGACTTCCTGCAGGTGCACGTCGAGGGTCAGTACCACGTCACGGCCGGGCAATGGGTCGGTGCGGTTGAGCACGCGCAGGACGCGGCCACGGGCATTGGTCTCGACCTCTTCGTAACCGACCTTGCCGTGCAGTTCATCTTCGTAGAACCGTTCGATACCAGTCTTGCCGATATGGTGGGTACCGCTGTACTCCACCGGATCGAGCTCTTTGAGTTCCTTCTCGTTGATGCGCCCCACGTAGCCGACCGAATGGGCGAAGTGCTCGCGCTGCGGATAGTGCCGCACCAGTTGCGCGACCACCTCGACGCCGGGCAGGCGGAACTGGTTCACCGCCAGCCGGGCGATCTGCTCCTCGCTCAACTCAAACAGCACCGGCACTGGCTCGAACGGCCGGCGCCCCTGTTTCACGCGGCGCTCGAACAGTTCGCGATCATCGGGCGTGAGCTCCAGCACCTCGACGATCACATCCAGCACCTGCTCCCAGTCGCCGGCGCGTTCGCGGGTCAGGGTGAGGCTGAAGCTGGGGCGGTTGTCGGCGATGATCACCCCGTTGCGGTCGTAGATCAGGCCGCGGTTGGGCGGAATCGGCTGCACGTGAATGCGGTTGTTTTCCGCCAGGGTGGAGTGGTATTCGTACTGGATCACCTGCAGGTAATACATGCGGGCGATCAGTATCAGGGTCAGCATCAGGAATACCGAGCCACCGACCAGCGCGCGCTTGCGAATCAGGCGCGCGTCCTTCTCGTGATCTTTTAGACGGATCGGCTGGGGCATCGGGACCGCTGACTACTTGTGATAAGGGTGACCGGACAACACCGTCCAGGCACGATAGATCTGTTCGCCGACCAGTATCCGTACCAGCGGGTGTGGCAAGGTCAGCGGTGACAGCGACCAGCGCTGCTCGCTGCGGGCCATCACTTCCGGCGCCAGGCCCTCAGGGCCGCCGACCATCAGGTTGACCGTGCGCGAGTCCAGCCGCCACTTGTCCAGCTCGACCGCCAATTGCTCGGTGCTCCAGGGTCGCCCTTCGACTTCCAGGGTGACGATGCGTTCCCCAGGCTGCACCTTCGCCAGCATGGCTTCGCCTTCCTGACGGATCATCCGCGCCACGTCGGCATTCTTGCCACGCGTGGTCAGGGGAATCTCCACCAGTTCCAGGGACAGCTCTGAAGGCATACGCTTGGCATATTCCTGCCAGCCATCCTCGACCCAGCGCGGCATGCGCGAGCCGACCGCGATCAGTTTGATGCGCACGGGAAGCCTTACTCGCGCTCGCCGCCCTGCTGGGCACGGCTCTGCTCGGCGCCCTGCCACAGACGCTCCAGGTCGTAGAACTGGCGGGTGGTCGGCAGCATCACGTGAACGACGATGTCGCCCAGGTCGAGCAGGGCCCACTCGCCGCTGTCCAGGCCTTCGCTGCCAATCGGGCGCACGCCCTGTTCCTTGGTCTTTTCCAGCACGTTGTCGACCAGCGACTTGACGTGACGGCTGGAGGTACCGCTGGCGATCACCATGTAGTCGGTGATGCTGGTCTTCTCACGCACGTCGATGGTGGTGATGTCCTGGGCCTTGATTTCTTCCAGTGCTGCGATGGCCACTTTGACCAGGTCTTCACTGTGCATGGTTTTGTCCGTCATAACGTGCTCGTTTGCCTCGTGTTCGATTCACCCACGGTACAGTCCATGGGCGTTGATATAAGCCAGAACCGCATCGGGCACCAGAAAGCGCACCGAGCGGCCGTTCGCCAGTAGCGAACGAATCTGGGTGGCAGACACCGCCAGGGGCGTCTGCCAGATGAAAGAAATCTGCCCTGCCGGGCCTCTCAGCGCCAGCGGGTCTGCCACGTTGCGCGCGGCTACCAGGTCGCGCAGCGGCTCGCTCGCCTCGCTGTCAGCATCCGGGCGCTGCAGTACCAGAATGTGGCAGTGCTGCAGCAGCTCGGTCCAACGATGCCAGGCTGGCAAACCGCAAAAGGCATCCCAGCCCAGAATCAGAAACAACTGGTCGTCCGCAGCCAGCTCAGCACGCAGCGACTCCAGGGTATCGATGCTGTACGACGGCTTGTCGCGTTTGAGCTCGCGATCATCCACCTGCAGCGGCGAGAGCCCTGCCACCGCCTGCTCGACCATCGCCAGGCGATCCTGCGCCCCGACCTGCGGGGTTTCACGGTGTGGCGGCCGCGCACTGGGGATCAGCCGCAACTCGTCCAGTGCCATGAACTCGGCCACCTCCAGCGCACCGCGCAAGTGGCCGATATGCACCGGGTCGAACGTACCGCCGAGCAGCCCGATGCGCCTGGGATCGGCCATCAGGTGCGCACGTGCCCGTCGCCGAATACAACGTATTTCTCGCTGGTCAGCCCTTCCAGGCCGACCGGGCCGCGGGCATGCAGCTTGTCGGTGGAAATGCCGATCTCCGCACCCAGTCCATACTCGAAGCCATCGGCGAAGCGCGTTGAAGCATTGACCATCACCGAGCTGGAATCCACTTCGGTGAGGAAGCGCCGCGCATCGCTGAAGTTCTCGGTGATGATCGCGTCGGTGTGCTGCGAGCCGTAGGTGTTGATGTGCTCGATGGCGGCGTCCAGCGAGTCCACCACACGGATCGCCAGAATCGGCGCGTTGTACTCGGCGTACCAGTCGTCTTCGCTGGCCTCCAGCACGTCATCACCGAGCAGCGCACGCGTCTGCGCGTCTCCGCGCAGCTCGACGCCCTTGTCGCGGTAGATGGCGGCCAGTGGCGGCAGCACGCGGGCGGCGATATCGGCGTGCACCAGCAGGGTTTCCATGGCATTGCATGGCGAGTACCGCTGGGTTTTCGAGTTGTCGCAAACGCGGATGGCCTTGTCGAGATCGGCGGCGATATCCACGTAAACGTGGCAAACACCGTCGAGATGCTTGATCACCGGCACCTTGGCGTCGCGGCTGATGCGCTCGATCAGCCCCTTGCCGCCCCGCGGCACGATGACGTCGACGAATTCGGGCATGGTGATCAGCGCACCCACGGCCGCGCGATCGGTGGTTTCCACCACTTGCACCGCACTGGCCGGCAGGCCGGCCTCGGCCAAGCCGGCCTGGATGCAACGGGCGATGGCCTGATTGGAATGAATCGCTTCCGAGCCGCCGCGCAGGATGGTGGCGTTGCCGGACTTCAGGCACAGGCTGGCGGCATCGATGGTCACGTTTGGCCGCGACTCGTAGATGATGCCGATCACGCCCAGCGGTACGCGCATCTTGCCGACCTGGATGCCGGACGGCAGATAGCGCATGCCCTGGATCTCGCCGATCGGGTCCGGCAGCGTGGCGACCTGACGCAGGCCTTCGATCATGCTGTCGATGACCTTCGGGGTCAGCGCCAGGCGGTCGACCATGGCCGGCTCCAGCCCGTTGGCGCGGGCAGCGGCAACGTCCAGCTCATTGGCGGCAGCCAGCTCGCCACGCGCGGCATCGAGGGCGGCGGCGGCGGCCTGCAGGGCCTGGTTCTTCTGCGCGGTGCTGGCCCGCGCGAGCACGCGCGAAGCCTGGCGGGCAGCGCGGCCCAGGCGGGTCATGTAGTCAAGCACGGACTCGGTCATGGCAACTCAGGTCGGCAGTTGGAAAAAGTTGCTGATTATAGCGGTCATGCCGCCCCGCGCACAGCGGTGCCTGGCAGATGGTCATCAAAGGCTTGTAACCGAGCGTTCGAACGCCCTTTCAATCGCCTGGCGCGTTGCTATGATCGGCCGCTGTCGCCGCCTGGCCGCGTTCGCCCGCCAAAGGAACCGCTTTTCAGCTGGGCAGGTCGAAGCCTCGATTTCTCCTCTATGAAGGTGTCCATCCATGGGCCAATGGCTCGATAGTCTGACTACCTGGCTGGCGGCCAACCCGCAATGGCTGGGCCTGGCGATCTTCGTGATCGCCTGCATCGAATGCCTGGCCATCGCCGGCATCATCGTTCCCGGCACCGTGCTGCTGTTCGCCGTCGGCGTGATGGCCGGCAACGGCGCCCTGAGCCTGTGGGAAACCCTGGCGCTGGCCTACTTCGGCGGCCTGCTCGGCGATGCCATCTCCTATGCCCTGGGGCGCTACTTCCACCAGGACATCCGCCGCTTGCCGGGTTTGCGCAGCCACCCGCAGTGGCTGAGCGGCGCGGAAACCTATTTCGAACGCTATGGCGTCGCCAGCCTGCTGCTGGGCCGCTACATCGGCCCGCTGCGCCCGATGCTGCCGATGGTCGCCGGCATGCTGAGCATGCCGCTCGGCCGCTTCATCGCCGTCAGCATGCTGGCCGCCGCCGGCTGGTCGGTCGCCTACCTGCTGCCGGGATGGGCCGCAGGCGCTGCCTTGCGCCTGCCGCTACCGGAGGGTTTCTGGCCACAGGCCGCGGTGGTGGCCGGTGGCCTTGCCTTGTTGCTGGTGCTGACGGTTCAGAGCAGCCTTCGCGAACAGCGCCAGGCCAGCGTGATCGCCGCCGGGCTGGGCACCATCCTGCTGGTCGCCCTGTTCATCGGCTGGCCACATCTGATCGCCCTCGACCAGGGCCTGATGACGCTGATCCAGGAACAACGCAATCCGCGCTTCGACCACATTGCCGTGATGATCACCCACTTCGGCGACTTCGACGTGCAATTGGCGGTCGCCGCGCTGCTGTGCATCCTGCTGCTGATCACCCGCAAATGGCAGGCGCTGCTGTTCGCCGGCGGTGCCATGCTCAGCACTGCGCTGGCCAACGGCATGCTCAAGAACTTCTTCGAGCGGGCGCGCCCCGAGGTTCTGCTCGAGCCGCTGCATACCTACAGTTTTCCCAGCGGGCACAGCTCGGCGGCCTTCGCCTTCTTTCTTACCGTCGCCATCCTGGCCGGCCGCGGCCAACCGGCCCGCCTGCGCCTGACCTGGATATTACTGGCCTGCCTGCCGGCTCTGTTCATCGCCCTGTCGCGCGTCTACCTGGGCGTGCACTGGCCGAGCGACATCATCGCCGGCGCCCTGCTGGCCAGCAGCCTGTGCGCGCTGAGCCTGGCGCTGATGCAGCGCTTCGCCTCGCTGCCACCGCTGCCGGCCAGGGTCTGGTGGATGATCGTGCCGGGCTGCGCGCTGCTGCTGACGAGCATGGCGCTGCTGCGTATGTCCGAAGGCGTGGAAATCTATCGCTATTGAGCAGCGCCGTCGCCCTGCAGCTCTTCCACCCAGGCCTGGAGCATCTCCAGGCGCTGGGTGGCATCGGGCTCGGCGAGCAAGGCGACTTTCTGCTCGGCGCTGAACGGCAATAGATAGCCGAGCTTGTCGGCCAGCTCGGCCTGGCTGTCGGCGCCGCCGCCCATGTCCAGGCTGGCGACCATCGGATGCTCGGCCAGGGCGCCGAGCAGCGCCAGCAAGTCGGCCTGGTCTTCGCCCAGCGGCAGCTCGGGCTGCTCGTCCAGCCACTCGATCTGAGCCAGGGTCAGCTTGTCCGGCAGCACCTGGGCCTGCTTGACCCGAAAGCGCCGCCCGCCCTGCACACGAATGCCCAGCAGCCCGTTGGGGCGCTGCTGAAAATCGGTGATTCGCGCTTCGCAGCCGATCTGCGCGACGCGCTCGGCGGCCTCACCGACCTCGGCGCCTTCGACGATGCACACCACGCCAAAGCCTTCACCCTGTTTCATGCAGCGGCTGATCATGTCCAGATAGCGCGCCTCGAATATCTGCAGATCAAGCGTGCAGCCGGGAAACAGGACGGTGTGCAGCGGAAACAGAGGTAAGGTCATTGCAACTCTCAATTCAGGAAGACGATGGCGAGCGGCAGCAGGATCGCCGTGAACACACCCATGAGGCTCATGGCCAGCGCGGCGAAGGCGCCGCACTCCTCACTCTCCTGCATGGCCCGGGAGGTGCCGACCGCATGGGCGGTCATGCCCAGCGCCATGCCCATGGCGGCATGATTGCGCACACCACACATGCGCAGCAACGACGGCCCGATGATTGCGCCCAGCACCCCGGTGATCATCACGAACACCGCCGCCAGCGCCGCCAGGCCACCGATCTGGCTGGCCACCAGCATGGCGATCGGCGAGGTGACGGACTTGGGCGCCATGCTCATCAGCATGTTGTGCTCGGCGCCCAACATCCAGGCCAGGGCGACGCCGAGCACGGTGGCGACCACGCCCGCAACCAGCAGGGTGAGCACCGTGGGCCAGAACACCTGGCGGATGCGCCGCAGGTTGAGATACAGCGGCACCGCCAGCGCGACGGTGGCGGGACCGAGGAAAATGGTCAGCGCATCGGCGCTGATCTTGTATTCGGCAAAGGTCAGGCCGCACAGCAGCAGGATGGCGATCACGAGCATGGTGGACACCAGCACCGGCTGCAGAAATACCAGGCGAGTCTTCTCGTAAACGGCAATCGCCAACTGATAGGCGCCCAGGGTGACGCCCGCGCCGAACAGCGGGTGATGGGTGACGGCCATCCAGGCGCCGTGCCAGTCGAGCATCATGGCAGCTCCCGGCGGCGCGCCTGGCGCTCGATCAGCTTCTGCATCATCCAGCCGGCGAACACCAGGGACAGGATCAGCGACAGCACCAGCGCGCCGATCACCGCCCAGAAGTCGGCAGCGATGGCCTCGGCATAAGCCATCACCCCCACCGCTGGCGGCACCAGCAGCAGCGGCAGGTACTTGAGCAGGCCGCTGGCCGCCTGCTGGATCGGTTCGTCGACCTGGCCCCGACAAAGCAGGAACACCACCAAAAGCAGCATGCCGAGAATCGGCCCCGGCAGCATCGGCAGAAACAGCGCATTGATCGCCGTGCCGAGCAATTGACACAGCACCAGCCAGAACAGGCCACGAAGCAGCATGATTATTCCCCGCAAACTCGACGAGCGCGGCCCGTCAACAAGGCGGCATTATAGGCCGCGAATGCAGGCCGCTTAACAGGGGCAGATCCCGCTCCAGCAGCCTGATCAGCATGGATGCGCGTCGCCAGGCGGTTTGCGGCATACTGCCGGCAACGCTTATCCGACAGGGATGTACTGCATGTTTCGCCTCGCGCCTTTGGCCCTGACCCTCGCCCTCACGGCCTGCGGCCCGAGCACTCAACTGCTTCCTCCCGACGCGATCCTGCCCGACGGTTCGCGCTACCACGGCGAGGTGATCGAAGGCCTGCTGCAGGGCGAAGGCCGCCTGGACTATCCCGATGGCAGCCGTTATGTCGGCCATTTCGTCGATGGCCAACGCCAAGGCGCCGGGGAGTGGCAGAGCGCTGACGGCGAGCATTACGTCGGTGAATTCGCCGCCGGCCGTTACGATGGCCAGGGCACGCTGAGCAAAGCCGATGGCAGCCGCTACAGTGGCGGCTTCCGCCAGGGCCGGTTCAGCGGCGAAGGCGTGCTGGAGGAAGCCGGGCAAACCTACCGCGGGCAGTTCCACGCAGGCCGCTTCCACGGCTTCGGCATTCTCGAACAGGCTGACGGCAGCCGCTTCCAGGGGCTCTTCACCAAGGGTTTGCCAGACGGTCAGGGCCTGCGCGAGGACGAACTCGGCAACCAGCTTTCCGGGCACTTCGCTGGCGGCCAGCTCAAGGGTGCCGGCAGCTACCGCGGCAGTGACGGCGACAGCTACGACGGCGAATTCAAGGACAGCCTGTTCCACGGAAAAGGCCGCTATCAGAACGCGGCCGGCGACGTCTGGAGCGGTACCTTTACAGAAGGCGCGCTCAACGGTAAGGGCGAATACCGCGGCACCGATGGCAGCCGCTATACGGGGCAATTTCGCGACTGGCGCTACCAGGGCGAAGGCCATCTGCAGCAAGCCGACGGCGGCCGCTACGACGGTCAGTTTGCCAATGGCCAGTTCAATGGCCAGGGCACGCTGGTCGGTGTTGACGGTACCCGGCAGCAAGGCACCTGGCGCCGCGGCCTTCGGGTACGCGACGAAAACGGCCTGGCGTTGCCTGATCCGCTGGAAATCGGCCTGCTGAAACAAGGCGATTTGCTCGACCAGGCCATTGCCGCACTGCCGACCTCGACGCCACGTGGCGAACTCTATGCCCTGACCCTGGCCGGAGACGGCAAGCAGAGCGTGTTCCTGCGCGAAGCCGATTACGTGGCGGACCTGCTGGCCGAGCGCTTCGCAGCCCACGGCCGCATCACCCTGGCCAACCATCGTGACCACCTGGCCGATCGCCCCCTGGCGACCCGCGAGAACTTGCGCCGCGCGGTACAGGCCGTTGCCGAACGCACGGGGCCGGAAGACCTGGTGTTCATCTACCTGACCAGCCACGGCTCGCGCACTCACGAGCTGAACCTGAACCAGCCGCGCCTGCAGCTCGCCGACCTGCCCGCCGACGAACTGGCCAGCCTGCTCGAACCGCTGGCCGAGCGCGACAAGGTGGTGGTGATCTCCGCCTGCTACTCCGGCGGTTTCATTGCTGCGCTGAAAAACGAAAAGACCCTGCTGATGACCGCCGCGCGCGCCGACCGAGTGTCATTCGGCTGCTCCGAGGAGGCCGACTTCACCTACTTCGGCCGCGCCCTGTTCGCCGAAGCGCTGCAACAGACCGACGACTTGCAAGAGGCTTTCGAGCTGGCCCGCGCGGCAGTAGCCGAGCGCGAGCAGGCCGATGGCTTCGAGCCGTCCGAACCGCAGATCTGGGCGCCTGCCGCAGTGCTCCAGCACTGGGATGCGCTGCGCCAGGCACACAGCGAAGCGCCTTGAACGATAAATCGGCGATTGCCCTCTAAACTCCATCACAGGCTGCTGAAAAACGTAGGCGAGGCAGCCAGTGCAAGGCAAAAACAGCCGAAAAAGCGCAGTCTACATGCTGTAAATGAGCATTTTGAGGCTGTTTTTAACGCAGCGATGGCAACGCAGGTAGTTTTTCAACGGCCTGATAATGAATAGCGGTCGAGGATCGACAATGTATTTGACTCCCCAGCACATTCTTCTGGCAGGCGCTTCGGGCATGACCGGTGAACACCTGCTGGATCGCCTGCTCAACGAACCCACCGTCGAGCGCGTGCTGGCCCCGAGTCGCAAGCCGCTGGCCGAACACCCTCATCTGGAAAATCCGGTCGGCGAGTTGCTCGATCTGCTGCCCGTGCTCGACGGCCCGGTACACACCGCCTTCTGCTGCCTGGGCAGCACCATCAAGCAGGCCGGGTCCCAGGACGCCTTTCGCGCCGTCGATCACGACCTGGTGCTGGCCTTCGCCGCCCGCGCCCGGGAACTGGGCGCCCGCCATCTGCTGGTGGTCAGCGCCATCGGTGCCGATCCGGGCTCGTCGGTGTTCTACAACCGCACCAAGGGGCAGACCGAAGAGGCACTCAAGGCTCAGGGTTGGCCACAACTGACCATCGCCCGCCCTTCCCTGCTGCTCGGCCCGCGCAACGAGTTCCGCCTTGGCGAGCGGCTGGCCGCGCCCTTTTTGCGCTGGCTGCCGGGCAAGCATCGCGCCATCGACGTGACCGCCCTGGCCCGTGCGCTATGGCGCCTGGCGCTGGAAGACGGCGAAGGGTTGCGCATCGTCGAGTCCGACGAGCTGCGCCGACTGGGACGCTGATAACGAAAAGGCGCCGTACTCACGGCGCCTTTTCGGTTCAGAACAGCCCAAGTAGCGCCGCAACGCCGAGCATCAGCAGCGAAAACAGCCACATCCACCAGAATGAGTAACGGATGTGCTGGCCCATCTCCAGACGGGCCAGGCCCAGCGCCAGCCACAGGGCCGGCGAGAACGGGCTGATGAAGGTGCCGATGATGTTGCCGATCATCAGCGCGTAGACCACGCTGGCCGCCTCCACGCCGTGGCTTTCGACCACCTCCAGCACCACCGGCAGCAGGCCGAAGTAGTACGCATCGGTGCTCAGCAGGAACTCCATCGGCAGACCGAAGAAGCCCAGAATGATGTGCAGCTGGCCGACCATCGGTTCGGGCAGCACCTTGACCAGATCCTGGGCGATGGAGGTGAGCATGCCGGTGCCTGAGAGAATGCCGAGCATCGAGCCGGCGGCCAGGATGATCATGCCCATGCTCAGCGCTGCCGGCGAATGCACTGCCAGACGTTTCATCTGCAACTTGCCGTCCGGGTAGTTGATCAACATGGCCAGGCTCAGGCCGATCATGAACACATAGCCCGCTGGCAGGATGCCGGTGAACAGCGAGACCAGCACCGCCAGGAACAGGCTGGCATTGATCCACATGCGCCCGGGCCGTTCGAGCGCCCGCTCCTCATCGCTGAGCTCACCCGGGTTGCCGATATGATCGCTCTCGCCATCCTCGATCACGGTGCCACCGGTGCGCGCGATGCGGCGCTGCTCACGCCAGCCCAGCAAGGCCGCCATCGCCACCAGCAGCACCACGCCGACACCCTGCACGGCGATCAGCGGTCGCCAAAGTTCGGTGACATCGATGCCCGTCACCGCCGCCGAACGGCCGAGCGGGCCGGCCCAGGGCACCATGTTGAGAATGCCGGCGCCGATGGCCAGCAGCATCAACATCAGGTACGGGCTCATGCGCAATTGCTTGTAGAGCGGCAGCAGTGCCGGGATGGTCAGCAGAAAGGTGGTCGCACCGGCGCCGTCCAGGTGGGCGAGCATACCGATGATCGCGGTAGCCACTGCCACGGCGATCACGTTGCCGCGGGTCAGCCGCACCATGAAGCCGATGATCGGCCGGAACAAGCCGGTGTCCTGCATCACGCCGAAAAAGGTGATGGCGAAGATGAACATGGTGGCGATGCTGATGACCCGGCCGACCCCATCGTTGAAGAACACCGAGATTTCCGCCGGGCCGAAACCGGCGCAGAAGGCGCCCAGCAGCGGCACCATGATCAGGGGCAATACGGGCGACATGCGCCCGCTGAGCAACAGGGCCACCAGGCAAACGATGGTCAACAGGCCAATCAGGGTCAACAAACCGATTTCTCCTCTTTTTCTTGTTCAGTCGCCACTCGCACGACAGGAGGCGCGGACTCTAGAAAGCCAACCTTTCACGAACCTTTATGATCGGCGTCGCTAAGTCCATGATTTGTCAGTGAATATGTAGTAATCCGAGGTAACAGTTGCGCGCCCTTGCTAAGCTGATGGGCCTTGCCAATTAGCGGAGCTTCGTCATGCCTTCGAACAAAACTGCCTTGATCATCGGCGCCTCACGCGGCATCGGCCTGGGCCTGGTACGTCAGTTGCACGCCGATGGCTGGCAGGTGACCGCTACCGTGCGCAGCCCGGCGCGTGCCACCGAACTGCTGGCATTGAGCGGTGTGCAGATCGAATCACTGGATATCGATGACGGCGCTGCGCTGGATGCCCTGGTGCAACGCCTGCAGGGCCAGGTCTTCGACCTGCTGTTCGTCAATGCTGGCGTTCTGGGCCCCAGTCACCAGTCGGCTGCACGGGCCACAGCCGAGGAGCTCGGCCAACTGTTCATGACAAACGTCACGGCGCCGATCCGCCTGGCCACGCGCCTGGTCGGCCAACTGCGCCCGCAGACCGGCGTGCTGGCGTTCATGAGCTCGGGGCTGGGTAGCGTGGCCAACCCGGAGGGCAACAACCTGGCGCTGTACAAGGCCAGCAAGGCAGCGCTGAACTCGCTGACCAACAGCTTCGTCTGCGAATTGCCGGAGCCGCGCCCGACCGTACTGTCGATGCATCCGGGCTGGGTGAAGACCGACATGGGCGGCGAGAACGCCATGGTCGAAGTCGCCGACAGTTGCCGCGGGCTGATCGCCCAGGTCGAGCGCTTCGCCGGCCAGGGCGGCCATCACTTCGTCGACTACCAGGGCCAGAAGATCGCCTGGTAAGCGCTAGTTATTGCTGGAGTTTGAAAACGTAGGCGAGGCAGCCAGCGCAAGGCAAAAGCAGGCGAGAAAGCGGAGTGTACTTTTGTACATGAGCATTTCGACCGGGCTGGCGACCCAGTCTGCTTTTAACGCAGCGATGGCAACGCAGGTAGTTTTCTTGGCCCGCTAAAGCCCCAGCATCGCCAACATGATGAAGGTGGCAAACAGCACGAAGTGAGTCATGCCCTCGATGGCATTGGTTTCGCCGTCGTTGAGGTTGATGGCGCAGACGATCAGGGTGATGAACACCATTACCGTCTGCACAGGGGTCATGGCCATCTGGAACGGCTGCCCACTGTACAACGCCATGGCTTCCATCACCGGTACAGTGAGAATCACCGTCGACAGCGACGCACCCAGAGCGATGTTGACCACCGACTGCATACGGTTCGCCAGCGCCGCCCGCAGGGCGGTGAGGATCTCCGGCGCCGCGGAAATGCCGGCCACCACGATGGCGGTCAGCACGGGCGGCGCGCCGGTACCTTCCAGGCCGACATCCAGCGCCAGGGACATCACCTCGGCGAGCACGCCGATGACGATTACCCCGAACACCAGCACGCCGATCGACCAGGCCACGTTGACCTGAGACTCGTCGTCGCCGTGCCCTTCACCGCCACGGTGCTTCTTCTCCGGGTAGCTGTAGCTGAAGAAATAGCTGTGCGGGCCGACCTGCATGCGCAGGAACACTGCGTAGAGCACCAGCATGGCGCCGATGGTGAACATCGAATACGCCTTCCAGTCCGACTCGGGAATGAACTCGGGCACCACCATGGAAATGCCCATGGCCGTGAGGATCATCACGCTGTAGCTACGTGCCGAGTCATCGTTGTACGGCTGCTCGCCATGTTTGATGCCGCCCATCAGCGCGGCCAGGCCGAGAATGCCGTTGATGTCGAGCATCACCGCCGAATAGATGGTGTCACGCACCAGGGTCGGTGACGCCTGGTTGCTCATCATGATCGCCAGGATCACCACCTCGACCAGCACCGCCGACAGAGTGAGAATCATGGTGCCGTAAGGGTCGCCGACCCGCTCGGCCAGTTGCTCGGCATGGTGGGCGACGCGCAGCGATGCGCAGACGATGGCGGCGATCAGCGCGACGGCACCGGCCAGCGCGATGGCCTGGCCATGGCCGAGTAACGCATGCTCCATCGGCAGGGCGATCAGGGCGGCGAGCACGGCCAGCAGCAACCAGTATTCCTGCTTGATGGCATTCAACATGAATGATTCCTTTCAGGGCGATAAGCGCGATCCTGCTCCGACTGCAACATCCCGTAAATAATTCCAGTCACTTACCGTTGATGCCCTCGGATGCCGCACGGCCGGGCGCATAGGGGTAAACTTCGCGGCCACGCTTTTACTGAACGAGATTTACCCATGTACGACTGGCTCAACGCCCTGCCCAAGGCCGAACTGCACCTGCATCTCGAAGGCTCCCTCGAGCCCGAGCTGCTGTTCGCCCTGGCTGAGCGCAACCGCATCGCCCTGCCCTGGAGCGATGTCGAGGCGCTACGCGCGGCTTACGCCTTCAACAACCTGCAGGAATTCCTCGACCTGTATTACCGCGGCGCCGATGTGCTGCGCACCGAGCAGGACTTCTACGACCTGACCTGGGCCTACCTGCTCAAGTGCAAGGCGCAGAACGTGGTACACGTCGAGCCGTTCTTCGACCCGCAGACCCACACCGACCGCGGCATTCCCTTCGACGTGGTGATGCGCGGCATCAAGGGCGCGCTGGTCGATGGCGAGAAGCAGCTGGGCATCAGCCACGGCCTGATCCTCGCGTTCCTGCGCCACCTGCCCGAAGAGCAGGCCTTCCAGACCCTGGAGCAGGCCATGCCGTTCCGCGATGCTTTTATCGGCGTTGGCCTCGACAGCTCGGAGAAGGGGTTTCCGCCACGCCTGTTCGAGCGTGTGTTCGCCAAGGCCCGCAGCGAAGGCCTGCACGCCGTGGCCCATGCCGGCGAGGAAGGCCCGCCCGAGTACATCTGGGAAGCCCTGGATCTGCTGAAGATCGTGCGCATCGACCATGGCGTACGTGCCAGCGAGGACGAGCGGCTGATGCAACGCATCATCGACGAGCAGATTCCGCTGACCGTCTGCCCGCTGTCCAACACCAAGCTGTGCGTGTTCGAGCACATGGGCCAGCACAACATCCTCGACATGCTCGAGCGCGGCGTGAAGGTCACCGTCAACTCCGACGACCCGGCCTATTTCGGCGGCTACGTCACCGAAAACTTCATGGCCCTGCACGAAGGCCTGGGCATGAGCGAAGCGCAGGCCAAGCGCTTGGCGCAGAACAGCCTGGATGCCAGGCTAGTTTGAAGCGCCGGTAGCCCGGCGTTGAGCGAAGCGATACCGGGGCAGCCAATTCCTGGGTATCGCCTCGCTCAACTGCAGGCGGGGCAGGCTTCCATCAATGCCCCTTGTGCTCATGCCCACCTTCCGCCGCTGGCTCATCCTTCTGCACCGCCACCTCGACCGTCACCGGCCCGGCCTTCTCGAAGGTCAGGGTCAGCGGGAAGCGGTCACCGGCCTGGGCCTGCTGCTTCAGGTTGAACAGCATCACGTGATAGCCCATGGGCGCGAATTTCACTTCGCCGCCGGCGGGAATCACCACGTTCTGCACCTGCTGCATTTTCATCATGCCGCCTACGTGGGCATGCTCGTGAATCTCCGCCTTGCCGGCCACGGGTGTCTCGACGGTGAGCAGGCGGTCATCGGCATCGCCCTTGTTGTGCACCACGAAATAAGCGGCGGCGGTCGGCGCCACCGGCGGCATTTCACGCGACCAGGGGTGATCGATATGCAGTTGGCCGACTTCGTATTCATGCGCGTTGGCCAGCAGGCTGGTGGCGAGCAATGCAGCGGTCAGAGCGAGTTTCTTTAGTGTCATGGTGCTTCTCCTTCAATGGAATTCGGGGCGACCGCCACGGGCAGCCGCCGGTTGGGTCAGGCCAGGCGCCGACTGGTGAGGCGCGACAGCAGCAGATGATCCAGCGCCCAAATCGCCAGCAGCGAGGCGCCGACCAGGGGGAACAGCACACCGAGGCCGATCATGATCGCCACGCCGACCTTCCAGCGCGGCAGGTCATGGCGCAGCGGCGGCACGCCCAGGCCACCAGCGGGCCGACGCTTCCACCACATGATCAGACCACTGACCGAGCTGAGCAGAACCAGCAGGCACACGGCGAAGATGAACAGTTGATGTGGCAGGCCATAGAGCTTGCCCATGTGCAGCATCACGCCACTTTCCACCGCGCGCGCCGCCAGCCCGTAGTCGGCCCAACGTACGTCGGCCAGCACCGCGGCGCTGTATTGATCGATATGCAGGGTGGCGTCGTTGCGCGGATCGTCGGCGAACACCGCGATGGTGTAGACGCCGGTCGGCGTGGTCGGAAAGGTGATGCTGTAGCCTGGGTGCACGTTTCGCTCGCTGGCGATGTCCACCACTTGCTGCAGGCCCACGGTCGGGTTGGCGGTGGATGCCGGAGTGGCGCCGCCATTGTGCGCCGCATGGGGGTCGGATTCGGGCAGCGGGGTGTTCTCCAGCGCCCAGGGCACGGTCTGTCTGTGGCTCTGATTGAGCTCACCAGCCTGGCGGTCGGAGGTCGGCACCTGATCCCACATGGCGGCCGGAAACTGGTTCCAGGCACCAGCGAACTGCTTGCCCCAGAAGCCGGTCCAGGTCATGCCGGTGAGCAGCATGAACAGCAGTAGCAAGGCGCCCCAGAAGCCGGTGACGGCATGCAGATCACGCCAGAACAAGCGGCCACGAGCCGACAGCCGTGGCCATAGCACACCAGCGCCACGCCCACGCGGCCACCACAGATAGATCCCGGAAACCACCAGTACCACGCCCCAGCCGGCCGCCAGTTCGATCAGCCGATCGCCCGGCGTGCCTATCAACAGGTCGGCGTGCACGGCGCGGGCCAGGGCCTGCAGGTTGTTGTGGGCGTCCTGGGTACCGAGGATCGCCCCCCCGTAAGGGTCGACGAACACGTTACGGGTGCGTTCGCCGACCTTCACCACGAACTGCGCGCTGTGGTCGGCGTCCGCCGGCGGCAGGTACTTGCCGATGCTGCCCTGTGGGTAAACGGCCTGCACGCGGGCGAGCATCTCGTCGGCGGTCAGCGGCTGGCCGCTGGCCTCGACCTGCAGCAGGTCGGCGTACATCAGCCCGTCGAGCTGCGGTTTGAACAGGTAGATGATGCCGGTCAGCGACAGCATGATCATGAATGGAATGACGAACAGCCCGGCATAGAAGTGCCAGCGCCAGGCGAGGTTATAGAACGACGGTGTCGCGTTTTTCATGTGAAGCCCGATCGTATGCATGAGCGAACTGCCCACGGCGACAAGCGCAGCAGGCAACGACAATCAGCGATTCAGGCGATCAGGGGCGAAGCGCGAGGGTTGGCCGAGGGCCACAGGTAACGGACCGCCCCACCGGGCTCGGCGCTGGGGCGTGGGGTGGCGGGGCGCTGCCGGGGCAGCAAGCCGAGCAGGCCGAAGAAGGCCGCCAGGGCCAGGGCCACGAAGGTGGAGCACAACGGACACACCGAGCCCATGAACGGCATCGGCACGCCCGAATCCACGCCGCCCATGTCCATGCTGCCGCTGGCATCCAGGCCGCAGTAGCCGCCATCCATGCCGCTGAGCTGCAGGCCGGTCATCTGCCCATGACTGACCGCACAGGCGAGCGCGCTGAACAGGACGCTGAAATACAGCACCCATGCGAGCAACGAGCGGTTGGAACGGGACAGGTTCATGGCTGGCGATTTTAGGGGCAGTGGCGGCAAACGGGCTGTGGTAGATTGCCGCAGCAGCTTAACGGCGCCACGGCGCCTGCGCCAGCAACTCGCTACAACGCGCCTGCACGAACTCGCGCAGCAGGTGCACCGGCTTGCTCAACTGCTCGCGGTGGGTGCAGATCAGATTCAACGGGGTCGGCTCGCCAAGCACCTCCGGCAAGAGGATGCGCAAGCGCCCGGCGTGCACGTCGCCGGCCACGTCCAGCCAGGATTTATAGACCACCCCGGCGCCAGCCACGGCCCAGCGCCGCACCACATCGGCATCGTCGCTGAGGCGATCACCCGCCACCTGCAGGCTGTGCGCCCGGTCGCCGTCGTGAAAGCGCCAGCGCTCGTAGGCACGGCCGCCGAGCATATAGATCAGACAGTTGTGCTGGCGCAGATCAGCGATCTGCCGCGGCTCGCCAAGGCGCTGCAGGTAGGCTGGCGCGGCGCACAGCACCCGGCGGTTGCCCGGCGCCACTGGCAGCGCCACCAGGCTCGAGTCCTCCGGCTCGCCGTAGCGCAGGGCGATGTCGACGGGCTCACGAAACAGATCGGTGACCCGGTCGCCAAGCAGCAGGCGCAATTGCACCTGGGGATGCGTCTGCATGAAGGTATCGAGCCAGGGCAGCAGCGTGTTGCGGCCGAAGTCCGAGGGCGCCGCGAGTTGCAGCGGCCCGCTGATCGCCGACTTGCTGCCGGCCAGTTGTTGGCGCCCCGCCTCCAGGCTCTGCAGCGCTTGGCGGGCATGCAGCAGAAAGGCCTCGCCGTCGGCGGTCAGCCGCAAACTACGGGTCGAGCGTACGAAAAGGCGCGCCTGCAACTGCTGCTCCAGGCGCTTGAGGCCGGCGCTGGCCACGGCGGGCGATATGTCCAGCTGGCGCGCAGCCGCCGACAGGCTGCCTTCCCCGGCAATGCGCACGAACAGTTGCAGGTCATCGAAACGCAGCATGGCGATCATCTTCAAAAAAATATTGAAAGAGACTCTAGCTGCCTATGGTTTTTCCTGGCAATGGATTGGCGCAAGCTGCCCTCCATCCCACGCCCCTACAGGACGCTCCCATGAAAGCCGTTGCCTATCACCAGTCGCTGCCCATCGATAATCCGCAGGCTCTGCAGGACGTCACGCTCGACGCACCGACGCCCGGCCCGCGCGACCTGCTCGTCGAAGTGAAAGCCATCTCCGTGAACCCGGTGGACACCAAGATCCGCCGTAACGTGGCCCCCGACGCCGGCCAGCCCAAGGTGCTGGGCTGGGACGCCACCGGTGTGGTCAAGGCGGTCGGCAGCGAGGTGACGCTGTTCAAGGTCGGTGATGAAGTCGCCTACGCCGGCGCCATCAACCGTGCCGGAGCCAACAGCGAGCTGCACGTGGTCGACGAGCGCATCGTCGGTCGCAAGCCAAGCAGCCTGCCCTTCGCCGAATCCGCTGCCCTGCCGCTGACCGCCATCACTGCCTGGGAACTGCTGTTCGACCGCTTGCAGGTCGCCGATGGCACGGCCGACCAGGGCCAGAGCCTATTGGTCATCGGCGCCGCCGGTGGCGTCGGCTCGATCCTCGTGCAACTGGCCCGACAGCTCACCGGGCTGACCGTGATCGGCACCGCCTCGCGTCCGGAAACCCAGGCCTGGGTTCGCGAACTGGGCGCCCATCATGTGATCGACCACAGCAAGCCGCTGAACGAAGAACTGGCGCGGATCGGCATCGCCCAGGTCACCCACGTGGCAAGCCTGACCCAGACCGACCAGCACTATG
Organism: Pseudomonas sp. PA27(2017); assembly: GCF_001945445.1. Taxonomy (GTDB): domain Bacteria; phylum Pseudomonadota; class Gammaproteobacteria; order Pseudomonadales; family Pseudomonadaceae; genus Aquipseudomonas. The sequence continues at coordinate 109,502 of NZ_MSXW01000014.1, forward strand.
ACGCCATCGTCGAAGCCCTGGCCCCGCAAGGCCGCCTGGCGCTGATCGACGACCCGCTGCAGCCGCTGGACGTGATGAAGCTCAAGCGCAAGAGCATCTCCCTGCATTGGGAACTGATGTTCACCCGCTCGCTGTTCGAGACCGCCGACATGATCGAGCAACACCGCTTGCTCAATCGCGTCGCCGACCTGGTGGATGCCGGCACCCTGAAAACCACCCTGGGCGAGCACTTCGGCACCATCAATGCCGAAAACCTGCGCCGCGCCCATGCCCTGCTGGAAAGCGGCAAGGCCAAGGGCAAGATCGTGCTGGAAGGTTTCTGATCCTGCCTGAGAGGCGCCGATAACCGGAGCGCCTCGCCTCTGGGACAGGCACCTGACCTGCCCTACGGGGATCTTGCGCTAGCGAAATCGTGCGCAATGATCCTCGGGCGGCAAGGCGGCGGTGTACCACACGTAATCCGCTTGCTCGGCGGTCACCGGTTTACCCACTTCGGAAAGGATCAGCACCTGGGTGCCATCCGGCTCGCCCAGGTCACTCAGGTGCAGCGGCACTCCCAGGTCGCGGCGCACGTGAAAGGCGCCAGCGAACAGCATTGCCGGCTGCGGCGCTTTCAACAGTTGCTCGGCCATGCGCCGGTCGCGTTGCTGCTGCACGGCGAGCATCGCTGGCAGCTGGCTGATCGGCAGCTTGTCGCAATGGGACTGGCGAATCTGCGCCAGCAGCGGTTCCTGCACGGCCGCCGCGGTCGAGGCCTCCCCTCTCAGCAGCGGTTGCTTGCGGTAAATCGTCATGATCTCGGCACGGTCGAGATTCGCGGCACGCAGCGGGTAATCCTGCACCAGTGCATGACGCACGATGGGGCCGTACAGCGCCCACGGCCAACCGTTACTCCACTCCAGCGCATTGGGCAGATCGGCGATCTGCAGGCCTTCACGCAATTGCTGCTTCACATCTTCGACCTGCGGCTGCTGGCTATTCGCGAGCATTTCTAGCAACAGGCTGCCTTGCCCTCGCCGCGCCTCCAGGGCCCGCAGCAACCACAGCTGCAGGGCATGGTGATCCGGGTTGTCATGCTGCTCGCCGACCAGCACCCGGGGCGCCTTTGCCAGGTGAGCGACGAGTTGCTCGGGCGTCAGCCGTGCGCCGCTATGCAGGTCGATGATCTGCCCCAGGTCGGCGTGCCCGCGCCCCTCTGGGCTTTGCCATGCGGGCACGGGCGCCAGGACGGGCTGGCTTTGGCAGGCAGTGAGCAGCAACAGCAGGGCGAAAAACAGCGTACGCATCGGGCTTCCTTCAGCGGGCAACGATCAGCGGGTGCCCGCGTTCGGGGTGGCGCTGCACCAGCACTTCCAGGCCGAACACCGCGTGCAGCGACTCGGCACGCAGCACCTCGGCAGGCAGGCCGATGGCATGGGCACGACCGTCGTTGAGCAACAGCAGGCGGTCGCAATAACGCGCCGCCAGATTCAGGTCGTGGAGGATGACCAGCACCGCGGCGCCCTGTTCGGCGAAGCGGCGCACGGCCTGCAGGGTAGTGTGCTGATGCAACGGGTCGAGCATGGAGGTCGGCTCGTCGAGCAGCAGCGTCTGCTCGGCACCTCCCGGCCACAGCTGCGCCAGTACCCGCGCCAGATGCACACGCTGACGCTCGCCGCCGGACAGCTGCAGATAGCTGCGTTCGGCCAGGTGCTCGGCATCGGCGGCCTGCAGCGCCTCGCAGACGATCTGTTCATCACGCTCGCGGCCAGTGTCGTGGGGCATGCGGCCCATCATCACCACATCGCCGACCACGAAACCGAAGCTCAGCGACGAGCTTTGCGGCAGCACCGCCAGGCGCCGCGCGCGTGCCGTGCCCGGCCAGTCCTGCAGCGACCGATCATCCAGAACGACCTCACCCGCTGCTGGGCTCAACTCGCCGCACAGGGCGCCCAGCAAGGTGCTCTTGCCAGCGCCATTGGGGCCGAGCACGCCCAGCACTTCACCAGGCTGCAGTTGCAGGTCGATATCGGCCAGCACCGTCTTGTCGCCACGCTGGACCGACAGCTTGCGGGCACTGAGCATCAGGTGCGTCCTCGCAGCAGCAGGTAGAGAAAGAACGGCGCGCCGATCAATGCGGTGACGATGCCGATGGGCAGCTCGGCGGGCGATAGGATCAGCCGCGCGAACAGGTCAGCGAGCAGCAGCAAACTGGCGCCTGCCAGCGCCGAGGCCGGCAGCAGCACGCGGTGATCGGGGCCGACCAACAGCCGCACCAGGTGCGGCACCACCAGGCCGATGAAACCGATCATCCCCGCAGCAGCCACGGCGGCACCCACGCCCAGCGCGGTACAGAGCACCAGCTCGCGCTTGAGGCGCTCCACCGCAACGCCCAGGTGGCGGGCCTCGGACTCGCCGAGCAGCAAGGCATTCAGCGCCTGGGCGCGGCGCGGCAGCCACAGCGCCGCCGCCAGGGTGACCAGCAGCAGCGGCCACAGCCGGGCATAGCTGGCGCCGTTGAGGCTGCCCAGGTTCCAGAAGGTCAGGGTGCGCAAGGTGGCATCGTCGGCCAGGTAGGTGAACAGACCGATGCAGGCGAACGCCAGGGCATTGAGGGCGATGCCGGCAAGCAGCATGGTGGTCACGCTGGTCTGCCCGTTGCGGCGCCCCAGACGATAGACCAGCGCGGTCACCACCAGCCCGCCGAGAAAGGCGCACAGCGATAGCAGGTAAGGCGCGAACAGCTCCGGCATCCCGCCCATGGCGGCGCCCCCAACGATGGCGATGGCCGCGCCGAGCGCCGCACCGCTGGAAACGCCGATCAGGCCGGGGTCGGCCAACGGGTTGCGAAACAGGCCCTGCATGGCCACGCCACAAAGCGCCAGCACGGCGCCGACCGCCAGGCCCAGCAGGGTGCGCGGCATGCGGATCTGGCCAAGAATCAGCTCGGCCTGCTGCAGGCCATCGCCCGCCAATGGTAAACCGGTCAGGCGCAGGGCAGCCCGCAGGGTATCGCCCAGTGGCAGGCTCACCGGCCCAAGGGCCAGTGACAACCACAAGGCAAGTGCCAACAGCAGGCCCAGCGCGACGAACAGTGAGCGCGGGGCAATCACCGGTTTCATGGGGTGGCGGGTGCCAGCGGTGTACGCCCGGGGTAGAAGGCGGCGGAAAGCTCGGCGAGGCCGGCGGGAATGCGCGGGCCGAGCCCACCGACCAGCAGGGTCGGGTCGATGGCCACCAGGCGCCCTTGCTTGCCGGCCTTGGTCGAGGCCAGGGCCGGGTTCTGCTTGAGCAGCGCCTGGCGGGCCTCGTCGCCGCCCAGGCGGCGGTCGGCGAAGATCACCACTTCAGGGTCCAGCGCCAGCAGCGCCTCGGTGGACAGCGCCTTGTAGCCTTCGTGAGTGGTCAGGTTCTTGCCACCAGCGTGCTCGATCATCCAGGCCGCCGCCGTATCCTTGCCGCCGGCCATGGGGCTGCTGCCGGCATGACCGAGCAGCAGCACAACGGTCGGCGCCGGGCTTTGCGCCTGGGCCTTGGCGACCCAGTCGGCCTGCTCGCTCAGGCGCGCCTGGTAAGCGGCGAATACGCTCTCGGCACGCGCCTCATCGTCCAGCAGCGCTCCAATGCGCATGAGATTGCCATGCAGCACCTGCAGGTCGGCATCGGCAGGCAGCGCCTCGACCTTCACGCCGGCGGCGGCCAGTTGCGCCAGCACCGGCGGCGGCCCCATCTCCTCGGTACCGAGCAGCACCTCGGGGCGCAAGGCCAGAATGCCCTCGGCGGCCAGTTGGCGCTGGTAACCGACGCTGGGCAGCTTCTGCAACGAAGCCGGGTGTTGGCTGGTGGTGTCCACGCCGACCAGTTTGGCCTCACCGCCGAGCGCGACCACCCACTCGCTCAGGGAGCCCCCGGCGCTGACCCAGCGTTGCGGCAGGTTGTCGGCGCTTGCCGCCAGTGGCACCAGCAGGCTGGCGAACAGGGTGAATGCAGCGAGGGGACGGATCATGGAGCAACTCCGGAAGCGGATTCGTATCGGCCGTCCGAATATAGGGGCGACCGAGGCTGGCAGTGTAGCGTCAGGCTGGCAGGGCGGGTGTCTGCTCGGCCAGAAGACGCCAATCCTCGCGCTCCGGCACGCCCGGTTTGCGCGCGCCGAACACCTGCACGATCAGCTCACCGCTGGCATCGAACGCCTCCCAACTGGTGATCACGCCGTCGCTGCTCGGTTTGCGTACGCGCCACAGCTCGTGAATGTCGCCGGTCTTGAGGTGCAGGTTGAACTGCGGGTCGAGCACGTTGAACCAGGTGTCCATCCACTTCAGGTTGCTCACCGGCCCGGTATGGATCTGGATGCAGTGACGGTTGCCGACGAACACCATGATCGGCACGTCGCCGGCTGCCGCGCGCTCGAACAACCCCGCAAGCGCCTCGGGCGCCAGCGGTTCGGCCCATTCACGGCCGGCCAGGCGTAACGCCTGGGTGCGTGCCGCGCCGTGGTTCTTCAGCAGGGCGAAGAAATGGTGGGTGTCCTTCAGTGCCGCCCAGCCGGCGCGCAAGGCGTCGCCGTCGATGGCGGCGTCCGGCTGAACAGTCGTAGGAGTCGGCATCGGTTTGAGCGCCAGTTCGCTGCTTTGCTGCTCATCGCGTAAACGCGCGAGCAGCGGCTCCCAGGCTTCCAGCTCGCTGTGTTCGGTAAGGTAGACCTTGTGCACCGCGGTGCCCTGGTGATCGAACACCTGGACGCTGCGCAACACGCCGCGCGGCGTCTGCTCGGCCACGGCGAAGACGCTGGCCCAACCACTGAGGAACAGGCGCAGGTCGATATCCGGCGACACCACTAGGCCCATCTGACCATTCCCGGCAATCGTCACCTCGCGGTAAATGCCCTTGCGCTCATGCACGCAGGATTCGTTGCGGGTCAGCGCCATCACGTGGCCAAGCTCGCCCAGCGCGGGCAGCAGCGTTGCCCAGTCAGGGCGCAGGCGCACGGTATCCACAGCCAGGCGGCTGGCGGTCAGCTCGGCCTCGCTGACGCCCAGCTTCGCCGCCGCATCCCGGGCCCGCAGGTGCGGCTGCTCGGCACGCAGGCTCTGCCAGGCGGCATACAGGCCTGCCCCGGCCACGGACTGATCGCTCATCACTTCAACTCCCTTGCAAGGCCCGCTGAACAGGCGAGGAAAAACCATAGACCGGAAGGGTAAACGGCTGGGTTGGAGAGTAAAACCCAGCAAACATTAAATAATCTTAACCGCCAGTCAATCCTGTTTACAAACGATAATCACTACCATCTAATGCGGCGTCCTTTTCCTTCGCCTCTCGACATGACAGGAGAATCGCATGTCGCCTACCCCGCCCTTCCCACTTCGCTCCTGCTTGGCCTTTTTGTTGTTCAGTCCTGCATTTGCTGGCGCGCAATCCCTGCAGTTGGAGAAAACCACGATCAGCGCAACGCGCATCGAGCAGAGCACCGACAGCGTCCCCAATACGGTGTCGGTCATCAGCGCGCGGGATGTAGATCGCAAGAACGTGAAGAACATCAGGGATCTGGTTCGTTACGAGCCGGGGGTGTCGGTCAGCGGTACGGGTAGTCGGTTCGGCCTGGCAGGCTTCACCATTCGCGGCATCGGCGGCAATCGCATCCTCACTCAGGTGGATGGTGTGCCGATGCCCGATGCATTCGCCTTCGGCCCGTTCCTCGACGCGCGGCGCAACTACGTCGACCCTGATACGCTCAAGCGCGTGGAGATCATTCGCGGCCCAGCCAGCTCGCTATATGGCAGTGATGCGATTGGCGGCGCGGTCAGCTTCCTGACCAAGGATGCCGCCGACTATCTCGACGCGGGTGATGACGCCTACGCACGACTCAAGACCGGCTACGATGGTGCCGACGACAGCTGGTCGCGCAGCGCCACGTTCGCCGCACGCCAGGGCCAGGTCGATGGCCTGCTGCACCTGGGCCGACGTGACGGCCAGGCGCTCGACACCTTCGGTGGCCGCGGCGGAATCGGGGCAGCACGGGAAGAAGCCAACCCTCAGGACTACACCGCCAACAATCTGCTCGCCAAGCTCGGCTGGAATTACCTCGACAATGATCGCTTGCAACTGACCTATGAGCGCTACGAAGACGATGCCGATACCCGGGTGCTCAGCGAATACAGCACCACGGCCACCGTTCGCACCTCCGACGCGACCGACAATACCGACCGCCAGCGTCTCAGCCTGCAGCACAGCTTCGCCCTGGATACGGCCATCAGCGACAGCGCCGAATGGCAATTGAGTTATCAGGAAAGCCAGATTCGCCAGCGCACTTTCCAGCAGCGGTTCAGCGGTGGCAGCCTGCGTGAGCGCAGCCGCGACTCGACCTATCAGGAAGACCTGTGGGCGTTCAACGCCAAGCTCGACAAAGCCTTCGACACCGGAGCAGCAAGCCACCACCTGATCTATGGCGTCGACTTCAAACGCCTGGAAAGCAGCGACCTGCGCAAGGGCCGCGAAGCATTCGCCAGCACCGGTTTGCCCGTCCCGGCCATCCCCGGCGATGAAAGCTTCCCGCTCAGCGACTTCCCCGAGCCCACCTCGACCGAATACGCCTTCTTCGTGCAGGACACCATCGACATCGGCCGCTGGACGCTGCTGCCCGGCCTGCGCTACGACCATTACAAGATGAAGCCCGAGGTTACGCCTCACTACCTGAACAGCCAGCCGATCAACCGCAACCCGGCTGATTATCGCGACGAGGCGCTATCTCCCAAGCTCGGTATCACCTATCGCATCGATGACGCCCATAGTGTTTACGGCCAATACGCAGCGGGTTTTCGCGCACCGAACCCGGTGGATATCTTTGGCGAGTTCATCAACTTCGCCCGTAATTATCAGACCATCGCCAACCCCAGCCTCAAGCCGGAAACCAGCGAAAGCTACGAAATCGGCCTGCGCGGTCAGTACGACGCCGGCGCCTTTGGCATCGCGCTCTTCTACAACCACTACGACGACTTCATCGAGCAGGTCACGCTGCCCAACGATCCAACGGGCGCGGGCCGCATGACGTTCCAGTACCAGAACCTCGACCGTGTGACCATTCGGGGTGCCGAGGCGCGTGGCGAACTGCGCCTGGATCGCCTCGGTCTGCCGGCTGGCAGCCATTTGCGCAGCGCCATCGCTTACGCCCGCGGCAAGGATGAGGCATCCGGCCAGCCGATCAACAGCATCGACCCGCTCAAGGCGGTGTTCGGCCTCGGCTACGATGCACCGAGCGGGCAGTACGGCGGCGAACTGAGCTGGACGCTGGCGGCCGCCAAGAAGCGCGTCGATCAGACGCAGATCGCCAATCAATACGAACCCTCGGGTTACGGCACGCTGGATCTGAGCGCGTACTGGAACATCGGCGCTGGCGTGTCGGTCAATGCCGGGCTGTTCAACCTGACGGACAAGCAATATTGGCAATGGGGCGACGTGCGCAGCCTCACCGAGAACAGCTCGAGCCTTGGCCGCTACTCCCAGCCAGGTCGCCACGCGGCTTTCAACGTGATCTGGGAAATCTGAGCCCAAAAGCCCCTCGCGCACGGACGCGCGCCCCTTCCATCCCCAGGCCGATGCGGGATAATCACCCGCCCTGGCCTGGAGAATTCGATGATCCGTCTATGCGCCCCCGATGAGCTGCCGGAAGCTCAGAGCCGGGGCTTCGATGTTGAAGGCATGCAGCTGCTCGCCGTGCGCAAGGGCGGCGAGGTGTTCGTGTACCGCAACCGTTGCCCGCACCGGGGCGTGCCGCTGGAATGGCAGGCCGACCAGTTTCTCGACCCCAGCGCCAGCCTGATTCAGTGCGCCCGGCATGGCGCGCTGTTTCTGATCGAGTCCGGTGAGTGCGTGGCAGGGCCGTGCGAGGGGCAAACGCTGCGGCCTATCGACAGCTGCGAGAATGGCGAAGGGATCTGGGTCGATCTGTAGCACCAATAACCCTGGGTATCGCTTCGCTCAACGCCAGGCTACAAGAGCGACGCCGCCCCGTAGCCCGGGTCGAGCGCAGCGATCCCCGGGAACGCTCTCAAGTCAGCAGCACATTCAGACGGCGTACCACCTCGATCCCCTGAGGCGAAATATCCACCCCATAGGCCAGCACCTCAACGCCCGCACGCACCGCCTCGCGCAGCGCAGCAGCATAGGCCGGATCGATTTCTTCGGCTGGGCGCACGGCGTCGATGCCCGACAGGTTCACGCAATACAGCTGCACGGCGCGCACGCCACTGCGCGCCAGGGCAGCCAGCTCGCGCAGGTGCTTGGCGCCACGCTCGGTGCGCGCATCCGGGAAGGCAGCGACCCGGCTGTCGGCAAACCCCAGGGTCACGCTTTTCACTTCGACGAAGGCCACGCCACTCGGGTACTCGAGGCAGAAGTCGACCCGGCTGCGCTCCACACCGTAGGGCACCTCGCGGCGCAACGCGCTGAAGCCGGCCAGCTCGGGGATTCGCCCGGCACGCAGGGCCTCTTCGACCAGCGCGTTGGCCCGCGCGGTATTGATGCAGGCCAGCCGGCCATGGGGCGTTTCACCGACTTCCCAGGTGCCGGGCAGTTTGCGTTTGGGGTCGTTGGAGCGGCTGAACCATACCCGACAGCCTTCGCTCATGCAGTTGAGCATCGAGCCGGTGTTCGGGCAGTGGATGGTCAGCAGCTCGCCGCCAGCGGTCTCGATATCGGCGAGAAAGCGCTTGTAGCGGCGCAGCAACCGGGCCTCTTCGAGGGGCGGATCAAACTGCATGGGCTTGCCAGCTCTTCAGGCCACGGGCGATGCGCGCGACGGCTTCTTCGAGACGCGGTAGGCTCTGGGTGTAGGCGAAACGCACATGGTGGCCGGCCTGGTGGCGACCGAAGTCCAATCCCGGCGTGAAGGCCACATGCTCGGTTTCCAGGAAGTGCTGGCAGAAGGCATAGGCATCGCCGCCAAAGGCGCTCACGTCGGCGTACAGATAGAAGGCTCCCTCGGGCTCGACGGCAATGCCGAAGCCGAGTTCGCGCAATGCTGGCAACAGAAAGTCGCGGCGCTGGGCAAAGGCGGCGCGGCGTTCCTCGAAGATGGCCATCGACTCTGGCTGGAAGCAGGCCAGCGCAGCATGCTGGGCCATGCTCGGGGCGCTGATGTAGAGGTTCTGCGCCAGTTTCTCCAGGTCCGCCACCGCCGCCTCGGGCGCCACCAGCCAGCCCAGACGCCAACCGGTCATGCCGAAGTACTTGGAGAAGCTGTTGAGCACGAAGGCTTCGTCATCCACCTCCAGCACGCTGCTGGCGTCCACGCCGTAGGTCAGGCCGTGGTAAATCTCGTCGACCACCATATGCCCGCCACGGACTTTCAGCGCCTGGGACAGGGCAGCGAGCTCGGCGGCGCTCAGCAGCGTGCCCGTCGGGTTGGCCGGCGAGGCGAGCAAGGCGCCGACGCTGTCGGCATTCCAGTGCTCGGCAACCGTTTCCGGTGTGAGCTGATAACGCTGCTCGGGGCCGACCGGCACCAACTGCGCCGCCCCTTCGACCAGGCGCAGAAAATGCCGGTTGCAAGGGTAGCCCGGGTCGGCCAGTAGCCAGTGCTTGCCGGGGTCGACCAACAGGCTCGCTGCCAGCAGCAGTGCACCGGAGCCGCCCGGCGTGATGAGAACGCGCTGGGGGTCTATGCTCAATCGATAGCGTTGCGCGTAGAAGCCGGCGATCGCCTCACGCAATGCCGGCAAGCCGCGCGCTGCGGTGTAACGGGTATGGCCGGCAGCCAACGCCGCCTGGCCGGCGGCCACGATGGGCGCGGCGGTGGTGAAATCCGGCTCGCCGATCTCCAGGTGAATGACGTCATGGCCCTCGGCCTGCAACTGATTGGCGCGCGCCAGCAGGGCCATCACGTGAAAGGGTTCGATCGCGCGGCTGCGGGCGCTGTAAGGCTGTGCCATGGGAATGCCCCGGGAAACGATAAAGGTGGAATTCTATCAGGGGCGCTGTGTCATACCGTGCCAACGCGCCACTGAAATACGTGTTTACATTGCGATTGCAGGCTTTGGCATCCGCCACGGGGTGGCTCCTCAGGCTCACCACGAAACCCAGGCAGGGCCGGCTGGAAACCAGACGCACAACCGCGACATCCGGGAGTGGCGCGGCTTGAGTCGATCTGGTAAGTTCGCCCGCTTGCAGTCGCAGGGCCGTTATTGTAAACGGCAACGGACACATACCCTGCGCAGTGGATTAGAGAGAGTGAGAGGCGGTCATCCATGCCCACCAAAGCAAAAGCAACAAACGGCCAATTGATTCGTGGCTTCGAACCCTACAAGGAAACCAAGGGCGAGGAGTACATGAGCGAGGCGATGCGCGCCCACTTCACCAGTATCCTGAACAAGTGGAAGCTTGAGCTGATGCAGGAAGTCGACCGTACCGTGCATCACATGCAGGACGAAGCGGCCAACTTCCCCGACCCAGCCGACCGCGCCAGCCAGGAAGAAGAGTTCAGCCTGGAGCTGCGCGCCCGTGATCGCGAGCGCAAGCTGATCAAGAAGATCGACGAGACGCTGCAACTGATCGAAGACGAGGACTACGGCTGGTGCGACTCCTGCGGTGTCGAGATCGGCATTCGTCGCCTGGAAGCGCGCCCTACCGCCACCCTGTGCATCGACTGCAAGACCCTGGCGGAAATCAAGGAAAAACAGGTCGGCTCCTGAGTCGATCCACAGACGGGGCGCTCAGGCGCCCCGTTTCGTTTCGCCCCGCACAAACGTCCCGCCATGCCTAAACCCGCCTATATCGGTCGCTTCGCGCCCACACCCAGTGGCTACCTGCACTTCGGCTCGCTGGTCGCCGCCCTCGCCTCCTATCTCGATGCCCGCTCCGCTGGCGGCCGCTGGCTGCTGCGCATGGAAGACCTCGACCCGCCCCGGGAAGTGCCTGGTGCACAGGCCGCCATCCTGCAGACCCTGGAGCGCTATGGCCTGCACTGGGACGGCGAGCTGGTGCGCCAGAGCGATCGCCACGGCGAATACGAAACGCTGGTGCAACGCCTGTTCGACCAGGGCCTGGCCTACGCCTGCACCTGTTCGCGCAAGCAACTCGAGGGCAGCGGCGGCATCTATCCGGGTCATTGCCGCAATGCCGGGCACGCCCGCCATGACGCAGCCATCCGCCTGCGCGTCCCCGAGCTGACCTACCGCTTCACCGATCGCGTGCAGGGCGAGTACAGCCAGCACCTGGGCCGCGAGGTCGGCGACTTCGTGATCCGCCGCCGCGACGGCCTCTACGCCTACCAGCTCGCCGTGGTGCTGGACGATGCCTGGCAGGGCATCAACAGCGTGGTACGCGGCGCCGATCTGCTCGACTCCACGCCACGCCAGCTTTACCTGCAAGAGCTGCTCGGCTTCTCCCAGCCGCGTTATCTGCACGTGCCGCTGATCATCCAGCCCGACGGCCACAAGCTCGGCAAGTCCTACCGCTCGCCGCCCTTGCCCGGCGACCAGGCCACGCCACTGCTGATCCGCGCATTACGTGCCCTGGGTCAGCCCGCGCCCGACGAGCTGGCCGACGCCTGCGCCGAAGAACTGCTGCAGTGGAGCGCCAGGTACTGGGACGCCGGCCTCATTCCCCGTACCCGCAACCTGGCGGAAAGTCAGTTGCGCTGAACGCCGCTAACGGGCAGCCTTGCGCACCCACCGTGATCATCAGGAAATCGCCATGCGCGCCCAGCTCGAAGAACTCATCGGCAAAATCAGCTCGGGCTGCCTGCCTCAGAACGAAATCAGCCGCATCGCCGACGAAGCGGCCCAGGCCTATGTCGACCCAGCCGCCTTCCTGGCGGCCAATTCGGACATCAATTACGACGACAGCTTCCCCATTCCCCTGGGCGAGTGGATGGTGGTCGGCAACCTGCCGGAGACCGTACTGTTCCAGGCCGACAGCTACGAAGCGCTGTTCGGCCAGATCACCGAGTCGTTCGGGCCCGAAGTGAGCTTCGTGCTGACCGCCAAGCAGTTGAAGAAAGTCGAACCGCTCAAGGCCCTGAACCGCATCCAGGTGCAGCTCGGCAGCCTGTCGAAAGAAACCCAGGGCTACACGCTGGTCGACTTCAGCGAACCGCTGGATGACGAGTTGCAGGCCGTGCTGGTTTACACCACCGACCTGCCTCGAGTGCTGGAGCTGGCAGTAGAAATCGGCATTTACGCGGCGCCAGCTTACGAAGCGCTGAAGGCTGCTCAGGCGGAATAAAGCCTCCCGGATATCGCTTCGTTCGACCCAGGTCGCGTCGCGTTACAGACCCGCCTCGTGCAGCCGACGCAGGTGTTCGATGTAAAGGCTGACCGGATCGACACCCTCGCCGACCCGGCCGAAGTGCTGGTTGACGATGTCCAGGTGATCGAGCGGGTAGTCGTCGCGAATCACCTTGCCCAGGTGCGAGCTGACCCGCCCGACCATGCCGTCGCATTGCCCGGCCTCACGCACGAAGGCGCGGGCGAAACGGCGACAGAACCAGTTCGACGGATCACGTCGGTTGCCACCCTGGTCGGTGATGCCCGGCTGCAGGGTGCCGGACCAGGAGTAATAGCGCACGCCATTGACCTCCTCGGGCCCGTCTTCGCCCCAGGTCGGGGGTAAACCCTGCGGGTACTGATGGTTGAAGATGCCCACGCCCTCGGTGGTCAGCGAGCGATGGGCAGCGATGGCGTTGATGGGCATCGTCGCGCCGCGCGCGCCGCTGTCCAGCAAGGTGAACAGCCGCGCCAGCATATGGGTGCCCATGCGCAGCAGCAGGCTTTTCAGGCCATTCGTGGCGTATTTGCGTTCCAGGTGATCGGCCAACTCCGAGCCCTGGTTGGGGCCTGCCACCGAGGTGACCGAGGCAATCCATTCCGGCCGATGTGCGGCAGCGTAGCGACACACCAGAGCACCCTGGCTGTGGCCGATCAGGTGCACCTTTTCCGCACCGCTGCGCCGCCGCGCCTCGGCGATCTGCAAAATCAGCTGCTCGCCGCGCAGCTCGGTTGCATGCACCGGCGACAGGCGCGCCGGATACACGTCCACGCCCTGGTTACGCAGCGCGGTAGTGATGCCGTACCAGTATTCGAAACCGAACAAGCTGACGAAACCCAGCATGCCGGGCACCAGCACCAGTGGATAACGGGGAACTGCACGATGACCCATTTCAGTCTCCATTGGGGCGTCCTTGTCCGAGTCGATGGTCACGCGCAACACGCATCATGACGGTCGATGGCCACTATCGAGCCATTCGACTTCATCCCTGACTGCCTCGCCCCTAGCATGGTTCCGTGAAACACCGAACATAGCGAGACGAGGTACACCATGAAAGCCCTGACCATCACCCTGCTGCTGAGCCTGCTCAGCGCCCAGGCACTGGCATTGCCCAGCCGCCATCCGGCCCCCATTCTGGGCGAAGCCGTCGACAGCAGCCAGCAGCAGTCCGCCTGCAAGCGATAAGACCAGCGGCCGGCAAGCTCACTGAAAACGACCTGCACAAGCCGCGGTGATTTAAGCCGAACTTAATTCCCTGGCCCAGGCTCAGAAAAATGGTCTGGTTCATCACAAGGGAAATTAACCATGTTCAAGCAAAGCCTGGGTGCCGCCTGCGTACTGGCCGTTCTGACCGGTTGTGCCGGCAAGCCCGAGAATCCGGTCGACCATTTCACCTTCCGCAACGAACCGCTGGTCAAGCAGGTGGAAAAGGACATGAGCAAGTCCACCGTGCTGGAACTGGGTGGCCCACCCTCTTCGGAAGTAAACCGCACCATCGCCCCCGGTACTTGCAACAACTACATCCTCAACAAGGATGGCAAGGAGCAGCCCTACTACGTCGCCTTCAACTCGGCTGACCGTGTGGAAAGCAAAGGCTTCCTGACCTGCGAACAGATGGAGATCAACGAGCGCGAGCGCGCCCGTGGTCACGGCATCTGATCGTCAGAGCTGAAATGAAAATGCCCGCCTCGTGAGAGAGCGGGCATTTTTTATGGCCAGCAAACCTGCTTCTAGCGCAGCTGCACCGAAGTGCAGTTGGCCATAAACAGGTTTTAGATGGCGCCGCGAGCGCGCAGTACGGCCAGCACCTGCTTGACGCCGTCCTCCACCGACACGCTTTGGGTGTCGATGACCAGGTCGGCATCGAGCGGCACATCGTACGGGAAAGACTCGCCCGGGATGTTGTCGCCAGCTGCCGCATACAGCCCCTGCGGATCACGCTCGGCACATGCCTGCGGCGAGGCCTGCACGTAGACGGTGATCAGCCGCTCGGCACCGATCAGCACCTTGGCCTGCTCACGCCCTTCGGCATCCGGCGCCACGAACGCGGCCAGGGCGATCAGCCCGGCTTCGTTGAACTGACGCGCCACATGGGCTGCACGACGCCAGTTCTCGGCACGGCCGGCACGATCCTGCGGCAGGCCTTTGTTCAGATCATGACGCAGGTTCTGGCCGTCGAGAACATAGACCGCACGCCCCATGTCGAACAGCTTGCGCTCCAGGGCGTAGGCCAGGGTGCTCTTGCCAGCCCCGGACAGGCCGCTGAACAGCACGGTAGCCGGCTGCTGGCCGAGGCGCGCAGCACGTTCCTCGGTGGACACGTGGCCGCTGTCGGCATGGTGCGCGCCGCTGCTGGCATCGGCGATGATCATGCCAGCGCCTACGGTGCCGTTGGTCAGGCGATCAATGACGATGAACGCACCGGTGGTGCGGTTGTGCTCGTAGCCGTCCAGGGCGATGGGCGCATCCAGCGCGACCTTGACCTTGCCGATCTCGTTGAGCTGCAGGCTGCTCGCCGCGCCCTGCTCCAGGGTGTTCACGTCGACCCGGTGGGTGATGCTGGCGATCGAGCCCGGCACGTAGCTGGTGGCACGCTTGATGTCGTATTTCTTGCCCGGCAGCATCGGCTCTTCGGCCATCCACACCAGCATGGCGTCAAAGGTGTCGACTACCTGCGGGCGGTTGTCGGCGTGCACCAGCATGTCGCCACGCGATACGTCGATCTCGTCTTCCAGGGTCAGGGTGATGGCCTGGCCCGGGCCGGCCTGCTCCAGCTCGCCTTCGAAGGTGACGATGGACTTGACCCGGCTACCCTTGCCCGACGGCAGCGCGATGACTTCGTCGCCCTTGCGCACGATGCCGCTGGCCAGGGTGCCGGCGAAACCGCGGAAGTTGAGGTTCGGACGGTTGACGTACTGCACCGGGAAACGCAGGTCGTCGAAGTTGCGGTCGCCCGCCACTTCGACGCTCTCGAGGATTTCCATCAGCGACTGGCCGGTGTACCACGGCGAGCGCTCGGACTTGTTGACCACGTTGTCGCCCTTGAGCGCCGACATGGGCACGAACTCCAGGGTGCTCGGACGCAGGTTGATCTTCTCGGCGAAGGCCAGGTAGTCGGCCTTGATCTGCTCGAACACGCCCTGGTCGAAGTCCTTGAGGTCCATCTTGTTGATGGCCACGACGATGTGCTTGATGCCCAGCAAGGACGCGATGAAGCTGTGTCGCTTGGTCTGGGTCTGCACGCCGTAACGGGCGTCGATCAGAATGATCGCCAGGTCGCAGGTCGAAGCACCGGTGGCCATGTTGCGCGTGTACTGCTCATGGCCAGGGGTGTCGGCGATGATGAACTTGCGCTTGGCGGTGGAGAAATAGCGGTAGGCGACATCGATGGTGATGCCCTGCTCGCGCTCGGCCTGCAGGCCGTCGACCAGCAGCGCCAGGTCGACTTCCTCACCAGTGGTGCCGCTCTTCTTCGAATCGCGGGTGATGGCTTCCAGGTGATCTTCGTAGATCATCTTGGAGTCATGCAGCAGGCGCCCGATCAGGGTGCTCTTGCCGTCATCGACGTTACCGCAGGTAAGGAAGCGCAGCAGTTCCTTGCGCTCGTGCTGAGCCAGGTAGGCGTGAATGTCCTGGCTGATCAAATCGGATTGGTGACTCATGGTGGGTGATCCTCAGAAATAGCCCTGACGTTTCTTTTCTTCCATCGAGCCGGCGGCGTCGTGATCGATCACGCGGCCCTGGCGTTCGGAAGTCCGGGTCAGGAGCATTTCCTGGATGATGTCGGTCAGGCTTTGCGCCTCGGATTCCACCGCGCCAGTCAGCGGGTAGCAACCCAGGGTGCGGAAACGCACCTTCTTCTTCTGGATGCGCGCCTTCTCCTCATCGCTCAAGTGCTCGAGGATGCGCTCGTCATCGATCATGATCAGCGTGCCGTTCTTCTCGATCACCTCACGCTCGGCGGCGAAGTAAAGCGGCACGATCGGGATCTGTTCCAGATAGATGTACTGCCAGATATCCAGTTCGGTCCAGTTGGAGAGCGGGAACACGCGGATCGACTCGCCCTTCTTGACGTTGCCGTTGTACACGTTCCACAGCTCGGGACGCTGGTTCTTCGGGTCCCAGCGGTGCTTGCTGTCGCGGAACGAGTAGACGCGCTCCTTGGCACGGGACTTCTCTTCGTCACGACGCGCGCCACCAAAGGCGGCGTCGAAGCCGTACTTGTCCAGCGCCTGCTTGAGGCCCTCGGTCTTCATCACGTCGGTGTGCTTGGCACTGCCGTAGGTGAAGGGGTTCATGTCCTGCGCCACACCGTCGGGATTGATGTGGGTGATCAGGTCCAGGCCCATCTCGCTGACCATTTTGTCGCGAAAGCTATACATTTCCTGGAATTTCCAGCGCGTATCGACGTGCATCACCGGAAACGGCAGTTTGCCGGGAAAGAACGCCTTGCGCGCCAGATGCAGCATCACGGCGGAATCCTTGCCGATGGAATAGAGCATCACCGGGTTATCGAATTCGGCGGCCACTTCACGAATGATGTGGATACTTTCCGCCTCGAGCTGTTTCAAGTGCGTCAGTTTGTCGAGCATGGCTACTCACGAGGTCACGGTATTTATTCAGGCCAGACGGGCCTTGGACGAGCGCGCACTCTAGCACAGCGCCTACTTCTAATCAGGGCGCCGCTTAGATCGAAACGCTCTAGGTTTATTCCAGTGAAACAGGCACCAGCACCTCGCCTCGTGGCGACTCCGGAGCCAGGACTGCGGACTGGCAGGCCACCATGGCAACACCGAACATGCCCTGGTGCGGCGACGACAGACCAGACCACGTCCGCACGACAGTGTCGAACCGCCAGCAGTTTCGGAAGAAAAACCTCGGATTTTGTTTCCTGAGATTGTTGAACACTACACAGGGGGCTCCACCGGCTTTAGGCTTGCCAAGCCAGCGGCACTGAGCGCTCTAGCGCGCCCGCCGGCGTTATCGGAACCGGTTACCGCGCTCAAGGAGAGCCCATGCAACAACGCCCCCTTTCACTGTCCCTGCTCACTCTCGCCATTACAGCTGCCAGCCTCTCGGCCCAGGCAGAAACCTATCAGATCGATGACGGCCCCAAAACCTGGGAAAACATCATCATCACAGATGGTCTGAACATCAGCGGTGCGCTGACCACTGCAGCCGATGCACTGACCCTGAAGCCAGGTACCCAGGTGTTGGGCGATCTGATTGTCGACGCCACCATCAAGACCACGGGCGCCGAGAATGCGCAAGGCCGCTACGCCAGGCCACTGACCCTGGGCAGCCTGAACACTTACCTGAACGACAGAGTGCGCATCGACGGCGACTTGATTAACAAAGGTCGCCTCAGCACTGGCGGCAGTGACGCGATTGGCATCAGAGTGTACAACACCAATATCAGCGGCACCCTGCAAAATGAAGGGACTATTTCCGTTGAAGACAGTACCTTCGAGGGGGTCAACGGCAATGGGGCCGGCAATGCCATGCCCATGGGCCTCAATTTGAACAATGCCAACCTGGGCGGACTGAGCAACAGTGGCCGCATCGCGCTGACCAGCAGCGACATCGCCAGGGGCATCATGATGGGTTACTCCCAGGTAACCGGAGTTCTGGAGAACACCAGCAGCGGCGTTATCGAAGTCACGGGCGATGAGATCCGCGCCATATCCGTCAGCTTCCTGAACGACGTGGGCGAACTGATCAACGCTGGCACCCTGCGCGCCACCGGTATTACTGCACCCGGCGACGCCAGCAACCTCAGCGAAGCCAACGGTATAAGCGTCGGGGATAGTCTCGTTCGCGGCCGGCTGCTCAACAGCGGCAACATCACCGTCAGCGGCTACGAAGCCACAGGCATCGAACTGATCACTTATGGCAGTAACGGCGATCTGGCACGCGTCAATGGTGATCTCGTCAACAGTGGCAGCATTGATGTGAGCGCCGTGGCCGAGCCTGGAGCGACGGCCCGTGCTATCGAGATTTCCAATGCGACCGTCGGCGGAGCACTGAACAATAGCGGCACGATTATCGCGCGCGGCACCGACTCTGCAGCGATCCATGTCGATGGCGGACATATTGCTGGGGATATCTTCAACAGTGGAACGATACAGGGCGGCCGTTACGGTATCTATCTCAAAAATCTGCAGCCCAGTGAAAACCTTCCCGCCCACGTGCCGTTCAGCTTGATTCATCAAAACGCAGGAACGATTGAGGGGGGCGAGTATGCTCTCTATGCCGACCCTGCAAGCACCGAAGCACGGCTGATATGGGCCGGCGGCACGTTGAAGGGCAACATCCACGGCAGTACTTACATCGACGTGATTGGTGATGCTGTGTTCGATGGCACTCACATCAGCGGTTTTGGCTACGGCAACTCTGGTGGGGGTGGCATCGACCTGTTCAATGCAGAGGACAGTCCACTGGGCCGCGCAGCAAGTCTCACCCTAACGCAACCGCACGTGACCATTGATGGCCACCTGGAAATGAACCGTGGCACCGTGCTGCAACTCAACCTGAGCCAGGCTACAGATCCCCAGACGGCAATCGTGAAGGTACGCACGGATGCCTATTTCTCGCCAAGCAGCAGCATCGCCCTGCGCCCGACATCCGAAGACTTCCGCGCCACGGGCCGGGAGTACAAGGTGATCGAGGCGGGTTCTGTAGAGTACGAAGGTACCGATAAGCTGGTGGTCAGCAGCTCGGCCTTGTTGAATATCGACTCGATCGCGATCACCGACACAGAGGTAAGGGCAACGGTCACCACCAAGTCCGACGAGCAGGCCGGAGCGGTCGTCGGTACTGCGGGCGCCAGTGCCAATGCCAGGGCTGCGTTCGCGCCCTTCTACAGCAGTGCTTTGGGCCAACTGGACAACGATGACCCCGTATTCCAGGCGTTCGCCAATGCCGACGAAGCGCAGCTTGCCGCCCTCAGCGAACAGCTTGCGCCTCACGTTGATGGCGCCGTACGTGCTGCTGCCAATTCAGTACAAAGAATGGTCAGCGGCGCCGTTGGTTCTCGAACCTCTTCCCTGCGCGGAGCATCGTCCGGCTCGGCATTCAGCGAAGCGGGCTTTTGGGTACAAGGTCACGACAGCGACCTGCGTCAGGGCCGTCGCAGTGGTATCGCCGGTTACGATGCAGACAGCCGCGGCCTCAGCCTGGGCCTCGATGGCAAACTGAATGAGCAGTGGACGCTGGGTGTTGCCTACAGCAACCTGGACACCAAGGTCAGCGGTCGCACCGGCAACAAGAGCGAGATCGACAGCCAGGTACTGACCCTGTACTCGGGCTTCGAGCAAGGGCCGATCTTCGTCGATACCAGCCTGAGCTACGGCTTCAACGACAACACCAGCAAGCGAGACATCGCCGGTACCCGTGCCAAGGGCGAATTCGACAGCCGCTCCCTGGCGCTGAATCTGGAAGCGGGCTACGGCCTGCATGCCGGCGGCGTTACCCTCGAGCCCCGTGTAGCCACGCGCTACAGCCGTCTGGACATCGACAGCTACCGTGAAAAAGGCTCTTCGGCAGCACTGGCGGTGAGCAGCCAACGCTATGAAGCAATCGAGCTCGGTGCAGGTGCACGCCTGGCCAGTGCCATCGCGCTGGGCCAGGGAGCGCTGGAGCCGGAGCTGAAGCTGATGGCCTACCACGACTTCGCAGCCGATCAATCCAGCAGCACGTCGAGCTTCGTGCTCGGTGGCTCGTCTTTCGTGACTCATGGTGCCAAGCCGGCACGCGATAGCTACGAGGCCAGCCTTGGCGTCAACTACCGTATCGGCGCCCTGAGCCTCGGAGCAGGCTACGAGCATGTGGGCCGCTCGGGCTTCGATGCCGATACGCTCCGCGCGAAAGTCCGTTACGACTTCTGATTGTGACCACGTGGCGTTCAGGGCAAAACCTGGACGCCACCTCTCCTCCTACTCCCTTCTCAAATCGGATTCGGGCAATCGATGAACAGATGCTCGAGGGCGAAGCGCCGACTCAGGTATTCGCCCAGGGCCTGCACACCGTAGCGCTCGGTGGCGTGGTGGCCGGCGGCAATGAAGCTGACGCGGTTTTCGCGGGCGCTGTGGTAGGTCTGCTCGGATGCTTCCCCGGTGAGATACAGGTCGACGCCTGCGGCGATGGCCTGGTCGATGTAGCCCTGGCCGCCGCCCGTGCACCAGCCGATACGGCTGACCATTCTATCCTCCTCCACCAGCAGTGGTTCGCGGCCCAGCACCTCGTGGACACGCCGTGCGAAGTCGCGGGCACTCAACGGTTGCGCCAGGGAGCCGACCAGCCCGACGGTACGCGGGTTATCCGGTTCCAGCGGGCCTTCGACGGTGATATCGAGCTGGCGCGCCAGCTGAACGTTGTTGCCGACCTCGGGGTGCACGTCCAGCGGCAGGTGATAAGCCAGCAGGCTGATGTCGTTGGCCAGCAAGGTTTTCAGACGACGCTGCTTCATGCCGGTGACGCAAGGGTTCTCGCCTTTCCAGAAATAGCCGTGGTGCACCAGCAGTACATCGGCGCGCGCCTCGACGGCGGCTTCGATCATCGCCAGGCTGGCGGTCACACCGCTGACGATGCGCTGAACCTGGGGCCGTCCTTCGACCTGCAGGCCGTTGGGGCAGTAATCGCTGATGCGCGCAGCGCCCAGGTAGCGTTCGGCGTCCTCTACGAGCGTGGTCAGGGCGATGGCCATACAGTTTTCCTCACGAACGGTGGCGAACCGCTGCTTTCTTGGCGCGGTTCTCTATAATGGCGCACCTTAAGGGCCCGATAGGGGCCTCGCAACCCTCAGGATTGATCGATGTTCAAGGCCCTGCGTTTTTTCGGCTGGCCACTCTTGGTTGGCGTTCTGGTATCGCTGCTGATCATGCAGCAGTACCCGCAACTGGTCGGCCTGCCCATGCACGACGTGCAGTTGCGCCAGGCGCCGATCTACGCCCGCTCCCAGGAGGGCCCGGCCTCCTACGCCACGGCCGTCAGCGTCGCCTCGCCGGCGGTGGCCAACCTGTACACCACCAAGTACGTGGGCAAGTCCAACCACCCGTTGCTCGATGATCCGCAGTTCCGCAAGTTCTATGGCGACAACCTGCCCGGCCAGCGGCGCATGGAGTCCAGCCTCGGCTCAGCAGTGATCATGAGCCCGGAAGGTTACCTGCTGACCAACAACCACGTGACCGCCAATGCCGACCAGATCGTGGTGGCCCTCAAGGATGGCCGCGAAACCCTGGCCCGGGTGATCGGCAGCGACCCGGAGACCGACCTGGCGGTACTGAAGATCGACCTCAAGGACCTGCCGGCCATGACCCTCGGGCGCTCGGACAATATCCGCATCGGCGACGTCACCCTGGCCATCGGCAACCCGTTCGGCGTCGGCCAGACGGTGACCATGGGCATCATCAGCGCCACCGGGCGCAACCAGCTGGGCCTCAACACCTACGAAGACTTCATCCAGACCGACGCGGCGATCAACCCGGGCAACTCCGGCGGCGCGCTGGTCGACGCCTACGGCAACCTGGTCGGCATCAACACGGCGATCTTCTCCAAATCCGGCGGTTCCCAGGGTATCGGCTTCGCGATTCCGGTGAAGCTGGCGATGGAGGTGATGCAAGCGATCATCGAGCACGGCAAGGTGATCCGCGGCTGGCTGGGCCTCGAAGTACAACCGCTGACCCCGGAGCTGGCCGAGTCATTCGGTTTGGAAGGCCGCCAGGGCATCATCGTCGCCGGCATCTACCGCAACGGCCCGGCGCAGAAGGCCGGCCTGCAACCCAACGACCTGATTCTCAAGATCGACGGCGAACCGGCGGGCGATGCGCGCCGCTCGATGAACCAGGTCGCCCGCGCCAAGCCCGGCGAGACCATTCGCATCGAAGTGATGCGCAATGGCAAGCCGATGGAGCTCAAGGCCGAGATCGGCATCCGCCCGCCTGTCGCCACCAGCAACTGATCCACAGCCAAGGCTGCATCGTCTAGACACAGATGTTGCAGTTGGCAGGCATTAAAATGTAATGTTATTACGTTTTATAATTTGCCAAGGATCTGCATCTTGCGTCGCTCCCTCGCGCTGTTCAGCAGCTTGCCGCTCGGCTTGCTGAGTGTCTCCTCGTACGCCGAAAGCACCGGTATCCTGCAACTCGATGAGAGCGTGATCAGCGCCGAGCATCGCCAGGAGTCGGCCGATGGCCCGGTAATGGGCTACCGCGCCACGCGCTCGGCAACGGCCACCCGTACCGATACCGACATTCGCGACACGCCGCAGAGCATCCAGGTAGTGCCTGCCCAGGTGCTCGAGGATCTCAACTCCACACGCATCGACCGAGCCCTGGACTTTGCCGGCGGCGTATCGCGGCAGAACAACTTCGGCGGCCTGACCTTCCTCAACTACAGCGTGCGCGGTTTCACCACCGGCGAGCTGTACAAGAATGGCTTCGCCATCAACCGTGGCAGCTACAGCTCGCCGGATACCTCCAACATCGAGCGCATCGAAGTGCTGAAGGGGCCGGCGGCCAGTCTTTATGGCCGCGGCGACCCCGGCGGCCTGGTGAATATCGTCAGCAAGCGCCCGCAGGAAGAGGCCTTCAGCACGCTGTCGTTCAGCGCCGGCAGCTGGGATCGCTACCGCAGCAGCCTGGATGTGAACACGCCGCTAAGCGAAGACGGCAGCCTGCTGTCGCGAGTCAACATGGCAATCGAAGACAACGGCAGCTTTCGCGATCACGTCGACGGCGAGCGGCGCATCGTCAGCCCCTCGCTGAGCTGGCAGCTGTCCCCCGACACCCACCTGCTGCTGGACGCCGAGTTTTCGCGAACCGAGTCGGTATTCGACCGGGGCATTCCTGCCGTCAATGGCCAGCTTGGTTCGGTGAAGCGTTCGACCTTCATGGGCGAGCCCAATGACGGTGGTGTTCGCAATGACAACCAGACCCTCGACCTCGCCCTCGAGCATTACCTGAGCGACACCTGGAAACTGCGACTGGCCAACCACTACACACAGGGCACCTTGCAGGGCAACAGCTCGGAACCCCAGGCACTGGTCGGCACGACTATCAGCCGCTTCTATCGCCAGCGCGATTTCGAATGGAACGACAACATCACCCAGGCCGAACTGCATGGTGATTTCAAATTCGCTGGCTGGCAGCACCAGACGCTGATCGGTCTCGAGTACGAGAACTACCGCAACAGCCAGAAGTACCCGCAGAGTGCGACGCTGCTGAGCTATGGCCTGGATATCTACAACCCGGTGTACGGCCAGCCCAAACCGGTACTGACCCGCGCCAACGACTTCCACGAACGCACCGAAAGCTACGCCCTCAACCTGCAGGATCAGATTGCCTTCACTGACCGTCTGCGCGGCCTGATCGGCGTACGTTTGGAGCATATCGAGCAAACCTCGCTCAACCGAGCGACGCGCATCAGCAACACCCAGGAAAAGGACGTTGCCACACCACGCCTCGGCCTGCTCTATCAGCTCACGCCAGCGGTGGGCGTGTTCGCCAATGCCTCGACCTCGTTCAAACCCAACACCCTTGGTACTCGTGGCCAGGTGTACAAACCAGAGAAAGGCCTGGGCTACGAGACCGGCGTGAAGCTCGACCTGCTCGACGGGCGCCTTGGCGGCACCATCGCGCTGTTCCAGATCGACAAGGAAAACGTCATCACCACCGACGCCGTGGGCGACAGCGTCGCGGCCGGCAAGGCGCGCAGCCAAGGCCTGGACATGCAGCTCAGCGGCCAATTGAGCGACGCGGTGCGGGTCATCGGCGCCTACGCCTACATCGATGCCGAAGTCACCGAGGGCGATGCAGCGCTGCCCAAGGGCAGTGACCTGCTGGGCATCGCTCGCCACAGCGGCAGCCTGCTGAGCGTGTACGAGTTCCAGAACGGCACCCTGCGCGGGTCCGACATCGGCGCCGCCTTCAACTATGTCGGCGAACGCTCTGGCCAGGCGGGCAGCGACTTTACCCTGCCGTCCTACAGCACGGTCGACCTGCTCGCCCATTACAAGGCCAGCGAAGACGTGACCCTGGGCCTGAACCTCAACAACCTGTTCGACCGCAAGTACTACGAACGCTCGTTCAACAGCGCCTGGGTCGTGCCGGGCGAACCTCGCAACGTCAGCCTCAGCCTGTCTCTCAACCTCTGATCGAAGGAAGCATCATGCGCATCTCACACAAAACCGCCGCTCTACTCGCCCTCCTGGCCTTCGCCGAGCACGCCAGCGCCCATGGTCTGTGGACCGAGCAGCGCCGCGGCAACATCGAAGCAGTCTATGGCCACGGCGCCGAAGACGACGCCTTCAAAGCCGAGAAAATCAGCCGGGCATGGGCCTTCGACGCTGCCGGCAAGAGCATTCCGGTGACCATCGAGCGCCTCGCCGACCACGCACGCCTCAAGCCCCTGAATGCACCAGCCTCGCTTGCCGTGGCCCTGGATAACGGCGCCTGGTCGAAGACTGCCGAAGGCAAGTGGATCAACCAGGGCCGCAGTCAGGTACCCGCCGCCGTGGAAGCCTTGCACACCTACAAATACAGCCTGTCGATCCTCCAGGCACATGCCCACCTGCCAGACCTCAAAGGGCTGCGCATGGTGATCGTGCCCCTGGCCGATCCTCTGGAGGTCGGCGTCGGCAAGCCGCTTCCCGTACGCGTGCTGATCGACGGCAAACCGGCCGCCGACGTGAAGCTGATCGGTGACTACCGCAGCGCGCCGGATACCATCAGCGCCACCACCGACGCCAAGGGCGAAGCGCAGGTGACGGTACGCAACGAAGGCCTGAACGTGATCGCCGCCGAGGCCACCCAGGCGGTGAAAGGTGATGCGGACATCGATAGCCGTGGCTATTTCACTTCGCTGACCTTTATCGGCCAGGGCCATCAGCACTGAGCCGCGTCGCGTCACCGACTTCGCGGATACTAAAAAGCCAGGGCCTATGCCCTGGCTTTTTCATGGACGGCTGACGCTCAGAGCGACACGAGTGCGTCGAGCAGCGCCTGGTTCTGCTCGGGCGAGCCGATGCTGATGCGCAGGAACTGGGCGATGCGTTCTTGCTTGAAGTGGCGCACGATCACGCCCTGTTCACGCAGCGAGGCGGCAATGCCGGCGGCGTCACGCTGCGGATGACGGGCGAAGATGAAGTTGGCGGCTGACGGCAGCACCTCGAAGCCCAGAGCCTGCAGGCCGGCGACGACCTTTTCGCGGCTGTCGATCACTGCCGCGCAGGTTTGCTCGAAGTAGGCGCGATCCTCGAACGCAGCAGCAGCACCGGCGATAGCGATGCGGTCCAGCGGGTAGGAGTTGAAGCTGTTCTTGATCCGCTCCAACGCCTCGATCAGATCCTCGTGCCCCACCGCCAGGCCGACGCGCAGACCGGCCAGCGAGCGCGACTTGGACAACGTCTGGGTGACCAGCAGGTTAGGGTATTTGCTCACCAGACTGATCGCCGACTCGCCGCCGAAATCGATATAGGCCTCGTCCACCAGCACCACGCTGTCCGGGTTGGCCTGCAGCAGGCGCTCCACCGCCTCCAGCGCCAACAGGCAACCGGTTGGCGCATTGGGGTTGGGGAAAATGATGCCGCCGTTGGGCCGCGCATAATCCTCGACGCGGATCTGGAACTGCTCGTCCAGGGCGATCGGCTCGGCCTGGATGCCGTACAACCCGCAGTAAACCGGATAAAAGCTGTAGCTGATATCGGGAAACAGCAGCGGCTTGCCGTGCTGGAACAGGCCATGGAAGGCATGGGCCAGTACTTCGTCGGAGCCATTGCCGACGAACACCTGGCTGCTCGGCACGCCGTAGTAGGCCGCCACCGCCTGCTTGAGGCGATCGCCGTTGGGATCGGGGTACAGGCGCAAGTCGTCGTTCAGCTCGGCCTGCATGGCGGCGATGGCTTTCGGCGACGGGCCGTAGGGGTTCTCGTTGGTGTTGAGCTTGACCAGCTTGGTCAGCTTCGGCTGCTCACCCGGCACATAAGGCACCAGGCTCTTGACGAAGGGGCTCCAGAATTTGCTCATCTGCCCTTCTCTCCTCGAAATTGTTCAGACGACGTGATGGACGACAAGAACGTCGTCCACCCTACGATCAGCGATCAGTTCTTGATGCGGTATTCGGCGCTACGAGCATGGGCGGTCAGCGACTCGCCGCGAGCGAGCACTGAAGCCACCTTGCCCAACTCGGAAGCACCGTCGGCCGAACAGTGGATGATCGACGAGCGCTTCTGGAAGTCGTAGACCCCCAGTGGCGACGAGAAGCGCGCAGTGCCGGATGTAGGCAACACATGGTTCGGCCCCGCGCAGTAATCGCCCAGCGCTTCGGCGGTATAACGGCCCATGAAGATCGCGCCGGCATGGCGGATCTGCGGCAGGTACTGCTCAGGGTTTTCAACCGAGAGTTCAAGGTGCTCGGGCGCAATACGGTTGGCCACTTCGATGGCCTGGGCCATGTCTTCGACCAGAATCAGCGCGCCGCGGCCTTCGATGGAGGTCCGGGCAATGGCCTCGCGCTCCAGGCTCGGCAGCAGTTTGGCGATGCTCTCTGCTACCTTGTCGAGAAACGCGGCGTCCGGGCTGACCAGGATCGACTGCGCGTCTTCGTCGTGTTCGGCCTGGGAGAACAGATCCATGGCGATCCAGTCCGGGTCGGTCTGGCCATCGCAGACGACAAGAATTTCCGATGGCCCGGCGATCATGTCGATGCCGACCTTGCCGAACACGTGGCGCTTGGCGGTGGCCACGTAGATGTTGCCCGGCCCGACGATCTTGTCCACCGGCGGTACGCTCTCGGTACCGTAGGCCAGCGCGGCGACGGCCTGGGCGCCACCGATGGTGAACACCCGGTCGACGCCGGCAATGGCAGCGGCGGCCAGTACGATCTCGTTGATCTCGCCACGCGGCGTTGGCACCACCATGACCACCTCGGGCACGCCAGCGACCTTGGCGGGAATGGCATTCATCAACACCGAGGATGGGTACGAGGCTTTGCCGCCAGGCACGTACAGGCCGGCACGATCGAGCGGCGTGACCTTCTGGCCCAGCACCGTGCCGTCGGCCTCGGTGTAGGTCCAGGAATCCTGTTTCTGCTTTTCGTGGTAGCTGCGCACCCGGGCGGCGGCGGTTTCCAGCGCCTGGCGCTGCTCGGCGGTAATGCGGGTGAGCGCCAGTTCCAGGCGCTCGCGCGGTAGAATCAGGTCGGCCATGGAGGCTACTTCAAGGGCATCGAAACGCTGGGTGAATTCGACCAGCGCGGCATCACCGCGCTCGCGCACCGCCTTGATGATATCCAGCACGCGCCCATTGACGCCGTCGTCGGAGACGCTTTCCCAGCTCAGCAGATGATCCAGATGCTGGGCGAAATCCGCGTCGGCAGCGTTGAGTCGGCGAATGGCAACTGGAGCGGTCATAGCTGAAGCCTCATCTGGATGGCGGTATTCTCAGGCGCCGCTAGAGTAGCAAGCCCACCGTGCGGGCACCTGAGAATTTGGCAATGACACGGATAGGACGTGCGTGGCTGCTAGGCCACGCGAGAGAGGGTCAATGCGGATGATGGCTCTCGACCGCTTCACGCAGCGTGTCGATCAGAGCCTGGACGCGGCCGTGCTGCATCTTCATGGACGCTTTGTTGACGATCAGGCGCGAGCTGATGTGGGCGATCAGTTCCTGAGCTTCCAGGCCGTTGGCCTTGAGCGTGTTACCGGTGTCGACCACGTCGATGATCTTGTCGGCCAGACCCACCAGAGGCCCCAGCTCCATGGAGCCGTACAGCTTGATGATGTCGACCTGGCGGCCCTGTTCGGCATAGTAGCGCTTGGCGACGTTGACGAACTTGGTGGCCACGCGCAGCCGGCCTTTCGGCTCGGGCGCCCCCACCGCACCGGCGGTCATCAGCTTGCAGCGCGCGATACGCAGGTCCAGTGGCTCGTAGAGCCCCTGGCCACCGTATTCGAGCAGCACGTCCTTGCCGGCTACGCCGAGGTCGGCAGCACCATGCTCGACGTAGGTCGGCACATCGGTGGCACGCACGATCAGCAGGCGCACATCGTCCTGGGTGGTCGGGATGATCAGCTTGCGGCTCTTGTCCGGATTCTCGGTCGGCACGATGCCTGCCGCCGCGAGCAGCGGCAGGGTGTCGTCGAGAATACGGCCTTTGGACAGGGCAATGGTCAGCATGTGGTCAGCCCGGCACGCGGCGAATCTTCGCCCCCAGCAATTGCAGTTTTTCCTCGATGCATTCGTAACCACGGTCGATGTGGTAGATGCGATCGATCACGGTGTCGCCCTGGGCGACCAGCGCGGCGATGACCAGGCTCGCCGAAGCGCGCAGGTCGGTGGCCATGACCGGAGCACCCTTGAGCTGCGGCGCGCCGGTGACGATGGCGGTGTTGCCCTCGACCTGAATCTGCGCGCCCATGCGGCTCATTTCGTATACGTGCATGAAGCGATTTTCGAAAATCGTCTCGATCACCGTGCCAGTGCCTTCGGCGATGGCATTGAGGGCGATGAACTGCGCCTGCATGTCGGTCGGGAATGCCGGGTACGGCGCGGTACGCAGGCTCACGGCCTTCGGACGCTTGCCCTTCATGTCCAGCTCGATCCAGTCGGAACCGGTAGTGATCTCGGCGCCCGCCTCCTGCAGCTTGGCCAGTACGGCTTCCAGCGTGCTCGGGTCGGCGTCCTTGACCTTCACGCGGCCACCGGTGGCCGCCGCGGCGACCAGGTAGGTGCCGGTTTCGATACGATCGGGCATCACGTTGAAACGTGCGCCGTGCAGGCGCTCGACGCCATCGATGGTGATGGTGTCGGTACCGGCGCCCTGAATCTTCGCGCCCATGGCGATCAGGCAGTTGGCCAGATCCACCACCTCCGGTTCACGCGCGGCGTTTTCCAGAACGGTGCGGCCCTTGGCCAGGGTGGCGGCCATCAGGATGTTTTCGGTGCCGGTCACACTGACCATGTCGAAGAAGAAGTGCGCACCGCGCAGGCCGCCCTCGGGCGCCTTGGCCTTGATGTAACCGCCTTCGACATCGATGATCGCGCCCATCGCTTCGAGGCCACGGATGTGCAGGTCGACCGGACGCGAACCAATGGCGCAACCACCTGGCAGCGCCACCTCGGCCTCACCGAAACGGGCGACCATGGGGCCGAGCACCAGGATCGAGGCGCGCATGGTTTTCACCAGCTCGTAAGGCGCGACCAGCGTCTTCATGGTGCGCGCATCGACTTCGACGCTGAGCTTCTCGTCGATGATCGGCTCGATACCCATGCGACCGAACAGCTCGATCATCGTGGTGATGTCGTGCAGGTGCGGCAGGTTGCAGATGGTCACCGGCGCGTCGCCCAGCAGGGTCGCGGCCAGGATCGGCAGTGCGGAGTTCTTCGCACCGGAAATGCGGATTTCGCCGTCGAGACGCACGCCGCCCGTAATGCTCAATTTATCCATAGCTAATTCGTCGTCTCAGGAACGCGCGGCCCAGTCGGCACGGCTGAAGAATTTCATGCTCACGGCGTGGATGCTGCCATCGGCGATCCAGGGGTTGAGGTGAGCGTAGATCTGTTGCTGACGCTTGACCGGGCTGAGGCCGGCCAACTCGTCGCTGATCAGGTTGAGCTGGAAGTTGCAGCCTTCGCCGTCGACCTCTACCTGAACATCCGGCAATTTGGTCTCCAAGAAACTTTTTACCTCAAGGGCCTGCATGCTCAACCTCGATCAACGTATCCAATATGCGTGGACGTCGCCTGGCGACGCCTGTGAAAGCAGACCATGTCCGGACAGCGGGACGCGCCTGGCAGCGTCATTCGGTGATGACCGGCAGACATGGGGCCGGCATCATACCAAAAAATCGCCAGCGGCGATTTTCCACTTCAGCCGGCGGCGCGCCTGGTAGCCAAGCGCTCAGGCCGACATCGGCAGCACGTGCTGCAGCTCGCAAACCTTGGCGATTCCGCCCATATCCTGGGGCAGCGCCCGCACGCTCAGTTGCTTGCCAGCAGTGCGCGCATCGCGCATGTAGCACAGCAGCAGCGACAGGCCGACGCTGCTGGATTTCTCGACGGCCGAGCAGTCGATCACGCAAGCCGCCGCCTGAGTGGCACGGATCAGCCGCCCGCCCTGCTCACGCAGGGCCGGGCCACTCTGGTGGTCGAGCACGCCGGAGAGTGCGAACACGCCCGGCGCCTGCTCGACGATGGCCGCTGAACTCACGACGTCCCCCGAGCTTGGCGGGCCCTGGCGACGGTGTCGGCCCAGCTGTCGATGACCTTGTCGAGATCGTTGCGGTTGCTCTGCATCGACTGGGCGAACTGATCGCGGAACAGCTTGCCGACGTTGATGCCGTTGATCACCACGTTACGCAGCTTCCAGGTTCCGTCCATGGCGACCATGGTGTAGGACAGCGGGTACACGGTGCCCTTGCCGTCACGGATCTCCATGTTCACCGAAGTCCGTTGCGAGTCCTGCTTGCCGGAAGCCGGGATCACGCGAATGTCCTGGTTGTTGTATTCCAGCAGCGCGTTGCCGTAGAACTGCATCAGGCTGCGCTTGAAGTTTTCCTGGAAGCGCGTCATCTGCTCGGGCGTGGCTTCGCGGGAGTAGCGCACGGTCATCACGCTGCGCGAAATGCCGTCGACATCAACCACTGGGCCGAGAATCTCGTTGAGCGAGTTGTAGAAGGCCTCGGGATTCTGGCGGTACTCATCCTTGTTGGCTTTCAGATCAGCCAGCAGGGTGTCGGTGGTTTTCTGCACCACTTCGTGGGCAGCAGGCGCAGCCATGGCCATCAATGGCAGGGTGGCCAGCAGAGCGACAAGGCTGTTGCGCAGGGTCTTGATCATCATCGGGTACCTCATTGGCTTTCCTGGTCACGGTTCACCGAATTGAGCAAGAACTTGCCAATCAGGTCTTCCAGCACCAGGGAAGATTGGGTGTCGTGGATGGTTCCGCCATCGGCCAGCAACTCTTCGTCGCCGCCCACGCTGATACCCACGTACTTTTCACCGAGCAGACCAGCGGTCAGGATCGATGCGGTGGAGTCCACCGGAAGATTGTCGACAGCGCTGTCGAGTTCCATCGTTACGCGCCCGGTGTAGCTGTCGCGGTCCAGATCGATGGCGGTGACGCGACCGATATTGACCCCCGCCATGGTCACCTTGGCGCGTACGGTAAGGCCGGCAATGTTGTCGAAATGCGCGTAAACCTTGTAAGTGTCGACGTTGCTACCCGGCGCCAGACCGCTGACTCGCAGAGCCAGCAGCAGCAGGGCCAGCAGGCCGGCGAGCAGGAACAGGCCGACACCGATTTCCATCGTGCGGTTTTGCATCAGAAATCTCCAAACATCAAAGCGGTCAGAATGAAGTCCAGCCCCAGTACGGCCAGCGAGGCATACACCACCGTGCGGGTGGTCGCACGGCTGATGCCTTCGGAAGTGGGTTCGCAGTCATAGCCCTGGAACACGGCGATCCAGGTCACCACGAAGGCGAAGACCAGGCTCTTGATCACGCCGTTGAGCACGTCTTCGCGGAACGAAACACTGTTTTGCATGTTGGCCCAGAACGAGCCTTCGTAGACACCCAGCCAGTCGACGGCGACCATCGCGCCGCCCCAGATGCCGACCACGCTGAAGATCATCGCCAGCAGCGGCATGGAAATGAACCCGGCCCACAGGCGCGGCGCGACGATGTGCTTGAGCGGGTCGACGCCGATCATCGCCAGGCTCGACAGCTGCTCGGTGGATTTCATGTTGCCGATCTCGGCGGTCAACGCCGAGCCGGCACGCCCGGCGAACAGCAGCGCGGTCACTACCGGCCCAAGCTCGCGCAGCAGCGTCAGGGCGACCATCTGCCCCACCGCCTGTTCGGAACCGTACTTGGCCAGAATGCTGAAGCCCTGCAGCGACAGCACCATGCCGATGAACACACCCGATACCACGATGATCGCCAGGGACAGCACACCCACCGAATACAGCTGCTTGATCAACAACTGCAGGCCATTGCCCGAGGTGCCGCGGCCGAACAGCGCGCGCAGTAGAAAGATCGTCGAACGCCCGAGCGCGGCGACCACATCGATACCCGCCCGCCCGAACAGGCGAACGCGTTCGAGTGAAGATGTCCTGCGCATCAGCGCCCTCCCAGTAGATCGTCGTGGTAATTCGGCGCTTGGAAATGGAAGGGAACCGGGCCGTCTGGCGTTCCCTGCATGAATTGACGTACCCGTGGATTATCCGAGTCACGCAGCTCGGCCGGCGTTCCCTGGCCCAGCACCTGACTGTCGCCGACCACGTAGATGTAGTCGGCGATGCTGGCCGTTTCGGCCAGATCATGGGACACCACGATGCTGGTGATCCCCAGCGCATCGTTGAGCAGACGAATCAGCCGAACCAGCACGCCCATGGCGATCGGATCCTGGCCGACGAACGGCTCGTCGTACATGAGAATCTGCGGATCCAGAGCGATTGCCCGCGCCAGCGCCACGCGACGCTTCATGCCACCGGATAGCTCATCAGGCATCAGCTCGATGGCGCCGCGCAAGCCGACGGCCTGCAGCTTCATCAGAACAATGTCACGAATCATTTCTTCGGGCAGCTGGGTGTGCACACGCAGCGGAAAGGCCACGTTCTCGAACACGTCGAGGTCCGTGAACAGCGCGCCGCTCTGGAACAGCACGCCCATCTGCTTGCGCATATCGAACAGCTCGCTGCGCGACAGGTCGGGCAGGTTCAGGTCATTGACCCGAATCTCGCCAGCGCTCGGGCGCAGCTCGGCCGCGATCAGGCGCAACAGCGTGGTCTTGCCACAGCCGGACGGCCCCATGATCCCGGTGACCTTGCCACGCGGGATGCAGATATCGACGTTCTTGAAGATGTGTCGCTCGCCGCGCTGAAAACTTACGTTCTTAAGCTCGACCGCGTACTGATTTTCCGCGCTCATCGGAACTCCATTGCGTACTGCCTTCCTAATCAGACGCCCGGGATCGGGACAAGGGCACTCCGTTCGCCCCTAGAAAAGGCTGCGGACTATAGCATTTGCGCATTTGCCCGCCAAAGCTGGGCCGCACCAGCGTTCAGGGTTGTGACAGCTTTGCCATTTACCGGTTGCTGCATGAATGATGAGTCCACAGGGCTTTCCCGCTATAATCCCCGTCTTTTTCGTCGAGCAGTCCAAGCCGAGCATGAACCAGACCCGCGACCTGATTGATTCCGCACAGCGCACCATTCGCCTCGAGATCGAGGCGGTGCAAGAGCTGCTGCCTCGTATCGACGCCAATTTCGTCAAGGCTTGCGAGCTGATCCTGGCCAGCAAGGGCCGCGTGGTCGTGGTGGGCATGGGCAAGTCCGGGCATATCGGCAACAAGATCGCCGCGACCCTGGCCAGCACCGGCACCACGGCGTTCTTCGTGCACCCGGCCGAGGCCAGCCATGGCGACATGGGCATGATCACCCGTGACGACGTGGTGCTGGCGCTCTCCAATTCGGGCTCCACCGCGGAAATCGTCACCCTGCTGCCGCTGATCAAGCGCCTGGGCATCACCCTGATCAGCATGACCGGCAATCCCGAGTCGCCACTGTCGAAGGCCGCTGAAGTCAATCTCGACACCCGCGTGGCTAAGGAAGCCTGCCCGCTCAACCTGGCGCCGACCTCCTCCACCACCGCCTCGCTGGTGCTGGGCGATGCATTGGCCATCGCCCTGCTGGAAGCCCGCGGTTTCACGGCCGAGGATTTCGCCTTCTCCCACCCCGGTGGTGCTCTGGGTCGCCGCCTGCTGCTCAAGGTGGAGAACGTCATGCATGCCGGGGACAGCCTGCCTCAGGTCAAGCGCGGCACCAGCCTGCGCGATGCCCTGCTGGAAATGACTCAGAAAGGCCTGGGCATGACCGCCGTTCTGGAAAGCGACGGTCGACTGGCCGGCATCTTCACTGACGGCGACTTGCGTCGCGCCCTGGACAAAGGCATCGACGTACGCGATGCCCGCATCGACGACGTCATGACCCCCCATGGCAAGACCGCCCGGGCCGACATGCTTGCCGCCGAGGCCCTGAAGATCATGGAAGACAACAAGATCAGCGCTCTGATCGTGGTCGATACGAACCATCGTCCGATCGGCGCCTTCAACCTGGGCGACCTGCTGCGCGCGGGGGTAATGTGATGAACGATCTACTGCAACGCACCCACGCCATCAAACTGGCGATCTTCGACGTCGACGGCGTGCTGACCGATGGCAAGCTGTATTTCCTGGTCGACGGTAGCGAATTCAAGACTTTCAACACGCTCGACGGCCAGGGCATCAAGATGCTCATCAACTCCGGCGTACGCACTGCCATCATCAGCGGTCGCAAAACGCCGGTGGTCGAGCGCCGCGCCCAGAACCTCGGCATCCAGCACTTGTACCAGGGCCGCGAGGACAAGCTCGACGTCCTCGACGAGCTGCTCGGCGAACTGGGCCTGAGTTACGAGCAGGTGGCCTACCTGGGCGATGACCTGCCTGACCTGCCGGTGATTCGCCGCGTCGGCCTGGGCATGGCCGTGGCCAGCGCCAACGACTTCGTGCGCCAGCACGCCCACGGCGTGACCCAAGCACGGGGCGGCGAAGGCGCTGCTCGTGAATTCTGTGAACTGATCATGCGCGGACAGGGCACGCTTGACGCCGCCCAATCCGTCTACCTGTAGGGCTCGCCGATGCTGCGCAAATTCCTCACTCCCGTCCTGCTGACCTTCGGCGCACTGCTGGTGGTGGCGGCTGGCTACTGGAACATCAACCCGGACAGCTTCTCCAGCGCGCCGCAGCACACTGGGCCGGAAAACCCCATCGATTTCTATGCGATCAACGCGCGCAGCGTGCAGTATCTGCCCGACGGTCGCGTCCAGAACGACATGACCAGCGAAAAACTCGAGCACGTGCAGAGCACCGACACCACGCTGCTGACTGAACCGCGCATGAACCTGTTCCGCGGCACCGAGCTGCCCTGGAAGGTACGTAGCGCCCGTGGCGAAGTCGGCCCCGACGGCAACGAAGTCGAACTGATCGATCAGGTGCGCGTCGAGCGTACGGACGAAAAGGGCCGCCCCACTATACTCACCACCAGCCGCCTGACCGTATTCCCGCAGAAGGAATATGCGCAGACCCAGCAAGCCGTTAGAATCGACGCGGCCAATGGGGTGACCACGGCACAAGGAATGAAAGCGTACTTGAATGACGGCAGGATGATCCTGCAGTCCAACGTAAGAGGCCAGCATGAGGTTCGTTAAAACCCTCCCCCTACTTCTCAGCCTCGGCGCCACGCTCGGAAGCGTAAGCGCCTGGGCTCTGCCGAGTGACCGCGATCAACCGATCCGCGTGCAGGCCGACAGCGCTGAACTGGACGACAAACAAGGCGTGGCGGTATACCGCGGCGACGTGGTGATCACTCAGGGCACCATGAAGATCACCGGCGACACCGTCACCATCACCCAGAATGCGCAGGGTGAAGTCGACGTGTTCACCTCGGTGGGCAAACCTGCCTATTACGAGCAGAAGCCGGCCGCCGACAAGCAGATCGTCAAGGCGTACGGCCTGACCATCCAGTACTTCGCCGCCAACGAGCGCATCGTGCTGATCGATCAGGCCAAGGTCGTGCAGGAAGGCAACACCTTCGAAGGCGAGAAGATCGTCTACGATACGCGCCGTCAGATCGTAAACGCCGGCCGCGCCACCGGCACCAACGTGTCGAGCCCGCGACCGCGCATCGACATGGTGATTCAGCCGCAGAAGAAGGCAGCCCCCGCTGCCGAGCAGGGCCAATAACCATGGCGACTCTCAAAGCCCAGCACCTGGCCAAGAGCTACAAGGGTCGCCAGGTCGTGCGCGACGTGAGCCTGAGCATCGAAAGCGGCCAGATCGTCGGTTTGCTCGGCCCCAACGGCGCCGGCAAGACCACGTGCTTCTACATGATCGTGGGCCTGGTACAGGCCGATCAGGGTCGCGTACTGATCGACGACCTCGACGTCAGCCACCAGCCGATGCACGGCCGCGCGCGCGCCGGGATTGGCTACCTGCCCCAGGAAGCCTCGATCTTCCGCAAGCTCAGCGTTTCCGACAACATCATGGCGATTCTGGAAACCCGTAAAGACCTCAACCGCGAACAGCGGCTGCAGGAACTCGAGAGTCTGCTGCAGGAATTCCACATCACTCATATTCGCGACAACCTGGGCATGAGCCTGTCCGGTGGTGAACGCCGCCGCGTCGAAATTGCCCGCGCCCTGGCCACCTCGCCGAAATTCATCCTGCTCGATGAACCCTTCGCCGGCGTGGATCCCATTTCGGTCGGTGATATCAAGCAGATCATTCACCACCTCAAGGCCAAGGGCATTGGCGTGCTGATTACCGATCACAACGTGCGCGAAACCCTGGACATCTGCGAAACTGCCTACATCGTCAGCGAGGGCCAGCTCATTGCCGAAGGCGATTCGGCGGCGATCCTGGCCAACCAGACTGTCAAGGACGTCTACCTGGGTCACGAATTCCGCCTGTAGCGGATCCCTCCCCATGAACCTCTGCAAGAGCCTGTTACCGTCCGAGCGACATCGAAACGAAATGGTAACAGGCTCTAGGCAAAGGGCTTGGATTCAGGCATATAATTTGCTTCCTAGTGGCGCTTCGTCGCCCTGTCGTGGATTACGTACAGACGCCGGATAAGGTCTGCAATGAAACCATCGCTAGTCCTGAAAATGGGCCAGCAGCTGACGATGACACCGCAGCTGCAACAAGCCATTCGCCTGCTCCAACTGTCGACCCTGGACCTGCAACAGGAAATCCAGGAGGCGCTGGAATCCAACCCGATGCTGGAGCGTCAGGAAGAAGGCGAAGACTTCGACAATTCCGACCCGATGGCCGATGGCGCCGAAAGCCCGACCTCGCCCGCCGCCCAGGAAGAGACCTTTCAGGAATCCAGCTTCCAGGAAAGCACCCAGACCGTCGACAACCTCGAAGAGGGTGAATGGGGCGAACGCATTCCCAACGAATTGCCCGTCGACACGGCCTGGGAAGACATCTACCAGACCAGCGCCAGCAGCCTGCCTAGCAACGATGATGACGAATGGGATTTCACCACCCGCACCTCATCCGGCGAGAGCCTGCAGAGCCATATGCTCTGGCAACTCAATCTGGCGCCCATGTCCGACAAGGACCGTCTGATCGCCGTGACGCTCATCGACTGCATCAACGACCAGGGCTATCTGGAGGAAACCCTCGACGAAATCGTCGAGTCGTTCGCCCCCGAGCTGGACGTCGAGCTGGATGAAGTCGAAGCCGTTCTGCACCGTATCCAGCAGTTCGAGCCATCGGGCATCGCTGCACGGGATCTGCGCGAGTGCCTGCTCCTGCAACTGCGCCAACTGCCCGCCTCCACGCCCTGGCTCAGCGAAGCGCAGCGCCTGACCAGCGATTATCTGGATCTGCTCGGCAACCGTGACTACAGTCAGCTGATGCGCCGCATGAAACTCAAGGAAGATGAGCTGCGCCCGGTCATCGAGCTGATCCAGAGCCTCAACCCGCGACCCGGCTCGCAGATCGAGTCCAGCGAACCGGAGTACGTGGTGCCGGACGTGATCGTGCGCAAGCACAATGATCGCTGGCTGGTCGAGCTCAACCAGGAAGCCATGCCGCGTCTGCGCGTCAACGCCCAGTATGCCGGCTTCGTGAAGCGCGCCGACTCCAGCGCCGACAACACCTTCATGCGCAACCAGCTGCAGGAAGCACGCTGGTTCATCAAGAGCCTGCAGAGCCGCAACGAAACCCTGATGAAGGTCGCCACGCAGATCGTCGAGCACCAGCGCGGCTTCCTGGATTATGGCGACGAGGCGATGAAACCGCTGGTACTGCACGACATCGCCGAGGCGGTAGGCATGCACGAGTCGACCATCTCCCGCGTCACCACCCAGAAGTACATGCACACACCGCGTGGCATTTACGAGCTGAAGTACTTCTTCTCCAGTCATGTCAGCACCTCCGAAGGCGGTGAATGTTCGTCGACCGCGATCCGCGCAATCATCAAAAAACTGGTCGCAGCGGAAAATGCGAAAAAGCCATTGAGCGACAGCAAGATCGCTGGTTTACTGGAAGCACAGGGCATTCAAGTGGCGCGCCGCACAGTCGCCAAGTACCGTGAATCGCTCGGTATAGCGCCTTCGAGCGAACGCAAGCGACTGATGTAAACGCCCTTGTGGGGGACTTCTAAAAACGTTGGCGAGGCAGTCAGCGCAAGGCAAAAACAGGCGAGAAGCGACCGGGGTCGCGCTCGACTTTACGAGTTGTAAATGAGCATTCGAGCCTGTTTTTAACGCAGCGATGACAACGTAGGTAGTTTTTAGAGGTGCCCCGTAGCAAAGCCCCAGTGTTCCTGCGGTGGGTTCACTACCCGCCACTCACACACGGCAACAAGGAGAAGCGGTATGCAAGTCAACATCAGTGGACACCAGCTGGATGTGACAGACGCACTACGCAGCTACATCGAAGAGAAGCTCGAGCGCCTCGAGCGACACTTCGACAAGATCACCAATGTGCAGGTCATCCTGGAGGTCGAGAAACTCAAGCAGAAAGTCGAAGCCACCTTGCACATCGCAGGAGGCGAAGTGGTGGCCAATGCCGAGCACGACGACATGTATGCAGCCATCGATCTACTCACCGACAAACTCGATCGCCAACTTATCAAGCACAAGGAAAAACAGCTCGATCGCCAGCAGGGCGCAATGGCCCGCTGAGTTCGTCCTTCTCCTATGATCCGACTTGAAACCATCCTGACCCCCGGCCGTTCTTTGGTGAACGTGCCGGGCGGCAGCAAGAAACGCGTCCTCGAACAGATAGCCAGCGTGATCGCGCGTGACCTGCCCGATCTCGATGGCCAGACCATCTATGAAAGCCTGATCGCCCGCGAGAAGCTCGGTTCGACCGGCTTCGGTAACGGCATCGCCATTCCCCACTGCCGCCTGCCCGGCTGCAGCACGCCGATCAGTGCCCTGCTCAAGCTGAGCACTGCGGTCGACTTCGACGCTATCGATGGCGCCCCCGTCGACCTGCTCTTCGTGCTGCTGGTTCCTGAGGCGGCCACCGACGAACACCTCGAACTGCTGCGCCAGATCGCCAGCATGTTCGACCGTGAGGATGTCCGCGAACGGCTTCGCCAGGCTCAAGACAGCGAATCCCTGTACCAGACCGTCGTGAACGTCCAGAACGGCCAATAGCCTGCGGGGTGAACCCATGCGCCTGATCATCGTCAGCGGTCGTTCCGGCTCGGGCAAGAGCACGGCGCTCGATGTGCTCGAAGACAATGGGTTCTATTGCATCGACAACCTGCCCGCTGGGTTGCTGCCAGAGCTGGCGGAGCGCGCATTACCCAACACCGAATTGCTGCATCCGCAGGTGGCGGTGTCCATCGACGCACGCAACCTGCCCAGCCAGCTCAGGCGCTTCGCCGAACTGCTCGATGAGGTTCGCTCGCGCAATATCCACTGTGATGTGCTGTATCTGGATGCCAGCGAGGAGACCCTGCTCAAGCGCTTCTCGGAAACCCGCCGCCGCCATCCGCTGACCAACGATCAGCGCTCCCTGGCCGAGGCCATGGTCGCCGAGGTCAAGTTACTGAGCCCGATCATCGACCGGGCCGACCTGAAGATCGATACCACGCACCTGAATCTGTATCAGTTGCGCGACATTCTTAAACTGCGCCTGCTCAACCAGTCGGAGCCAGGCACCGCGTATCTGATCGAATCGTTCGGCTTCAAGCGTGGCATGCCGGTGGACGCCGATCTGGTGTTCGACGTGCGCTGCCTGCCCAATCCTTACTGGAAACCCGAGCTGCGTGATTTCACCGGCCTGGAGCAGCCCGTAGAGGAATATCTGGCAGCACAGGCGGATGTCGAGGAAATGTATCAGGACATCTACACCTACCTGCACAAGTGGCTACCGCGCTTCGCCGCCAGCAACCGCTCCTACGTGACCGTGGGTATCGGCTGCACGGGTGGTCATCACCGCTCCGTCTATCTGGCCAATCGCCTGGGCCAGGCCCTCAAGCCGCTACTGAAGAACGTTCAGATCCGCCACCGCGACCTCAGTTAAGGAATTGCCGCGATGCCCGCCCGTGAAATCACCATCATCAACAAGCTCGGTCTGCATGCCCGGGCCGCCGCCAAGTTCGTTGGCGTCGCGGGGCGCTTTCCGTGCCAGATCAAGATTGGTCGTAGTGCCGAATCGATGGTCGACGGCAAGAGCATCATGGCGGTGATGATGCTGGCGGCAGGCAAAGGCACCAACGTGCACCTGCTGACCGAAGGCGAACGCGAGGACGAGGCGCTTCAGGCGCTGGTCGACCTGATCAACAACTACTTCGACGAAGGCGAATAACCGAGGCGCAGCCGCTTAGAGGAACCAGGCCGAAGCGCCGTCGAGGAGTTTGAGGGCGAGGATCAACCCGCCCGCAAAAACCACCATGAAACCCAATGCATAACGCAGCGAGCGGCGGTTGGCCACGATCAGCTCATGCAGTGGGCTCATGGATGCTCCCAAAAATGTGAATCACGCCAGCGCGGCTTGATAGCGACGGGCAACTTCCGCCCAATCGACCACGTTATAGAACGCGCCGATGTATTCCGGACGACGATTCTGGTAACGCAGGTAATAGGCGTGCTCCCACACGTCCAGGCCGAGGATCGGCGTGTTGCCGTTCATCAGCGGGCTGTCCTGGTTACCGGTACTTTCGACTACCAGCTTTTTCTGCGGTGTCACGCTGAGCCAGGCCCAGCCACTGCCGAAGCGGGTCAGTGCAGCCTTGGTGAAGGCTTCCTTGAACGCCTCGAAGCCACCCAACTGGCTGTCGATGGCCGCTTTCAGATCGCCCTGTGGCTCGCCGCCACCGCTGGTGCTCATCACCGTCCAGAACAGCGAGTGGTTAGCGTGACCGCCACCGTTGTTGATCACGGCACCGCGCTTGTCTTCCGGTACCTCCTTAAGACGGGTCAGCAGCTCCTCGACCGGCAACTCGCCCAGTGCGTTGCCTTCCAGCGCGGCATTGAGGTTGTTGACGTAAGTCTGATGGTGCTTGCTGTGGTGAATCTCCATGGTCTGCGCATCGATGTGCGGTTCCAGGGCATCGTAAGCATAAGGCAGAGCAGGCAGGCTATACGGCATGGTTTCACTCCTCTAATGGTACTGACGGGCGGCAGGCATCGGATGCGCTGCCGTTGACGCATCGCCGGACGCATGTGCCTCCAGCAATCGATCTGTACGGGGGTAGGCCCCGTGCTCGGCGACAAAGTTCAATACACCGGCGTAAGTGCGCCGGCTGTGATTCATGGCGGCCTGGCGCAGCGCAGGCGACAGGTGCGCGGCCGCCATGCAGTGCAACAGGTATTCATGACAGGCGCACAAATGCTCGGCCGCGCCCTCGGGGTGGCCGATCGTCAACTGCAGGTCGGCCAGGTTGTGCTGCGAGACGACGAACGCGGCCACCGCTGCATCGGCATCGCGCCAGCGCTCGAACAGCACCTGCGCCAGGGCGAGTGCCTGTAGATACTGCTCGCGCGCCTCGACCCAGCGGCCTTCGGCGAAGTAGCGGTTACCGGCTTCGATGAGTCGTTTCCACTGCTCCATGATCTGCCTCCTCGCCTGACGTCAGACACCGATGCGCTGCAACGCCTAGAGACCACCTTCGGTAAGGCGTTCAGGGTTGAGCAGCTGTTCCAGTTCGGCACGGCCCAGCTCGGTCATTTCCTCGGCTACATCGATGATGGGGCGGCCTTCGCGGTAGGCTTTCTTGGCGATTTCCGCAGCTTTCTGGTAGCCGATCAACGGATTGAGCGCGGTTACCAGAATCGGATTGCGCCCCAACGCTTCCTTGAGCTTGGGCTCGTTGACCTTGAAGCTGGCGATGGCGCGGTCGGCCAGCAGGCGGCTGACATTGGCCAGCAGCTCGATGCTGCCGAGCAGGTTGTGGGCGATGACCGGCAGCATGACGTTCAACTCGAAGTTGCCGGACTGCCCGGCCACGGCGATGGCGGCGTCATTGCCGATTACCTGGGCGGCGACCATGGCGGTGGCTTCGGGGATCACCGGGTTGACCTTGCCGGGCATGATCGACGAGCCGGGCTGCAGGGCTTCCAGCTCGATCTCGCTGAGGCCGGCCAGGGGCCCCGAGTTCATCCAGCGCAGGTCGTTGGCGATTTTCATCAGCGAAACGGCAGTGGTCTTGAGCTGGCCGGACAGCGCGACCGCGGTATCCTGGGAGCCGATCAGAGCGAAGAAATTGGTGCCCGGCGTGAACTGCCGACCGGTCAGGGCATTGAGCTCCTGGCAGAACAGCTCGGCAAAACGCGGATGGGCGTTGATGCCGGTGCCCACCGCGGTGCCGCCCTGAGCCAGCGCCTGCAGCGCCGGCAGCAACCCGGTGAGTAGCTGGATGTTGGCCTGGATCTGCTGAGCCCAGCCATCGAGCACCTGGCTCATGCGCACGGGCATGGCATCCATCAGGTGAGTACGGCCGGTCTTCACGTACGGCTGCACCGCCAGGGATTTGTTGCACAGCACTTCGAGCAGATGCCCCAGGGCGGGCAGCAGCTTTTCGCTGACCTCGATGGCGGCACTGACATGGATGGTGGTGGGGATGATGTCATTGCTGCTCTGGCCGCAGTTGACGTGATCGTTGGGGTTGATCGGCTCGCCCAGAATGCGCGTGGCCAGGGTGGCGATCACCTCGTTGGCGTTCATGTTGGAGCTGGTGCCGGAGCCGGTCTGAAACACATCCACCGGAAAATGCTGCATGAAGTCTTCGGCCAGCAATTGCTGGCATGCCGCGACGATTGCATCGCCCTGGGCGGGCAGGATCTGCTCCAGGTCGACGTTGGCGCGAGCGGCCGCCGCCTTGGCCAGCACCAAGGCTCGTATGAACGCCTCGGGCATGGCCTGCCCCGACACCGGGAAGTTGTTGACCGCACGCTGGGTCTGGGCGCCATACAGCGCTGCGGCGGGCACAGCCAGTTCACCCATGCTGTCGCGTTCGATACGGGTGTCGCTGCGGTGGTTACTCATAAGGATTTCCTTCTGCCAGTTCGGACATAGAAAGCGAGGGCTGCATGCGCAACGTTGCCAGACGATTGCGCGCGCGATTGAGGCTGCCTTGCTGCTCGCGGTCGACCGCCAGGTGCTGCAGGGCATAGAGCGAGCGGTAGGCGTGATCCAGGCAGACACTGCGCCAGTGCCAGGGCAGCGCCGTATCGCAGGCGGTGTCCATGAGCAGGGTCAGGGTGGTCAGCGACATCCGCCAGGGGCACAGGCGCCCGTGTTCGACCAACTGCCTGCCCTGGGCCCAATGCAGTTCCAGCAGCCGCGGCTCGTCCGGCAGCAGCGCGCAGCGAATCCTGAATCCCAGCCAGTGCCAGCAATCCAGACAGGGCGTATTGCTCGTGCGAAATCTCATGGCAATCCCTCAAAAGATAATGATATTAATTCCTAAATAGGAAAAATAATCAATCCCTTGCGGTAAATGCAAACGCAGATGCCGATTCAGCAGGAAGGAGTAAGCGGGAAGTAGGCAGATATGCCCGGTGAGCCTTATGAAGGGAAACACGAGTATCTAAAACCGTCGCCTTGCGCGACGGTTTTCGAGAAAAGGGCACCTGGGATGCCCCGTTGAACTCAACTGCCGGCGACGGTCATTTTCTCGATCAACACCGAGCCCGTGCGGATATTGCTGCGCAGTTCCAGATCGCTACCCACCGCGACGATCTGCCGGAACATGTCGCGCATGTTGCCGGCGATGGTCACCTCCTGCACGGCGAACTGGATCTCGCCATTTTCGACCCAGTAACCGCCCGCACCGCGTGAATAGTCACCGGTCACCATGTTCAGGCCGTGGCCCATCAACTCGGTGACCAACAG
Organism: Pseudomonas sp. PA27(2017); assembly: GCF_001945445.1. Taxonomy (GTDB): domain Bacteria; phylum Pseudomonadota; class Gammaproteobacteria; order Pseudomonadales; family Pseudomonadaceae; genus Aquipseudomonas. Next base: position 153,641 of record NZ_MSXW01000014.1, read on the forward strand.
ACCGCGACCCATGCGCTTGATCAGTGCCTGCTGATCTTCCTCGCCGTGGCTGACGAACAGGTTGTGTACGCCTCCGGCATTGGCGGTGCTGGGCATGCCCAGCTTGCGCCCGGAGTAGGTGCTCAGGATGTAGGAAACCAGCCGGCCACCCTCGACGAACGGCTTGGCGTAAGTGGCCAGCCCGTCGCCATCGAACGCGGCGCTGCCCATGGCCCGCGGAATGTGCGGGCGCTCGTCGAGATTCAACCAGGACGGGAACAGTTGCTCGCCCAGAGTGCCTTCCAGGAACGACGACTTGCGGTACAGGGCGCCACCTGAGATGGCGCCGAGAAAGCTGCCGAACAGCCCGGTGGCCAACTCCGCGGAAAACAACACCGGCACCTCGCAGGTCGGCACCGGCCGAGCGCCAAGGCGGCTGACCGCCCGTTGCGCGGCGCGCCGGCCGATGCTGGCAGGGTCAGCGAGCAGATTGCCCTGGCGGTTCACGTCATACCAGTAATCGCGCTGCATCTGCCCTTCGCTCTCGGCGATCATCACGCAACTGAGGCTGTGGCGGGTGCTGGCGTAACCGCCGATGAAGCCATGGCTGTTGCCATACACGCGGCAGCCCTGGTGGGTACCCAGGCTGGTGCCATCGGCATTGCGAATGCGCGCATCGGCATCGAAGGCCGCCGCTTCGCAGATCAATGCACGCTCGACGGCTTGCTCGGGGGTGATGTCCCAGGCGTGATAGAGGTCCAGCTCCGGCAGGTCGCGGGCCATCAGTGCGGCATCGGCCAGGCCGGCGCTTTCGTCCTCGGAGGCGTGCTTGGCAATCGCCAGGGCGGCGGCCACGGTTTCGCGAATGGCTGCCTCGCCGGTGGCCGAGGTACTGGCCGAGCCTTTGCGCTGGCCCACGTACAGGGTGATGCCGAAACCCTGGTCGCGATTGAACTCGACGGTTTCCACCTCGCGCTGACGCACCGTGGTGGAAAGCCCCTGCTCTACCGATACGGCGACCTCGCAGGCGGTGGCGCCCTGCTTTTTGGCCTCGGCGATAATCTGTTCGACCTGCGCCTGCAAACCGGGCAACGCGGCGGGTCCGACTACTTCCACTTCACTCATAACGACTCCTGAACGATAGCCACAGCGGCAACGACGCGGGTCGCGCATGCGGCAAGAAACTTGCTGCTATCATGGCGGCGTTTCCCATTGGATCACCGCCCCATGTCTGATTACTCCGATGACTTCTCCGGCGAGAAGAGCAAATCCCAGGTCAAGCGCGAGCTGCATGCGCTTCAGGAACTGGGCCAGCGCCTGGCCGGCCTCAAGCCCGACTTGCAGCGCAAGCTGCCGCTGACCGACGCCCTGCGCCGCGCCCTGGAAGAAGCACCGAAGCACACCGCCAATTCGGCCAAGAAGCGCCATGTCCAGTTCATCGGCAAGCTGATGCGCGAACAGGACATCGACGCCATCGTCGCGCTGCTCGACCAGGTCGACGCATCCACGCGCCAATACAACGAACGCTTCCACAACCTCGAGCGCTGGCGTGACCGGCTGATCGAGGGCAACGACGAGGTGCTGGAAAAATTCATCACCGAGTACCCCGACGCCGACCGCCAGCACCTGCGCGGGCTGATTCGCCACGCCCAGCACGAAGCGGCCCAGAACAAGGCGCCGGCCGCCTCACGCAAGATTTTCAAGTACATCCGCGAGCTCGACGACGCCCAGCGCGGCCTGCGCTAGGCGCCGTCCTGCGCGGGTGACGCCCCCGCCCGCGCCCATCACGCGCCGGTCCCGCCGACTGTGATCGCATCGATCTTCAGGGTAGGCTGACCGACGCCGACCGGCACCGACTGACCATCCTTGCCGCAGGTACCGACGCCGCTGTCCAGCGCCAGGTCGTTGCCGACCATCGATACCCGGCTCATCGCCTCCGGGCCGTTGCCGATCAGGGTCGCGCCCTTGACCGGTGCGGTGATCTTGCCGTCCTCGATCAGGTAAGCCTCGCTGGTGGAAAACACGAACTTGCCGCTGGTGATGTCGACCTGACCGCCGCCGAGGTTGGCGCAGTAGATGCCCTTCTTCACCGACCGGATGATTTCCTCGGGGTCGCTCTCGCCAGCCAGCATGTAGGTGTTGGTCATGCGCGGCATCGGCAGGTGCGAGTAGGATTCGCGGCGGCCGTTGCCGGTGCGCGCCACGCCCATCAGGCGGGCGTTGAGCTTGTCCTGCATGTAGCCCTTGAGCATGCCGTTCTCGATCAGCGTGGTGCACTGGGTCGGCGTGCCCTCGTCGTCCATGCTCAACGAACCACGGCGCTCGGCCAGGGTGCCGTCGTCGACGATGGTGCACAGTTTTGACGCCACCTGCTGGCCGATCTTGCCACTGTAGTTGGAACTGCCCTTGCGGTTGAAGTCGCCCTCCAGGCCGTGGCCGACCGCCTCGTGCAGCAGCACGCCGGACCAGCCGGCACCCATCACCACCGGCAGGGTGCCGGCCGGTGCGGCGATCGCCTCGAGGTTGACCAACGCCTGGCGCAGCGCCTCGCGGGCGTAGCCCATGGCCCGGTCTTCGCTGAGAAAATAGCGGTAGTCGGTACGCCCACCGCCGCCGTGGCCGCCGCGCTCACGACGGCCGTTCTGCTCGACGATCACACTGACGTTGAAGCGCACCAGCGGGCGGATATCGGCGCCCAGGCTGCCGTCGGTGGCTGCGACCAGCACGCGGTCCCAGACGCCGGCCAGGCTCACCGTCACTTGCTTGATGCGCGGATCCAGGCCGCGGGTGGCGACGTCGATGCGCTTGAGCAGCTCGACCTTCTGGGCACGGTCGATCACGTCCAGCGGGTTGTCGGCGGCGTACAGCGGCATCACTTCGGTAGCCTTGAAGGCCTGCACGCGGCCCTGCTGGCCGGCGCGGGCAATCGAGCGCGCGGCGCGAGCCGCCTGGCTCAGCGCTTCGGGGGTGATGGCATTGCTGTAGGCGAAGCCGGTCTTTTCACCGGACTGGGCACGCACCCCCACGCCCTGATCGAGGTTGAAACTGCCTTCCTTGACGATGCCGTCTTCGAGCACCCAGGTTTCCGAGACCTGGGTCTGGAAGTACAGGTCGGCGGCGTCGATGCCAGGGCCGGCCAGCTCGCCGAGCACGCCAGGCAGATGCTCCAGGGTCAGGCCGCCGGGGCTCAGCAGTTGCTCGCTGACGGTCGATAACAGGTCGCTCATAAGGTCTCCACATCAGGCTGCCGCGGCTCGGCCGCAGCGAAAAATCGTTTGTGTCGCAGCACAGGCATGCGCTCGCGGATCGCCAGCTGCTCGCCGGCATCGCGCTTGGCCAGCAGCATCGTTTCACCCTCGGCGTACTCTGCCAGCTTACGCCCCCAGGGGTCGACGATCAGGCTGTGGCCGTGGGTTTCTCGGCCGCCAGGGTGAATGCCGCCCTGGGCCGCCGCCAGCAGGTAGCACTGGGTTTCGATGGCGCGGGCGCGGATCAGCACCTCCCAGTGCGCCGCCCCGGTAACCCGGGTGAAGGCCGAGGGCGCAGTGATCAGCTCGGCGCCTGCCTCACGCAGGGCGCCATATAGCTCAGGAAAGCGCAGGTCATAGCAAACGGTCAAACCCAGACGCCCGACGGGTGTGTCGGCCAACACTATTTGCCCGCCATGGGCATAGTCGTCCGACTCGCGATAGCGGCCGCGGCTGTCGCTGACGTCCACATCGAACAGGTGCAGCTTGTCGTAGCGCGCGACGAACTGGCCGTGCTCATCGACCAGTAGCGAGCAGGCCCGCGGCTTGCCTTCGGGCTCGCCTTGCGGCGGCAGCGGCAAGGTGCCGGCAACGATCCACAGGCCGAGCTCTCGGGCAGTGCGCCGCAGCCAGGGTAATACCGGCCCCTCGCCGCTGGCCTCCAGCCGACCCAGGGCGGCGGCATCGTGCCGGCCCAGGGCCGAAAAGTTTTCCGGCAGCACGGCCAGTCGTGCGCCATCCGCCGCCGCTTGCTCCAGCAGGCGCCGAGCCTGCTGGAGGTTGGCGGCGATATCGTCCTGGCTGACCATCTGGATCACGGCGAATGGCATCGGCACCTCCGGCTCAGTTGGGCTTCTCGAACGGCTTGTCGAATTTCAGCTCCGGGTCGTGCAGCGTGCCCTTGACGTCGTACTGCACGCTGGCGAAGCGCGCCACGCGGTCGCCGAGCAGCTTGTCGGCGATGAACAGCGCGCCGCCGATAGCCGGTGCCCCAACGATCAATGCGGCGATTGGCAGGTTGTTGGTGACCGGCAGGGTGACCAGCAGCTTGGCATCGATCCCCTCGTTGACCATGTTCAAGGTACCGTTGAGCTCCAAGTTGCTCGACGGACCGGTCATGGTGATCGGCTCCTGGGTGACGAAAACGCCGTCGGTGGCCAGCAGGTTGCCTTTCACCCGGTCGTAGCTCAAGCCCTTGTCGAGCAGGTCGGAAAAATCGAGACGCAGGCGACGGCCGATGGAGTTGAAGTTGAGCAGGCCGAACACTCGCAGCGCCGAGGCCGAGCCCTGTACGTCGACGAACTGACCTTTGCGCAGCGCCGCATCGAGGCTGCCGGAATAGCGCTTGAGGCTGAACCAGGCGGGAGAGCCTGGCCAATGCCCATCAGCATCCAGGCGGAAGCTCTCGCTGGTCGCCGATGGCGCGTAGCCCCACGCCTTGAGCACTTCGGATAATTTCTCGCCCTGCATGCGCCCCTTGTACCAGCTGCGCGTCTGCCCCGGCACGCCCTGCCAGCCGATCGCGCCGCCCAGCTTGAGGCCCTTGAGGTTGATATCCAGGTCGCTGAACTGCACGCCCTGGGCATCCGGGCGCGCCTTGAGCGACCAGGTGCCCATGTCGTCGTCGCCCTGGAACACGTGGGCGATGCGCAGATCCAGCGCAGGAATCTGCCGCGGGTCGAAGTCGGCCAGCGGGTCTGGTGCTTCCGGCTCCGGCGCGTTCTCGGTCTTCGGCTTGGACGCCGGCAGGCGCACGTATTCCATGTCGGCGACGATAGGCTTGCCGGTTGCCTCGAACAGATCGATACGGCCCTTGGCCAGAGTGCTGTCCAGGCTCAGCGACCAACCGCCATCGAGCGGACGCAAGCCGACATCGAGATCGTCGAGCTGCTGACCGAGCCCCTCGAAACGCCCGATGCGCAGCTCGGCGTCGCTGAACAGTTGCTGGGCATTCTGGCGGGACGACTGCTGGTAGGGCTCGATCGCCTTCTGCCACTCGGCCAGGTTGACCTGGGCGACACGGCCCCGCACGCGCACGCCACGGGTGGTCGGCAGAATCGCCGGGCCGTCACCGAGGCGCAGCTCACCACGGCTCTGCTCGAACTTGCCCGGTGGCGCGGCAAGGGTAAAGCTGGCGACATCGGCGTAGTCGAGCCAGTAGCGCTGCTCGGCGCCGCTGAAAGTCATGCGCCAATCAGCGTAACGCTCTTCGTTGCTCGCCTTGCCGAAGGGTGCCGGCAGCGCAATGCTCAGGCCCTTGAGGTTGGAGTCGACGCGCAACTGGCTTTGCGCTCCCTCCAGGCTCAACCGCAGGCGATACGGCAGGGTGCCTTCGGCGGGCAGCTTCTGCGTGACGCCCAGCCATTGCGTCAGGTTGTTCAGGGCCACCACACCATTGGCTTCGATATGGCTGCGCGCCTGACCCGGCCGGCCATCGGCCACCGCCTTGCCACGAATGGCGTGGCCAAGCGCCCGCGCAGTTATCGACGGTGCGCTCAGGCCCTTGCTCGTGTCGTAGCGGAAATCGCCGGTCACGTCACTCAGTTGCAGCTCCGGCTTGCTGATCGCCAGCGAGGCCTTGTCGGCGCTGAAGTCGACGATCACGTTGGCCGGCTCGCCTTTCTGCAGCGGAATGTCCAGATCCAGCGCACCATCCAGGACGCCCTCGCCCTTCCAGCCGGCGAAGGTATCGGCGACACCCAGCGGTGTTTCCTGAAGAATCTTCAGGCCGTCGCCAACGCTGCTCTGCAGCTTGCCGTTGAGTTTCAGGTGTGGGGTCTGGCCAGCGTCGACATGGGGGATATCAGCGAACGCTTCGCGCACACGGCTGTTCAGGATGCTGCCTTCGGAAACCCGCACGCGTACGCCGCTGTCTTCGATCAGCACCTGCCCACGGGCATCACGCAACGTGGGCCAGCCGGGCTGAAAGGCCAGCTCGGCGTCCTCCACGTCGAAGAACAGGCTGATGCTGCGCACTGCAGGATCGGGGTTGCGGTTGATCGAACCCTGATACTGAAAGTAGCCCTCGTTGACCTTGCCGCTGTGGATGGCGGTCTTCAGCCATTCGTCGAGGGCCGGGCTGAGCACCGGCGTCGGCAGGTATTTCTCGGTGAAGCGCGCATCGCCGTCGCGCATACCGACGCGCAGGTCCATGTAGTCCTCGCGCTCGGGGTCCTTGAGCATGCGGATCAGGAAGTCGCCAGCCACCTTGCCCTCTTCGCCCACCACCTGCAAATAGGGCGCGCGCAGGGTGAAGCCTTCGTCGTCGAGGGTCCAGGTCAGCCGACCCTTGGCCTCTTGGTAGACCCAGGCCTTTGGGAACAGGGTGGTCAGGTGCAGGGAGAAATCTTCGCTGTCGACCTTCAGCTCGCCGCCGCCGAGGTCGCCGGTGATGCTGCCACTGCCGTTCTCGACGGCAGGCGAGGCATGCCAGGCGGAAAAGCCGACACGCTCCAGGTTGGCAGAGAACTGCAGGCGCTGCGGACCTTGCGCCTCCGGCTGATAGCTGGCGTTGAGGTTACGCAGGCCGCCATGGGGCTTGAGGGTCTGCAACAGATCCAGCGCCGTGTCCGGCAGCGGCGCCAAGCTCTCGACCAACGGCACCAGAGGGCCGACATCGAGGCGGTCGGCGCTCAGCTTCCAACGCTGTGACTGGTCGTCCTTGGCAGCCTGATGGCCCAGGGCGATGCGTGCTTCACCCCAGCGGTCGTCGCCGCGGCTGAAGGCGAAATCATCCAGCAACAGGTCGAAGTCATCACCGTTGCGCTCGAAGTAGGCATTCAGGGCCAGGTCCTTGAGGGCGACGGACTTGCGCTCGCCATAATGCCCCTTGATGGCCGGGGCATGCAGGCGGGTGACCGCGCGCTGTAACTGACGCTGATCCCACACGCCCCACAGCTCTCCGCCCAGTTGCAGGTTGTCGAGGTGCCAGTCGCGCGTCAGCCTGGGCGGCAGCCAGGCTGCCCAGTCGCTCTGCGGCGCATTCAGATAAAGCTCGGCGCGGGCGTCCTGCCAGTGATCGGGCTGGATACGCGTGCGCAGCTGCAGAGCCAGGGGTTGGCCATCCGGCAGATGCAGGCGCGCGTTCAGGCGCTGACGGCTGCTGCCGTTATCGACGCTGAGGTTGATGTCGGTGAGTTGCAGCGGCTCCTGCCCGAGCGGCTGGACGCTCACCCGGCTGCCGAGCAGGGAAAGATGGCCGAGCACCCGGGACTGGCGCAACGCCTTGGCGACATCCAGCGGCGGCTGATTCTGCCGTTGCGGCAGGCCGTCCACATGCCAGGCGCCCTGCTCGTCCTCGCGCAGGGTCAGGCTCAGGCCATCGAGCTGCAGGTCGGCGAGGCGCGGTTGCCAGGCCATCAGGCTGCCGAGCAGGTCAGGCACCACCTTCACCTGCTCGAGCGCTAGCGCCTGCTCGCCTTCGCCAATACGCAGATCGCGCACGGTCAGCAGCGGCGCGAAACCGCTCCAGTGGCCTTCCAGCGCGCCAATGGCGACCGGCATGCCCAGGGCCTCGCTGGCGCGGGTTTGCGCCTCCTCACGATACTCGGCCACCAAAGGTACCAGCTGGCGACCAAGGCTCACATAAAAGGCGGCCAGCACCAGGCCCAGCGCACACAGCCCCAGGCTCCAGCGCAACAGCGTGGCGAACGCCAGCCCCAAACGCGCCATTCAGTTCATGCTCCGTTCCGGCCGGGCGCCTTCAAAGCAGCACCACATCGTATTGTTCCTGGGAGTACATGGTTTCGACCTGGAACTTGATGGTTCGTCCTATGAATGCTTCGAGGTCGGCGACGTTGCCCGACTCTTCGTCGAGCAGACGGTCGACCACCTTCTGGTTGGCCAGCACGCGGTAGCCCTCGGGCTGGTAGGCGCGGGCTTCACGAAGAATTTCGCGGAAGATCTCGTAGCAAGTGGTTTCCGCGGTTTTCAGCTTGCCGCGACCCTGGCAGTGGCTGCACGGCTCGCACAGCACCTGCTCGAGGCTTTCGCGGGTGCGCTTGCGGGTCATCTGTACCAGGCCAAGTTCGGTGATGCCGATGATGTTGGTCTTGGCGTGATCGCGCTCCAGCTGTTTTTCCAGGGTACGCAACACCTGGCGCTGGTGCTCCTCGTCTTCCATGTCGATGAAGTCGATGATGATGATCCCGCCGAGGTTGCGCAGGCGCAGTTGCCGGGCAATCGCGGTGGCCGCTTCGAGATTGGTCTTGAAGATGGTTTCCTCGAGCGTGCGGTGACCGACGAAGGCGCCGGTATTGACGTCGATGGTGGTCATCGCCTCGGCCGGATCAATGATCAGGTAGCCGCCGGACTTGAGCGGCACCTTGCGCTCCAGGGCCTTCTGGATCTCGTCCTCGATGCCATGCAGGTCGAAGATCGGCCGCTCGCCCGGATAGTGCTCCAGACGATCGGCGATCTCCGGCATCAGTTCGGCGACGAAGCTGGTGATCTTGCCGAAGGTTTCCCGCGAGTCGACGCGGATCTTCTCGGAGCGCGGGCCGACCAGATCGCGCAGGGTACGCAGGGCCAGGCTCAGGTCTTCGTAGATCACCGAGGGCGTCGGCGCACTCTTCATCTGTTCGCCGATCTGCGTCCACAGGCGGCGCAGGTAGCGGATGTCGACGAGGATCTCGTCGGCCCGCGCGCCATCGGCCGCGGTGCGCAGGATGAAACCACCGGCTTCGGCAATGCCTTCGGCGGCCACGCAATCGGCGACCACCTGCTTGAGGCGCTCGCGCTCGGCTTCGTCTTCGATCTTCAGGGAGATGCCGACATGACTGGTGCGCGGCATGTACACCAGATAACGCGACGGGATCGACAGCTGGGTGGTCAGGCGCGCGCCCTTGCTACCGATGGGGTCCTTGGTGACCTGCACGGTCAGGCTCTGGCCTTCGTGCACCAGGGCGCTGATGCTCTCCACGGCGCTGCCTTCGCGGCTGGAAATTTCCGAAGCATGGATGAACGCCGCACGCTCCAGGCCGATGTCGACGAACGCCGCCTGCATGCCGGGCAGCACGCGCACCACTTTGCCTTTATAGATGTTGCCGACGATGCCACGGCGCTGGGTGCGCTCGACGTGCACCTCCTGCAGGACACCGTTTTCCACCACCGCCACGCGCGACTCCATCGGCGTGATGTTGATCAGGATTTCTTCACTCATGCGCCCATCTCTTGGCTGAGATGAAGTTGAAAGCAGCGCCGGGCCCATCACGCCCGTACCATCGCGGCCTGCAACCTCTGGGTTATGCGCTGGCAGTCTGTTGCCAGCACGGAATCGCGAATTGCGCGAGCAGTTCGGCAGTCTCGCACAACGGCAGGCCGACCACCGCTGAATAACTGCCCTGCATCTGGCTGACGAACACTGCAGCCAGCCCCTGAATACCATAACTGCCGGCCTTGTCGCGCGGCTCGCCAGTGGCCCAATACGCTTCGATCTGTGTCCGGTCGAGGGGTTTGAAGCGCACCGTGCTGGTCACCACACGGGCCTCGGCGCGGGCCTGGCTGACCAGCGCGACGGCGGTCAGCACCTGATGCTCGCGGCCGGACAGCGCAGCCAGCGTGGCCAGCGCATCCTCGCGGTCGACGGGCTTACCGAGAATACGGCCATCGAGCACCACGGCGGTGTCTGAACCGAGCACCACGGCGTCCTGGTGATCCGCCAGGGTATCGAAGGCCGCCTGCGCCTTGGCTAGCGCCAGGCGCTCGACGTAGGCGGCTGGCGCCTCGCCCGGCTGTGGGGTTTCATCGATGGGCACCACATGAGTGGCGAAGGAAACGCCGATCTGCGCGAGCAGCTCGCGACGGCGCGGCGACGCAGAGGCCAGGTAGAGCGTGGTCATGCACAGGTCTCGCAATCAAGCGCCGCAGCGCGGTTCAGTTGACTCGCATGCGCCGGTGCACCGCGCGCAGCAGGGTGCACACCCAGGGCCAGAGCAGCGCGCTGACCAGAGCCGGCAACACGAAGGCCAGAGTCGGCGGGCGGTTGCCGGTCAGGGCGTTGAGCCACAGTTGCACCAGTTGGGCCACGCCGAACACCACCAGCAGCACCATGCTCTGCTGCCACATGGGAAACATGCGCAGGCGCTGGTGCAGGCTCAACACCAGAAAGGTGATGAGGGTGAGGATCAGCGCGTTCTGTCCCAGCAGCGTGCCGTTGAGCACGTCCGCCAGCAGGCCGATGCAGAAGGCACTGGTCATGCCGACGCGGTGCGGAACCGCCAGCACCCAGTAGGTGAGAAACAGCGCCAGCCACAGCGGCCGGCCGATCTCCATGAAACGCGGCAGCGTGGACACACTGAGCAGCAGCGCCAGTACCAGGCTGGCCCAGATCACCCAGAGGTTGCTGGAACGGGTGGCGATCATTGGCGGGCCTCCTCAGCGCCGGCGGGTTCTGCCGGCGCAGCTTCAGGTGCCGGCGCTTCGACTGGCGGCGCATCCTCGACCGGCGCCTCGGCATCGGGATGCTCGAGGGCGCGGCGATCGACCTCCTCCTGGGCCTCGGCCGACTCGGCAGCGCGCTGCTCCGGCGTGCGCGGGTCGGTGAAAACCAGCAGCATGTAGCGGGTCCGGTTGAGATTGGCGGTCGGCACTGCGCGCACGATGGCGAACGGCTGGCCGGAGTCGTGCACCACCTCGGTCACCGTAGCCACCGGATAGCCGGCAGGGAAGCGCTGGCCAAGGCCGGAACTGACCAGCAGGTCGCCTTCCTTGATGTCGGCGGTGTCGGCCACATGGCGCAGTTCCAGGCGCTCGGGGTTGCCAGTGCCGGTGGCGATGGCGCGCAGGCCGTTGCGGTTGACCTGCACGGGAATACTGTGGGTGGTATCGGTGAGCAGCAGCACACGGGAGGTGTACGGCATCACTTCGACCACCTGGCCCATCAGGCCGCGGGCATCGAGCACCGGCTGGCCGAGCACCACGCCGTCCTTCTCGCCCTTGTCGATGAGAATGCGATGGGTGAAAGGGTTGGGGTCGATACCGATCAGCTCGGTGGCCAGCACCTCGTCGTCGACCAGGGCCGAGGAGTTGAGCAGCTCGCGCAGCCGCACGTTCTGCTCGGTCAGCGCGGCCAGCTTCTGCAGGCGGCGCTGCATCATCAGCTGTTCGGCCTTGAGCTTCTCGTTCTCGGCGGCCAGCTCGTTGCGTGAGCTGAGTTCCTGGGTGGCGCTTTCCCACAGGGTGACCGGCAGGCGGCCGAGCCAGTAGACGGGCTCGACGATCAGGCCGAGCTGGCTACGAACCGACTGCAGGACGGTAAGACGGGCGTCGACGACCATCAGAGTGGCCGACAGCACGGCGAACACCAGCAGGCGTACACCGAGCGACGGACCTTTGGCGAATAGCGGCTTTATGGCGATTACCTCGTAGCCTGCCCGGAAGCTGCATGCGGCGCGATGGTAGCTTCCGAGCTGCTGCAGCGTGAGGCGTGCGGCTTATTCGGTGGACAGCAGATCCATGGTGTGGCGATCCATCATTTCCAGCGCCTTGCCGCCGCCACGGGCGACGCAGGTCAGCGGATCCTCGGCGACGATCACCGGCAGGCCGGTTTCCTGGCTCAGCAGCTTGTCGAGGTCACGCAGCAGCGCGCCACCACCGGTCAGCACCAGGCCGCGCTCGGCGATGTCCGAAGCCAGCTCCGGCGGCGACTGCTCCAGGGCGCTCTTGACCGCCTGAACGATGGTCGCCAGGGACTCCTGCAGCGCTTCGAGCACTTCGTTGGAGTTGAGGGTGAAGCTGCGCGGTACGCCTTCGGCCAGGTTACGGCCACGCACGTCGACTTCACGAATCTCGCCGCCCGGGTAAGCGGTGCCAATTTCCTGCTTGATGCGCTCGGCGGTGGACTCGCCGATCAGCGAGCCGTAGTTGCGGCGCACGTAGGTGATGATGGCTTCGTCGAAGCGGTCGCCACCAACCCGCACGGATTCGGCGTAAACCACACCGTTCAGGGAGATCAGCGCGATTTCGGTAGTACCACCGCCGATATCGACGACCATCGAACCACGGGCCTCTTCGACCGGCAGGCCGGCACCGATGGCAGCGGCCATTGGTTCTTCGATCAGGAACACTTCGCGGGCACCGGCGCCCAGGGCGGATTCACGGATGGCGCGGCGCTCGACCTGGGTCGACTTGCACGGCACGCAGATCAGCACGCGCGGCGACGGCTGCAGGAAGCTGTTTTCGTGAACCTTGTTGATGAAGTACTGCAGCATCTTTTCGCAGACGCTGAAGTCGGCGATCACGCCGTCCTTCATCGGGCGAATGGCGGCGATGTTGCCAGGAGTACGACCGAGCATGCGCTTGGCGTCGGTACCGACAGCGACGACGCTCTTCTGATTGCCATGGGTACGAATGGCGACGACCGACGGCTCGTTCAGGACGATGCCGCGCTCGCGTACATAAATGAGGGTATTGGCAGTGCCCAGGTCAATCGACAGATCGCTGGAAAACATGCCACGCAGTTTTTTGAACATGGGATAGGGACCCTAGGCAACGCGTGGTAAAGATCGGCGCAAGAAAACACGCAGGTAAAAAAGTGCGGCAAACTCTAACAACGGCAGGGATTTTGAGCAAGGCACCAATATGTTAGATTGCCTGTTTTTCCGCGGCCTTGAGGCATCTTTCACACGGGTGGCGACAGCACTGAAAAGCTGTCATGCGCTACCGGTAACCGCCCCAAGCCGCACGTCGCCGCCTTAGACCGCCAGCCAAACGCATCCGTTCCCTGCCACCTGTGCACGGGTACCTGCCGATACGCACGCTGGCGACCGCCTGGCGGCCAGTTTTCAAAGGGAGAACCCGATGGCGCTTGAACGCTCCGAGGTGGAAAAGATCGCACACCTGGCCCGCCTGGGCCTGAGTGACAGTGAACTGCCACAGACCACCGCAACCCTCAACAGCATTCTGGGCCTGATCGACAACATGCAGGCGGTCGACACCACCGGCATCGAGCCCCTGGCCCACCCGCTGGAAACCACCCAGCGTCTGCGTGCCGACGCCGTTACCGAAGCGAACCAGCGCGACGCCTACCAGGCCATCGCCCCGGCCGTGGAAAGCGGCCTGTACCTGGTTCCCAAAGTCATCGAGTAAGGAAAGCCTTCCGCCATGCATCAATTGACCCTGGCCGAGATCGCCCGCGCACTCGCCGACAAGCAATTCTCCTCTGCCGAGCTGACACAGAGTCTGCTGAGCCGCGTCGAGCAGCTCGACCCGCAGCTCAACAGCTTCATCACCGTCACCGCCGACCAGGCCCTCGAGCAGGCCAAGGCCGCCGACGCCCGCCGCGCTGCGGGTGAAAACGGCCCGCTGCTCGGCGCGCCGATCGCCCACAAGGACCTGTTCTGCACCCAGGGCGTGCTGACCAGTTGCGGCTCGAAGATCCTCACCGGCTTCAAGGCCCCCTACGACGCCACCGTGGTCGACAAGCTCAAGGCTGCCGGCACCGTCAGCCTCGGCAAGCTCAACATGGACGAGTTCGCCATGGGCTCGGCCAACGAATCCAGCCACTACGGCCCGGTCAAGAACCCCTGGGACACCAGCCGTGTACCCGGTGGTTCCTCCGGCGGCTCCGCAGCTGCCGTGGCGGCACGGCTGATTCCGGCTGCAACCGGCACCGACACCGGCGGCTCGATTCGCCAGCCGGCCGCGCTGACCAACCTCACCGGCATCAAGCCGACCTACGGTCGGGTGTCGCGCTGGGGCATGATCGCCTACGCCTCCAGCCTCGACCAGGGCGGCCCGCTGGCCCGCTCTGCCGAGGATTGCGCCCTGCTGCTCGGCGCCATGGCCGGTTTCGACCCGAAGGATTCGACCAGCGTCGATCAACCGGTCGATGATTACCTGGCAGCCCTCGCCCAGCCGCTGGCGGGCCTGCGCATCGGCCTGCCCAAGGAATACTTTGGTGCCGGCCTGGACGCGCGCATCGGCGAGAAAGTCATGGCCGTGGTCGAGGCGCTGAAAAAGCTCGGCGCCACCGTCAAAGACATCAGCCTGCCGAACATGCAGCACGCCATCCCGGCCTACTACGTGATCGCTCCGGCCGAGGCCAGTTCCAACCTGTCGCGTTTCGACGGCGTGCGTTTCGGCTACCGCTGCGAGAACCCGAAGGACCTGCAGGATCTGTACAAGCGCTCCCGTGGCGAGGGCTTCGGCGAGGAAGTGAAGCGCCGCATCATGGTCGGCACCTATGCACTGTCCGCTGGCTACTATGACGCTTACTACATCAAGGCCCAGCAGATCCGCCGCCTGATCAAGAATGACTTCGTGGCGGCCTTCAAGGACGTCGACGTGATCCTCGGCCCGACCACGCCGAACCTGGCCTGGAAGCTCGGCGAGAAGAACGCCGACCCGGTCTCCGCCTACCTGGAAGACATCTACACCATCACCGCCAACCTGGCCGGCATCCCCGGTCTGTCGATGCCGGCGGGCTTCGTCGACGGCCTGCCGGTGGGCGTGCAGTTGCTTGGCAACTACTTCCAGGAAGGCCGCCTGCTCAACGTCGCACATCAGTACCAGCAGGTCAGCGACTGGCACCAACAAGCACCGAGCGGATTCTGAGGAACACTTTATATGCAATGGGAAACCGTCATCGGGCTCGAGATCCACGCTCAGCTCAGCACCCAATCGAAGATCTTCTCGGCCAGCGCCACCACCTTTGGCGCCGAGCCCAACACCCAGGCCAGCCTGGTCGACCTCGGCATGCCCGGCACCCTGCCGGTGCTCAATGCCGAAGCGGTGCGCATGGCCTGCCAGTTCGGCCTGGCCATCGACGCCGAGATCGCCGAGCGTAACGTCTTCGCGCGCAAGAACTACTTCTACCCGGACCTGCCGAAGGGCTACCAGACCAGCCAGATGGACCACCCCATCGTTGGCAAGGGCTTCCTCGACATCACCCTGGAAGACGGCACCGTCAAGCGCATCGGCATCACCCGCGCGCACCTCGAAGAAGACGCCGGCAAGAGCCTGCACGAAGACTTCCAGGGCATGAGCGGCATCGACCTGAACCGCGCCGGCACGCCGCTGCTGGAAATCGTCTCCGAGCCGGACATCCGTTCGGCCAAGGAAGCGGTGGCCTATGTGAAAGCCATCCACGCACTGGTGCGTTACCTGGGCATCTGCGACGGCAACATGGCCGAAGGTTCGCTGCGCTGCGACTGCAATGTGTCGGTACGTCCGAAAGGCCAGGCCGAATTCGGCACGCGCCGTGAGATCAAGAACGTCAACTCATTCAAATTCATTGAGCGCGCGATCAATACCGAGATCGAGTGGCAAATCGACGAGATCGAGTCTGGCAACAAAATCGTGCAGGAAACCGTTCTGTACGACGTAGCAGCCAACAAAACCAAGTCCATGCGCAGCAAGGAAGAAGCCAACGACTACCGTTACTTCCCCTGCCCGGACCTGCTGCCGGTGGTGATCGAGCGCAGCTTCCTCGACGAACTGCGCAGCGGGTTGCCCGAGTTGCCGCCGCAGAAGCGCGAGCGTTTCGAAAGCCAGTTCGGCCTGTCCACCTACGATGCCAGCGTGCTCAGCGCCAGCCGCGAGATGGCCGACTACTTCGAAGCAGTCGAGAAGACCTGCGGCGACGCCAAGCTGTCCGCCAACTGGGTGATGGGCGAGCTGTCCAGCCTGCTCAACAAGGAAGGCCTGGAGATCGAGCAGTCGCCGGTGTCCGCCGAGCAACTGGGCGGCATGATCCTGCGCATCAAGGACAACACCATCAGCGGCAAGATCGCCAAGATGGTCTTCGAGGCCCTGGCTGCCGGTGAAGGCGCCACCGCCGATGAAGTGATCGAGAAGAAGGGCCTCAAGCAGGTCACCGATTCCGGTGCCATCGAGGCGATGCTCGACGAAGTGCTGGCCGCCAACGCCGAGCAGGTAGAACAGTACCGCGCCAGCGACGAAGCCAAGCGTGGCAAGATGTTCGGCTTCTTCGTCGGCCAGGCCATGAAAGCCTCCAAGGGCAAAGCCAACCCGGGGCAAGTGAACGAACTGCTGAAGAAAAAGCTCGAAGGCTGAGCCTATGAAAACGCCGGGTTTGCCCGGCGTTTTCGCATCTGAAGTTCGGGATGGAGAAAAGCAATGCGTCGATTATCGGTACCGCTGGCGATGTTCAGCCTGCTGCTTGCCGGCTGTAGCAGCTTTGGCGGTGGCGTCCCCGGCGATTACCGCGCCGAGGGCAAGGCCTCCTATTACGGCAAGGCCCACCACGGCAACCGCACCGCCAGCGGCGAGCTCTTCGACCAGAACGCACTGACCGCCGCCCATCGCACCCTGCCCTTCGGCACGATGGTGAAGGTCACCAACCTCAACAACGACCGCAGCGTAGTGGTGCGAATCAACGACCGCGGCCCCTTCGCCCGCGGGCGGATCATCGACGTGTCGCGCAAGGCGGCCGAGGCGCTGGACATGATCCGCTCGGGCGTGGCGCCAGTGCGTGTGGAAAGCCTGAAGTAGACAACAGCTTAGTTGCACCATCCTGGCGCCGTTTTGCCCAAACGATTCGCCCCGGGGCGGGGCTCCCACATTGACCGCGAGCAACCCAACGCCCGTGTAGGAGCGCCGACTCGGCGCGAACTCGATTGTGGCCTTGCTGCAAAGCCGGCGTCGTACACACGATTCGCCGCGGGTCGCAGCTCCCACAGTGATCGCAAGGAACCCAACGCCCGTGTAGGAGCGCCGACTCGGCGCGAACTCGATTGTGGCCTTGCTGCAAAACCGGCGTCGTACACACGATTCGCCGCGGGTCGCGGCTCCCACAGTGATCGCAAGCAACCCAACGCCCGTGTAGGAGCGCCGACTCGGCGCGAACTCGATTGTGGCCTTGCTGCAAAACCGGCGTCGTACACACGATTCGCAGCGGGTCGCGGCTTGTATGTTCTAGGCTAGGAACCTGTCGGGGGGTGGAGGGACATGCGCGGCTTCTGCAAGCGACAAGCCAGACAGTGGGAGAATTCCCCCACCCCATACTCACCGCAAACGCCGATAAGGAATCCTTCGGTCGGAG
>NZ_MSXW01000047.1 GCF_001945445.1 Pseudomonas sp. PA27(2017)
CCAATGACAGAAAAGCCCTCCCAAAAGGGCAGGAACGTATTAACATCGTGCACAAGAACGCCGGTTTGTAGATGTGTTTGCTCGCACGAACATCATCCATCAAACCGGCGTTCTTGTTTCTGTCTTTCCCAGGATTCCGTGAAGAACCTAAAATTTCAGCGCTTTCTGCGTTGCTGATAGGCGGCCGCCAGCCCGCTGAGACAAATGATGGCGATACCCACCTTGGCACTCGCCTCGGGGTCGTGGCCGAAGATGATCAGCCCCAGCAGGCCGGCGAAGACGATCTGGCAGTAGCCGAACGGCGCCAGCAGTGCCGGCGCGGCGTGGCGGAAGGCCTTGGTCAGCAGCAGGTGAGCGAACATGCCGCACGCGCCGAGGGCCAGCATCAGCGGCAAATGTTGCCACTGCGGCAGTTGCCAGAAGAACGGCACCAGGCAGCTCATCAGCAAGGTATTGAGCAGGCCGGTAAAGAAGTTGCTGGTGGTCGGCGTGTCGTGCTGGCTGAGCAGGCGCGTGAGTATCTGGTAGGCCGCGAAGCAGCTAGCCGAACAGAGCGGCAGCAGTACGGCCGGGGTGAACAGGTCGCCGCCCGGATGCACGATGATCAGTACGCCTACGAAGCCCACCAGTACCGCCGCCCATTGCCCCCGGCTGACACGCTCCTTGAGCAGCGGCACCGACAGCGCGGTAACCAGCAGCGGCGCCAGGAAGTTGACCGCCGTGGCCTCGGCCAGCGGGATGTACAAAAGACCGGTGGTGAAGAACAGGCTGCAGCCCAGCAGGCAGATCGCCCGCAGCGCCTGCAACCCAGGCCGTTTGCTGCGCAGCACGCGCAACCCCGACTGCGGCAGGAAGATGCCGGCCATCAGCAGCGTGTGCACCACATAGCGCGCCCACACCACCATGATCACCGGGTAGATGCCGGACAAGTACTTCGACAGCGCGTCATGGCTGGCGAACAGAAAGGTCGCCAGCACCACCAGGGCGATGCCCTTCAAGGGATGATTGACGCCTGACAGCGAACTCGGGGTGCTCATGGGAATTCTCGTGATCCAGACGTCATTATCGGTAGCAAACTAACTATATGTGCGGTCTGCCGCCATTGCGGATTTCAGTATGGGCTATGCCGACAGGTCGAGACGTTTCAACAGCGCCCGAGTCTTGTCGATGGCCATCTGCGCCCGCTGCGTCGGATCCTCCACCTGCCGGGTGGGGATTTCCAGACTCAACGGAACATTGGCCGGTAGACAGCGCAACAGCCCCGGCAAGTCACAATCACCGTCACCGGGAAAACGCCGCTCGTTACGCGCCTGGCGCAGAATCTCCGCCATGTCGTCCGGCCGCGGCCCGGCCACGTCGCACAGTTGGGCATAACCCAGCCATGATGGTTCCACCTGCTGCAATTCGTCGAGGCGTGACCCCGAGCGATTGAAATGAAAGGCGTCGACCAGCACGCCGCCGTTGTCACGGCCGGCCTGCCGCACGATACGCACTGCCTGTGAGAGATCGGCCACGTTGGTCCAGGGCATGAATTCCAGATGGGGCCGCAAGCCGTACGGCAGGGCGCGGTCGCACAATTCGCCGAAATTGTCGGTCAGCCGCGCTGCATCCGGGTCGTTGCCGGCGACCAGCACCTCACGCGCACCGAACTCGGCGCCAACCTCCAGCACCGCCTCGAAATCGCTGCAGCGTGTATGGGGTTTGAGCCGCAGGATCTCGACGTCGAGTACGCCGATGCCGGTGTCGCGCAGCCGCCTGAGCGTCTGCCGGCGCAAATCCGCGTCGGCCACCAGCGCGAAGTGATGTTCCTCGTCGGTGGCGGGAATCAGGCGCAGGCCGACATGACTGTAGCCCGTTCGGGCCGCCACCTCGACCATCTGCGGGGGCTCGAGTTCGAGGACGGTCAGGCTGGCCAGGGACATCAGGCGCTCGTGGGTATGCATCGATCTCTCTCCGGGCCGTGGCCCATGAATGGACGTTGGCTCAGACGGATTCGGGTACGGTGGCGCAGCCCTGCTCGGCTGCGCGGCAGATGGCGTCATACAGCGCCAGGGTGCGGCCGGCATCGGCTGCACTGACCAGCGGCAGCGCTTCGCCCCGCGCGACTTCGATGAAGTGCTTGAGCTGCAACAACAGCGCCGGAGCAGCCTCGTATTGATGCTCCACACTCTGCAAGGGCTCGTGCCAGCCAGCGCCTGTGGAGGCGTACGACCAGTAACGCAGTTGCGGGATGCTCAGCGAACCTGCGGTGCCGGCCAGCAGATAACACGGCTGATCGGGCTGCCGTGGATACACCGGGTTTTCCCCGGCGCTGAGCTCCCAGCTCCAGGGAGCCGCCGCCGCGTCGGAGCCGGTCAGGCTACCCAGTGCGCCATTGGCGAAGCGCAGGATGATCGCCGCGCCATCCTCGTTGGTGAAGCCGCGCACGGCGTGGCTAGTAAGCGCCTGAACCTGGTCCACCTCGCCACACAGGTAGCGCAGCAGATCCAGATCATGGATCAGGTTGGTCAGCAGCATCCCCGCTCCGGGCTCGCGCCGCCATGGAACGTCGTAGTAACTGTCCGGCTTCTGCAGTTGCCAGAGCGCCGTCACCGTGGTGAGTTGCCCCAGGACGCCCTGCAGCATCAATTCCCGCGCCTTGCCGATCAACGGATTGTGGCGGCGGTGGTGACCCACGAGCACCGGCACCCCGCTGCGCTGCACGGCAGCCACCAGTTCGCGCACTTCCTGCAGGCTGACGCCGACCGGCTTTTCGAGCAGCGCCGGCAGGCCGGCCTCGACACAGCGCAACGCAGTGGGCACATGGGCCACATTGGGGTTGGCGATGATCACTGCCTGGGCCAGGCGGCTGTCCAGCAGGGCCTGCAGTTCATCGAAGCACGGCACACCGTGCTCGGCGGCGAGCAGTCGGGCCTGCTCGC
The DNA here is from genome assembly GCF_001945445.1 of Pseudomonas sp. PA27(2017). Taxonomy (GTDB): domain Bacteria; phylum Pseudomonadota; class Gammaproteobacteria; order Pseudomonadales; family Pseudomonadaceae; genus Aquipseudomonas. The sequence goes on from NZ_MSXW01000047.1 coordinate 2,922, forward strand.
TAGGGTCGACGACCGCGCAGAGAGTAGCGTGCGGCAGCTCGCGCAGATAACTGAGGTGTTGCCGGCCCATGATACCGGCGCCGATCAGGGCGATTCGCAAAGGGTTCAAGGTATGAGTCCTTTTCTGATTGTTATAGGCGCAGCGCGCTCGACAACAATCTAGAACTCAGTTCCATATTTAATCAACACCGGATAGAGCACCCGGCCGTTAATCGAACGTTATCGGCCACTCAAACGAACAGGTCCGATGCCTGGCTCGCTGACGACAGCTCGGCAGCCGCTTCCAGCAGCAGGGGTGCAAGCTGTTCCATGCGCTCGCCGGGCATGCGCGCGCTGGGGCCGGCAATGCTCAGCACGCCAATCACGCCACCGCGCTGCGGGTGGCTGACCACCGCAGCCAGCGCGCAGGTGCCCAGGGAGGAAGTTTCCACCACGGTCGCGTAGCCGCGCTCGCGGGCACGCTGCAGGTAACCGAGCAGCGCTTCATCGTCATGGGGTGCGTTGGGGCCGAACTCGCTGTCGTCGGGAATATGCTGGCGCGCCACCAGTGCCAATGCGTCGGCGTCCGCCAGGTTGGCCAGCCAGGCATGGCCGGAGGCGGTGTAGCGCAGCGGCGCGTCACGGCCCATGTCGGGGTCATAGCGCAGGCCGGAGCGCGCGCCCTGGGATTTGGCGATCCAGGTCTGCCGCTCGCCTTCGATCACCCCCAGGCGCACCAGCTCCCCACTTTGCCGGGCCAGGCGATCGAGGATCGGCTGCACGATGTCGGCGCCGCTGGCCGACAGGTAGCGAAAACCCAAGGCGACCAGCTTGGTCGAGAGCCGATAGCGGCTGGTATCGGCGTCCTGCCGCACGTAACCCAGACGCACCAACTCGGCGAGCATGCGGTGGGTGGCACTCTTGGGAATCTGCAACTGCTCGGCCAAGGTCTGCATCGGCACGTCACCGGCGCCCGCCAGACTTTCCAGCAGGTTGAGCGCCCGTTCTATCTGGCTTCCGGCCATGGTCATGCCCTCGATTGATTTGCCGCGATTCTAAAGACCCAGCGGTGCCGGCGGAACCGCCACATTCTGAAATCATCGCAGCTGCCGTCGGGATAGCCGCGGGTTGGCTGCGCCGGAACATGAGGCCATAATCCAGACCGGCTGATTGTACTAACTGGTTCGTTCTTGTTCGGTTATCGAACAGGAACCGATTTGGTGAATTGAATTAGCCCGCATCACCGCACAGTATTCCCAGCACTTGCGTGAGACATGCCGGATTTGCCAGCACCACTCACGAAAAAATGCCTCACCTATAAATATAAGAAGGTCACGCCATGCCACAGCTCGACACTGTGTTCACCCGCGCCCGGCAGATCAGCCTGAGCGCCATTCGCTCCCTGGCCAATACGCACAGCGACGCCGCGTCGTCCTTAGCGCCTACGGCCCTCGACATGCTCACTTTCCAGACGCCCGCGCACCCTACCCACGCGCCGATTCGCCAAGCCGGCATACGCACCTGAGCGGTTTTCCCACGCGGGCAGCACAGGCTGCATCTGGAGTGAGTCATGAGTACATCGAAAAAAGTACCGGTGGGTGAGCGCACCTTCTGCATCTTGCTGGTGGTCTTCAGCCTGTTCGTTCTGTATCAGGCCTATCTGATTTCCGGGTTCTCCTCGATCAGCTCGCCCGGTGCCTTCCCCCTGGGTGCCGGTGCCGTGCTGCTGATCGCCGCCGTACGAGTGCTCTGGGAATTGCGCGGCAAGCCGACCCACGGCGAAAGCTGGGCGGCCTCGGCCAAGCGCTTCAGCCACGAGCACTTCCCACGTCACATCGTGGTCTTCACCCTGCTCTCGGTGGCCTACCTGGCCGTCATCCAGTGGGCGAGCTTCTACGTCAGCACCTTCGCCTTCCTGATGCTCTCCATCGTCTACCTGCGGCGCGGCAAGGTGCTTTCGGCCCTGGTCGCCAGCGGCATCTCGGTGCTGGCCATCTACCTGCTGTTCACCCTGGCGTTCAGCGTCTACCTGCCCTGAGACGAGACTTCCATGAGCGATACCTTTTCCTACCTGCTGATGGCCTGGGTGGACCCCAACCTGCTGATGTTGACGGCGCTCGGCACCTTCGCGGGCATCTACATCGGCGCCATTCCGGGTTTGTCGGTGACCATGGCGGTGTCCATCCTCGTCTCGTTCACCTTCTCCTGGGACGTCAACGACGCCCTGGCGTTGATCGTCGGCATCTTCATCGGCGGCGTGTACGGTGGCGCGCGCAGCGCCATCCTGCTGAACATTCCCGGCGGCCCCTCTTCGGTGGCTACCTCGTTCGACGGTTACCCGCTGGCCAAGCGTGGCGAGGCCGGTCGCGCCATCGGCCTGAGCACCGTGATGTCGGTGATCGGCGGGCTGGTGGGCACCCTAGTACTGGCAATGGCAGCGCCGATACTTGGTGATCTGGCGCTGAAGTTCGCGCCTCGCGACTATTTCCTGATCGCCGCCATCGGCCTGATGCTGGTCGGCAGCCTCGCAGAAGGCAGCCTGGCCAAGGGCATCTTCGCCGTCGCCCTGGGCGCGATCATCGGCATGGTCGGCATGGACCCGGTCACCGCTGAAGGGCGCTTCACCATGGGCCAGATGGAGCTGATGGGCGGCATCCACTACGTGGTGGTGATGATCGGCCTGTTCGGCGTCGCCGAAGCGCTCTTTCAGCTGCATAACCTCAGCACCCAGGCGGTCAAGCAGAAGGTCGACAAGATCATTCCATCGGTGGCGATGGTGCTCAAGTTCCTGCCGCTGTCGCTGCGCACTTCGATCATCGGCGTGCTGGTCGGCGTGCTGCCTGGCGTCGGTGGCGAGATCGCTGCCCTGCTCGCCTACGACCATGCCAAGCGCACGGTCAAGAACCCGACCAGCCCGTTCGGTGAAGGCGCCTACGAAGGCCTGGTAGCACCGGAAACCGCCAACAGCGCTGCCGTCGGTAGCGCTTACGTACCGATGCTGACGCTCGGCATGCCGGGCGATGCGGTCACCGCGGTGATCATCGGCGCGCTGGTGATCCACGGCCTCAACCCCGGCCCGATGCTGATGGTCGAGAACCCACACATCTTCTGGTTCACCGTCGGCAACCTGGCGCTGGCCAACATTTTCCTGCTGATCTTCGGACTAATGGGCATCAAGCTGTTCGCCAAGGTCGTCGAGCTGCCCAAGGCCGTGCTGATTCCGCTGATTCTGGTGCTCTGTACCGTCGGCTCCTACTCGCTGAACAGCAGCATGACCGAGGTGTACTGGATGCTTGGTTTCGGCCTGCTCGGCTACTTCCTCAAAGCGTTCGGCTTCCAGATGGGGCCGATCATCCTTGGCGTGATCCTCGGCCCGCTGATGGACAGCTCCTACCGCCAGGCCATGGCCTCGGTTGGCGACAACCCGGTCGAGCTGCTCAGCGAAATGGTCAGCAGCCCATTGTCGCTGATTCTCAGCAGCGCTCTGGTGCTGGTGCTACTGAGCAACACGCCGCTGTTCGGCTGGCTCAAACGCAAGCGCAAGGCCGCTTCGGTTCAACCTTGATACACCGCGTCACGCATGCCCGGAAACGGATATATAAAAACAACCAATGGAGAGTCTCCAACATGCTCAAGCAACTACTTACCGGCGTCGCATTTTCCCTTAGTGCACTGACGCTCGCCCTGCCGGCCCATGCCGAATACCCGGAACGCAGCATCCAGGCGGTGATCCCCTGGGGCGCTGGCGGTGCCACCGACAACGTGATGCGCAGCCTGGCGCCCTATGTCGAGAAGGAGCTGGGCACCAAGCTGATCCTCAACAACCGCCCCGGCGGCACCGCCGTGATCGGCAGCAGCTACGTGATGCAGCAGCGGCCCAACGGCTACACCCTGCTGCTCGGCGCCGAGAACCCGCAGTTGTATCCGGTTCTCGGCCTGGCCAAGTTCGACTACAGCGACTTCTACCCAGTCAACATCATTGGCCAGAACGTGGTGGTGATCGCCACCAACGCCGACAGCCCCTTCAACTCCATGGCCGATCTGCTGGCTGCGGCCAAGGAAAAGCCGGACACCTTGCGCATGGGCTCCACTGGCGCCGGCGGCCTGCCGAGCACCGTACACGCTATGGTCAATGCCGTCGGCGAGCTGAAGGTGCGTGAAGTGACCTTTGGCGGCGACGGCCCCGGCATCACCGCACTGATGGGCAAGCACATCGACTTCATGCCGCTGAGCCTGGCAGCTGCCCAGGAACTGGTGCGCTCCGGCAAGCTCAAGGCGCTGGCCGTGCTGGCCGCCGAGGAAGTACCGGAGCTGCCGGGCGTCGAACCGATCACCAAGGCCCTGCCGGACATCGGCGAATACCTGCCATGGGGCCCGTTCTGGGGCGCGTTCGTGCACAAGGACACTCCCGACGACATCAAGCAGAAGCTGGTCGAGGCCTACTCCAAGGCCGTGGCCAATGAAGAGTTCCAGGGTTTCCTGAAGAACTACGGCGCCCAGAGCCTGAACCTCAATGGCGCCGAAGCCGAGCAATTCCTCAAGCGCTGGCAGTCGGTCACGGCCTGGTCGATGTACAAGGCCAAGGCCATCGAGATCTCGCCGGACAGCGTCGGTATCGAGCAACCCTGATAACCGGGCTGGGCAGGCAAACTGCCCGGCCTGTGCTGTAGCGGAGCGCCCAGTCGGGCCAACTCCATCAATCGATGACAGAAAAACGCTTCCGCCCAGGCGGCAGGACTCGTGCGTCCTGAGAAAAGGAAAATCGTCATGAAACCGATCGAAACCGCAGTTCGCAGCCGCTGCTTGCTCGCCCCCTCGCTGCTGGCGCTCGGCGTTGCTCTCACCCTGCCGATGGGCGCCCACGCCGAGGGCTTCATCGACGACGCCAAGGTGTCGCTGAACCTGCGCAACTTCTACATCAACCGCAACTTCACCAACCCCGAGGGCCCGAGCGCGACGGCGCCGCAGAACAAGGCCGAGGAATGGACCCAGAGCTTCATTCTCGATGCCCGCTCCGGTTACACGCCCGGCGTGGTCGGCTTCGGTGTCGATGCGCTGGGCATGCTTTCGCTCAAGCTCGACGGCGGTCGCGGCACCTACGGCACCGGCCTGCTACCACGTCATGACGACGGCCGCCCGGCTGACGACTATGGTCGCCTGGCACTGGCTGCCAAGGCCAGGATCTCCAAGACCGAACTGAAGGTTGGTGAGTGGATGCCGGTGCTGCCGATCCTGCGTGCCGACGATGGCCGCTCGCTCCCGCAAACGTTCGAAGGTGCCCAGGTCACCTCCAACGAAATCGCCGGCCTGACGCTTTACGGGGGCCAGTTCCGTCAGAACAGCGAACGCAACAACGCCAGCATGGAAAACATGTTTCTGAGCGGCAACAGCGCAGCCAATGACTCCAACCGTTTCAACTTCGTCGGCGGTGAGTACAAGTTCAACGGCGACCGCACCATGATCGGCCTGTGGGGCGCCGAGCTGAAGGACGTCTACGAGCAGCAGTACCTGCAACTGATCCACAGCCAGCCTATCGGCGACTGGACCCTGGGCGCCAACCTCGGCTACTTCCAGGGTGAGGACGACGGCTCCGCGCGCGCCGGTAAACTGGACAACAAGACCTACTCCGGTCTGTTCTCCGCCAAGTACGGCAGCAACACCTTCTACGTCGGCCTGCAGAAGGTTACCGGCGACACCGGCTGGATGCGCGTCAACGGCACCAGCGGCGGCACCCTGGCCAACGACAGCTATAACTCCAGCTTCGACAACGCCAAGGAGAAATCCTGGCAGGTACGCCATGATTTCAACTTCGCCGGCGTCGGTATCCCGGGCCTGACCCTGATGAACCGCTATATCAGCGGCAGCAACGTGCATACCGCTGCTACAGACGATGGCAAGGAATGGGGCCGTGAGACCGAGCTGGCCTACGTGATCCAGGACGGCGCCTTCAAGAACCTGAGCGTGCGCTGGCGTAACGCGAGCATCCGTCGCGACTACAGCAACAACGAGTTCGACGAGAACCGCCTGATCTTCAATTACCCGCTGTCGATCCTGTAAGCCAGCGCCGCTCTCCAGTGTCACCCTTTGCCCGTCCCTGAGACGGGCTTTTTCATGGCCAGCGTGAAGAGATCAGGTACGACAGACAGCAGAAAACGCCGCTGCGGTAGGTACCGAGCGCCGAAGCTATATATTCAAAAAGGACGACCCGAGCGGGCCTGGAGATGGAGGCGATCCTGCCAGCCACACCCCGGCACACAATGTTCCCGCTGTGGCTGCTTCCTTCCGGATCTGACCAGGTTCACGGGTAATCGTTGCGGGGGGACCGGCAGGACCACCATAACGCGGCTCACCATGCAGTGAGCCGGCGCTATTGTACCGGCTTGCGCCGAACTTACAACTGCTTCAAGCACTTAGCGTGCATATGGATGACTAGACGCGAAAGCGTCCGACCAGTCGCGCCAGGTCGCTGGACAGCTCGGACAGGCGCTGGCTGGCCTGCGTGCTCTGCTGCGACGTATGCGCCGCCTCGTTGGACAGCTCGCGGATATCGGTGATGTTGCGGGCGATCTCCTCGGTGACGCTGCTCTGTTGCTCGCACGCGGTGGCGATCTGCGCGGTCATGTCGTTGATGCGTTGCAACGATTCGCTGGTGTCGTTCAGCGCCTGATCCACGCCTGCCGCCTGCTCGACGCTTTCCCGCGCCTTGAGGCTGCCGGTCTGGGTCGCCTTGACGGCGTTCTGCACCCCGCCCTGCAGGCGCATGATCATGTCCTGGATGTCCGTGGTCGACTGCTGGGTGCGCCCCGCCAGGGCGCGCACCTCATCGGCCACCACGGCGAAGCCTCTGCCCTGCTCCCCGGCCCGCGCGGCCTCGATGGCGGCGTTGAGCGCCAGCAGATTGGTCTGTTCGGCAATACCGCGGATCACCGCCAGCACCTCGCCGATCCTGCCGGCTTCCTGCTCGAGCGCCTGAATACTCTGCGAGGCGCTTTCCACCTCACCGGCCAGATGCCGAATGGTCTGGATGGTCGCTCCGACCACCCGCGCACCTTCGCGCGATTGGGTTTCGGCATGGCGCACGGTATCGGCGGCTCCCTGGGCGCTGCGAGCGACCTCATGCACCGCCGCGCTCATCTCGGTCGCGGCGGTGCTGACCTGATCGACCGCCGCATGCTCGCTGTTGATCAGCCGATCGTTGGTCGCCGCCATCACCGCCAGGCCTTGCGCCGCATTGGCCACCTCGCCGGTAACCCGCCCCACGTCGCTGATCATCGGGTGCAGCTTGTCGAGGAAACGGTTGAAGGTGGCACTGAGCCGGCCGAGTTCGTCACGCGAGGACACCTCCAGGCGTACTCGCAGGTCACCATCGCCATCGGCCAGCTGTTCGATGCGCTCGAGCAAACGGTGCAGCGGGCGCGTCACCAGCCTAGGGAAGGCAATGATCAGCAGCAGGCATACCAGCAACCCACTCACCATTGCCACGCCAAGTTGCCAGCTCAGACGCTCGCCCTGGGCAATCGCGGCGGTGCCGACATCCTTGGCGCCCTGGTCTTCCAGCTCGCCGAGTTTGTTGATGACCTCGCGCATGGCATCGAACTGCGCCTCGCTGTCACCAAAACTCAGGCGGGCGGCGGCGACGGGGTCGGTACCGATCAGTTGCATGACCTGCGCGGCACTGCGCTCCCAGGTCGCAAAGGCACGTTCGAAGTCGGCCACCAGGCGCGCTGCCTCGTCGCCCGGCTGCATCTGCGCATAAGCCCGCACGCGGTCGGCTGCCTGCTTGACGTTCTCGGCCTGGGACTGACGCAGGTCGGCAACGTGTTCCCGAGCACCATCGCTGAGCAGGCTGCGCTCGGCGACCAGCGCCTGATAGAGGTCGCGGTCGGCGTTGAGCAGCAGGCTCACACCCGGCAGAAACTGATGGGTCATACGGTTGCTGGCACCGACCACCTGGCCGATGCCCCACATGGCCAGTGCGCCCATCAGCACCAGCAGCAGCGCCAGGAAAACGATCGGCAGGGCGATCTTCGAACGAAACCCGAGATCAGCGAATACGCGCAGCATGGCTACCCCCAGCAGAACCGCCGTGGTTCTGGCTCTGTTTCCAGGAGAATAGCTCCATTTGGCGCGACGCAAAGGCAAAGAGCCAGTATCTTTACGCGAACTTGACGCCACCGCGCGCCGCCAATAAAAGGTCGCAAGCGCCCGGATTTGAGCACTGCGGCGGAATTAACCGGCTACAGGTAGGTCACAATGAAGCCTGACCGATCGGGCAGAACCGCCCGGATCGATCATCTCTGAGTAGCGGCGTCATTCGGCGCCAGATTTTTCATCCCCAAGGAGCAATCACATGGCCATTACCAAAGACCAATTGATCGGTGACATCGCAGAAGCCATCGACACGCCGAAGACCACCGTCCGTGCGGCACTCGATCAGCTGAGCGAGATCGTCAGCGACGCGTTGGAAAATGGTGGTGAAATCACCCTGCCGGGCATCGGCAAACTGAAGGTCAGCGAGCGCCCAGCGCGCACCGGTCGCAACCCGCAGACTGGCAAGGCCATCGAAATCGCTGCCAAGAAGGTCGTGAAGTTCGTGCCGGCCAAGGCCCTGACCGACGCGGTCAACTGATCCAACAGCGGGGCGCTTCAAGGTGCCCCGCTGCTCCCCCGCAACACCTCTCCCGCTTAAGACTGAACCCCCACCCTCCTGCCGCCTCAAACGACGACATTCGTAAGATGCAGGCTCGCCATGCTCGCCGACCGCGAACTCACCTTCCGCGCGCTGTTTTCCGGTGTGCTGCTCGGCGCCCTGCTGACGCCATCGAACATCTATTCGGGCCTGAAGATCGGCTGGTCATTCAACATGTCGATCATCGCGCTGCTGGTCAGCTACGGCATTTGGCAAAGCTTGGTGCGCTGGCGCCTGGGCACCGCCTGGAGCATGCGCGAGAGCAACATCAACCAGACGACTGCCTCGGCTGCCGCGTCGATCATTTCCGGTGGCCTGGTAGCGCCCATACCGGCCTACACCCTGCTGACCGGGCAACAGCTGCCCACGCTGCCATTGATGGCCTGGGTGTTCTCGGTGAGCTTTCTGGGTATCTGGGTGGCCTGGTACCTGCGCCGCAGCATGGTCGAGGACACCCGCCTGCGCTTTCCCGAGGCGGTCGCCACCCTGGAAACCATGCAGCAGGTCTACAACCATGGGCGTGACGCCCTGCAGCGTCTCTGCGTGCTCGGCACGGCGGCGCTGCTCGGTGGGTTGGTGAAATGGGCCGATACCTTTCTCTACAGCCTGCCGCGCTGGTCGCCCAGCGCGCAGTTGGAACGGCTGACCTTCAACCTCGACCCGTCGCCGCTGTTGATCGGCTTTGGCGGCATCATCGGCATCCGCGTCGGCCTGTCGCTGCTGCTCGGTGCTTTGATCGCCTGGGGCGGCTTGGCGCCGTGGTTGCTGAGCAGTGGCTTGGTCGCGCTTGCCGACGGTGCCGGCGGCCCGCAGTTCGCCCCGCTGGTGGAGTGGCTGCTGTGGCCCGGCGTGACCCTGCTGGTCTGCGCCACCCTGACCTCACTGGCGGTACGCTTCGTGGCGAGCCGGCGCGTCGCCCGTGCTACTGGCAAAACGCCCCGGCAGAGCCCTGCCAAATTGCCGCTGCTGATGCTGGTTCTGGCTTCCTTGCTGGTGCTGACGCTGCAGGTGCTGCTGTTCGACATCGACCCGCTGATGGCGCTGCTCAGCGTGCCGCTGGCGGTGGCCCTCGCCTGCATGGCCGCGCGGGTGGTCGGGGCGACCGGTATTCCGCCGATTGGCGCCACCGGGCAGCTGTCGCAGCTGACGTTCGGGGTGATCGCGCCAGGGCAGGTCAGCGTCAACCTGATGGCCGCCAACACCGCCGGCGGCGCCGCCGGCCAGTGCACCGACCTGCTCAACGACTTCCGGGTAGGCCACGCCATCGGCGCCAAGCCCTACAACCAGTTGATCGCCCAATGCCTGGGCATTCTCGTCGGCAGCATCGTCGGCGTGCTGGTCTATCAAATCCTAATTCCCGACCCACAGGGCATGCTAATCACCCAACAATGGCCGGCGCCCGCCGTCGCCACCTGGAAAGCGGTCGCCGAAGTGCTGGGTTATGGCCTCGATTCTCTCGACGTGAGCATTCGCTGGGCCATGCTGGCGGGCGCCTTGTGCGGCATGGTGTTCGGCGTCCTGGAAGCAAGCCTGCCCGTGCAGTCGACCTTTGCCCGACTGCTGCCGAGCTCTGCGGCCTTTGGCCTGGCGTTCATCATCCCGGCGTCGATCTCACTGATGATGGCGATCGGCGCCCTGCTCGCCTGGGTATTTCAGTCACGCTGGCGCAGCCTCGGCGAGCGCTTCACCATCGCCGCAGCGGCTGGGCTGGTGGCCGGCGAAAGCATCGTCGGGGTCGGCACATCGTTCTGGATGATGCTGGCGGGTGGTTAAAACCGCATCAATCAGCCATACATGACGGTTCAGACCAACGCAGCCTGCCATCCGTGTAGTAGCGTCGACCTCGGCGCGAAACTATGGCGGCCTTGCTGTGGAATCGGCGTCGTACATCCAATTCGCCGCGGGTCGCGGCTTGTATGTTCTAGGCTAGGAACCTGTCGGGGGGTGGAGGGACATGCGCGGCTTCTGCAAGCGACAAGCCAGACAGTGGGAGAATTCCCCCACCCCATACTCACCGCAAACGCCGATAAGGAATCCTTCGGTCGGAG
>NZ_MSXW01000015.1 GCF_001945445.1 Pseudomonas sp. PA27(2017)
AAGTGCTGAGGTCGGAGAAGTTGAAGAGATCGCCGAGGTCGAGCAGTTGCTGCTGAATGGGCATAAAAAATCCGATACCAGGAGGCTGGTATCGGATTTTCTAGAAACCCCGGCTTGGACTCAAATGCTTAAGTGAACAGCATTACGGCACTCGCCGGGCTTTTTCATTCCTGTCCTGCCTCTGCGCAAATCCTCGACCGTTTACTTTTGCCGCGAGATCACAGCGTCATTCGCTCATGCGTTCGAACATGCATCAGTGCGCCGTGCCGTGCCCGGGCAAGTCTGTATGCGGCCATGCGCGGCTGATATGGCCCGATGAACTGCGAGGCTCAGTTCTGGCTGAACTCCCCGAGGATCTGCAGCAGCGAATAGATGCCTGCGCCCAGAAGCGAGGCGAGTGACAGGGCGACGCTGAGTGCTATCCAGATCATGGTCATGCTCTTCTATTGCTGGTTACGAATTGCCCACTGGCCACTGGCGCTGGTCGGGACATGATCGAAATAGAATGGGCACTTTGCGGGTTCGTTCAGGGAATTTGTGCGACCGATCGGTCATGTTTTGCGCAATTGATGGATAGCTGGCTATCTATCGCTCAAGAGGCGTATTGGTGGCCGGCATTCGTTGGGCGGACTCGGATTCAAAAGTGAGAGCGGGGCAGAGGACGTTGCATGGACGTGCAGGTTTTCAGCGCGGCTCAAGCGTGCCGAGGCCGCGCTGTGATTGCGGCGATGATCACCTCGATCAGTAACCCAGCGTACCTTTCAGATCGGCATACACCGCCGTCATGAGGATCTTGTTCTGCATCTGGGCGGCGGTCAGGCGGCGTGTCGCCACCAGGTTACACTGCAGATCGAGGCAGTCGACCTGCAAGCCCTCAGCAGAAGTTTCCGTGACGATGTGATAACGGCCAGCGGTTACGGTTTTGAGCTGCTTGATGAGCATGTCCATGGAAAACCCCTCGGTATGGTTCGCGTTCTGTAAATTCAGAGCAATGCCTCGGGAGTCGCGTTCCGAATAAATTATTCGCGGGTCGATTTCCCGTTGCGGCGCTGGTGATCAGGTGCGTGCGGCGTGGGGCCAGCGCATGTCGTAATGACCAAAGGGGAAGTGTGCCGAATACGCAAAGATGTACGTTTGTCAGATTCCGCTGCCTTCGGGTTACTTGACGCTTGTAAGTTGACGCTTATGGCTAACTCACCCGTCAGGTTTTTTGTTATGGTGTATTTCTCTCAGGTAGTCGCCGTGCGGCGCTCGCGCAGGTACGAGGTGTTCGTTTGATTAAGGTATTGGTTGTCGATGATCATGACCTCGTTCGTACGGGTATCTCGCGCATGTTGGCCGACATCGACGGCTTGCAGGTCACCGGTCAGGCCTGCTCGGGCGAAGAAGCGCTGAAGAAGGTTCGTGAGCTCAAGCCTGACGTTGTGTTGATGGACGTGAAGATGCCTGGCATTGGCGGGCTCGAGGCTACCCGCAAGTTGATGCGCAGCCATCCCGATCTCAAGGTCGTGGCGGTTACCGTGTGCGAGGAAGACCCGTTTCCGACTCGGTTGCTGCAGGCTGGCGCCGCAGGCTACCTGACCAAGGGCGCTGGCCTTGAAGAAATGGTGCAGGCCATTCGCATGGTGTTTGCCGGACAGCGTTTCATCAGCCCGCAGATCGCCCAGCAGTTGGCCCTGAAATCCTTCCAGCCGCAAAGCAGCAATTCGCCATTCGATCTGCTATCCGAGCGTGAGATCCAGATCGCTCTGATGATCGCCGGCTGCCAGAAAGTGCAGAGCATTTCCGACAAGCTGTGCCTGTCGCCCAAGACGGTCAATACTTACCGCTACCGGATCTTCGAGAAGCTTTCGATCACCAGCGACGTGGAGCTGGCGCTGCTCGCCGTCCGCCATGGCATGGTCGATGCCACCAGCTGAAGTGACGCCCGTGTTCGATTCCAGTGCTTTTCTCGCTACCTGCAGTGGGCGTCCGGGCGTCTACCGCATGTTCGACGCGAGCGGCAATCTGCTGTACGTCGGCAAGGCGAAGAACCTCAAGAAGCGACTCGCCAGCTACTTTCGCAAAACCGGGTTGGCGACCAAGACCATGGCGCTGGTGGGCAAGATCGCCCAGGTGGAAACCACCATCACCGGCAACGAGACCGAAGCGCTATTGCTCGAGCAGACGCTGATCAAGGAATGGCGGCCGCCGTACAACATCCTGCTGCGTGACGATAAATCCTACCCCTACGTGTTTCTGTCTGACGGCGATTACCCGCGTCTGGACATTCACCGTGGCGCGAAGAACCGCAAAGGTCGCTATTTCGGCCCCTATCCCAGTGCCGGCGCGATCCGCGAAAGCCTGGCGTTGTTGCAGAAGACCTTTCTGGTTCGCCAATGTGAGGACAGCTACTACCGCAATCGTACACGCCCGTGCCTGCAGTATCAGATCAAGCGCTGCAAGGCGCCGTGCGTAGGCCTGGTCGAACCGGCCGAATATGCCGAGGACGTGCGTCACTCGGTGATGTTTCTGGAAGGGCGCAGCAATGCCCTGAATGCCGAGCTTTCCACCAGCATGCAGCAGGCGTCCGCCGCGCTGGATTTCGAGAAGGCCGCCGAACTGCGTGATCAGATGGCCCTGCTGCGCCGCGTTCAGGATCAACAGAGCATGGAGGGCGGTAGCGGCGACGTCGATATCATCGCGGCGATGGTCAATCCCGGCGGTGCCTGCGTGCACCTGATCAGCGTGCGTGGCGGGCGTGTGCTGGGCAGCAAGAATTTCTTTCCTCAGGTGGCAATCGAGGAAGAAGCACAGGATGTGCTCGTCGCCTTTCTCGGCCAGTACTACCTGGGTAGCCATGAGCGGGACTTGCCCAGCGAGTTGATCGTCAATGCGCCTCACGAAGACTATCCCGTGCTGATCGCGGCGATTCAGGAATTGCGCGGTCGTGAGCTGGCCATCAGCTATCGGGTTCGTGGCACCCGTGCGCGCTGGCAGGCGCTGGCGGTCACCAATGCCGAGCAGGCGCTGGGCGCACGGCTGGCCAATCGCGAGCATATGGCCGGTCGCTTCGACTCGCTGGCCGAGGCGCTGGAGATGGATGAGGTGCCCCAGCGCCTGGAATGCTTCGATATCAGTCACTCCAGTGGCGAGGCGACGGTGGCGTCCTGCGTGGTATTCGGTCCGGAAGGCCCGATCAAGTCGGACTACCGACGCTACAACATCGAAGGCGTGACGGGCGGTGACGACTATGCAGCCATGCACCAGGCGCTTACTCGGCGTTTCAGCAAGGCCAAGCAGAACGAAGGCAAGCTGCCGGACATTCTTCTTGTCGACGGCGGCAAAGGCCAGCTGGCGATGGCCCGCGAGGTGTTGACCGAGCTCGAGGTCCCGCCGTTGATCCTGCTCGGCGTGGCCAAGGGCACCACCCGCAAGCCCGGCCTGGAAACCCTGTACCTGAACGATGCCGCCCATGAATTCACCCTGCCGGGCAATTCGCCAGCCTTGCACCTGATTCAGCAGATTCGCGACGAATCGCACCGTTTCGCCATTACCGGCCACCGGGCGCGCCGCGGCAAGGCGCGTCGCACCTCCAGTTTGGAGGAAGTGGCTGGCGTCGGGCCGAAACGGCGTCGTGAACTGCTCAACCATTTTGGCGGTCTGCAAGAGTTGTCCCGTGCCAGCACGGAAGAAATCGCCAAAGCACCCGGCATCAGTAAAAAGCTCGCCGGTTTGATTTATGCGGCACTGCACAGCGAGTAGAATGCCGCCTCACCTAACCGTCCAGTCGAGCCGATGAATATCCCCAACCTCCTAACGGTGCTCCGCGTTCTGCTGATCCCGATCTTCATCCTGTTGTTCTACATGCCATTTTCATGGAGCTATTGGGCTGCCAGCGCCGTGTTCGCCTTCGCTGCGCTAACCGATTGGCTGGATGGTTATCTGGCGCGCCGCTGGGAACAGAGCACGCCGTTCGGTGCGTTTCTGGATCCCGTTGCCGACAAGCTGATGGTGGCCACCGCGCTGGTGCTGCTGGTGGCTGAGCATGCCAATCTGTGGCTGACGCTGCCGGCAACCATCATCATTGGCCGCGAGATCGTCGTATCGGCACTGCGTGAATGGATGGCGGAGCTGGGCGCCAGGGCGCATGTAGCAGTCTCCAATCTGGGCAAATGGAAGACCGCTGCGCAGATGGTGGCGTTGGTGATCCTGCTCGGCAACCCGCCATTATTCGGTTTCTGGGTGTTGATGGGCTATGTGCTGTTGATCGTGGCCGCGGCACTCACGCTGTGGTCGATGGCGCAGTATCTGCTCGCGGCCTGGCCGCATCTGAGCGTCACCGCAGAAAAGAAATAACTTTTTTGAATCAAGGGCTTGACTGGGCGTCGTGAAGATATAGAATGGCGCCCGTCGACAAGACAAGCGGGAATAGCTCAGTTGGTAGAGCACGACCTTGCCAAGGTCGGGGTCGCGAGTTCGAGTCTCGTTTCCCGCTCCAGTTTCAACGGGCCGTCAGGTACGGCCCGTTCAGTTTAAGGCTGAGTAGCAGAGTGGTTATGCACCGGATTGCAAATCCGTGAACGCCGGTTCGATTCCGACCTCAGCCTCCAAACGCAAAGCCCCGTAGCTAATGGCTACGGGGCTTTTTTATTGCGT
The DNA here is from genome assembly GCF_001945445.1 of Pseudomonas sp. PA27(2017). GTDB lineage: Bacteria > Pseudomonadota > Gammaproteobacteria > Pseudomonadales > Pseudomonadaceae > Aquipseudomonas. The sequence continues at coordinate 4,639 of NZ_MSXW01000015.1, forward strand.
CTGAGAAAGTATGCGTCAGCTACTCATCCGTTCAGGTGCGCCAGTGTACTCAAAAGCTTGGCCCGGCTTTCGCTCAAGCGTCGTTAGATGCCATGAATGATTTTGACTGCGAGAGACGCTGGCGATCCGGATGCGGTTCAGATCAGGAAGCGCTTCAGAATGCCCAGATCTCAACGCTGTGAGGGCAGGAATCCCAACGCGCTTTATGCCCAAACAGTCAGGCTTGATTCAAACCGCTCTCGAGCGAGGGTAGCTGGTGAGAAAACGAGAGAGCTCGTCCCGGCCTGGTGCGCGGTGCGGGGCGCCGGGGCCGTCATTGGGGATATAGAACTTGTCGGAGCGGGGGTGCTTTTCCTCGGCCAGGGACACGGTCTGCAGTGATACCCAGGGCAACACGATTGCGCCATCCTCGAAACCGTAACAGCCGGAAAGCGAGGCCAGGTGAATGGTCTTTTTCTTACCGCCTGGCAGGGTCAGGGTGGCCTGGCGCTCATTGAACAGGCGACGGGCGAACCCCGGGCCCAGAAGCTTTTCGATGTGCTCGTTCAGGCTGCTGAGGATTCCAGGAACCAGCATGACCTCGTCATGCTTGTTCATCGCCAGATCGAGAACGCGCGAGAACTCTTGCAGGCAAGCGCCGTACTTCAGGGTGTGGTGCATCATGGAGGGTGTGTCCTTACTCAGTGTGGCTCCTGTGTAATAGCGTAGCCCCCCAGCACAAATCTTGAAAGCTGCAGCCGTTGTGCAGGACAACAATCCGACGATCAGGCTTCCGTGCCTCAAGTCATCGCCCGTGGTTTTCACGGTTTCGAGCGCGGTTCTCGGCACGAGCTCAGCCGAAAATAAAAAGCCCCGAATACTCGGGGCTTTGTTTGACCTGACGCAGCTTGCGCAGTCAGCGTGTGCCTGTCTTGAGGCCGTCGAGGTAATCGATATTGGCTTCCTGAGCTTTTTTGCCTGGTTTCGCCGCGGTTTGCAGCTCGCTCTTCAGCTTGGCTTCCAGGGCATCGATCAGCAGGGTCTGCCTGGCCTGGCCCTCAAGGTGAGCCTCGATGGCACGGATGATTTCGGTGTTCATGCTCGTGTAGTTGTCATTGGCCAGATCTTCGATGCGCTTACGCATTCCATCAGGCAAACGGACGACGAACTTGTCCGCGGTGCGGGCATTGAAAATGGGTTTGCTCACGATTGGTTCCTCCATATCGAGTAATACTAGCTATTTGATGGTATCTGAAGCGATAGTTCAGTCGACCGGACGATTGGTCGTAAATAAGTCGCCGAGCCATCACTTACCGACCGAAAACCCGGCCCACGCAAGAAATGATTATTATACGCCGGGTAATGTGGCATAGTGATATCGCCTGTCAACTCAGTTCCGGCATGGAAAGCCGGTAGCGTGATGCATGCATCACTATCTGAACGAACGAGAAGGACCTCGCATGACTGTTCACATCCCGTTATTGAAGATCGCCTCTGACATCGGCCTCAGCGAGAGCATGCTCTCGAGCTGGGTCACCCATTCGCGACCTTACGCGGACGGCAGCGGCTACCGTGTGTTTTTCAAGGTCGAGACGCCAGGCGATGTCCGTCAACTGCTGCCGCGAATCACGCCCACCAATATGTTGATCGTCCTGGCGCGCTGATCGACAAGGCGTAAGGGCGAGATCGTGTCGTTGGGCGGGAAAGTCCCCTCTAAGCATGTTCTTGAGAAGGCCGTCCACACAGTCTTGTTCGATGCCGTTCGCCATTCTTATCGTGCCCACAGCGGAGTGGGGCGGCTGACGAGCGGCCCCGAAGAGAGCCGAAATGGCCAGCCGATGGACGGGACAAAATGCCTCATGCCAGATCTTGCACGACAGCTAGACTCCACTCGTCATCAACGTGAGGAAGGAGTTTCCAGGATGATGTCCGTTCTCGAGCAGCGTCATATAGTCGAATGTGCCTTCTTGCCGTTGGCGTGCAGTTGCTCCATTGGCAGTGAGTCGGTGACGATTCAGATCAGGGACCCGGTCACCGCGCAGGTCTACCTCAATGTCACGGGTATCTCCCGCGCTGAACTGTCTACCTCGCGGCAGATTTCGCAGTTGGTGATGCAACTTCGCCAGGATCTGCTCACCCTGAATTCCGGCACCGCCAAGCGCCAGGCCTGAATGGGTGTGAAAGACAGAGGGAACTGCCAGCCCGGGCGGGCGGCCTCAGTTAGCAACACTGACTGAGGAGGGCGACGATATGGACGGTGGCAAATTCGATGGCTTCGACCTCGAGCGTTTCAACGCCTTGCTGGCGCAGGAGCTGGGCCTGACCGAAGATGAGCTGCAAACGTGGATGCAGGATGAGCGCGAACGCGTGGACGAAAACGGCCAGCTGATCGGTCATGCGGTTACTTTCAAGCCGGATATGCCCTTCGATCTGCGTGCGCGGGTGCGGGGTATGGCGGGCGACCATGTGGCTCATACCGGCATCATCCCGCTCGATGCCTGAGGTCTTGCAGGTCGCAAGCGGCAAAAAGCCTGAACTCTGCCGCTTGGCCAGGCCTCCAAAAAACGTCAACCACTGTTATGGAGCACTCGCCAATGGCACGTAAAACTTCGCTTGAGAGCGGCCTGGATCAGTTTCAACAGGAAAGCGCCAAGGAACTGAAGAAACTTCTCGATCAAGCCAGCAAGGCGCTGGGCGATGCTGAGTCGTTCTCCGGCGACAAGGCTCACGAAGCTCGTGAGAAAGTGATCGCGTTGCTGAATGAGGCCAAAGGCACCATCACCGACAAAGGTCGTGAGGCTGTCGAGCTTGGCCGTGAGACGATCGGCAACGCGCAGGATCGTATCGAAAGCAACCCGTGGACCTCGGTAGCCGTGGCCTCTGGTTTCGGCTTGCTGATTGGCCTGCTGGTCGGCCGTAGCAGCAAATAACTGCCGAAGCGCAGCTGCCTGAGCCCCGCAGAGCCTGCCAACGCTGTTGAGCTGCCAAGCCGGCCGCTCAGCGCATTAACCCCGTAGATCACTGATTTACGGGGTTTTTTAATGCATGCTTTAAACTTGCGGCGCTGCCTGGGGGTGTATATAGTCCTGCCCTCGCATATTTCGCCGCCCCGATGGTGAAATTGGTAAACACAGCAGACTTAAAATCTGCCGGCCGCAAGGCCTTGCCGGTTCGATTCCGGCTCGGGGCACCATTTAGCTTTCCATGATTGTCTTCTGACTTCCATGAAGCCCAATAGAACCGGCCATTTGAGCCGGTTTTTTTGTCTTTGGGGTTCCGCTGATGGTTATGTACATCTGGCCAATATAGGGGTATTTTTTGGGGTCTGTTGGTTCGATATTGGAGCGTACCCCAATGGCGCGTACCGTTACCCCATTGACAGTCCCCAAGTGTGAAGCCGCAAGACCCCGTGAGAAAGATTACAAATTGTTCGACGGGCAGGGTTTGTTTCTGCTCGTGAAGACCTCCGGTGTTAAAACTTGGCGCCTCAAATATCGACGACCCGACGGACGCGAAGGTCTTGCTACCTTTGGCAATTTCCCCGCTGTTGGTCTGCGAGCGGCCCGAGATCATGGCTGGGCACGATGTAATGTCGCCGCAGCAAGGCCTGGTAATCGTACGCGCAGTATTGGCTACCACGATCCGAGTGCAGCAGTGCCTCGGTTTGCGGCTGTCGGCGAGCCACGGCCATCTCCAGCGCGGCGTGTACTAGGGCCTGCTGTATTCGATGGTGCGTCGTCCAACCGACGACAGCGCGTGAATAAAGATCGAGCACGACGGCCAGATACAGCCGGCCTTGGGCCATCCGCACGTAGGTCATGTCCGAGACCCAGTGCAGATTAGCGCGATCCGAGGCGAACTGGCGATCCAAGTGATTCGTGGCAATCGGCAGGGCATGACGACTGCTGGAAACCAGCCGCTAGCGTTTGCGCGAGCGAACGCGCAGACCGGCTTCGCGCATCAGTCGAGCCACTCGGTGTCGACCACACACATACCCCATGGCCGCCAACTCGGCCTTGATTCGGCGATGGCCATAGATTCCATTCACCTCATGGTGGATGGCGCGGATCTCCTTGCTCAGACGCCGATTCGCCATCTCTCTCGCTGAAGGTGGCCGCTGCTGCCAGGCATAGAAGCCGCTGCGTGATACCCGCAGCAGCCGGCACATCGGCGCTACGGGATAGCGACCGGTCAGCGCCTTGATGGCGCGGAACTTCACTTCGCGGGCTGCGAGAAGATGGCGAGCGCTTTTTTAAAACATCGCGCTCCATGGTGACCTGAGCCAGTTGCTGGCGTAGCTGGCGCAACTCCGCACTCTCGCCACGCTGCTTGCCATTGCCCGGAAAGGCATCGTCACCTTGCTGTTCGTACTGGCGCTTCCATTTGCCCAGCAGGCTTTCAGCTCAGCCCGGGACAGACCAGTAGAGGTGGTAGCCAGGAAAGGTATCGGACCACTTCGCCAGGTCTATGCGGTTTAACGGTAGGGGGGATTAATCACCGTCGACTTTCAATTCGTAAACTCCGTAGAAAGACACTCCGAAGATGGCTTGAAAGATGGGCCCCATGAGGTTGTAGGGCAGTCCGTATTCTTCCATGACCCGATGCACCACCGGCTTCTGCAATCGGGAATGTGCGCCATGAATGTCCTGCAGACGACGCGGCCCCCAGCCAAACTGAGCCTTGGTGTGCTTGACCGAGCGATGCTGGTGGGCGCGTCCTGCGATCAGCCAGCAAATCGCATCGAAGGCAAAGGTCGAACCTGCGGGAGCACGTTCACCGAACTCCTGCAGTACGGCGCGGACTACCCCGGGCTGTAAGTACATAAGAACGCCCTCGCTGAAAAGAAATACCGGATCAGCGTTTCGGCTCTCGGGCAAGCCCAGACGATCCCACCAGCCTTTTTCGCACAGATCCAGGTCGCTCAGGCGCTGGCGCTCGCCAGCCTCACCCAGCAGGGCACGACGTTGCACCATCACATCCGGCAGGTCGGCATCCAGAAAGTTGGCCTGGCCATTGTCGAGCCACTGGCTGTAATCGCTCAGCCCGCACCCCAGGTTGGCGACCAGACCCGCGGGGCGGCGCTGCAAGTAGCGCGCGGACAGTTCTTTGAATAAGCAGGTTCGCTTGAGCACACCAAACACGCTTTGACGATCGGCCAGCCATGTGCTGCCGTCGTCGCCCAGGCGCGCGAGCGCCTGGCGGGCGTTGAGGTCATTTACGGCTACGCGGGGGAACAGGCTATCGCCCAACGCCCGCGCTGCCAGAGGGATGCGTAGGGTTTCACTGATGGCCGCCTGTTCCACTGTGGCGGTGCTGGGCTTATCGATGATTTCGGCGTTGGCTGACATAGGGTCTTCCTGTAGAAAAACGATTGAAAACGGTGGTAATCAGGCGCTGAGGTAGTTTGGTGTAGGGCTTGGCTCACTGCTGGATGACGTCAGGTTTCCCGAGGGCTGCTTGGTAAGGCCAAGCGCCTGCTGCATGGTGAGCAGCTTGCTGTCGATCTCGCTCCATTCCAGAGCGGCGCTTGAGCCCTGAACGATTCCGCAGCCCGCGAACAGGTGGCAGTGTTTGCCGCGGAGCAAAGCCGAACGCAGTGCCACTAGCAGATCGCCATCACCATTGGAGTCGATCCAGCCGATGGGGGCGGCATACCAACCGCGGTCAAAACCCTCATGCTGGCGGATGAAACCCAGCGCATCTGCAGTAGGCGTGCCACCGACTGCCGGCGTGGGGTGCAGTCGTGCTGCTAGTTGCAGCAGGTTGCCACCTACCGGCAGTGAGGCCTGAACGGGGGTGCTCAAGTGCTGCACGCTCTTCAGTTTCAGCAGGTTTGGCGCTTCGGGGTACTGCACATCGCAGGCGTGCGCATGCAGTACGCGCGTGATGTGCTCGACTACCAGGCGGTGCTCGTCGCGCTCCTTGGCATTGGCGATCAGGGCCTCACCCAACAGCACATCCTGCTCGGCATTCAAGCTGCGGCGAGTTGTACCGGCCAGTGCATGGGTGAACAGGTGACCTTGATCTGATCTGATCAAACGTTCTGGAGTGGCACCCAGAAAACAGGCGTCTCCTCGGCGAATTGCGAATACATGGGCTGCCTGTCGAGACTGGCACAGCTGTTTGATGATCGCAGCGCTGTCCAGCGGTTGTTGGAGTTGATAGTCAACGTGGCGTGCCAGCACGGTCTTTTCCAGCGCACCGGTTTCGATGCGTTGCAACAGCCGCTCCACCATTGCCTGCCAGTGGGCTTGGGAGGTCGATGCACGTTTTACTATCCGCGGAGTGTGATTATTTGCTGCGCAAGCTACGCCGCGCACCCAGGACGTATAGCGTTGCAAGCCTTGTGTGGCCATGGCCTGAACATCGCTGTCGGCCTCCACCACATATTGGCCGCTGAGGCTCACGCTATCTTCTCGCTGGATGAACAGCCATTCGGCCAGGACAAAACTGGCATCGTCAAAGGCTTGCCAATTTTCACTGCGTGGGCTGCAGCTGTCGAATCGTGCTCCGCCAATCAACAGTGCAGGAGTTTCGGTGCTCTGAATTTCGCAGAGCTGCGCCCAGCGTTCGGCAATATCCTCAAGAGCACCGCCCCCGCTGGAACTGAGGTGCAGGCTGCAGCCCAGGCCTAGCAAGGTAAGATCCGGATGTTGGCTGCGCAGGAAACTCGCGTGGTTGACTTGCCCGTAGATAGCAGCCAGATCAGTGGCTGGCATGGCATAGCGTGCGACTGCCAGGACTGACCGTTGCTGGCGAATGGCTTGCTCGCGTGCCGTCTCAAGCACGCTTTGCAGGGATTTCCGATCAGGGCCGTTCATGGCTGTTCTCGCTGGTTGAGCCAATGAGCGGTTTGCTGCTCGATGTACCAGGGGATGATCGTGCCGAACAGTCCAAGGATGAACTTGCTATCGAGGCCGGCATCTTCTGCCCAGCCGCGCCGCTCGGCGAGCATGCTGGCGACTCGTTCAGGGGCGGCGATGCTCGCTTGATCGGGTTTGAAGGCCGCCGCTGCCAGCACATACTGCATGCGTTGGCGCAGGAGCTCGACGAGTTGCGCGTCCAGGCTGTCGATGCCTTGACGTATGTCGTGCAGGCCTGTGCATTGCTGTGGCGATTTCATGAACCGGTTCCTCGAGTAGGGGCGATTTGTCTGAGCAGGTGGCGCACGACTTTGCCGGGCTGATGCTTGAGGTAGAAATGATCACCGTCGAACCAGTGCAGCGAGGCATCTGCCTCGGTCAGGTCATGCCAGGCTAGTGCCTCTTCGGCACTGACTTCCCGGTCATCGCGTGCCAACAGCACATCGATCGATGTACTCAGCGACTGAGCGTTGCTACGCCAGGTTTCGATGGCCTGGTAATCGCTTCGTAGCACCGGTAGGAACAGCCGTCGCAAGTCGGCGTTTTGCCAGAGGTGGGCGGTATCACTGGCTTGGCGGCAGATGTCGTCTATCAGCGCCTGATCCGATTGCCGGTGCAGGTCGCTCCTGCGCTGTCTGTGAGGCGGCGGGTGGGCAGAAACGAACAGCCGAGCGGCCGGGCGTCCTGCTGCTTCCAGGCGCAGGCCAACTTCGTAGGCAACCGCTGCGCCCATGCTGTGGCCGAATAGCAGCAGGGATCTTACGGGTCTGGCCAGCAGGGCGTCGCTGATATGCTGGGCCATGTCCACCAGTGAAATGCAGGCCGGCTCGTTAAAACGATCTTCGCGCCCGGGATACTGAGCTGCCAGCAGTTCGATCCCCGCCGGGAGCTCATCACGCCAGTCACGAAAGAAACTGGCGCTACCACCGGCGTGTGGCATGCAAATCAAGCTGGTCGTGGCTTGCTCGCTCTGCTGCCAAGCACGCAACCAAATACTCATGATGCGGCCACCTGCTCGGCCAGTGCCTTGCGGTTGATCTTGCCCAGCGACGTCTGTGGGAAATGACGCAGCAGTAACAAACGGTCAGGCAGCTTGTAGGACGCCACGCCCTGCTGGCTGAGAAAACCGTTGATTGATGGCAGGTCGAGCGTTTGTCCGACACGGGGCAGCACACAGGCACAACTGCGCTCGCCGAGCAGCTCGTCGGGGAGGCCGACCAGAGCTACATCGCCGATGCTCGGATGGGCGAGCAGCAGGTTCTCAATTTCCTCGACGGGGATTTTCTCGCCGCCGCGGTTGATTACATCCTTGATACGGCCTTCCACCACCAGAAGCCCACTGGCCAGGCGCCTGACCAGATCACCGCTGCGGTAGTATCCGTCGTCGCTGAAGGCACGCTGATTGTGCTCTTCGGCGCGGTAATAACCGCGAATTGTGTAGGGGCCACGCACCAGCAGCTCACCTACCTCACCCGGCGCCACATCGCGGTCTTCGATGTCTACCAGGCGCACTTCGTCGTCGGCGGTCAACGGCACGCCCTGAGTCTGGAAGACCTCGGCCTGGTTCGCGTCCAGCGGGGTGAAACACAGTAGGCCTTCGGCCATGCCATAGACTTGCTGCAGGTTGCAGCCCAGCAGTGGCTGGATGCGAGCGGCAGTCTCGGCCTTCAGACGTGAGCCCCCCACCTGCAACCATTGCAGGCTGCTCAGATCACGCGCATCCCACTCCCTGGCTTCCAGCCAGAGCAGTACCAGTGGCGGAATCAATGCGGTATGGGTGATGCGTTCGCGCTCGATCAGCTCGAAGGCAGTGTCGGGGCTTGGTTCGGGACACAACACCACCGTGCCCCCCACGCTAAACGTACCCAGTGCGCCGGGTGACGCCAGGGGAAAGTTGTGTGCCACGGGCAGGGCTGCCAAGTAACGAGTCTGGGCATCGAAACCTGCGGCTTGGGCAGCCCTACGAGCATTGCACAGGTAGTCGTCATGGGTTCTCGGAATCAGTTTGGGCAAACCGGTGGTTCCACCTGACAGTAGAAGCACGGCAACCTCGCGAGGTGAGGGAGGCAGCGTAGGTGCGGTGGACGACAGGTTCAGGCAGTCCTGCAGTGCGGTGAACTCCTCAGCTTGTCCAACCGCCACGATCTGACGGATGCCCTTCACCTGATCCCGCAAGCGTCGTGCCAGTGGGCGGTAATCGAAGCCCAACCAAGTGTCCACGGTGATGTAAGCAACGGCGTCACTGATCTGCGCCAGGTGCAGCAACTCGTTCTCACGATGCGCCGGCAAGACGAAGACCGGAATCGCCCCCAGGCGCAGTAGGGCGAAGGTGACGCTGAAGAACTCCGCGATGTTTGGCAATTGCACCAGCACGCGCTGACCCGCAACGATCCCAAGTGAGGCCAGCCCGGCAGCAAGGGTGTGGGCTTGTTGTTCGAGCTGAGCATAGGTCCAGCGTCGGGGGCCATCGATCAGCGCTTCGCGGTTAGGGGTCTGTTGCGCCTGATCGCTCAGCACGCTATGCAGGGGTTTTCCAGCCCAGTAGCCTGCGCCCTGGTAGCGTTGAATAAAGTCACTCGGCCAATCGTTGCAACCTTCAAGCATGTCGTTCTCCTGAGGCTTTGGAAGGGGAGGCGGGAAGCAGACGGGCGCCGTGCAGTCGCTCGTCGTCCAGCGCCCGGTCAAGGCCGTCGATCTCGACGCCAAGCAAACCGGTATGGGTGGCGCTATGCAGTTGTATGAGCGGATCGTCAGCGACCAGGCGTTGCACGGCGTGCCGATCATGCAGGCTGACGCCCAGATGAATGGTGGCCAATCCGGTTGCGCCGTTGCTGTGCGTTATCCGATCGGGGTGCTGAGCCGGGCGATAGGGCGTGACCAGAAAGGGCAGGCGGTCATTGCGCGGGTAGACAAAAGCGAAGCGGGTCTGCCGACCGTCTTCGCAGGTGCGCCGCCAGTTGACGACACGCCCCATGGCAACACCGTGCTGACGCAGCTCACTTAAGCGTTGTGGCAGTTGCTGATCATCGCAACACAGCGCCAGATCACAGAGTCCTTCGCCCTGTGCCGGCCAACGCAACATGCGTCGGCCGGCACCACGCCCAGCGAGTAAGTCGATGGGCCATTTGAACCAGCGGGCATTGGCCGGAGTTGTCAGCAGTTCGATGATCGGTCCGTGGGTGAACCAGATATGAGCGTGCTGGGCGCTACGTTTCGGCGTGGCGTAGGTCACCTCGAAACCCTGTTGGCGAAAGTCCTCCACGGCCTGATGGAGGTCGCGAACCCACAGCAGGACGTGACTGCAGTTCGAGGGCGAAGTACCTGGTGTCATGATGGCAGTACTCCAAGCAACTGCGCCTGTCCCGTGCTATTGACCCGGTCTACGCGGTCAATGCAGCCTTGCAGGCGTGTGAGCGGCAACGAGGCAGGAACCGCAGGCTGAATCAGCTCGGGCATGCCGATGATGCCGTTGAGGTCGCGCCAGGCCAGTGATACATCAGTTGCCCAGCGGCCACCTTGCAGGCGATTGCGCGGCTCATCGATAGACGCGCAAAGCGCATCCAGGGCGCTGATGACCGCGTCAGGCCAGTACTCGCGGAATACTTGGTGGTACGACTGAGGATACTGATCGTCCAGAGTTACCAACGTCGGACCTGCCAGGTCTTCGCTGCCTGGGCCAGCCATGATCAGGCGATCGGTGATATCCCTAGCAGCATGCAGTCTAGGATTCCACAGTACCGGTCCATGAGTTTCGGCCAGGCTCAGCACCCCGGCCTCACAACCTACTTCGAGTCGATGTAGTAAGTGCGAGTGATTGTCCGGATCGCCAGGATGCACCTGGTTCTGTACACGCAGGCCAATCGGTATGCCATTGAACTCTGCGTTCAGATAGCGCCAAGGCGAGCGTGCAGTTCGGCTGGCATTGGCCGGTTCGGCGAAGTGCCAGGGACGCAGACCTCCACTGAGGCGCCCGAGAATATCCAGCAGCGGATAGGCCACCTGGCTGTTGCAAGCAGCCTCGATATAGGCAAGGCCGTATTCCTGTTTGAGAAACTGAGCCGCAGCAATGAAGCGGCGAACCGCCAGGATATTGGGATACAGAGTATTGACCGCGTAGGCGGCATTGCCGGCACGTGCGGCCTGCAGACATGCCGCGATTTCGCGGTGATGCACCGGGTGTTCCTGTAGCACATGAATGCCGCGCGCTAGCAGACGCTGGGCAAGCGCGCTTCCTGGGCCGCCGGTCGCACCGGAGCGCACGACCACGCAGGCAATGTCGGTGTCTTCCGGCACTGCATCGGCGTCCTCGAATAACGGTACGCCATAGTGATCAGCACAGGCACGCGAATACGTATTGCCTCGTGACAGGATGCCTGCCAGTTGGAAGGCACCGGAAGAGCGTGCAATGGCTTGCAGGTAGATACGACCGAATGCCGTTCCGGCGACTACCACTTTTCTGGGGACCGCTTTCACCAGGTCACCTCCATGTAGGTGGCACCACGAAAGAAGGTCGATTGCTTCCACTCCAGACGTGAGCCCAGGCGCAGGTCAGGCAGATAGCGGGTTAGCGCCGTCAGGGCCTCCTGCAGCTCAACACGTGCCAGGGCGGCACCGATGCAGTGATGCAGGCCGTGACCGAAAGCAACGTGACCCTGGGCATCGCGCTTGAGGTCTAGCCGCTGCGGCTCGTTGAATGCGGATGGATCATGGTTGGCCGCACCAATCGAGGCGAAAACCGGCTCGCCTTTGCGCACCAGGGTCTGGCCAACCTGAATGTCTTCCTGAGCGTAGTGCACGAACATGGCGGCAGAGGCCAGCGGTATGAAACGCAGTAGCTCTTCCACCGCACCCGGAATCAGCTCGGGCTGCTCTGTCAGTTGCAACCATTGATCACGATGTTGCTGCAGCACCATGACGAAGTTGGGGATCTGCGAGGCGCTCCCTTCGTAACCGGCGATCAGGATGGCCATGCACAGCAGGATCAGTTCCTGCTCGCTGAGGCGTTCACCCTGTTCATGGGCTTGTACCAGAGCCGTCATGAAGTCATCACGCGGCGTCTCTCGACGTGCGCTGATCAGTCCCATGATGTAGCTCGCCATGTCTCGTTGAGCACCCTGCAGAACGTGCGGCTCTAGATTCTCAGTGGACAGCAGCAGGTCGCTCCACGCCTTGAACAGGTTGTGATCCTGCTCGGGTACGCCGAGCAGTTCGCAGATCAGTGCAATCGGCAGAGGCAGGGCGAAGGCCTCGACCAGATCTGCAGAGCGTCCGGCCTGTTGCATCGCTTCGATGAGGCGCAGCGCGTGGGCACGCACGGCCGGGCGTAAGGCCTCCACCCGGCGCCGGGTAAAAGCCTGAGCGGCAACAGAGCGAAGTCGGTTCAGATGAGGCGGATCCATGGTGACAATGCCCCCGGCGATGCGCGAAAACGCCCGGGGGCTGTCTTCGTGGCGGAAGGCCTCGGCACGGCTGAAGCGTCGCTCGGCAAGCACCAGACGGACTTCTTCGTTGCGGGTAGCCAACCAGGCGGGTGTACCAAACGGCATCTGAATACGAAGCAGACCAGGTTGCGCCAGCGCAGCCTTATAGGGGCCGGCCAGATCCAGTGTGGTGAAACGGTTGAACGGGTACGCGACGGGGCATTGCTGATTCATGCCTGCTCCTTGAGATGACTGGGGCGTTGCTGCATGTTGGCGGTGTCGTCAAGACGATCGGGCAGTTCTATATTCAGTTCTGCATCGTTCAGCCACGTGGCCAGGGCCTCGCGGCTTAGCCGTGCGAGTGGTGCCCGGGCAACGAACAGGCGATGACCGAGGGGGGTGAGAGGGTGCTGTGCTGTAGGCAGGCTGCCGCCGTCATCGAAGCCGGCGCGCTGTAGTGCGCTGCGCCACTGCGGCAGATTGAGGAAGGTGCTTAGGTTGTTCTGGCGTTCGTCGCTGGCAGGTTCGAGCATGAATGCTTGGGAAGCCATGACCCAGTAAGCCTCCCGAGTAGGTTCGCTGAACACCAGCCAGCCGCCTGGCTTGAGCAGGCTGAGCAGAATGGCCAGGGTAGTGTCGGTATCCCGGGCGGCATTGAGCACGCCGCCGGCGATGATCAGGTCCCAGTCCTGAGTGGCATATCCTTGCAGGAGCGCCGGTTTGTCGATATTGAAGGTAGCCTGGCGAACCCAGGGCCAGGCTCTGAGTGTTTCGCGAGCCTGCGCGTTGAAGAAGCGTGATACATCCGTGCACAGGTAGTCGATGGAATGCCCCTCCAGACGAGGAAGTACATGCTCGGTGGTTGAGCCGGTTCCGGCGCCGACTTCCAGAACCCGAGCAGTGCAGCCGCTAGGGCGTTCTTCTGCCCAGTGCGCTACCCACTCGGCAAGCGCAGCATGCTGATACTGGGCTGCATGGCTTTCACGGTACAAGGCCGCAGCCCGCTCGGTGCGTCCTTCAGGAAACAGTAGGTGGACAGCGTCCACTTCACCGCGCATAAGTGCGGGAAGATGAGCAGCGTTTTCACGGGCGTATTCGAGGGTTCCTGCACCTCCGGTATTACGGTGCCAGTCCTCCTCCAACTCTTGCCAGGCTGCGTCGAGAGCGGCTGCTGACCATTGATCTGCGGGCACGTTCGCCTGTAGTAACCCATCCCTGGCGAGCAAAAGTCCTTCATGTTGCAAAACCTGCAGCCAGCGACGGATCAGCTTGAGCTGTCGGTCCGCGATACCCCCTGCGCGCAGATGACGTACGCAGTCTGACTGCGGCACGGGTAGCAGACCGCAGGCCTGCAGACCCGCCAGCATCGAAAGCAGCGCTGTGGCTTCCAGTCGTTCGCTGAGGTGCACGGCCTGTTCCACGTTCGCCGCGTTGAAACGACTGTCGACTGCCTCGGCCACTGCAGCCAGGCCGGATTCGACCTGTCCTCCAGGCACGCCTGTAGCCACCACATGCAAAGTGTTGCCGCAGAGTGCCGCGGCACTCACTTGTGGGTGTGCGAGTGCGCGCTGCAATGAGCCTCGCGGGTCTTCAGCTCTGTACTCTTGGTGACGTTGTTGCGCGCTCGGCACGACCAAACCGTCAACCTGGCACCCCAGCAGCCGGCTTGCACGCTCGCTGAGCGGGTTCAGATCGATGTCGGCCTCTTCGCTGACCACGATCAGGCGTTGCAGCGCACCGAGGTCGGCCAGCGGCAGTCCGGCAAAATCCAGCAAGTCGAGTAATTGCGTCGCACTGAGCAGTGCACAGAGTGGCTGCCTGCGCTCCAAGGTGGCGAGCAGTCGGCCAGGGCTGTTGCAGTCGAGCAGTCGACAATCATCCGGCGGCAGCTGCCAGCCATCCGGTAAACGGGGCAGGGCGGTGCACATCAGGTCGATGACATGTTTCATTGGGGTCTCCGGGCATGGAACAGTCGTTGTCCGCCCTGTGCCAGCGGGTGTTCGTCGTCGGGATAACAGCCGATCACCTGAAAGCCTGCGCAGCGCAGCGCTTCGTTCCACCGCGTCGTATCGAGGAATACGTCACTTCGACGCCGTTGTGGGGCCTGTGCCGGTGGTGACAGGAGCAGGTGCATGAAGGTGAGCATGGCGAGGTTGTCCTCGATCGACTCGGTGAACAGCAGCATGCCGCCGGGACGCAGGCACGCGTGGATATGGCGCAGGGTGAGCAGCGGGTCGGCTGCGTTGTGCAGGACGTTGCCTGCCACGACCAGGTCATGGCCGGCGTGTGCGACCTGCTGCTGGTCGAAAGCGATATCGATATCCAGCACGCTAACCTCGAATCCAGGCTCCAGGCGAAAACGTCGTCTGGCCGCCGAGGTGAAAAGGGAGCTCAAGTCGGTGAAGTGATAATTCAGAGAATGTCCGTCAAGATGCTCGATCAGAACCTGAGTCAGCGTTGCGGCGCCACCGCCCAGCTCCAGAACTCTCAGCGGCGATCCTTCGGTGGCGAAGCCAACGGCGTACTCGGCACATAACTGATTGAGCGAGGCAGTGAATAGGTTGCATTGGTAGCGACCCAGGGCCGCGACCGGATCGTTGCCGGTCAGCAGCATCTGAGTAAGCGTCAGGCGGTCGGCGAGCAGAGCGGGTAGTTGCGCGATGACTTGCTGGTGTAACCCAGCCATCTGTGCGTCAAAACCCAATTGTGGATAGAGCTGCTCAAGCTGGATCAGCTGTGGTGCGTGGGGCGGGTCGATCCAGGCATAGCCATCGCTGTCGCGCTGCAGGTGGCCGTGACGCTGCAGTGCCAGCAACCAGCGTTCGATGATCCAGGCATGCCGCGGCGCCACCTGCAGCCGCTCCACTACCTCTGCCTGGGTGCAACTGCCAGACACTGGCAGGGCGCCCTCGCGTTGCAGTATGTCACCCATGACCTGCAGGCTTAAATTGTCGAGCTGACCCAGTGCGTCACGCCCGTGCAGAGTCTCGTTCGAACCTGATGCGCTCACAGGCAACCCTCCTCGACAGGCTGAGGCTCGTCGAGCGCATTAGCCGTAAGGCGTGGTGCTTGGCAGGCGCCGGTCTGTAGCAGACGTTCCAGTGAGCCTTTGACTGGCAGGATCTCAGCGGCCAGATGACATCCCGACGGTAAGCTATGCTCGATCATGGCCAGTGCGGTTACCGCGGCGAATGCACCACTCAGCGCAGCATTGCTGCTGCCATTCAGGAGCAGGCTACGCGCCATGGGAGACTCATCTTTCCAGCCGCTTACAACCAGCAGAAAGCTGACGAACTCGTCTCGGCCCGATAGGTCCAGGCGACTTGCCTCGCACAGTGCCTTGACCGCCTCATTGCGAGGTCGGGCGTGGGCTTGATCCAGAGCCGCCAGCACATATCCGTCTTCGATCACGCTGTACCAATTGCCTTGCTCGAGTTGCAGGTCGCGCGCCAGTCGCTCGGCTTCTTGATCGAGAGCGGGCAACAGCCGTGAACGCGGAGGGAAGCCAGGCAATCCGGGATTGTCCCGGCGTGTCAGTACACGGCTGCAGCGCCGTCCGCGCCATGCCGCAAGCGCCTCGTTATCACCGCTTACGGCACTGTGCAGGAAATCGTTGGCCGCCACCTCGGTAAAGAAGGCACGTACTCCGAGGTAGCTGTTCAACCGAACGACGCGAGTCAGTTCCTGGGCGACCAGCCATCGTGGCAGCCATCCAGTAAGGCCGGGCATGAGACCGGCGCCCAGCAGAGCGCGACGTCCGCGTCGTTGCCATTGCCGATCATCGAGCCTCTCGAGCAAGCTGCTATCGGCGGCTACATCGAGGTAATCGCAGTTCGCCAACTCTGCGGCGCGGGCGACCTTGTCGGCGATCTGCCAAGCCGGCCCAGCACAGTTGACCAGCAGGGCACAGCCATGTGCGAAGGCAGCCAGGCTGGCTGGCTGCTCGGCATCCGCAACCTGCCAATGCACCTGTACCGTGGTGAAGCGCTCTTGCAACCTGGCGACGCTCCGCTGGCCGCGTTTCGCATCACGACCGCCCAGTCGCAGCTTTTCATGACCCAGGCGCAGCAAGGCCAGGGCCACAGCATGGCCGATATCACCGCTCGCACCGAGGATTGCGATCAGCATGGCTACGCCTGCGAGTTGGCACGGCACGCAGCCGCTGGCGATAGTTGCAGAACCGGGCTCATGCGCGGGCCTCCAGCGCCTGGAGCAGATGCTCGGTCACCAGCTTGACGTGAGGCGGTTCGATCACGCTGAAGTGATTGCCAGGCACGTCGATCAGGCGGAAATCGCCCAGGCAGACCTGCTCCCAGAAGGGCGCAGAGAGGTGTCCGACACCGGCTGTAATCCCGAATGACTGCTGTTCCAGACAGCGCAGGTAGGTGATATTGCCCAAGTAAGGCGGCGGATCGAAACGTGCCGCGCGCATACTGTGCCGACAGACGTTGAACAACGTCGGAATGAGTTCCGCACTGATCGGCACACCTGCCTGGCCGCTGGCCAGTTCGGCATAGTGGGCCAGCCGTTGCGCCTGGCTCAACGCACTGCGCTGGCGCACTGCCTGAGCGACGGCCTGCAGCCCGGCATCGCCCTGCAGAGCGGCCATGGCACCTTGTGCTACCTGTCGGCCGGGATTGTCCATCAGCAGTTCGATGGCACGGTAGACGTCGTCGTCGCGCACCTGTTCGCCAAACACGGCCTTGACTGGGTCGAGGTTGAGGTTGGGGACGAAAATCGCCTCGTAGGCTAGCTCTTCATCGGTGTCGATAAACATGGGAATGCTGTCGATCAGGCTCAGGTCCAGCACCTCGGCGCCTCGTTCACTGAGGCGTCGGGCCACCTCGGTCGCAAGGAGCCCGCCAAGGCAGTAGCCGATCAGCTGAAAGCGGCTGTGGCCTTCGTCGAGCAGCCGCTGGGCGTAGTCGTCGGCTACGCGCTCGATGAGCTGGTGCGGGGCGTGGGCAAGGTACTGCTCGGTATCCGCCACGGCAATGCCCACCACGGGGCCGACCTGCTGCTGAGCCAGCGCCTGGCCAAGGTGCTGGAAGTAGTCGAGGGTACCCAGAGCCGCATGGAACATCACCCGTAATGGCCCCTGATCGCCACCACCGAAAGGCACCAGAAGGGCATTGCTACCGGTGCGACGACCCTGGTCAGGCTGCAAGGACATCGTTTGCATTTGCAGGCTTTCGCCACCTTGCAGGCGCCGTTGCAGAGCAGCTACGGTAGGTTCATTGAGCATCTGTCGCAGCAGGCTGTCGTAGGTGAAGGCCTGTGCCTGGCTGACTTCTTCGCGAAGGCGCCCGGCGACCATGGCCAATATCAACGAGTCAGCACCCTTGTCGAAAAAATTGTCTTCGGTGCCGATACGTTCGATGCCCAGTGCCTCGGCCCACATGGCGCATAACTGGGCTGCGAGCGGGTCCAGAACGTCCTGGGGGGCGTCATCGTTCAGTGTATCGATGGCTGGGCGCCAGCCTGCCAGGCGCTTGCGATCGACCTTGCCGTTGGTGGTCAGCGGCATCTGATCGAGTATCTGTATGTGCGCGGGCACCATGTAATCGGGCAGACGGCTGTTCAGGTGCTGGCGCAGGGGCTCGGGCAGCAGGCGTTTGCGTGAGCTCTTGAAGCGCACGGCATACAAATGGCTGCCCAGCTGTGCCAGCGGGTGATCGGTAGCAGGCCATTGTGCCAGCCATTCGCCACCGGCCTGGGTCATGCGTGTCTGCCAGATATGCGCGTCCTGCAGGCCAGCACTGGTCTCGCCGGATTGCATCATGAAGCCCTGGCTGAGCAGGATATGTGGCGAGTCGCTTCCAGGCTCGGTGAACAACAGCCAGCCACCTGGAGCCAGAAGCTCGGTGATGTGCGTCAGTGTGGTGTCGATCTGCTGCACGCTGTTGAGCATACCGGCGCACAGCACGATATCGGCACTATGGCTGGCCAGCCCCTGAGGGCGAATGTCCTGGTCGATGTCCAGTACCGAAAAACGAACCCAGGGGTAATCGGCGAAGCGCTGGCGTGCCTGGGCAATAAACATCGGTGTGATGTCGCTGAACAGGTAGTCCACTTCCAGGCCATCGAGCAGCGGGATGACGCTTTCGCTGGTGGCGCCGGTTCCTGCACCGATCTCGATGATACGCAGAGGACCTGGCCCTTGGTGATGCGTCGCCAGGCGGTTGATCAACGCCGCGGTTGCCTGGATGGTGTAGCGTGAAATGGCATCGTCACGGTATAGCGCACGGGCCATGCTCTGATCGCCCTGGGGGAAGAGCAGGTCGAACGGGTTGACCTCGCCACTCAGCAGTTGCGGCAATTGGCGCCCATGGTCACGCAGGTAGTCGAGGAGAGTCTGGCTGCACAATTCCTGCTCGACGGCACCTTGCAGGTCATCCCAGCTCGGAGCCTGCGGCTTGTGCTGGGAGCGGTAACCGCCGGTTGCAGGGTTGCGCTGCAGCCAGCCGGCGTCACACAGCAGCTGCAACCAGCGGCGTACCAGCCAGTGATGGCGCTCGCTGGTCTGCAGCGCTGCGATGACTTGGCTGTCATTCACATCGACGTCCGCTGTCTGGAACAGTCCGACCTGTTGCATCACCTGCAGCAAGTTAGCCAGAGCGGCCTGATGCAGACCGTCGCGATAGGCCATCACCTGTTGATGAGTGAACTCAGGAACCTGGCGGTCTGCATAACGTGTCGCCGCCGTCACCAAGGCTTGCCGGTCGACTTCACCGGGCCTGGTGCTGGCCGGGGTGACGAATGCCAGCAGGCTACGCTCGCCGTTATCGCCCGTAGTCAACAGGCTGACGGCAGTTTCCACATCCTGGTGTTCAAGCAATGCCGATTCGACTTCACCCAGTTCGACGCGGTAACCGCGAATCTTCACCTGGCCGTCGTCGCGACCGAGAAACTCCAGTTCGCCGCCCGGGAGGTAGCGTGCGCGGTCGCCGGTGCGGTACAGACGCTGGCCGTCGACAGGGTGAGGGAAAAAGCGCTGTGCACTCAGCGCCTCGTCACCCAGGTAGCCGTCGGCGAGCCCTGTACCGGTGATGAACAGCTCGCCGGCGACCCATGTCGGGGCGTCGCGCCACTGGCTGTCCAACACACGAAAGCCTTGGTTGCTCAAGGGCTTGCCATAGGGAATGCTGCGCCAGCTTGGGTCGACCGTGACGATGCGATGGTAGTTGGACCAGATAGCGGCTTCCGTCGCGCCGCCGAGACTGATCAGTTGCAATTCGGGCAGCAGCGACTGCACGCTGGCCGGGAGGTTGAGTGGGATCCAGTCGCCGGAAAGCAGTCCCAGGCGCAAGCTGCTTGCGGCCCCTGAGTCGCCTTCACGGCGCAGGTAGTCGCTGAGCATCTGCATCTGCGCTGGCACCGAGTTCCAGAGGGTGACACGTTGCTCGCGAATAACCTGCGCCCAATGAGATGGGTCGGCTCCACGGGCAGGGTCTGGCAGGATCAGCGTGGCGCCGGCGTCGAGTGCACCGAACAGGTCATAGACCGACAGGTCGAAGCTCAGTCTGGCGAGGCCGAGAATGCGCTCCTGCGCGTTGACGGCAAAACGCCGATTGATGTCCTGCACGGTGTTGACGGCCGCTCGGTGGGACACCATCACGCCTTTAGGCTCGCCGGTGGAGCCCGAGGTATAGATCACGTAGGCCAGATCCTCTGCATGCAGGTCTATTGGCTGATAGCTTTGTGCATCCGGCAACTGGTCGAGGCACAACAGCGTGACTGCTTCGGGCAACTCGCTGCTCAATGGGTGTCGGCCCGCAACGGCCAGGCGTACACCGGCGCTGTTCAACACGCGGTTGCGACGGGCGCAGGGCATAGCAGGGTCGATTGGCAGGTAGGCACAGCCCGCCAGCAAGGTGCCATAGACGGCGATCACCTGTTCTATACCCTTGTCGAGCAAGATGGCGATTGGCTCGTGCACATGGCAGCCGGCGTTCTGCAAGCAGGCTGCCAGGTTAATCGCCTGCTGGTACAGCTCTGACCAGGTCAGTTGACCATCGCTGGCAATCAGTGCAACGTCGTCGGGACGCTCCAATGCCAGCACGGGTAGGCACTCATGCAGCAGTCCTGAGGGCAGGGGCGCGCAGGTGGCATTCGCGCTGTCGCGTTCCGCCTGCTGCCAGTCTGGCAGGTGTGCGAGCAGGGGCGATTGCCAAGCTTCGGGCGTATCGGCAAGGGCCTGCAAGCTTCTGGAAAAGGCGTTCAGCATGTCCTCGATCAGACCGTCGGGGAATACGCCTTGGCGCACGTCCCAATGGATATGCAGGCCGTCGGCATCGTCCATCACCTGACAATCGAGGGTCACCTGAGGCGTCTGCGTGATGCCATAGCCCAGGGTACGCTGACTGCCTGGCAGTGAGGTGGCCCCTAGGCCGATGGCGCTGGTGAACACCACGGGCATAGCGCCGGCTTCACGGCCGTGGCGTCGACCGATTTCGCGCATCAGTTGGATACCGGAGAACAGCCGGTGCTCAAGGTCGTTGAACAGGCGCGCGCCTATCTCTCGAGCCTGTTCGACAAAACCATACTCGCCATGTGTTGCCACGTGCAGCAAGCTCACCGAGGTGAAATCGCCAACCAGCTGGTTGACCTGTGCGTGCAGCGGCATGCGGTTGAGCAAGGTGACGTTGAGGGTAAACTCGGGCTGCTCGCTCCAGCGCTGCAGAACGCTGGCATAAGCGGCGAGCACCGTCACCGAAGGAGTCAGTCCTCGTTCGCCTGCGGCCTGACGTAATGCTTGCCACTGGCTGGCCGGCAAGTTCGCGGGGTAACGACGAAAGCGCGCCGGCTGTTCGTTCTGGCCCAATGGAACAGGCAGGCACGGAGCCGCAGGAAACTGATCCACCCGGGCCATCCAGTACTCGCGATCGCGCTGAAAGCGGCTGCCCTGTAGCAGCTTACGTTCAGCAAGCAGGTAGTCGCGGAAGCTGATCTGTAAGTCTGGCAGCGGGGTATCAGCAGCAACGATCAGTTGCTCCAGCTCGCTGAACAGAATCTGTGCGCTGGCCCAATCTGCCAGCAGCGAGTCCATGGAGAAGTGCAGTGTATCGCGCTGTTCGGTCTGGCTCAGGCGCAGTTCGAACAGCGGCCATTGCTCGGTTGGGTAGACCTTATGCGACATGCTCTGGCGAAGGGTTTCGAGGCTCTGAGTCTGTTCCTCGGCGCACTGACCACGCAAATCAAGGGTTTGCACTTGGTATTCGGGCACTTGATCCAGTACGCGCTGCGAGCCCTGCGCCGATATCACCGCGCGCAGCATGCCGTGGCGCTCTATCAGGCGATTCCACGCCCGCTGCACCGCCACTGGCTGCAGGCGCGGCCAGCTCAGTTCCAGGTAACCATGGCAGGCGACGTTGCCGTGGCCGAAGGATGCTTCGCGCCCCAGCAGATAAGCACGCTGCACATCGGTCAGCGGAAACGGTTCACCGGCGTCTTGCGGCGCTGCCTGGACGCTGACGCTGTCCTGTTGCAACAGTTCGAGAATCTGCTCTTTGTGCTGACGCAGCCGCTGGAAGTGCTCCTCCTCCAGCAGGCCGGGGGCCGCTCGGTATTTCAGTTGGCCCTGCTGCGGCCAGAGTTCTACGCCCATGGCGCGGAGTTCGGTGATCAACTTGACGGCTGACATGGTGTACTCGCTTGCTGTGAAACGTGAGTGAGAGACTTAGATGACGCCTTCCTGAAGCTGATCGCGCTGAGCCTGCTGGGCGACGTGGCGTGCCACGTCGTTCAGGGTGGCCGCATCGAAAAGTGCCCCCATGGGCAGATCTACGGCGTGCTGGCTACGCAGACTTTCGAGAAACCGGGTGGCCAGCAGACTGTCGCCACCGAGGCGGAAGAAGTTGTCGTGCCGGTTGATGTGTGCCACCTGCAGCAACTCCCGCCAGATATCCGCTACCTGCTGTTCGTACGCATCCAGCGGCGCCTCCTGTACGTTGTCTACAGCCGTCGAGCTGGTGGCCTGCAGGTGGGCGAGCAGGGCGCGGCGATCCACTTTGCCGTTACTGTTGAGCGGCAGTTGCAGCATCACTTCGATGTGCTCGGGCTGCATGTAGGTGGGTAGGTGCTGGCGCAGGTGATCCGCCAGTTGCACGGCCAGCTCTCTACCCTCATGAGCACTGGTGACGGCTGCCAGCAAACGACCGGGTCTGGCCAGCAAGACCACGGCGCGACCGACCTGCGAATGGCGTTGTAGTGCCGCCTCGATTTCTCCCAGCTCGATACGGTGCCCGCGTACCTTGACCTGCGTGTCGGTGCGGCCAAGGAACTCCAGAATGGCACCCGGGCGGTAGCGGCCCATATCGCCGGTGCGGTACCAGCCTCCGATGAAACGTTCAGCTGTCAATTCGGCGGCATTGCGGTAACCCAATGCCACGCCAGCGCCGCCGATCCACAGTTCGCCAGCTACCCAGTCCGGGCAGTCACGGCCCTGGTTGTCGACTACTCGGTAGGCCTGATTGCGCAGTGGCCGGCCATAAGGAATGGAATCCCATCCAGCCAGTGGCTCAGCGACTTCGTACCAGTTGGACCAGATGGCCGCCTCGGTAGCACCACCCAGGCTGATGAAGCGACAACCCGGAACCTGTTCATGCAGGCGCCCTGGCAGATCCATGCCGATCCAGTCACCTGACAGCAGAACCGCACGCAGGTCCAGTCGCTGGCGCTCATTGGCATTGGCCAGCAACAACATGTCCAACAGCGCCGGTACGCTGTTCCACAACGTGACACGGTGGTGTCTGAGGATGTCCAGCCACGCCCGTGCATCTCGGCGTTGCGATTCGTCGAGCAGAACCACTGCGGCTCCGACGCCGAGCAGACCGAACAGGTCATAGACCGACAGGTCAAACTCCAGCGCCGAAATAGCCAGTGCGCGGTCGGCTGGCGTTGTCTGAAGGCGCTGGTTGATATCAGCGATGGTATTCATTGCTGCCCGGTGGGTTATTTCCACTCCTTTGGGCTCGCCGGTTGATCCCGATGTGTAAATCACGTAGGCCAGGGAGGTTGCCGACAGCGGCACAGGCTTTTCGAGGGGGGGGCAAGCATCGGCCATACATGGATCGAGGTGTATCGTTTGAACCTGTGCCAGCGCCTTTTTAGCCAGGCGCAGACGCGCTCCGGAGCGTTGCAGTATCTGAACGACACGTATGTCTGGCTGGTCGATGCCGATCGGTAGATAAGCACCGCCGCAGGCCAGAATGCCCAGCACGCTAGCAACCTGCAGTGGGCCGCGCGGCAGCGAGACTGCGACTAGGTCACCCGGCTGGACGCCATGCTGCTGAAGCAGCCGAGCGATACGTAGGGCCTGGAGCGATAGCGCTGCATAAGTGACGTTTTGCTCGCCCAAGAGTGCCGCAGCACCGGGCTGCGCCAACGCCTGGGAAAAAAAGCCTTGATGCAGCAACGGATCACCGGCGACCGGCTGTTGCTCACGATTACTCTCGGCTCGGGCCTGTTGTTGGTAACCAGGCAGTAAATCAGCGGGAGGGCAGTGCCAGTCGCGATCGGCTAATTGCTCCAGTGCGGCCAGGTAGGCCGCGAACATGCTGTCCGGCAGGCCTTCGGGGAACAAGCCAACGACATAGTCCCAGTTGAAGTCGAGGCCGCCGCGCGCCTCCACCACCTGATGGTCGAGCCATACTTGCGGTGTCTGGCTCAGGCCAAACACCTGTTTCGAAAATGGCCCATCGAGCGGGGCCTCGGTGCCATTCGGGACGCCCAGGGCGCTGGTGAACACCACGGGCATACTGGCTTGGCCATTGCTGTCCTGCTGAGCCAGGCGGCGCAGCAGCGGAACCGCCCCCACGCTGCGATGTTCAAGCGCTTCGGCCAGCCGCAGCTGGGTTGTTCGTGCGCGCTGCAGCCAGCTATCCCCAGGCTGGGGCCGGTAGCCCAGCAGCACTAGCGAGGTGAAGTCTCCCATCACTTGGTCGATCTGGGGATGCAGTGGTTTACGGTCGAACAACGTCAAATTGAGTGTCAGGTCGGCGCGGCTGCTCCAGCGCCCCAGTACTTCGCAAAAGCTGCACAGCAGCAATGCGGAGGCGGTCAGGTCATGCTCACGGGCGCGTTCGCTCAGGCGCTTCCAGGTGGCGGCCGGCAGGTGCCCTTGGAGCCGCGCAAAGCGCGGCGCGCCGAGCTTTGCCGGATCGCAGATTAACGGCAGTTGCGGATGCTGGGGGAGGCTGGGCAGGTGCTCCTGCCAGTAGGCCTGCGCGGCAGCCAGTTCACGCTCCTCAGCATGGGCCTGCAGCTGGTAGTCGCGAAAAGATAGTTTGATTACCGGCAGGTTTGCCTGCGGCTTGCGGTACAGCTGATCCAGTTCCTTGTAGAAATTCAGGATGCTCAATGCGTCCAGGATCAGGTTGTCCAGGCCGATTGCCAGGCGGCTGGTACGCCCGCAGGTCGCTACGGCGACAGTGAAAAGAGGCCACTGGGCGGGATCGAATACCCGTTCCGAGTAAGTGGCCCGCAGTTGGGCAAAACCCTGTAGCGTATCCTCTACCTCCAGGTGATCGATGACCGGACGGGGTGTGCTGGCAAGTATGCGTGCCTGGCCGTCTTCAAACACGGTGCGCAGCATTTCGTGGCGCTCGACCAGGTGCTCGAGTGCTTGCTGCAGGCGTTGCAGATCCAGATCGTCGACGTCGTATTCGCGGTAGAAGTGGCAGCTCACGCCGCCGAGAGGCAGGCTTCGATCGCGCCCTAGATAATAGGCCTGCTGCACCTCGGTCATCGGGAACGGCAGCAGGCGATTGTCCAGGTCTGCCTCGATCAGCCGTTGCCCTTGACGTTGACCGCTACTGTGCAGCGATGCGCAGAAGTCCTTCAGCACCGGGGTGGCATAAAGTTGCGGCAGGCCGGCATTGACGATGCCCTGGTCGGCTAGCAGGCGCATCAGGCGGGTTGCACTGAGCGAGTCGCCACCCAGGCTGAAGAAATTGTGTTCACGGCCAACGTCTGGGCAATCGAGCAGTTGTTCCCAAGCCTGTGCTACCTGACGTTCGATTGGGTTGGCAGGTTCACCGTTGAGCTCGGGGTCACTGAGCCCGAACTGATCGATCTGTCGAAGCAGCGCCTGACGATCGAGCTTGCCGTTGCCCGTGAGTGGCCATTGCGTCCAGATCAGATAGCGTGACGGCAACATGTACGCCGGCAACAGCTTGCCAAGCTGCGCCACCACTCTGGTCTGCTCGTCCGGATCCATCTGAGTAGGCATATCGCCTGCTTGAGGCATGCGCAAACAGGCCACCAGTCTCTGTCCGATCATCAGCACCAGGGCCTGGGTGACGCCCTGGCACTGTTGCAACGCATGTTCCACTTCACCAGCTTCGATGCGATAGCCGTGAAGCTTCAACTGGAAGTCGCTACGACCAAGGAACTCGACCGTGCCGTCGGGGTGGTAGCGGGCGTTGTCGCCGCTCCGGTACCAGCGCATCCCTGCATGCTCGACAAAGCGCTCTGCCGTGCGTTCGGTGTCGCCACGATAACCTCGGGCAACGCCAGCACCACCGATCCACAGTTCGCCGCTGACCCAGTCGGGGCAGTCGTTGCCGTGAGAGTCGACCACGCGCAGCGCGACGTTATCCAGGGGTTTGCCGTAGGGCATGCAGTGCCACTGATCCGCCGCTCGCTGCCCGGCAGGCAATTCGTACAAGGTGGAGTGAATAGCGGCCTCTGTGGCCCCCCCCAAGGCCATGAAACGGCAGGAAGGTGCCCGTTGCCAGAGTCTGGGAGCCAGTTGCGGATCGATACGGTCACCGCCAAGCAATACGGCCCGCAGGCTTAGAGAATGCTCAGGTGCGCTGGCGCTGAGTAGCATGTCCAGAAGCGCCGGCACGCAGTTGAGCAGCGTGGCCTGGTGTGCCTCCATCAGCTCCAGCCAATGCGCAGCATCACGACCGTGGTCGGCACCCACGCAGATCACGGCAGCACCGCTACCCAGTGCAGCGAAGATGTCGAACACCGACAGATCGAATTCCAGGGCGGAAAGCGCCAGGGTTCGGTCGTGTTCATCGATCTGTAGCCTGCGCTGTAGATCGAAGAGGGTATTGAGTGCGGCTCGGTGGCTGATCTCGACGCCTTTGGGTTGTCCGGTGGAACCCGAGGTGTAGAGGATGTAAGCGAGATCGTCCGGGGCGCCGGGAAGCGGTTGCGGCAAGGCGGTTGAGTGCGTGGGCAAGGCTTCGAGCAACAAGCGTGCGCCAGCGGCTCTACATATAAAGTCTCGGCGGGCAGCGGGCTGATCGGCGCCGATGGGCAGGTAGGTCGCGCTGCAGGCAAGAATGCCCAGTACGGCGATGATCTGATCGGGCCCTTTGGGCAATTGCAGGGCAACCACATCGTTATGTTCGACTCCCTGCTCGCGCAGGTAGGCGGCGACGTGCAAGGCACGGCGAGCCAGCTCGCCATAACTCATGGCGCCGGCGTCGTGTAGCAGTAGTGCCGGTCGCTGCGGGTATTCGCGGGCGATGCTGAAAAAACGGTCGTGCAGGCGTTCGCTGGGCAGTGCGACCACGTGCCCCTGATGCTTTGCACGGCACTGCAATTGTGCGACTGGAGCCAGGCCAGGTACGGGGTCATGCCAGGCAGAGGCTGATTCGCACAGGCGCAGTAACAGACCGCTGTAAGCACTGAAAAGCCCATCCAGCACACCCTCGCAAAATAGAGCTTCGCGTGCATCGAGATTGACCAGCAAACCTTCGTTCAGCTCGGTGACCTGGGCGTCGAGCCAGACCTGCGGGCCTTGCGATACTATCCAGCTGGCCGTGCCGAAGGTTTCGTTGACGCCGGCCGGAAACAGGTCACCCAGTCCCAGCGCGCTGGTGTAGACCACCGGCGCCAGTACCTGCTCGCCACGTTCTCGCGATAGTTCGCGCAACACCTGTAGTCCACTGAAGCTGGCGTGTTGAACATCGGCGTGAAAGCGCTGTTGCAAGGCCATGGCGCGCGCCGCGAAGTGACCTTTATGAGTACCCTCCCAGGCCAGCAAGATGGAGGAAGTGAAGTCGCCGACCAGGCGATCGACGTCCGCATGCCAGGGGTTGCGGTCGAACAACGGCAGATTGAGCAGAAAATCGGGACTTTCGCTCCAGGTGGCCAGTGCCTCACAGAATACGGTGGCCAGGGCCATCGCTGTGGTCAGGCCGTTTTCCCTTGCATGGTTCTCGAACGCCTCGCGCTGTTCCGGGCGTAGCCAGTAATGTCGACGCACCACCTGGGTACTGTCGCAATGATTCGTCTGCAGGGGGAGGCGAGGGGGCAGAGGCAACTGTGCAATACGCTCCAGCCACCAGTCGCGATCAGCCTGGGTACGCGCCTGCCACTGCGCGTCATGTTGTCGGCCGGCTTGCTGCTGCAGGTAACAGCGGTAGCTGTAGTTCAGCGGTTCGAGTGGCTCACCACGGTAGAGGTTGGCCAGATCGGCCAATATGACCCGCAGGCTCAACGCATCGGCGGCCAGCATGTCGAGATTCAGGTGCAGGCGTGTGCCGCCTGTGCGCAGACTGTCGGGTAGCAGGCTCAGTTGAATATCGAATACTTCGCCATGAGCGACATCCAGTTGACGGTGCGAGAGACTGGCACGTAACTGGTCGAGGCGCTTCTGAGCTTGTTCTATAGTCAGGTCACGCAGGTCATGAACCACCAGGTTCTTGGCCAGTCGGTTAGCCTCGATGCGCTGACGGCCATCGGCCTGGAACACTGCACGTAGCATGTCATGGCGCTGCAGTACATCGCGGAGGGCTTGCTGCAGGCGCTGCGGATTCACGCTTTGACCATCGAATTCGTTGTAGAAGTGTGCAGCGACGGCCCCCAGCGGTTGGTCGGGTTGGCGACCAATCCAGTAAGCGTATTGCATGGGAGCCAGCGCGAAATCCTCCTGTGAGGTGTCAGCGCTTGGTTCTGATGCCGTTGCTTCCTGAGATGCTGAGCACGACAGGACGTCAAGCCAGGCCGCCAGAGTGGGCTCGGCGATCAGGTCGGCAAAGCGTGCATTCACCCCCTGCCTGCGCCATTGGCCGGCTAGACGGATCATGGTCACCGAGTCCAGGCCAAGTTCGATCAGGTTGGTCTGGGCTGGAATGTCCTCGGCTGGCAGATCGAGCGCTTGGGACAAGTCATCACGCAGCAGCTGTTGCAGGGTGTTGGGCGAAACGGTCATGGTCACGTCTTCTCGTGTAGTGGCGACCAGGCCGGAGAGGCCGGGAATCAGAAAGCTCTCAAATGATAATCCTTATCGTTACTGTCACTGCCCGGATCAGGTCGTTCTTGACCCCGATCCACCATTTCGAGGGCGTCTGTTGGGTGACAGGAAGATCAGCGCTGCGAATGCTTTCTGAGCGTGCCAGCTGAACCCCGGGGCACGGCCGTTTGTACCGCTGATGTGCAGCGGTGATGCGGTTACGTATGAAGAGATGAGAACGATCAGTCGAAAGCGTGCGTTTCGGGGTAGTGCCAGTGCTTGACCTGTTCCTGGGCCTGCCACAGGTTCCGATATCGGCCTGGGAGTTGGCACAGTTGGCTGTGAGTTCCCTGCTGCACGATACGTCCTTGTTCCATCACCAGGATGTGATCAGCGCCGACGATACTGTGCAGGCGGTGGGCGATGACGATGACCGTACGCTCTTTCACCAAGGCGTCGATGGCGCGTTGCACGGCCTGTTCGTTTTCGCTGTCCAGCGATGCGGTGGGCTCGTCGAGTATCAGGATTGGGGCATCTTTGAGCAGCGCCCGGGCTATCGACAGGCGCTGGCGTTCGCCCCCGGATAGCCGGCTTGCACCTTCGCCCAACTGGGTGTGCCAGCCTTGTTCGAGGCGTTCAATGAAGGGCATGCACTGGGCGGCCTGCAACGCGGCGAGGATCTGTTCATCACTGGCTTGCGGTCGGGCCAGGCGCATGTTCTCCAGCACGCTATCGTCGAACAGGTAGACGTCCTGAAACACCACGGACAGGTGGGCGGCCAACTGTGTGCTGTCGAGGCTACGCAGGTCCTTTCCGTCGATCAGGATACGTCCGCCCTCCACATCGTAATGACGCATGATCAGACGGGTGAGGGTGCTTTTACCGGAGCCCGACGGGCCGACCAGGGCGGTTACCGTGCCCGGTGCGAAAACCGCATTGATGGCGCTGACTCCCGTGTCACGGCTGCCGGGGTAGGCGAACTCCACATCTTCGAAGACGATGCCTTGACTGCCTGGCACTGTGTCGAGGGGCTGCTGCGGCAGTGGTTGTAGGGCGAGCAGCGCCTCGATGCGCTGCAGAGCGGCTTCGATAAGGTCGAAGACCGCTGTATAGGTGATGAAGGCGGACAGTGCGTCGGCGGTGCGGGCGATGATGATCAGTGTGGCAGCCAGCACAGGTACGGAAAGATCACCCTGCAGCACCCAGTGAATGCCCAATCCGGCCACGGCCAGCAGGCCCAGTTCGACCAGGCTGGAGGTCAGCAGCTTGGGCAGCAGAGCGCTGCGCTGGTCATCGGTCTGCACCTGTTGCAGGTCGCGAAGGCTGGCCTGTAACTCGGCATTGCGCGTGCCGGTCTGGCAGGCTGCGCGCAAGCTCGGTAGCCCTTGCAGGTACTCGATGATGGTGGCGCTGGTACGCTGATGGGAACGATCCAGACGCTGCATGCTTGCACCAAACCCGCTGCGTTGCAGGCGATAGAAAGGGATCAGGGCGGGAAACAACACGAGCATGGCCAAGCCAAGGCGCCAGTCGGCGAAGAACAATGCCAAGGCAGCGACCAGCGGAGTGAACACGGCGCAGACGATCAGGTTGCTGACGGTGAGCACGTAGTTGAGGTTTTCATCCACGTTACCCAGCAAGGTTGCGTTGAGCTCACCTGCGCGTTTGTGCTGGAGGTGCTGCAACGGCACGCGACGTAATTGCTGGCCCAGGCGAACGCGGAGTTCATGACAGGCCAGCGCCATGTTGCCGCTGTAATCGAATCCCTGTGCCCACCAGCGTAACCCCAGGCTGCTGGCTGTGAGCAAGGTCATCAGCGTCAACCAAATCGCAGCCAGCGGCCAATCCCCCGCCAAGGCAGCGGGCAATAGCGGTAGCAGACAGCTCAAGGCCAGACCTTGCAACAATGCTGCGCAGGTAAGCGTGAGCAGAGCACGGCGCAGGGCGCTGGCCTGACTGCCGGCACTGTTCATCAGTCGGCTGTAGGTGTGCATGAGCGGGGGCGGCGAATCAGCCATGCTGGTCAAGGCTCCAATCCTGTGCGCGGTGGTAGCTGTGCCAGAGGCGCGTATATATTCCGCCCTGATTCAGCAGTTGTTCATGGCGACCGATTTCGCACAGTCGACCCTGATCCATGACCAGGATCTGGTCTGCGCCACGAATGGTCGACAGGCGATGCGCAATCATCAGTACGGTCTTGCCCCGCATCAACTGAGCCAAGGCTTGAATCAGTTCGGCTTCGTTTTCCGGGTCGTTGAACGCTGTGGCCTCGTCCAGAACCAGAATCGGTCGATCCTGAAGAATGGCGCGGGCAATGGCGATGCGTTGGCGCTGCCCCCCTGAAAGAAAAATTCCGCGCTCGCCTACGGCAGTGGCATAACCTTGCGGTAACTCTTCGATGAAGGCGTGAGCCTGCGCCGCTTTGGCTGCTGCCTGCACTTCGGCGTCATTGGCGGGCAACCCCAGACGGATGTTGTCGGCGATGCTGCCGGCAAACAGAAAGCTCTCCTGAAAGACGAAAGCGACCTGCTTCATCAGCGTATCGCTGCGCAGCTCGCGGATGTCTTTCCCGCCGATGCGAATACTGCCACTGCTGACGTCCCAGAAGCGCGGTAACAGGCGGGCCACTGTACTCTTGCCTGCCCCAGACGGCCCCACCAGCGCGTTGAGCGTGCCGGGGCGCAAGTGAAAACTGAGCGCGCGCAGGGCGTCATCCTGATGATCGGCATACTGAAAGCTGACATTGTCGAAACTGACGCTGGCGTCGATTGGCCGCGTGTCCAGGGTCGATTCGACCAGCAATGGCAGCGCCATTACTTCCTGGATGCGCACGACGCTCAATTGGGCCTTGTTCACCAGATGTTTGAGTGCCATCAATGGCATCATGGATTCGGCCATGGCTGTACCGATGAGCAGGGCCGCCAGCCAACCAGTGAGCGAACCGGGTAGCAACAGCCCAAAGGCAAGCAGTACCAGCAAGGTCGGCAGCGGGTTGAGTAGCGCCAGGGAGAAACGGGCACTGAAGCTGACGTCACGGTACCAACCGCCAAGCATCTGCAAGTAGCCATCCAGCGCCTGCTGGTAACGGCTGAACGTGTTGTTGCCCGCATCGAAACTGCGCACCACCGGCATGGCCTGAACGAACTCCAGTACGGCGGCATTGACCTGTTCACGTGCCGCGTTGTACTCGGCAATCCGAGGCTGATTACCGCGCATGGCTACAGCCAGCACCGTGAATCCTGCCAGCAGCACGGCGAGCGCGGCCAGCGCCATGCGCCAGTCGAGCCACAGCATGAGCAGCAGCGCAGCGACAGGCGTCAGGTAGGCTCGTGCCAGCAGCGGCGTGCTGTCGGCAACGAAGACGTGCAGCGCCTTGACGTCATCCTGCAGCACCTTGGCCAGGGCACCGGCGCCCAGACGCTGTACCTCGCCCAGCGGTACCCGTGCCAGGTGCTCGCTGAGCTCGCTGCGCAGAATGCGCTCCAGTTCGAATGCGGCCAGATGCGAATGATGAAAGGACAGCTGGCGCAGGCCGTACGCTGCCAGGGTGCTGAGAATGACCAAGGCGAAGGGCCAGGGCCACTGCGTCGGTTCTTCGAGCAGGCGTTGCAGGGTAAAGGCCAGCAGTACCAGTGAACCGAGCCCGCACAAGCTGCTCAGGCCGCTGAGGGCAACACCAAGATTCACCCGGCCACGCACTGGCCGCATGATCGACCAATCATTCACGTGTCCGGCCCCTCACTGTAGAAACTGGCCAGCAAGGTGGCCAGAGCCGACGCGATGGCGGCCAATGCCAACACCGCCAGGTATCCCAGGGAGCCGGCCAAGGCGGTACCGACACCGATCATACCCATGCCGAACACCTGGTTGACACTGAACTGCAGGCTGTAGTCCGTTGCTGGGCTGTGCGCAGAGGCACGATCCATCATCAGTGTGGCCAGCACGGTCGCTGCCGGGTTGTAGCAAAAGAAGTACAGCCCCACGGCCAGGGTCACACTGGCTATGTCCACATAACCCAGAACCGGCAGCGCGAGAATGGCCACGCCGGGAATCTGTAACCAGGCTGCTAGGACCATGGCGCGGCGCCTGCCAATACGCTGGATCAACAGGCCGCTGCCCAGGGCGGCGGCGATGCCCAGCAGGCAGCCAAACACGTTAACGACCAGGCCGATATTCGGCAGCGACCAGCCCGCATCTACCAGAATCGGTGTGAGCAGGGCGTAGCCCAACGCACCGCCGATCGGGTAGACCATCAGTACGCAGAGCCAGTAAAAACTGCGCGGCTGCCTCCAGAACGAGACGCAGCGAGCGAACAGCAGCCCATAGGTCAGTGCCGGTGTGCGCCGTTGCGGCTCGTCGAACAACAGCAATTGCAGCAGCGAAACGGCCATCACCGCTGCCAGTATCCAGGTGCAGCCAGCCCAGCCAAGGAAGGGATAGCACATCAGCAACACGCCAGCACCCAGTAAGGTGCCCAGCAGCCCGCCGGCAATCTGGATGCCATTGCCGCGGCCTCGGCTGGCCGGCGGCAGAAGGGAGCAAGCCAGGCCATCGGCGGCGATGTCCTGGGTGGCCGAAAGCAGTGCGATCAGTGCACAGAGCAGGTAGATGTGCTGGAAATCCTCGACCACATCCAGTGTGCCCATGGCGACCAGTACCACCACCATCGAGCCCTGTGTGGCCAGCAACCAGCCCTTGTAGTGGCTTCGCCGGGCAGCGCCGATGCGATCCACCAGAGGGGCCCATAGGCATTTGAGCGGCCAGATCATGCCGAGCATGTAGATGAGGCTGATTTGCTCCAGAGAAACACCCTGGCTACGCAGGATCGCCACCAGCGTCACGACGATGAACATCAGGCTCAGCGACTGCGTGGTATACAGACTGGCGAAGAGGGCCCATAAACGCAGCGGCAATTCATGCTCTGCCGGGCTGGATGGTTTGGCAGCGACGGCGGCAATCGATGAAGACGTCATTGTGGCTAAAATCCTCAAAAACGAAGGCAGGCGAGCACGTCACATGCTCGCCCCGAAGTGCGTGGGGGAAACTGGTCGGTCAAAACCGATAGGCGTAGCCCATTCCAACGGTACGCCCTCGCGCTGGGGCGCCATAGGTCACGTCACCCGAGGCTCCTGCGCTGTAAAAACCGTACAGCTCGTAGCGCTGGTTGAGCAGGTTGTCGGCAAATGCGTAAACCTCGGAGCCACCGATCTCCAGACCTACGCGTAGGCTCAGGTCTTCGTAAGCTGCCAGGTCGAAGCGGTTTTGCGGATCGGCTTCTCGAGCGCCTACGTATTGATAGTCGGCGCGGGCATTGAATGCCGCCTGGGGCAGGTTGCCGAGCGTCAGGGGCTGGCGGTAGTCGACGCCCAGGGTGCCGTTCCAGCGCGCGGTGTCCGGCACCCGGTTGCCGGACTGCACTGCACCGGTCGGTGCCTGGGCGTCCGTAGTGATACGTGCATCGATGTAGCTGACAGCCGCCTTGAACGTCAGCATTTCCTGCGGCCGCCATAGGCCTTCCAGCTCGGCCCCGCGGCTGCGGGTGTCGGCATTCAGCGCCGTGGTGGCGAAGGTATTGGGGTTGTAGGAAAGGATGTGATCGTTGCGGGTGCGCGTTACATAGAGTGCGCCGTTAAGGGCGAATTGTGCGTCCTGGGTCTCACTCTTGAAGCCAACTTCCAGGCTGTCCAGATTGGCCGCCTTGTATGCAGCGCTGTCCGCAGGGGAACCGGCATAATCGTTGAAACCGCCGGCCTTGTGGCCGTGGGATACCAGGCCGTAGATGCTGCTGTGCGGCGTAAGTGCGTAGGTCAAGCCGATACGTCCGGTGCTGTAGTTTTCGTTATGACGATGGGCATCCGTTACTGTGGAACCAGGTGCATTGTATTCGCCCTTGTAGGTTTTCCGTTCCCAGGTATGCCGCAGGCCGGTAGTCAGCTTGAGGCTCTCGGTGAGTGGCAGAGTCGCCTCGCCGTAGGCGGCGTAACGATTGCTAGTGAAGTCACGGTACTTGGCCGAAGCACTACCGAAGGTATTGCTCGGCGTGTCGTAGCTGCGCTCGTTGCGAGAAGCCATTAAGCCTGCCTGCCAATCAATAGCGGAACCAGCGGCCGACGCCAGATTGAAGTCCTGGCTATAGGTCCTCTCCACCGATTCGTCGACATTCCAGAACACCGAAGGTGAACCGTAAAGTGCCTCGTAAAGGCGGTTGTCATAGACGACCAGGCCGCTGAAGTCGGTTTTGGTCGTCGCTGTGGTGGAGGTCAAGCGCATGGCGTCGAAGTCGTGCTCGACACGCAGTGAATAGCGCTCGGTGGATTTTTCGTTGTCGTCGAACAGCCCCTCCGGCACATCCAGCGAGGGGGCACTGCCGTAAGGTCTCAGCATCAGGTTGTTGAAGCGCTTATCTGCATCGTTGCGCTCAGCCGTGAGCAGCGCACGGGTCGACTCATTGATATCCCACAGCAGGCTGCCCCGCACGGCCTGGTCACGAGGCTCGCTAACCGGATGGCCGCTGTTGCTGTTGTCGATCCACGAGTCTTCGCCACTGTTGCGCAGGGCGATACGCGCGCTGAGTTGTTCGCTAAGTGCACCGCCGATGGCACCTTCCTGTAGAAAGCGACCCTTTTCAGCGATTTCTGCCCGCACATAACCCTCGGTTTCGCGAGTGGGTTTGCGTGTGATGACATTGATCAGACCGGCAGCCCCCGAGGCGCTGGATGAGGTGCCCTGTACCCCTTTGAGCACTTCGACCCTCTCCACATCCAGGGTGCCTAGGGAAAGGTTGCGGGTAGAGAGGTCGATACCATCCAGGCTCATACCCACGGAGCTGTCGTCCATGCTCATCTGGTACAGCGAGCCGACACCGCGAATCATGATGTTGTAGTCATTGGGGCCACCGGAGGAATACACGCTCACACCGGGTGTGCTCCGCAGCGTTTCTGCGAGATTGTCTTGACGCCGGGCCTGTAACTCCTTGCCCTCGATAGCCGTTACAGCATAGGGCTTTTCCTTGTATGGCGTGCTCGTCGCATCCGCATTGATAAGAGTCAGGGGCAATTCTCGTGGGTCATCTGCAGCACTGGCCTGTATGCAGGCTAGCGACAGCGCCAGAGACAGGGTGGTGCGGGGCCAGACCTTGGCGTGCGAGTGGAAAGAGGGGGGCGTCATGGGAATCCTTGAAGATGAGAACCAGGCAGGTTCTCAAATGATAATGCATTGCATTATCCTGTCTGCCCGTATCCAATCTGCTTACACCCTGATCGGAGCTATAACAATGTCTGAATCACAAGCGGCAGTCGCCATGTCCGATGTGATCACCAACGCCCTGCCACTGCGCTTTGCTGAAACGGAAAACTGCCAGATCAGATCGGTACAGCTTCAGACTGGCGTCGAATTGGTCAGTTGGTGTGGGCATTTTCAGGAAACGGTTGAAATGGAGTTGAGGGACGATACGGATCGTATCCACTTCAGCTTCAACAACCGACTGGATGGGCGTGCTGCCTGTCGATTCGACATGGAGGGAAACGAGCGCGAATACCGTGTGGAGGAGGGAAGTGGCAATATCAGCTTCGGCCAGGGGCGTACGGGTAGATACCTTCAACAGGGGCACTTGCATAACGTTACGGTCATGGTCAGGCCGGATATCGTTAACAGCTGGCTGGAGCCGGACGACAAGGTATTTTGCAAGTTGCTGCAGCGCGGTAGCTGCTATGTCGGGGGACACCGCAGCGGTGAGTTACGCGCTACCGCACAAACCATCGAGCAGGCCATGAACAGTGCCACGCCTGGGGCTATACGTCATCATCTCTGGTTGCAAGGACAGGCGATGACCATGGTGAGCCTGTTTCTGGAGGCACATCGCGCCAGATTCGGAGCGCCTGTCGACAGAGAAAAGAAGCTTTTACTGGCAGCCCGAGACATTCTGCTTTCTGACCTATCAAAAGCCCCCAGTCTGTCTTACATAGCAAGTGAGGCGGGCATGAGTGCATCGCGGCTGGAACGCGGCTTTCGTCAGTTCTTTGGGACCAGCGTGTATGGCCTTTTCCAACGTGAGCGCATGCATGTGGCCCGGTTGCGTCTGTATCGTGACGAAGCACCGGTTACCCAGGTCGCTCTCGATCTTGGTTACAGTAATATCAGCCACTTTGCAGCCGCGTTCAAAAAGCAATTTGGGCTGAATCCATCCGCATTCAAGCAAACGGCCCGCAGCGGTAATATCGGTCGCCCTTAGCCTACAACTCATCTCATTGTGAGAGTGCGTCTGATCAATTCGGGGGAGGCGAGCTGGACGCTATCTGGCTCTATATTACCGTCCTGCTTTCTCAGGGTTAGGCTCCCCGTATCAAGCTCTTTATAGCGGCCTTCGCTTTGAGACGATCAATGCGGTGCAGGGCTAGGTTTTGCTTTAGGGGTATGTTTAGGGGTTCGCGTAGAAGATATTTCAGCGGGCTTCCCGGCTTTGTTGGTCTGCAGGGATATGTTCGACACCGGCTCGGGCACCATTTCCAGCGTCGGCCCGTGCTAAGCCCTCGCGTCCTTCCACTCGTTCCCCTCGGGCGTGAAGCATGGACGGCACACTCGCTACGTTTCCCGAATTCTCCTTCGCCAATGGCCGATTACGGCGTATTCGCCCCGACGATATCGGTCAGATCTATGCCGGCCTGTCTCACCCGCAGGTGATCGCTCATTACGGCGTTTCCTATGCCAGCCTGGCCGCTACCCGCGAGCAGATGCACTGGTACGAGCAATTGCTCGAAGACGATATGGGAATCTGGTGGGCTCTGGCGGATGACGACGATGCACTGATCGGCGCCTGCGGCTTCAATGATCGCAATCACCAGCATCGTCGCGTCGAAATGGGGTACTGGTTACTGCCGCAGCACTGGCAACGTGGCCTGATGGGGCAGGCGTTGCCGGCAATCCTCAGGCATGCATTCCAGGCCATGGGCGTGCACCGCATCCATCTCGATATCGAGCCCGACAACATCGCCAGCTGGCGACTGGCCGAGAAGCTCGGGTTCAGCCGCGACGGCACCTTGCGCGACGTCGAGTTCAAGGATGGCCGATATCTCAGCCTTCATCAGTACAGCTTGCTCGCTACCGACCAGGCCGCCCGCGCACTGCTCGGGGACTGAGCAGCGCCGATCGTGAAGGCTGGCCGTCGGCGATGACGGCCAGTGCGTGGCGTCAGAAGTGCGCCTTGACCAGCAGGCTGATGGCGCTCTGGTTGGTGCCACCGAGCACGTCATCACCGAGCGGGCTGTCGTTGTCGATGCCGTACTTGTGCTTCCAGTAGTCGTATTCGACGCCTACGTAGAATTTCTGCCCCCAACCCATGGCCTTGGCCAGGTCATATTTGATCTGCGGGTTGATGTGCAGGTTGGCGTGGTAGCTGTCGTCGTTGTCCACCACCCAGTCGATGAAGCCGTCGATCACCAGGTCGGAGCGGCCGACCGGGATGGTATAGCTCCACACTGGAGTGATCTGCCACACGTTGCGGCCGTCGCGCTTGCCGTCCGGGCGGCGCAGGTAAGTGTTGAGCTGGAAGTAGTCGAAGCCGGGTATGGCCAGATCCACTGCCGGGCCCAGCAGGTAGGCGTCGACATCGTCCTCGCCGAATTCGTAGGTGGCGGACAGCAGCACATCCTTGACCGGCCCGAACGACAGGTCGGCACCGCTGAGTTTGCCGAATGACAAGCGCGGGCTGATTTCACCGTAGAAGGTGTGGCCGTCACCGGCACCGTTGGTGGCGTCGGTGTTGTACTTGATGCCGTCGACGAACAGGAACAGGTCACCGAAGCTCCAGCCGCTGGCGTGCTCGAAGGTCAGCGTCTGCTGGCGTGGCGGATCGATCTTGAAGTCGATGCCGTTGAGGTAGGTCAGGCTGTTGTCCTGCCACAGCAGGAGATCGGCCATGGCCTGGGCAGGCGCCAGCAGGCTGCCCGCCAGCAACAGGGAGGTTGCGGTGTGTTTCATCGAGAGGTGTTCCGGCAAGTGTTGAATAGTCGCTACGCAGCGCCGCTGCGCAAAGCCGCCCTGGCTATCCGAGGCGTTGGCGCGGGCAGGCGAGGGCTCTGCAATGGCCATCCCGGCTGCGCGCGGCGCGGGAGTTTACAGGATTTGCCGGTATCCGATACGGCGCCTCTCGGCCTGGCCGCAGAAACAGCTGCGCCGCTGCCCCTTGAAGGGGAAGCGGCGCAGGTTGAATGGTATTCGGGGCGGATCAGACGTCGAGTTGCTTGGCCGTCTCGACGCCGGATGAGCTGAGTTTGATGGGGTAGTGGATGGACAGCTCGCCGCCCGATTCGGAAAGGTTGCCATCGTGGATCAGGCCGCCTTTGTGAAGGTGCCTCAGCACGTCCACGACCGCGTACTCGCCGCGGAAATTGTCCAGCACCTCTTTGCCCAGGCCTGCCGGATGCGCGTGCAGCAGACGAGTGAGAACTTCTTTCTTCAGGTCATTGTCGATGGACATGCGAACCTCGCGTTGCGGTGGGTTTCACCTGTTGTGACTGCCCGCTGCCGCAAACGTTTGAGCTGTTTGCATTGCTCCCGTTGTAAGCCTTGCGCGTCCTGCTAGACTGCTGCGGCGTCGATAACCCTCTCTCATTCAGGGACTTCCATGATCAAAAAATGCTTGTTTCCTGCCGCTGGCTACGGCACTCGTTTTCTCCCGGCAACCAAGGCCATGCCCAAGGAAATGCTGCCAATCGTGAACAAGCCGTTGATCCAATACGGTGTGGAGGAAGCGCTGTCCGCCGGCCTTACCGAAATCGCCATGGTGACCGGTCGTGGCAAGCGTTCGCTGGAAGATCATTTCGACATCAGTTACGAGCTGGAAGAGCAGATCCGCAACACCGACAAGGAAAAGTACCTGGTCGGTATCCGTCGCCTGATCGACAACTGCACCTTTTCCTACACCCGCCAGGTGGAAATGAAAGGCCTGGGCCACGCCATTCTCAGCGGCCGTCCGTTGATCGGTGACGAGCCGTTCGCCGTTGTCCTGGCCGATGATCTGTGCCTGAACCTGGAAGGCGACAGCGTGCTGACCCAGATGGTCAAGCTGTACAACCAGTTCCGCTGCTCGATCGTGGCGGTGCAGGAAGTGCCGATGGACGAGATCCACAAGTACGGCGTGATTGCCGGCGAGATGATCCGCGACGACATCTTCCGCGTGAACAGCATGGTCGAGAAGCCCAAGGCCGAAGATGCGCCGTCCAACCTGGCGATCATCGGCCGCTACATCCTGACCCCGGACATCTTCGAGTTGATCGAGAAGACCGAGCCGGGCAAAGGTGGTGAGATCCAGATCACCGACGCGCTGATGAAGCAGGCCCAGGACGGTTGTGTGCTGGCTTACAAATTCAAGGGCCAGCGCTTCGATTGCGGTGGCGCCGAGGGTTACATCGAGGCGACCAACTTCTGCTTCGAGAATCTGTACAAGACCGGTAAAGGCTGAGCCTCGCCAGCCTCATGCTTGGAAAAACCGCCTTCGGGCGGTTTTTTTATGCCTGCCGTATTTAACCAGGGCCAGTTCAGCTGGCGTTGATCGGCGTCGCACCGGGGCCAAGCGGCTGGCCATAGCTGAACTCGACCTGATGGCCTGCCGGATCGTGGACGCCGCAGTAATAGCCAACCGGGTAAGGCTCGTCGCGTTGCGCCCAGAGCAGGCATCCGGCGGCTTCGGCCTTGGCGACCACCGCGTCGACCTCATCACGGCTCTGCAGGGCAAAGCCGAAGTGGCTGTAATCGCCAGGCGCCAATCGGCGAGGCTCGCCACCGGGCATGATGACGAAGATGAATTCGCTCTCACGTCCCGGCTCGGCCATCCACACGATCTGCGAACCCTTGCCAGGGCGGCGGTGGATGACCCGCATGCCGCAGAAATCTTCGTAGAAGCTGATGCAGGCCTGCAGGTCCGGTACGTGCAGGGCAAGATGGGTGAGAATCGGGCGCATGGTCTGGTTCCTCCTCTCGGCTCTAGACCCAAGGTGGCGGTGACAAGTTTGCCCCATGTGCCAGGCGGGCAGGGCGCTGCGTTTACGGTATGCTCTGCGTCTGTTCAGGAGGCTTCTATGACCTACGATTTCGATCTGTTTGTAATCGGTGCCGGCTCCGGCGGTGTACGTGCGGCACGCTTCGCGGCGGGCTACGGCGCCCGGGTGGCCGTGGCGGAAAGCCGTTATCTGGGCGGTACCTGCGTCAACGTTGGCTGCGTGCCTAAAAAGCTGCTGGTCTATGGGGCGCAATTCGCCGATGAGTTCGAACACGCCGAAGGTTTCGGCTGGACACCCGGCCAGGCCAGCTTCAGCTGGCCGACGCTGATCGCCAACAAGAACCGCGAGATCGAACGCCTAAACGGCATCTACCGCAAACTGCTGGTGGGCAGTGGCGTCACCCTGGTCGAGGGCCATGCGCGCCTGCTCGACGAGCATCGGGTGGAAGTCGACGGCAAGATTTACAGCGCCGAGCGTATCCTCATCGCAACCGGCGGCTGGCCCCATGTTCCCGAGATCCCGGGCCATGAGCATGCGATCAACTCAAACCAGGCGTTTTTCCTGGAAGAGCTGCCCAGGCGCATCCTGGTGGTCGGCGGTGGCTACATCGCGGTGGAGTTCGCCTCGATCTTCAACGGTCTTGGCGCGCAGACTTCGCTCTTGTACCGCGGCGATTTGTTCCTGCGTGGCTTCGACAATTCCCTGCGTACCCACCTGCATGAAGAGCTCGGCAAGCGCGGCCTGGACGTGCAGTTCAACACCGACATCGCACGCATCGACAAGCAGGCCGACGGCAGCCTTAAGGCGACGCTCAAGGATGGCCGTACGCTGGAAGCCGACTGCATCTTCTACGCCACCGGTCGCCGCCCAATGCTCGACAACCTGGGCCTGGAAAACACCTCGGTCAGCCTGGACGACAAGGGTTACATCGAGGTCGATGACGAGTACCAGACCAGTGCACCGTCGATTCTGGCCATCGGTGACGTGATCGGTCGCGTGCAGCTCACCCCCGTGGCGCTAGCCGAAGGCATGGCGGTGGCACGGCGCCTGTTCAAACCGGAGGAATACCGCAAGGTCGACTACCGGATGATCCCAACGGCGGTGTTCAGTCTGCCGAACATCGGCACCGTGGGCCTTTCTGAGGAGCAGGCGCGTGAAGCAGGGCACGAGGTGAAGATCTTCGAGAGCCGCTTCCGGCCGATGAAGCTGACCCTGACCGAGAGCGACGAGCGCACGCTGATGAAGCTGGTGGTCGATGCCAAGACCGATCGCGTGCTGGGCTGCCACATGGTCGGGCCCGATGCCGGCGAAATCGTCCAGGGCCTGGCGGTCGCGCTCAAGGCTGGGGCGACCAAGCAGGTATTCGATGAAACCATCGGTGTGCACCCCAGCGCGGCCGAAGAGTTCGTGACCTTGCGTACGCCGGTGAACTGACTTGTCGATGAACCAGCTGTTCTATTTCGCGGATCTGTTCGGGGTGGCGGTGTTCGCCATCACCGGCGCGCTGATGGCCGGACGCAAGTCCATGGACCTGTTCGGCGTGCTGGTCATCGCCATCATTACCGCCCTGGGCGGTGGCACCCTGCGCGACGTGATTTTGGGTAACCACCCGGTCAGCTGGATTCGCAACGACACCTACATCCTGGTGGCTACCCTTGCGGCGCTGGGCACGGTGGTCTGGGTGCGCATGACCCGGCCGATCCATGAAAAGGGCTTGCTGATCGCTGACGCGTTCGGGCTGGCCGTGTTCACCGTGATCGGCACCGAGGTCGCGCTGCAGTACGCGATGCCCTCCAGCACGGCGGTGATCATGGGCATCATGACCGGCGTCGCCGGCGGTGTGATGCGCGACGTGATCTGCAACGAGATCCCGCTGATCTTCAAGAAGGAGATCTACGCCACCGCCTGCCTGGCCGGCGCGGTGACCTTCGTGCTGCTGCGCATGTTGCAAACCCCGCACTGGCTGGATACCGGCTTGGCCATGCTGGTGGTACTGGGCATTCGCCTGGCCGCCATCCGCTGGCGGTTTTCGCTGCCGAGTTTTCATCTGCTCGACCGCGAATAAAAACGCGCCAGGAATGGCGCGTTTCATTTGGCTGCGTCGAGGTTCGCTTCAGGGACGTGTGGGCTCGTTACCGAGAAACTTGCTGAGAAACTGCTGGGTGCGAGCCTGCTTGGGTGCGCTGAACAGTTCGCGGGCGTCGCCCTGTTCGACGATCACGCCGCCGTCGATGAAGATGGCTCGGTTGGCCACGTCACGGGCGAAGCTCATCTCGTGGGTGACGATCACCAGCGTGCGATTCTCTTCGGCCAGCGCGCGGATGGTCGCCAGCACTTCGCCGACCAGTTCCGGGTCCAGCGCCGAGGTGGGTTCGTCGAACAGGATCACGTCCGGCTCCATCGCCAGCGCCCGGGCGATGGCCACCCGCTGTTGCTGGCCGCCGGACAGGCGTTTGGGGTAGGCGTCTTCCTTGCCGGCCAGACCGACCTTGGCCAGTAGTTGCTTGCCCAGTTCGATGGCCTTGTCGCGCGGCTGCTTCCTGACCACCACGGGACCTTCGATGACGTTCTCCAGGGCGCTGCGGTGGGGAAACAGGTTGAAGTTCTGGAACACGAAACCCACGTGTTGGCGCAGCTTGCGGATCAGCCCCTGTTGTTGGCCGATCGGTTTGCCGGCATCGATTTCGATGTCGCCGACGCGAATGCTGCCGCCATCGGGCGTTTCCAGCAGGTTGAGACAGCGCAGCAGGGTGGTCTTGCCCGAGCCGCTGGGGCCGATGATGGCAACGACCTCGCCGGGGGCGATATCCAGGTCGATACCCTTGAGTACGGTCTGGCCTTTGAAGGATTTGCTCAGATTGCGAACGGTGATCATGCTCGAAGCCATCAGTTGTCCGCCTCGTGACGGTTGACGCGTGCTTCCAGGCGGTTCTGCAAGTGGGCGAGCAGGCTGGAGAGAATCCAGTAGATCACCGTTGCCGCCAGGTACATGGCGAATACCTCATAAGTGCGCGCGGTGATCAACTGGGCCTGCCGGAACAGCTCCGGCACCTGGATGGTGGCCGCCAGGGCGGTGTCCTTGACCAGTGAGATGAAGCTGTTGCCCAGCGGTGGCAGGGCCGTACGCATCGCTTGCGGTAGAATGGTGCGCAGCATCGTCTGGCTCTTGCTCATGCCGATGCTGGCAGCTGCTTCCCACTGACCACGGTCGATGGAGGCGATGGCCGCCCGCATGATCTCGGCGACATAGGCCGCCATGTTCAGGGAGAAACCGATCAGCGCCGCGGTCAGGGGCTCGAGTTGCAGCCCCAGTTCAGGCAGCCCGAAGTAGATGACGAACAGTTGCACCAGCAGCGGCGTACCGCGGAAGAACGAAATGTAGACCCTGGCCAGCCAGCCCAGTGGGGCGATGGCATAGAGCCTCACCAGGGCAAGGCCGAAGCCCAGCAGCATGCCGAAGAACATGCCGCCAAGGCTCAGAACGATGGTCCAAATCGCGCCCTTGAGGAGAAAGGGCAGGGAGTCCAGCACCAGCTGGAAGGTGTCCGGCATCATTGA
The DNA here is from genome assembly GCF_001945445.1 of Pseudomonas sp. PA27(2017). GTDB lineage: Bacteria > Pseudomonadota > Gammaproteobacteria > Pseudomonadales > Pseudomonadaceae > Aquipseudomonas. The sequence goes on from NZ_MSXW01000015.1 coordinate 48,650, forward strand.
GTGACGTCAGCCTTGAACCATTTCTCGGAGAGTTGCTTCAGGGTGCCGTCGCTGCGCAGCTTGGCAAGGGCCTTGTCGATGGCTGCGAGCAGTTCCGGGTTGCCTTTGCGCATCGCGATCCCCGACTCCTGACGGGAGAACGCGTCACCGGCAACGGCCATGCGCTCACCGGTCTTGGCAACCATCTCGAACGCGGCCAGGCGGTCGACCAGTACGACGTCGATGCGGCCCACGTTGAGGTCCTGGAACTTGGTCGGATCATCGTCGTAGGTACGGATGTCGGCCTGCGGCACGTTCTCTTTCAGCCACTGCTCGTAGTTGGTGCCCAGGCCCACACCGACTTTCTTGCCGGCCAGGTCCGCGGCGGTTTTCACGCTGTCCGCTTCGCTCTTGCGGGTCAGGGCCTGGATGCCCGAGACGGTGTAGGGCGTGGAAAAATCGTACTTTTTCTTGCGCTCGTCGGAGATGGTGACCTGGTTGATCACCACATCGATGCGGCCCGATTCAAGGGAGGCGAGAATGCCGTCCCATTTGGTCGGCTGGAAGCTCGCGGTCACACCCAGCTCTTTGGCCAATGCGTTGGCCAGATCCACTTCGAAGCCGGCGAGCTTGCCGCTTTCGTCCTGGAAGTTGAAAGGCGGATAAGTGCCTTCCAGGCCCACCTTGATGCTGCCGCTGTCCTTGATCTTCTGTAGGTCATCGGCTGCGTAAGCCTGGCCACCGAAGCCGGCGAACAGCGCCAGACCGAGGCTGCCAATAAGGAAATGTCGACGCAGGGTGGCGATTATCATGATCGAGCCTCGATGGTTTGTTTTGTTAGGTGCGGTTGGGACGCGGCACTCTACGGTTGCCTGGGTAGTCGAGAAAATAATAAAAAATTATTTGTATATGCCGTTCAGAGAGTCAAGGACTGATACGCGAACAGCGCCGGCGCGCCGCCGGTATGCAGGAACACGATCGGCTTGCCTTCCTCGAACGCACCTTTCTGCACCCCGTCGAGCAAGCCTGCGAACGCCTTGCCGGTATAGACCGGGTCGAGCAGCAGGCCCTGGCTGCTCGCCAGCAGACGGATGGCATCAAGCGTACCGGTGTTCGGCTCGCCATAACGCGGCCCGTAGTACTCGTCCCACAGCTCGATGGTCAGCGCTTGCGGCACGTTGACGCCCAGTAGCTCTGCGGTGCGTTGCACCAGGCCCATTACCTTGGGGCGTTGCAGATCGGCGGGGCGCGATACGGTGATGCCAAGCACGCGCCATTCGGGCAGCACGTGGGCCAGGGCCAGCGCCAAACCCGCATGGGTCGCTCCGCTTCCCGAGGCCAGCACCAGGGTGCCGCTGTCGAGGCCCTTGGCGGCGACCTGCTCGGCGAACTCCAGCCCTGCCTTGACGTAGCCCAGGGTACCAAGTGCATTCGAGCCGCCGATCGGAATCACGTAAGGGTTCTTGCCGGTGGCACGCAGGCGGTCGGCCTTGGCCATCAGCATCAGGTCCGGCTCCTCGAGGTTATCGACGTGCTCGACGCGTGTGCCGAACAGGTCCAGTAGCAGGCGGTTGCCGTTGTGCAGGTAGTTCTGCTCCTGCGTATCGATAGGGTTTTCCAGCAGGGCCACGCAGGCCAGGCCCAGCTTGGCGGCCAGCGCGGCGGTCTGGCGCACGTGATTGGATTGGATGGCGCCCGCAGTGATCAGCGTATCGGCCTGTTGGGCCAGCGCGTCGGATCCCAGGTATTCCAGTTTGCGGGCCTTGTTGCCGCCCAGGGCGAACAGGGTCAGGTCATCGCGTTTGACATAGATATCGCGGCCCACATGGTGCGACAGGCGCAGCAGGTGTTGCAGCGGGGTGGCATGGGGAACCAGTTCCAGACGCTCGAAACGGTTCAGGGCTTCGCTGATCATGTTCGTCAATCCGCAATGGGGAGTGTCTTCACTTTAGAAGTGACCGTCCGAAACACAACAAGTGCGCCGGTCCTGCTTATTCTGATAAGAAATATGACAATGAATTAAAAGTATTTTCCACGTATAACTGAGGGCCGTATTGTCAGCGCGCCGACCCTATCCGGCCCGGCCAATCATCCCATGCCGCTGTCGATCCAACGGCAACTACCGAGAATAAACATGAAAAAAACGCTTCTGTTGGCTGCATTGGCCTCTGTCCTGACTACCCAGGCATTCGCCGCGGAGAAACTCACTGTGGCCGCGACGCCGGTTCCTCACGCTGAAATCCTCGAGCTGATCAAGCCGAAGCTGGCGGAGCAGGGCGTCGACCTCGAGATCAAGGTGTTCACCGATTACGTGCAGCCCAACCTGCAGGTCGAGCAGAAGCAACTCGATGCCAACTACTTCCAGACCAAGCCGTACCTGGACAGCTTCAACGAAAGCCGCGGCACCCACCTGGTGATCGTCAAGGGCGTGCACGTCGAGCCGTTCGGCGGCTACTCGCGCAAGTACAAGAGCCTCGATGAGCTGCCCGATGGCGCCACCATCGCCATCCCCAACGAAGCGAGCAACAGCGGTCGTGCCCTGCAGTTGCTGCAGCATGCCGGCCTGCTTACCCTGAAGGATCCGGCCAACATCCAGGCCACCCCGAAGGATCTGGCCACCAACCCGCACAACTTCAAGTTCAAGCAGCTCGAAGCGGCCATGCTGCCGCGCGTGCTGGATCAGGTCGACCTGGCACTGATCAACACCAACTACGCGCTGGAAGCCAAACTCAACCCGAACAAGGATGCGCTGGTACTGGAGAACAAGGATTCGCCGTACGTGAACTACCTGGTTGCCCGCCCGGATAACCAGAACAGCGAGTCCATCAAGAAGCTCGCCGATGCGCTGACCAGCCCGGACGTGAAAGCCTTCATCGAGAAGAAGTATTCGGGCGCCGTGGTGCCTGCGTTCTAAGGACCTGTCCGCGATCTTTTTCGGCAACATGGAGAGGCGGCTGCAAGGCAGAAGCGGCCACTCAAACCAACCTGTGGGAGCCCCGACCTCGGGGCGAAACGATTGCAGCCTGACTGCCTATCCGGCGGTGCCTGAACGAATCGCCGCGAGGTCGCGGCTCCCACAATGGATCGGATAACGACCGCTCCCGCCAACTCTCAATCAAATTGCTCAGATCGAGCCGAAAGATCGTGAGCGAGCTCTAAAGCTCACAGCTGCTGTATCAGACGCCGACAGGGCTGAATCCTTTCGGCGTTTTCGTTTATGCAGGCGAATGCGGATCGCCATAAGCAAATGCTAAAAAGGTATTTAAATTAATCTTTTTATATCGATATAGTTCGCCCATGCGTACCCGCTGGCTAACCGGCGCGCCGCACGACTGAATACAGGTGCCGAACACCTGCTTCTGAGACGCGCCTCGTTGGCGCCCTTACCGTGTGGAGTTGCGCAAATGCCCGCCGTGTCGTTGAGTTCTGCCAATCACCAGCCAACGCAGAATTTTGAAATACGCCCGTTTTCCGCTGCAGTCGGTGCCGAAATCGTCGGCCTCGACCTCGGCCGCCCGCTGAACGACGCCGATTTCGCCCGCATTCACCAAGCGCACCTCGCCTACAACGTCGTGGTGTTCCGCGATCAACGCATCACGCCGCAGCAACAGATCGATTTCAGCCGCCGCTTTGGCGTACTGCAGATACACGTGCTCAAGCAGTTCCTGTTGGCCAACCACCCGGAAATTTTCATCATCTCCAACATCAAGGAGAACGGGCAGCCGATCGGCCTGGGCGATGCCGGCAAGTTCTGGCATTCGGATCTTTCCTACAAGGAATTTCCCAGCCTGGGCTCCATGCTCTACGCCCAGGAGCTGCCGGAGGAGGGCGGCGATACCCTGTTCGCCAGCCAACAGCTGGCCTTCGAGACGCTACCGGTCGAGCTGCGCCAGGCCATCGACGGCAAGCGCGCTGCCCATTCCTATACCGCTCGTTACGCCGATGAGGTGTTCGCCGGCATTCGCCGCCCAACGCTTACCGAGGCGCAACTGGCCGAGGTCAAGGCCGTGATTCATCCGGTGGTGCGCACCCACCCGGAAACCGGCCGCCGGGGCCTGTTCGTCAACGAGAATTTCACCACCCACATTCTCGATGTGCCCGAGGACGAGAGCCGGCAGATTCTCGCCGAGCTTTATGCCCACAGCGCTAAACCGGAATTCATCTACCGCCATCAGTGGCAGGACGGCGACATGGTGTTCTGGGACAACCGCGCACTGATCCACCTGGCCACGGGCTGCCCGAGTCATCTGCGGCGGCGCATGCACCGCACCACCATCCAGGGCGACGTACCGTTTTAAAAAGGCCGCCGGAAAACTACCTGCGTTGCCATCGCAACGTTAAAAACAGGCTTGGATGCGAGTCCAATCAAAATGCTCATGTACTCGCTTTCTCACCTGTTTTTTCGGGGCCGCCATCGGCCTTGCGCTGACTGCCTCGCCTACGTTTTTCAACGACCTTTTGCGCAATAGCCCGCCACACCCCATTTCTGCACTTTTTGACTGGAGCCTCGACATGTCGGCAGGTAAGCGCTTTCCCTTCGTTCCACGTTTTGCCCGGTTGACCGGCGGCATCGTCCTGAGTCTGAGCCTGCTGGCAGGCAGCCTGACGGCGCCGCAAGTCGCTCATGCCGAAGGGCAGATCCGTATCGCCGAGCAGTTCGGCATCGTTTACCTGCTCCTCAACGTGGTACGTGATCAGCAATTGATCGAGAAGCATGGCAAGGCCGAGGGGCTGGATATCAAGGTCGACTGGCAGCAGCTGTCCGGTGGCTCGGCGGTCAACGATGCGCTGCTTTCCGGCGCCATCGATATCGCCGGCGCCGGCATCGGACCGCTGCTGACGGTCTGGGATCGCACCCAGGGCAGACAAAACGTCAAGGGCGTGGCCTCGCTGGGCAACTTCCCGTACTACCTTTTGAGCAACAACCCCAAGGTCAAAACCATCGCCGACTTCACTGAGAAGGATCGCATCGCCGTTCCGGCGGTGGGCGTGTCGGTGCAATCTCGCTTCCTGCAATACGCCGCCGCCAAGCAGTGGGGCGATAAGGAATTCGACCGCCTCGACAAGTACACGGTGGCGCTGCCGCACCCGGATGCCACGGCGTCCCTGAAAACCGGCGGCACCGAACTGACCGGGCACTTCTCCAACCCGCCGTTCCAGAACCAGGCCCTCGAAAACCCCGACGTGCACGTGGTGCTCGATACCTACGAGTTGCTCGGCCCGAACTCGCCGACGGTGCTGTACGCCACAGAGAAATTCCGTCGCGACAATCCCAAGACCTACAAGGCCTTCGTCGGCGCCCTGGCCGAAGCAGCGGATTTCGCCCAGAAGGACAAGGGTGCGGCAGCCGACACCTACATTCGCGTTACCGGCGCCAAGATCAGTCGCGAAGAACTGTTGAAGATCATCGACAACGAGCAGTTCCAGTTCACCGTCACCCCCACCAACACCTACCCACTGGCCGACTTCCTGCACCGCGTCGGCGCCATCAAACACAAACCGGCCAGCTGGCAGGACTACTTCTTCGAAGACGCCGCCATCGGTCAGGGAAGCTGATAACCCATGAATGCCCCTCTGCAAGGCCACACGGCCAGCACGCTGAATCCAGGCGCCTTCGACACCGTTCTCCAGGTGGACAAGGTCAGCCTCGAGTACCGCACCCCGCAGCGCGTGGTGCGCGCCACCCACGAAGTCAGCTTCGAGGTGGATCGCTCCGATCGCTTCGTGCTGCTCGGCCCCTCCGGCTGCGGTAAATCCACTTTGCTCAAGGCAGTGGCCGGTTTCATCGAACCGGTCGCCGGCAGCATCCGCCTCGACGGTGCCCTGGTACACGAACCGGGCCCGGACCGCATCGTGGTATTCCAGGAGTTCGATCAGTTGCCGCCGTGGAAGACGGTCAAGCAGAACGTCATGTTTCCGCTGCTGGCCTCACGCACCCTGGGTCGTAAAGAGGCCGAGGAGCGCGCTCTGCATTACCTGGAGAAGGTCGGGCTGGCCGCTTTCGCCGATGCCTACCCGCACACCCTGTCCGGCGGCATGAAGGCGAGGGTGGCGATTGCCCGGGCGCTGGCCATGCAGCCGAAGATCCTGCTGATGGACGAGCCTTTCGCCGCCCTCGACGCGCTGACCCGCCGCAAGATGCAGGAGGAGTTGTTGGAGCTGTGGGAAGAGGTGCGCTTCACCCTGCTGTTCGTCACTCACTCCATCGAAGAGGCGCTGATCGTCGGCAATCGCATCCTGCTGCTGTCGCCACATCCGGGCCGCGTGCGGGCGGAAATCAACAGCCACCAGTTCGACCTGCACAGCCTCGGTGGTGTGGGTTTCCAACACACCGCGCAGCGGATTCACCGCCTGCTGTTCGACGAAGACGTCGACGGCGGCGCCGCTGCCGAGCTGGGTTTCCAGGATATCCGCATCGCCTACTGAGGAGCGTTCCATCATGAGTTTTTCACCCGCACGGCGTGAGGAATACGAAATTCCCCTGCAGCCGCTGCCCGGCCTCAAGCTGGAGCGCGAGCTGTCGCTCGGTCAGCGCCTGTGGCAACAGGGCTGGTTGCGCAAATCGCTGATTCTGCTGGCCCTGGCAGTGATCTGGGAGGCGGCTGCCCGCTACCAGGCCAACGACCTGCTGCTGCCCAGCTTCCTGCAGACGGCCAGGGCATTCATCGAGGGCATTGGCACCGGCGAGTTGCTGGAGAAGGTGGCGATCTCGCTATCGGTGCTGGTCAAGGGTTACCTGATCGGCATCGTTCTGGCCTTTCTGCTGACCAGCCTGGCGGTCTCGACCCAGCTCGGCCGCGACCTCTTGTCGACGCTGACCTCGATGTTCAACCCGCTGCCGGCCATCGCGCTGCTGCCACTGTCGCTGCTGTGGTTCGGGCTGGGCGAGAACAGCCTGATCTTCGTGCTGGTGCACTCGGTGCTCTGGGCCCTGGCGCTGAACACCTACGCCGGTTTTCTCGGCGTTTCCGAGACCCAGCGCATGGCCGGGCGCAACTACGGCCTCAAGGGCCTGCGCTTCGTGCTGTTCATCCTGATCCCGGCGGCGCTGCCATCGATCCTCTCGGGGCTGAAGATCGGCTGGGCCTTCGCCTGGCGCACGCTGATCGCCGCCGAGCTGGTGTTCGGCGCCTCCAGCGGCAAGGGCGGCCTGGGCTGGTACATCTTCCAGAACCGTAACGAGCTGTATACCGACAAGGTGTTCGCCGGGCTGGTGGCGGTAATCCTGATCGGCCTGCTGGTGGAGAATCTGATCTTCGCCAGCATCGAGCGGGTGACCGTCAAGCGCTGGGGGATGCAGCGCTGATCCTTAGGGTGGATCACGCTTCACCGATTCACCGTGTCGCAATCGCAATGGTGGATGAAAAGAGCGTCATCCACCCTACGTAACCAACTTACTGATCACATAACGAGAAACGACCATGACCAACACGTTCAAATTCGGCCGCCTGGCCACCGCGCTGGGCTTGCTCGGCGCCTTGGCGACTCCGCTGGCCGCTCATGCCGAAGGCAAGATCAGCATCGCCCAGCAGTTCGGCATCGGTTACCTGGTGCTGCATGTGGTCAAGGACCAGCAACTGATCGAGAAGCATGCCAAGGCCCAGGGCCTGGACAAGATCGACGTCGAGTGGCGGACCATCTCCGGTGCCACCGCGATGAACGAGGCGCTGCTGGCCGGTGCCATCGACGTGGTCTCGGCGGGCGTGCCGCCGATGCTCACCGTGTGGGACCGCACCCATGGCCGGCAGAACGTCAAGGCCGTGGCTTCGCTGGGCTCGCTGCCCAATTATCTGCTGAGTAATCGCGATGAAGTGAAGACTCTCGACGATCTCGGTGAGAAGGACCGTATCGCGGTGCCGGCCGCCGGCGTCGGCTTCCAGTCGCGCACCCTGCAGATCGAAACCGCCAAGCGTTACGGCAATGCCGACTTCCAGCGTTTCGACAAGATTTCCGTCAGCCTGCCGCACCCGGATGCCACCGCGGCACTGACCAAGGGCGGCTCGGAAATCACCGCGCATTTCTCCAGCCCGCCATTCCAGTACCAGGCGCTGGAAAACCCCAAGGTGCACAAGCTGATCAGCAGCTACGACATCCTCGGCGGCCAGGCCACTTTCAACGTGCTCTACGCCACCGAGAAATTCCACGACGCCAATCCGAAGACCTACAAGGCTTTCTACGACGCGCTGGTCGAGGCCTCGCAGATCATCAAGGCCGACAAGGCCGCTGCGGCCGAGACCTACATTCGTGTGGAGAACTCCAAGTTGCCGCTGGAGTTCGTGAGGAAAATCATCGAGGACCCGGAAAACGACTTCACCGTGTCGCCGCAGCGCACCTTCATCTACGCCGAGAAGTTGCACGAACTGGGCGTGCTGAAGAACAAGGCCAGCTCCTGGAAGGATTACTTCTTCGAAGAAGCCTACGCCAATCCGGGCAGCTGATCCGCGTTGAACTGGATAGCGCCCTGCTACTGGGCGCTTGACTTCTGAAAGCGTAGCGACTCGATTGACGCGTGACATCGAATGGCAACAGCGCTCTGCTGACTTACGCGCCACTGGCGTTGCCCAGGCGTTGCTGGTGCGCGTCGGCATCAGTGCGACGCCTTCGAAGGGTCGACTTCGAGAACGGCGGGCACCGAGGCCTTGAGGCCTCTGGCGATCTTGTAGAGTCAGTCCTTGCGATTGCGGCGCAACTCCTCCAGCAACTTGTGCTTGTCGCGCTCGCGCTTGGCAATCACGTCACGCTCGCTGCGGATCTGGGCATGGCTGAGCAGGGCAAAGATAAAGCTGCCGCCGATGATATTGCCGGTCAGGGTAGGCCCCGCAAACACCAGCCAGAAATCGCCCCAGCTCACTTCACCGGCATACACCAGATAAGACACCTCTACCGAGCCGACCACGATATGGGTGAAGTCACCCAGTGCCATCAGGTAAGTGATCAGCACGATAATGGCGATCTTGGCGCTTTCCATCGAGGCGATCATCCACACCATGGTGGCGATCATCCAGCCCGAGATGATGCCTTTGGCAAGCATCTTGGACACGTCGTTTTCCATCACCTTGCGGCCGATTTCCAGAAACGCCAGGTCGGTTTGGGTATCGAAAATCGGCAGGCGCAGCATCACCCAAGCCACCAGCAGGGTGCCGGCCAGGTTTCCGCATAGCACCACGCCCCAAAGACGCAATAGTCGCCCAACATTGTTCAGCGTCAGCTTGCTCATCACCGGCAGCACGGCGGTCAGGGTGTTTTCCGTAAACAGTTGCTGACGGGCGAGGATCACCGCCAGAAAGCCTGCCGAATAACCGAGACTGGCGATCACATGACTTTCATCGCTGGGGCCCAACCGAGAGCGGAACAAACCCATGGCCATCAGCGACAGGCCCATGGTCAGCCCGGCGGCCAGCGCCGACCACCATAATGCTGCGATGCTGCGTTCCAGCTCATGGTCGCCCTGGATCCTGATGGTCTCATGCAACACCGCCGCCCGCGGCGGCAGCTTCTCATCGATCTCGCGCTCTTCTTCGGCTGACAGGCCGGGTGTCTTGCCGTCTGCTTGTTCTTGCATACCGGTTACCTTCATGGGTGAAACGACGGAGGCCCGTCTGTCTAAGAACCTGTTCAAAGTCTGCTGTGCGTCGGCACTGCGGCGTTAAAAACAGGCTCGGACTGCTCATTTACAGCTCGTAAACTCCGCGTCCTCGCCTGTTTTCGCCTTGCATTGCTCTAGCTCGCTAGACTTTGAACAGGCTCTGAGGATTCAGACCTGCGGCGCCCGGCGTCGTTCTGCCGTCATGAAGGCGTCCTTGCCTCGCGGCAGGATGGGCTACGGCGCAGCCGTGCGTGAAACGTCAACAGACCTCAGTGCGTAGTGGAATATGATTATGATAAAAGGGTTCTTTTAAGGCATAAGGCCATCAGGCAGACTGCCGCCCTTATCTGCCCCCTCGTAAGGAAACCCTGGATCATGCTGAAGAAAATCCTGCTGGCGACTGCCGTCACCACGTCGCTGCTTGGCAGCGCTGTCGCATCGGCGGCGGACAAGCCGATTCTGAACGCCTCCTACGATGTCGCCCGTGAGCTGTTCGCCGAGATTAATCCCAAGTTTCAGGCTCACTGGAAGGCCGAGACCGGCAAGGATCTGAAGATCGACCAGTCGTTCGCCGGCACGTCGCGCCAGGCTCAGGACATCATCCAGGGCAAGAAGGTCGACACCGTGACCTTCAACCAGGTCACCGACGTGGACATCCTCGCCAAACGCGGCCTGGTGCGTAAGGACTGGGCCGAGCAGTTCCCCAACCACAGCTCGCCGTACTACAGCACCACCGCATTCCTGGTGCGTAAGGGCAACCCCAAGGGCATCAAGAACTGGGACGACCTGGCTCGGTCCGACGTGAAGCTGGTGTTCCCCAACCCGAAAACCTCCGGCAACGCCCGCTACAGCTACCTGGGCGCGTGGCTGTACGCCAACGAAGCGTTCAAGGGTGATGAAGCGAAGATCAAGGAGTTCGTCGGCAAGGTGCTGCGCAATGTCGAGAACTTCCCCACCGGCGGCCGTGGCGCCACCGTGGCCTTCGCCCAGAACGGGCAGGGCGACGTGCTGCTGAGCTTCGAATCGGAAGTGGTGAACATCGCCAAGGGCGAGGAATTCAAGTCCGGCGAGTTCGAGGTGATCGTGCCGCCGGTGAGCGTGCTGGCCGAATTCCCGGTCGCCGTCGTCGACAAGGTGGTGGACGAGAAGGGCACCCGCGACGTGGCCAAGGCATACCTGGACTTCCAGTACAGCAAAGACATCCAGAAGCTGCTGACCACCTACCATTATCGCGTGCAGGACAAGGAAGTGGCCGCCGAGACCGCCGGCCAGTTCCAGGATCTTCGTCTGATCAACCCGACCGACGTGCTGGGCACCTGGGACGAGATCACTGCCAAGCATTTCGATGGCAATGGTATTCTTGACCAGCTTCTGGCCGAAGGCCGCTAATCGGCTTGCAGTCGACCGACGGCGATAAGGCAAAAGCGGTCGCTACGTAGGGTGGATGACGCTCTTTTCATCCACCGTTGCGATCGCGGAGTGGTGGACGGATGAAGCGTCGTCCACCCTACAGGTGTCCGCTCTCGCAACGCCGCCTTGCAGTCAATGCCGAGGGCGTTACCGCGACAGAAGAAGTAGGGGCCTACTGCGGGCCGTGAGCGGCGAACCACCCTGATTATTGAGCCGCATCAGCCGTATTCCACAAACCGCCGACTTCCGGCGGTTTGTGCATTCAAGGATTTCCGAGTGAGCAAGACCCCCGTTTTCTTTCTGCAGAATCCGCTGCTGCCGGGCTTTGGCCTGAGCTTCGGTTTCAGCGTCTTCTACCTGTCGCTGGTCATTCTGTTTCCGCTGTCCGCCCTGTTGCTGTACGTCAGCGACATGAGCTGGGCGCAGTACTGGCAGGCGATCAGCGATCCGCGTGTGGTGCAGAGTTACAAGGTGACCATCAGCGGCGCCTTCTACTCGACCGTGATCGTGCTGCTGATCGGTTTGCTGATCGCCTGGATCATCACCCGTTACGACTTTCCGGGCCGCCGTCTGGTCGATGCCCTGGTGGACCTGCCGTTCGCGCTACCGACCTCGGTGGCCGGTTTGACCCTGGCGACCTTGCTGGTACCCGGCGGTTGGCTCGGCCAGTACTTCGAGGCTGCGGGCGTCAAGATCGCCTATGCCTACCCGGGCCTGCTGATCGCCATGGTGTTCACCAGCCTGCCATTCGTGGTGCGCACCGTGCAGCCGGTGCTGCAGAGCCTGGGCAGCGAGTACGAGGAAGCCGCGCGCACCCTGGGCGCCAAGAAATGGCAGAGCTTCGCCTACGTGGTGCTGCCGAGCTTGCTGCCTGCGCTGATCACCGGTGCGTCGCAAGCCTTCGTGCGCAGCCTGGGTGAGTTCGGCGCGGTGATCATGATCGCCGGCAACATTCCCTATAAGACCGAAGTGTCGTCGCTGATGATTTTCGTGCGCCTGCAGGAATTCAACTACCCGGCAGCGGCGGCGATCGCCTCGGTGATTCTGTTGGCGTCGCTGTTCCTGCTGTTCAGCCTGCAGGTGGTGCAGGGCCGACTGTTCAAATGGCAGAGGCAAGGCCGATGAAGAAGCCCCAATACTGGCACCAATGGTTGCTCATCGGTCTGGGCCTCGGCGCGGTCGCGCTGATGCTGCTGGTGCCCCTGGCGCTGATTTTCACCCGGGCGCTCAGCGGTGGCTGGGCGATGCTGGTCGACAACCTGTCCCAGGATTACATGCAGCACGCCATCGGCCTGACTCTGCTGGTCGCCGCGCTCACCGTGCCGCTGAACCTGTGCTTCGGCATTCTGCTGGCCTGGTGCGTGACCCACTACGATTTCCGCGGCCGCAAGCTGCTCACCACCCTGGTGGACATTCCCTATGCGGTGTCGCCGGTAGTCGCCGGCCTCTGCTATCTGGTCGTATACGGGCTGGAAAGCGCCCTGGGCCAGTGGTTCTACGATAACGACATGCAACTGATGTTTGCCTGGCCGGGGATCGTCATGGTCACGGTGTTCGTCACCGCTCCGTACGTGGCGCGCATCCTGATTCCGGTGATGCAGTCCCAGGGCAATGACGAGGAAACCTCGGCGCTGTGTCTGGGCGCCAATGGCTGGCAGATCTTCCGCCACATCACGCTGCCGAACATCAAGTGGGCGCTGCTGTATGGCGTGGTGGTCACCAATGCGCGGGCCGTTGGCGAGTTCGGTGCGGTGTCGGTGGTCTCCGGCACCATTCTCAACCAGACCCTGACGCTGCCGTTGCTGGTCGACCAGCTCAACAACGACTACAAGCCGGTCGCCGCCTTCACCGCGGCAGCGCTGCTGGCCTGCATGGCGCTGCTTACCCTGTTGCTGAAGACCTACATGGAGTGGCGGCAGAGGGTGAATATGCAGCGCGCCGCCGACAGCTAACTAGCGCGCAAGCTGGGTCAGGTGCCGGGCCAGTGCGGCCTTGAACGGCGGCAGATTCTGCGCCAGGCGCAGGCCTGCATTGCGCAGCAGGCGGGTAGGGGCGCGATCATCGGTGTACAGCCGCACCAGCAGGCTGGTGGCCTGGTAGAGCGGCCAGCTGGCTCGCTGCTGGGCACCGGCGTAGCGCTGCAGGACGCCTGGCTCACCGATGTCCCGGCCCTGGCGCAATGCGCCGAGCAGAGTATCGGCCAGGCGCTTCTGGCTTTGCAGGCCGAAGTTGAAACCATGGGCCGTGACCGGGTGCATGCCCACTGCGGCGTCGCCCAGCAAGGCACTGCGCAACCCGGCGAAGCGCTCGGCATACACGCCCACCAGCGGGTAGGTGATGCGCTCGCCAATCAGCTCCATGCGCCCCAGGCGGCGGTCGAAGCGCCGCTCCATCTCGCGGGCGAAGGCCTCATCGTCGAGGCCCATCACCCGATTCATTTCGGTGGGCTCGAGGGTCAGTACCGCCGAGGCGCAGTTGCCATTCAACGGTAGCAGGGCAAGGGTCTGCCCGTAGCCGAACCACTCCCAGGCCACTTGCTCATGGCTGCGCTCGTGGGCCATGCGGCATACCAGCATGGTCTTGCCGAAGTCCTCCATGCGCGCGCCGATACCGAGGCGCCTGCGGGTTTCGGAAAAGCGGCTGTCGGCCGCGACGATCAGGCGTGCGTCAAGAACGGTGCCGTCGCTCAAGCGCAAGGCGACACTTTCAGCCGAGCAGCTCAGCTCGCTAATCGTACGCTCGCAGAACAGTTCGACGTCTGGGCATTCGCTCACCGCACCATAGGCGGCCCGGCGAATCGCCTGGTTGGGCACCAGGCAGCCAAGGCGCTCCTTGCCGACCGCCGCAGCGGCAATGCGCAAGGCATAGAGCGAAGGGCCGTTGAGCACCTGGGCGTCGCGCAACGGAGCGATCTCTTTGGCGCAGAATCGCTGCCACAGGCCCAGGTCTTCGAGGATTCGTTGCGAGGCGTGCGTCAGCGCGATCTCACGGCCGTCGAACGGCGGGGCAGTCAGTTCCGCTTCGGGCTGACGCTCGATGATGCGGATCGACAGGCCATGGCCCGATAACGAACGCGCCAGACACAACCCCGCAGGCCCGGCGCCCACGATGACGACATCGGCTTTCATGGCCGTTTCTCCTGTCAAAGACCAGACCGGAGCCTAGGTCAGCACGTACCGGCAAGCCTTGCTCAGGATCAGTCAATCCAGCGGTTTACCAAAAACCGATGGGGTGCCGCTCGTTGATGTAGTCCAGCGGCAGCGCAAAGCCCTTGCGAAAGAAATTGGCCAGGCGGGTATCGATGACCTTTTCGTTGATCGAGGCGAGCAGCGACTCCTGGCGATGGATGTCGCCGCTGTCGGCGTAGAACTCCTCGTGAAGCATGCGTTGCGCGGCCAGGTTGGCTACCAGGCTGTAGCTGCTCACGGTGTCCTCGCCGGGGCGGCTGACCGCCAGGATCAGGCGCGGCTTGTCATGCTCCAGCACCAGATCGACCACCACGTCGAGATCATGATTACGTGCGTAGCTGGCTGCCTCCTCGAACAGTGGGCGCGCCTTCTCGCTCAGCGCCTGGATGAATGCCTGGCGCAGCGAGTCGTCGCTGACATCCTGCAGCCCGTGGGTTTGTTGTGGTTTGCGCAGCGTATTCACCTGTCGTCCCCTCTGTTCTTCGGTTCTCCAGGCTGGGAAAACCAGCCTGCCTGGGGAGTTCAGCCGGCACGATCAGCGGTCGCTGGCAAATGCTTCGGAACTTGTAGCCCCCGACCACTGCCATAGACACACGGTAACAATTGGTTAGGAGACATTCGCGGGCATGCAAAACATCGAGCAGGCGGTTCATTTCCTGGAAAAGTACAACCTGGTGCTGAGCACGGCAGAGTCGGCCACGGCCGGTTTGCTGGCCGCCACGGTGGCTGCGGTGCCGGGTTGTGACGGCGTGCTCGAAAGCGGCTTCGTGGTGTATTCCAAACGCGCGATGCAGACTTCCCTGGGTGTCAAGCCGGAGACCATCGAGACCTTCGGCATGAACAGCGAAGAGGTGGCGCGCGAGATGGCCCTGGGCGTGCTGATGACCAGCAGCGCCGACATCATCCTGGCCATCACCGGTGCCCCGACCGCCGACGACAAGCGCGGTCAGCAGGTCTACGACGGCGCCATGTGCTTCGCCTGCGCCACGCGCCTGGCCGAGCACCAGGGGGTGACCAGCGAAACCGTGACCTTTCCCGGAGACAACAACGAACGGCGTGTGGCCGCCGCACGCCATGCCTTGCTGCGACTGCCTTACTACTACGAACGGCTGCGTCAGACCTCCTGACGCCGACGCTTCAGCGACTTGAGCAACATTGACCATTCAAGGAAACCACATGATCAAGAAATGCCTGTTCCCTGCCGCCGGTTACGGTACCCGCTTCCTTCCGGCGACCAAGGCCATGCCCAAGGAAATGCTGCCTGTGGTCAACACGCCGCTGATCCAGTACGGCGTCGAAGAAGCGCTGAATGCCGGCCTGACCGAAATCGCCATGGTCACCGGTCGCGGCAAGCGCTCGCTGGAAGACCATTTCGACATCAGCTACGAGCTCGAGCACCAGATCCGTAACACCGACAAGGAAAAGTACCTGGTCGGCATCCGTCGCCTGATCGACAACTGCACCTTCTCCTACACCCGTCAGGTTGAAATGAAGGGCCTGGGCCATGCCATTCTCAGCGGCCGTCCGCTGATCGGCGACGAGCCGTTCGCCGTGGTACTGGCCGATGACCTGTGCCTGAACGTCGGCGGTGACGGCGTACTGACCCAGATGGTCAAGCTGTACAACCAGTTCCGCTGCTCGATCGTGGCGGTGCAGGAAGTACCGATGGACGAGATCCACAAGTACGGCGTGATCGCCGGCGAAACCATCCGTGACGACATCTTCCGCGTCAGCCACATGGTCGAGAAACCCAAGGCCGAAGACGCGCCGTCGAACCTGGCGATCATCGGTCGCTACATCCTGACCCCGGACATCTTCGACCTGATCAAGGACACCGAGCCAGGTAAAGGTGGTGAGATCCAGATCACCGACGCGCTGATGAAGCAGGCGCAGGACGGTTGTGTGCTGGCGTACAAGTTTAAGGGCCAGCGTTTCGACTGTGGTGGCGCCGAGGGCTACATCGAGGCAACCAACTTCTGCTTCGAGCACCTCTACCGTGAAGGCCGCGGCTGATCCGCGACCCTGATCGAGAAAACCGGGCCAGGCGCCCGGTTTTTTATTGCCTGCACTTTGTTGACCTGGGCCACACGGTGATCACCATCTGCGGATACAATCGCAGACGACTCTGTCGCCCGACGCCTCAAACAGATGGATCGGATGATTGCCCACGGGGTCGATAGCAGTGCCCGCCGTGCAACGATTCGAGCCGCACGGTGGAAAACGGTCCGTTCACCTTTTCAGCTCTCGCGCACCGGTACCCGATGATCATCAATGCACTGGTTTTTCTCGCCACCCTGACCGCTATGGAAGGCGTGGCCTATCTCGCCCACAAGTACGTGATGCACGGTTGGGGCTGGGGCTGGCATCGCTCCCATCACGAACCGCGCGAAGGCTGGTTCGAGAAGAACGACCTGTACGCGGCGGTGTTCGCCGGGTTGGCCATCGTGCTGATTGCCCTGGGCACTCAGGGTTGGCACCCGCTGGAGTGGATCGGCGCGGGCATGACCGCTTACGGTTTTCTGTATTTCGTCGTGCACGACGGCCTGGTGCATCACCGCTGGCCGTTTCGCTTCGTGCCGCGCAGCGGTTATCTCAAGCGCCTTTATCAGGCGCATCTGATGCATCACGCGGTCGAAGGCAAGGAGCGCTGCGTGTCGTTCGGCTTTCTCTACGCGCCGACTACGGCGCGTCTGAAGGCACAGCTGCGGGCGATGCACGATGGCCCGCTGCGCAAGACGGACGGGGACGTTGCCACAGCCCAGCGGAGCGAGCCGGCCAGCGCGCGAAACGGCTCGTAATCGCCTGCCACAGGCCGATCGCCACCGCGCCGATCTTCTCCGCCTTGGAGGTGGAAATACGTTCGTCCCAGGCGTGATCGCCAGCTTCCAGCACCTTCATGCCGATCTGCCGATAAACCACCGCTGCCGTCGCCACCGCCCAGGCCGAGCGCCAGGGCAGGGCGCTCAGGCCTGCCTGAGCGCTGGCATAGTAGGGTTCGGCCAGTTCGACCAGACGCTGGCCGAGCACCGCCACCGCCGGGCGGTGATGAATGTCTGCTACCCGGTCACGGGGCACCTGATATTCCTCCAGCCATTGCTCGGGCAGGTAGCAGCGGCCCACGGCGGCGTCGTCGATGATGTCGCGGGCGATATTGGTCAGCTGGAACGCCAGGCCCAGGTCGCAGGCGCGATCCAGTGTCGCCTCGTCACGCGTGCCCATCACCCGCGCCATCATCAGGCCCACCACGCCCGCGACGTGATAGCAGTACTCGAGGGTGTCATCGATGCTCAGGTAGCGGCGCTCCAGCACATCCATCTCGAAGCCGGCCAGGTGCTCGAGGGCGTGTTGCTGGGGGATGTCGTGGGCCGTCACCACCTGGCGAAAGGCGGCGAATGCCGGGTCGTCCAGCGCGGCGCCGGCATAGACCGCGTGGGTCTGCGCCTTGAGATGCGCCAGGCGTCGCTCGGCCTCTTCACGGCTGATGGAGACGGCATCGTGGCCGGCTTCCTGCCCGTCGATCACGTCGTCGCAATGGCGGCACCAGGCGTAGAGCATCACCGCACCGCGCCGGGTCGGCTCGTCGAACAGTTTGGAGGCAGCGGCGAAACTCTTCGAGCCGACGGCGATGCTCTGGTTGGCATGCTCGATCAGCGCGTCGTCCTGCGGCGTGCCGGTCATGGTTGCAGATCCTCGAGCATCAGGCTGGCGGTGGCCTTGGCCGAACCGATCACGCCGGGTACCCCTGCGCCCGGATGGGTGCCGGCGCCTACCAGATAAACGTTATTCAGCTGGGCATCACGGTTGTGCGGGCGGAACCAGGCGCTCTGCTGCAGCACTGGCTCCAGCGAGAAGGCCGAGCCCTGATAGGCGTGGAGTTCGTCGCGGAAGTCGTCCGGGGTGAAGATCCGGCAGGTCACCAGATCCTCACGCAGCCCCGGCATGTAGTGCTCTTCGAGGTAGGCGAGGATGCGATCCCGGTAGCGCGGGCCTTCCACGCTCCAGTCGATGGGCGCGTTGCCCAGGTGCGGCACCGGCGACAGCACGTAATGGCTGGAGCAGCCCTCGGGCGCCAGGCTCGGGTCGGTCACGCAGGGCGCATGCAGATAGAGCGAGAAATCCTCGGCCAGGGTCTGGCCCTTGAAGATCTCCTCGATCAGCTCGCGATAGCGCGGCCCGAAGCACACCGTGTGGTGTTGCAACTGGGGCTGTGGGCGCTTGAGGCCGAAATGGATCACGAACAGCGAGTTGCTGAAGCGTTTGCCCTTCAGGCGTTTGCCTTCCTGGCGCCCACGCGGGTGGCCGGCCAGCAGCTTGTCGTAGGTGTGCACCACGTCGCCGTTGGACGCCACGCTGTCGGCCTTGAAATGACGCCCGTCCTGCAGGCGCACCCCAGTGGCGCGATTGCCCGTGGTGTCGATGGCCGCCACGTCGGCATTGAGTTCCAGCTGGCCGCCCAGGTCTTCGAACAGCTTGACCATACCCTGCACCAGTGCGCCGGTGCCGCCCTTGGGAAACCACACGCCCCATTCGCGCTCCAGGGCGTGGATCAAGGTGTAGATCGACGAGGTGGCGAACGGGTTGCCGCCCACCAGCAGCGAATGAAAGGAAAACGCCTGGCGCAGTTTGTCGTGCTCGACGAAGCTCGACACCATCGAATAGACGCTGCGCCACGCCTGCAGGCGAGCCAATTGCGGGCCGACCTTGAGCATGTCGCCAACCGACAGGAATGGTACCGCGCCGAGCTTCAGGTAGCCTTCCTTGAACACGGCCTTGGAGTAGGCGAGGAAACGCTGGTAACCGGCCACGTCCGCCGGGTTCAGGGCGGCGATCTGGCGGTCCAGCTCGGCCTGATCGTTGGCATAGTCGAACTGCGTACCGTCTTCCCAGCACAGCCGATAGAACGGGGTGACCGGCAGCATCTCGACGTAATCGGCGAGCTTGCGACCGCTCAGGGCGTACAGCTCCTCGATGGCGCTCGGGTCGGTGATCACCGTTGGGCCGGCATCGAAGGTGAAACCCTGGTCACGATAGACGTAGGCACGGCCGCCGGGCTGGTCACGCTTCTCCAGCAAGGTGGTCTGCACGCCTGCGCTCTGCAGGCGGATGGCCAGGGCCAGCCCACCGAAACCCGCGCCGATGACGATGGCTGTTTTCGCTTGGTTCATGAACGCGTCTCGAAATGCCGGGGCGAGTGGCGCAGGGCTGCCCGCATGGCTTGATCAACGGGGACCGGCGGTTTGCCGATGAGAATTCGTGCACGGTCGTACCAGGGGTTATTGGCGGCGTAGAAACGCTCGATCAACCCGGCTGGCAAGCCGTAGAAACGTTGCATCACCTGCCAGCGATCCTGCGGCCGACCGGCCAGGAACAGCATGCGGTTGAGCAGGCGATAGAAGCCCTGGTTGCGCCATTCGCCACGGGCGTGCTCGCGCAGGTCGCGGGCCAGGGTGGCGGCATCTTGCAATCGATAGTTCACCAGCCACTCGGCCAGGCGCACGGCATGGGGCAGGGAATAGCCGGTGGTGCAGTGGAATAGCCCGGCGCGCAGGCCCGACTGCGGCTGGCCGGCGGCCTCGTCCCAGAAAGCGTCGAAATCGCCGGCCAGGGTGATCGGCAGCACGCCCTGTTCCTCGCGCAGGCACTCTGCCACCTGCCAGCCATGCTGCTGCGCATAGGCCGCGATGTGCTCGCGAAGCTGTTCGGTCGTGGCGCGGTGCTGGTCGACGTAGTGGGTGTCTTCGATCAGCAGCGTGTCGGCGGAAAAAGGCAGCACGTACACGAACCGGTAGCCATCGCCCTGGGGCACTCGGGCGTCCATGATGATCGGCGCGGTCAGGCCGTGGGGCCGCTCCAGGCGCAGCACCTGGCCGACGAACGCCTGCTGGCCGAGTACCAGATTGCTGCTGGGGCGTGCACCGCGCCCGTCGATGACCGCGCGTGCCTCCAGACGCTCGCCGCTTTCCAGGGTGACGTGAGTCGGGCTGATTTCGGTGATGCGGCAGCCGAGCCGCAGCCCGTCGCCCAGCGCCGGGGTCAGCACCTCGGCGAAACGTTCGCCGGTGATGCTCGCATAGCCGCTGTTCAGGGCCCGCGACAGATAGGGGAACTGCACCTGGTAGCTGGGCCAGCGTTTGACCACCAGTGGCTCCAGCCAGCGGTGCTGCATCTCGCTCAGGTCGCCATCATGGAACGACCAAGTGTGGTCGCCGCCCAGGCTATGTCGTTCTTCGATGCACATCACCTTGAGGTCCGTGCGTTGCTGCTGCAGGCGCCAGGCGATCAGACCATTGGCGAGGCCGCCGCCGGCGAGAATCAGGTCATGGCTCATAGGGTGTGCGCCTGTGCGGTGGCATGGCTGACCACGGCAGCTTCGACGATATCGGCGGCCCGGGTTACGCCGCCGGCCCGCTGCAACTCATCGATCAGCGCATCGAAGCCCGGCAGCGGTCGCGCGAGCAGTTCGCGCAACGCCGCTTCGATACGGGCCGCGCTGGCACGTCGGCTCAACTGGGTGCCGACACCACGGTGCGCCACTCGCGCCGCGACGCCCGGCTGGTCGAAGGCGATCGGCATCACCAGCATTGGCGTACGCGCGACGATTGCATCCATCACGGTGTTCAGGCCACCGTGGGTGATCACCGCGTTGGCCCGTTCCAGCGCCCATTGTTGCGGTGCGAAGTCGGTGACCCAGGTGGCGCCGCCGTCTATCAGGCGGCGCTCCTGGGCCGCATCGAGCTTGCCGCAGTGAGCGATCAGCAGTTGAGCGTCGAGGCGCCGACTGGCGTTGGCGATGCGTTCGAACAATTTGAAGCGGTCGCCCTGCAGGGTGCCCAGGCTGGCGAACAAGAACGGACGCGCGTCATCGATGGGCCATTCACCCTGATGGGGTGCGACCGCGCTACGCAGCGGGCCGACCGCATGGAAATGTGCCGGCAACTGGCTGCGCGGGAAATCGAATCCGGCCAGGGTCTGGCTGATCTGCGCCAGGGGCGACAGGCACTCGTGCAAGGCTGTGCGCGGCGCTACGCCAAGGCGCAGCGCCGCCGAATGGATCACCTTGCCCAGTGGCTTCATCAGCCAGTCGTACACCTGGGTGCTGCCGCGGTACATGTGCTGGCTGCGCTCGTCGGTGCCATAGGCGAAGGGCATCACCGGCAGGGGCAGGCCCGGCTCACGGTTGACCGGCAGCGCGCAGGCCACCGATATGAAGGGCAGGCCCAGGCTCTCCGCGACCAGCCCGCCGGCCGGCTCCATCTGGTCACAGAGCAGGGCATCCACAGCGTTGTCGGCCAGGGCCTGGGGCAGCTCATTGCAGAGCATGGCGGTGGTCGCGCCCATCTGCTTGATGATGCGCCGCAGGCCCCAGGGCGTATCGGGATGGGCGGCCTGGTGCAGGGTGCGTTCCAGGCTGCCCGGCGGGTGACTGTTGGCGCCCACCGAGCGAAAGGCCACGCGCGGGTCGCTGAGCCAATGGGCGGCATCGGACTGATGAAAGAAGGTTACCCGGTGGCCGCGCCCGATCAGCTCGACGGCGAGGGCTTGCAGGGCCTGGAAGTGACTGTAGTAAGGCGGTGCGACAACGGCGAAGTGGGTCATGCTTGAGTCGTTCGCAAGGGGCCGTTTGGCAGCAGCGGCGCCTGGCGCAGTGCAGCCAGGTTGGCCGAGCCGGTGCAGAAGCAGGCGGTGCGCAGTTGGCGGATGACGATCTGGAAGTGCTCGATCACCGCCTCGGTCGACAGCGTGGCACCGGGCAGGGCGCCAGCCGCCTGGCCGACGATATCGGCGCCCAGGCGAATGGCCTTGGCGGCATCCACGCCGTCACGCACGCCGCCGGAGGCGATCAGTGCAACATCCGGTAATGCATTGCGTATCGCCTGTACGGCGGAGGCGGTGGGGATGCCCCAGTCGGCGAAAGCCATGGCCACGGCGCGGTCCGCAGCGTTGGCCGCCCGCTCGCCTTCCACTGCCGCCCAACTGGTGCCGCCGGCACCGGCCACGTCGATGACCTGCACGCCGGCCTCGGCCAGCGAGCGCGCCACCGTGGCCGACAGGCCAGCGCCGACTTCCTTGACGATCACCGGCACCTCCAGGCTGTCGACCACCCGGGCGATCTGCGTCAGCACACCGCGCCAGTCACGATCGCCCTCGGCCTGCACCGCTTCCTGCAGGGGATTCAGGTGAATGATCAGGCCATTGGCCTGCAAGGCATCGACCGCGCGGCGCGCCAGGTCGAGGCCGTCGGCCTCCAGCAACTGGGCAGCACCGATATTGGACAGCAGCACGATATCCGGGGCCAGGCGGCGCAGTTCGCGAGTCAGGCCCTGGTCGTTGCCGGTCTGCAGGCTGACGCGCTGAGAGCCGACGCCCATGGCGATGCCCAGTTCCTGGGCCGCTTCGGCGAGATGCCGGTTGATGGCTTCGGAGCGCACCGCGCCGCCGGTCATGGAACTGATCAGCAGCGGCGCCTGCAGCGCGATGCCCAGCAGCGAGGTGCGCAGATCGATGGCCGCGTGATCGAGCTCGGGGAGGGCGCAGTGTTCGAATTGCACCTGCGACCAACCGGCGCTGATATTGGCAGCGGCCTTGTGTCGATCCAAAACGATATCCAGATGATCATCCTTACGCCGACTGAGGTCGCTATTATTCATGCAGGCTCCATTGCGCCGGAATCATTTTGGTGTGCACAGGGTCTTTGCAGAGCGGGATAATCGAATAGCATGTCGATATCATCCGGCCCTGCCGGGCAGATTATCAGGCAACCGCAGGCATTAGACGTTCCAACATTACAAATCGGCTTTGGCTACGATGATTTAGATGTCAGGATCGTACAACGTCGTGACCCTCGGCATGTAATACGTGCTCGCGTACCGAGGCATACAGAAGAAGAGAATGAACGATGACAGCCTATGCGACTGCAACGATCGACAGCGGATTCACCGAACACCTGATGCAGCTGCGCGCGGCCGTCGATGATCGACTCGACGAGTTGCTGCCGCCTGCCAGCAACGAGCGCGACCTGGTCGCGGCGGCGATCCGCGATGGCGCCCTGGCGCCGGGCAAGCGCATGCGCCCGCTGCTGTTGCTGCTCGCAGCCAATGGCCTGGGTGCCAACCAGCGCCAGGCGCTGGATCTGGCCTGCGCCATCGAGATGGTGCATGCCGCCTCGCTGATTCTCGACGACATGCCCTGCATGGATAACGCTCAGCTGCGCCGCGGCCGGCCCACCGTGCACCTGACGTTCGGTGAGGACATCGCCATCCTCGCCGCCGTGGCGCTGCTGTCACGGGCCTTTGGCGTAGTGGCGTCGATCGACGGGCTGCGCCCGCTGGTGCGCACCCAGCTGGTGGAAATCCTCGCCAATACCATCGGCTCCCAAGGGTTGGTGCAGGGGCAGTTGCAGGACCTGCGCGACGGCAAGCACGCGCGCAGCGAAGAGGAAATCGCCGCCACCAACAACCTCAAGACCGGGGTGCTGTTCAGCGCGATCATGGATATGGCGTATCTGATCAGCGAGGCGCCCAAGCCCATGCGGGTAGTGCTGCAGCGCTTCGCCATCGAGTTGGGGCACGCCGTGCAGCTCTACGATGACCTGCAGGACATCAACCCCAACAGCGACAAGGATCAGGGCAAGGACGACGGTAAATCGACGCTCCTGGCCCTGCACGGTGAGCAGAAGGTGCGTGAGCGCCTCGACGGCCACCTGGCGCGGGCGCACATCTGCCTGGATGAAGCCTATCGCGGCGACGTCTACATCGGCCGCTTTCTCGGCATGCTGTTCGGCTGATTACTGGGGCAGCGCCTCGAGTGCTGCCTGCAGGGCCGCGGCATCGCTGAAACGCTGTTCGCGCACCACGGCGCCATCTTCCACTTCCAGCCACTGCACGGTATCGCGATCACCGTCGTAGCGGCTGGCGACCCGGCCGGTCTGGTCGAGCATGATGCGGTACTTGGCCGAACGCATGGCCGGCACCGCGACCATCTTGGCCAGTGACGGCATCTTCTCGATATCGGCCACGTAGACCACGTGGCGAGCGTCCAGAAAACCCTCAGGTTTCTCTTCCAGCGCGCCGTTCACCAGGCGTGCGGTGGACATGCTGCGCGCCACCAGCACCACACGGGCGTTGTCGTCCAGGGTGTAGGCCTTCTCGAATTGATCCAGCAGCGTCCAGCGTGTCGGCGCAGGCGCATCGGTCGCCCAGGTAGAAGAACAGACAACACTGAACAACAGGACGCAAAGTCGTTTCATGGCAAGCCGCTCGGTGAAAAAAGTCGCAGCACAATAGAGCGCTGCAGCCAACCTTGCCAAATATTTTGCGTGCGATTCGGGGGCAGGGCGCTCGTCACGGGCAATCCCTACCGGCAACGCGCAGCAAATCCGCATGCGAGGCTACCTTTCAGGACAATTGTTAATTAGAATCGATCTCGTTATTGATCTTTCGTAACAGGTGTTTGCATGGGTGGTTTGGCTGTATCGAGTGAACGCGCGTTCAACGATCTGTACCGGGAGCATCGCAGCTGGCTGGAGCAGTGGCTCAGCCGGCGCATGGGCAATGGCTGGGACGCCGCCGATCTCAGTCAGGATGCCTTCATGCGCGTGCTGGCCGGCTCCCAGGCGATCAGCGAGCTGCAGGAGCCGCGCGCCTACCTGAAAACCATCGGTAAACGCCTGCTGATCAACCTCTATAAACGGCGCAGCCTGGAACAGGCGTATATCGATGCGCTGGCGCAATTGCCCGAAGCTTGCGCACCGTCGCCGGAAGAGCGCTGGCTGGTGCTGGAGACCTTGCAGGCGCTGGATGAGCTGCTCGATGGCTTGCCCCACGTGGTACGCCGGGCCTTTCTGCTCAGCCAGCTCGAAGGGCTGGGTTATCGGGATATTGCCGAGCGCCTCGACGTTTCCGAGCGCAGCGTCAAGCGCTATATGGTGCAGGCCTACGAGCACTGTCTGCTGGTCGAGCTGTGCTGAAACGGGAGGTCAGTGACGACACCCGCCGCGTCGCCCGCTCGGCGGCGCGCTGGCTGGCGCTGATCGAGTCAGGCGAGGCCAGCGAGCGGGATCATCTGGCGCTGCAACGCTGGCGCGACGTGCACGCCAGTCACGAGCACGCCTGGCAGAAGATCCAGGCCCTGCGCTCGCGTTTCGGCGGGCTGCCGCCCGAGCTGGCGATGGCCAGCCTGGATCGTCCCGACCAGGGCCGGCGGCGCATGCTCAAGGGCATGCTCGGCTTCGCCACCCTGGCGCCCGCCGCCTGGCTGGTCAGCCGTGAACTGCCCATCGACGCCTGGCGCGCCGACCTTGCCACCGGAGTGGGCGAGCAGCGCCGGCTGACCCTGGCCGATGGCAGCGTGCTGGATATCAATACCGATTCTGCGCTGAACCTGGATGCCGGTGGGCGCCGGCTGACCTTGCTGCGTGGCGAGGTATCGCTGCGAGTAGCGGGGAGCGCGCCGTTCATCATCGACACCGCCCAGGGCCGGGCGACGCTCGGCGCTGGCGAGATCTGCGTGCATCAGCACGGCGACGCTTGCCAGTTCTCACTGTTCAGTGGAGCAGGGCAGTTGCAGCCGGATGCCTACGACACCCTGGCACTGCAGGCGGGGCAGCGGCTGACCCTGCGCGGCGGCCGCGTTGCATCCACCCAGGCGTTCGACGTGCGCCAGCTGGGTTGGCGCGACGGCGTGCTGATGGCCAACGATCAACCTTTGGGCGACTTCCTGCGCGAACTCGATCGCTATCGCCCAGGTGTGCTGCGCTGGTCGCCAGCCCTGGAAGGGTTGCGAGTGACCGGCAGTTTCCGCCTTACCGACACCGATCAGATCCTCGATCTGCTGGCCGCCAGCCTGCCGCTGGACGTGCATAAACGCACCCGTTACTGGGTCACTTTGGTGCCGCGCGAAAAAATTGCCTGAAGGCTGTCCCTTTTTTCTCACTCGCCGGTCATGGGAAGTAGTGAATTAAAAAGAGAGCGTCTGCCATGCCATCACTGACACGTCATCGGCCTCGTCTGGTGTCTTCGATTTCCTACTCCACCGTGTGCCTGAGCCTGATGCTCGGGCTGGGCAGCATCGCGCCACTGGCCGCCCAGGCTCAAACTGCCGAGCGCACCTACAGCGTACCGAGCAGCACTTTGGGTGAAGCGCTGAGTCGATTCGCCAGCCAGGCAGGGGTGAGCCTGTCGGTAGATCCGGCGCTGGTCAGCGGCCGCAGCAGCCCGGGGCTTTCCGGTACCTACAGCGTCGATGAAGGCTTCGCGCGCCTGCTGCAGGGCAGCGGCCTGCGTCTGCAGCCGGTCAGCGACTCGGCCTATACCATCGCCCCGGCAGCCGACAGTGCCGACACCATGGAAATCGCTCCCACCGCCATCACCGGTGTGACCATTCCCTCGGAAAGCCTGGAAGGCGAGCGCTACGCCGGCGGCCAGGTCGCCCGTCGCAGCTCCCAGGGGCTGCTGGGCTCGCGGGATTTCATGGAATCGCCGCTGAGCATGACCACCTACACCAGCGAGGCGGTGAAGAACACTCAGTCGCGCACCCTGGCCGACCTGACTGCCAGCGACCCGGCGGTGCGCTCCACCAACCCGGCGGGCGGTCGCTTCGAGCAGTTCACCATCCGCGGCTTCAGCCTGTTCAACAGCGACGTATCCTACGGCGGGCTGTACGGCATCATGCCGACGTACTCCATCGACATGGAAATGGCCGACCGCGTCGACATCCTCCGCGGCCCGACCCAGTTGGTCAACGGCATTTCCCCGCGCGGTAGCGTCGGCGGCGGCATCAACGTGGTGCCCAAGCGCGCCACCGACAAACCGATCACCGAGTTCACCGGCACCTACGCCTCGGACAGCCAGGTGGGTGGTGCCGTCGACGTAGGTCGTCGCTTCGGGGAGGACAACCGCTTCGGCATCCGCTTCAACGGCGTCAAGCAGTCCGGCGATACCGAGTGGGATCACCAGAAGGTCAACCGCGAGATGGCCGTGGTCGGCCTCGACTTCCGCGACGAGCGTCTGCGCCTGTCGATGGATGTGGGGCATACCGAGCGCGATACCGATGCGCCGCAGGAGCGGGTGCTGGTCAATGCCGCTGCACCAGTGCCAAAAGCCAGTGATGTGCGCCATAACTACGCCCAGGCGTGGAGTAAGGCCGAGACCAGCGATACTTTTGGTGCCCTGCGTGGTGAGTACGATATCGATGACTCGTTGATGGTTTACGGCGCCGTAGGTGCGCGCAAGAGCAATCACGATTTTCTGCGTCACAACGTGTCGATCACCAATGCTGCTGGTGATTTCAGTATCCAGCCCCGTGATTTCACCCGCGATGAAGACGTCCGCACCGTCAACGCTGGTGTGCGCAAGTGGTTCCAGACCGGCCCGGTGAGCCACGAGCTCAACCTGGCTGCCGATTATTTCTCGATGGACTTCGAGAACGGCGGTGGTCGTTACGCCAACCGCCCGGGCAATCTTTACAACCCGGTCACTACGCCAGAGCCGACCGTACGGACCCGGGATGACGCGAAGATCTATACCGAAAACCGCTTCAGCGGCGTCGCCTTGTCCGACACCATGGGCTTTTTCGAAGACCGGATGCTGCTGACCCTCGGTGCGCGCTGGCAGCGAGTGAAGGTCGACGACTGGGAGAACGGCACCAAAGGCGAGACTTCCTATGACGAAGAGAAACTCTCGCCGTCGGTTGGCGTGCTGTTCAAGGCCACCGATCAGCTGTCGCTGTATGCCAACTATATGGAAGGCTTGAGCCAGGGCAAGATCGCGCCGTCGACTTCCATCAACGAAGACGACATATTCCCTCCATTCATCAGTCGCCAGCTTGAGGCCGGTGCCAAATACGACATGGGTAAGTTCGCCATTACCGCTGCCGTATTTCGCATCAAACAGCCTGCCTATGAGACAGGTGATGCGCCCGCTCCAGGTGTCAGGGGTACCTTCGGCCCTAGTGGCAAGCGGGTGAACGACGGTATCGAATTGAACGTGTTCGGCGAGCCTATCGACGGCTTCCGTCTGCTCGGCGGTGTGATGTACATCGATAGCAACCTCGAAGACACCAACAACGGCGGCGCTACAGACGGCAATCGCGCTCCGGCGACGCCCAAGTACAACGCCAACCTCGGCGCCGAATGGGACGTGCCGACGGTCAAGGGGCTGACCCTGACCGCGCGTAGCATGTACAGCAGCTCCCAGTACCTGGATCAGGCCAACACCAAGGAAATCGATTCCTGGACGCGCTATGACCTGGGGGCTCGCTATGCCTTCAAGGTCAACGAGACCGACGTCACCTTGCGCGGCACCGTCGAAAACGTCGCCAACTCCCGGGACTGGATTTCGGCTGGCGCCTCGGATGACAGCGAGCCTGGCCTGACGCTTTCGGCGCCGCGCACCTTCGTACTGTCGGCCACCCTCGGCTTCTGATTTTTCCGTTGCACCTCCACGGCGAACGCCTGTTAACGGGCGTTCGCTGCACACAATAAAACCAACCATTCAGGGATGAAGCGGGAAGCCTCGCAGAAGGCGGCCCCGCATTCGGCGTGACCTGCCGTTACTGATATGCCGTTACTGATGAGTGCAGTGCTGACGACTTTCAACGGCTCCATCCGGAGCCTCGAACAGATAGAGGCGAGCACCATATGTTGAGTGAACGTACCCTGCCGCTGGAGCGACTCGATCGCGAGGCGGTACATAGCAACAACGCGGATTACCTGGAACGCCAGGACCGCTTCGAATCCAATGTGCGCAGCTACCCGCGCAAGCTGCCCCTGGCCATCGCCAAGGCGCAGGGCGTGTGGGTGACCGATGTCGAGGGGCGCCGCTACCTCGATTGCCTGGCCGGGGCCGGAACCCTGGCGCTGGGCCACAACCATCCGGCGATCGTCGACAGTTTGTCGAGCTTCCTGGCCTCCGGGCTGCCGATGCATACCCTGGACCTGACCACGCCATTGAAGGATGCCTTCAGCGAAACCCTGCTGGGCGTGCTGCCGGCCAAAGGCTATTGCCTGCAGTTCTGCGGGCCGTCCGGCGCCGATGCGGTGGAGGCCGCGCTCAAGTTGGCCAAGACGGTGACCCGGCGCAGCAACGTGATCGCCTTTTCCGGCGGCTACCACGGCATGACCCATGGCGCCCTGGCAGTGACCGGTAATACCGGTCCGAAGGATGCCGTGGCCTCGCTGATGCCCGGCGTGCAATTCATGCCGTACCCTCATGAGTACCGTTGCCCGCTGGGCATCGGTGGCGAGGCGGGCGTGCAGGCGCTGGCCCATTACTTCAGCCAGTTCATCGAGGACGTCGAAAGCGGCGTCAGCCTGCCGGCGGCGGTGATCGTCGAGGCAGTGCAGGGCGAGGGCGGTGCCAACCCGGCGCCCGATGCCTGGCTGCGCACCTTGCGCGAGGTGACCCAACGCCACGGCATCCTCTTGATCGTCGATGAAGTGCAGGCCGGTTTCGGCCGCACCGGGCGGATGTTCGCCTTCGAACACGCCGGTATCGAGCCCGACATCATCGTCATGTCCAAGGCGGTCGGTGGTGGCCTGCCACTGGCGGTGCTGGCCATCAAGCGCGAGTTCGACGCCTGGCAGCCAGGCGCGCACACCGGCACCTTCCGCGGCAACCAGATGGCCATGGCCAGTGGCATGACCACCCTGCAGATCATCCAGCGCGACCAATTGGCCGAGCAGGCCCATGTACGCGGTGACTGGTTGAAGGCACGCCTGAACGGTTTGCGCGAGCGTTATCCGGCGATAGGCCAAGTGCGTGGCCGCGGGCTGATGCTGGGCCTGGAAATCGTCGACGAGCGCCAGAACCCTGACGCCCAGGGCGCCCATCCCATGGACGCCGCGCTGTCGGCGGCCATTCAGAGCGAGTGCTTCAAACAGGGCCTGCTGCTCGAGCGCGGCGGGCGACATGGCAGCGTGATTCGCCTGCTGCCGCCGTTGATCATCGACGAGGCGCAGTGCGCCGAGGTGGTTGCTCGTTTCGAGCGCGCCCTGGGTGCAGCCCTGGGAGGTGCCCGTGGCTGAGCAATCTGTACGCGCTACGCGTGCCTACCCGGCCGCCTTCGAGGAACCTGCCAGCGTTACCCGTATCGATTCGGTGCGCGGCAGCATGGCCCGGGTGATCAGTGAAATGGCCGCTACCCATGCCTTGCTCAATTGCCTGATCAAGGAATTCGCGCTGCCGGAAAACCGCGCTCGCTATGCCTGGCCATCCCATGTGCGCGGCATCGCGCCGGCCAACTACCTGCGCGCGATGCAGGGCAAGGGCCTGCCGCTGCTGATCGACCTGCCGGATAACTGCCAGTTTCTGGTGCTGGTGGATCGTCGCGACCCGCTCGGCAGCCAGCGTTACCTCAGCGATCTTTATAAGCGCGAGGGGGATGGCGACTGGCATTGCCCGCCCTTCGCCGAGTTCGCCGCGCACCTGCTCGAGGCCTGCCAGCAACTGACCGGCTCGCGCAATGACGAGTTGCTCGAACAGGTGATGCAGAGCCAGGGCGTAACAGCCGCCATCGTCGATCACGCCCTGCAGAGCGAGGGCAACGACCCGCTGCGTGACTACCTGGCCAGCGAGCAGGGCCTCTGGTTTGGCCACCCCAACCACCCGGCGCCCAAGGCCCGATTGTGGCCCGAGCACCTGGGACAGCAGACCTACGCGCCGGAGTTCGGCGCACGGGTACCGCTGCATGTGCTCGAGGTCCCGCGTGACGGCTTGCAGCTGCACGGCAATGGCCTGAGCGACGGGCAGGTGCTGGCTGGTTTCGCCGACCAGCGCCTGGCCCGCAGCGGGCGTGCGGTGATCGGCTTGCACCCGGTACAGGCCGAGCTGTTCCTGGCCGATCCGCGGGTCAAGGCGCTGGTCGCCAGCGGCGAGATCGTCGACCTCGGCCAGAAAGGCCCGCTAGCCAGCCCGACCGCGTCGATGCGCACCTGGTACGGCGAAGGCCGCGGTTACTTCCTCAAGGGTTCGCTGAATGTGCGCATCACCAATTGCGTGCGCAAGAACGCCTGGTATGAGCTGGACAGCGCGCTGTTCATCGACCGCCTGTTCAGCCGCCTGCAACGTGAGCATCAGGCGACCATCGGTGGCGCCACCCTGGTCAGTGAACCGGGAGCGTTGAGCTGGGCGCCGACAGGCAGCAGCGCCGAGGACGCGCACTGGTTCCGCGAGCAGACCGGTGCGATCCTGCGCGAGAACTTCTGCCGCCACGCCGCGCCGCAATCCTGTCTGATGGCCGGCACGCTGTTCGCCCGCAACCTGCAGCTACGCCCGCTGATCCAGGGCTTTGTGCAACAACCGGGTGCACGCAAACCGAGCGACGACTATCTGTTGGACTGGTTCGAGGCCTACCAGGCGCTGTTACTGCGCCCGGTGCTGGCGCTGTTCTTCAACCACGGCGTGGTGCTCGAGCCGCACCTGCAAAACGCCGTGCTGGTGCACGACAACGGCTGGCCGGCGCAATTGCTGCTGCGCGACTTCGAAGGGGTGAAGCTTACCGACGACCTCGGTGTGAATCACCTGGAAGCAGACATCGCCGAGCGCGTTCGCCAGTCGCTGACCTACACCCGCGAGCAGGGCTGGAAGCGCATCAGCTACTGCCTGTTCGTCAATAACCTGTCCGAGGCCATCCTGGCGCTGAGCTGGGAGCGGCCGCACCTGGCCGTCGCCATGTGGCAGCGGGTCGAACGGCAGTTGCAGGCGCTGCGCAGTGAACTGGTGCGCCCGGCGCCCGAGTTGGATGCCTTGCTGGCCGGCGAGCCGATCGCCTGCAAGACCAATCTCAAGGTACGTCTGTCGGCTCAGGCCGATCGGCACGCCGGTTACGTCAGGTTGGCGTGCCCGTGGGCGGAGGAGGTGAGCCATGGATAAGCTGCCTGCCAGCGTACTGGCTGCCATCGAACAGGCCCGCAGCCGCGCGGCCGATCCCCTGGCGGTGTTCGTCTACGACCTCGACGCCCTGGCGCAGCACGTGCGCGAGGTGATAGCCGCGCTGCCGGCCGGTGTCGAGCTGTTCTACGCGATCAAGGCCAACAGCGAAGCGCCTATCCTGCGCACTTTGGCGCCGTTGGTAGACGGCTTCGAGATTTCCTCCGGTGGCGAGATCGAACGGCTGCAGGCGGCGTGCAGCGACCGGCCCTTCGTGTTTTCCGGGCCGGGCAAGCTGGACTCCGACTTCCGCGCCGCGCTGAGCCAGGGCGTGGCGGCCATTCACGTCGAGAGCCTGGGCGAAATCGAGCGTCTGCAACGCATCGCCGTCGAGCTGGGGCGGGTGCAGGCGGTGTTCATCCGCATCAACCCGGAGTTGCCGGCCACGCTATCCAGCCGCCTGGCCATGGCCGGCACAGCGACGCCGTTCGGTCTGGACGAAGCCGAGGTGCCAGAGGCGGTCAAGCGGGTGGAGGCCAGCAGCCACCTGCGCCTGCAGGGTTTCCATGTACATGCGATGTCCCACCAGCAGCAAGTCGAGCGCCATGAACAGCTGCTCGACCTTTACCTGGAACGCTGGGCGCAGTGGAAGGCCCTGGCCAATCGGCCCGAGACCGTGACCCACTTGAACGTCGGCGGCGGCATTGGCGTCGATTACCTGAGCGGCGAGCGTTTCGACTGGCCACGCCTGTGTCGTCACCTGGAGAACCGGCTCGGGGCGTTGGCGGATGCGCCGGTGGTGCGTTTCGAGCCAGGGCGCTTCATCAGTGCGTACTGCGGCTATTACGCCATCGAGGTGCTGGACAGCAAATCCAGCCACGGCCAGCACTTTCTGGTCTGCCGCGGCGGTACCCACCAGTTCCGCCTGCCGGTCGCCCAGGGCCACGATCACCCGGTGATCCATCTGCCGGCGGCAGGGCGCAAACCGAGCGGCGTGTCGCGGCCCTTCAGTGTGGTCGGCCAGCTGTGCACCCCCAAGGACGTGCTCAGCCGTGGTCGCCAACTGGTCGATCCGGCCGTTGGCGACCTGCTGGTGCTGCCCATGGCCGGCGCTTACGGCTACAACATCTCCCACGCCGACTTCCTCTGTCATCCGCGCCCGGAGCAGGTGTTCCTCGACCGAGGTGATGGCTGATGCTGGCGTCACGTCGCCTGGTGGTCGTGGCGGTGATTCTCGGCACCACCACCGTGAGCCTCAACAACACCTCGTTGAACCCGGCATTGCCGGCCTTCATCGAGGCGTTCGCGCTGGGCCCGGTGATGGCCACGTGGATCGTCGCGGCGTTCATGGTGAGCATGGGCATGACCATGCCGCTGACCAGTTACCTGGCCCAGCGTGCAGGCCGCAAGCCACTGTATCTCGCTGGCCTGGGGCTGTTCATCGGTGGCTCGTTGCTGGGCGCCATGGCCGGCTCCATCGCCTGGGTGATCACTGCCCGGGTGGTGCAGGGCGTCGCCAGCGGGCTGATGATTCCCCTGTCGCTGGCGATCATCTTTTCGGTTTACCCGAAAGGTGAGCGCGGTGCGGTGACCGGCTTGTGGGGCGCTGCCGTGATGCTCGCCCCGGCGGTCGGGCCGTTGTGCGGTAGCCTGGTGCTGCAGTGGTACGACTGGCGCGCGCTGTTCCTGGTCAACGTGCCCATCGGGCTGTTGGCCCTGGGCCTGGGCGTCAACGTGCTGCCGAAAAGCGAGGCGGGCGCCGCCAAGGCATTCGACCTGAGCGGCTACCTGCTGGTCGCGATCGGTATCGGCGTGCTGATGATCACCGTGGGGCGGTTGCACGACCTGCAAGCGCTGCAGGATCCGTTCAACCTGCTCGGCCTGCTGCTGGCTGCGTTCTGCCTGGTGGCGTTCGTGCGGCACCAGTTGCGCCACCCGACGCCCTTGCTGGAGCTGCGCATCTTCGCCTTGAAAGGCTACCGCTCCAGCGTGGTGATCGCCGTGGTGCAGTCCATCGGCATGTTCGAGTGCCTGGTGCTGGTGCCGCTGCTGGTGCAGATGGTGATGGGTCACAGCGCCATCTGGACCGGTATCGCGCTGCTCTGTACCGCCTTGTCGGCCAGCCTGTTCGGCCACTTTGGCGGGCAGTTGCTGGATCGTCACGGGCCGCGCGGCATCGTCTCTACCGGTTTGCTGTTGACCGGCCTGGCGACCTTCGCCCTGGGCACCATCGACCACGATGTCGGCATGCTCGCCATCTGCCTGCTGATGGTGGTGCGCGGCGCCGGCCTGGGGCTGTCCTACATGCCGGTGACCACCGCCGGGCTGGACGTGCTGCCCGAGGCGCTGATCACCCAGGGCGCGGCGATGAACAACATCTCCCGACGCCTGCTGTCGTCCCTGGCCATCGTGCTGGCGTCGCTGTGGCTGCAGGTTCGCCTTGGGAATGACTGGGGCACGGCCCACGCCGGTACTGCAGGTGCCGTCGGCGAAGTGTTTATCGCCACCGCCGTGCTGATTCTCCTCGCCCTGCCGTTCGCCTGGCGTTTTCCCCTTTCCAATGACGGCGCCGAGCCCGGCTCGGCCCTGTCCGAACACCGTTCATGAGGTGTCTATCAATGTCTTCGTTTTCTCCCCTTCGTGCGCCCGAACTGATCGCCCATGCCCATGCGTGGCTGACCCCGGCCAACCCGCAGCGCTACCGCCAGGTGTCACAACGGGTGGTCGGGCAACTGCTGCAAACCCTGCTTTACGAGGATGTGCTGAGCTATCGCCAGGAGCCCCTGGGCGACGGTCGCCAACGCTTTATCGTCGCCGGCACTGACGAGCAGGGCGCAGCGGTCGAGTACCGCTGCGATGGCCTGCTCAGCGACAGCTTCGCCATCATCCGCCTCGACTCGGCCACCCTGCAGCGTATCGACGCCCAGGGCCAGGCCACTCAGCCGGATCTGCACCAGGCCATCGCCGAACTGCTCGGCGAGCTGGCCGATGGCCCGCACATGCCGCGCTTCATCCAGGAACTGGAGCAGACGCTGCTCAAGGACCTGCAGTCGCGCAGCCAGGACTACAGCCCCGCTGCGGCGCCACACACCCTGGATGCCGACAGCCTGGAGCGGCACTTCATGGATGCCCACAGCTACCACCCGTGCTACAAGTCGCGCATCGGCTTTTCCCTGGACGACAACCGTCGTTATGGCCCGGAATTCGGCCAGCCGCTGGCGGTGGTCTGGCTGGGCATCGCCCGCGGGCTGGGCTCGGTGAACCAGTCGCAAGGCATCGACCTGCAGCGCTTTCTCGAAGATGAATTCGGCGCCGGCCGTTGGGCCGAGATCGAGCGGGCACTGGCCGAGCAGGGTCGCACGCTGGCCGACTACTGGCCGATTCCCGTGCACCCCTGGCAGTGGGAGCAGGTCATCGTGCCGAACTTCCAGGCCGAGCTGGCCGGCGGCGAGCTGCTGTACCTGGGCAAGTCCGGCCCGGATTACCGCCCCCAGCAGTCGATCCGTACCCTGGCCAACGTCGAGCAGCCCACAAGGCCCTACGTGAAGCTCGCCCTGAGCATGACCAACACCTCGAGCACGCGCATCCTGGCGCGGCACACGGTGCTCAACGGGCCGATCATCAACGACTGGCTGCAACGGCTGATCGCCAGCGACGCCACCGCTCAGAAGCTCGGTTTCGTGGTTCTCGGTGAAGTCGCCGGGGTCAGCTTCGACTACGCCCAGTTACCCGCCATCCGCCAGAGCCAGACCTACGGCACCCTGGGCGCGATCTGGCGGGAAAACCTCAACCGCTACCTGACGCCGGGCGAGCAGGGCGTGCCATTTAACGGCCTGAGCCATGTCGAGAACCGTTACGCTGACGGCGAACAGCGGCCCTTCATTGACGCCTGGATCGCCCAATACGGCCTGCATGCCTGGGTGCAGCAACTGCTGCGCGTCAGCGTGGCGCCCATCGTGCACATGCTGTATGCCGAGGGCATCGGCATGGAATCCCACGGGCAGAACATCGTGCTGATCCACCGCGACGGCTGGCCCGAGCGTATCGCCCTGAAGGACTTCCACGACGGCGTGCGGTACTCGCCGGCGCACCTGGCTCGCCCGGAATTGGCGCCCGAGTTGGTGCCGCTGCCGGCGAGCCACGCCAAGTTGAACCGCAACTCGTTCATCCTCACCGATGACCTGAACGCGGTGCGCGACTTCTCCTGTGACGCGTTCTTCTTCATCTGCCTGGCCGAGATGGCGATCTTCCTGCGTCAGCACTATGGCCTGGACGAGGGCGAGTTCTGGCACATGACCGCAGACGTGGTGCTCGACTATCAGCGCCAGCACCCGCAGCACGCAGCGCGCTTTGAAGCCTTCGACGTGTTCGCCGCCAAATACGAGGTGGAGGAACTGACCAAGCGCCGGCTGCTGGGTGACGGCGAGCGGCGCTTCAAGCACGTACCCAATCCCATGCACCGCCACGGACCGCGCCCATGCTGAGAACCAACCGACTCAAGCAGCAATTGGCTGCCGGCGAGGCGGTGCGCGGGTTGATCGCCTCGATTCCGTCGGCGGCGTCCATCGAGCTGATTGCCGAAGCCGGCTACGACTTCGTGATCATCGACATGGAGCACGTGCTGATCAACCCGGAAACCGTCGAGCACATGATCCGTACTGCCGAGAGCTATGCGCTGACGCCCCTGGTGCGGGTGCCGGACTTCGCGCCCAAGCGCATGCTGCGCCTGCTCGATGGTGGCGCCCAGGGCATCGTCCTGCCCCAGGTCGAAAGCCCCGAGGAGCTGAGTGCGGCGATCCGCGCTTGCAAGTATCACCCGCTGGGTGAGCGCAGCCTGAATGCCGGTCGCCCCGGCGCCTTCGGCAAGGCCAGCCTGGCCGAGTACGTCACCCAGGCCAACGCGCAGATCATGGTCGTGGCCATGGTCGAAAGCGTCGCGGGCGTGCGCCGCGCCGCGGAGCTGGCCGCCGTGCCGGGGCTGGACATGATCCTCGAAGGCGCTGCCGACCTGTCCCAGTCGTTCGGCACGCCGTGGCGGATCGACCAGCCGACGGTGCAGCAAGCGCTGCTCGACACCTGGCGCGCCGCCCAGGCAGCCGGCATCCCGTACTGCGCCATTCCACGCCAGCCCGACGACCACCTGCGGTGGCTCGAACGCGGCGTCAACACTTTCGTGCTGGGTGACGAACGCGGCATCGCGTTTCGCGCCCTCCAGGCCAAGTTGGCCACCACCTCGACGCGAGGAAGCTGATTCCATGACTCACACCAACCACTCGATTGCCGCTGACCTGGTGATGCAGGACCTGGTCGATTGCCTGCTGGCCGAAGATTTCTTCGGCGCCCTCGACAGCCATTTGGTCGAGCCCGCCACCTGGCGCGGCGCACACCCGGATTCGCCGCTCGCCGATCTGCAGGTGCCGCACAGGATCTGGCACTGGCTCTACGACGCCGCCGAACAGCGCGGCCTGGCGGTCGCCCTGCGCGCCGGCATCACCCAGGCCTGGGAAAAGGTGCCCGGCACGCCGGTGCTGGACGTGCAGGGGCAGAGCACCCGGCCACTCACCCCGGATGCCTTCATGGCCCTGGCCCTGAAAGGCGTGAAAGTCGATGCGGTCGACAACGACAAGGGCATCGAGCTGTTCATGGACGTGCTGCGCACCAGCGTCGGGCAGACCGCGCTGTCCCTCGACCATCAGGTGCCGACCGAAGGCCTGCTGGAAAAGGACGGCGCCGCGTTCTTCCTGGCCATGGAACAGTGGGGCTCGCTGCGCGACCGGCCGTTCCATCCCCTGGCCAAGGCCAAGCAGGGCCTGGATGACGAGCAGTACCGCCAGTACCAGGCCGAGTTCGACCAGCCCCTGGCCCTCAACTGGGTCGCGGTGGCCAAAAGCTGCCTGACCTTCGGTGCCGGTATCGAGGCGCTGGCGCGCTGCCAGCCGGCCCAGTTCATTCTCGAGCCTGAGCAGCACGCGAAGCTCGATGCCGAGATGCGCACCCTGGGCATTGCCGATAGCCACGTCGCCCTGCCTGTGCACCCCTGGCAACTGGAGCAGGTGTTACCTGCGCAGCTCGGTGCGGCTTTCGAGCGTGGTGAGTGCCTGCGCCTGAGCTTCCAGGAAGGCCGCTTCAATCCCACCTCGTCGCTGCGTTCGCTGGCCTGCGCCGCGGCGCCGGCCGATCACATAAAGCTGCCGATGGCGGTGTATTCCCTCGGCGCCTCCCGCTACCTGCCG
Organism: Pseudomonas sp. PA27(2017); assembly: GCF_001945445.1. GTDB lineage: Bacteria > Pseudomonadota > Gammaproteobacteria > Pseudomonadales > Pseudomonadaceae > Aquipseudomonas. The sequence goes on from NZ_MSXW01000015.1 coordinate 86,910, forward strand.
GCGGTGAAGATGATCAACGGCGGGCTGAGCGAGGCGCTGTTGCGCCAGGGCCGCGAGCGCGACGAGGTGCTGCGCGAGGCGCTGCACATCTGCGACGAGAGCAAATGGTGGGGCTACATGCCCGACGGCGGTACCTTGTTCGACGAAGCGCCGCGCCACCTCTCGGCCATGGTCCGTGGCTACCCGCCAGCGCTGCTCGCAGACCCCGCCAAGCGCCTGCTGCCCATGGCCGCGCTGGGGACGCCATTGCCCGACAGCGATCGGCATTTCTTCGACGACTGCATTCGCCAGCGCGGTCTGCCTGCCGGGCCGGCGTCGGTGCTGCAACTGTTCGGCGAGCTGTGCACCTTGTTCTTCGACGTCAACCTGCGCATGTTCCGCCTCGGCATGCTCGGCGAAGTGCACGGCCAGAACGCCGTGCTGGTGTACGACGCCGGCAAGGTCAGCGGTCTGTTGCTGCGTGATCACGACTCGCTGCGCCTGTACGTGCCCTGGCTGGAGCGCAACGGCATGCTCGACCCGCAGTACCGAATCAAGAAAGGTCATGCCCAGACGCTGTACCATGAGCGCCCCGAAGACTTGCTGTTCTGGCTGCAGACCCTGGGCATCCAGGTGAACCTGCGCGGTATCATCGATACCCTGGAGCGCGTTTACGACGTACCGGCCGTGCAGGCCTGGCGGGTGCTGCGTGATGCCTTGAGCGAGGGGATCGCCGCTGTGCCGTTCGACGACGACGCGCGCGCCGTGCTGCGTGGCCAGTTGTTCGAGTCCGACACCTGGCCGCAGAAACTCCTGCTGCGCCCGATGATCGAACGGGCCGGTGGGCCGGGCAGCATGCCGTTCGGCAAGGGGCTAGTCGTCAATCCATTACAAAGGATCGAGTTTGCAACCTAGTGGATCGTTGTCCAGGCGCACGTTGATGCGCCTTTCCCTGGGCGTCATCGCTGCTGGTGCAATGCCCCTGGCCAAGGCCGGGCCTGCACCGCAGCGCGTCATCACCTTGTTTCAAGGCGCCACCGACACTGCGGTGGCGCTTGGCATTCGGCCGGCCGGCGTGGTCGATTCGTGGAGCGAGAAGCCCATGTATCGCTACCTGCGCCTGGCGCTGACAGGTGTGCCCCATGTCGGCCTGGAAACCCAGCCGAGCCTGGAGGACATCGCCTTGCTCACCCCTGACCTGATCGTCGCCTCGCGCTTTCGCCACGAGCGGATCGAGGGGCTGCTCGAACAGCTGTGCCCGGTGGTGATGCTCGACGAGGTATTCGAATTCCGCCACACCCTGCGCGTGATGGGCGCCGCCACGGCGCGCAACGTCGAAGCGCAGGCTTTGCAGACACGCTGGGATGCACGCATCAGCGCGATGCGCATACGCCTGGCCACCAAGTTCGGCGCGCGCTGGCCGCTCAGCGTATCGGTGCTGGACGTCCGTGAAGACCACGTGCGCAGCTACCTGCCCGACAGCTTCGCCGGCAGCGTGCTGGCCGAACTGGGCTTCGTGTGGAACCGCCAGAGCCGCGATGCCACCGGTGTTTCCATCAAGCTGCGCAGCCGCGAAAGCCTGCCAGTGGCCGACGCCGACGTGTTCTTCGTCTTCGGCCGTGCCGACAGCCCGGCGGTGCAGCGCCATTACCAGGCGATTACCCATCACCCGCTATGGCAGCGCATGAGCGCGCCCAAAGCCGGGCAGGTGTGGTGGGTGGACGGCGTGGCCTGGATATTTTCCGGCGGCATTCTCGGCGCCAATCGCGTTCTCGACGATATCGAACGCACCCTGCTGCAGGACGCTGCGGCATGACGGCGTGGAGCAAACTGATCATCGTTTCGCTCGTGCTGCTGGCTTGCTGCGTGCTGAGCTTGTCCACCGGCCCCAGCTGGATCGCCCCGCACACGGTGTTCAACGCCTTGCTGCATGCCGATCCGCTGAACGTCGATCACCTGTTGGTCAATACCACCCGGCTGTCGCGTACCCTGATGGCAGTGGTGGTCGGCGCCAGCCTGGCGGTGGCCGGGGCGCTGATGCAGGCCATGACCCGCAACCCGCTGGCCTCGCCAGGGTTGTTCGGCATCAATGCCGGGGCGACCTTCGCGCTGATCGTCAGCCTGTCGCTGTTCTCTCTGAATGCGCCTGAGCAATGGCTGTGGAGCGCCTTCTGCGGCGCCGCCGTGGCCGGTGCGCTGGTCTGGACGGTGGGCAACAGCGGGCAGGGCGCGCTCAACCCGTTGCGCATGGTGCTTGCCGGGGCGGCGATCACAGCGCTGTTCACGGCGTTCAGCCAGGCGCTGCTGGTGATCGACCAGCAAGGTCTGGATACCGTACTGTTCTGGCTGGCCGGTTCGCTCAGCGAGCGCAGCCTGGCCACCGCCGTGCCGCTGTTGATCTGCGCGCTGGTGGCGCTGCTGGTGGCCTGCCTGCTCGGCGCCCAGGTCAACGTGCTCAATGCCGGCGTGCAGATCGCCATCGGCCTGGGGCAGCGCACCGGCCTGATCCGCCTGCAACTCGGCGTGCTGGTGGTAATGCTGGCTGGCAGCGCAGTGGCCCTGGCGGGCAGCATCGGTTTCATCGGTCTGATCGTGCCGCACATGGTGCGCCGCCTGGTCGGCATCGACCACCGGGTGATGTTGCCTGGCTGCGCGCTGCTCGGCGCCACGCTGTTGCTGGTCGCCGACATGCTCGCCCGGGTGGTGATCCTGCCTCAGGAAGTGCCGGTCGGGGTGATGACTGCGCTGTTCGGCGCGCCGTTTTTCATTGCGCTGGCACGGCGTGGAGGTCGCAATGCCTAACAGGCCGTCGAAAAACTACCTGCGTTGCCAGCGCGGCGTTAAAAACAGGCTCAAAATGCTCATGTACCGCTTGTACACTCCGCTTTCTCGCCTGTTTTTGCGGGGCCGCCCTCGGTATTGCGCTGGCTGCCTCGCCAACGTTTTCCAACGGCCTGTCAAGCCTCGCATCCTGCGCTGGCACGGTTTCTCTCGGCGTATCGAAGGCACCGGCGCGCTGCGCCTGCTGCTGGCCGTGCTGTTCAGCCTTTTCGTGCTGGTTCTCGGCCTGTGTCTGGGCAAGGTCATGCTCTCGCCGCAGCGAGTCGCTGCCGTGCTGATGGGCGAGGGCGGGGCCGGGCTGAGCTTTATCGTCGAGCAGCTGCGCCTGCCGCGCCTGCTGCTTGGCGCGTTGATCGGTGGCGCCCTGGCAGTTTCCGGGTTGATCCTGCAGGCCATCGTGCGCAATCCCCTGGCCTCACCGGATCTGCTCGGCCTGTCGAGCGGCGCCAGTGCGGCGGCGGTGCTGTACCTGTCGGCCTTCGCGGCGACCTGGGGCATGGGCGGCTTGCCGCTGGCGGCGATGCTCGGTGCCGGCAGTGCCGCGCTGGCGGTCTACGGCCTGGCCTGGAAGCAGGGCACGTCACCGCTGCGGCTGGTGCTGATCGGCGTCGGTGTGTCGGCCATGCTGGCTGCGGCCACCACCTTCATGCTGGTGTTCAGCCCGCTGAGCACCACCTTGTCGGCCTATGTATGGCTGACCGGCAGCGTGTACGGCGCGGGCTGGCGAGAGGTCAAGGCGCTGGCGGGCGTGCTGCTGTGCCTGCTGCCGGTCCTGGCGCTGCTATCGCGCCACGTGGTGGTTCAGCAACTGGACGAGGGCCTGGCCCGCGGCATCGGCGTGCGCGTGCAGTGGCTGCGCGCAGCGCTGCTCGCGGTCAGCGTGGCCCTGGCCGGCTCGGCCATCGCCTGGGGCGGCGCCATGGCCTTCGTCGGCTTGATCGCCCCGCATATCGCTCGCCAGCTGATCCCCAACGGTTTCGCCGCCCAGGCCTGCATGGCAGCGCTGGTCGGTGCCAACCTGGTAATGCTCGCCGACCTCGCCGGGCGCACCCTGTTCCTGCCGCTGGATCTGCCCGCCGGCATCTTCGTCGCCGTGTTCGGCACCCCGTATTTTCTGTACCTACTGATCAAGCAGCGGCAGTGAGGACCCTGACATGACCGCCATCGCCAGCCGTAACCTGACTCTTGCCTACCAGCGCCAGCCGATCATCGACAACCTCGACCTGGCGTTGCCGCGCGGCCAGGTGACGGTGCTGATCGGCAGCAACGGCTGTGGCAAGAGCACGCTGCTGAAATCCTTCGCGCGGTTGCTCAAGCCGCAGGCCGGCACGGTGATCCTCAACGGTGCCGACATCCAGCGCAAACCGACCGCCGCCGTGGCGCGGGAGCTGGCGATCCTGCCGCAGATGCCGGTGGCGCCCGAGGGCATCAGCGTGCGCCAACTGGTCGCCCTGGGGCGCTACCCGTACCAGAGCTGGATGCAGCAGTGGTCGGCCGAGGACGAGGCCGTGGTGGCTCGCGCACTGACCCGTACCGGCCTCGATGAGCTGGCCGAGCGGCCGGTCGATGCGCTGTCCGGCGGTCAGCGGCAGCGCGCCTGGATCGCCATGACCCTGGCCCAGGAAACCGAGTTGGTGCTGCTCGACGAGCCGACCACCTTTCTCGACCTGGCCCACCAGATCGAGGTGCTGGATCTGCTGCGCGAGCTCAATCGCCAGGAGGGCAAGACCATCGTCATGGTGCTGCATGACCTCAACCTGGCCTGTCGCTACGCCGACCACATGGTCGCCGTGCACCAACGCACCGCCTACGCCCAGGGCAAGCCGGCGGACATCCTCAGCGAAGAGCTGGTCAAGACGGTGTTCGACCTGGATTGCCGGATCATCCCCGACCCGTTCTTCCACACGCCGCTGTGCATTCCCTTCGGTCGGGACATTCCACGATGAGCTTCAGCGATGCCCAATGGGCCAGCCTGTGTGGTGCGCTGCGCCTGCGCCGTGAAAGCGAGCGAGACCTTGCGCGCTGCCTGCCGGCCAGGGAGTTGCTGGACGAAGCCACCTGCACGGCGCTGCTGGACAAACTCGGCCCGGTGATTCTCTCGCCGTCGCGGCGCATCACCGCCTCGCTGCTGGGCAAGCGTCAGTCCTTCCTGCTCACTGGCGCCTGCCTGTACGCCATGTCCGCTTACGACAAGGGGCTGGAGTTGTCGCTGGACAACACCTTCATCGAGTACGGCCACGACGATGGCCTGTGGACCTCGTCGCTGCCGCTGCGCAGCCTGGCCGTCTCGCGGCCCGAACCCGGCGCGCGCGAAGCCTGGCGCGAGGCGGTGACCGGCCAGCTGTTCGCCGGCTTGCTGCAGCCGTTGTGGGAGAGCTTCTACCGGTTCACCGGCGTGTCGCGGCGCATCCTCTGGGAGAACACCGCGGTACGCGTCTACTCGCTGTACGAGCGACGCCTGGCCAAGCTCGAATGCGCCGCGACGCGACAGCGCTGCGCCGAAGACTTTCGTTGGCTGACCGAGCAGGCGCCCGGCAGCCTGTTCGGCCTCGACTACAACCCGCTGCAGCATTTCAACCGACCGCTGACCCTGCTCGATGACGGCGCGCGCGCCGTACGGTTCCGCCGCACCTGCTGCTTCTACTACCAGGCCAGCGACCCGGTGGAATATTGCTCCACCTGCCCACTGATCCGACCCAAGGCCCCGCGATGACTACCGAATCCGATCCCGCTGCATTGATCGACGCCTATCGCGGCATCGCCGCGTCGACCATCGGCCATGTGCTGCAGGAAGGACACATCCACGGCTTGCCGCCGTTGGTGGCCGATGTGCACATCGTCGGCCGCGTTACCACTGCGCAGATCCACGCACCGGACGGCGGCGTGCTGCGCGATGCGCTGATCGCCAGCCAACCGGGCGACGTGCTGGTGGTCGCCAACAGCGGCGAGGCGAACTGCGCCTGCTGGGGCGAGTTGCGCACCCTCGCGGCGTGCATCAAGGGCCTGGCGGGGGTGGTGATCGACGGCCCGGTGACCGACGTGCGCGTGCTGCGAACGCTCGGCCTGCCGATCTTCTGCGGCGGTGTCAGCGCCTATACCACGCGCCCGCTTGGCGAGCAGGGCGCGGTGAACGTTCCGGTAACGATACACGGCGTGCGGGTGCAGCCCGGTGATCTGCTGATCGGCGATGACGACGGGATTTACGTGCTGTCGCCTCAGCAGGCCGGCGAGTTGCTGGAGCGCCTGCAGAGCAAAGAGGCCGCCGATGCGGCTCGGCGCGCGGAGTTGCAGGCGCGGTTGGAACAATCGGTGGGCTAGCACGCCCCCGCGGCTCAACACCTGTTGGAGCGGCTTCAGCCGCGAGCTCCTGACGCCCGATAGCCCATCCGCGCGATGTGCCGAAGAATATTTCGCGGCCATGAACTTGGTATCTCCGGCCGCCTTAAACGACTGAATCACTCAACCAAGCGCTTCAGCCTTCCGGCTCGCCAGGACGTAGGACGGACAACGCTCTTTTCGTCTGCAACGGCGATATCGGGTTCGTGCCCCTGGCTGACCATCCAGCGCAGCAGGCTGACCAGCGACACCTTGTGATCACGTCTGGCGCCCCAGATGGACTGGTCTTCGCCATACAGCTCGGTGTAGCGGCTGAGCACCAGGTGGCGGCCATCGGCATCCAGGCGTAACTCGAGCTCGCGGTAATGCAACGTGGCCCTATCCGGTGCCCTGATTCGCCGGTGCAGCACCAGCACGCCTTCAGCGCTCATCGCTCGCTCCGCAGAGATCCGGCTGCTCGCCGAGCTTGCCCTCGGCAACGAAGTGCGCGCGCCGCTCGGCCACGGCGTCGCGCAGGGCCAGGTAGTAATCAGGCTGCGTTCTGAAATCGTCGGTCAGCGGCAATGCCTCGGCGCGGCCATCGACGATGTCGCCGACGGTGTTCACCGTGCTCAGTGTCTTCAGGGCGTCGCTGTTGTTGCCGAACGGCGAGACCGCGAAGCCCAACACCTTGCCGGTGGCGTCACGCAGGTTGCCGGTGCCCAGCAGCGGTAGTTCGACGATCGGGCCGTTGGCGATGTTCCATACACCAAAGGTCTGGCCGAAGTCCGCTTCGTGGCGTTCGATGCCCATGCGCCCAGATACGTCGATCAGGCCGAGGATGCCGACCGTGGTATTGACCGCGAAACGGCCTACCGTGGTGACAGAGCGCGCTCCGTTGCCTTGCAGCAGGTCGTTGATCAATACCTTGGGCTCGCCGAAGTTGGCCACGAAATTGTGTACGCCCCCCTGCACGAACCCGGGCAGGTGCCGATAGCCGCGGGCCACTGGGGCCAGCAGGTAATCGTCGATGCTGCGGTTGAACGCGAAGATGCCGCGGTTGACCGACTCGGCCGGGTCATGGGGGGCGGCCAGCGTGCCCTGGCACAGTTGGGTGGCGGAGGGTACGGGCGAGCTGGCACAGCCTGTGGCCAGGCTCATGGCGGCTGCCAGCGACAGCGTACGGGCGAAGGGACGAGCGAGAGCGTTGGTCGGCATGGGCGATCCTCGATGAAAACTGCGCCGATGCTGCCTGGCAGTTTTTGCCCGAGCGTGTCCGCTATGTTGCGAAAACGCCGCTTTGTTGCCGAACTGAAATATATGACGCGCTCGCGCCAATGGTTTTAGATAGCCGCTCCAGAACTGCCCGCAGCGAGCCCCGCGTGAATCACCTATTGCTGGTGGACGATGACCTCGAAGTCCTCGCCCTCCTGAAGAAATTCCTCGAGCAGCACGGCTATTGCGTCGACGTGGCCAGCGACGGCACGGGCCTCTGGCAGGCAATGGCGCGCCAGCAGCCCGACCTGGTGATCCTCGACGTCATGCTGCCAGGGGAGAGCGGCCTGGTGCTCTGCCAACGTCTGCGCAGCGAACACTCGGTGGCGGTGATCATGCTCACAGCCATGGGTGAACTCAGCGACCGCGTGGTAGGCCTGGAGCTTGGCGCCGACGATTACCTCACCAAGCCTTTCGATGCCCGCGAGCTACTCGCCCGGGTGCGCGCCGTGTTGCGCCGCACCGGTGAAATCAGCCGGGACAAGCCGCGCCCGACCCTGGAGTTCGCCGGCTGGCTGCTGGACGTCACACGCCGTGAACTGCGTTCGCCGGACAAGGTGATGATTCCGCTGTCCGGCGGTGAATTCGACTTGCTGCTGGTGTTCGCCGAGCACCCACGCCGGGTGCTGAGCCGCCAGCAGCTACTGGACATGACCCGCGGCGACGCCTTCGAAGCCTTCGACCGCAGCATCGATGTGCAGGTCAGCCGCTTGCGTCGCAAGCTGGAGGGCGATGTCAGCGGCACGCCGATGATTCGCACGGTACGCAACAGCGGCTACCTGTTCACCCCCAGCGTGCTGGTGAAGCGATGAAATGGCTGCCCAGGGTCAGTCGCTCCAGCGATACGGTGGCGCGGTGGATCGCGCTGACCACGCTGACCGCGATGCTCACGGCTTTGCTGCTGACCTGGGCACTCAGCCAATTGGCCGGCGTGTGGGCGCGCCCGCCGTTGTTACAGACCGGCCTGTTGGAAAGCCTCGCCAGCATCAGCCGCATCATCGATGCGGCACCACCCGAGCAGCGCCCGGCCATCGCCAGGTCCGCCAGTGACGCGCTCTATACCACCACCTGGCTGCGTCGTTTCGAGGAGGCCGGGTTGCCAGAGCCGGATGACGAAGCGGACTTTCGCTCCGGCGAAGACTTTCTGCGTAGCCAGTTGCGCAACCCCAGCGCCAGGATCATCGGCTACGAACCCGCCGACTGGCCAGCCGATGATCCCGGTGCGGAATACGCCTTGGCGGTCGAGCTGCGCGACGGCTCCTGGGTGAAATTCTCTGCATTCACCCGCAGCTGGGGCCTCGATGAGCTGCCACGCAATCTGATCGTCATCGCCCTGGTGCTGCTCTCGACCATCATCGTGGCACTGATCGCCACCCGCCACCTGGCCGCGCCTCTGGAACGCTTCGCCCGCGGTGCCCGGCGTTTCGGCAGTGATTTCCGTGCCCCGCCCATTGCCGTCGAAGGGCCGCGAGAAATCCGCCAGGCCATCGTCGCCTTCAACGCCATGCAGGCCCAGTTGCAGCACTTCATCCATGACCGCACGCAGATGCTGGCGGCAATTTCCCATGACCTGCGCACGCCGCTGACGCGCATGCGCCTGCGCGGTGAATTCATCGACGACCCTGAGCAGCAGGCCAAGCTGTTTCGCGATGTGGACGAGATGCAGGCGATGATCAATAGCGCTCTGGAGTTCTTTCGCGACGACGCCCGCCTGGAGCCAGCGACCGCCTTCGACCTCGCCGGGTTGCTGCACACGTTGGTCGATGACTACCGGGACGTCGGTATCGACGTGCAGCTGCGCGCGCAGGGGCGGGTGGTGTACGTCGGTCGGCCAATCGGCATCAAGCGCATGCTCGGCAACCTGCTCGACAATGCCATCAAGTACGGCCACGAGCCGGCAGTGATGCTCGAGCAAGGCGCCCGCGCTGTACGCATTCGCGTGCTCGATCGCGGGCCGGGTATCGCCCCGGCGTTTCAGGATGAAGTCTTCAAACCGTTCTTCCGCATCGAGGGCTCGCGCAACAAGCACACCGGTGGTGTCGGCTTGGGGCTTTCTGCCGCGCGGGCCATCGTGCTGGAGCACGGCGGCAGTCTGACGCTGCGCAATCGCCCCAGCGGCGGGCTGGAAGTGCGGGTCGAGCTGCCGTTCGCCTGAGCACTGTTACCGGATGCGGGTTAGGTGAGCGATCCGTTCTTCTGGCTCGCCAGGAAGGTGCCGGTCGGTGGGCTGGCTACAAAGTGCTTCTGCAATCCATCGAAAATCGCCTGGGCCACGCGCTTCTGGTGCAGCGGGTCACAGAGTTTGCGGCAGTCGGCCGGGTTGGAAATGAAGCCGGTTTCCACCAGGATGGACGGGATGTCCGGTGATTTGAGCACCGCGAAGCCGGCCTGCTCGACGCGTTTCTGATGCACGCCGGCCACTTTGCCAACATTGTCGAGGACCGTCTTGCCCAACCCCAGGCTGGTGCTGATGGTGGAGTTCAGCGACATGTCCAGCAGCACACCGGCCAGCACCGGATCCTTGTTCTTGAGCGACAGCAGCTCGCGGGCGCCCAGCAGGTCCGCGCTGTTCTCGCGCTCGGCCATCCAGCGCGCGGTGGTCGACGTAGCACCGTTCTCCGAGAGGGCGAACACCGAAGCGCCCGATGCGCTCCTACGCGGCGCGGCGTCGGCATGCACTGAAATGAACAGGTCGGCATTGTGCCGGCGAGCGACCTCCACGCGCTTGCGCAGCGGCACGAAAACGTCCTGGTTGCGCACCAACTGCGCCTTGAAGCCGCGCTGGCGGTTGAGCTTCTGGGCCAGCAGGCGGGCAATGGCCAGGGCCACCACCTTTTCCTGCTCGCCGTTGCCGCCCAGTGCACCGGGGTCCTTGCCGCCATGCCCGGCATCGATCACCACGATCACGTCCCGTTGCCCGGCAGTGTTGGCCGGCTGTGGTTCAGCGATCCGCTGTGGCGCGAGCGCGATGTCGTGAAGATCGACGACCAGACGATGACCCTCGCTACCGGTGGGGCCGAGCAGAAAGCTTTCCACCCTGACCGGCCGCTTGAGGTCGAGCACGACGCGCGTCCCACCGGCCTGAGGGCCGCTGCGAATGGCGCTGAGCATGCGGTTGCCGGCAGATAGTTCGTTCAGGTTGGTGGTCGTACCGGTATTCGCGAGATCGACGACCAGTCGCTCAGGCGCTTTCAGGGAGAAGATCTGGTAGTTCGCCGGGCCGCTCAGGTCGAACACCAGCCTCAGTTTCTCGCCATCGTCCCAGGCGCGCGCGTTGACGAGCTTCTGGGTCGCGGATACGGCCATGGCCCAGGGCAGGGTGATGCCTGCAAGGGCGAAGTGCAGGAGGTGACGTCTATGCATAACCATTCACTTGAAAATGAGCATGATGCAAAACGTTATACTATTGCATTTTCTGAGTGTATGTAAGGCTCCGAACGGCTGTCAGTGACAGTCATGGATTATGGCCATGCCAGACAGTGGGGCGCGCCGTTACGAGGCAGCAATCGAGTTACCGATAAAACGGATAGCCCGCACGTGTCTGCCGGCTATCCATGTTTCCACGCGAGCGAGCCTGGGTCACTTCATGTCGCGGGCCTGCACCCAGAGCACGGCATCCTGCGATAAAGCCTTGCCCTTGTAGGTTTTGGTGCTGCCGATATTGAGCGCGGCGATGCCCCACCAGCCAGCACGGGGCAGGCCGATGGTCACCACACCCTCGGCGTCCGAGTAGGTGCTCACGGTATTGAAGGCGGGCTGGGGCGAGGCGACTTCATTTTTCGGGTCGAAGGCATTCTGGTCGAGCTCGACGCCATGGTTGAGGTACTCGACCTCGATCTGCGCGAACGGCACTGGCTTGCCGTCGGCCAGCACCTGAGCGCGGAACACACCGCCGGTCCAGTTCGCATAGGGCTTGCTGAGCGGTTTGATGTCGACTGGCAAATCCTGGGCGTCCGACCACTGGCCGGGTACGCCACCGACGTTGACGATCAGCTTGGTGAACTGCTGGATGTACAGATCTTCTTCGGCTTCCAGGTAGGGTTCGGGTTCAAGGACGAAAATATGATCGCCCAGAGCGCGCATCATTTCCTTGGGGATAGTGGCGCGATAGGCCTCGGCACGATTTTCACGGCTTTGCCACTGGACCGGACGCAGGTAGCGAAGCAGGTCGGTCTTATCGCCGTTGTGGGAGCTGATATGGCTGAACGACAGCGGCTTGCCCATGGCCATGGTCGGGCCGCCGTCGAATGGGTGGGTGAATACCGCCGCCATCTCCAGCTCCTGGGCCTTCTGCATCGCGCTGTCGTTCACATACAGCAGTTGGAAGTGCGCGTGGGCGAAGCCGGCAGTGCAGCTCAATGCGGCACCAGCTAGCAACTGGAAGAGTTTGCTTGGGTGGGTCATGGCGGTATTACCTCGTGATGTCGGAAGACTGGATCGTTACGGCGTGCCCTTCGCCGCCAAGAAACACCACGGCGTAATCATCGGTCGGCGGCTTGAAGCCGTAGGTGCTGTCTGCGCCGACGCTGCCGTCGAGCAGCACCTTGCCGCTGGCGTCCTGCACGTGGACCTTGCGGCCTGCCGCCGAGCTGCCGTCGGTGAAGCCCGCTTCGCACTTCACCGAGTCGTCCTGCTCGATGTAGCAGTCGAATACCGGGCCATGGGCAAGTGCGGCCTGGCTGAGCACAAGCGTGCCCAGCACCGCGGTTCGAGCAACAGAACAGAAGCGTTTCATGGGTGTGGGTCTCCACGGTCAGGGTTGATGAGCAGCAGGCACGGCCTGGCTCGACGGGGCGAAGCCCGCCAGCAGGGCATCCAGATCGGCGCGCATGAGGTCGTCATAGGGTTTGCCCGGGTCGTCGAGAACGCCCGGATTGCCGGCATCGAGAATCAGCAGGCGCGCGCCGCCTGCTTCGATGGCTTGGGTGATGGCAGCATCGGGCGGCCATTTGTGCACCACCACCTTGATGTCGCGTTCGCGCAGGTAACGGGTCAGGGCCTCACGGTCGGCCTGGCTCCAGTCGATGTCCTGACGCACGAACCAGCCGTCGACGAAGATATCGAACTCGCCGAACAGGTAAATAAACTCGTCCGCCAACGACAGCACCCGCAGATCCGGGATCTGTGCCAGGCGCAGGCCGTAATCGGCTTTCAGCTGGCGTAAGCGGTTTTCCAGCGTACTTAGGTTGCGGGCGATTCGTGGAGCATCCTCGGGGGAAAGGCGCGCCAGATCGGCAGCGATGATCGCCGACATGCGCATGGCGTTGACCGGGCCGAGCCAGGCATGGGGCGACGGCTCGGCGCTGGGCTGGTCGTCAGCGGCGGCCCACGGTACGTCGTTGGCCGGCGCTTGGGTTATGGCAACACCAGGTTTGACCGGGTCCCAGGAGCGCGATGCGTCGATCTCGACGATACGCAGGTTGTGCCGGCGCGCTGCAGCATACAGCGGGTCGGCGCGCCATAGGCTGCTCAGGGTGATTACCGCATCGGCTTGTTGAAACACGCCAGGGTCCAGGCGCGACAAGGCATTGGCCTGGCTTTGCATGGGCACTGCGGCATCCGCCGGAATGCGCACGGCGGTGATGCGGGTGCCCTGGCAAAGGCTTGCGGTCAATGCATGCAATGCCGGCAGGGCAACCAGTACCCGCGGCTGCGTGGTGTCTGCGAGCACGCTTGTTGTAGCGCCCAGCAGCAACGTCAGAAACAACCAACGCAATGCTCGGGATAGACCAGAAAACATGCACGGGTTCATACGCTGGCTCCCCTGAAGCGGGCGCTACTGGCGCGAATGATGGTGGTCAGTGCGAACACCAGGGCGGCGACGATAACGATCGCGCCGCCGGTAGGCACCGGTATGTAGAACTGCATGGGCACCAGGATGCCGACCGCGCAGGAGAAGGTGGCGATCAGTGCGGCGAGGGTTACCAGCACGGGCAACGAGCGGCTGATGTTGCGCGCGGCCGCTGCCGGGATCAGCAGCAACGCCTCGACCAGCACGGCGCCGATGATCTTCAGGCAGGCCACCGTCACCAGGGTCACCAGCACCACGAACAGGTATTCGACAACGCGCACCGGCACGCCCCGCGCGTGGGCCAGGCTGGGATTGAGGCTGGCCAGCAGCATGGCGTTGTACAGCGGCAGGCCGATGAGCGCACAGACGGCAGTGACGGCCAACAGCACGTTCATGTCGGTGTGATCCACCGCCAGGATGGAGCCGAACAGCACGCTCTCCATCACATGGGTGTTGATCTTCGCCGACACGAACAGCAACAGTGAGGCACCGACCGCCAGGGAAATGGACAGAAACACCCCGATCAGGGTGTCGTTGGGCAGCGTGGTGCGGTGCTGGGTGTACTTGAGCGTGAGCGCGAACAGCATGCAGAAACCGAACATAGACAGGTACGGTGAGGTATAGGACTCGCCGACCAGCACGCCGATGGCCACGCCGGTCATCGCGGCATTGCCGACCGACTGGCTGAAGAAGGCCATGCGCTTGATCATCACCATCGAGCCCAGTACGCCGAGCAGTGGCCCGATCAGCAGGGCGCAGAGCAGGGCATTGATGACGAACTCGTATTCGAACGGCTGCGGCAGCACCTGGCTGGCGGCCAGCGCCTGCAGGTGGTCGCGAATCCAGCTGTACAGATCATTCATCGCCCGTGCTCCAGTTAGCTGGCAACTGCTCGCCCGTGCCATGGAACAGCACGCGCTGGTTGAGGACGGTCACCGACTGGGCGATACGCCTGACCTGCTCCAGGTCATGGTTGATCCACACGATGGTGACGCCGTTGCCGTGCAGCTCCTTCACCAGGCTCTCCACCAAGTGCAGCCCCGGCTTGTCGATCCCGGCGGTGGGCTCATCGAGAATCAGCAGGCGCGGCAACGGTGTGATTGCCTGGGCCAGCAGCACGCGCTGGCGTTGACCGCCCGACAAGCTGCCAAACGCCTTGTGGCCCATACCTGCCACGCCGGTGCGTTGCAGCGCTTCGGCATTGGCCGCCCTGGCGGCACGGCTGGAGCCCAGAAAGGCTGGGCGGCGCTGGCCGAGGAGGGCCATCACGTCGTAGACGGTCATCGGTACGTTACGATCGAAATCCGCCAACTGCGGCACGTAGCCCACCGACCGGGCGGGTTCGCCAGCGATACGGATGGCGCCGGTGTGCGGCATCTGCCCCAGCAGCGCACGCACCAGCGAGGTCTTGCCGCCGCCATTGGGCCCCACCAGGCAATGCAGCGCACCGGCCTCGATGTGGAAGCTCACGGCGTCCAGAACCTGGGTACCGCCTAGTTTCAGGGACACGTTATCGAACACCAGGGCGGGGCCGAGCATGCTCATTTCCTTGTTCATTGCTGGGTGTACTCGACGGCTTCGGCCAGGGTTTCGAGGTTCTCGCCCATGGCGATCTCGAACTCATCGGCGCTGTAGGTGCCCCCGGTGATGTGGGACAGGGCGAACACCTTCACGCCGGTGGCGGCCTCGATGGGCTTGGCCAGATCGAGGGAAAAGGTCTTCTCGGCGAACAGCACCCGCACATGGGCCTTCTTGATCGCTTCGATGGTATTGGCCAACTGCCGGGCGGTGGGCGCCACGCCGTGGCGCGGCTCGATCACCGCACTGACGAACAGGCCGAACTCCTGCATCAGGTAGTCGTAACCGGCGTGGGTGGTGGCGCAGCGAAATTTGGACAGGTCCAGTGCGGCGAAGCGGTTCATGAACCGCGCGCGCAGCGCGCGAATGCGCCCCGCGTAGGCCATGGCGTTGCGCCGATAAGTGGCGGCGTTGTCCGGGTCCAGCTCACCAAGGCGGCGGGCGATTTCGAAGACTTGCTGGACCGCCGCGGTGGTGGAGACGAAGGTATGCGGATTGACCACCTTGGCGCCGCCCTGATCACCGCCAATGGGAATCAGCGCGACCGAGGCGTTGGCCTGGATGATCGGCAGGTTGTCGCTGCGCCCGGCTGCCTTGACGATGGCCCCGGCCCACTCGTCATGGCCGATGCCGTTGACCACCAGGGCATCGAGGGTCATCGCGCGGGTGATGTCGGCAGGCTGTGGCTGATAGTTGTGCGGGTTGGCTTCCCCCGGAATCAGTGCCACCACCTCGGCCCGGTCGCCGACGATATTGGCGACGAAGCTGTAGTAGGGGTGCAGCGTCACGCCGATCTTGAGTTTTTTGGCCGCAGCCTGTGCATGGCCGGCCAGGGCGAGTGCAGGTATCAACACCAGCAGGGCGAGGCAGCTGCGCAGCCGTGGCTGAAGTCTTGCTGAAGCAATCATGGCTGGTTTCCTTTCACGCGTTCGATTTCACTGTTGCCGTCGTAGGCGATGACCTGCCTCCAGCCTTTGCTCACCAACGCTTCGGGCTTGACGATGCCGGGGTAGGGTGCATTCGGGTCGCGGTGAACCCAGATGGTCGCCTGGTTGGCCCACATCACCCCGGCGTGGGCATGGCCGATCACCAGCAGGTAGGCGCTCTGGCCCGGCAGCTGGCCGCCCGAGCCGTAGTACACGGCGGCGCCCTGGCCATGGGTGGCCTGGGAGACCTGGCTGGAGCTCTGCGCCGCGCTGGCGGTTTGGCCATCCGGTGTGCTGGCATGGGCCTGGTGGCTGCCGGGGAGGACCAACTGCCAGTGCACCTCACCGTTGCTCTTCCAGAACGCGTCGCGATAGAACGGCGGCAGAACGATCTTCTGGGCGTGTTCCAGGCTGATCCAGCCGCCGGTGTCGTTGTTGTTCCAGATGATTTCTTCACCCGCTGGCAGCAACGCGCTATGAATGGCCTGGTCGACCGCATTCAGTCCGTCGAACGAGCGCACCTGCCAGCTCAAGGCCGCAGGCGGGCCGACCTCACGGGGGCGCAGCAGCAGGTAGCCCGCCAGGCAGGCGATCACACCGAGGGTCAGCAGCACCATGGCCAGCGACTCCCAGCGCCCGGAGGCCGGGCTCACGACCTTGCCGGGTTTGCCAGTGCTCAGGTCGGCATCGAGGTCGTTCAGCGGCAGGCTGGCCATCAGACGAACGCGATCCAGCGGCCGAGAAAGATCACCCCGGTCCACAACGCCAGCGAACCGAGCCCGGCGATTCGCGCCTGGGCTGGCGGCGGCACGCTGCTATCCCATTCATGGATGCGGCGAAAGGCGCCGAGGTGGAAGATCGCCATGTTCAGCCCCGCCAGACCCAGCAGGCCCATCTTGCCCAGGAACATGGGGTTTTCCGCGTAGGTGGTGGCGTTGGCCATGAACATCAGCACGCCGGTCACCACGCACGTCGCGAAGGCCACCCAGGTGAAGGGCAGCAATTCCTTGATCAGCCGCAGCGCGCCTGGGCGGTGAGCGGCTATACCGAGCAGGCGCAGGTCGACCACGGCAATGGTGCCGAGCACCAGGGCGATACCGATGACATGCAGCGATTCCAGCGCCGGAAAGCCCGAGTCGGACTCGCGAATCAGCGTGGCGATGGCGGTGTCCTGCAGAGTTTGCAGCAGTGATTGGATATCCATGACGGCTACCTGAGAGCGTTGGAATGAATTAGATCGAGTAGGCGATCCAGCGGCCGCAGAAGATCACCACGCACCACAGGGCGATCGACAGCCAGGCCAGCACCTTGATGGCTGGGTGAATGGCATCGCTTTGCGACCCGTCGGCAGCAGGCTTGAGCAGCGGCCGGCGGATGCTCCAGGCGAGCGCGAAGGCGCCGATCACCAGGGCCATCTTCAGCCAGAAGGTGGAGTTGACCAGGACCCGGTCCGGCTCGCCGATGATCATGACCAGGCCGGTGACCAGCAGCACCAGCAGCGCGTTGCGCATCCACGGGTAGTAGCGGCCGATCACCTCGCGGGCCGGGCGATCGACGGCCAGCACCCCGGCCAGGCGCAGGTCGGACATCACCGCGGAGCCGAAAATCGCGGCGATGGCGATGATGTGTACGCTCTGCACGGTGGGCACCACCCAGAGCATGTCTCGTATGGTGGTGCTCAGCGTTGACGCGTAGAGCCAGGCAATGAATTCCGCTGACATCGGTTGTCTCCCTGAAGCGGCTTAGAAGTCTTGGGGTTTGGCGATCGGTTGCAGGCCCTTGGCATCCTCGGGCAGCAAATAGCCTTCCTGCACCGAGCGCGCCTTGGCGTCTTCGAAGGCCTTCTGGTATTGCGCGTAGCTGCCGTAGCGTTTGCGCAGCTCGCCGCGCGAATACGCCACTTTGGTGTCGTAGATCAGCCCGCAGGCGGTTTCCTGATCGGTGAGGTAGGTGGCGCTCGGTACCTGGATCCACGGCGGGCGAACGCCGCCCAGAAGGTTGCCGGTAGCGGCGTCGCGCACTGCGGCGTTGCCTTGGCGGGGCACGCGCGGAGCCTTGGGCATGGGCTTGCCGTCACGAACCCAGCGGTCCATGCCATCGAGCAGCGCCGAGACGACCAGCTCCGCCGGCTCGTCGTAGAGCATCTGGCAGCGCGGATCATTGCCCTTGCCAACGTCGGCGGCCAGGCGTTCGGTATGCTGGGTACCGAGGTCGGCCAGGCGCAGGTGCGGGATGCCGGTCACTTCGTAGTAGCGAAGCTTGGGTTCGTCGGTATCGGCGGGCAGGGCAATGCCTTCGAGCACGTCGTGCATCAACTCGGACTGGCTGTAGACGGTCACGAACGGCGCATCGCCTGGCATCCTGCGCGGCACGCGGATGACATCACCGCCCACTTCGCCATAGGCCATGCGGCCGGTCATGTAGGCATCGATCAGCGGTTTACCGTCCGGCATGCGCCACTGCTGGTGGCGACCCTGGTCGAGGTAATCCATCCACACCTGGGCCGTCACCGCCCAGCTGTTGACGTAGACGCGCTTGACGTCCAGCCCGGCCAGCGGGCCTTTTGGCGTGTCGCTCTTGAGCAGCAGCGCCAGTTGCGCGCCGATGCCCTGGGATTGCGGCACGAAGGGATCCGGCGCGTCGCCACGGGTGAAGCGCTTGGCATCGTAGTAGCTGGCGAGCGGCGCGTAGCGGGCATAGTCGAAGCGGCGCATGAAGTCGAAGTTGACGATCTTGCCGTACTGGGCGATGCCATCGGCTTCGACGGCCGGGTCACCGGCGATGAACTTGGGGTCGACCTCTGGCTTGTTGATGTTCAGCGTGTAGCCGACGTAGGCATAGCCATGGCGTAGCAGATAGTCGCGGGTGAGAATCCAGCCCGCAGCGCGTTCGCCGAACCAGCTGAACGGCTCGATGATCACCGTGCCGTTGAAGCGTGCCGGGTCGGCGGGTTTGCGCACCAGTATGCGGGTGGTATAGGGCGCTTCGAGCAGGGTTTGCCCGGCAGCGGTGATCGCTGGCGCAACCCCTTGCAGATAGAACTCCTGCTCGACGTAGCCGCTGCCTTTGAGATCGCTGTACTCGGTGCCCTGGTAGGTGGCCGAGGACAGCGGCGGCTTGCCCGAATCCGGCACCGCCATGGCCGTGGGCAGGCGCGGCACCTCGGCGAATGCTGCCGTGGCCAGGGCTAGCGTCAACAGCACGCCGTGCATGGCAGGTTGCAGGATGCTGATTGTTATTGGTAGTTGCATCCGAATCTCTCCTGATTAGGGGCGACAGTGGGTGTCACTCAGTCCGTTTTGAGGGTGGCTTTGCCTTCGCTGTCGATGACGATCTGGTTGTTCTCGCAGACGTACTCTTCGATGCGGTAGTCCGAGCGTTTGTATTCGAAGGTGAATTCATAAGGCCTGGTGAGCAGCTGCGGATCTTCGATCGTCACGCGGTTCTGCAGGTGGTCGGGCGCCGTCAGGCGGATGCGCTCGGTGACCTTCACGCCCTCGCTGTGGGGCACGTCGTAGAAGGTCACGTCGGTGCGAATGGCGCGGGTTTCCACTATCAGGGTGTCGCCTTGCCAGCGGCCGCGTGAATGCCCCTGATAGACCGGGTCGAGTTCGTCCAAAGGCGGCAGCGGTTCGTTGAGGATGATGCGGCGCACCTGCTGCAGGTACTCACCAAGCACGATCACGTTCTTGTCGTCATAGATGATCTGAATCGGAAACAGCGCCGCCATCAGCGTCGGCATGCCTTCGGGCAGGCACTTGGCACTGGTGGTCGCCAGTGGCGTGCCGGCCTCGTTGGCCTCTGCCTGCTTTTTCTTCAGCTCGGCGTACTGGCTGGCGTACGGCTCCTTGAGTGGCATGGGGCCGCCCGGCAGCACCGGATCGTCCGGGTCTTCGCCGAACCAGTCGTCCGGGGTGCGCTCCCAGGTGCCGCTGATATTCGGCTTGGTCGCGGCGATTTCGGTTGCGCCACTGGTGGCGACCAAGCTCATGCAAAGCGCGCCCAGCAGCAACGCTACCGGTGCCAGGTGTCGTGTCGGTTTCATGCAGGTGTCTCCAGCCGGTGGATTCAGTGCGGTCGTCGTGCAGCGCTACCGCGGTAATCAGCCGCCGCCGGTGAGCACCGTGTCGCCAATCTTGATCTCGACCAGCAAGCCGCCGGGCTCGCCGTTCTTCAGGGGCTTGAAGGTCACCTCAGCCTCATCGCCGGCCTTGATCACATTGGCTTTCCAACCCGTGCGCTTGAGCGCGTTGACGCTGCCGGTCTCGATCTTGAATTGCTGCTCAGGTGGGCCGGGGGCGTCGACGTAGATGGCGACGTGGGGGTTGGTCCAGGCGAAACGCGAAACCACGCCCTTGATGGTCACCGTCTTGGTCTGATCGAAAATGGCGAAGGAATGGTGGGCGCTCACTACGCCGGGGAGGGCACAGGTGACGAGGGCTGCGAGCAGCCAGCGGCGCTGACGCAAAAGCGGGGGAAACGAGACAAGGGTCATGACAGGTACCTCGGTTCTTATTTGTTCTTATGGCGCCGAGCATAGGGCCGGGTACCTGCTGGGCCTTATCCCAAAATGGCAACGAATGACGGTTGGATGCTGTTTTCTGGCGCAGCCAGCCAGCTAATCAACCAATACGTGTGAGTGCAGCATCGTTCGTTGCTGATATGGGATACCGCTGTCGTGGTTACGGGGAAAACACTCGCGGCTCGCCTCATCAATAACAACAACAGGAGAGACGTCATGCGTACCCACAGTTACGCCCCACTAGTGTCATTGCTCGCACTCTGTACGGTCGGCTCACCGGCGCGGGCCTATGAGCTGTACAACGAAAACGGCGGCGCCACCGTGCTCAACGCTGAGATCTGGGCAGGGTTCGGCTGGTACACGGCCAACAAGAACTACCTGGGAGACCCAGAGCGCGAGCCAGGTCGAATGCGCTGGCAGGAAGGCTTCATCAAATACGGGCTGACGGGCGCCACCGATAAAATCGACGCCGGCTCGGTCTACGGCGGCCTCAGCATGATCAGTTCGGGGTCGTTCGGTGATGGCGACCCAGGCGGTCTGACTACCGGCGAGGAACGCAGAACCTCTCTGGAAGATGCTTACCTGGGGTGGAAGTCCGCCGATCTGTTTCCGGCACTGGGCACCGATGGCGTGGACTTTTCCATCGGCCGGCAGATCGTCACGCTGGACGGCTTTCTGATCACCGATGACGGTTTCTCGCCCGGCCGTGCTTTCAACCCCATAGAGGGAGTGTCCGATGGCCGCTTCGATCGCGGCGGTGCCTTCTATCTCGGCCCGCGCCTGGCATTCGACAACTCGGCGGTATTGAAGCTTGGCGGCACCGAAGGCCTGCACGGCAGCATGATGTGGCTGAAGATCGACAGCCCCGGGCAGTCCAAGACCGAGGTCGCTGCGGCAACCGTCGACTACACCACGGCGTTCGGCTCGATCGGTTCGACCTACATCCATGGTCTGCACGTCGATGAGCATTACGCCTTCGGTGATCGTATGGAGCGCGAGGGCATGGATATCTACAGCATCCGTGGCCAGGGCAACGCCGGCATCGAAGATGCCGATTTCGCCTTCGAGGTGGCCCGCCAGGAAAAACGCTCGGGCTCGCAACGGGCGATGTTCTTCGATGCTGGCTACACCTTCAGCGAGGTGCGCTGGAAGCCGGCGGTCAGTTACCGCTTCTCGCGCTATTCGGAAGGCTGGGATTTCCTGTTCCAGGGCGGCTACCGCAAGCGCCTGCAGGGCGAAGTCGGCGTCAACTATGCGGGCTCGGTCACCTCGAACATGCGTATCAACGATGTGCAGTTTTCCGTGCAGCCAACCGACAAGCTGACCCTCAACGCCATGTACTTCAACTTCCACCAGTTGTCGCGGCGTGACGAGCAGGATTACAGCGCCCAGGAGATCGACCTGTTCGTGGACTGGATGGTGACCGACAACATCACCCTGTCGCCCCTGGTGGGTTTCTACAAACCGGACAAGTGGCGTGAGAACGGTGGGTTGCAGAGCGGGCCGGGCACCAACACCTACATGCAGTTCATCGTGTGGATGGAGTTCTGATTCAACGCTATGGGTAAGAACCTGTTCATCATCTTTAAGCCCAGGTTCGTCGACTTTGGCGGCTAAGTGGGGCTGACATCGGCGGGGTATTTGTGGGAGCGGGCGGGGGCGCCTAGTTCATGCCCGCGATTGTTCGCGCGCATGGCGCGCTCCCACTGTGGATCGGCGAACGGCTGCTTCTGCCTTGTAGTTGCCTCTTCATGCGCATACAAGACTTTGAACAGGTTCTAAGGGTTTTCAGCCCACAAAAACAAGCGCCACCCCAAGGGTGGCGCTTGTTTTTTTAGCAGGCTTATCATTGTTTACAGCATGCGCTTGAGTACATCGTTGCGCTTGTCCTTGTCGAAGAAGCGGTGCTTCAGCGAACCGATGACGTGCAGCACGATCAAGGCGAGCAGGGTGTAGGCCAGCGTTTTGTGCAGCCACTGGAAGACCACGAACCAGTCGTCGTTTTTGGCCAGCAACTCCGGCAGGTTGACGCCGAAGAAGTACACGCCGTCGCTCATGGTGTAGGTGCTGGACATCGAGTAACCCATCAGCGGCACCAGCACCAGCAGCACGTACATGGAACGTTGTACCAGTTGCGCGAGAACACGCTCGTGGCCTGCCAGGGTCAGAGGTGGCTTGGGCAGCACGGGCGTTTTCAGGCGAATGACGATCTGGATCACCACCACCAGAAATGCCAGCACGCCGAATGATTTGTGCCAGGGGTAATAGAGCACGAACTTGCTCTCTATATCGTCGCTCATCCCGGTCATATGCCAGCCTGCCCACAACAGGCCGAGGATCAGCACCGCACGTACCCAGTGCAGCACCAGCAGGGATCTTGGATAGCGGTCGACTGGTTCTTTTCTTGTCGTATTCATCGCAGTCTCTTTTTATCGATCATCAGGGCCTTAGGAATCGCAATGGCCTGCAACCACCAGGAGGTGCAGGCCATTGCTGGAACGCACTCAGCTGGGCAGCAGGACGGTGACCACTTTTTCCTCGGTGTAGGCGACCGCGCCGCCAAAGCCACCTTCACGGCCGATACCGCTGGTCTTCACGCCGCCCCAGGGCAGGTTGGCGTCCAGAGGGCTCCAGCAGTTGACGCCCACCGCACCAGTTTTCAGGGCTGCGGCCACGCGATGCGCACGGGCCAGGTTGGTCGTCCATACGGTGGCGGCCAGGCCGTAGCTGGAGTCGTTGGCCAGGGCGATGGCTTCTTCCTCGGTATCGAAGGTGATCACCGTGCCGACCGGGCCGAAGATCTCGTCGCGGGCGATGGCCATGTCATTGCGGGCATTGGCGAAAATGGTAGGGCGCACGAAGAAGCCCTGGTCGGGATTCGACACGCCGCCGGCGAGCAGCGTCGCGCCCTGATCGATACCCAGCTGGATGTAGCGGTTGACGCGGTCGAACTGCGCCTTCTTGGCCACCGGGCCCATTTGGGTGTCGGGCTGGCGCGGGTCGCCAACCTTCACGG
Source organism: Pseudomonas sp. PA27(2017) (assembly GCF_001945445.1). Taxonomy (GTDB): domain Bacteria; phylum Pseudomonadota; class Gammaproteobacteria; order Pseudomonadales; family Pseudomonadaceae; genus Aquipseudomonas. The sequence goes on from NZ_MSXW01000015.1 coordinate 110,153, forward strand.
AGCTGGCCGCCTGGGCCAATGCCGCAGCGAAACGTTCGGCGACGCCGCGTTGCACCAGAATGCGCGAGCCGGCAGCACAAACCTGGCCCTGGTTGGCGAACAGGCCGAGCGAGCAGCCGAACAGGGCATCCTCGAAGGAGGCATCGTCAAAAACGATCTGCGGGCTCTTGCCGCCGAGCTCCAGGGCCACGCGCTTGAACAGAACGCCGGCGGTGCGCTGAATCTCGCGGCCTGCTTCCGGGCTGCCGGTGAAGCTGATCTTGGCGATGTCCGGGTGCTCGCAGAGGGCGCGGCCCACTTCGGCGCCAAAACCGGTGACGATATTGATCACGCCATCGGGAAAGCCAGCTTCCTTGGCCAATGCGGCCAGGTGCAACGCCGACTGCGGAGTTTCTTCCGACGGTTTGACCACCACGGTGCAGCCAGCGGCCAGCAGGGCGGCGAGCTTCCACACGGTGATCATCAACGGCGAGTTCCACGGCACGATGGCGCCGACCACGCCGATTGGCTCACGCACGGTGTACGAAAGGGTTTTGGTGCCGAAGTAGCCGCCGCTGGGAATGGTGCGGCCTTCGAGCTGGTTGACCCAGCCGGCAGCGGCGCGCAGGTTGGCGATCGCGTTGGGCAGGTCCATGCGCCGCGGCTCCGTCGGCGAGCGGCCGATGGCATTGGCGTCGAAGTCGGCCAGCAATTCGCTGTCGCGCTCCACCAGATCGGCCAATTTGTTGAGCAGGCGGCTGCGCTCGGAGCCGGAGAGTTGGCTCCAGGCGCCACCCTCGAGTTGCTCATGGGCGGCTTTCACGGCGCGGTTGACGTCCTCGACGGTGCCGCGGGCGGAGCTGCCGTAGACCTTCTCGGTCACCGGATCGATGAGGTCGAAACGGCGACCGTCGGATGAGTCCGCGGCAGCGCCGGCGATGAAGTGTTGCAGATGCTGAGTCATGTGCGTATCCACGAAAAATGAGAGTGGGTTAAGCCTTGAGCGACGCCAGGGCGTCGCCAAAGATGTCCAGTGCCTTGAAGAACAGCGCGCGGGAGATGGTCAGCGACGGCATCACGCGCATCACGTTGCTGTAGCGGCCACAGGGGATCATCAGCACGCCGTGGTTGATCAGGTAGCCCATCAGCTGGCCGATCTTGTCGCGCGACAGCGGCTCCTTGGTGACCGGGTCTTCGACCAGCTCGATACCGATCATCAGGCCGCGGCCGCGCACTTCGCCCACGAACGGGCTGTTGAAGCCGCGGATGCGTTCCTGTGCTTCCAGGCCCACGGCATGAGCGCGATTGAGCAGGTCCAGCTCCGGGTCCTGAAGGATGGCGATGTTGGTCAGCGCCACCACCGCGGACAGTGAGTTGGCCGCGAAGGTGTTGGGCATCGAACCGTCGGGAATCTTGGCGGCCAGATCCGAGCGCATGATCAGGCCGGCCATCGGCAGGTCGCTGCCGATGCCCTTGCCAAAGGTCAGCATGTCCGGCTTGACGCCAGAGTGCTCGACGGCCCACATCTTGCCGGTGCGCCCGGCGCCGGCCTGTACCTCATCGACGATCAGGAGTGCGCCGCTGCGGTCGCAGGCCTCTCGCAGCAGTTGCAGGAACTCGGGCGAGGGCGGCACGTAGCCGCCTTCACCTTGCACCGGTTCGACGATCACCGCGGCCACGTCGTCGGCGGCGGTGTAGGGCGTGTTGAGCAGATAGTCCACGTACTCGCCGGCGATCTGCTCGGCGCTTTTGTGGGTGGTGTCGAACGGGAACCGGTAGGCGTACGGGTAGGGCGCGTGAATCACACCGCCCATCTGCGCCCCATAGCCCTTGCGGTAGGCGTTGCCGGTGGTCAGCGCGCCCGAGGCGTTCCATACGCCGTGGTAGCCGCCGTGAAAGGCGATGATCTGGTGGCGGCCGGTGACCCGTTTGGCGAACTTGATCGCGGCTTCCAGCGCATCACTGCCGCTTTGTGTGAAAAAGGTGACGCAGTCGCCACGCAGGCCATCCGGCGCGATCTCCGACAGCTTGGCAGCCAGTTCGGTGCGGCGGGTGCTGTTGATTTCCAGCGCGTGCATCAGCACTTCGGATTGTTCACGGATGGCCTTTACCACCTTGGGGTGGCAGCGGCCGACGCTGCTAACGCCCACGCCGGCGGACAGGTCGATGTAGGTGTTGCCGTCCGGGTCCTTGAAGGTCGCACCAAAGGCGCGATCCATGGCGATCGGCATGCGACCACCGCCGCGCGCCATCGATTCGGTGCGCGCAGACAGAGCCAAGGCCTCGCTGGCTTTCGGGCCGGGCAGGACGCTGGAAATGATTTGCGGGGCATCGGCAAAGTGCAGGGATTCGAGTTTGGCTTCGCTCATGACGGCCTCTACGGGATGTCGGTTCAGGTGAGCCGATCATCTCCGTTGCGCGTACGAAGCCGGTATCCCAAATCGGCACTTGGCGCGTGCACCACAGGTGCACGGGGCGTTCACGAGCGAAGCTCGGTGTGCGACTATCCGCGGTTAGGGCCACCTTAGAACAACACGCGCGGCGAGGGCGCTGCAGGCCATGAACACCCACCACACCAGCCATTTTCGTGACATCCACGTCCATGCCGCCACGGTGCAGCAGTGGAGCCAGGACTACAGCCAGCTGAGCGCTGGAGCCTCGGAAAGCTCGCTCACCCAACTGACCACCGAGCGTTGCCACCTGTTTCTGGAACAGATCAATCAGCGTGTGGTGCAGAACGGCGTGGCGCCGCGAGGTCGCATGTGTTTCGCGTTGCCGATCAATGTGCCCGGATCGGTGCGCATGCAGGGCCGCGATGTGGACGACAGCAGTCTGTTCTTTCTCAACGGTGGGGAGGAATTCATGTTCCACATGCCAACCGGCATGCAATTGCTGTCCGTCACCTTCGAACGCGAAATGTTCGAGCAGGCCCTGGCGCAGACGGCCGCGGAGAAGGAAATCGCTGAGCTGCTGCGCCAACCGGTGATCCGGTTGCCTCACAGGCGCTTCGCCGATGCGCGCCGCCGCCTGCTGGCGATGTTCGCTCAGGCGCTGAGCCGCGCGGCGCCCGTCGGCGTATGCGACCAGCCCGGCGAATTGGCCCTGGAGCAGGCCATGCTCGACGAACTGCTGCAACTGATGATTGACCCGGCCTGCGACAAGCAACAACGCTCGCCAAGTTCGACACGCAGCTTCATCGTCGAGAAATGCCATCGGCTGGTCGCGGCGCAAATGACCTGCGCGCCGAGCGTGACCGATCTGTGCGAGCGCCTTCAAGTCAGCCGGCGCACCTTGCAGAACAGCTTCCACGCGGTCGCCGAGACCACGCCGCTTAATTATCTGCGCTCGGTACGCCTCAACGGTGTGCGGCGAACCCTGATGGCCACCCCGGCGGCGCGCCTGTCGATTGGCGACGCGGCGGCGCAATGGGGGTTCTATCACCTCAGCCATTTCGCTGCCGAGTACCACGCGCTGTTCGCCGAGTTGCCGTCGCATACCACACGCGCTGCCATTGCCGATTACGCCCGGGCTTGAACAGGCGCCGCCATCCATCACTCTGCAGCATCGATTGTTCTTGGAATCGGTCATAGCCTGGACATGACCGTTCCGGACCTTGACGATGAAGCGCTTGCGAATCGCCACGTACAACATCAATGGCATCAACGCCCGGCTGCCCAATTTGCTGGACTGGCTGGAGCGCGAGCAGCCGGACATCGTGTGCCTGCAGGAACTGAAGACGCCCGACAAGTCGTTCCCGGCCAGGGATATCGAAGCGGCCGGGTACGGCGTGGTGTATCAGGGGCAGACATCGTGGAACGGCGTAGCGATTCTCGGCCGTGATACTCAGCCACTGGAGATTCGTCGCGGCCTGCCAGGCGCCGAGTGGGATACCCAGGCGCGCTACATCGAGGCTGCGGTACTGGGCGTGGTGGTGGCCTGCCTGTATTTGCCCAACGGCAACCCGCAGCCCGGGCCGAAGTTCGATTACAAGCTCAAATGGTTCGAACATCTGATCGCCCATGCCCAGGCGTTACAGGCCAGCGAGCATCCGGTGGTGCTGGCCGGCGACTTCAACGTGGTACCGACCGATTTCGACATCTACAACACCCGCTCGTGGCTCAAGGACGCTCTTTTACAACCCGAAAGTCGCGCCTGTTTTCAGCGCTTGCTGGATCAGGGCTGGGTGGATGCGCTACGCACGCTGCACCCTGATAAGCAGCTCTTCACCTTCTGGGATTACTTCCGTCGCCACTGGCAGAGCAACTCCGGGTTGCGTATCGACCACCTGTTACTCAATCCGGCGCTGGCCCCCTATCTACAATCGGCCGGCGTGGACACCTGGGTGCGGGGCGAGGCGCACCCTAGCGACCATGCGCCGACCTGGATCCAGCTGGGCAGCCGCAAAAAGCGCGACAGGTAAACGCGAAGCTCATATCAGAAGGTTAATTTCTTATTCATTCTAGGAATATGTAAAGAGTTTTTTCATATTTGCGGCGACTATGGCCGAATAGGAAAATGCTCGATTGCACGAATTTATTGATACAGGTCAAAGCCTTACTTCAAAGGTGCCATTTGAACACAACCCTTAGTGGCCAATTGGCCAGAACGCTTGCCGACAGCCAGCCAGGGTCTGATGAGCGTCAACGCGCCCGCGAGGGCGTGATCGATTACTTCGCCTGCCTGCTGCCCGTGCAGCTCGGTTTGCTGCGGGACTCGGGGCTGACCTCGGTTCGCAAGGTGTTTCCCGCAGCGCGCAGCACGGAGAATCATGCCCTGCAGCTGGGTTACATGAGCCACGCGCTGGATTTCGACGACTACCATGCGACGTTCCGCGGCCACCCGACCACGGTGGTGCTGTCGACGCTGCTGGCCGTGCTCGCGAATCATCCGCGCCTGACTTTCGAGAATTTTCTCGATGCTTATGTCGTCGGCGTCGAACTGGCCGGGCGCCTGGGCAAGGCCATCGGTACCCGCCATTACGCCGCCGGGCTGCACAGCACCGCGACGCTGGGCGTGATCGCGGCGACGGGCGCTGCCTGCCGGCTGCTGCGCCTGACGCCTGAGCAAAGCGAAACCGCCCTCGGCCTGGCTGCGACCCAGGCTTCGGGGCTGCGCGCCCAGTTCGGCTCCGCTGCCAAGGCCCTGCATGCCGGCCTGGCCGCGCGAGGTGCGATCAACAGCGTCGAGTTGGCCCAGGCCGGTTTTGCCGCGCAACGTCACGGCGTGCTGGAGGCATTTCTGGCCGCTCTGGGTTACGGCGTCGAACGCCCGGATGATCTGTTGGCCGGGTGGGGGGCACCCTGGCGGATCATTGCGCCAGGCCTGGAATTCAAGCGCTATCCCACCTGCGGTGGAACCCACAGTGCGGCGGAGGCCGCTTTCGTGCTGCGCGAGCGGCTGGGCGCCGACCTGCATGCTGTGCAGCATATCGAGGTGAGTTTCCCGCCGGGCGCCGACACCGCGCCCAACATCATCGCGCCTGTCAATGGCGTGCAGGCGCGTTTCAGCCTCGAATACGTGATCGCCGATGCGCTGCTCAACGGCGCCATCTCCCTTGAGCGTTACGGCGAAGAACCGGTCGATACCCAGATCGCCGCGCTGGCCGCACGGGTGAGGCGCGTACCGGATCCGCGTGCGCCGGCCGATGAACTCGATCCGGATCGGCGCTTTCACCGCGTCACGCTGTTCATGGCCGATGGCACGTCCCACAGCCACTGCGTGACCCGCATGGAAACCGCCGCCGCGCCCACCGACGTGCTGGCCAAGCTGCGCACTAATCTTCGATCCCTGCCCGAGGCGCGGCTGGCCGCGATCAGCGGGGATCTGCAACTCGCTGACGATGCCGCGCTGCATCGCCTGGCTTCACTCATTAGCTGTCAGTAAGGATTCGTTATGTCCGTGCAACCTACTTCACCCCGTCAACTGCGCCTCGGCCTGTTCGTGCAGGCGCTGGGGCACCACGTGGGCGGCTGGCGTGCCGAGGGCGCGAAAGGCTCGCCCACCGACATCGACTGGTTCACCTGGATCGCCAAGAAGGCCGAAGAGGGCAAGTTCGACATGTTCTTCGTCGGCGACGCCCTGGCCACCAGCGTGCACCGCCTGCCCTCGACCATGTCGCGCCTGGAACCGCTGACGCTGCTCTCGGCCCTGGCCGTGCAGACCAAACACATCGGCCTGGCCGCCACGGCGTCCACCACCTTCGACGAGCCATTCCACCTGGCACGCGCGCTGTGTTCGGTGGACCATATCAGCCGTGGCCGTGGCGCCTGGAACGTGGTCACCTCGTTTTCCCTCGACGCGGCGCGCAACTTCAGCCGTGAAGACCTGCCGTCCCACGCCGACCGCTATGAAATGGCCCGTGAGTTTCTCGATGTGGCCTTCAAACTGTGGGATGGCTGGGAAGAGGGCGCCATCGTCCGTGAAAAGGCTACCGGCCGTTACTCGGACGAAAACAAGATCCACGCGGCCAATCACAAGGGCAAGCACTTCCAGGTGCAGGGCCCGCTGAACATCGCCCGCTCGCCCCAGGGCCGCCCGGTGATCATCGAGGCGGGTTCGTCGCCTGCTGGTCAGCAGTTGGCCGCACAAACCGCCGAAGTGGTGTTCACCGCTGCATCGTCGCTGGAGGAGGGCCAGGCCTTTTACCAGAGCCAGAAGCAGTTCGTGCGCGACGCCGGTCGCCAGCCCGACCACCTGCTGATTCTGCCGGGAGTGATGCCCATCGTCGGTCGCACCCGTGAAGAGGCCCAGGCAGTCTGGAACCAGCTCAACGAACTGGTCGATATCGACAACGGCATCGAGCAGCTTTCGGCGCGTTTCGGCGTGGACATGACCGCCTATCCGCTCGACGGTCCGGTACCGGAAATCCCCGCTACCGAAGGCAGCCAGAGCCGCGTCAAGCTGCTTACCGAGCTGGCCGCCCGCGAGAACCTGACCCTGCGCCAACTGGCAGCAGTGGCTGCCGGCTCGCGCGGTCACCGCGTGGTGGTCGGCACGGCCGAGGATATCGCCGATGACTTCCAGCACTGGCTGGAGCAGGGCGGCGCCGATGGTTTCAACATCATGCCGGCCGTGCTGCCCGATCAGCTCGAGCTGTTCGTCGAGCTGGTGATTCCCGAACTGCAGCGTCGCGGCTTGTTCCGCACCGATTACCAATACAGCACGCTGCGGGAGAACCTCGGCCTGCCTAGCGTTGCTGAAAACTTTGCCGCCGTTGCCCCGCTGGCAACCGAGAAGGAATGACCCATGAAACGTTCTGCACTGACCGCTGCCGCCTTCGCGCTGTTGCCACTGACCGGCGCTTTCGCCGCCGACAAGGGCGTGCCCTTCAACGCCACCGCCAAGCCCGAGGCCGATGCCGCGCTGCATGACAGCCTGCCCGAAGCCATCAAGAAGCGTGGCAGCATCATCGCCGGCACCAACCCGAACACACCGCCGACCACCTTCTACCAGGCCGACAACAAGACCCTGGCCGGGCGCGAGATCGACATCATCAGCGCGGTTGCCGATCGCCTGGGCGTGAAGCTGGACCTGCGTGACACCGGCGGCTTCGACAACATCATTCCAGGTCTGAAATCCGGGCGTTACGACGCGGCGATCTCCAACATCGACGCCAATGCCAAGCGCCTGGAACAGGTCGATTTCGTCGGCTACTACAACGCCTCCAAGCTGGCACTGGTCGGCCGCGCGGATTCCGACAAAGGCCCGTTCAACAGCTTTGCCGAGCTGTGCGGCCAGACCGTCGGCGCCGGCGCCGGCACCTCCCAGGTTACGCGCCTGCAGCAGGCCAGCGAGGCGTGCGTGGCCGATGGCAAGCCGGCCATCAAGGTGCCTATCTTCCCGGATCGCCCAGCCGGCGTGCAGGCCGTGATCAGCGGCCGCGTGCCGATGTTCTTCGGTCCGTACGAAGGCCTGCGTTACCAGGCCAGCCAGGTGAAGGCGCTGAAACTGGCCGGTGAGATCACCATCGAGGACACCATCGTGTCCATCGCCCTGGCCAAGGACTCGCCGTTGGGCAAGCCGATCCAGGCAGCGCTCAACTCGCTGATCAAGGACGGCACCTACCAGCAGATCCTCGATAAGTGGGAAATCGGCTTCGGCGCCGTCGAATCCGCCGGCCTCAACGCAGAAAACCTCAAATGAGCCAACGGCCTGACGACGACATCGCCGGGCTGCGCATCGTCAAGCACCGTCACTGGGGGCGCTGGTTCAGCGCCCTGATCGTGCTGTTGCTGCTGTCGCTGGTGGCCACTTCGATGGTCAACAACCCGCGTTTCGAATGGGACGTGGTGGCGCAGAACCTGGCGGAAGAATCGATCCTCGCCGGCGTGCTGATGACCATCGAACTGACGGTCATCTCGGTGGTGTTCGGCTTTGCCGGCGGTACGCTGCTGGCCCTCATGCGGCTGTCTTCCAACCCGGTGCTGGTCAGCGTCAGCTGGGCCTACACCTGGTTCTTCCGCGCCGTGCCGATGCTGGTGCAGCTGTTTCTCTGGTACAACATCGCGGCGCTGTATCCGCAGCTGTCGCTGAGTCTGCCGCTGGTGGGCGAGGTGTGGAGCGCGGAAACCAACGAGATCATCAGCCCGTTCAGCGCCGCGGTGCTGGCCCTGGTGATTCACCAGTCCGCGTACGCGGCAGAAATCATTCGCGCCGGCATCCAGAGCGTCGGTCAGGGCCAGCTGGAAGCCGCCAAGGCGCTCGGCTACCGCCCCGGGCAGATCTTTCGTCAGACCGTGCTGCCCCAGGCCATGCGCACCATCCTGCCGCCGGCCGGCAACGAGGTGATCGGCCAGCTGAAAACCACCGCGGTGGTGTCGGTGATCGCTCTGCAGGACGTGCTCTATTCGGCGCAGATCATCTACCAGCGCACCTATGAGGTGATCCCGCTGCTGCTGGTCGCCACCCTGTGGTACCTGGTGATGACCTCGGTGCTGTCGGTGCTCCAGCATTACATCGAGGTGTGGTTCAGCCGCGGCAATGGCCCGGCGCGCGGAAGCTGGCTGCGCCGCAACAAAGGCACGCAGGAGTCCGAGTCATGAGCGAGTCCATCCGCCTGCGTGGCGTTCACAAGCAATTTTCCGGCAATACGGTGCTGCACGGCATCGACCTGGACATTGCCGCCGGCTCGGTGACGGTGATTCTCGGGCCGTCCGGCTCGGGCAAGTCGACCTTGCTGCGCTGCATCAACCACCTGGAAAAGCTCGACGGTGGCACCATCCACGTCGGCGACACGCTGATCGGTTATTGCCGCAAGGGCCAGGCGCTCTACGAACTGCCGGAGAAGGCCGTCGCCCGGCAGCGTCAGCGCATCGGCATGGTGTTCCAGCAGTTCAACCTGTTCCCGCACCGCACGGTGCTGCAGAATATCGCCGATGCACCGATCCGCATCCTCGGCCAGAAACGCGCCGAGGTGGAGGCGCGGGCCATGCAGTTGCTCGATCAGGTCGGCCTGGCGCACCGCGCCCAGGCCTGGCCGCGCGAGCTGTCCGGCGGCCAGCAGCAGCGCGTGGCGATCGCCCGGGCGCTGGCGATGCAGCCCGACGTGATGCTGTTCGACGAGCCGACCTCGGCGCTAGACCCCGAGCTGGTCGGCGAAGTGCTGCAGGTGATGAAGCAGTTGGCGCACTCGGGCATCACCATGGTGGTGGTCACCCATGAAATCGGCTTTGCCCGCGAGGTGGCGGACAACATCGTGTTCATGGACAACGGCAAAGTGGTGGAGGCGGGCGATGCCCGCGCCTTGCTGGACAGCCCTCAGCATCCAAGGCTGCGCGAGTTTCTGGCCAGCGTGCTGTGACGCGTCGCCTGGTGGTGAGCCTCTCGCTCACCACCAGGCGCATCGTCATCCCGCCCGGCCTGCGTGCACGGCTTGCAGGAATTCCGCCGCCAGGTGATGGGCCCAGGGCCTGGCGGTAAGCCCCGACAGGTAGGCGCAATGGCTGCCGCGCGAGGTGACGGCCAGCAGCGTTCTGGGCAAGCGCGCCATGGCGTGTACATGCTCGCGCACGTTATCCGCCACGCAGACGGGATCGTCCTCGGCATTGAGCACCAGCAGCGGCACACTGACGCGATCCATCAGCGCAACCGGGTTGCAGCCGTCCAGGTAGGCCTGCCAACTGTCGTAGCCAGCGCACTCGTACAGGTGCTGGTGAAATTCATCCAGGCTTTGCGCCCCCTCGAGCCGCGCCAGGCTGGGCCAGGTCGCCAGGGCTTCGCGGTTGCGCGTTACGAACTGGCGTACCAGCCTTCTCGCCATCACCCGGCTGTAGGGTGCTCGCGAGCGGGCGAACGCCACCTCGATGTCGTAACCCGGGCAATAGGCAAAGGCGCCGTGCAGCGGCGTGTCATCGCCTTGCTCGCCAAGGTAGCGCACCAATAGGCCGGTACCGGCCGAAATACCCGCGGCGTAAAGCGGGGAGTGGGGATGGCGCTCGCCGATCTGCCGCAATTGCTCGCGCAGGTCTTCGGTGTCGCCCATGGTGTTGAAGCGCGGGCTGGTCAGCGGCAACTCGCCGTGGCCGCGACGCTCGCACAGCACGATCCGCCAGCCGGTGAGGCGCTGCATGTCACGCACGAACACGCGCATGCTCTGCGGTGTACCGGTGATGGTGTGCAGCACTGCCAGGGTCGGCGTGTGGGCCGGCAAGTCGGCGCCCAGCCAATGCAATGCCGTGGTTCCACCATCGCTCATACGCAGCATCTCGACCTGGTCATAGACCAGGCGAGGGGACAGCGCTTCCTGGATGCCGGCGACGAAAATCTGCAGGTGTCCGTTGACGGCCCAGGGGGTGGCCCAGAAGCGCCGCGTCAGGCGTGGCAGCCTGGCGAGCAACTCGGCATTGTGTGCGTTGGCCTGATAGGTCAGCTGCGGTCGACGCGCGGCGGTGGCCAGGTAGTAAGCGGCGAAGCCGATCAGAAATACGCACAGCGCGACCATCGCGGTTGTCATTCAATGCCCCCATGAGCGTTCTCAGCCGGGCAATCTTACCGGCTGCGGCGCCGGATTGCCGCGTGGCCTGGGTGAATGAAGGCGGGTGAGGGCAGTTATTGCGCGCTATCTGTCCAACTGACGAGCCAGATCGAGCGCCCGGATGGGTCGGAATTAGTCGCCTGATGCTTTAAACTAGCCGGTTACCGTAAGAACCGTCATGGCCATAGCCATGAAGGGCTTCAAACCTTCAAATATGTGTGGTGAAGATGACCAAGCCTTTCATTTCGCTGTGCCCGGAAATCACTCGGGCACATGCGCTGAAGCTGATGGACTGGTTGGAAGATGATCGCGTTACCTGCTACCTGAGCGATTCACGAGATGTCTCCCGGTCCATCGAACACGCTATCGATCGGACGCAATTGCCGATCCTGACCCATCTGTTCGACCGCGACGGCCGCTTCTTCATGGCTTACGACCGGCACGACGAACCGGTGGGCTTCGTGCGTCTGATCAAGAATGGACCCGAGTGCGAGATCGTCCTGGCCATCGGCGACCGCGAAAAATGGGGCCGCAATCTCGGCACCCGCACCATCCGCGAAGGCATGAAGCTGGCGTTTCTCGACATGCGCGCCAGGAAGCTCATCGCCAAGATTCACCCGGACAACCAGCGCTCGCAGAACGCCTTTCTGCGCAGCGGCTTCGAACTCGAGAGCGAAACACCGACCCTGACCTCATGGGCCATGACGGCCGGGCGCTACCTGCAACTGCTGCGCGAAGATGCCTTCCGCGATGCCCCCGGGATCTACATCACCGAAATGGACAAGGCCAAGCTCGACAACCTGATCGCACTGGAGGAAGGCCCGGTCGTCCAACTCGAACACGAGCTCGAACGCGCCATTGTCGTCGAGCCGGACCAGGTGCCCAGCACCGTCGTCACCATGAACACCAGAGCCCTGGTGCAACTGGACGACGAAGAAATCGAAGTGGCCGTGGTTTACCCCGAAGACGCCAACAGCAGCGCCGGCAAGCATTCCGTGTGCTCCGACCTCGGCGCCGCCATCCTGGGTTATCAGGAAGGCGATGCTATCGACTGGCGCATCGCGGGCCGCACGCGGCAGATCGAAATCAGGAAGGTGCTTTATCAGCCGGAGGCGGCGGGGGATTTTCATCTTTAGTGGCCGAGGAAGCCTCCCCAAGAGCCTGTCCATAGTCTTGCCGTACAGGTTCGTGGGTTTGGCAACCAAGTGGGCGAAAGCGGGCGGTGTGCGCAGTACCTGTAGGCTTTCTTGTCTGCCTTGATGAAACGCTCGGGGCTAACGCGGATCGCCGCCAGGCCCCTCCTACAGAGGCGGCGCACGGTGACCGCTTCTGCTTTATGCGCACAAAGACCTTGAACAGGTTCTGAAGAGCCTCGCCCCAAGGGCAACTGATCGCGTTCGGCGAATCTGCCCCCAGTCACCGCACTTGTTGCTTGGGCTACTCAGGCCGCAGCGCTGGCCTGCCATCGTTATGGCCTATTGCACCGTCCCCAAAGACAGCAGTTTTCCTATTTTCCTGCTGGCTTCGAGCATCAGTTCGGTGAGCCTGAGTAAATCGAGATCCTTTTTGCGGTACTGCGGAATCGTAGCGGAGATCGAGCCACGAATCTTCCCATCGACGAAGAAGGGAGTGGCGCAGCCGAAGGCACCGATGACGCGCTCACCGTCGCCAGTAGCCCAGCCCCTTTCCCTGATCATTTTGAGGTCGGCATTGAGGGTTTCATAGGAGGTGATGGTGGCTTCCGTAATCTTCTTCAGCTCGATCGAGTCGATCGTGCCGGGGGCGCAATACGCCAAAACGGCTTTCCCGGACGCGCCTGCATAAAGAGGAACGTCAATTTGGGTTTGGAGCTTGTACTGGATGGGCCGCCACCCCTGAATTACATCCAGGTACCGGGCCTTGCGACTCGATTCGTCATAAGACAGAAACGCAATCGTCTCGCCAGTTTCTTGCACCAGATCAAGCAGAATCGAGCGGGCGAGATCCGCCAAGCCAGAAGGATGGCTACCCAGTTTGGCTGCCCACTTATAAAGCCTGGCGCCTGGGTAAAGGATGCCATCTTGCGCGACGACCACTCCGGCCTGAATAGCCGACTGTACGAGACGCTTGGCCGTGGCTCCATTGCAGAGCAATTGCTCATGAAGTTCGGCGTTGTTTTTCAAACCCTCAGGATGGACGCATGTGAGCAGTAGGAGCCTTTCAAGGCGATAGGCAGTGGATGTGGTGTCTTCGTCTGGCAACGCCGAGAAGGGCTTGAGACTGCCCGGCTCAAGGATCTCGATCTGCGCGTCCATCTCATCGATGGGCTGCGAGACGCAAGGAGCGGCATTCTCGTTTCTCTCCGGTTCTGATGCTCTAATCGAATGAGTGGAAACTGCAATCAGAAGCCCATTCGACAGTTGTCTGGTCGCGATAGATGTAGCACTGGGAAACTCCGATTCTGAAAGCAAACCCGCCGTATCCTGACGCTCGGTTCTCGTTGTTTCCCCTAAAAAACTGGGCGCGCAAGCATGTGTCAGCCCTACAGGTTCTTGCTCGAAAAAAGCGGTGAAATGGCGGCCTATATCACCGAATGAGAGGGGATAGATACGCCCCAGCTCAGGCCGGAACGAGAGCGTGGCAGCGGCTTCACCGCTCGCTGCCACGAAGTAACCGCGGCTGATTGGGCAGTACACCGAGATCAGGGCCGTGCTTCTAGTGGCATCGGCTAGCGAGTCGAGTGAACGTTTGCCCTCGCGCAGCAATACGCTCGAACCGCTCAATGCGTTGGTGAGGACCGTCATCCTAGGGCCTGCGTTGTACTTTCCTGCCCCGACTTCTACCGCAAGTCCTCGCTCGACGAGCGATACCAGAATTCGATTCACGGTACTTCGGCTTTCGTTCAATTCGGTAGCGAGCTCGCGAACCCCCCAGGGCTCAGCCGCTGATCGCTTGACGAGCGCGTCCAATACCTCGACGAGCCTGGTATGGCTGGAAGTAGAGCCCGTTGGCGTCATGGATGCCACAGCAGCTTGAGCGTCGTTCATCGCATTCGGATCGTCTATCGGGGCCTTCATTTTGGGCTCTAGCAGCAGGAAACCGCAAATCCGCCAGATGTTGACAAGCGTCGAATGGTTCTGGATGCTAGAAAAAAACAAGAGTAGGACGCTGTCCCATTATTTGAAATGGCGTCATACAATCCCGGAGTAGCGATGAACAATAACAATGCAATGACGGAACCGGTCGCCCAGGTGGAACAAACCAGAAAGGCCAAGAAAGCCACGCGAGCGGCGGTATTTGGCACTTTCGTCGAGTATTACGATTTCAGCGTTTATGGGTACGTGGCTGCCACTCTAGCCCTGGTGTTTTTCCCCTCGGATGACCCGACAACCGGGTTACTCAATACTTTTCTGGTCTTCGGATCAGCATTTTTGGTACGTCCCCTCGGTGCCGTGGCCTTCGGCTGGCTGGGTGACAAGGTCGGTAGGCGTACCAGTCTGATCGCGTGCATTACCCTGATGGGCGCAGCCGCTACCCTTATCGGATTACTTCCGGGGTATGCGCAGATCGGCGTCTGGGCACCAATCCTGCTCGTCGTACTACGAATGCTTCAGGGCTTCTCTGCGGGCGGAGAGATCGGTGGTGCGGCGAGCTACATTCGCGAGTGGGCTCCGCCATCTCGTCGAGCGTTGTACATCTCCTTCCTGCCTTCCATTGCGCAATTCGGTAAAGGGTTGGCCGCTGCAATAGCCGGGTTGGCAGCAGCGAATCTCACTGATCCGCAGATGCTTGAATGGGGCTGGCGTATCCCGTTCCTGCTGGCACTGCCCCTTGGTATCGTCGGTCTCTGGATGCGCTTGAGTATCGAGGACAGTCCTGAGTTCGAAGCCAAGAAAGAGGAAACTGCCAGTAAGCAAAGCGCTCCCTTCAGCGAGCTGATTCGTAAATATCCTCGTGCACTCTCCAAAGTTATTCTGATCTCGCTGGTTCAGAACACGGGTACTTACATCGGCACCGTTTTCATCGCTGCGTATTTCAGCTCAATACTCGGTTATTCGAAAAGCCAGGCTTCAACCATCGTTCTGATCGCAGTGATTCTGGCAGCGTTCCTGATTCCACTTGCGGGGCAACTTGGATCCTCTCGGGGCGGCAAGTCGATCTTGCGGATGTCTTATATCGCTTATGCCTTGCTGTCGATCCCGTCTTTTATGTTGATGCAGCAGGGCTCGATCAACCTTGCCGTCCTAGGACTTGCGGTTGGCATGATCCCCTATGCGCTCTGCCAGGCTGGCACCTATTCCGTAATGCCGGAGTTCTTTCCTACGCACATCCGTCATACGGGCGTGGCGTTCGGGCATAGCGTGGGCGCAGTTCTTGGTGGGGGCATTGGCCCGTATCTGGCAACTTGGTTGGTCGGCGCGACGGGCGATCAATCGGCGCCTGCCTACATTCTCTGCACCGCGGGTGTTATTGGCCTGATTGTTATATCAACAGTTCGCAAGAATGCCCCAGTACAAAACGATACCAACAGCCACCAATTTTCGTGAGTTGAAAGATGACCTTGATTTATGTGACCAGCCCAATTCATGAAGATGTGGTACGTGAACTTTCTAAAATTGGAAACGTTACGCTCGGCTACGGAGCCAACGCTGTTTCATATGCAGACATTCAGGAGCAAGTCGATGCGGTCTTCCTACGGGGAGGGCATATCACCGCCGAGATGATCGCAGCCTCTCCGAAGTTGCGCATCGTGGCACGCCATGGTGCCGGTTATGACAATGTGGACTACAAGGCCGCAGCGGCGTATGGGGTTTGGGTTACCAATACACCTGGTGCGAATCGGCGCAGTGTGGTCGAGCATGTCTTCGCGCTTCTTCTTGGGCTTTGCAGAAAGATTCAATTCGCCTCCGATCAGACGCGCAGTGGCGTGTGGGCTGAAGATCGTCTGTCGCTCACCGGCATCGAGCTGGAAGGTCGAACGATGGGGATAGTCGGCTTCGGCAGCATCGGCCAATACGTCGCTCCGATGGCGGAAGCGTTCGGCATGAAGGTGCTGCTGGCCGACCCGGCTTACGATTCCGGTTACGACAGCCGGATCGTCGATCTCGATACCTTACTGGCGAATTCAGACGTAGTCAGCCTTCACGTACCGCTTCTGCCGGGCACTCGAAATCTAATAGGTGCGGTTGAAATCGAGAAGATGAAAACCGGCGCCATTCTGATCAACACCAGCCGAGGAGGGGTAGTTGACGAGACGGCTCTCGCCGAAGCACTGACTCGTGGAAAGCTTGCAGGTGCGGGTGTCGATGTTCTGGATGCCGAGAACATCGACATGATCTCGCCGTTCAAACACAGCAAGTTTCCCGTTGCCGAGTTGCCGAACTTAATCGTGACGCCCCACGTTGCGGGGCAGACAAATGAGTCTCTTCTGCGGGTGGGTATGAGTGCTGTGGATGCCATTTCCGCCGTTCTCAAAGGCGAGTCGCCTGCGCACCCGGTCAATGAGCCAATAGCCAAGAAATTCAGCTAAGCATTACGAATTCACACTGAGGTCAATATGTTCATTAATGTCTCTGATGAAAGCATCGATGTAAGTGAGGGTTGGGAACGTGCCGACCTTGGCTTGATCGAGGAGATTTCCCATTATCCAATCGCTCTGATCGGTGACGTTCTTCAACGCATGGGAATGATGGCTTCAGCGATTCATCATGTCGCAGGCAAGCCCTCCTTCTTTGGAACCATTATGCCGTTGCTGACGAGGGAGGGGGACAACCTTGCCATTCACCGTGCCTTGGATGATGCACAGCCGGGTGACGTACTTGTCGTCAACGCGAATGGTGAAACCAATCGTGCTGTCTTCGGCGATCTGTTAGGCGAGATTTGTCTGCTCAAGAAGGTTGCTGCTGTGGTGATTGACGGCGCCGTCAGAGACATCGAGGAGCTGGATGTGATGGGATTGCCCACATACGCTCGCGCTGTAAATCCAGCTGGCCCGTCGAAATATGGCCCAGGCCAGGTTGGTGCCCCAGTAGCTTGCGGCAACGTCGTGTGCAATCCAGGCGATGCAATTCTTGGTGATCGAGATGGCGTCATAGTTATCAGTCGCCACATCCTTCCAACGTTGGCGGAAAGGCTCAAGACGCAAAATGACTTTGAGGTTTCTTTTCGTGAGCGCGTTCGTGCGTCCGTCGGCAATCGTTGATCGCGACAAAACCGGTTCGAGTGGGCGTGCGAATGCCTGCCTAATAACGTATCGAGGCACTTGGCCAAGCTTCCGAGGCTGTCGGGTGTTACGAGAAAGCATTGAGGCTGAACCCGAAGATTGAGGGTTAGGGGAACGCTTGATGCTTTGCTGAATCCGCAAAGTTTCTGCCTGATCGGGCGAGTGATGATCCAGCGACCTTTGAGATCTTTAGCCCCAGCGGTTAGCAGAGCAGTTGAGGTACGACCAGTCTGATCGTGCCATGCGATGCTAACCGGCGATTAATGAAACAGCAGTGAGAAGAGAGCATGAGTTAGGGAGTGAGGATGAGCATTCAGATGCTGCTATAGATCGTGGTAGGCAATTTAACATAATATACATTATGCGAAGTTATGGCTGAGCGATGCCAGCCATTCTCCCTGCCATTTTCTCGTAATCATCCGCTGCAAAACCCTCTAAGCAATCAGCCCCAGCGTCAACCCCTTCAACGTGGCTGCCGCCCGCGTCGAACACTCCAATTTGCGAAAGATGCTCTCCATATGCGTGCGCACGGTGCTCGGGCTGATCGACAGGTTGCGCGCCACTTCCTTGTTGCTGGCTCCACGGCTGATTTCGGTGAGAATGTCGCATTCACGTGCGGTTAGCAGCGCGCTTCTGGTGGATTGCGACAGCCGTCGTTTGCCTTGGGCGGCTGCAATCACGGCTTCGCAGATATCGCTGTCGAAGATGTCGCGGCTGGCGTCCTGCCTCAGTTCGCGTTGTGCCTGAGACATATCGCGGGCCGTTCGCCAGGGCCTGGTGCTGCGCAATGCGACCCAGGCAACCGAAGCTGCAAGCAAACGGTATTCGGTGCACAACGAATCAGCTGACGAGCCACGGAAGTAGCCGCTGCCGTCCAGGCGTTCGTAGGCATGGGCGGCGATTTCTCCAGGGCGGGCCAGTTCGGCGATGGGTTTGCAGGCCTTTTGCGTCCAGTACGGCGCCAGGTGAACACGTTCCAGGGCGCCGTATGGCAAAGCTGCCGGGTTGTTCCAGACCTGGTTGGAGACAGCGGCGCGCCCCAGGCCATGTAGTAGCGCGGCCTTGCCGACGTCGATCAGCGCGTGTTCCGGTAGGCCCCATAGTCGTCCCGCCTCGATGGCCATGTCCGCGACCTGCCGAGAATGGCCCGCCAACCAGGGCAACTTGAGATCGATCACGTCACCGACCAGACTCAGGGGCACCTGGCTTTCGGCTTGCGCCGCGCTCTGCGGTGGTTCGTAGCCATGCAATTGATCGAGCCAGTCGCTGGCATGGCGTTGCAGCAGTCGGGCAAGCGCTGCGGGATAGCGCCTGTCACCCTGCCCGCCAATCCACTCCAGCGCCGCTTTCAGGCCGTGACTGCGGCTGAGAATCTCCAGGTCGCCGGCCAGTACCACGTGGTAGACCGCATCGGGAATTTGCCCGTGCTTCAGCCCGGCAGGTCGGCCGGAACCGTCATAAGTTTCGAATATCCGGTACAACGTTGCCTCGACGTCCGTGCCAAGCCCCAACGTGCTTGCTACCTGCTCCGACACCTCGCAGTGCACGACGGCGAGCGAGCCGGCTTCGTGTACTGCACGCATGGGCGCAGCGCCGAGGGTTTGATCGAGCATCGCGCGGCGGCCGTCTACGTCGTCCCCCAGCAGATGGCTGAAACCCTCGGCGTTGGCCGTGCAACCGGACCAACGCAGCAAGGCCGCGTGCTCGGCGATGTCTAGATGACCGCCCTCGCCCAGGCTCGCTTGCGCCAATTGCCGCGCCAACCTGGCAACGCGCATCGAATGGCCCAGTGGCTGGCCCATGCTCAGGTCACCTACCTGGGAAATGGCCGCCAACGCGGCGCCGGTGGAGACGACAAGGTGCGAAGCGTCATTCACGGCAGAAAGTCTCCAGGTCGGATAAATGACCGATACCGGCCATGTGGCGCGCTCAGCAGAATTGGAGCCTCACCCACGCAGGAGTTTACCCAATGAAAACCTTCGGATCGCAAATCGCTGCACTCGCGCTCGCACTGGGCACTACCTTCACCGTTGCCGCCAGCCAGGCGGCCGATGCTTCGCCCTCGGTGGTGATCGTCCACGGCGCGTTCGCCGATGGCTCCGACTGGGCCAAGGTGGTGCCATTGCTGCAGGCGAAAGGCGTGACCGTTACCGTGGTGCAGAACCCCCTTACCTCGCTGGCCGATGACGTCGGGGCCACCAAAAGAGTGCTCAACAACCAGACCGGCAAGGTGGTGCTGGTCGGCCATTCCTGGGGCGGCACGGTGATCAGCGAAGTCGGTGACGATAACAAGGTCGGCGCGCTGGTGTATGTTGCGGCCTTTGCGCCGGATGCCGGCCAGACCAGTGGCGAACAAGGAAAAGGTGCGCCGACGCCTCCCGGTATCAGCCAATTGAAGACCGATGGCAATGGCTTCATCTACTTGACGCCCCAAGGCATGGCCACCGACTTCGCCCAGGACCTACCTGCTGCCCAGACAGCGGTGATGACCGCGACCCAAGGGCCGATCAAGGCATCGGCCTTCGAGGACAAGACCAGTGTCGCGGCCTGGAAGACCAAGCCGTCCTGGTATCTGCTGGCCACTCAGGATCGGATGATTCACCCGGACGTTCAGCGCTCTTCCGCCAAGCGCATCGGCGCAACGCTGGGCGAAGTGAACAGCAGCCATGTGCCGCAGCAGTCGCGGCCGGCCGAGGTCGCCAAGGTGATTCTCGAGGCGGTGCATGCGGTTGCCGGCGATGATCGAGATAGGTAAACCCGCACCGATGCCGTCATCACCATGACGGCATCAGCCTTTCACGCTACAGGATCAGGCTACCAATGACCGCCAGGGTGAAGGCGATGCCACCGAGCAGGGTTTCCATCACGGTCCAGGTCTTGAGAGTGGTCTTCTCGTCCATTTCCAGGAAGCGGCTGACCAGCCAGAACCCCGAGTCGTTGACGTGAGACAGCACGGTAGCGCCACCGGCGATGGCAACTACGATGAAGCACAGGTCGAACTCGCTGAGCCCGGGCGTGGCGGCAACCATCGGTGCCACCAGGGCGGCTGTGGTGGTCAGTGCGACGGTGGCCGAGCCCTGGGCCACGCGCAGCGCCGCAGAGATCACGAAGGCAGCGAGGATGACCGGCATGCCGGTGTCCGACAGGGTGCCAGCCAGCGCGTCACCGATACCGCTGGTGCGCAGTACGCCACCGAACATGCCCCCTGCCCCTGTCACCAGAATGATCGAGCAGATCGGGCCGAGCGCCCCTTCGCAGACCGTTTCCAGGTGCTTGCGGCTATGTCGGCCGCTGAAGGCGATCAGCGCGAACAGCACGGTAATCAGCAGTGCTACCGGGGTTTTGCCGAGCATGCGCAGGAATTGCACCCAGCTGCTGCCGCCATCCACTGCGCCAATGACGGTCAGGGTATTGAGGCCGGTATCCAGGAAGATCAACACCAGCGGCATCAACAGAATGGTCAGCACCAGCGAGAACGCCGGTGGCGTCACGCTGTTGTCACGCGGCACATCGGTCAGAAAGCTGGCCGGCAGTTTCAGGTCGTAGCGCTTGCCGGCCCACAGCCCGAACAGATAGCCGCCGAAATACCAGGTTGGCAGCGCGATGACGGTGCCGACGATGACCAGCAGACCAATGTTGGCACCGAGCAGCTCAGCCGCGGCGACCGGGCCGGGATGTGGCGGCACCAGCGCGTGCATGGCGGCGAAGGCACCGGCGGCTGGCAAGGCGTACTTGAGAGTGGAGCCACCGAAACGCTTGGCCACGCTGAAGATGATCGGCAACATCACGATCAGGCCGGCATCGAAGAAGATCGGAAAGCCGAACAACAGCGAAGCCACTCCCAGGGCGAACGGCGCCCGATGCTCCCCGAACTTGTTGATCAGCGTGTCGGCCAGCACCTGGGCACCGCCGGTAATCTCCAATAGCCGGCCGATCATCGCGCCGAGGCCGACCAGCAAGGCCACCGCCGCGAGCGTGGTGCCGAAGCCGCCGAGTAGCGTCGGTACGATCTTGTCGAAGGGAATCTGCGTTGCCAGTGCGGTGAAAATGCTCACCAGCACCAGTGCCAGAAAGGCATGCAGGCGGAAGCGGATGATCATCAGCAATAGCAGCAGGACGGCGCCGGCGGCGATGGACAGTAGCGGTCCCGCGCCAAGGGTGGTGGTCACCTCATTCATGGTGAGCGCCCTCCTCTATGCTTGCAGCATGGGATGAACAGTACGGTGCAGCCTGATGCTTGATATTCATGTCGCCTCCACTTGTCTTTGTTATGGGAGATGCATGGGGTCGTTACGGTCAGCGGTCGTCGTTGGAAGTCCGCCACCAGTCAGCGGCCTTGCGGCCAAGGGTATCGATGGGTTGCGTGGCATCCAGCACCAACGTCGAAGGCTCGCCGTGAGGCGGTTCCAGAGTGGCGAACTGGCTGTCGATCAGGCTGGCGGGCATGAAGTGCCCCGGGCGATTGCCGACACGCTGCGCGGCCTCCTCACGGGACAGTTCGAGAAACACGAAGCCCAGGCCGGGCACGGCTTCGCGCAGTCGGTCGCGGTACTTGCGCTTGAGCGACGAGCAGGTCAACACGGGATGCGGGTGGGTCTCGAGCGCGCTGACCAGTTCCCGGCCCAGGCGGCTCAGCCAGTCGGCACGGTCATCGTCGTCGAGGGGAATGCCGGCGCTCATCTTTTCGATGTTGGCAGGCGGGTGAAATTGGTCACCTTCGATCAGGTAACCACCGACATGGTTGGCGATCGATTCGCCGACGCAGCTCTTGCCGCATCCGGATACGCCCATGACGACTACTGCGGTTATCGGTTTACTCATCGTGCAACTCCAGCAGAAGACAGCGCTATCTTTGGCGAGTGAAACGATACGCGAGACAGCGGCTTCAGATGTTGTAGCTGTTATTCGCCGGTTCCTGCTGCTCAGAAGTGGCAAGCGCATTGCGCTCAATTGCCAAGCCCCCGAGACAGCGCTACCTTAACCAGCAATTCTGGCCGCTGACAACCCCTGCCGATGAAATCCCCGACGCACAACAACTCCCGCACCCTTGGTATGCCGACCCTGGCACAGGTCGCTGAACGCGCCGGCGTATCGACCATCACGGCCTCGCGGGCGCTGCGCGGCGTGGCCACGGTGGGCGCCGATCTCGCCGAGCGGGTGCGCAAGGCCGCCGATGAATTGGGTTACGTGGCAAACCCGGCGGCACGAACCCTGGCATCGGCGCGCAGTACCTCGGTCGTGGTGCTGATTCCCTCGCTCTCCAACCAGCTGTTCATCGAACCGCTGGATGCCATTCACGAAGTGATGCGGCCACGCGGTATCGAGGTGCTGATTGGTGATTACCACTACTGCCGGGACGAGGAAGAACGGCTGGTGCGCAACTACCTGCCATATCGGCCGATGGGCATGCTGCTGACCGGTTTCGACCGCACCGAGGGCACCCGGCACCTGCTCAGCGCCAGCCGTATTCCCTGCGTGCACATGATGGAATTGAGCGATGCGCCGGGTATCGCCAGCGTCGGCTTTTCCCAGCAGGCGGCCGGTGAAGCCGCGGCCAGGCATCTGCTGCAGCAAGGTCGCAAGCGGCTCGCCTATGTGGCGGCCCAGCTGGACCCGCGGGTGATGCAACGCGGCGAAGGGTTTCGCCGCGCCTTGCAGGCCGCCGGCGTCTACGACCCGGCCCTGGAGCTGTTGCATCCCCTGCCCTCGTCCATCGGCCTGGGCTGCCAGCTGTTTCACGATTTGATGCAGCGTCATCCGGATGTCGACGGCATCTTCTTCTGCAACGACGACCTGGCCCAGGGCGCGCTGTTCGAAGCACAGCGCTGCGAGATGGCGGTGCCGGGGCGCGTGGCGATGGTCGGCTTCAACGACCTGCCGGCTTCGGCGCACACCGTGCCGCGGCTGTCGTCGATCCATACGCCGCGCACCGAGGTCGGCCGCGAAGCCGCCAACCTGCTGCTGAAAATGCTCGATGGCCGCCCTGCAACGCCTAACATCGACCTGGGTTTCGAGCTGCGGGTGCGTGAGAGCAGCTAGGCGCGCGGTCATCAAATCGCAAGGGATGGCCGCCATGATCGGTACCCGACACAAGGATGTGTTACCCCAGAAAGAAGCCCGGTCAGTGCCGGGCTTCTTTCGTTCAGGGGCGGATCATTCCAGCGTCAGGGCGACGCGTCCACGATCGGGGCAGGCTTCCATATGGCGGTGCGCGTCGGCGAACTCCTCGAAGGCGAAGGTCCGGTCGATTCGCGGCTTGAGCAGGCCATCGGCGGTGAGCATGTTGATGTGATCCAGCGCGCGCTGTACGGCGGCGTGATCCTGCTCGATGCCCAGCTCCGAGTGCCCGGTGAAGTCCAGCACGCAGTGACGGAAGAACTGCAGGTGCTTCTTGAACGCCGCGCAGGCCGGAAACGCGGTGTCGTTGCCACCGTTGAGGCCGTAGAGAATCAGCTTGCCGCGGGTAGCGGCCACGTCACCGAGCAACTTCAGCTGCTGGCCGGCGCAATGGTCGAGAATCACCTCGGCGCCCTTGCCCTCGGTGTATCGCTCGACCTCGAGCACCAGATCCTGTTCTTCGGTGAAGATGATCTTGTCGGCGCCCAGCTCGCGCAGGAATTCACGGCTGCCCGGCACGCTGGTCGACACGATGACCTTGGCACCCAGCGCCTTGGCCAGTTGCACCGACTGTGGCGCCAGGCAATGGCAGGCCTCGGTGATCAGCACGTGCTGGCCAGCCTTGAGCTTGGCCAGGTCTACCATCGCGAAATAGGCGAACAGCAGGCCAGTGTAATGGATGCTGGCTTCGGTCGGGCTGAGCACGTCCGGGTAGCGGGTCAGCGCATAGCGCGGCACCACCACCACATCGCCCCAGGTCGGATAACGGTTGGGCGTGTTGGCCGGGAACGCGGCAACCGGCGTACCGACCGGGAGGTCGTCAACGCCCTCGCCCACGGCTTCTACGATACCGGCCAGCTCGGAGCCGACACCGGAGGGTAATTTGGCTTCTTCAGAGGCCAGGTTCTGGCGCCACAGCACATCGCCCCAGCTGACGCCAAGCGCCTGGACACGTACCAGCACCTCCCCGGCGTTCGGAGTGGGTGTCGGCATTTCTTCGCACTGCAATACGCTGGCGTCGCCGAACTTGTGGAAACGGATCATGCGGGACATCGTCAACCTCAACTGATCGCGGATTGGGTCATTCACTGGACTCGACTTTATCTGCACACCTGGGTGCACACCACCCGACACGACTAATAGTCGTCATGCCTGGCAGTGATATAGGCCGGCGGAACGTGTGGATATGCCAATCTTACCGGTGTCTTTCCCAATGCGCTCAAGTGCTCGTACTATTGGCGCACAAGGCTCTCACTAGCGTCCCGCTCTGGCAAGCCCGCACATTTGGAACCCGGATGAACCGCAACGACCTGCGACGTCTCGATCTCAACCTGCTGATCGTGTTCGAAACGCTGATGCACGAGCGCAGCGTGACCCGTGCGGCAGAGAAACTGTTTCTTGGCCAGCCGGCGATCAGCGCGGCGTTGTCGCGCCTGCGCAACCTGTTCGATGACCCGCTGTTCGTGCGTACCGGGCGCAGCATGGAGCCCACCGCGCGCGCGCAGGAAATCTTCGCCCTGCTCTCGCCAGCGCTGGACTCGATCTCCACCGCGGTCAGCCGCGCTTCCGAGTTCGACCCGGCCACCAGCACCGCGGTGTTCCGGGTCGGCCTGTCGGACGATGTCGAGTTTGCCCTGCTTCCCGCGCTGCTGCGGCGCCTGCGCTCCGAAGCGCCCAATGTGGTGCTGGTGGTGCGCCGCGCCAACTACCTGCTGATGCCCAACCTGCTCGCTTCCGGGGAAATCTCCGTAGGCGTCAGTTACACCGAGGAACTGCCGGCCAACGCCAAGCGCAAGACCCTGCGCCGCAGCAAACCGAAGCTGCTGCGCGCCGATGCGATCCCCGGCAAGCTCAGCCTCGACGAATACTGCGCTCGCCCCCACGCCATGGTGTCGTTCGCCGGCGACCTCAATGGCTTCATCGATGACCAGTTGGCGCGTTTCGACCGCACCCGCAAAGTGGTGCTCGCCGTGCCGCAGTTCAACGGCCTGGGCACCTTGCTGTCCGGCACCGACCTGATCGCCGTGGTGCCCGACTACACCGCTGCCACGCTTACCGCCGCCGGCGGCCTGCGCGCCGAAGACCTGCCGTTCGAGAGCAACAGCTTCGAGATGTCCATGGCCTGGCGCGGCGCTCAGGACAACGACCCGGCCGAGCGCTGGCTGCGCTCGCGCATCCAGATGTTCTTCGGTGATCCGGACAGCTTGGAATAGCCCTTACGCCTGCCGACAGGTCTAGATTAAATAGATAGGTAGCTCTCTATTTATATTCCAACGGGTAATATCATCATTCTCGATGATATCTATCTTCGTGGCGTTCGATTCGTTCCCGGATGTTGCAGCGACCAGACTCCGCCTCCATCACTTCCCTCTCCTCTTGGCGGATCGAAATCATGGAACAGTCCAACCCAAGGCTCTGGCAATTCCCCCTGGCCCTAACCGCAGCGCTCGTACTGGCCGCCTGTGGCAAGAGCCAGGAAACCGCACAGCAGATGCCTACCCCCAAGGTCAGCGTGGCCGAAGTCATCGAACAGCCCCTCAACGAGTGGGACGAGTTCACCGGCCGCCTCGAGGCGCCGGAATCAGTGCAGATACGCCCGCGGGTGTCCGGCTTCATCGACAAGGTGAGCTTCACCGAAGGCGCACTGGTGAAGAAAGGCGACCTGCTGTTCCAGATCGACCCGCGCCCGTTCCAGGCCGAAGTCAAACGCCTCGAGGCCCAGTTGCAACAAGCCCGCTCCAATCAGGTACGGGCCAGCAGCGAAGCCCAGCGTGGTGAACGCCTGCGTGAAGGCAATGCGATCTCCACCGAGCTGGCCGATGCCCGTAAAAGCGCGGCACAGGAAGCCCAGGCCGCCGTGGCCGGCATCCAGGCCGAACTCGACAACGCCCGCCTGAACCTCAGCTTCACCCGCGTCATCGCGCCCATCGATGGCCGCGTCAGCCGTGCCGAAGTGACCGCCGGCAACCTGGTGACCGCTAGCGAATCGCTGCTCACCTCGCTGGTGTCCACCGACAAGGTGTACGCCTACTTCGACGCCGACGAGCGCGCCTTCCTCAAGTACACCGAGCTGGCTCGCAAGGCCGGCCATGACAGCCGTAGCAAGAGCCCGGTGTACCTGGGCCTGTCCAACGAGGCCGGCAACCCGCATCTGGGCCAGCTGGACTTCCTCGACAACCAGGTCAACCCGCGCACCGGAACAATCCGCGGCCGCGCCGTGTTCGACAACCGTGACGGCACCTTCACCCCGGGCCTGTATGCGCGCCTGAAGCTGGTGGGCAGCGACACCTACGACGCCATGCTGATCCAGGACGTCGCCGTCGGTACCGACCTGGGCAAGAAGTTCGTGCTGGTGCTCGCTGACAACAACACCGTGGCCTATCGCTCCGTGGAGCTGGGGCCCAAGCTCGAGGGGCTGCGCATTGTCCGCAGTGGTCTGGCCAAGGGCGACCGCGTGGTGGTCAACGGCCTGCAGCGCGCGATACCGGGTAGCACCGTGGACCCGCAGAGCGTGCCGATGGCCGACGAGAAAACCCTGGCGACGCTGGAAAAGCAGCGCAAGGCCGTAGCCTCGGCGCGCAATGACGAACCCCTGAAGGTCAGCCTCAAGTAACACCGGGCCTCGCCCTCTCCCATTTCCTACCCGAGAACCTGCTCGCGCCGCCCATGGCGTGGGCAGGCTGGGCTGTGCCCGCATCAAAAGGACATTAACGATGAACTTCTCGCAGTTCTTCATCCAGCGGCCGATCTTCGCCGCCGTGCTCTCGCTGATCATCCTGATCGGCGGTGCCATCTCGCTGTTCCAGCTGCCGATCAGCGAATACCCGGAAGTGGTGCCGCCCACCGTGGTGGTGCGTGCCGACTTCCCCGGCGCCAACCCCAAGGTGATCGGCGAAACCGTGGCTTCGCCGCTCGAACAGGCCATCGTCGGCGTCGAGGGCATGCTCTACATGTCGTCCCAGGCGACCAACGACGGGCGCATGACGCTGACCATCACCTTCGCCCTGGGCACCAACCTGGATACCGCCCAGGTGCAGGTGCAGAACCGCGTCACCCGCACCATGCCGACGTTGCCCACGGAAGTGCAGCGCCTCGGCGTGACGGTCGACAAGGCGTCGTCTGACATGACCATGGTCGTGCACCTGACCTCGCCCAACGACGCCTACGACATGCTCTACCTGTCCAACTACGCGTCGTTGAACATCAAGGACGAGCTGGCTCGTCTCGATGGCGTCGGCGACGTGCAACTGTTCGGTCTCGGTGACTACTCGATGCGCGTGTGGCTGGACCCGGACAAGGTCGCCTCCCGCGGGCTGACCGCCACCGATGTGGTCAACGCCATCCGCGAGCAGAACCGCCAGGTGGCGGCCGGCTCCCTGGGCGCGCCACCGGCGGCCAGCGACAACAGCTTCCAGCTGTCGATCAATACCCAGGGCCGTCTGGTCAACGAGGAAGAGTTCGAGAACATCGTGGTGCGCGCCGGCGAGAACGGCGAGATCACCCGCCTCAAGGACATCGCCCGCATCGAACTGGGCTCCAAGCAATACGCCCTGCGTTCGCTGCTCAACAACAAGCCCGCCGTGGCCATGCCGATCTTCCAGCGCCCGGGCTCCAACGCCATCGCCATTTCCGATGCGGTGCGCGAGCGCATGGCCGAGCTCAAGCAGAGCTTCCCGGAAGGCGTGGATTACGAAATCGTCTACGACCCGACCATCTTTGTGCGCGGTTCCATCGAAGCGGTGGTGCACACACTGCTCGAAGCCATCGTGCTGGTAGTGCTGGTGGTGATCCTGTTCCTGCAGACCTGGCGCGCCTCGATCATCCCCCTGGCCGCCGTGCCGGTGTCGCTGATCGGCACCTTCGCGGTCATGCACATGTTCGGCTTCTCGCTCAACGCCCTGTCGTTGTTCGGGCTGGTATTGGCCATCGGTATCGTGGTGGATGACGCCATCGTCGTGGTGGAGAACGTCGAACGCAACATCGGCCTCGGCAAGACGCCGCTGGAGGCGACCCGCCAGGCCATGAAGGAAGTCACCGGGCCGATCGTCGCCACCGCCCTGGTGCTCTGCGCCGTGTTCGTGCCGACCGCGTTCATCTCCGGCCTCACCGGGCAGTTCTATCAGCAGTTCGCGCTGACCATCGCCATCTCCACGGTGATCTCCGCCTTCAACTCGCTGACCCTGTCGCCGGCCTTGGCCGCCGTATTGCTCAAAGGTCATCACGAGCCCAAGGACCGCTTCTCGGTGGTGCTCGACCGTTTGTTCGGGCGCTGGCTGTTCAACCCCTTCAACCGCGTGTTCGAACGGGCCAGCCATGGCTACGTCGGCACCGTGCGCCGTGTGGTACGCGGCAGCGGCATCGCCCTGATCGTCTACGCGGGCCTCATGGGGCTGACCTATATGGGCTTTTCCAGCACCCCGACCGGCTTCGTACCGCCCCAGGACAAGCAGTACCTGGTGGCCTTCGCCCAGTTGCCGGACGCCGCCAGCCTGGACCGCAGCGAAGCGGTGATCAAGCGCATGTCGGACATCGCCGCCAAGCACCCTGGCGTGGAAAACACCGTGTCGTTCCCGGGCCTGTCGATCAATGGCTTCACCAACAGCCCGAACAGCGGCATCGTGTTCGTCACCCTCAAGGATTTCGATCAGCGCAAGGACGCATCGCTGAGCGCCAACGCCATTGCCGCCGACCTCAACGGCCAGTTCTCCAGCATTCAGGAGGCCTACATCGCCATCTTCCCGCCACCGCCGGTGATGGGCCTGGGCACCATCGGCGGCTTCCGCGTGCAGCTGCAGGACCGTGGCAGCCTGGGGTACGAAGAGCTTTACAAGCAGACCCAGAACATCATCGCCAAGAGCCAGAACGTGCCGGAGCTGGCCGGGTTGTTCACCAGCTATCAGGTCAACGTGCCCCAGGTGGAAGCCAACCTCGACCGCGAGAAGGCCAAGACCCACGGCGTGGCCATCGATGACATCTTCGACACCATGCAGGTCTACCTCGGCTCGCTGTACGCCAACGACTTCAACCGTTTTGGCCGTACCTACCAGGTCAACGTGCAGGCCGACCAGCGCTTCCGCCTGGACGCCGAGCAGATCGGCCAGCTGAAGGTACGCAACAACCGTGGCGAGATGATCCCGCTGTCGACCTTCGTCAAGGTCAGCGACAGCTCCGGCCCCGACCGGGTGATGCACTACAACGGCTTCATCACCGCCGAGATCAACGGCGCCGCAGCTCCCGGCTACAGCTCCGGCCAGGCCGAAGCGGCGATGGCCAAGCTGCTCAAGGAAGAACTGCCCAACGGCATGAGCTACGAGTGGACCGAGCTGACCTATCAGCAGATCCTCGCCGGCAACACCGCGCTGTTCGTGTTCCCACTTTGCGTGCTGCTGGCCTTCCTGGTGCTGGCCGCCCAGTACGAGAGCTGGAGCCTGCCGCTGGCGGTGATCCTGATCGTACCGACGGTGCTGCTGTCGGCCATTACCGGGGTGATCCTGTCCGGCGGCGACAACAACATCTTCACCCAGATCGGCCTGATCGTATTGGTTGGCCTGGCATGCAAGAACGCGATTCTGATCGTCGAGTTCGCCAAGGAACAGCAGGAGCACGGCCTGGATCGCGTCGCCGCGGTGCTGGAAGCCTGCCGCCTGCGTCTGCGGCCGATCCTGATGACCAGCTTCGCCTTCATCATGGGCGTGGTCCCGCTGGTGCTGTCCAGCGGCGCCGGCGCGGAAATGCGCCATGCCATGGGCGTCGCGGTATTCAGCGGCATGCTCGGCGTGACCTTCTTCGGCCTGCTGCTCACCCCGGTGTTCTACGTACTGATTCGCGCCTTCGTGGAAAAACGCCAGGCGCGCAAACAACAGGCCCGTCTGCAGGAGGCCCAGGCATGAATTCGATGACTCACTTGGTGCCACGCACGCTGCTGATCTCAGCCCTGGCGCTGGCCATCAGCGCCTGCGCGGTCGGCCCGGACTACCAGGCGCCGCAGGATGCCACCGTGGTGTCGGCGCAAGCGGCCCAGGGCCGCTACGACACCGCCCGCTTCGAAGCGCAGTGGTGGCAACAGTTCGACGACCCGACCCTGAATCAACTGGTCGATCAGTCGCTGCAGAACAACCGCGAGCTGCGCGTGGCCTACGCCCGGCTGCGCGCTGCCCGGTCGATTCGCGACGACGTCGCTAACGACCGTCTGCCCACCGTGACCAGCCGGGCCAGCAGCGAAATCGGCAAGGCCCAGCAGCCCGGCGTGACCGAGCAGCGGGTCAATGCCGAGCGTTATGACCTGGGCCTGGACATGGCCTGGGAGCTCGATCTGTTCGGTCGCATCCAGCGCCAGCTGGAAGCCAGCGAGGCGCAGATCGAAGTGGCCCAGGCCGACTATCAGCAGCTGCAGGTCAGCCTGATCGCCGAACTGGTCGACGCCTACGGCACCTTGCGTGGAGCGCAGTTGCGCGAAGGCATCGCCCGCTCCGATCTGCAGAACCAGCAGTCGTCTCGGGACATCATCGAGCGTCGCCGCGAAGTCGGTATGGGCAGCGAGCTGGACGTGCTGCGCTCCGACGCCCGCCTGGCGGCCACCGAAGCGACGCTGCCGCAACTGCAGGCGCAGCAGGTGCGGGCGCGCAACCGCATTGCCACCCTGCTCGGCCAACGCCCGGAGCAACTCAGCGTGGACTTGGCGCCGCGCCCGCTGCCGGCCATTGCCAAGGCACTGCCGATCGGTGACCCGGGCGAGCTGCTGCGTCGCCGGCCGGACGTGCGCGCCGCCGAACGCGAGCTGGCGGCGGCTACCGCCCAGGTCGGCGTGGCCACGGCGGATCTGTTCCCGCGGGTCAGCCTGTCCGGCTTCCTCGGCTTTACCGCCGGCCGCGGCTCGCAGCTCGGCTCCTCGGCAGCGCGCGCCTGGGGCGTGGCGCCAACCATCAGTTGGGCCGCGTTCGACCTTGGCAGCGTCAGGGCCCGCCTGCGCGGCGCCGAAGCGGATGCCGACGGCGCCCTGGCGAGTTACGAGCAGCAGGTGCTGCTGGCCCTTGAGGAATCGGAGAACGCCTTCAGCGACTACGGCAAACGCCAGCAGCGTCTGCTGTCGCTGGTGCGCCAGTCCGAGGCCAGCCGCGCCGCCGCAGCCCAGGCCGCCCTGCAGTACCGCGAAGGCAGCGCTGATTTCCTCGTGCTGCTCGACGCCGAACGCGAACGCCTGGCCGCCGAAGACAGCCAGGCCCAGGCCGAGGTCGAGCTGTATCAGGGCATCGTCGCCATCTACAAGGCCCTGGGTGGCGGTTGGCAGCCGGCCTCCTGAACGCCTTTTCCCTACATGGCCGGTTCGCAGGCCCCTGATGCCCCGCCACTCGAGTTCGAGTGCGGGGTTTTTTTCGGGTTGTGGATGGCTCCCGCGGTTACCGATCCCGCGCTCTGCGTGGAAATGCAGCCATCGACGCTCCGCTTTGCGCACCTAAGCGCTCCGCAGCGCTCGATAGCGGGCACGGAGCGTGGGGAACGATTTCAGTGCCAAGTGACGCCATCTATTGATCAATAGATGTTGACAATTAACAATTTTTGTGTTGTTGGGCAAAAATCAAGAACATAAACTGCGCGCCCCTTCGCTCTGGCTCTAGCCCGGGATTCTTTGCCGATGTCCGTCAACACCCCGCAACAAATCGCCGTGCTGGTCATTCATACCGGCGTGCGCAAAAGTCGCATGCCGCTGCCCAGCGTGCTGATTCTTGGTTTCCTTGCTGGCGCCTTCATCGCGCTTGGTTTTCTCCTGGATATCCGTATCACTGCTCTGATCCCTGCAGAGTGGGAAAGCCTGGCCACGTTGCTGGGCGCGATGGTGTTTCCCCTGGGGTTGATTCTCGTCGTACTGGCCGGCGGTGAACTGCTCACCGGCAACATGATGTACCTGTCCATGGCCTTGTTTTCGCGGCAGATCGGCGCGGCGGCGCTGCTGCGCAACTGGTTCTGGGTGACCCTGGCCAATTTCGTCGGGGCCTTTTTCGTCGCCCTGGCATTCGGCCATTTTCTCGGCGTGATCGAAGGGCCGATTTTGGATAAGACCCTGGCCATCGCCCATGCCAAGGCCAATGCGGGATTCATGCATGCTTTCGTATCCGCCATCGGCTGCAACTGGCTGGTGTGCCTGGGCATCTGGCTGGGCCTGTCGAGCCAACAGGTGGCCGGAAAGATTCTCGCCATGTGGTTCCCGGTGATGGCCTTCGTTGCCATCGGTTTCCAGCACGTGGTGGCCAACATGTTCGTTCTGCCCATGGCCATCCTCAACGGCGAAATGGGCTGGGCAACCTACTTCGCCAACTTCGTGCCGGTGTTCCTCGGCAACATGATCGGCGGTTCGGTATTCGTCGGCCTGGCCTATTACCTGTCGCTGCAGCCGAACATCGAACCGGCGCAATGATACTCGTGACAACCTGATTGTTTTCATCGCAATCCACGATTGCCGTTCAGGGCGCCTTCCGGTACAAACGGCACCTTGCCACCGTAGGCCTTCGCTCCTGGAGAATTGCATGTCCCGCCCCGCCCCGCTGTTGCTGCTGATCGCCCTGGCCAGCGTCCTGATGCTCGCCGGTGCCCTGATTGCCCAGCATGTATTCGGTTGGGAGCCCTGCACCCTGTGCGTGCAGATCCGCCTGTGGCTATGCCTGACCGCCGTCATCGCCCTGCTGCTGAGCGCCGCCTCGGCAGCCCGCCAGACCTGGCTGTCGGTACTGCTGTGGCCCCTGCTGCTCGCTGCCAGCGGCATGGCGCTGATCGACAATGCCCACGTCACGCTGATCGAACTGGGTATCATGGAAAGCAGCAGTTGCTCGCCCTTCCCGTTCTACTACCAGCAGCTGCCTCTGCACGAATACTGGCCTGGCGTGTTCATGAGCGGCGGCGTATGCGGCATGAACGACTACAAGATTCTCGGTGTGCCGTTCACCGCCTGGACACTGGCGAGCATCGCCGCGCTGTTCGTGCTGGTACTCGTCACCCTGTGGCGCAGCATCCGCGGCACGCGCTGAGCCCTTATGCGCAAGGTACTGGTGCTCGGCTACGTGTGGCCGGAGCCGCGTTCGTCTGCCGCTGGCAGCCGCATGC
Source organism: Pseudomonas sp. PA27(2017) (assembly GCF_001945445.1). Lineage (GTDB taxonomy): Bacteria > Pseudomonadota > Gammaproteobacteria > Pseudomonadales > Pseudomonadaceae > Aquipseudomonas. The sequence goes on from NZ_MSXW01000015.1 coordinate 143,518, forward strand.
TGGAACTGCTCGGGGTGTTTCGCAGCCAGGGCTGGCAGGTCACCTTCGCCAGCGCTGCGGCATTGTCCACCCATCGTGCCGACCTGGCCACGCTTGCGATCGAGGAAGTCGCCGTCGCCCTGAACTGCGACAGCTTCGATCGCTATGTCGCGAGCTTGCAACCGGATCTGGTGCTGTTCGACCGTTTCTTCACCGAGGAACAGTTCGGCTGGCGTGTGGAGCGGGCCTGGCCAACGGCGCTGCGGGTGCTCGACACCAGTGACCTGCATTGTCTGCGCGACGCCCGCCACGCTTTGCTCAAGGCCAGCCAGCAGGCCTGCGACAACGAAACCCAGCGGCATCAGGTCGGGCCCGTACAGGCATCCCCGCAGCAGCTGTACGCGGCCATGGCGACCGGCGACATGGCCCAGCGCGAAGTGGCGTCGATCTACCGCTGCGACCTGACGCTGATGATCTCCGCGTTCGAGATGCACCTGCTGCAGGAACAGTTCGGCGTGCCGGCGAGCCTCTTGCACGACTGCGCGCTGATGCTGATCCCGCCTGTGCTGGCCGACCTGCCCTTCGCCGAGCGTGCGCATTTCCTGAGCATCGGCAATTTCCGCCATGCGCCCAACTGGGACGCCGTGTTGTGGCTCAAGCACGCCTTATGGCCGCTGATTCGCGCACGCTTGCCCCAGGCGCAGCTGCACGTCTACGGCGCCTACCCGCCCCCCAAGGCCACGGCGCTGCACAACCCCAGGCAGGGCTTTCACGTGTTGGGCTGGGTCGACGACGCGCATCGGGTGATGGCCCAGGCCCGGGTCTGCCTGGCGCCCCTGCGTTTCGGTGCGGGCATCAAGGGCAAGCTGGCCGATGCCATGGCCTGCGGCACGCCCAGCGTGACCACCCGTATCGGCAGCGAAGGCATGCACGGCGAGCTGCCATGGCCGGGGCACGTGAGCGACGACGCCTTGGCCTTTGCCGAGGCGGCCGTGCAGCTTCATGAAGACCCGGCGACGTGGTCGCAAGCGCGTAGCCACATCGCGCCGCTGCTGCAGCAGCGCTTCGATCGCCCGCGGCTCGGCGCCGAACTGCTCACCAGGCTGGAGCAGTTATTGGAGACGCGCGAGCAGCATCGCCAGCTGAACTTCGTCGGCGCCATGCTGCGTCACCACCAGCACAAGAGCACCCAGTACATGTCCCAGTGGATCGCCGCCAAGAACGCACGCGGCGGCTGACCTGACGCAAGCTGGCATTTTGCTAGATCATTGCGCAGCAGGTTCTGCGCGAAAAGTCTCCGAGCGAAGGTCAGGCGAGGCAAAAATCGACGAGGACGCGGAGTTTACGAGCTGTAAATGAGCAGTCCGAGTCGATTTTTAACGAAGCATCACCGAGCGTAGGTACTTTTCGCGCAGAGCCTAGGACGGCTGTCACATATATGGCGCCAGCATTGCAGTAGACTTCGCCTACAATCCTAAGCGGTACCCACGGGCGCTACTGCCAACCGGCGTCCGACCGTAAAAAACAGTCGACAAGAATAAGGTCATCCACATGCTGAAAAAGATCGCTGTCGCGGCCGTCTGCGCCCTGACGCTCACCTCCTACGCCGCCGTCGCCCAGGAAAGCACGCTGGTGATCAAGCTTTCCCATGTGGTGGCGGACGACACGCCCAAGGGCCAGGGCGCCCTGATGTTCCAGCGCCTGGTCGATCAGCGTCTGGAAGGCAAGGTGCGGGTGGAGGTCTACCCCAATTCGTCGCTGTATGGCGATGCCAACGAGCTCGAGGCCCTGCGCAACAACGAGGTGCAGATGCTCGCGCCGTCGCTGGCCAAGTTCGACCAGTACACCAAGCAATTGCAGGTGTTCGACCTGCCGTTCATGTTCGATGACCTGGAAGCCGTCAATCGTTTCCAGAAGCGCGCCAAGGGGCGTCAGCTGCTGCGCTCGATGGAAGATCAGAACATCGTCGGCCTGGCCTATTGGCACAACGGCATGAAACAGATGTCAGCGACCAAGGCCCTGCGCCTGCCAGGGGACGCTGCCGGCCTGAACTTCCGTATCCAGAATTCCAAGGTGCTCGATGCCCAGTTCGCCCAGCTGGGTGCGACCGCGGTGAAGATGCCCTTCGCCGAGGTCTACAAGGGCCTGCAGAGCGGTCAGGTACAGGGCGCTGAAAACCCCTGGTCGAACATTTACAGCCAGCGCCTGCACGAGGTGCAGCCGTTCATCACCGAAACCAACCACGGCGTGCTCGACTACATGCTGATCAGCAACGCGCGCTTCTGGTACGCCATTCCTCACCAGATCCGCACCGAGCTGGAAGCGATCATCGACGAGGTCACCTATGCGGTGAACCGCCAGGCCGAAGAAGCTAACCAGGCCGATCGCCGCCGCATCGAAGCCTCCGGCAAGAGCCAGATCATCAGCCTCACCCCGGAACAGCGCCAGGCCTGGCGCGACGCGATGCAGCCGGTGTGGCAGCAGTTCGAAGCCGAGATCGGCAGCGACGTGATCAAGGCCGCTCAGGTAGTGAACCGCAAGCGCCACGATTGATCGTTCCACAAACGAAAGAGGCCCGCGTTATGCGGGCCTCTTCGTTTTTGCTCCCAGGCTCAGGTGTGCTGCGCCCCTTCGAACCAGGCCAGCTTCTCGCGTAGCAGCACCACTTCCCCGACGATCACCAGGGTTGGCGCATGCACTTCATGCTGCGCCACCAGATCCGGCAGGTTGGCCAGGGTGCCGGTGAATACCCGCTGATTTTCCGTGGTGCCCTGCTGGATCAGCGCTGCTGGCGTGCTGGCAGCACGGCCGTGGGCGACCAGTTGCTGGCAGATGGTCGGCAGGCCGACCAGGCCCATGTAGAACACCAGGGTCTGGCTGGAGGCCACCAGTTCCTGCCAAGGCAGATCGGCGCTGCCGTCCTTCAGGTGGCCGGTGACGAAACGTACCGACTGGGCATGATCGCGATGCGTCAGCGGAATGCCGGCGTAGGCTGAACAGCCGCTGGCCGCGGTGATGCCTGGCACTACCTGGAACGGAATGCCGTGGGCCGCCAGTTGCTCGATCTCCTCGCCGCCACGGCCGAAGATGAACGGGTCGCCGCCCTTTAGGCGCAAAACGCGCTTGCCGGCCTTGGCCAGGTCGATCAGGCGCTGGTTGATCTGCTCCTGGGGCACGGCGTGATCGGCGCGGCGCTTGCCCACGTAGATGCGTTCGGCGTCACGGCGGCACAGCTCGACGATGGCCGGGGCGACCAGGCGGTCGTAGAGCACCACGTCGGCCTGCTGCATCAGGCGCAGCGCGCGGAAGGTCAGCAGATCGGGATCGCCGGGGCCGGCGCCGACCAGGTACACCTCGCCCAGCGCCTGGGGCGCCGCGCCGTTGATCTTGTCTTCGAGCAGGCGGCGAGCTTCACCGAGCTTGCCGGCGAATGCGCTCTCGGCCACCGGGCCCTGGAATACGTCTTCCCAGAAGACGCGGCGCTGCTGTACGTCCGGGAACAGGTTCTTGACCTGGGCACGGAAGATCTTCGCCAAGCCGGCCAACTGGCCATAGGTGGCCGGGATCCAGGTTTCGATCTTGGCGCGAATCAGGCGAGCCAGCACCGGGGCATCGCCACCGCTGCTGACCGCGACGATCAGCGGCGAGCGGTCGACGATGGCCGGGAAGATCACGCTGCACAGCGCCGGCGCATCGACCACGTTGACGGGAATGCCGAGGGCCTGGGCCTGCTCGGAGATCTGCGCATTGAGGGGCACGTCGTCGGTCGCCGCGATGACCAGCGACACGCCCTGCAGGTCGCCTGCCTCGTAGCCACGCAGCAGCAACTCCCCTGCCCCTTGCTCGACGAGGTCACGCAATTCGCTGACCACGTCGGGCGACACCACCCGCAGCGTGCCGCCGGCATCGGCCAGCAGCCGCGCCTTGCGCAAGGCGATTTCGCCACCGCCTACCACCAGCACGCGGCGGTTCTGCAATTTGTGGAACAGGGGAAGGAAGTCCATAGCGAGTCCCGCTTCAGTCGCTCACGGCAGCGACATTGAAAATGGCGACCCCGAGACGAAGCTCGGGGCCTGGTTGGTAAGGTGGGCAGGGGCGCGTAGCGACGCTCTATTGGCCCACCGCTGTAACGGCCGGGCGCTCAGTCGAGCGCCCAAGCCGCTTCAGATGACCTCGATGCCACCCATGTACGGCTTCAGCACGTCCGGTACGCGGATGGTGCCGTCGGCCTGCTGGTAGTTCTCCAGCACGGCCACCAGGGTACGGCCCACCGCGAGGCCGGAGCCGTTGAGGGTGTGCAGCAGCTCGGGCTTGCCGGTTTCCGGGTTGCGATAACGGGCCTGCATACGGCGTGCCTGGAAGTCGCCACAGTTTGAGCACGAGGAGATCTCGCGGTACTTGTCCTGGCTTGGTACCCAGACTTCCAGGTCGTAGGTCTTGGTGGCGCTGAAACCCATGTCGCCGGTGCACAGCGCGAGGACGCGGTACGGCAGTTCGAGCAATTGCAGCACTTTCTCGGCGTGGCCGGTCAGCTCTTCCAGGGCGTCGAAAGACTTGCCCGGCTCGACCACGTGAACCATCTCGACCTTGTCGAACTGGTGCTGGCGAATCATCCCACGGGTGTCACGCCCCGATGCACCTGCCTCGCTGCGGAAGCACGGCGTGTGGGCGACGAACTTCAACGGCAGTTGCTTGGCCTCGACGATCTCGCCGGCAACGATGTTGGTCAGCGACACCTCGGCGGTCGGGATCAGGTAGAAGTCGGCTTCGCCTTCGCGGCTGATCTTGAACAGGTCTTCCTCGAACTTCGGCAACTGGCCGGTGCCCTGCAGCGCAGGCGCCTGCACCAGGTACGGCGTGTAGGCTTCTTCGTAACCATGCTCGGCGGTGTGCAGGTTGATCATGAACTGCGCCAGGGCGCGGTGCAGGCGGGCGATCGGGCCACGCAGCAGGGCGAAGCGCGCGCCGGACAGCTTGGCGGCGGTTTCGAAATCCAGCCAGCCGTGCTGCTCGCCAAGGCTGACGTGATCCTGCACGGCGAAATCGAAAGCACGCGGCGTACCCCAGCGACGCACCTCGACGTTGTCGTCTTCATCGGCGCCCACCGGCACCGACTCATGCGGCAGGTTGGGGATGCTCAGCAGCAGGTTATCCAGTTCGACCTGGATGGCGTCCAGTTCGCGCTTGCCCTCTTCCAGCTCGTTGCCCATGCGGTCGACATCGGCCAGCAGCGGCGCGATGTCTTCACCGCGCTGCTTGGCCTGGCCGATGGACTTGGATCGACTGTTGCGCTCGGCCTGCAGTTGCTCGGTGCGGGTCTGAACGGACTTGCGCTGCGCCTCGAGGGCTTCGACGCGGGTCACGTCCAGTTCATAGCCACGGGTGGCCAGACGCTGGGCAATTTCGTGCAGTTGGCTGCGCACCAGTTTGGAGTCGAGCATTTCAGGTTCTCGTCGATCAGAGTTTGGTTAGCGAAAGGCCTGCCCAGGTGGCGAGCAGGCCGCCCAGGACACTCACTGCCACATAGGCCAGGGCCAGTGGCGCCTGGCTGCCTTCCAGCAGGCGCAGGGTGTCCAGGGAAAACGAAGAAAATGTGGTGAAACCGCCCAGCACGCCGACGATCAGCCCTGCCCGAACGGGCAGCGGCACCTCGGGGCGCATCAGGAACAGGCCGTAGAGTACCCCGATCAGCAGGCAGCCGACGAGGTTGACGATCAAGGTGGCGCCATAAAAATGCTGTGGCCAGTTGGCGTTGACCCAGTTGCCAGTGAAAAACCGCGCCAGGGTGCCCAGGGCGCCGCCGACGGCAACCGCGACGATGGTCGTGATCATGGCTTTCTCCGCTGCCGGGGGCTGTTGGCATCCTGATTGGCCAGATGGGCCAGCTTGTCGCGAATTTTCAATTCCAGACCGCGCGGCACCGGTTCGTAATAGCGCCGCGGTTCGAGGTCTTCCGGGAAGTAGTCTTCGCCTGCCGCATAGGCATCGGGCTCGTCGTGGGCGTAGCGGTATTCATCGCCGTAGCCGAGCTCCTTCATCAGTTTGGTCGGTGCGTTGCGCAGGTGCAGCGGCACTTCCCGGGAGCCATTTTCGGCGATATCGCGCTTGGCGGCCTTGAAGGCCATGTATACGGCGTTGCTCTTCGGCGCACAGGCCAGGTAGACGATGGCCTGTGCCACGGCCAGCTCGCCCTCGGGGCTGCCCAGGCGTTCCTGCACGTCCCAGGCGTTCAGGCACAGGGTCAGGGCGCGCGGGTCGGCGTTGCCGATATCCTCGCTGGCCATGCGCACCACACGGCGGGCGATGTACAACGGATCGCAGCCACCGTCGAGCATGCGTGCGAACCAGTACAGCGCACCGTCCGGGCTGGATCCGCGAATCGATTTGTGCAGCGCGGAGATCTGGTCGTAGAACGCCTCACCGCCCTTGTCGAAACGCCTACGCGTGTCGCCAAGCAGGTCGAGCAGCAGCTCGGTGCTGATCTCGCCGCCGTCATCGGCCAGGTCCGCCGCGTTCTCGAGGAAATTGAGAAATCGCCGGCCGTCACCGTCCGCGGCGCTCTTCAGAATCTCGAAGCTTTCTTCCGGCAGCGTCAGGTGGCGCTCGCCAAGCCCTTTGGGCTCGTTCAGGGCGCGGTTTACCAGCTTGCGCAGCGCAGCGTCGTCGAGGCTCTTGAGCACATAGACGCGGGCGCGGGACAGCAAGGCGTTGTTGAGTTCGAAGGACGGGTTTTCGGTGGTCGCACCGATGAAGATCAGCGTGCCGTCTTCGACATAGGGCAGAAAGGCGTCCTGCTGGGACTTGTTGAAACGATGCACTTCGTCGACGAACAGGATGGTGCGCCGGCCATACTGGGCCGCATGCTGCTGGGCGACCTCAACGGCCTGGCGGATTTCCTTGACCCCGGACAGCACCGCGGAAATGGTCTCGAAATGCGCGTCGGTAACCTGGGCCAGGAGACGCGCCAGGGTTGTCTTGCCGACCCCGGGCGGGCCCCAGAAGATCATCGAATGCAGGGCGCCCAGCTCCAAGGCTTCGCGCAGCGGTTTGCCGCGGGCCAGCAAGTGCTCCTGACCGACGTATTCGTCCAGCGTGGTCGCCCGCAAACGGGCGGCCAGAGGCTGGGCGACGGGCGCGCTGCGAAACAAATCCACGACGACCTACTCTTGGATGACGTCCGCACCCTCAGGGATTTCGAAGCTGAACTGCTTGTCATCCAGAGGCTGGTTCATCTTCACGCTCATGAACAGGATGTTGGTGCGCTGGCCGATGCTGTCGATCAGTTGCATGTCGTTGAGCACGCCGTTGCGGAAGGACAGGCGCAGGCTGTCGAACAGGGTGTCCTTGGACTTCGGCTTGAGGATGAAGTCCACCACATTGCCACCTTCCTTGAAGGTGATCTCGAAGTTCTCGCGAATCTGCGACACGTCGCCGGACAGCAGCAGCGCCGGCGTGTGGGTCAGACGCTGGTCGAGGGACTGAATGGTGACCTGCTCCAGGTCCGGGTCATACAGCCAGACCTGCTTGCCGTCGGAAACCAGCAGCTGCTCCATCGGCTCGTCGGTGTGCCAGCGGAACAGGCCCGGGCGCTTGAGTGCCAGCTCGCCAGCGGTTTCCTGCAGCTGAGTGCCGCTGCCATCGAGCGACAGCTGGGAAAAGCGTGCGGTGATGGTCTGCGCCTGGTTGAGCAGCTCGGTCAGGCGTTTGACCGCCGCCTCGTCGTCAGCGTGGGCGAACAGGCTGGCCGTGGTGAGAACGGCGAGCAGCATCAGGCGAATCAGGCGCATGTGAATCCTCTGTCGGAGTTAATCGCGGCTCGAACCAGGTGCGATGACCTCGCGCGAGCCGTTGGTGTTCATCGGGGTGACGACGCCGGCCATTTCCATGGCTTCGATCATGCGAGCAGCGCGGTTGTAGCCGATCTTCAGCTTGCGCTGCACCGAAGAGATCGAGGCGCGACGGCTCTCCAGTACGAAGTTGACCGCTTCGTCGTACAAAGGATCACTCTCGCTGTCTTCACCGCCCTCGCCGCCGCTGCCGCCGTCGAAGCCACCGCCGCCTTCTTCGGCGCCGGCGAGGATGTCTTCGTTGTAATCCGGTGCGCCGCGCAGTTTCCACGCTTCCACCACGCGGTGCACTTCGTCATCGGATACGAAGGCGCCGTGCACGCGGATCGGCAGGCTGGTGCCCGGCGGCATATAGAGCATGTCGCCATGGCCGAGCAGCTGTTCGGCGCCGCCCTGGTCGATGATGGTGCGCGAGTCGATCTTGCTCGATACCTGGAACGCCATACGGGTCGGGATGTTGGCCTTGATCAGACCGGTGATCACGTCCACCGAGGGGCGCTGGGTGGCGAGAATCAGGTGGATACCAGCCGCACGCGCTTTCTGGGCGATACGGGCGATCAGTTCTTCGACCTTCTTGCCGACGATCATCATCATGTCGGCGAATTCGTCGACCACGACCACGATGGTTGGCAGCGGCTTGAGCAGCGGTGCTTCGTCTTCCATGCTCTCGCGGCGATACAGCGGGTCGGCCAGCGGTTCGCCGGCTTCGATGGCGTCCTTGACCTTGCGGTTGAAGCCCGCCAGGTTGCGCACGCCCATCTTCGACATCAGCTTGTAGCGGCGCTCCATCTCGGCAACGCTCCAACGCAGGGCGTTGGCCGCCTCCTTCATATCGGTAACCACCGGGCACAGCAGGTGCGGAATGCCTTCGTAGATCGACAGTTCGAGCATCTTCGGGTCGATCATGATCAGCCGCGCGTCTTCCGGGCTCGACTTGAACAGGATCGACAGGATCATCGCGTTGACGCCCACCGACTTACCAGAACCGGTGGTACCGGCCACCAGCAGGTGCGGCATCTTCGCCAGGTCGGTGATCACCGGCTTGCCGCCGATGTCGTGGCCCAGGGCCAGGGCCACCGGCGACTTGGCGTCGTCGTATTCCGGGGTGGACAGCACTTCGGAGAAGCGCACGATCTGGCGGTTCTCGTTGGGAATTTCGATACCCACGGTGGTCTTGCCGGGAATCACTTCCACGACGCGCACGCTGGTCACCGCCAGCGAACGCGCCAGGTCCTTGGCCAGGTTGGCGATACGGCTGACCTTGACGCCGGCCGCCGGCTGGATTTCGTAGCGGGTGATCACCGGGCCCGGATGGATCGAATCCACCGTGACCTCGACGCCGAACTCCTTGAGCTTGATTTCCAGCAGGTGGCCGACGCCAGCCAGGGATTCGGGCGAGTACTCGACCTTCTTGGCCTCGGCCGGGTCGAGCAGGGAAATGGGCGGCAAGGTGCCTTCCACGGCGCTGTCGACGAACAGCGGCACCTGTTTTTCCTTCTGCACGCGCTTGCTCGGCTCCGGCGCCTTGGGCGCTATCGGTGCGGAAATGACTGGCGCCGGTCGGCTTTCACGCTCGGTCATGTGCTTGTTGAGCGACTCTTCACGCTCGATCAGGCGTTCCTTGACCTTGGCCTGCTCGCGGCGGTCCTTGACCACCGGGGCGGCGACGTCATGCACGCGCTCGTCCACTTCCCGCAACTGGGCGACCAGCTGTTTGCGATCCTGGCGCGAGCTCCACCAGCGGTTGACCACGCTCTGCACCAGTTCCAGCAGGTCGAGGGTGATCTTGCCGGTCAGGTCCATGACCTTGAACCAGGACAGGTCGGTGAACACGGTCAGGCCGAACAGGAACAGGGCAATGAACAGCAGCGTGCTGCCCTGTACGTTGAGCGCTGCGACGGTCAGTTGCCCGAGGCTCTCGCCCAGCGCACCGCCGGCGGAAGCCGGCATGTTGGCGCCGCTCTGGAAGTGAATGTAGGCCAGCGCCGCCCCGGACAGCACCAGAAACACCAGGCCGATCAGCCGCCAGGAGAACAGCCAGCCGCTCCAGTGCCACGGCTCGTGGCGTGCGCGAAACACCTGCAGGGCCTTGATGCCCAGCAGCAGCGGAAACAGATAGGCGAAATAGCCCAAGGCCATGAACAGCACATCGGCGAACCAGGCGCCGGCTCGCCCCGCGGCGTTGTGCACCTGCTCGACGTTGCTGGTGTGCGTCCAGCCCGGATCGGCCGGGTCGTAGGTGAGCAACGCCATCCACACGTAGAGACACAGCGCACCGAGAGCGATCAGGGCGCCCTCTTTGAGGCGATATGGCAATTGCTGACGCCAGGCCGGCGCCGGTGCTGTAGAGCTAGAGTTCTTCAAAACGCATCTGTTCCTGCGCTGCTTAGCGCGCCGAATGATCGGTGGAGGACGAAACGCCGCCATTGTACGGCATGCCGCCGGTGCATTGGGGAACCGATCGCCCGGCTGGCTCCCGCTCGTCCCGTGCTTCGGTGTAGCATAGCGGCCACTATTCGTCCGTGCGGCTCAATTTGAGCATGCATTCTCTTTTGTGACAAAGGCTTATGAGGTGTTTTTATGAGCGAAGTCAAGCATTCCCGCCTGATTATCCTGGGCTCCGGGCCGGCCGGTTACAGCGCCGCCGTATACGCCGCTCGTGCCAATCTGAAGCCTGTCATCATCACCGGTATTCAGCCTGGCGGTCAGCTGACCACCACCACCGAGGTCGACAACTGGCCGGGTGACGTGGAAGGGCTGACGGGACCGGGGCTGATGGAGCGCATGCAGAAACACGCGGAGCGCTTCGAAACCGAGATCATCTACGACCACATCCACACCGCCGAGTTGCAGAGCCGTCCGTTCACCCTCAAGGGTGACAGCGGCACCTACACTTGCGATGCGCTGATCATCGCCACCGGCGCTTCGGCGCAGTATCTGGGCCTGCCCTCCGAAGAAGCGTTCGCCGGCAAGGGCGTTTCCGCCTGCGCGACCTGCGACGGTTTCTTCTACCGCAACCAGGTGGTCGCGGTCATCGGCGGCGGCAACACCGCCGTGGAAGAAGCGCTGTACCTGTCCAACATCGCCAAGGAAGTGCACCTGGTGCATCGCCGCGACAAGCTGCGCTCGGAGAAGATCCTGCAGGACAAGATCTTCGACAAGGCGGCCAACGGCAATATCAAGCTGCACTGGAACCACACCCTGGAAGAAGTGCTGGGCGACACCACTGGCGTGACCGGCGCGCGCCTGCGCAGCACCCAGGACGGCACCACCAGCGACCTGCCATTGGCCGGCGTGTTCATCGCCATCGGTCACAAGCCGAACACCGACCTGTTCCAAGGCCAACTGGAAATGCGTGACGGCTACCTGCTGGTCAAGGGCGGCAGCGAAGGCAACGCCACGGCCACCAGCATCGAGGGCGTGTTCGCCGCCGGTGACGTGGCCGATCACGTCTATCGCCAGGCCATCACCTCGGCCGGTGCGGGCTGCATGGCCGCCCTGGATGTCGAGAAGTTCCTCGACGACAACTGAGGCTCCGGGCGGGGTGACTCCCGCCCTCCCCCGCTGCGGTCTCGCCAATGCTTACCTGGTTGCAACGCGACTCCCTGACCTTTCCGCCGCTCGACAAGGCGCTGCGCGAACCCAATGGCCTGCTGGCCGCTGGCGGCGACCTGCGCGCCGAGCGGCTGATCGCCGCCTATCGGCACGGCTGCTTTCCCTGGTACCAGGATGGGCAGCCGCTGCTGTGGTGGTCGCCCGACCCGCGTACCGTGCTGTTTCCCAGCGAATTGCATGTGTCGCGCAGCCTGCGCAAAGTCATCCGCCAAGGTTATTTTCAGGTGACCTTCGACCAGGCGTTCACTGATGTCATACGCGCCTGCGCGGCGCCTCGCGACTACGCGGATGGCACCTGGATCACCACGCCCATGCAACAGGCCTATATCGACCTGCACGAGCGCGGCGTCGCGCATAGCGTCGAGGTGTGGCAGGACCAGCAACTGGTCGGCGGGCTTTACGGTCTGGCCATGGGCAGGCTGTTCTTCGGTGAGTCGATGTTCAGCCGGGCCGACAATGCCTCAAAGGTCGGTTTCACCAGCCTGGTCGAGCAACTCCAGGCCTGGCAGTTCGAACTGATCGACTGCCAGATGCCGACCCAGCACCTGCACAGCCTCGGCGCCCGCGCGATCAGCCGCCAGGCGTTCGCCGGCTATCTGGAGCGTTTTCTGGATCAGCCCAGCCTGGCCGACTGGCACGGCGCTGGCGACCGGTGACGAGCGCCGTTCTGGCTCGCAGCCCGGCACTGGCATACACTGATTCCAGGCCATTCCCGGGAGTCGATCATGACTGAGCTGGCTCGCCTGAAGTTCTACGCCACGCAACCCCATCCCTGCAGCTACCTGCTCGAGGAACAGGCCACCACGCTGTTTCTCGACCCCAGCCAGCCGATGGACGCGGACATGTATGCCGAGCTCTCCGAGCTGGGCTTCCGGCGTAGCGGCGATCACCTCTATCGCCCGCATTGTCAGCGCTGCACGGCCTGCGTGCCGGCGCGGATTCCGGCTGCCCGCTTTGCCCCCAATCGGCAGCAGCGGCGTATCCTCAAACGTAATGAGTCGCTTGAGGTTCGTGCGGTAAGGCCTTGTTTCAACGAAGAATATTATCAGCTCTACGCGCGCTACATCGAGCAGCGTCATGCCGACGGCGACATGTATCCGCCCAGCCGTGAGCAGTTCTCCACGTTTCTGGTGCGCGACCTTTCTTTCTCCTGCTTCTTCGAATTTCGCGAACAGGGCCGGCTGCTCGCCATCGCCGTGACCGACGTATTGCCCAATGGCCTGTCGGCGGTCTACACCTTCTACGATCCGGACGAAGAGCGCCGCAGCCTGGGTCGCTACGCCATTCTCTGGCAAATCGGCGAAGCGCTGCGCCTGAATCTGCAGGCCGTATATCTTGGCTACTGGATCAAGAACTGCAGGAAGATGAACTACAAGACCCAGTACCGCCCCATCGAGCTATTCGTCAATCAGCGCTGGGTCGCTCTGACCTGAAATCGACGATTTTCCTGGCCTTTCGCTGCTGAAACAGAGGCAGCCCCTTGGCGTCAACCCTTGTTTTCAGGCACAATGCTTGCCGCTTTTGCCTGGGGCCAGTTGCGCCGGGCCATTCTCTGGATACCGAGGGCTTTACTGCATGTCGAAAGAAGACAGCTTCGAAATGGAAGGCACTGTCGTCGACACCCTGCCCAACACCATGTTTCGCGTGGAGTTGGAAAACGGGCACGTCGTTACCGCGCACATCTCCGGAAAGATGCGCAAGAATTACATCCGCATTCTGACTGGTGACAAGGTTCGCGTAGAGCTGACCCCGTACGACCTGAGCAAAGGTCGCATCACCTATCGCGCTCGCTAACAGGGCAAGAGCACGATTCACTGCTCTGCTCCAGTGACCAATAAAAAGCCCGGTATCTCTGCCTAATGCTGTTCACTTAAGCATTTGAGTCCAAGCCGGGGTTTCTAGAAAATCCGATACCAGCCTCCTGGTATCGGATTTTTTATGCCCATTCAGCAGCAACTGCTCGACCTCGGCGATCTCTTCAACTTCTCCGACCTCAGCACTTTCA
>NZ_MSXW01000001.1 GCF_001945445.1 Pseudomonas sp. PA27(2017)
CGCCATGGCATCACCGGCGGGGCTCCAACTACGCGGCTTAAAGTCAGGTCGGTTCCTTCCACAATCTTGGCCTTTGTTGCACTATGGGAGTCTATAAGGACTATCAACATGGACTATAGCCATGGACATAGTGCAAACATTACCCTTTGGAGTATGTCTTGTACATAGTCCAAATAATCTATATTTCTATTGAATGAACATTACTGATAGAGCCCTTCTACTAATCAGCGCGAGCAACCTCAGCGAGCTGACCCGAGCAGGCGAGACGGACTACAACCGTTGGGTGAGTATTAAGCGCGGCAGAGCGCGGGTCGGAGCTGAAGAAATAGAGATATTGGGCAAGGCTTACCCGAATTACAGATGGTGGCTGAGCACTGGGGAGGTGATGCCTGAAATCGGCCAAACGAGCCCCGAATACGACGAGGCCAATCGAACCTTGACCGGTCAAAACGCGGGATAGCGATCACTCAGGAAGTAGCTAGGCGCTGGTACGCCCGAACGACAAGGATGAAGGAATGAAAGCTGACAGGGATGATGCACCGACTCACTTCAGGCCAAGTGCCCGCAGAAGCAATGGATCAACATGGATTGTTGCGTCATTTCTGGGAAGCATCCTCACGGTAGGAATGCTCTACACCCTGAGCGCGCTTTATATGCATGACGTGGCTGACCAAATACTTAACGGCCAAAAGTCAAAGCAAGCCCCCATCGCAGAAATCACCAGATCGGCGCCCGCCGAAAAAGACTGGGACAAGATCGTTGAAGAGGTGGCGAGACGCTCAAGCGAAACGGAGCGAACTTCGCAAAGTACTCAGATTCAGCAGCCTAAACAAACTGAATACAACGCAGCAACATATCTACCGGCTCATGCAGTCAATGTGATACCTGCAACACGAGCACATCAAGTAAGAGAGACGGCGAAGAGTGCAGACAAGGTGCGCGTAACAATAATAGAACAGTCACCTAGCATGAAAGATCGCGCGTGCTGGCCTCACAAGGAAGGAAGCATAGAACGCAGAAACTGTAGGTCTGCAGTTGGGCTAAGCCACAGAGATTAACCAGCAAAGATAATAATATAAGTCAGCACAAGCAGAATAGGGAAAGCCATGAACAACAAAGTGGGCACTGAAGTTAGCGAAGATAGCAAATCAGAGAAAACACCGACTGCTTCACCTAGCATATCTGTACTAGCAGCTATAACTGCATCACTAGAACGAGACAAAGAGACTAAAGGCCACCCCTTCAAGTATCAAGTCGGTAACACATGGAATTTGAAAAACAACGTTTCTACAGAATTCGTTGAGCAAATACAAAAAAAGTTTCGAAGAAAAAATAAGTTTCACAGCTATTTTTCTGGACTACCATCTAACAAAACACCGGATGGATTAAAAAAACTAATATCAGGAGATATAGCGCTAGATGACTTAGCGGTAGAACTGATAAAAATTCTAACCATAACAGCCAATGAGTCGGAGAGTCGAAACCTTGTAGGCGGAAACATCGTGTTCATGCATTACAAAACTTTTGGCGACTATGAAGATCATGGAAGACTGATGATTGTAATGGTTGACAAAAAAGGAGCCTTTGAATTTGAAGAAGGAACCCTTCAGCCGAGAAGATTACAACCTATAGATACTGACGCATTGCGACAAGCTGCAATGTTCGATCTGACGCTATTTCTCGAGATACACCCCAAAAAAGAAGGTTCAGCGTACCTGCACTTCATCGACGGGAAGTCAAAAGCTGAGTTTTTCAAAACAGCTTTAGGGTGCGACATAAAAGTCACAAACCAGCAAAGCGTAAACAATGTGTTCGAGGCAATCAAGAAATTCTCAAATGAGAATAAACTTGGGCCAGCATTCCTGAAAAAGGTTACTGAAAAAGTTTACGAACATATTGAAAAAAATCTGGGCAAACAAGTTTCACTAGTTGAAATACAACAAGTAATAGACAAAGGCCTACCTGCAGGACACAAACTCACAGCAACATTTGCTAAATATGCAAATGAAAATGGATTTCAAATCAACTCTGTTTTTGAAGCGACACGGCAAGCTTTAGAAAAAAGCATCTCTATTAAAATCACTGATTTCAATAGCAACTATTCTGTATCGGTAAAAGCTGCATCGATAGGATACGCAGGATCGAATAAACCGGTGCAGGTAGATGACGAGCTAACTTATCTAAAAATCCCCTTAAGCGAAGCAGATAGAGAGAAAATAAAAGCTAGCATTGGAGATCACGAGAGCTCAGATGAAGACTCTAACTGAGCTTTTACAAAAGTTACCGCCCAAGGCAGAGGGCGGCTTTCTTTGCATTTACGGTAGCGAAGAAGAACTTAGAAAAGCTCACAGTGAAATTTGTGAGATTGGGTACTTGAGAGCCCAAACCATAGAAAGCCATGATGCCGAAATATATTACTTAGCTATTGAACTAGACGCCGAAGCTTGGGACAACAACTCTCCCTTTTATGAGTCAATTGAAGCTCTATGGGATGAGGCAAGGAACCATGAAAAACTCCCGGCAAATTACTATATTCTTAAAGAAAAAATTCATAGTGAGTGCGATAAAAAAGCAAAAGAAATAAAAACGATAGAGCACTATCTGAGCTGGAGACAATTTCTGACGAGTCTCAAAGACCACAGAGGCTCAGAGGGCAATGATTCAACGCTCATATACTTCATAAGCACAGACAAAGGAGCAAAGATTTACGAAGTAAACCCTAAAAAAATCAAGCTCCCTGAACTGTTGGAGCTGTGCATTACAGACAGCACGAGCGAAGATCTTGACCAACTACACAGTGCAATCAAACTTTTAGATGGTCATCAAAAAGAACGTAGAGATGTTTTAAGAACATCCCTAGCGGAATTACTTGAAGAAAACACATCAATGCCTTGGCTGATAACGCAGGGGAGTAGACTACAAAAGAAATACAAAGAAAACTACGATGTATATCTTCACAAATTCTCGGCAAATAAATTACTTACAGAAATAGAAGAAAAGTCCACTGAGTACATAACAAAAATCAACGATTCAATATCCTCAAGCCAAACAAAAGCTTTTGCAATTCCAGGAGCAGTAATTGCTGTTGCGGCACTAGCTCGAAGTGATGATATCCCATCGTTAGGAATGGTATGCTTTTCTCTATTATGTGTATGGATTCTGACCGTCATAGCCAACAGAATTCATTCTGAGGCTTACGACGCTTTAGCCGAGCAAATAAAACGTTCCCTAAAACGTTACGAAGTGATGAAAGATGAAAACGAAGTACGAGTAAGCGCAGAGGAAGCAAAAGAAAAATTACTCACCATCATAATAAAATCCAAATCAAGACTGATTTTTATAAATGACCTTGCTGCAGGTGTGTTAATCATAGGAATTATTTATGCCATCGCAAAAAACGACGAACTAAACGACTTCACAAAACAGATATTAAAATTTGCTTTCTCACAGATTAAAGACCTGAGCATTCCTTAGCGAGCTGACTCAGGCGAAAAACGATCCAACCCAAGATTGGAAAGCGTCGTGGTGTCGAAAAAGTGTCGTAAACGCTAGGCAGCAAAGGGCTACATTGGGCAGGCGTGAATAAACATACGGTGCGTATTTGCTGACGTTGAGCAAACATAGGCAGCAAAGGGCAGTAATTGAAACGGATTCAAATCCCCCCGGCTCCACCAAATCGAAACACCATAAGCCCCTGATTATCCTAGAGATTTTCAGGGGCTTTTGGTTTTCTGGGATTGCGAGTGTCCCAAAAGTGTCACAGCTACCAATAATCCGGCTTAATGATTGCTGGCTTCTTGAGTAGCGGAACCTTGACTGGAAGCTGGCAAGAGGAAAGCTCCTCATCAGTTATGTAGGTGCGCATCCAGTCCGCATGCCGCTTCAATGAGCCAGGCGGATTACGCACAAGCTCATTGCCTTCTTGCCTATGGGGAAGAATCACGCCCAGTCGGATATGCGGGAAGTCTTGGCGAATCGCGGCTAGAGCAGGGGCAAGATCGGTATCACCTGAAACCAGAATGATCTGCTCTATTTGCAACTGCTCTGCGCGGCAAGCTGCACGGT
Source organism: Pseudomonas sp. PA27(2017) (assembly GCF_001945445.1). GTDB lineage: Bacteria > Pseudomonadota > Gammaproteobacteria > Pseudomonadales > Pseudomonadaceae > Aquipseudomonas. Next base: position 4,066 of record NZ_MSXW01000001.1, read on the forward strand.
ACATTCCCAACGCGATGTTCACGTCTGTCTCTTTCTCTTCAAGCTGCCAGACAGCAACCTGATCCTTTCGAGACGCCTTCTGCCCTTCGACGTACCGAGGAGCGTACCCCTTAGCTAGACGATGATTGCCCTGGGTAACAGAAACACCTCTCGCCTGTAGAGCGCGGATGTAACGATGCTGCGCATCATTCGAGGCTTGACCACGAGTGGCGAGGCGGGCAATGACAGGCGAAGTGAAGTAGTCGATGGACGCTGGTACAGACGCAGGATCCTGGACGTGAAGAACGGCAGTTAGTAACGCAGTCAGATCCAACCATTTATGGTCGGAGCCATGCAGAACGCCGTAATAGAGGTTGTAGCCGTCTACGAAGAAAGCTGTACGCACAATGCCCTATCCCTAGAAACGAAAAAACCGGCTTTAGGGGCCGGTTTCTTCACCCGAGGCTAAGGCTGAACTAAATCGGCCCGCCAAGGGTTGAGTCGTGAGCGAAGTATCGCGCAATAACCGAGGTTATACAAGAGTTCGTACGGACAGGGCCGGACAGCCGCGAACAACACTGACGCTTACCCTAGCCCGCTTTTCTCATCAGAACCAACCAGCGAAACACCTACCAACGGGCTCAGCTTCACCGCTTCCGCCAGAAGGTCTGTCCCGGAGCTAATGGACAGGTAGTTAAGAGCGACTGCTCGTATTTCGCCGCTCAAACTCCATCGGACTGAGATAGCCCAGTGTCGAGTGGCGGCGGCGGTGATTGTAAAAGCGGATGTAGTCGAACAGGTCGGTTTTCGCCTCCTGGTAGCTGGCGTAGCGGGTCAGGTACACCCGCTCGGTCTTCAGCGAACGAAAGAAGCTATCCATCGCTGCGTTGTCCCAGCAGTTCCCCGGGCGCGAATGGCTGGGCACGATGCGATGTCGCCGCAGCAAGGCCTGGTAATCGTACGCGCAGTATTGGCTGCCACGATCCGAGTGCAGCAGTACCTCGGTTTGCGGCTGTCGGCGAGCCACGGCCATCTCCAGCGCGGCGTGTACCAGAGCCTGCTGCA
>NZ_MSXW01000048.1 GCF_001945445.1 Pseudomonas sp. PA27(2017)
GTAGATACCGTCTTAACCTTCACCTCGCAATAGCGAGTTGCGGGTTAAAGGGCTGGCCGGATTTGAGGACCCCGTAAGCGATGCATAGCAGCTTGCGCATGGCCGCGCAGACGATCTGTTTGCCGGCCTTGCCTTTTGCTCGCAGTCGCTCAGCCATTGCCCGGATCGCTGAATTGTAAGTCAGGGAGGTAACCGCCGGCAGGTAAAGTCCGCCGCGCAGTAATGCAGACCCCATCCGCGATATACGCACATGTCCTTTGTGCTTTCCCGACTCCTGCAGCCTTGGATTCAAACCGGCAAATGCGGTGACGGCTCGGCTGTCGTCGAAGCGCCGTATATCACCCAACTCCGCCAGCAGTAACGCCGCTGTTCTGTCGGCAATGCCATCGATGCTCTTGAGCAGGTCGCGTTGCCCTCTCAGATCATCGTTGTCATCGAAGTGCTGTTTGATCACCTCGAGTGTGTCAGCAATCTGCTGACGAATATGCTCCAGTACCGACTGGATCGACGCGGCTACCTTGGCATCGCTCGTCACGTCCAGACGATAGTGTTCCATCTGCTCCAGTTCCTGCAGATCCTTGAGGCGATGGGTCAGCGCTTTGAGGCGTTTGAGCGAGGGCTGCTCCGGCTTCCAGGCACGCAGTTCTTGCTGATGGCGTCGGCCATAGTCGGCAATCAGCTTGGCGTCGACCTTGTCAGTCTTCACTCTTTGTAACTGACTGCGGGCGTAAAACGCGATCTGGGCCGGGTTCAGTACGCAGACCTGATAACCGCGCTCATACAACCATTCAGCCAAGGCCTCATGGTAAATGCCGGTCGCTTCCATCACGATCCAGGCCTGCGCCTCAGCGTGTTTGCTCAGCCATTGCAGCAGCACTTCAAACCCCTTCGGGTCGTTGGCCAGCTTGGCTTTGGTGCGGTATTTGCCATTGGCCTGAAGCGTGGCGATATCGAAGGTGTGCTTGGCGATGTCGATGCCAACAACAGTGCTCATCATCTCCTCCTTTGGGTGGCTGATCGTCACTGCATCCGTCCAACCTTGCTGATGCGAGCTCGAAGCTCTGGATACCGTTCGGACTTAGCGGATGAGTGTGGAGGGGCGCAGCGCAATCTACGTCGCAAGCTCAAGGCTTAAGGGTGGACACGGCTTGCAGCTCCTCCCCCCGATGATCAGTCGGGAACCATAACCTCACTGAAAGGCTGTAGTCGAGATACAAGGGTGGAC
>NZ_MSXW01000049.1 GCF_001945445.1 Pseudomonas sp. PA27(2017)
ACAGGCGATCGGCCTGGCCCTGGTGGGCGAACAGGCGCTGCTTGTCCTTCACGTAGGCGACCATGGCGCGCATGAAATGCGCCTGGTAGACCCGCGAGAAGCCGACGTCGATCCGGTCGGCACACTGGTCCAGGCGAAACGGTACCGAAACCGCGGCGGCGCCTTGCAGGCCGCTGTCCGCGCCAGTTTCCCCCAGGTACTTGAGCAGCACGTTGCCGCCCAGCGAGTAGCCCACCGCAAACAGTGGCGCCAGGGGATGCTTGGCGTGCAGGTGGCAGAGTGTCTGCATGATGCCACTCGGCCAGCCGGCGGAGGTCGCGGCCCTGCACCTGAATCTCCATGCCGCGCCCTGGCCCGTCGGCGACATGCGCCGTCACGTCGAGCCAAGGCAGCGGCTCGCCGTACTCAAGCGGTTGAGCCGAGACGATGTACAGGCGTTCCACCGCGACTTCTATGGCGCCAATCGTAGCGAGTTTGCCTTGTCCGGCGACTTCGAGGCGCATGCGCTGCGCCAGCAACTGCAGCGCCTGTTCGGCGCCTGGAACAGCCACAGCGACTATGCCCGTGCGCCCCAGACCGGCCACTACCTGGGGCGCCTGCACTTCGACCTCAACGCCAGAGCCAGTCCCGAAGACGACCCGGCGCTGTTCGTCGCCGAACACATCCTCGGGCGCAAGCCACTGGTCTCGCGCCTGAGCCAGCGCCTGCGCGAACGGGAAAACCTCAGCTACGACATCCGTAGCTCGCTCAAAGTGGCGACCTTCGACAATGCCAACTGGCTGACCATCCAGGCCGATTACCCCAGAGATGATGGCCAGCGCCTGGCCGATATCGTCAGGGAGGAAGTTACACGTTTGATCGAATATGGCATCGACGAGCAGGAGCTGGAGCGAGCGCAACCAGGCATTCGCGGATGTCACGCTGTAGCAGGTCAACAGCGCCATCGCTAGGCACCTGAATCTGAACGGTTTCGTCGAAGTGTTGGCGGATGCGGAGGGGGATGTATGGACGCGACAGTGAGAGCGATTGAATAACGTTTCTCGATGTTTAGTCTTGTCGTACGTCCATAGTCAATTTATGAGGGCTCCGACGCGTGTCGCAGGGGAGCGACAAATTATGGGATATTTATAATTTATTAAAGGCGTGATAATTCTCCATGGATTGTAGGTTGCTCATTAAGTATTGAGGTGTTCGTATGGTTGGGGTAGATGGCTGGTTCTATGAATTGTTCGGGGTCGAGCTTATGGCGGGTACAACGCACAGTGCGGTTCTTTTGTCTTTGTTGATTCTGTTTTATATGGGGTTTTTATTTTGCATTTACAGGATGATCCTGTGTGCAGGAGTGTGGAAGTACAACAAGAAAAGTCTTTTCCCTTCACTTTTTTTGCTTCCGCTTGCAGTGATCTTGGGGAATATAACATTATCCCTGTTCGTTAACCGTTAACTTGAAATTTCAATTGCTGCATGAATTTTTATGCCCGTATCGCTCAATATATCAAAAGAGAAATTTATACGTGAATTTCAAGAGAAGAAGCCGCTATTGATTAAGGGGGCAACGTCAGTATCGCCGATGTGCACGAGGCCCAGGCGAGTTTCGATCGGGTCACGGCGCAACTGATCGAGGCCGAGAACGATCAGCAACTGGCCGTTCATGCATTGGCCCGAATTACCGGCAGACAGCCTGGCAGGTTGTGCGGTGTACGCGAGGGGGTAATGCTCCAGCGGCCGCAACCCGAGGCCATGGACGCGTGGATAGAGGCTAGCAGGCAGGGGAATCTTGCGATCCAGGAACAGGCCCTGTTGCTGGAGGTGGCGCGTTATGAGATCAGCAGCCGCCGGGCGGAACACTTGCCGACCCTCGACCTGGTCGCCAGTCAAAGCATGCAGGAGCGTCCCAATATTGCCACTGAGCGTAGCGAGTCAGCTAGCTTGGGGTTACGTCTGAGCATGCCGTTGTATGCCGGCGGAAGGACAAGTGCCGCTGTGCGCGAGGCCCAGGCGTTGCTCATACAGGCAGAGGCGGCGCTGGATGATGCCAGGCGTGCCGCCGAGCTCGATACGCGCCACGCCTGGCTCGGCGTCGTTGGCGGTCTGGGGCGCGTTCGTGCTCTGGAGGCGGCGACGCTGTCCGCCGACTCGGCCCTCGCGGCCAATCGTCTGGGCTACCGGGTGGGTATGCGCACCAGCATCGATGTGCTGGAGGTGCAGAGCCAGTACAGCGAAATCGTGCAACAGCTGTCCCGGGCGCGTTACGACACGCTGCTGGCGCAACTGCGCCTCAAGGCGGCGGTAGGCAGCCTGGATGAGAGGGATCTGCATGCGCTCAGCGATCTGTTGGAAACGCCCGAGAAGCCGTGAGCGGGGAGGCTTCGGCCAGCCACTGCGGTATGCGGCGCTCCAGGTAATAGCCGGGTCGGCGTGGCGAGCCGTCGACGAAGCCCACATGGCCGCCCTTGGCGTGCAGCTCGAAGCGGATGCAATCGGCCAGCTCACTGGCTTCGGGTAGGCTGTGGGGATAGACGAACGGATCGTCGCTGGACTGGATCATCAGTGTCGGCGTCTGGATACGGCCCAGGTAATAGCGGCTCGAGGCGCGTCGGTAGTAGTCGTCGGCATTCTCGAACCCGTGCAGCGGCGCGGTGATGCGGCCGTCGAAATCCC